>CAWAQJ010000024.1:0-85554 GCA_963784175.1 uncultured Actinomycetes bacterium | reverse complement strand
TCAACGTCATGGCCCAGGTCGCGCGCACGGAGCTCGACATCGAGAACGTCGTCGTCGCGCCGCACTCGACCGATGCCGTCGCCTCCGCCGGCTCGTCCTCGGCCTCACGCCAGACGTGGATGACCGCAGGCGCCGTCCAGCTCGCCTGCCAGGAAGTCAGGAGCGAGCTCGCGCGCCGCGGCGGCTCGCTCGAGCCGGGTGACGAGATCGACGCCGAGCGCGTCTACCGCCACGTCCGCACCTTCCCCCTCGACCCCGACACGGGCCAGATCGTCGGCGGCGACCGCGCCCACGTCGCCTTCGCCTGCTCGGCCATGCGCGTCGTGGCCGAGGTGGACGTCGAGCTCGGCCTCACGCGCGTCGTCTGGATCGGCACCGCCCAGGACGTCGGCCGCGCGATCAACCCGCAGGCCGTCTACGGCCAGATCGAGGGCGGCACCGCGCAGGGCCTCGGCCTCGCGCTCATGGAGGAGATCCAGACGAAGGACGGCCTGATCACGAACGCGAGCTTCACCGACTACCTGATCCCGACCGCGCTCGACATGCCCCCGGTCGTCTCCGAGCTCGTCGAGGATCCGGAGCCGGACGCGCCGTACGGCGTCAAGGGCGTGGGGGAGCCGCCGACCGTCGTCTCGACCGCGGCGATCGTCGCTGCGCTCCGCGACGCGACGGGCCGTGACCTCGTCCGCGTGCCGGTGCGCCCGGACGAGATCGTCGGCCTCGCCTGAGCCGATCGACTCACTTTCGACACACCGGCGACACCATGGGTGCGCTTTTCGCCGTTAGCGTCCACAGCGGGTGGTGGCCCGGGGTGGCCCCTTAATCAGTAGGGGTGCGGCTTCTACGTGGACTCGATCGCGTCCACGTCGATCCCGACGAGCTGCCACTCGATGCACTCCGCGCGCGAGACGCGGTGGACGACCAGCGGATCCCGGGACGCGATCTCGCGCGCCTCGTCCAGGCTGCGACAGGGCAGGACGTATGCGCCATCCACATCATCCAGCGGCCTCCCGAACGGCCCGCCGAGCAGGATCGCGTGGCGCTCGATGAGCGAGTCGATGAACGCCTCGTGCGCCGCATCGTGCCGCTGCTCGTCCTGGGCGTTCTCACCGCGTCTGAGGAAGACGACGACGTACACGCCTAGAGCGTGACGACGACCTTGGCGCCGGCGCCCTCGGCCTGCGCCTCCCACGCCTCGGCAACCTGCTCGAACGGAAACGTCTTCGTCTCCACCTCGATCTCGCCGGCCCGCGCGTACTCCAGCAGCCGCAGGTACTCGCGGTGCATGACCTCGCGCGGCGTGCCGAAGTTCGAGAAGCCGAGGATGTTCAGCTGCTTCCCGCGGACGTCGGCCGAGAGGAACGGCGCCGCCGGCCCCGCCGACTGGCCGATGTTGACGAGCCGCGCGCCTGGCGCGGCCGCCGTCGCAGCAGCAACCGCCGGTTCGCCCCACACGGGGTCGATCACGAGGGTCGGCCCGTCGCCGCCGCACGCCTCCTTGAACGCAGCGACGAGATCCTCGGACTCGAGCGAGACCACCGCATCTGCGCCGAGCCGCTTCGCCCGCTCGAGCGCCTCGGGCCGACGTCCAGCCGCCACGACTCGACCAGCGCCGAGCAGGCGCGCGCCCTGCATCGCCACGAGCCCCACCGTCCCGGTCGCACCGAGGACGAGCACCACGTCGCCCTCACGCACAGGCTCGCGATACGCGACCGGCAGCCATCCCGCGATACCCGCGACGCCGAATGCTCCGGCCAGCACCGGATCGACGCCCTCCGGAAGCGGCACGACGACGTCCTCGGGCACCGAGAGCAGCTCGGCAAGCCCGCCGTCGCGGCGCGAGCCCATCCCGGCCCCGTTGGCCCAAACGAGCGTGTCCGGCGCAAGCGTCTCGGCCTCGACGACGCGTCCGACGGCCTCACCTCCGGGGATGAAGGGGAGAGGCGGATGGCCGCCGTAGAAGCGCCCGGCGCCGACGTTGATCTCGATCGGGTTCAGCGGCACGGCGAGAACGCGGATCAAGAGCCTCGCCCTCGCCGCGAACAGGATCGGGCGCCTCGCCGATCTCCGGCAGGCGACCGAGCTCCGTGACCAGGGCGGCGCGCACGCCGCCGATTCTACGAAGCCTCGACCGCGCTCAGCTCAGCGAACGATGTCCGCGACGATCCCTGGGTGCCGCGCCCGCCAGTTGGCGAGGTAGAAGCCGAGGTGGAGGCGCGCCTGCTCGACCGTCGCAGCCGGCGGGATGCTCACCTCGACCGTCGTGTCCCCGCTTAGCGAGACGCTGTAGTTCGCCCGCTTGAGGGACGCCAGGAGGTCGTACACGAACGCAGGATTGGAAACCTGAACCGTCATAGCCGCATAGCTCCTTCGCCGCAGTTCCCTGTCTCGGAGTGTGCTCCTGCCTCCGGACGGCTTCAACTACCCGAAAGAGGAGACTGGCCGCGTCTCCCCCGTCAGAGTGATCCCGGCGGGAAGACGGCGGCTCTACGCTGCGTCTTGGAAGTCACTTCCATGAATCTGCGGGATCTACCTCTCGGAAGTCTGATCGTCCGTGACGGCATCGCACGTGCCGCGACTGTTCGCGACGCCCTCGTCGAGGCGCAGGAGACCGATCGCCGGCTCGGCGAGGTCATGCTCGAGCGCGGCTGGATCCGCGAGCGCGACCTCGCGCGGCTGCTCGCAGAGCAGGAGAAGCTCGACTTCGTCGACCTCGCCAAGATCGACCTCGACCAGAACGCCGTGGACTACGTGCCGGAGTCGATCGCGCGGCGCGTGAAGGCGATCCCCTACGGCTTCGCGAACTCGGTGCTCCTCATCGCCGTCGCCGACCCCACGGACGGCCGTGGGCTCGACGAGATCCGCGAGGCGGCCGGCCGACGCGTCCGCTTCCGCGTCGCGCTCCAGAGCGAGGTCGAGTCCGCGCTCTACGACGCCTTCGGCGACCCGCTCGTAGCGTACCGCGTAGCCCGCCCCGGCGCCGCGCGGTACCGTTCCCGCGTGCCGGAACTCGCGCGACGACTCGCGGTGGCCCGCGGCGACGAGCTCGCCGACGTCGTCATCCAGGGCGGCCAGGTCTTCTCCGTCTTCACGCGCGAGTGGCTCGAGACGGACGTGGCCATCTGCGACGGCTACGTGGCCGGCCTCGGCGAGTACGCGGGCAAGGAGGTCATCCACGCCGGCGGCAAGTACGTCGTCCCGGGCTTCGTCGACGCGCACATGCACCTGGAGTCCTCGAAGCTGCTCGTGGACGAGTTCGCGCGCCTCGTCCTCCCGCTCGGCACGACCGCCGTCGTCGCCGACCCGCACGAGATCGCGAACGTCCTCGGCACGGACGGCGTCCACTGGCTCGCCGACCTCTGCAACGACGTGCCGCTCGACGTGTTCTTCATGGCCTCGTCCTGCGTGCCGGCCTCGATCTTCGAGTCGCCGCGCCGCCCGCTGAACCCCGGCGACCTCGAGGGGCTGCTCCGCCGCCGCCGCGTGATCGGCCTCGCCGAGATGATGAACTTCCCCGGCGTCATCGCCGGCGACCCGCACGAGCTCGACAAGCTCGCGCTCGCGACGACGCACGTGGACGGCCACGCGCCCGGCGTCCTCGGCAAGGACCTGCAGGCCTACGCGGCCGCCGGCATCCGCTCCGACCACGAGTGCTTCACGGTCGAGGAGGGCCGCGAGCGCCTGCGCGCGGGCATGTGGGTGCTCATCCGCGAGGCCTCCGCCGCGCGCAACCTCACCGCGCTCCTGCCGCTGGTCGAGGAGTTCGGGCCGCACCGGCTCGCCTTCTGCACGGACGACCGCGAGCCCGAGCACATCGCCGAGGACGGCCACGTCAACTCGATGGTGCGCGAGGCCGTGGCGCAGGGAACGGCGCCCGAGGACGCGCTCGTCATGGCCACGCTCAACCCCTGCCTCTGGCACGGCCTCACGCAGCTCGGCGCGGTCGCGCCCGGCTACCAGGCCGACATCCTGCTCCTGCCCGACCTCGAGCGCTTCGAGCCCGAGCTCGTCCTCAAGGCCGGCAAGCCGGTGGAGGAGATCCCGCGCGTGGAGGTGCCCGAGTGGGTCAAGTCCACCGTGAACATCGAGCCGGTCGCCGTGAACGACTTCCGCATCGAGTGGGAGGGAGGCGCCGGCCGCGTGATCGGCCTCGTCGAGGGCCAGATCGTCACCGAGTCGCTCGAGGACGAGCTCGCCGTCGAGAACGGCCAGGCCGTCTCCGACCCGTCGCGCGACCTCCTCAAGATCGCGGTCGTCGAGCGGCACCTGCGCACCGGCCGCATCGGCCTCGGCTTCGTCCGCGGCTTCGGCCTCCAGAAGGGCGCGATGGCCTCGACGATCGCCCACGACGCGCACAACATCGTCGTCGTCGGCGCCGACGACGGCGACATGGCCCGCGCCGTCCAGCGCATCGCCGAGATCGGCGGCGGCATCGTCGTCATCGAGAGCCGCGGCGTGCAGGCGGAGCTGCCCCTGCCGGTCGCCGGCCTGCTGTCGGATGCGCCCCTGGCCGAGGTCGTCGAGGCCAGCGAAGCCTGCCTCGAGGCGGCGAGAGAGCTCGGCTGCAGCTACCCCTCGCCTTTCCAGACAATGTCATTTCTGGCGCTCTCGGTGATCCCCAGCCTGAAGATCACCGACCGCGGCCTCGTGGACGTCGACCGCTTCGAGCTCGTCCCGCTCTCCGTCGACGCCCTGTAATCCGCTCTAAATCAAGGCTTGCAAGCGGCCGATAGGAGGGGCATGTCGGTCGGCCGAGCGTCCCCGAAGCGCGCCACCCTGGACGCCGTCGCGCTCGCAGTCGCCTTCCTGGGCGTCGACGCGCTGATCGTCGCCGCGATCCTCGCGGACCTCGTCGAGCCGATGCAGGGCATCGTCACGATCCTCGCCCTGGCCGCGGTCGTCCTCCTCCTCTACCGAGACGACGTCGCCGAGGCCATCGCAGCGAGCAACGAGAAGCTCGGCCTGGCCGTCGACGACGAGCCGGTCCGCCGAGCCCTCGACACCCTCGCCGGCGAAGAGGGCTGGACGGTCGAGCACGACTTCCTGAGCGCCCACGGCCGCCGCATCGGCACAGTCGTCCACGCCCCGTCGGGCACGTACCTCGTGGAGACGCGCAACCGCGCGTACCGCGTCGAGCACCTAGGCCGAGCGCGCCACCATTCAGCGTGGCTCCACGGCGAGGTCGGCGGCTGGGTGACGCCGGTTCTGTGCCTGGCGCTGCGAGACGACGGCCCGCACCGCCGAGACGGCGTCTGGATCATGGGCGTCGAGCACCTCGCGGACTGGCTCAGAGGGCGGACGCCGCCGCGCGGCGCACCTCAACCTGGATCAGAGCGCTAGATATCTCGACCTGGCCCGACGGCGTCCGGTTGCACCTTTCGCTCAGGACACTTCGAGCTTCGCGAAGCTGGGGTGAACGGGTTCCAGCCTAGTACGCCCCCTCGGGCTCAGTGCGAATTAGCGCAGCGGGACATGGCAGCCAGCTTTCAGGGCGAGAGTGCCGAGCGCTTGCGGCCGCGCGCCTGCGGAATGATCGCGCGGTTGCCCATTCCGCATGCGCGCGACTCGGAGCGACACTGTTCGTGAAGGAGCGCATCCTGCCGTTCTCCTTCTTCCCTACCACGCGGGATAACCGTCGCTGGGGCCCGGACCGACTCGCTGTTTGCGATGAGCCCGTGGCCGGTAATGGAAGCCGCCGTGCGTGACCGGGTGAACGACGCTGACCTCCAGCGCGAAGCACTCGCCTTCCTCGAGCAAGCCCAGGACTTCTACGAGGCGGCGAGCTCTCGGGTCGCGGCCAACCCGCTCCTTCTCTACTACGCATTCCTGAACCTCGGCAAGGCGTTGCTCCTCGCGCTGGGCTACCCGTCATCGTTAGAGCGCGCTTCCGCACGGGCTGTCAGAGCGCCGTCCTGGGAGCCGGCGTTGAACTCGACGACTCCGTCGTGGTCGTTCCGGAGTCTGAACAAACCTCGTGAACGTGTACGCAGAGCTCGTCGAGCGGCTCGGGGTTCTCACGACCTGCGGACGACGACACGTATCCCGGTTCCCGAGTTGCTGCCCCAGGTCGTAGTGGGCCACCGGATCTGGCGCGAAGCCGATCCCGTCAAACGCGGAGCGATTCCTCGGGCTTGCAGAGGTCGAGATCGTCAAGGCGACCGCCGCGCGGGAGGTCTGGCTCCGCCTATACGCGGAGAAGGGCGACCTCAAGCGCTACGGGATCACCCGGAGGACGCTCCTCGGGCAGGGACGGCTGGACGGGATCTTCCGGGAGGTTCAGGTCAAGGACACCGGACGGCCGGACGCTCTGCTTTGCCTCGAGCAGGGCGCCGTGATGACGTACACGGGCCGGCCCAGCGACGTAGCGATGGACTTGGTGACGCCGATGCGTGGCCTGCTGTGGCGGATCGTGACGACTACGCCCGAAAATGCCTACCGCAAGTACTACATCCACCTCTCAGAGCCGGGGGAGGCACGTCTGCCCCACTGGCATCGCTTTGGGTGCTCTTCTTCTACTTCGGCTCGATCGTCAGGTATCGGCCGCACCTCTTCGACAGCGTGGCCGCCGGCCGTTACGGGGCGTTTGTGACCGAGTTCATCTCGGCTCACGGCGCAGCAGATGCTCTACCTCCTGGCGTCCGAGATGTGCTCACGAGATATCGCGCGGCCAGCGATCATCTAGGCGCGGCGGATCGCCGTGAGCTCGGGAGCGCGTAGCCTTCGGCCATGTCCGCTTTAGACAGTACGGCGGGCAACCGCGGAGCGCGGATTCCGACCCCGGCGGCTCGCACGCGGCCGGTCGCGGACCATGGCCGCGATCCGGAGCCGGAACACGAAGCCGGAGCTCCTCCTTCGGCGGGCGTTGCGGAAGGCGGGCCTGGTCGGCTACCGCTGCCATCACCCCGACCTCGCCGGGAAGCCTGACATCGCGTTCACCCGATGGCGTGTCGCCGTCTTTGTTGACGGCGCGTTCTGGCACGGCCACCCCGACTTTTTTCGGTTCGGCCGCCAGCGGAGAGTACGGGACGACAAGATCCGGCGCACACGGCTCGGGACGCCGGACAAGAGCAGGCGCTCAGGGACGCCGGCTTCGTTATCGTCAGGCTATGGGACTTCGACGTCATCGAAGACCCTGATGCCTGTGTCACGCGGATCGGGACGGTACTCGCTGAAGCGGGATCGTCGGTGGCGAAGGCGGCTGCCCTAGACGGGCACCGGAGCGACGCTCCAGGGCGGATTATCCGCCCTTGACCACGGTCGACGAGGAACGTCCGGCCGAGCCCGTAGATTGCACGGTGGGAGGCGAGCCTCTTCGGGAGCGTGCGCATGAGGAAGAAAGTCATCGATCTTTTTGCAGGCTGTGGGGGTCTGTCGCTGGGCCTTCACTACGCGGGCTGGGAATCCGTGCTCGCAATCGAGCGCGATCCAATGGCGTTCGAGACGATCGAGGCGAACTTCCTGCGGGATGACGCGCCGTACCCGATGCTCACCGCGTGGCCCGACGGCATCCCGAGACGGAGCCAGACGATCGAGGACGTTCTGGCTGACCCAAAGCAACGGCGCCTGCTGCGTGAGCTCTCAGGCGACATCACGCTTCTCGCGGGCGGACCGCCCTGCCAGGATTCTCGGGTCGGAGGAATCCGAGATGGCAGCGACGCGCGCAACAAGCTCGTCCACGCGATGCTCGATGTTGTCGACCTCGTTCGCGCTCCGCTCGTGTTAATCGAAAACGTCGAGGGGATCGCCAGGCGCTTCAAGTCCAAGCCGGGGGTTTATGAGGACTCCGTGGCCGATGAAGTAGTTCGGGCGCTGCAATCGAACGGGTACGACGCGGCATTCACTGTCACCGACGCGAGCGACTTCGGCGTGCCCCAGACACGCCGGAGAGTATTGATCCTTGGCGTATTGAACGAGGTTGATCAGGGACGCGGACTGGCGCGTGCGCTTCCTGCTGCGCTCGAGTTGGTCCGCGAGGATCACCTACTGTCGCTTGGGCTGCCGAACGACCGAGCCATCACGGTCGGTGAGGCGATAGCGGACCTCGACGGCGATCGACGTGTCCCGTGTCCGGACTCGGCTGGCTTCGAGGCCGGCACGTATGCCACCGCCCGATCGGCCTACGCGAAGCTGATGCGAAGAGGGATCCCCGGGCGCGCTATTCCAGACTCCCACCGCTTCTCCAAGCACGGCGATCGCATTCGCCGGCTGTACGAGGACGCGCACGCAACGCAAGCCCCCGGGCGTTTGCCGAAGTCGTTCCTTCGCTCATGGGGAACGAAGAAAGACAAGAAGGTGTTGCTCGACCCCCGCCGGCCTTCATCGACCATCACGACACATCCCGACGAGTTCATCCACTATGCGCATGCGCGGAACGTCACCGTGCGCGAAATGGCCCGCCTCCAATCCTTTCCGGACGATTTCGCGTTCCGCGGTCGGTACACGATAAACGGGCCGCGCCGCCGTCACGACGTCGCGCGTTGCTCTCAGGTAGGCAACGCCGTGCCCCCGCTTCTTGCTCGAGCCGTCGGCTTGGCACTCGCCGAACTGCTTGCGTACGCGCAGGGTAGTTCGACGCTGTCGCTTCCCGAGAGGTGCGCGACTGAGCAGATGCGACTGGCAGCAGCCTGATCGATGGAGAACCTCACCGCCGTCCTGCGTGCTCGACTCGTTCCGCAGAGCGACGTGAGTGAAGCCGCGGAGTCCGAACTAGCAGAAATCTTCGCGCCCGCGGCGTGGGGCACCCGGATCGATGTCGAAACCTATACCGGGGAGAACTACGGGAATCTGTGGACGAACGAGATGCCGCGGCCGATCCGGCGCGCACTCGAGGATGAGGGAAAGACGGCCGCCGAGTATCAGCTTTGGCTTCAAGAGGTCCATTACGCGAGAGTCGTGATCTACCGGAAATCACTCTTCGAGCACTACCAGGACAACATAGGCTGGCGAATTCTCGCGCTCGCCGTTCCAGCGGTCGACGCAACCGCGATCGGGATAGCATCCCACTACCAAGGTGGCCAGGCGCACAACAAGCTGGCCATCGCGTCGAACGCTCTCTTCGACATTGCGGCCTCTGGGCTCAAGGCGCAGGGCTACGACAGTGCGATGTCGGGGCGGAAGGTCGTGCGTTCGGACTGGGACGGTACGGGTCTTGTCAAGACTCCCGTGATCGATGTGGCCGGTGTCGACATCTCGGCTGTGACTAACGGGGCTGGGCTTCCGATCAAGGCCGTACGCAGCACGACCGTGAAGAAGACGATCGCGTCAATGATCACGGTTGCGCCCTTCGCACCCTCTTCAGATAACCCGGCTTCGCTTGAAGGGATTCTTCGTCAGCTTGAGGAAGTCGGCAGGCGGCTCGCGTAGTGGGCGTGTTCCCGTTCAATGACCGGTCGTTGTTCGACCAGATTCGCTCGCTTGCGATCCAGGATCCAACACTCGCGTTGGCTCGAGCGAAGCTCCTCTCGACGCCCGCTAGTCGGTCGATCGTCCAGATCTACTACGGCCCGCCAGGGACTGGAAAGACGCTTGCCGCCGTCCGCCGCTCAGTCGAGATCGCGGATCCGTCCTTCGAGCATCCGGAGGACTTCCGTTCGTACTTCATCCGATTCAACGAATTGGTCGGACAGGTCGCGTTCCTGACGTTCCACCAATCACTGCAGTACTCAGACGTTGCGGAGGCAATCCGTCCGACGCTCGTCGATGACGTCTCAACCGCGGATTCCGATCAGGAGGAATACGACGACGGCGAGGAGAGCGACGCGAAGTCTCATCCGGCGGCGCCCGCTGAGCTCGCTTACCGCCGCTACTACGGACCGATTCTGCGGATGATCAGACGAGCGACAGCGAACTCCGATGAAGAACACGTCCTCGTCATCGATGAAATTAATCGCGGTGACATCAGTCGCATCCTTGGCCCAATGATCTCAGCACTTGAGGCCGACAAGCGGCTTGGCGGCGAGTTCCCGATCGGCTTCGAGGCGCTCTATCCGGCGTCAGACGACGACTCCCGGATCTTCATCCCGGCGAACCTCCACATCATCGGGACGATGAACACCGCAGACCGCAACATTGCGCTCGTTGACCACGCTCTGCGCCGCCGGTTCGAGTTCGTGGAGACGCCGCCGCGCGAAGATCTGCTGCCGGACGCGGGCGAGGGGCGCACGCTCGACTGTCGCAGCCTCCTCCGCGTGGTAAACCAACGGATCCGGTTCCTTCTCGACCGCGACCATTGCATCGGCCACGGCTACTTTAATGGGCTGCACGTCCGATTCCGAGGTCGTCGAGCGGTTTGCGCGGCGGATCCTGCCGCTGCTGAACGAATACTTCTACGGTGCTGAGGCAAGCCTCCTCCTGGTTCTCGGCGATCGTTCGGGCGGATCCCACAACATTCACGTGATCGAAAAGCCGGACGTGAACTTCGCGACGGTCTTCGGCCTGGAACTGGAGGCGGCGCTTGATCTCGGCTACCGCGCTGGCCAAGCGCACCTCGGGATTCGAGTTGATCCGCGCTTCTGGAACCCTGATCTTCCTGTTCCTGGGCCTGGTGAACTGCCCTACGCGATCGCCGCGCTTGAGAAGATCTACGCGAGCGGTTCCGACCACGCAACCGAAGGCGCGGCCGACGCTGCAAACGGCGCCTGACGCCTAATCTCGCGGGGTGCCGATTCAAGCCGAGGAGTGGGAGGCGATTCCCGTCGCGTCAACTGACGGGATCAGCAGGAGCGAACTTGCGCTCCTGACGCGCGTCTTCGGAGCGTACACCGGACGAGACGCTAGCGACTTCTTCGAGTTCGGCACCACCGCGGTAAAGCCGAGGAACTGGCTCGGCACACTCGCCGCGGGGAAGACCGTGCTCGAAGTCGTTCCCCGAGGCGCGAAGGCGCTATCGGCGGCGCAACGCGCGAAGCTGGACGAGAACATCGGGACGATCGTCCGGATTGGCATGGAACGCGACGTTATACGCCTCGGCGAGGCGGAGTTCAGCCCGAGTGCCTCTCACTTCGAGCGCGGCGTGGAGGCACTCTGCGACCTCGTGCTGGCTGCGAGGCGACGCCGGATCCTAAGGACATATTCAGTGCACAGAGAAGAATCCTCAGCCCTTCGCGGCAGGCTTCGCTTCCCGGAGCAGTCGCTACTTGCAGTCGAGCGGCAGGGCTTCTTTGCATCCGAGTGGGCGGACTTGGATGAGGATCATCCGGTGGCGCGCTTTCTCAAGGGCGCACTTGAGCCTCTAAGGCTCCGGGTAGGCGGGTACGTTCGACAGCGCGTCGAGGGCGTCCTTGCCGAGTTTGATCGCGTGCCTGAGAGTGATCTCGCGCTTGTCACGCCAGCGCCGGACTGGCGCAGCAGGGTTCCTCGCGAGTACGGGTTAGCCGTAGACCTTGCCGAGGAGCTCCTCCAAGGTCGTGGGGTTGGCGTACTGGCAGGATCAACCTATGCCCGTACCGAGATCGTGCTCACCGTTCCCGCGTTCGAGCGCTTCGTCGAGCGAGTCACACGCGACGTCGCTGCGGAGGCGGGTTACCTGACCCGCTTCAAGCCCGGAGGTCGTTATCTCGGAAAATGGGCGAGCGGCCCGTCAGCTGGCGCTCAAGCCGCCGAGCTGATTCCCGACGTCGAAGTTCGGACGCCAGCGGGCAAGACGGCTGCAATCGTTGACGCAAAGTGGAAGGAGCTTGTCCCGAGCCGACCGAGCCTCGGCGTTACCTCAAGCGACCTGTATCAGATGCTCGCTTACGCGGCGCGACTCGGGTGCAGCGACGCTGTTCTCGTCTATCCGTGGACAGGTGACTCGGCGCCGTTCGACGATCCTCCGGATCTACTGCTTAGCCACTCCGCGGGCAAAGTGCGTGTGCGGGTCGTCGCAGTCCCGTTGCTTTGGAAGACGCTTGATGACGTTCGCTCAGCCTTGGCGAGTGCAATCAAACCTGCCATTGCTGCCGCTGCCACTTTGGCCGCATAGAAACGTCGACGGATCGCTCGCATCGACCGATCACCTGGGCGCCGCCCTTGGATCCGCTGGGCTCAGGCCGGAGGGCCGACGTGCAGGGTGTTCTCGCCGGAGCAGGTGCGCGAAGCCCACGTGCTCGGGCTGGAGTCGCGCTTGTTTACGTCGACATGGTCTCGAGGACGAGGAGGCGCTCGCCGAGCTACGTGCTCGGGCTCGGAGACGCTTAATCGGCGCGGCGCTCGCGGCGGTGTGGACGCGGCTGCACGGCATCCTGTCCGGAGGCTTTCAGGTCGGGCGGTCACGGTTCGCGGAGTCTGCCTCGCCGCCGACGGTCGCGCCGGCTACCCACCGGGTCGCTGCCGGACGAGGCTGCGGATGGTTATCCGAGCGGAATGAGAAGCAGCGGCACGAACGGCGACAATGAAGATGTGCGGTTCACCGACGGCCGGCTGCGCTTCTCGCCGACCGACCTCAACGCCTTCCTGGCGTGCGAGCACCTGACCACGCTCCAGCTCGCCGTCGCTCGCGGCGAGCTCGACAAGCCCTGGCGGCACAACCCTCACGCTGACCTCATCCGGCGCAAGGGGGACGAGCACGAGGCCGCCTACCTGGCCCGGCTCCTGGCGGAGGGGCGCCGCGTCACCGACCATCGACTTCGACGACCGCGACTGGGACCGCGCCGCCCGGGAGACCGAGCGAGCCATCCACGAAGGAGCCGACGTCGTCTACCAGGCCGCGCTCACCGACGGTACGTGGCGGGGGTTCGCGGACTTCATCGAGCGCCGCGCCGACGGCGACGGATACGAGGTCGTCGACACCAAGCTCGCCCGCCGCGCCAAGCCGCAGCACGTGCTCCAACTGTGCTTCTACACCGAGCAGCTCGCGCGGATCCAGGGCCGCGTCCCGGCCGCCATGCACGTCGTCACCGGCACGGGCGAGCGCGAGTCCTTCCGGCCGGACGACTACTTCGCCTACTACCGGCGGCTCCGACAGCGGTTTCTCGACGCGGTCGAGCGCCGCCGTGAGACCTATCCCTACCCCGTTGACCACTGCGGGCTCTGCGAGTTCCTCGCGCTCTGCAAGGAGCGCTGGGCGGAGGACGACCACCTCACGCTCGTCGCCGGCGTCTCGCGGCTCCAGGTCGAGCGGCTCACGGCAGCCCGGATCACCACGCTCGAAGCCCTCGCCGAGGCCGACCCCGAGACCAAGGTCCCGAGCATGCGCGCCCCGACCTTCGACCGCCTCAACCACCAGGCGCGGCTTCAGCTCTACCACCGCCGCACGGGCGAGCACCGGATCGAGTATCTCCCGGAGGAGCCTGACCACGGGTTCGCGCTCATGCCGGAGCCGAGCCCCGGCGACATCTGGCTCGACCTCGAGGGCGACCCGTGGTTCGAGCCGGCGCGCGGGCTCGAGTACCTCTACGGCTGGATCGAGCTGGGCGACGACGGCACGCCGCGCTACGAGCACATCTGGGCGCGCGATCGGGCGGAAGAGCGCCGAGGCTTCGAGCGGCTCGTCGACCACATCGTCGAGCGTCGCCGCCGCTTTCCGGGCATGCACGTCTATCACTACGCGGCGTACGAGCGCACCGCGGTCTCGCGGCTTATGGGCCAGCACGGGACCCGCGAGCAGGAGGTAGACGAGCTCCTCCGCGGCGAGGTGCTCGTCGACCTCTTCCGCGTGACGAAGCAGGCGCTGCGCGCGTCGGTCCCGAGCTACTCGATCAAGGAGGTCGAGAAGCTATTCGGGTTCGAACGCAAGGCTGAGGTCAGTGGCGGGAGCGAGTCGGTGACCGCCTTCGAAACATGGCTCGAGACCGAGGACGACACGCTGCTGGACCCGATCCGCGACTACAACGAGGAGGACTGCGTCTCGCTCTACGAGCTGCACCGCTGGCTGCTCGAGCAGCGGCCGCCGGAGATGCCATGGCAGCTGCCTCCCGAGGAGCGCGAGCGGAGCGAGGAGGCGGAGGAGCGCGACGCCGAGCGGGCGCGCGTGCGCGACGCGCTGCTGGCCGGCGCCGAGGAGGGCGACCCCGACTGGCTCCTCGCGCACCTTCTCGACTACCACCAGCGCGAGGAGCGGCCGCAGTGGTGGGAGTACTTCTTCCACCGCGGGCTCGACGACGAGGAGCTCCTCACGAACAGGAACACGCTCGGCGGGCTGGTGCCCGACGGCGAGCCGTACAAGGAGAAGCAGTCCTGGTGGTACCCGTTCCGCTTCGAGGCCCAGGAGCACAAGATCCACGGCGGGGGCGTCGACCCGCGAACCGAGCGCGCGTTCAACGTGCGTGTGGACGACGAGCACGGGACGCTCGAGCTCCGCTGGGGGCGCGACCAGGCGGAGGACCCGCTCCCGACCGCGCTCATCCCGCCGCAACCGCTGTACGCGAAAGCGCAGCGCGCCGCGCTCCTCCGCTTCGCCGAGAACCGGGAGCGGTATCCGGCCGCGGTCGAGATCCTCGAGCGGCGGCCGCCGCGGGCGCGATTGGACGGGACGCTCACCGAGGCCGCGATCAGCCTCGGCGGGAGCTACCTCTTCGTGCAGGGCCCGCCCGGCTCCGGTAAGACGTGGAGCGGCGCGCGGGCGGCGCTCGCCCTCATGCAGGCCGGCCGGCGCGTTGGCGTGACCGCCCTGAGCCACAAGGCGATCCACAAGTTCCTCGACGACCTCGAGGAGGCGGCCGTCGAGGTCGGCTACGAGTTTCGCGGCCGCAAGAAGGGCAGCGGGGAGGGGCACTACGAGAACCGCTTCGTCGACTGCACCAACTCGAACGACGCGATGCTCGACCCCGACCTGCAGCTCATCGCGGGGACGTCCTGGCTCTTCGCGCGAGAGGAGCTCGACCAGCACGTGGACACGCTCTTCGTCGACGAGGGCGGACAGTTCGCAC
The DNA here is from genome assembly GCA_963784175.1 of uncultured Actinomycetes bacterium. Classification (GTDB taxonomy): domain Bacteria; phylum Actinomycetota; class Thermoleophilia; order Gaiellales; family Gaiellaceae; genus JAIBJN01. The sequence goes on along the minus strand of CAWAQJ010000024.1, from coordinate 70,708 downwards.
TCGCCGACGCGATCGCCGTCGGCACCGCGGCGCGGAACCTCGTGCTCCTCGGCGACCCGAACCAGCTCCCGCAGGTCTCGCAGGGGTCGCACCCACCGGGCGCCGAGGCCTCGGTGCTCGGCCACTTGCTCGGGGACGGACGAGACGCTGCGGCCGGGAATGGGTCTCTTCCTGGAGCAGACGTGGCGGATGCGGCCGGAGGTGAACGCGTACGTGTCGGAGACGTTCTACGAACGCCGCCTCGAGCCGGCGGCGATCACCTCGACGCGGTCGATCGCGGCGGGAAACGGAGTGCGCTTCCTCGCGGTGCCGCACCAGGCGCACAGCCAGGCGTCGCCGGAGGAGGCGCGCGCGGTGCGCGCCGAGATCGACCGCCTCGTCGGGACGCCCTACGCAGACGAGGATGGCGAGCGGCCGCTCGGCTACGACGACTTCATCGTCGTCGCGCCGTACAACTCGCACGTGCGCTGCTCCGCGAGCGTCTGCCGGAAGAGGTCCGAGTCGGCACCGTGGACAAGTTCCAGGGCCAGCAAGCCACGGTGTCGTTCTTCTCGATGGCGAGCTCGTCGGGCGAGGACGTCCCGCGCGGGATCGACTTCCTCTTCTCCCGCAACCGGCTGAACGTCGCCGTCTCGCGGGCGCGGTGCCTCGCCTACGTCGTGGCGAGCCCGCGGCTTCTGGAGACGAGCTGCAGGACCGTCGAGCAGATGCGGCTCGTGAACGCGCTCTGCCGCTACGTGGAAATCGCCGAGGAGCAGCGTCTGTCAAGCTGAGGGCGTGCTGCGGGTGGCCGTCCTGTCGCGCGCGATTCGGAGTGTCGGGTTCCAGAACGGGACGCTCGAGATCGAGGTTGCGAGCGGGGACGTCTACCGGTACCTCGACGTGCCGCGGGACGTCTTCGTCGAGTTCATGCGCGCTGAGTCCAAGGGCTCGTTCTTCAACGAGCGGATCCGCGACAGCTTTCGCGTCGAGGGGCCCGTCTAGATGGTCGCGAGCGCTTCGAGCAGGTCGTCCGCGTAGCGCTCGAGCTTCGCCGGGCCGATGCCTGCGATCGTGCTCAGCTGCTCGCGCGTCTGCGGGCGGACCGCGGCGATCTCGTGGAGGGTCGAGTCGTGGAAGACGACGTACGCGGGCACCTCGTCGGTCTTCGCGCGCTCGGCTCGCCAGCGGCGTAGGGCTTCGAACTCCGGGGTCGGCGCCGGCTTCTCCGCCTTCGGGCGCGCGCTGCGCCGACCACGCCCAGCTCCGCCAGGAAGCGGCTCGGCTTCGCGCCCGCTGTCCACGTGATCGTCAGCGAGCGCTTCGCTCGCGTCATGCCGACGTAGAAGAGGCGGCGCTCCTCGGCCAGGCGGTCGCCTCGCATCGCCTTGCCGTACGGGAGCTCCTTCTCCTCCAGGCGCGGGAGGAAGACCGCTTCCCACTCGAGGCCCTTGGCTCGGTGGTACGTGAGGAGCTCGACGCCTCGGCCCTGGGTTTCTGCGCTGAAGCGGGCCTCCAGGTCTCGGAGGAAATCCGCGACCGACGAGCCCGGTGGGAGCTGCTCCACGAGCGAAAGCAGGCGGGACAGGTCGGCCTGACGGGTCAGCTCCTCGTCGCCGAGGCCGCTGGCTGGGTGCGCTGTCCAGCCCTGTTTGCGGACTGCCTCCGTGACCGCGCCGATTGCTGAAGCGTCGCGCCGATCTCGCAGCATCCGAATCGTTCGCTGCGCGGCCTGGCGGCGGATGAACGCTGCGCCTCGCACCTGGAACGGGATGCCGGCCAGGGCGAACGCCTCCTCGTAGTCCTCCGAGCGCGCGTTCAGGCGGTACAGGACCGCCATCTCCTCGTACGGGACGCCCTCGCCGGCCAGGCGGCGCACCTGCGCTGACGATGAACTCCGCCTCCGTCTGCCGGTCCGGCTGGACGAGCGTCAGCGGCTCCGGGCCGCTCGGGAGCACCGCCCGCAGGACCTTCTCCGAGCCGCCGAGCTCCGGCACCAGGCGGTTGGCCGTCGACAGGATCTCCGGCGTCGAGCGGTAGTTCTCCTCCAGCCGCACGACCAGCGCGCCCGGGAACCGCTCGGGCATCCCGAGCAGGTACTCCGGCGTCGCGCCCGTGAAGGAGTAGATCGACTGGTAGTCGTCGCCGACGACGCACAGGTCGTCGCGGTCGCCGACCCAGCGCTCCAGCAGGGACTGCTGGAGCAGGTTCACGTCCTGGTACTCGTCGACCGTGAACGCCTGGTAGCGCTCCTGGAACGCGGCGCGCGCGTTCGGATCCTCGTCGTACATGCGCACGGCCTGCTCGAGGAGATCCTCGAAGTCGATCAGGCCCCGCTCGGTCTTGCGCGCCTCGTACGTGCGGAAGACTCGCTCCATCACGTCGTCGGGCACCGGCGGCTCGTGGTCGCCCAGCGACCGGCGGTACGTGTCCGGCGTGAGGCGGCGGTTCTTCGCCCACTCGATCTCCGTGGCCAGGTCGGCGAGCGGGCGGTAGCGGAACGGCACCGGCAGCGACCGCGCGATCGGCAGCAGGATCGACGCCTTCGAGGCCAGCACCTCGCCGACCGAGCCCGCGAAGTAGTGGAGCTGCGCGAGCGCTGCCGAGTGGAACGTCCGCGCCGGCACGCGGCCGGCGCCCAGCACGGCCAGCCGCTCCCGCATCTCCGTCGCGGCCTTGTCCGTGAACGTCACCGCGAGGATCTGATCCGGCGCGAACGCGCCCGTCGCCACCTGGTTGGCGATGCGCCTCGTGATCGTCGTCGTCTTGCCCGAGCCGGCGCCCGCGAGGATGCACACCGGGCCGCGCACGGCCTCGACCGCGCGGCGCTGCTCCGCGTTCAGCCCCTCGAAGATCACCGACCCGAGCCTAGCGACGGCACGCGACGAGCTTCGTCACGGAAGCGTGCGATTAGCATCCCGCGCGTGAGTCAGATGGAGCGCACGAGGCCCCGCCGGCTCGTACTGGGTCGTCCCCGGGCGGCTGCTCGCCGGCATGTACCCGGACGCGGAGACGATCCCGGAGCTCCGCGCCGCCGGCGTCGACACCTTCTTCGACCTCACCGAGGACGCCGAGCTCGACCGCTACGACCTGGACGGCCTCGAGCACCGCCGCTTCCCCATCCGCGACATGAGCACGCCGTCGCCGGAGCAGATGGCGGAGATCCTCGACGCGCTCGACGAGGCGCTGGACGACGGGCGGACGGTCTACCTCCACTGCCTCGGCGGCATCGGGCGCACGGGCACCGTCGTCGGCTGCCACCTCGTGCGCACCGGCCGGAGCGGGGAGGACGCGCTCGCCGACATCGTCGCCTGGCGCGGCGACCAGTGGTCGCCCCAGACCGAGGCTCAGAAGGACTTCGTGCGGGCCTGGCGCGAGTCGGGCTAGGCGGCGGTCTCGGAGACGTCGTCCTCGCGGCTTGCGCGGAAGAGCGCCTCGATCTCGCCTGCCGGCACGGGGCGGCTGAAGTAGAAGCCCTGGCCGAGGTCGCAGCCGTGCGCCAGGAGGAAGCGGCGCTGCTCCTCGGTCTCGATGCCCTCGGCGAGCGGCTCGAGCCCCAGGTTCCTGGCCAGCTGGACGATCGACGCCGTGAGCACGGCCGTCCCGGAGTCGTCCTCCAGCCCGCCGACGAAGGAGCGGTCGATCTTGAGCATGCTCACCCGCATCTGGTTGAGGCGGCTGAGGGAGGAGTGGCCGGCGCCGAAGTCGTCGATCGCGAGCCGCAGCCCGCGCTCGTGGAGCTCCTCCAGGACGAACTCCATCGAACGCCGCCCGTCGAACACGAACGCCGACTCGGTGAACTCGATCATGAGCCGGTCGGCGTTGAGCCCGAACGTCTCGATGGTCGCGAGCACGTGGCGCATCGCGGTCGGCTGCCAGAAGGACGGCGGCAGGTTGATGGAGACGTAGAGATCGAGCCCTGCGTCCCGCCACGTGGTCGCCTGGCGGCAGGCCTCGCCGAGCACCCACTCGCTGAGCTTGCCCATGAGACCCGTCCGTTCCGCCAACGGAAGGAAGTCGCCGGGCGGGACGAGGCGGTCGCCGTCCTGCCAGCGGATGAGCGCCTCGACGCCGACGATCTCGGCCGACTCGAGCCGGACGAGAGGCTGGTAGTGCAGGACGAGCTCTTCCTCGCGCTCGAGGGCGCCGCGCAGGCGGCCGGCCATCGAGAGCTGGGCGAGCGGGTTGTCGCCCTCGACCGCGTAGACGAGATAGCGGTCGCGGCCGTCGTCCTTCGCCTTGTACATCGCCGTGTCGGCGTGCTTGAGCAGGGTCTCGGTGTCCGGCGCGTCGAGCGGGTAGAGGCTGATGCCGACGGTCGCGCTCACGAAGATCTCGACGTCGGAGACGACGAAGGGCTCACGCAGCGCGCGGCGGATCCGGCGGGCGACGGCCTCGGCGGCGTAGCGGGCGCCTTCGAGGTCGAGCTCGCCGTCGGGGCCTCGGGTTCCGGGGACGAGGAGGAGGAACTCGTCGCCGCCGTGGCGCGCGACGACCTCTTCCGCGCGGGTGGCACGGCGCAGGCGCGCGGCGACCGCTGCGAGGAGCTCGTCGCCGGCCTGGTGGCCGAAGCTGTCGTTGATGAGCTTGAAGTCGTCGAGGTCGACGAAGAGGACGGCGAGCGCCGGCGATTCGGCGAGTGCCGTCTCCAGGCGCTCCTGGAAGGCAACCCGGTTCGGAAGCCCGGTCAGGGGATCGTGATAGGCGATGTGCTGCAGCTGGCGCTGCGCGGCGGCGAGGGCCTCGGTGGCGTGCTTGCGCTCCGTGATCTCGACGACGATCCCGTCGACGAGGAGACGACCGTCCTCGCTGCGCCGTGGGTGCATGCGGTCCCAGACCCAGCGGGTGCGCCCGTCGTAGCCGTTCAGGCGGTATTCGACCTCGCAGGCCTCGCCGCGCTCGATCGCTTCGTAGGTCGCGTCGTAGCCGGCGCGGTCCTCGGGATGGACCGCGTCCTCCCAGGCCTCCTCGGGCGTGCGGTCGGTGGGGAGGGGGCCGAGCAGGCTCTCGAGGCCGGCGCCGATGAAGGTGTTGCAGACGTACGACTCGTCCGGCTGCATCTCCATCTCGTAGAGGTGGATGGCGACCGTGCCGGCCACGCGCTCGAGCACGTCGCTCGTCGCGAGTGCGTCGGCGATTGCGCGATGGTTGTCGTCGCTGGAGATTTCGAGCATGGCTTGGCCGCGGCCGTTGCTGCCCTCATCGGCACTCGTGCCGTAAAGGTCAACCCCCCGGACGGGACGCACTAGCATCGTCGGCGTGCGCCCCAGGCCTGACCGGATCGAGCGGCTCCCCGAGCAGTACTTCACCGGGCTCCTGGCGCGCGTGGCCGCGGCGGCCGCGGAGGAGGGGGAGGAGGTCATCGACCTCGGGCGCGGGAACCCGGACACCGGGCCGCCCGAGCACGTCGTCGAGGCGCTCGCCCGCGCCGCCCGCGACCCCAGGGCGCACGGCTACCCGCCCTTCCGGGGCATCCCCGCGCTGAAGGAGGCCATCGCCGCGCGCTACCGCGACGTCTACGGCGTCGAGCTCGACCCCGAGCGCGAGGTCGCCGTCGTCCCCGGGACGAAGACCGCGATCGTCGAGCTCGCCCTCTGCCTCGCCGAGCGCGGCGAGACGATCCTGCTGCCCGACCCGGGCTACCCGGACTACACCTCGGGCGTCGCCCTCGCCGCCGCGAAGGAGGTGCGCGTTCCGCTCGATCCCGACGCCGCGTTCGCGCCGGACCTGGACAGCGCGCCGACCGACAACGTCGCCGCCCTCTACCTCAACTACCCGTCCAACCCGTGCGCCGCCTCCGCGCCGCCCGGGCGTCTTCGCCGAGGCCGTCGCCTACGCCGGCCGCACCGGCGCCGCGATCGTCCACGACTTCGCCTACGGCGACCTCATGTTCGACGGCCTCGCGCCGCAGAGCTTCCTCGCCGAGCCCGGCGCGAAGGAGGCCGGCGTCGAGATGTTCTCCATGTCCAAGACGTACGGCATGGCCGGCTGGCGGCTCGGGTTCGTCGTCGGGAACGCCGAGATCGTCGAGCGCGTGAACCTCCTCGCCGACCACGAGCGCGCGGGCGTCTTCGTGCCGATCCAGGAGGCCGGCGTGGCGGCGCTGACCGGCCCGCAGGACAGCGTCGAGGAGCGCCGCGCGCTCTACGAGGCGCGGCGCGAGCGCGTCCAGCGCGTCGTCCCCAACACGCGCTCGGACTCGACGTTCTACGTCTGGTGGCCGCTCCCGGAGGGGCTCACGCCCGAGCGGATCCTGGCCGAGCAGCGGATCGCCGTCGCTCCGGGCGAGGGCTTCGGCGCACAGGGAAAGGGCTGGGCGCGCATCTCGCTGGCGACGCCCGACGAGCGCCTGGACGCGGGCCTCGAGCGCCTCGCGCGTGCGCTCTAGCGCGCCACCTCCCGTTCGCGCGTGAGAATAGCGCCGTCACTGACAGGAAGTGGGCGCGGGGCCACCGGCGCCGAGTGCACGATCGACGTCGTCGTCTGGCCGTACTGGACGAAGCGGTCGAGGATCGCCTCGAGGTCCTCCATCGCGCGCAGGTGGAGCTTCACGAAGAAGCAGTCCTCGCCGGTGATGCGGTAGCACTCGACGACCTCGGGGACGTCGCGCGCGACCTCGGGGATCTTGTGCAGCTGGCGCGAGGCGGGGCGGACCCGGACGACCGCGGCGAGCGGATAGCCGATCGCCTTCGGGTCGACGGTCGCGTGGTAGCCGGTGATGACGCCGGCGCGCTCGAGGCGCTGGACGCGCTCGGCCACGGCCGGCGGGGAGAGGTTCACGCGGCGCCCGAGCTCGGCCATCGTCAGCCGCGCCTCGGCCTGGAGCTCTTCGATGATCCGACGGTTGGTTTCGTCCAGAAGCTGGTTTTCGTAAGCCATGGACTCACAAGTCCTTCCATTTGCAGGCATGTGGCCGCCAACACCTTCGGTCGGCCATTCCGGAATCGTAGCTCTGCGGCGACAATTTCTCCATGGAGATGGCGCATCCCGGACGGTTCACCCGGCGCGTCGACAGCGTCCCTCCGGCGACGTACTTCGTCGGCAGCGCGGTCTTCCACTACCTCGGCCCGGCGTTCGCCGTGCTCCTCTTCGCGCTCGTCGAGCCGCTCGGGGTCGCGTGGCTGCGGATCGCCAGCGCCGCGCTCGTCTTCGCCCTCTGGCGACGGCCCTGGCGCACGCTCGCCGCGCTCGATCTCTCCGGCCGCCGGCTCGTCCTCGCGATGGGCGCCGTGCTCGCGTTCATGAACGTCTGCTTCTACATCTCGATCGACCGGCTGCCGCTCGGGACCGTGGCGGCGATCGAGTTCCTGCCGGTGATCGTCCTCGCGGCCATCGGCGCGCGGACGCTCCGCAACGGCGCGGCGCTCGTCCTCGCCGTCGGCGGCGTGTACCTGCTCACCGACGTCCAGCTGACCTCGGAGCCGGTGGGGATGGCGTTCGCGTTCGCCAACGCGGCGCTCTTCGCGCTCTACATCGTCCTCGCGCACCGGGTCGCCCAGAGCCCGGGGATGAGCGGCATCGACGGGCTCGCGGCGGCGATGCTGATCGCGTGCGTCGTGGCGACGCCGCTCGGCGGCTGGGACGCCGTGCCCGCGCTCGTCGACCCGGTCGCCCTCGCCGCGGGGATCGGCGTGGGCATCACCTCCTCCGTGATCCCGTACGTCTGCGACCAGCTCGCCATGGCGCGCATGCGCCGGGCGACCTACGCGCTGCTCGTCTCGCTCCTGCCGGCGACGGCGACCGTGATCGGGATCGTCGTGCTGGCGCAGATCCCGACGGTCCCCGAGATCGCCGGAGTCGCGCTGGTCGTCGGCGGGGTCGGCGTGCACCGCGAGCCGGTCTAGCCGACCCGCGTCCTACCTTCAGGCGATGGAGCCCGCTCTTGGCCGGCGGCTCTTCCGCACGGCGCTGACGCTCTGGGTCGCCCCTCCGGCGCTGGTCCTGGTCTGGGCCTGGGGCGAACCGAGCTGGGCGCGGCCGTACTCCCTGTTCGTCGCGGTGACGGCCGCCCTCCTCGTGGCCGCCGTCCACGTGGTCAGCCGCTCGCGGGTCTGAGAGACTCGGCGGGTGCCGCTTCGCGCCGCCGCGATCTGCGGGCTGCTCGCGCCGGTGACCTTCGTCGTCGGCCTCGTGCTCGGCGATCTGGCCCAGCCCGACGCGTTCAGCCCGGCGAACGACAACGTCAGCGACATCGGCGCGCAGACGGCCGACAGCGCGTGGCTCTACAACCAGATCGCGGCCAACCTGAACGGTCTCCTCATCCTCGGCTTCGCGCTTGGCCTGTGGCGCGCGCTCGGGTCCGGGTGGCTCGCGCGGCTCGGCGTGCTCGGGCTGGCGGCCATCGGCGTGACGCGGTTCCTCGAGGGCTTCCTCCGGCTCGACTGCCGCGGAATGGACACCGGCTGCGAGAACACGTCGTGGCAGGCCGACGGCCACGGGATCGAGTCGGGGATCTGCGGCGGCGCTCTTCTTCCTCGTCCCGCTGCTGCTCGCGTTCGCCTTCAGAGCGGCTTCCCGAGTGGCGCGCCTGTGGCTTCCGTCCCTCCTCGCGGTGCCCGTTCGATCATCGCCGTACGAGCGTGGCCTTCAGCGTCATCGGAGACGGCGCCGCGACGCGGGCCGGGAGCATCGCCTGGTTCCTCTGGCTCGCCCTCATCGCGCTCCGGCTGCTCCGCATCGCGGAGGGCAGAACCGTCGGACCGGCTCGGTAGTCTGGCCCGGCGCGCATGGCCGAATTCGTTCACCTCCACGTCCACTCCGAGTATTCGATCCTGGACGGGGCCTGCCGGATTCCGGAGCTCGCCGCCCGCGCCGCCGAGCTGGAGATGCCGGCCGTCGCGCTCACCGACCACGGGAGCCTCGCGGGCGCGGTCGAGCTCTACAAGGAGGCCGGGAAGCACGGCGTCAAGCCGCTGCTCGGCTGCGAGGTCTACGTCGCCGAGGACCGGCTGGCGCAGAAGAAGGGCTACGCGCACCTCACGCTCCTCGCGGAGACGAACGAGGGCTACGCGAACCTGATCAAGCTCGCCTCGGCGGGCTTCCTCGAGGGCTACTACTACAAGCCGCGCGTCGACTGGGACCTGCTCGGCTCGCACTCGAAGGGCCTGATCGCGCTCTCCGGCTGCCTCTCGGGCCGCGTGTGCAAGGCGCTCGAGAGCGGGAACCGACCTGAGGCCGAAGCGGAGGTCACGCGGCTCGCGGACATCTTCGGGAAGGACTCCGTCTACCTCGAGATCCAGGACGCCGGGCTCGAGGTGCAGAAGGGGATCAACGTCTCGCTCGCCGAGATCGCCAAGTCCTCAGGGCTGCCGCTGGTCGCCACCGGCGACGTCCACTACCTCCGCCATGAGGACGCGCGCGCGCACGAGGCGCTGCTCTGCATCCAGTCCGGGGACACGCTCGCCAACCCGAACCACTGGAAGTTCGACACCGACCAGTTCTACTTCAAGACGCCGGCCGAGATGGTCCAGGACTTCGCGGACTATCCCGGAGGCCGTCCGGCGCACGCTCGAGATCGCCGAGCGCTGCGCGGTGGCGATCGAGCTCGGGGTCATCCACCTGCCGCACTTCCCGACGCCCGACGGGCGCGACGCCTTCGACTACCTCGTCGAGCTCTGCGAAAAAGGCCTGCAAAAGCGGTACGGAACGGTGACGCCGGAGCTCCAGGACCGCCTCAAGTTCGAGCTGAAGACGATCCGCGAGATGGGCTTCGCGGACTACTTCCTGATCGTCTGGGACTTCATCCGCTTCGCGAAGACGAACGGGATCGGCGTCGGGCCGGGGCGCGGCTCCGCGGCCGGGTCGATCGTCGCCTACTCGCTCGAGATCACCGACATCGACCCGATCAAGTACGACCTGCTCTTCGAGCGCTTCCTCAACCCGGGCCGCAAGTCGATGCCCGACATCGACATCGACTTCTCCGTCTTCGGGCGCGACCGGGTCATCAACTACGTCTCCGACAAGTACGGGCGCGACCAGGTGGCCCAGATCATCACCTTCGGGACGATGATGGCGCGCGCGGCGGTGCGCGACGCGGGCCGCGTGCTCGACATCCCGTACGGCACCGTCGACAAGGTCGCGAAGCTGATCCCCGAGGGCCCGAAGGTCTACCTCGACGACTGCATGAAGCCGGGCTCGGAGCTGAAGCAGGCCTACGACGCGGACGAGATCGTCCGCCAGATCGTCGACCTGGCGAAGCCGCTCGAGGGCCTCGTCCGCCAGGACTCGATCCACGCCGCCGGCGTCGTGATCGGCGACCGGCCGCTGACCGAGTACCTGCCGCTCCAGCAGAAGGGCGCCGACCAGGAGGTCGTGACGCAGTTCGCGATGGAGGACGTGGAGTCGCTCGGCCTCCTGAAGATGGACTTCCTCGGCCTGCGGAACCTCGACGTCATCGACAAGGCCGTCGAGCTCGTCGGCGGCGTCGACATCGCCAAGATCCCGCTCGACGACTCCAAGACGTACGAGATGCTCGCGCGCGGGGAGTCGACGGGCGTCTTCCAGTTCGAGTCCTCGGGCATGCGCGACGCGCTCAAGATCGTGAAGCCGACCGAGTTCGAGGACCTGATCGCCCTCGTCGCGCTCTACCGCCCGGGGCCGATGGGCTACATCCCCATCTACGGGAAGCGCAAGCACGGCGGCGAGCAGGTGACGTTCCTCGACGACCGTCTGAAGCCCATCACCGAGCCGACGTACGGCATCTGCATCTACCAGGAGCAGTACATGGAGATCGCCAAGCAGCTCGCCGGCTTCTCGCCCGCCGAGGCCGACGACCTGCGCAAGGCGATCGGCAAGAAGATCCACAAGCTGATGGCGTCCCTCAAGGACAAGTTCCTGGAGGGCTGCGCGGCCAACGGGGTCACGCCCGGGGTCGCCACCCAGCTCTGGAAGGACATGGAGCAGGCGCAGGACTACTCCTTCAACAAGTCGCACGCCGCCTGCTACGGGCTGATCGCCTACCGCACCGCCTATCTCAGGGCGCACTGGCCGGCCGAGTACATGGCCGCGCTGATCTCCTCGGTGATGAGCACGAAGGACCGCGTGCCCTTCTACGTCGCCGCCTGCGACGACATGGGCATCGAGGTCGAGCCGCCCGACGTGAACGTCTCCGTCGAGGACTTCCGCGTCGTCGAGGGCAGGATCCGCTTCGGGCTCAACGCCGTAAAGAACGTCGGGGAGAGCGCGGTCCGCTCGATCCTCGCCGCGCGCGAGGCGGGCGGACCGTTCGCCTCGATCTGGGACTTCTGCGAGCGCGTCGACCCGGGTCAGGTGAACAAGCGCGCGCTCGAGAGCCTCGTGAAGGGCGGCGCCCTCGACTCGACCGGCTCGACGCGCAGGGGGATGCTCGAGGTGCTCGAGGACGCCCTCGTCTCGGGCGGCCGCCTCATCGCCGACCGCCTCGCGGGCCAGAGCTCGATCTTCGACCTCGGCGACGGGGAGGAGCAGCAGGACCGCCGCCAGCACCACAGGCAGATCTCGACAGAGGAGTTCGAGAAGCGCGAGCTCCTCGCCCTCGAGAAGGAGAGCCTCGGCCTCTACGTCTCGGAGCACCCGCTCGACTCGGTGCGCGACCAGCTGCGGCGCAAGACCGACTGCCGCATGTCCGAGGTCGAGCGCCGCCGCGACGGCGAGGTGGTCACCGTCGGGGGCATCGTCAGCGCGATCAAGCAGCTGACGACGAAGAAGGGCGACCCGATGGTCTTTCTCCGCCTCGACGACCTCTCGGGCTCGCTCGAGACGGTCGTCTTCAACTCCGTCTACGCGGCCGCGCGCGAGCTGCTCGAGGCCGACCGTGTCCTCGTGATCAAGGGCCGCGTCGACCACAAGGAGGGCGAGACGAAGCTGATCGCGCTCGAGATCGCGCCCTTCGAGGCCTCCTCCGACAAGGGCGAGGTGCGCTTGAAGCTCGACGCGCGCAAGGCACCGGCCGGGACGATCAGGGAGCTGGCCGAGGTCGTGCGCAGCTTCCCGGGCGAGTCCGAGGTCGTGCTCGAGCTCGAGACATCGGTCGGCCCGCAGACCTACGCGTTCGGCGCCCAGTTCAGGGTGCGGCCCGAGCCGGACTTCTACGCCGAGGTGAAGGCGCTCCTCGGCGAAGCGGCGATCCGCTAGCTGGGGAGGCGGCCGCTCTGGGCACGTGCCCAGGAGGCGGCGCGCTCGCGCCGGCGGCGCAGCTTCGCGGAGAGACGGCCGAGAGCGCGTGGCTCGGGAGCCGTCGTGTCGGGCTCGGCGTCGACGGGGGAGACCGTGTACGGGTCTCCGCCCAGAAGGGAGCCGACGAGCCCGGCCGGATGGAAGTCGAGCATGTCGTGGCGGCGAGGTTTCATGCCTAGTAGACGGCCACCTGCCTGGGATTCTTCCCCTCGGTATGAAACGCGTATTAAGCGTGTGTTAGGAGACCCCATTCCCCCGCTCGGGGGACAACCAAGGATTCGCTACAACCGAAGCAGGAGATACATCAGCGGAAGGAACAGGAAATGCCTGCGGTTGAACTCGAAATCCAAATTGACCCCGAAGCGGAGCTGGTGCGCGCTTGGCGGATCGATGAGCTCGTGCGTGCCGGCTACACGCCGGAGCACGCGCAGGAGCTGGCCGACCTGAACCACGTCGACCTGCATCTGGCCACGAGCCTCCTTCGCCAGGGCTGCACGCCCGAGCTCGCGCTCCGGATCCTGGTCTAGCCCTCTCCTTCGCGGGACTGGCGGCCGCTGGCTGCTGAATCCCGCTCGGTGAGCCGGTAGTCTCTCGCCCCGTGGCAGTGCTGGGGACACTGGGGACACTGATCAGCTCGATCCCGAGCCCGTCGAGCGGTGAGATCGAGCTCGGCCCCGTGCAGGTGCATGCCTACGGGCTGATGCTCCTCCTGGGCATCATCGCCGCGACCTGGCTGACCGGCCGCCGTTACACGGGCCGCTGGGCGTTCTGGAGCGATCCGCGCGGCGACCTCGTGTTCCGCGTTGCGATGTGGGGCGTCCTCGGCGGCATCATCGGCGCCCGGATCTACCACGTCGTCACGAGCTGGAGCACGGTCGACGAGGAGTGGTGGGAGCCCTTCGCGGTCTGGGAGGGCGGCCTCGGCGTCTGGGGCGGGATCGCAGGCGGCGTGCTCGTGGGGGCCTGGGTGGTCAAGCGCTCCGGCGAGAGCGTGCTCATGTTCATGGACGTCGTCGCGCCGGGCCTTCTGCTGGCGCAGGCGATCGGCCGCTGGGGCAACTACTTCAACCAGGAGCTCTTCGGCGAGCCGACCGACCTCCCGTGGGGCCTCGAGATCGACCTCGTCAACCGTCCCGCCGATTTCTCGCTGTTCCCGACGTTCCACCCGACGTTCCTCTACGAGTCGCTCTGGTGTCTCCTGGGCGTAGGCGTCCTGCTCCTCATCGACAGGCGCTTCAACATCCGGGCCCCGGGGCTCTTCTGCCTCTACGTCCTCTGGTACTGCGTGGGCCGCTTCGGGATGGAGCTGCTGCGGATCGACGAGGCGCACGAGTTCCTCGGGCTGCGCCTGAACGCCTGGGTTTCGATCGTCGTCTTCGTGCTCGCGCTGATCGCGTTCGTGTGGTCGCAGCGGCGTGTGGAAGGTGGCAGGCCGAAGAAGAGCAGCGAGCCGCCTCCGCCGCCCGAAGGCCCGACGATGGCGATCCCCAAGGGCCGCGTCCGGTAGCACGACTAGCATCGCGGCCATGGCGACGGCCGTGCGTGAGCTTCCCCTCGACCTCGACGCGTTCGAAGGGCCATTCGACCTCCTCCTGACCCTCGTGCTCCGCGAGGAGCTCGAGATGCGCGACGTCGACATCGCGGAGATCGTCCTCGCCTTCGTCGAGCGCCTGGCCGAGCGGGATGAGCTCGACCTCGAGGCATGCGGCGAGTTCCTCGTCCTCTCCGCGGCGCTCCTCGAGCTGAAGGCGCGCGGGCTCTTCCCCGACGAGGAGCTCGACCTGGAGGGCCTCGATCCCGAGGAAGCCGCCGAGGAGCTGGCCGAGCGCCTCGCCGCCTACCGGCGCTTCCGCGCTGCCGCCGGCTGGCTCGAGGAGAGGCTGGAGGCCGAGTCCGACCGCTACTTCCGCGTGGGCGCTGCGCCGCTCGCGCCGACGCCGTCCCGCCCGATCGCGCAGCAGGACCCGGCGCAGCTCGTGGTCGCCCTCCGCTCGCTCGCGGCGGTCCCGGCGGAGCCGTCGCTTCGCCACCTCGTTCTCACGTACCCACCGCTTTCGCGGTTCCTCGACCGCTTCCGGACGCTCCTCCGCGCGCGCGGCCGCTTCGCCTTCGACAACGAGGTCGACCGGCTCTCGCGCGTCGAGCAGATCGTCGCCTTCCTCGCCCTCCTCGAGCTGCGCAAGCGCGGGGAGGCGCAGATCGCCCAGGCAGGCCCCTTCGAGCCCATCACGGTATGGAACGCCTCCGCCTCGTAGAGAACCCCGTCGACCGCCTCGCGCGGCACGATCGAGGCGCTGCTCGTCATCGCCTCCAAGCCGCTCTCCGTCGCCGAGCTGGCGGCCGCGACCGAGGAGGAGGAAGAGCGGGTCGAGACGGCGCTCGGCCTCATCGCGAGCCGCTTCCGCGAGGGGCGCAGCGGCATCGTGCTCGAGCACGTTGCCGGCGGCTACGCCTATCGCGCTGCGCGCGAGGCCGCAGATGCCTGCGGCCGGCTGGTCGAGCGCCCGGTGCAGCGCGGGCTCACGCAGGCGGCTCTGGAGACTCTCTCCATCGTCGCGTACCTCGGCCCGGTGAGCCGGCCCGAGATCGCGCGCATCCGCGGCGTCGCTGCCGACTCGGCCGTCGCCGGCCTCGTCGAGCGCGGCCTGATCGCCGAGGCCGGCCGCGAGGCCGAGGGAGGCGCCGTGCGCTACGAGACGACGCCGCTCTTCGAGCGCGTCTTCGGGCTCGAGGACGCCGTCGGCGCTCCCGGAGCTGGACGAGCTCGCGGGCGACGTCGAGGAGCTGCGCACGCGCCTCGAGGACGTCGCCGCCCGCCGCGGCGCCTAGCTGCCCTTGACGATCCGCTCGGCTTCCTCGCGCGTGAAGCCGCGGAGGGTCTCCGTCGTCACCTGGCCGTGCTTCCCGAGTTCGATGAGGATCTGGTACGCGGTCTCGTCGTCAGGCGCCTCGAAGATCTCGACGACGTCGTAGCGGCCCAGCGTCACGTAGGCGTCGACCAGGCGCCCGCCCCGCGCCTCGATCGCCTGCGCCCCCTCCTCGACGCGGTCGCGCCAGGCCGGG
The DNA here is from genome assembly GCA_963784175.1 of uncultured Actinomycetes bacterium. GTDB lineage: Bacteria > Actinomycetota > Thermoleophilia > Gaiellales > Gaiellaceae > JAIBJN01. The sequence continues at coordinate 55,513 of CAWAQJ010000024.1, read as the reverse complement.
ATGCCGGTCATCCCCTGCGACGTGAACTTCATCAGGGTGATGTAGACGGGCACGCGGGGATCATGACCGCTCGCCGCCGGCCGTGAAGGAATCCCCGGCGCGGGCCGTCCAAACCGACGACAGCGACGAAAGGAGATCGATGAGGCTTGCCCTCGCATTCGCCCTGATCGGCGCCGCCGTCGCGGCGCTTCCCGCACCCGCCGCCGCGGACACGGTCGTCCGCAGCGACGAGCGGATCGGAAGCTTTCGCGTCAAGTCCGACGGCACCCTCGGCGGGGCCAGGAACGCCTTCGGCGTCCCCAGCCGCTCGGTGCGGACATCGGATGCGACGTGCTCGGTGACGTGGGCTCGGCTTGGACTGCGGATCGGCTTCTACAACCTCGGCGGGCAGCCCCCCTGCGGGCGCGCGACGGGGCACTTCTCCAACGCGGCGATCACGGGCGCGCAGTGGCGGACCGGGAACGGTCTCGCCATCGGCAACCGGGTCTCGCGGCTGCGCACCCTCTACCCGGGAGCGCGGTACGCAGCGGACGGATTCGGAGGCGAAGGCTGGTGGCTGGTCACCCGCCGCAACGCCACGGGGCCGGGGACGTACCCGGGACTCCTCGCGCGCACGCGCGCGGGACGCGTGACGGCGCTCGTCGTCCGCTACGCCGCGGGCGGTGACTAGGCGAGGCCGATAATGGCGGGGTGCGCCTGAACGCCTACCTCGCGCGTGCAGGAGTCGCCTCGCGTCGCGGCTCCGAGGAGCTGATCCGCGCCGGCCGGGTGCGGGTCAACGGTGAGGTCGCCGGCCTGGCGACGTTCGTCGAGGCCGGCGACAGGGTCGAGCTGGACGGCGCCGAGCTCGCGCCCGAGCCGCTCGCCCACCTGCTCCTGCACAAGCCGGCGGGCGTCGTCACGACGGCGCGCGACCCCCAGGGCAGGCCGACCGTGGTCGGCCTCGTGGGCCACGCGCTGCGGGTCGTCCCCGTCGGCCGCCTCGACGTCGACACGACCGGCGCGCTCGTCCTCACGAACGACGGCCCGCTCGCCCACCGGCTCGCCCATCCCCGCTACGAGGTGGCCAAGGTCTACGAGGCCGAGGTGGAGGGGGAACCGGCCGAGGAGGCGCTGCGCCGCCTGGCCGAGGGCGTCGAGCTCGACGACGGGCTGACGGCGCCGGCCCAGGTCCGCCGGCTCGGGCCGTCGCGCCTCGAGCTCACGCTGCACGAGGGCCGCAATCGCCAGGTGAAGCGGATGTGCGAGGCGGTCGGCCATCCGGTCCGGCGCCTGCACCGGCGCGAGTACGCAGGCCTCGGGGTGGACGACCTCGCTCCGGGCGAGTGGCGCGACCTGACGGCAGCCGAGGTCGAGGCGCTCCGGGCTGCTACCGCACGCCCCGGGCCCAGGGCCACGGCCCCTGGTCGAGGCGGGTGAAGACGAGCTCCTCGAGGTAGACGAGCCCGAACGCCCGGTCGAGGAGCGAGCGCCGCCGCTCGTCGAAGAACATGGTCGCCTTGGCGGCCAGCAGCAACCCGACGAGCACGAAGGAGACGACGATGATGACTTGCTGGGCCGTCGTGTAGCCCGCGAGCGGATCGCCGCCGAAGACGAGGTACACGTTGTTCACGGCCAGGGCGAGGACGAACGCGACGCACGCGCGGGCGACGGCCCGACCCCAACCGGGCGGCGCGCCCGTCTCCTCGCGGACGAGCTCGATGTCGACGGCGCGCATCCCGAGGGTCGAGCCGGCATGCCAGTACGCGGCGAAGTAGGCGACGATGGGCACGGCGACCACGAGCTGGGAGATCGCGAGGAGCGTCGCACCGGGAACTCCCCGGAGGTCGCCCGAGTCCCAGCTCGTCAGCCCGACGGCCTGGAAGACCCCGCCCACGATCGACGCGAGCAGGTAGAGCACCGCGCAGAGAGACCAGTCGATCGCGCCCGCGCCGAAACGGCGGACCACGGTCGGGTACATGGCCGAGTACGTCCCGTCGGGCGCGAGGAACACGGGCTAGGAGGGGTTGGCGGAATGGTGCTCGTCGCCGGGGTGCGATGGTCGTTCCGAGGCAAGGACGCAGGGAGCGTTCGTAGCGAATGAAGCTACGGGCGCGACTGAGGACGTAGTCCTCGGGGCGAGCAGCGCGGCCCGGCGGCACAGTCACTATTTCGTCAAATCCTCCTAACTAGGGCGGGACGAAGCCGACGCGCTCGTGCACGCGCGCGAGCGTCGCCGAGGCGATGCCGTGCGCCTTCGCTGCGCCCTGCGCCAGGATCTCGTGGAGGCGCTGCGGATCCCCGCGCAGCTCCGCGTAGCGCAGGCGGACGGGGTCGAGGAGCTCGACGACCGCCTCTCCGACCTCCTCCTTGAACTTCCCGTAGCCGGCCCCGTCGTAGCGGCCCTCGATCGCCTCGGGCGACTCGCCGGTGGCGACGGCCATGATCTCGATCAGGTTCGAGATCCCGGGCTTGTCCTCGGCACGGACGACGTCGCGCCCGGAATCGGTGACCGCCGAGCGCAGCTTTCGCCGGATCGTGTCGGGCGGGTCGAGGACCTTGACGATGCCGAGGTCTGCGCTGAGGGACGTGGACATGCGGCTCGTCGGGTCCTGGAGGTCCATGATCTTCGCGCCGATCTCGCCGTAGGTGCCCTCGGGGACGACGAACGTCTCCCCGAAGCGCTGGTTGAAGCGCTGGGCGATGTCGCGGGCGAGCTCGAGGTGCTGCCGCTGGTCCTCGCCGACCGGAACGAGGTCGGCGTCGTAGAGCAGGATGTCCGCCGCCTGGAGGACGGGGTACGTCATCAGTCCGACCGAGAAGCTCGCCTGCGCGGCCGACTTCTCCCGGAACTGCGGCATGCGGCGCAGCTCGCCGTGGGGCGTCATGCACTCGAGCACCCACGTGAGCCGCGGGTGCTCCGGCACGTGGCTCTGGAGGAAGAGCGTGCAGACGTCCGGGTCGAGCCCGGCGGCGATGAGCAGCGCGGCGAGGTCGAGGGTCGACTCGCGCAGCTCCTCGGGATCCTGCGGGACCGTGATCGCGTGCAGGTCGACGATCGGGTGGAACGCGTCGACCTCGTGCTGCTGTGCCACCCAGCGGCGGATGGCGCCCACGTAGTTGCCGAGGTGCTTCTCGCCCGTCGGCTGGATTCCGGAAAGGACCCGCACGGTCTCGACGATTATGGCTCACTACACTGAACGCCGATGGCAGTGACCAAGCCTTCCTGGACGCCCTCCTCGTGGCGGTCGCATCAGGCGCTCCACCAGCCGGACTGGCCGAGCGAGGAGCGGGCCGAAGCCGCGCGGGCCCGGCTTGCGGTCGTGCCGCCGCTCGTTTTCGCCGGCGAGGCGCGCCAGCTGCGCTCCATGCTCGCCGAGGCGGCCGAGGGCCGCGCGTTCCTGCTCCAGGCGGGCGAATGCGCCGAGTCGTTCCACGACCTCTCGGCCGTGCACATCCGCGAGAAGCTCAAGATCATGCTCCAGATGGCGGCCGTGCTCACGTACGGCGCCACGCTCCCGGTCGTGAAGGTCGGGCGGATCGCCGGGCAGCTGGCGAAGGCACGCTCGTCGCCGACCGAGGAGGTCGGCGGGGAGGAGATCCCGTCCTTCCGCGGGCACATGATCAACGACGACGCCCCGAACGCCGAGGCGCGGATCCCCGACCCGGATCGCATGGTGCAGGCGTACAACCACGCCACCGCGACGCTCAACCTGCTGCGCGCGTTCACCAAGGGCGGCTTCGCCGACCTCATGCGCGTGCACGAGTGGAACCAGGAGTTCGTCGCATCGTCGCCGGAGGGCCGCCGCTACGAGCAGTTCGCCTCCGAGATCGAGCGCGCGCTGCGCTTCATGGCAGCCTGCGGGATCGACCTCTCGGCCGAGTCCCAGCTCCACCAGGTGGACGTCTGGACGAGCCACGAGGGCCTCGTGCTCGACTACGAGGAGGCGCTCACGCGCCGGGATTCCACGACCGGCGACTGGTACGACTGCTCCGCCCACATGCTCTGGATCGGGGAGCGCACGCGCCAGCCGGACGGCGCTCACGTGGAGTTCTTCTCGGGCGTGCACAACCCGCTCGGCCTCAAGATCGGCCCGACCGCGACGCCCGACGAGGTGCTCGAGCTCTGCGAGCGGCTCAACCCTGCGCGCATCCCGGGCCGCCTCACGCTCGTCGCGCGCATGGGCGCCGAGCACGTCTACGAGCTCCTGCCGCCGATCCTGCGCGCTGTTAGGGAGGCTGAGCATCCGGTGGTCTGGGCGTCCGACCCGATGCACGCCAACGTTTTCAAGACCGAGTCCGGCTTCAAGACGCGCCGCCTCGACGCGATCATGGCCGAGATCGAGGGCTTCTTCGCCGCCTGCCGCAAGGAGCGCGTCTGGCCCGGCGGCATCCATCTCGAGTTCACGGGCGAGGACGTAACGGAGTGCCTCGGCGGCTCGGAGGCCGTCCTCGAGGAGCAGCTCAACGTGCGCTACATGACGCTTTGCGACCCGCGGCTGAACGCGCGGCAGTCGCTCGACCTCGCCTTCACGCTCGCCGAGCTCATGCGCCGTCGCGACTCTCGACCGCAGTAATGGTCGAGCGACTCGGGATCGTCGGCACCGGGCTGATCGGCGCCTCGGTGGGCCTGGCCGCGAAGCGCGCCGGCGTGGCGCACGTGGTCGGCTACGACGCGGATCCCGAGTTCCTCGCCGTCGCCGCCGAGCGCGGCGCGCTGGACGAGCCTGCCGACAGCCTCGTCGCCGCGGTCGAGGACGCGGATCTCGTGGTCGTCGCGACGCCCGTGGCGACGCTTGGGTGAGCGCATCGGCGAAGCGCTCGCCGCCGCCTCCAACGGCTCCACCGTGACCGACGTCGGCTCGACGAAGTCCGCGCTCTGCGCGACGGTGGGGGACCGCGTGCGCTTCATCGGCGGCCACCCGGTGTGCGGCTCCGAGGCGCGCGGCCCCGCGAGCGGGAGCGAGCAGCTCTTCGTCGGCGCGACGTGGTTCCTGACCCCCGTCGCCGAGACCGAGCCGGAGCGCTACCGCCTCCTGCACGGGTTCGTCTCCTCGCTGGGCGCCGTCCCCGTGGCCATCGACCCGAGCGCCCACGACCGCCTGATGGCGATCACGAGCCACCTGCCGCACGCGCTCGCGAACGTCGTCCTCAACCATGCGGGCTCGGTGCGGGTGGACGGTCACGAGCCGCTCGGCTCCGCGGGCGGCTCCATGCGCGACATGACCCGGGTGGCCGGGGCGAACCCGCGCATCTGGATCGACATCTTCCTCGACAACGCCGAGGAGCTCCGGGCCTCGCTCGTCGAGCACCGCCGCCGGGTCGAGGAGCTCGAGCGCGCGCTCGAGGCGCGCGACGCGGGCTGGGTCGCCCGGTGGATCGGCGAGGCCGGCGGCAACCGGCGCCGCCTCCTGGCGGAGGCCTACGAGGATCCGGGCGCGATGCAGCGGGTGCGCGTGCACGTCCCCGACCGGCCCGGCGTCCTCTCCGGGATCACGCAGGCGCTCGGCGCCGAGAAGATCAACATCGAGGACTTCGAGCTCGACCACCTCTCGCCCGACCGCGGCGGCACGCTCGACGTGCTCGTCGCCGGCGAGGACTCCGCGCGCAAGGCGGCCGACCTGCTCGAGGCGCAGGGCTACTCGGTCATCGTCTCGCCCGCCTTCGAGGACTAGGTCTGGTGCGGATCGACCCCGCGGCGGCGATTCGGGGCGACCTCGCCGTCCCGGGCGACAAGTCCGTCTCCCACCGCGCGCTCCTGCTCGGCGCGATCGCCGACGGCGAGAGCGAGATCGAGGGCTTCGGCGCCTCCAAGGACACGCTCTCGACCGCGGCGGCCGTGCGGGCGCTCGGGGCCGGGGTGGAGATGGACGGCGACCGCGTGCGGGTGGAGGGCGTCGGCCTGCGTGGGCTGAAGGAGCCCGGCGGGCCGCTCGACTGCGGGAACGCCGGGACGCTGATGCGGCTCCTCCCGGGCATCCTCGCGGGACACGAGGGTCGCTTCGAGCTGGTCGGCGACGAGTCGCTCTCGTCCAGGCCGATGGAGCGGATCGCGGAGCCCTTGCGCGCCATGGGCGCGCGCGTGGAGACCGAGGACGGGCACGCGCCGGTCGTGATCGAGGGCGGAGCGCTCGAGCCGGTTCGCTGGGAGCTCCCGGTGGCGAGCGCCCAGGTGAAGTCGGCGATCTTGCTCGCCGGTCTCTACGCGGCGGGCGGGCCGACGGTCGTCGTCGAGCCGTCCCCGACGAGAGATCACACGGAGCGGATGCTCGAGGCGATGGGCGCCCGCGTGCAGCGGAAGGCAGGAGCGCCGGGCGTGTCGCCCGTGGACGGCCTGAGGCCGCTCCACACGTCGGTGCCCGGGGACTTCTCCTCGGCGGCCCCGTTCCTCGTCGCGGCGACGCTCCTTGCGGAGTCGGAGCTGCGGCTCCACGGCGTCGGCATCAACCCGACGCGCACGGGGTTCCTGGCCGTGCTCGAGCGCATGGGTGCGCGGATCGCGGTCTTCAACCGCCGGGTGCTCGGCGGGGAGCCGATTGCGGACCTCCAGGTGGAGCCCGCCGAGCTCACGGCGACGGAGGTGCGCCCGGAGGAGGTGCCGTCGCTGGTCGACGAGCTGCCGCTCTTCGCGCTCGCCGCCGGGATGGCGCGCGGCGTGAGCGTCGTCACCGGCGCCGAGGAGTTGCGCGTGAAGGAGTCGGACCGTGTCGAGAGCGTGAAAGATGCGCTGCGGCCACTAGGCGTGCACATCGAATCGCGTCACGATGGCTTCCGGGTTCGTGGGGTCCCCACCCGCCCTAAGGGTGGGGGCGTGGTCGAGGCCGCCGGAGACCACCGGATCGCGATGCTGGGGGCGGTGGCCGGGCTCGTCTCGCGGGAGGGCGTCGAGCTTCGGGGCGCGGAAACCGTCGCTGTAAGCTTCCCCGACTTCTTCGCCATGCTCGACTCCCTCGCCCTCCGATAACCGACCTGGAGCGCCTGTGATCGTCGCCATCGACGGCCCTGCCGGCTCCGGGAAGAGCACGGTCGCGCGCGGACTCGCGGAGCGGCTCGGCTTCCGCTACCTGGACACCGGCGCGATGTACCGGGCCCTGACCCTGCTGGCGCTCGAGAGCGGCACCGAGCTCGACGACGAGGCGTCGCTGGCGACGCTCGCGCGCGAGAACCCGGTGCGCTTCGAGGGCGACCGCGTCTGGGTGCGGCAGCAGGACGTGACGGAGGCGATCCGCTCGCCGGCCGTCGACCGGGTCGTGTCGGCGGTGGCCCGCCACCCGGAGGTGCGCGCGATCATGCGCGAGCGCCAGCGTGAGCTCGCCGAATCGGGGGACGCCGTGGTCGAAGGGCGCGACATCGGAACCGTCGTGTGCCCCGATGCCGAGGTGAAGGTCTACCTCGTCGCCGACCCGACCGAGCGCGCGCGCCGGCGGCTGTCCGACCGGCCCGAGATCGGCGCGGAGGCGCTCGCCACCGACCTGCGGCTCCGCGACGAGCGCGACGCCGCGCAGATGCAGCCGGCAGCCGACGCCCAGACGATCGACACGACCGATCTCACGGTCGAGGGCGTCCTCGACCGCATCGAGCAGCTGGTGCAGGCGAGGGCGGGCGCGTGAACGGCGTCGACCTCGTCTACTGGACGGTCGGCAAGGGCATCCTCGCCACGGCCACGCGCGCGGTCGTCCGCATCCGCTCGTACGGCACCGAGCGGCTTCCGCGCGAAGGAGGCTGCGTCGTGGCGGTCAACCACGCCGCGTTCATCGACGTCCCTATTCTCGGAGCCGTCTGTCCCCGTCGGATCGCGTACGTCGCCAAGACCGAGCTCTTCGACTACCCGGGCCTCTCGCAGCTGATCCGCGCGCACGGCACGATCGCCGTCCGCCGCGGAGAGTCCGATCGCGACGCGCTCCGGCGGATGCGTGAGACCGTGCGCGACGGCGGCGTTCTCGGGCTGTTCGTCGAGGGGACGCGCCAGCATTCCGGCGAGCCCGGCGAGGCGAAGCCCGGCGCGGCCATGGTCGCGATCCAGGAGGGAGTCCCGGTCGTGCCGGTCGCCATCCACAGCTCCGCCGACTGGAAGGCCAGCCGCCGCAGCCCGGTGTCTCTCGCCTGGGGTGAGCCGATGCGCTTCGCCGACCTCCCTCGCGGCTCGAAGGGCTATCAGGCGGCGACGCGCGAGATCGAGGCGGAGATCCGCCGGCTGTGGGAGTGGCTCGGGCGGATGGAGGAGCTCGGTCTGCCCCGCGACGCAACGCCCCCCCGGCGCGAGAAGCTCCCCTCGCGGGCGTGACCGACGCGCCGCTCCTGGGGGCCGTCGCCGTCGTCGGCTTTCCCAACGTCGGCAAGTCGACCCTCGTCAACCGCCTGACCGCGACGCGGGAGGCGGTGGTCTTCGAGACGCCCGGCGTGACGCGCGATCGCAAGGACGTCGTCTGCGAGTGGGCGGGCAAGCGCTTCGTCCTCGTGGACACGGGCGGGGTCGACATCGCTGACGACTCGCCGTTGACCAAGCAGGTCGCGGAGCAGGCGCGTCGCGCGGTGGAGGAGGCCGATCTCGTCGTCTTCGTCGTCGACGCGAAGGCGGGAGTCACGCCCGGCGACGAGGAGGTGGCCGACATCCTCCGACGGTCGGGCAAGCCGGTGCTCGTCGTGGCCAACAAGATCGACGACCCGAGCCGCGACGACGAGGCGGTCGAGTTCCACCGTCTGGGTCTCGGCGATCCGCTCCCGATCTCGGCCCTGCACGGGTACGGGACGGGCGACCTCCTGGACCTCGTCGTCGAGGGCCTGCCCGGCGAGGGGCCGCCGGAGGTCGACGGGGACGCGATCCGCGTGGCGGTGCTCGGGCGCCCGAACGTCGGCAAGTCGAGCCTCGTGAATGCGATCCTCGGAGAGGACCGCGTGATCGTCTCCGACCAGCCGGGAACGACGCGCGACGCGATCGACACCGTTCTTCGCCGAGGCGACACGACTTTCGTCCTCGTGGACACGGCCGGCATGCGCCGCAGGCGCCGCCACCGGCAGGGGATCGAGTACTTCTCCGAGCTGCGTACGATCAAGGCGGCCGAGCGCGCCGACGTGGCGCTCGTGCTCGTGGATGCGAGCGAAGGGCTCGTCGACCAGGATCTCGCCGTGGCCGACGTGGCGCGCACCGCCGGGAATGCGACGCTCGTCGTCCTCTCGAAGTGGGATGTTGCGTCGGTGGGGATCGAGGACGTCCGCCCACGAATCGAGACGCGCCTGCGCCAGCGCCCGCCGGTGGCGGCGGTCTCCGCAACCACGGGCCGCGGCGTCGGCAAGGTCCTCGACCGCATCGAGGAGCTCTTCGCCAAGCACACGGCGCGCGTCTCGACCGCTGGGCTGAACCGGATCATCCAGGAGTTGCGTGAGACCCGTCCCGGGCCCAACAAGAACGGCCGGCGGCTGAACATCCTCTACGGCACGCAGGTCTCGACGCGGCCCCCGCGCTTCCGGATCTTCGTGAACGACCCCGGGCTCATGACCCGCGACTACGGCTACTGGGTCGAGAACCAGCTGCGTGACCGCCTCGCGCTTCAGGGCGTGCCGGTCATCATCGACTTCGTGCGCCGGTCGTGACGCCCCTGCGGGTCGTCGTCGTCGGTGGCGGCTCGTGGGGCTCCGTCTTCGCGGCGCTCCTCGCCGAGCGCGGCCACGACGTCACGCTCGCCTGCCGCGACGCCGAGCAGGCGCGCGCGATCGCAGAGACGGGGCGCAACCCGCGCTACATCCCGGACGCCGACCTGTCCGCCGTCGCGGCGACCGCTCTGGGGGAGGCGCCGATCGCCGAGGCCGAGCTCGTCGTCCTCGCCGTCCCGAGCCGCTCGTTCCGGGGGATCGCGGACTCGCTCGCGGGCGACGCGCCGGTCCTCAGCCTCACGAAGGGCCTCGACCCGGAGACCGGTTGCAGGCTCTCCGAGGTCGTGAAGGGCCGCCCCGTGGCCGTGCTCTCGGGCCCGAATCACGCCGAGGAGATCGCCCAGGGCCTGCCGGCTGCCGCCGTCATCTCCAGCGCCGACCAGGAGCTCGCCGTCCGCCTCCAGCACGCGATCATCTCGCCCCGCTTCCGCGTCTACGTGAACAGCGACCTCATCGGGATCGAGCTGGCCGCGGCGGCCAAGAACGTCATGGCGCTTGCGGCCGGGGGCGTGGACGGCTTCGGGTTCGGCGACAACGCGAAGTCGGCGCTGATCACGCGCGGCCTCTCGGAGATGGCGAGGCTCGGGGTCGCGAGCGGCGCGCGTGGGGAGACGTTCTCGGGCCTTGCCGGGATGGGCGACCTCATCGTCACGTGCTTCAGCCGCTACAGCCGCAACCGCCGAGCAGGCGAGCTGATCGCCCAGGGAAGGACGCCCGAGGAGGCCCAGGCTGAGATCGGAATGGTCGTCGAGGGGCTCACGACGGCGCCGGTCCTGCGGGAGCTTTCACACCGGTTGGGTGTCGAGCTGCCCATCACCGACGCGATCTGCGAGGTGCTCGGCGGAACGAGTGCCCTCGACCTGGTCTCAGGATTGATGAGCCGGACGCCGACAGATGAGTAGAGTGAAATCGGTGCGCTTCATCCCCGTTCTGCTCGTGGCCGCGCTCCTGCCGGTGCTCGCCGGCTGCGGGAGCGGCAGCGACGTCGGCGGCGCCGCGGACGTCGTGCCCGCGGACGTCTTCCTCTACGCGTCCGTCGACACCGACTTCGACGGCGACGGCTGGGCCGCGCTGGAGGAGTTCGCCGCGCGGTTCCCGGACGGCGACAACCTGCTCCAGTCGCTCGCCGACGAGGTCAACTCCGTGCGAGGAGGGCATCGACTTCGAGACGGACGTCAAGCCCGCGCTCGGCGACGAGGTCGCGCTACGTCGTCCTCGACGCACCGGCCGGGGACCCGCTCGCCGGGGACCCGCTCGCCGTGGGCACGTCGGAATCATTCGTCCTCTTGCTCCAGCCCGATGACGATGCCGCCTTCCAGCGACTACTGGAGAAGAGCGACGAGCCGCCCGTGACGGACGAGGTCGACGGGTGGACGGTCGTCGCCGAGAACCAGGAGTTGCTCGACAGCTTCCGCGCAGGCCTCGACGGCCCGCGCCTGGACGGCTCCGAGGACTTCGAGCAGGCGATGGACGGTCTCGACGACGGCGCGCTCGCCCGCGTCTTCGTGAACGGCGAGAAGCTCACCCAGGCCTACAAGGCCGACTCCGCCTCAGCGCCGCCGGTCGACGCGCTCCTCCCGGGCGGCGAGCTGCCCTCGTTCGGCATGACATTCGACGTCGAGGCCGACTCGGCCCGCATCGACGGCCGCGCGGTCTTCGCCGGCGAGAACCCCTTCGCAACGGAGTCCTACGACGCCAACCTTCCGGAGAAGGTCCCAGGCGACGTGCTCGCCTACCTCTCCTTCAACGACCTGGAGACCGCGTTCTCGAGGTTCCGCGACGTCGCAGCCGAGACGAATCCGGACGCCGAGCAACAGCTCGGCATGGCCGAAGGGCTGCTCGGCGTGTCGCTCGAGGAGGACGTGTTCCCGTTGCTCTCGGGCGAGGGCGCGCTCTACCTCCGAGCCGGCGCACCCATCCCCGAGGTCACGCTCGTCACCGAGGTCGAGGACGAGGAGAAGGCCCTCGACACGCTCGACAAGATCGTCGAGTTCGCCGGTGGCTTCGAGCCGCGCCTGCGGAACCCGACGACCGTCGAGATCGACGGGGTCGAGGCGCGCGAGCTCCCGCTCGATCCGCCCGTGTCGCTCTACTACGCGGCCTTCGACGGGCTGCTCGTCCTCACGACCTCGCAGGAGGGCATCGTCGCTCTGCGCCAGGAGAGCGACCGGCTGTCCGACAGCGAGGCCTTCGACGACGCGCTCGACGAGGCGGGCGTACCCGACGAGACGCAGGGCTTCGGGTACCTGAACCTCGAGAGCATCGTCCCGCTCGTTCTGGCCTTCCAGGGCGTGGCGGCAGAGGAGATCGAGCCGGAGGCGCAGGCCTACTTCGACCCGCTCGAGAGCCTCGTCTTCTACGGCGACCAGGACGATGACACGGCCAGCTTCACGCTCTTCCTGGGCGTCGAGTAGCGGCTCCAGCTAGCCTTTCGGGCCGAATGGCTGCGCGCGAGTTCCTCTTCACGTCCGAGTCGGTCACCGAGGGCCATCCCGACAAGGTCGCCGACCAGGTCTCCGACACGATCCTCGACCAGGTCCTCACCGACGACCCGAACGGGCGCGTCGCGTGCGAGACGCTCGTCACCACCGGGCTGGTCGTCGTGGCCGGCGAGATCACCACGGAGACCTACGTGGACATCCCGCGGGTCGTGCGCGACAAGATCAGGGACATCGGCTACGACCGCGCCAAGTACGGCTTCGACGCAGACACCTGCGGCGTGATCGTGGCGCTCGACGAGCAGTCGCCCGACATCGCGCAGGGCGTGGACACCTCCTACGAGAGGCAGCACGGCGACGACGATCCGATCGACCAGGTCGGCGCCGGCGACCAGGGGATGATGTTCGGCTACGCCTGCACCGAGACGGAGGAGCTGATGCCCCTCCCGATCATGCTCGCCCACAAGATCGCCAAGCGGCTGTCGGAGGTGCGGAAGGCGCAGATCCTCCCGTACCTGCGCCCCGACGGGAAGTCGCAGGTCACGATCCGCTACGAGGTCGACGAGCACGGGCGCCAGACGCCCGTCGAGGTCGCCCGCGTGCTCGTCTCGACGCAGCACCGGGACGGGCTCGACGAGGAGGCGCTGATCAAGCCCGACCTGATCGAGCACGTCCTGCATCCGATCCTGCCGCGCGAGCTCTACGACGAGAAGCGCTTCGAGGAGCGCGACTTCGTCCTCGTCAACCCGACCGGCAAGTTCGTCGTCGGCGGGCCGATGGGGGACACCGGCCTGACCGGGCGGAAGATCATCGTCGACACCTACGGCGGCGCCGCCCGCCACGGGGGCGGGGCGTTCTCCGGCAAGGATCCGACCAAGGTCGACCGCTCGGCCGCCTACGCGGCGCGCTACGTGGCCAAGAACGTCGTCGCGGCCGGCCTCGCCGACCGCTGCGAGCTCCAGGTGGCCTACGCGATCGGCGTCGCGCACCCGGTCTCGATCGAGGTCGACTGCTTCGGTACCGAGCAGCTCTCGCTCGCCCGCATCGAGGAGCTCGTCCGCGAGCACTTCGACCTCCGTCCCGGCGCGATCCTGCGCGATCTCGACCTGCGCCGCCCGATCTTCGCCAAGACGGCCGCCTACGGGCACTTCGGCCGCTCCGAGCACGACTTCACCTGGGAGCGCACCGACAAGGCGGACGCGCTGCGCGCCGCCGCCGGCCTCGGCGCCGAAGTCCCGGCCTCCTAGAAGAGCTACGCCGCGGGGCGGACGAAGAGGCCCGCTGCGGCCTTCTCGCCGATCGCGCGCTCGTCGCCGCCGACCGTGAGGGCGAACTGCCCGGCGGCCGGCTCCGCGCGCAGGAGCTCCACGTTCGTTCCGGGGACGAGCCCCTCGTCGTAGTACCAGTGGAGGAGCTCGCCGTCGTGCTCGGCGAGGCGGACGATCTCGGCGCTCTGCCCCTCCTCGAGGTCGTTCAGCGGCTTGAGCTCGCGGTTCTCGGCCTGCTCGAAGTTGACGTCGACGGGCCAGCCGTGCGGGCAGCGGTCGGGGTTGCCGAGCTGCTTCTCGATCCGCTCGACCATGTCCTCCGTGAACGTGTTCCCGAGCAGGTCGGCCTGCACGTGGGCCTCGGCGGCCGTGTAGCCCATGAAGTCGGTGAGGAGCCGCTCGATGATGCGGTGCTTGCGGACGACGCGCTCGGCGACCTCGCGACCCTTGGCCGTGAGGATGGCCTCCTTGTGCTCGCCGCGCTCGACCAGGCCGTCGCTCTCGAGCCGCTTCAGCATCTCGCCGGCCGACGCACGCGAGACGCCGAGCATGTCGGCGACGCGGACGGCGAGCGTGGGCGATCCCTTCGTGTCCGGCTTGTACTCCCCGATCGGGAACGCCAGGAAATAGATCGTCTCGAGATAGTCGTCGACAGTGTGGCCAGCCGCCATCTTCGTGATGATTCTATCCATGCCCAGGTTCGCCTCGGTCGTCCCACTCGTCTCCGCGCGCGCCGTCGGGGGGCCGTACACGTACCTGGCCGACGGGCTGGAGAAGGGCGCCGTCGTCTCCGTTCGCTTCGGCCGGATGCGGCGCCGCGGCGTCGTGGTGGGGCTCGAGGACGAGGCGCCGCCGGACGTCGAGCCGGTCGCCGTCGAGAACGTCATCGGGGCGGTGCCGGTGCCGCTCGTCGACCTCGGTCTCTGGGTGGCGGACTACTACGGGTCGACGCCTGCGAGGGCGCTCGCGCTCGTCGCGCCGGCGTCGCCGGCCCGACGCGCCGGGGCCAAGCGCCGCAAGCGCGACGAGGAGCTTCCGGGTGAGGAGGCGCCGGCGACTCTCAGCGACACGCAGGCGCTTGCGCTCGAGCGGATCGCGGCCGCGATGGAGGAGGGCGGGGGCGCCCTGCTCCTGTACGGCGCCACGGGGAGCGGCAAGACCGAGGTCTACCTCCGAGCCTGCGAGCAGGCGCTCGAGCGAGGCAAAGGGGCGATCGTGCTCGTGCCGGAGATCGCGCTCACCCCGCAGGCGCTCGGGCGCTTCCGCGCCCGTTTCGGCGACCGGGTCGCCGTGCTCCACTCGGCTCTGACCGAGGCGGAGCGGCGAGACGAGCGCGAGCGGATCGCCTCCGGCAGCGCGCCGATCGTCGTGGGCGCGCGCTCGGCGATCTTCGCCCCGGTCCCGCGGCTGGGACTGATCTGCGTCGACGAGGAGCACGACGCGTCCTACAAGCAGGAGTCGGACCCTCGCTACGACGCCCGCACGGTGGCCGCCAAGCGCGCCGTCCTCGAAGGCGCGGTCGCCGTCTACGGGAGCGCGACGCCGAGGCCCGAGAGCTGGGCGCGGCTCGAGCGGATCGAGCTGGGAGGCAGGCTGAGCGGCCCGCTTCCTCCGGTGAGGATCGTCGATCTACGGCGCGAGGCCGGCTATCCGCTCTCGGCGCCGCTCCTCGCCGAGCTCGGCGTGATCGCCGACCGCGGAGGCAAGGCGATCCTGCTCCTCAACCGCCGCGGGGTCGCGCCTGCGCTGCACTGCCGCGCGTGCGGGCTCACCCTGCGCTGTCCGGACTGCGACGTCTCGCTGACGCTCCACGGCGACGGCCGCCTCCACTGTCACCACTGCGGGCGACGCGAGTCGGCGCCCGAGCTCTGCCCGGCGTGCGGCGCGGCCGAGGTCGCGCGCCTCGGCGCCGGCACCGAGCGCCTCGAGGAGGCGCTGGCCGAACAGCTGCCCGAGCTCGAGCGGTTCCGTCTCGATGCGGACACCGTCGGGCACCCCGGCAAGCTCACGGACGTCCTGAACCGCTTCGGCGCGAGCGAGCGCGGCGTCCTGCTCGGAACCCAGATGGTCGCCAAGGGCCACCATTTCGAGGGCGTGGCGCTGGCGGCGGTCGTCGACGCCGACACCGCCATGGGGCTGCCGGACTTCCGCGCCGAGGAGCGCACGTTCCAGCTCGTCACGCAGCTTGCGGGCAGGAGCGGGCGCGACGCCCCGGGTCGCGTGCTCGTCCAGACCTACCAGCCCGACGCGCGCCCGATCATCCTGGCGGCCCGCCACGACGTCGAGGAGTTCCTCGCAGGCGAGCTCGAGCGGCGCCAGGAGCTCGGCTACCCGCCCTTCCGCCACCTCGTCCGCGTCGCCGTCTCCGGGCCCGGTGCCGCCGCTCCGACGAGGGTTCTCGACCAGCTTCGCGCCGAGCTCGCCCGTGCCGGCGCCGAGGCCGACCTCCTCGGGCCGGCGCCCCTCCTCAGGCTCCGCGGCCGCCACCGCGCCCAGCTCCTGGCGAAGACGGACGCGCCGCGCGCCGTGGCCTCGCACGCGGCGCACCTGCTCGCGGCGGCGGCGCCGGCGATGCGCCGCGACGACCTCACGGCTTCCGTGACGTCGACCCCCAAGGCCTTCTCTAGGTTTCCCCGAACCCCGAGCCGGAAAGAATCCCTGCAAAACCAACGGAGGGCTGCATGGGAATCATCGGCTGGATCATCCTCGGCCTGCTGGCCGGGCTGATCGCAAAGGCCATCCTTCCCGGGGAAGACCCCGGCGGGATCATCATCACAACCCTGATCGGCATTGCCGGCGCCCTGATCGGCGGCTTCATCACGAAAGCTGCTGGGGTTCGGCGACCCGATCGACGAGTTCTTCGACGTGAGCACGTGGCTCGGCGCGATCATCGGCTCGATCGTGCTCCTCCTCATCTACCGTGCGATTTTCGGTGCCAGGAGGACGACGAGAACCGTCTGACGAATTCGGCGCGCAAGGCCCGCAATCCCGCTCCCAGAGCGGGATTGCGTGGTTAAGAACTGGATAGGTCTATAGACTTTTCTCCTCGTGGGCGAGGTCGAAGGCCAGGTTCGGAGCGAGGAGCTCGACGCCGAGAGGGAAGCTCGGCGGCGCACCGCGTTGGCGCAGATCCGCCAGTACCCCGACCCGGTGCTGCGGATGCGGGCCAACGAGGTCGAGGAGTTCGACGAGTCCGTCGCCTCCCTTGTCGAACGGATGACCGCTTTGATGCAGGAGGCCCGCGGTGTCGGCCTGGCCGCGCCGCAGGTCGGGGTGCTCAGGCGCGTGCTCGTCTACCAGACCTCGGACTACGACCCGGTCGTGGCGCTCGTCAACCCGCAGGTCGTCTCCACGTCCGAGGAGCGCGAGGCGGCCGAGGAAGGGTGTCTCTCGCTCGGTGCGGCGACGGTCGTCGTCCCCGTCGAGCGGGCGACGTCGCTGACCGTCGAGGGAACGTCTCCGTCCGGAGAGCCGCTGACCGTCGAGGCGGAGGGGCTCGAGGCGCGCGTGATCCAGCACGAGCTGGATCATCTCGACGGCGTCCTCATCGTCGACCGGACTGCTCCGGACGAGCGGCGGGAGGCGCTCGGTCAGCTCCGACCGCAACCGATCCTCGGGCCGCTCGCATGACCGCGACCTCGCTTTCGGCTTGAAGATCGCCGTCGCTGCGACCGGGGAGTTCGGCGCGGCAATCCTCGACGGGCTGGCTCCGCGCCGGGAGATCGAGCTCCTCCTCACCAAGCCGGACAAGCCTCAGGGGCGGGGCCGGAAGAAGCTCGCGCCGCCGGCCAAGGAGGTCGCCCTGCGTCACGAGCTCAAGGTCGAGCAGCCGGAGCGCCTGAGCGAGTTCCCCGGCGACGCGCGGGTGGTCATCGTCGCCGACTACGGCGTGCTGATCCCGGAGAAGCTCCTCGGCGACCGTCTCTGGCTGAACGTGCACCCGTCGCTCCTGCCGCGCTGGCGCGGGGCGGCGCCGGTCGAGCGGGCGATCATGGCCGGCGACCGCGAGACGGGCGTCTCGATCCACCGCACGACCGCCGACCTCGACGCGGGGCCGATCGCGGCGCAGCGGCGCTTCCCCATCGGGCCCGACGACGACTCGGCAGTGGTGTTCGAGCGCGCGACGCGCGTGGCGCTCGAGCTTCTGGACGAGGTCTTCGCCGAGCCCACCTTCGTCCCGCAGCCCGAGGTCGGGACGACCTACGCGGACAAGATCACCGCCGCCGACAGGGAGCTCGACTGGTCGCTCCCGCCGGAGGAGAACCTGAACAAGATCCGCGCGCTCGCGCCTCACATCGGCGCCCGTGGACTGGTCGAGGGTCGCCGCCTGATCGTCTGGAAGGCGCGGCCGGCGCGCCCGGAGGCGGCGCTCGTGGCCGGCGGGATCGAGCCGCTCGAGGTGCAGCGCGAGGGCGGACGCCGCATGACCGCGGAGGAGTACCTGCGCGGTCTTCGCAAGTGAAGTCCGCACGAGGGGTCGCCCATAAGGTCGTCACCCGCGTCTTCGAGGAGGACGCCTACGCAGACCGCGCCTTCCGCAGCGCGGCCGAAAGGCTCGACGCGCGCGACCGGGCGTTCGCGATGCAGATCGCCTACGGCACCGTGCAGCGCGTCCGGACGCTCGACCACGCGATCGAGGCGCTGGGCCGGCGCCCGGTGCGCAAGCTCGACCCGCCGGTGCGGGCGGCCCTCCGGATCGGCGCCTACCAGCTCGCCTACATGGACGGCGTCCCGGCCCACGCTGCCGTGGACGAGTCGGTGGAGCTCGTGCGGCGCGCGGGGCTCGAGCGCGCGGTCGCGTTCACGAATGCGGTGCTGCGGCGGCTCTCGGCGGGCCTTCCGGAGGTGCTGAGCCGCCTGCACGAGGAGACCCCCGCCGCGGCGGCCCTGATGCACTCCTATCCCGACTGGGTGGCGGAGACGTGGTGGCGTGAGCTCGGCCCCGAGGACGCGCGTGCGCTCATGCGGCGCCAGAACGAGCCGCCGGAGACGGCCGTGCGCACGCCGGAGGGCCCGAAGGTCGTGGACGCGATCCCGCCCGACTGGGTGGCAAGCGGCTACGCCTGGCCCCAGAGCCGGGGCTCGCAGCTTGCGGGGGCCGCGGTCGGCGCCCGGGCGGGAGAGCGGATTCTCGATCTCTGCGCCGCGCCGGGAGGGAAGGCGACCCAGCTCGCCGCGGCCGGAGCGGAGGTGGTCGCGGTCGAGAAGCATCCGGGCCGCGCACGGGAGCTGGAGGAGAACGCACGACGGCTCGGCGTTCGGTTGACGGTCGCCAACGAGGACGCGCTCGCCCTGCCAGACGGCCTGGGCGAGTTCGACCGCGCGCTCGTCGACGCGCCGTGCTCGGGCCTCGGCGTCCTCAACTCGCGCCCGGACCTCCGCTGGCGATCCGAGCCTCTGCCCGACCTCCAGCTCGCACTCCTGCGGGCGGCGATCGAACGCGTGCGCCCGGGTGGGACGATCACCTACTCGGTCTGCACCATGAACCGCGCCGAGAACGAGAGCGTCGTCGAAGCGATCGGCCTGCGGGTCGAGGATCTCGGCTCCGCGTGGCCGGACTACCGCCACCCGGGTCGCCCGGAGTTCCTCCTCACGCTCCCGCACGTGCACGGCACGTCCGGGTTCTTCGTGGCCCGGATGCGAGCATAAGCTTCGGCCGTGCCCTGGCGGGACTGGATACGAACGGTCGAGGTCGAGCCCTCGATCTATGCGGCGGACATGGCTCACCTGGGAGAGCAGGTGCAGCACCTGCTCAACGCAGGGGCGCGCATCTTCCACTTCGACGTCGGCGACGGGCACTTCGTCGAGCCGATCACGATGGGCCCGGTCGTCCTGCGCGCGATCGCACCGGCGATCCACGCGGTCGGCGGTGTCATCGACGTGCACCTCATGGTCACGAATCCGGAGCACCACTTCGAGCAGATGAAGGCCGCCGGCGGCGACAGCGTCACGTTTCACGTCGAAGCCTCCGAAGAGCCCTGGAACACGATCAGCCTGGCGCGGTCGCACGGCCTCGCGGTCGGGGTCGCGTTCAACCCCGGGACGTCGGTGGAGGACGCCCTCGCGGCCTCGCTCGGCGCCGACCTCGTGCTCTGCATGAGCATCCACCCCGGCTACTCGGGCCAGGAGTTCATGCTCGACGCGCTTCCGAGGATCCGCGAGCTGCGGGCGCAGCTGCACGAGCGCGTCGTCGTCCAGGTGGACGGCGGCGTCACCCAGGACAACGTGCGCATGGTCCACGAGGCGGGCGCGGAGGCCCTGGTCGCCGGGACCGCGATCTTCGGGCGGGAGGACCTGAACCGGGCGTACCTCCAGTTCGTGCGCGAGCTCGCCGGGGAATGACGGACGCGGATCACCTCGCCCGGGCGCTCGAGCTGGCGGAGCGCGGCCGGGGCGGGACGGCGCCGAACCCGGTCGTGGGCGCCGTGCTCGTGCGCGACGGCCTCGTCGTCGGGGAGGGCTGGCACGAGCGCGTCGGGGGGCCGCACGCCGAGGTGGTCGCGCTCGATGCGGCCGGCGACGACGCGCGCGGAGCGACGCTCTACGTCTCGCTCGAGCCTTGCGCGCATCACGGGAGGACGCCGCCGTGTGCCGACGCCCTGATCGCGGCCGGGGTCTCGCGTGTGGTCGCCGCCGTCGGCGATCCGAATCCGAAGACGAACGGCCTGGGCTTCGAGCGCCTGCGCGCGGCGGGCGTCGAGGTCGACCTCGCCGGCGGCGAGCTCGAATGGCAGGCCCGTGTCCAGAACGAAGGATTTCGGGTTTGGGCGGCCGAGCGGCGCCCGTTCGTCGTCTACAAGGCGGCCGTGAGCCTCGACGGGCGCGTGACCGTGCCCGGGTCGCGCTGGGTGAGCGGCGAGGAGAGCCGCCGCCGCGTGCACGAGCTGCGCGCGGCCGTCGACGCGGTGGCAGTCGGGATGGGAACGGTCCGCGCGGACGACCCGCAGCTCACCGCGCGCGACGTCGGCGCCGAGCGGCAACCCCGGCGGCTCGCGTTCGGCCGCGGGCCGCTCCCGGACGGCTCGGAGCTCGAGCTCGTCAGTGGCCCGCTCGAGGCCGAGCTCGGGCGGCTCGCCGACGAGGGCGTGCAGTCGCTGCTCCTCGAGGGCGGGCCGACGCTCGCGACTTCGTTCCTCACCGCCGGCCTGGTCGACAAGCTCATGCTCTTCGTTGCTCCGACGATCTCGGGCTCGGGCCCGCGCTGGCTGGGCGGTCTCGAGCAGCCCCTGGAGCTGACCCACCAGACGGCCGAGCGCTTGGGCGATGACGTCCTGCTCACGGGCTACCTCCGGGAGCCCTGAGCCGGGCCACTATCGTTCGCGGCGTGTTCACCGGGATCGTGCGGGAGCTGGGAGCGGTCGACGCCCTCGTGGAGTCGGAGGCCGGCGCGCGCCTGCGGGTTCGCGCGCCCGAGACCGCGGCGGCAGCGGCCGTCGGCGACTCCGTCTCGGTCAACGGCGTCTGCCTGACGGCGGTCGAGGTCGACGACGGCCTACTCGCCTTCGACGCCGTGCCCGAGACGCTCCGGCGCAGCTCGCTGGGGCGGCTCGACGCGGGATCCGCCGTCAACGTGGAGCCCGCTCTGCGAGCCGGGGAGCCGCTCGGGGGTCACTTCGTCCAGGGCCATGTGGACGGCGTCGCACGCGTGCGACACGCCGACGACGAGGGCCTCGAGATCGAGGCGCCGCCCGAGATCCTGCGCTACTGCGTGGAGAAGGGCTCGATCGCCGTCGAGGGGGTCAGCCTGACCATCGCGAGCCTCTCCGAGGACGCGTTCACGGTCGCCCTTGTGCCCCACACGCGCGCGGTGACCACGCTGGGCGCTCTCGCCGCGGGCGACGAGGTGAACCTCGAGGTCGACCTGATCGCCAAGCACGTCGAGCGCCTGCTCGACCGATGACGCCCGAGCCGCTGTACCGCCTCACCTTCAGCTATCGCGAGACCTATCGCGCCGGCGACGACGTCCTGCTCCTGGCCGAGGGCGCCTGCGAGGGTCGCCTGGTCGGCCGCTTCCGCGGGGCGAACCGCGCACGGCTCGCGTCCACGGGTGCCTGGATCCCGCAGCTCGAGGGGGCGGTGGTGACCGAGGACGGAGCCACGATCCTGCTTCAGCTCTCGGGTCGCGGGCGCCCGGACGCCGATCCGGTCGGCCGCGTGACGGGCGCGGTCACCCACACGACGGACGACGAGCGCTACGCGTGGCTCAACGACACCGTCGGCACCGTCGTGGGCGAGGTCTACCCGGGCGAAAGGGTCGTCCTCGACGTCGCGGCGCTGCACTGGGAGCCGCTGCCTGAAGCGCCGGGATACGATCACGGGGAGACATGAGCGCGTCGGTGGACACACAGGCGCCCTTCGCAACCATCGAAGAGGCAATCGAGGACATCCGCCAGGGGAAGCTGGTGGTCGTCGTCGACGCCGCCGACCGGGAGAACGAGGGCGACCTCACGATCGCCGCCCAGTTCGCCACCCCGGAGGCGATCAACTTCATGGCCACGCACGCGCGTGGGCTCATCTGCCTCTGCCTCACCGAGGAGCGCTGCGACGAGCTCGGCCTCAAGCCGATGACGTACAACAACGAGACGCCCTTCGAGACCGCGTTCACGATCTCCGTCGAGGCCCGCGAGGGCGTGACGACGGGAATTTCCGCGGCCGACCGCTCGCGCACGATCCAGGTGGCCATCGACCCCACCAAGGGCCCGCACGACCTTGTCCAGCCGGGCCACGTCTTCCCGCTGCGCGCGCGCCCCGGCGGCGTCCTGCAGCGCTCGGGCCAGACGGAGGCCGCCGTCGATCTCGCGCGCCTGGCCGGCCTCAACCCGGCCGGCGTGGTCTGCGAGATCATGAACGAGGACGGGACGATGGCCCGCGTTCCCGATCTGATCCCGTACTGCGAGCGCCACGGGATCAAGCTGGTCACGGTCGAGGACCTGATCGAGTACCGGCGCCGCACGGAGAAGCTCGTCGAGCGCATGACCTCCGTCCGCCTTCCGACCTCCTACGGCGAGTTCACGGCCGTCGCGTTCCGCGAGGTGCTCACCAACAAGACCCACGTCGCGCTCGTCAAGGGCGAGGTCGACGGGGAGGACGACGTGCTCGTCCGCGTCCACTCGGAGTGCCTGACCGGTGACGTCTTCCATTCGCTTCGCTGCGACTGCGGCGAGCAGCTCGAGCTCGCGCTCCAGCGGATCGCCGCCGAGGAAAGCGGCGTGCTGCTCTACATGTCCCAGGAAGGGCGCGGCATCGGCCTGCTCGCCAAGCTCAAGGCCTACGAGCTCCAGGAGAACGGGCTCGACACGGTCGAGGCGAACCTGCAGCTCGGCTTCCCGCCGGACGCGCGGGAGTACGGGATCGGCTCGCAGATCCTCGCCGACCTCGGCCTCTCGACCATCCGCATCCTCACGAACAACCCGCGCAAGATCACCGGCATCGAGGGGTTCGGGCTCAAGGTTGTCGAGCAGCTGCCCATCGAGGTGCCGCCCAACATGGAGAACCAGCAGTACCTGGACACGAAGCGGGACAAGCTCGGCCACCGGCTCCACCACCAGGAGCAGCGCTTCGAGGAGCCCGGCGAAGAGTGAACGAGGACGTGCGCGTCTCCGAGCACGCCGTCGGGCGGCTGCGGCTTCCCGAGGGCGTCGGGGTGATCGCGGGGTCGCCGAACGGCGCCCGGCGCGCGGTCGGGATCGTTGTCGCGCGCTTCAACGGTGAGATCACCTCGCGGCTTCTCGACGGCGCGATCGCCGCGCTCGAGGAGGCCGGGGTCGAGCGTGAGCGGATCGACGTCGTCCCGGTGCCCGGCGCGTTCGAACTGCCGCTCGGCGCCATGGCGCTCGCGAAGACCCGCCAGTACGCATGCATCGTCGCGCTCGGCTGCATCGTCCGCGGTGAGACACCGCACTTCGACTTCATCGCCGCCGAGGCTGCGAGCGGGCTCCAGCTCGCCGCGCTCGAGACGGGCGTGCCGGTCAGCTTCGGGGTGCTCACGACCGAGACGAAGGCCCAGGCCGAGGAGCGTGCCGGCGGGGCGCGAGGCAACAAGGGCGCCGAGGCTGCCCGCTCCGCGCTCGAGATGGCCGATGTGTTCGGTCGGCTGAGGGCCAAAGCGCCGCAGTAGGCCCTGAAACGGTCGCTATACTCATCCGCCGATGTCCAAGGTCTGCGCAGTCTGTGGGAAGGGCCCGTCGTTCGGTAACAACCGAAGCCACTCGATGGTGGCAACGAGGCGCCGCTTCAACCCCAACCTCCAGCGGGTCCGCATCCTCGTGAACGGAGCGGTGCGCCGGAGCTACGTCTGCGCGCGGTGCCTGAAGTCGGGCCGCGTCGAGAAAGCGCTGTAGCGCTCGTCAGCGCGGCGCTCGCCGCGCTGGAGGCGAGCCGCACGCGCATCGACGACCTGAACGTCTATCCGGTTCCCGACGGGGACACGGGCACGAACATGACGATGACCGTGCGGGCGGTCGCCGACGCGCTCGACCGCGATCCGGACGCCGACGTCGGGCGCGCGATCCTCATGGGCGCACGCGGGAACTCCGGCGTCATCCTCTCGCAGCTCGCGCGCGGCTTCCTTTCGGCGCTGCCCGAGACGGCGCGCTCGACTCCGAGGCCCTGGCGCGCGCCCTGCGGGCAACGAGCGACGCCGGCTACGCCGCCGTTCGCAACCCGCAGGAGGGAACGATCCTCACCGTTGCCCGTGCCCTGGCCGAGCGGGCCGAGGAGATCGCCGGCCCCGACACCTCCATCGAGGATGCGCTCGGCGACCTCGTCGCTCACGGCGAGAAAGCTCTCGCAGCCACGACCGAGCAGCTCGACGTGCTCAAGCAGGCGGGGGTCGTCGATGCGGGCGGCGCCGGTCTGCTCGAGATCGTGCGCGGCGTGGCCTCCCACGTCCGCGGCGAGGCGCTCCCGGAGCCCGCGCCGCTGCTCGAAGCGATCCCAACCGAGGCCATCCACCAGGAGCTGTCGGCGTTCCGCTACTGCACGTCGTTCTTCGTCGAGGGCGACGCGGTCGACCCGGACAGCCTCGAGGCCGAGCTCTTGAAGCTCGGCGACTCCCTGCTCGTCGTCGGCGGGCCGGGCGCGGTCAAGGTGCACGTGCATACGGACGAGCCCGGCGCGGCGCTCGCGCTGGCAACCTCCGTCGGGGTGCTCGAGGAGGTGGAGGTGACGAACATGCACGTCCAGACGGCCGAGCGCGAAAACCGGCTGCTGGCGGTCGAGAGCACGCTCTCGGGCGTCGTGGCCGTGGCTGCGGGTGCCGGCACGAGGAGGCTGTTCGAGAGCCTCGGCGCCTCCGTCGTGGAGGGTGGGCAGTCGATGAACCCTGCGACGGCCGACATCGTCAACGCGATCGAGGCGCTTCACGCCGCCGAGGCGGTCGTGCTCCCCAACAACAAGAACGTCATCCTCGCGGCCGAGCAGGCGGTCGGCGCGACGGCGAAGCCGGCCCGGCTCGTCCCGACGCGGTCGGTGCAGGCGGGGCTCGGCGCGATGGTCTCCTTCGACGGCGACCGCTCGGCCGAGGAGAACGCCGCGGAAATGGAGGAGGCCGCGAGCGGCGTGCGGGCGGGAGCAGTGACGAAAGCCTCGCGCGACGCCGTCGTCGGCGATCTCACGGTGGAGGAGGGCCAGTACCTCGGCCTCATGGACGGCGAGCCGGTCACGACGGGCCCGGTGCTGCAGCCCGTCGCCCGGGAGGTCGTGGAACGGCTGCTCGAAGAGGGCGCCGACGTCCTCACGATTCTCGTCGGCGAGGCCGCCGAGGGTGTGGACGATCTGCTCTCGTACGTGCAGGAGGCCCACCCCGAGCTGGAGGTCGAGGTGCACGACGGCGGCCAGCCGCACTATCCCCTTCTGTTCGCGGCCGAATAGACCCATACTGTGCCCGAGGTGCCGGACCCGATCTCCGTCGTCATCGTCGAGGACAACGACGTCTTCCGCGAGTCGCTCGAGTTGCTGCTCGGCGTCATCCCGGACATCGACGTCGTCGCCGCCGTCCCCGACGGACGCAGCGCGCTCGAGGTCTGCCAGCGGTTCAGGCCGGACGTCGTCCTGATGGACTACCGGCTCCCGGAGCTGGACGGGGTCGAGACGACCGCCGCGATCGGCGAGGCATGGCCCCGCACGGCCGTCGTCGTCCTCACCGCCACGGCGGAGACCGAGGAGATCGACGCGCTGTACGAGGCGGGCGCCGTCGCCTGCCTCACCAAGGACCGCGAGCTCGACGAGATCGTCGGCGCCGTGAGGGACGCCGCGGGGCGCGGTGCAGCTCTCCGCTGAGAACACCGCCATCGTCCTCGACTCGACGGCCGACTGCCCGGACCCGCAGGCGCGGTCCCGGAACTGGCGCATGGTCCCGCTGTACGTCCGCTTCGGCGACGAGACGTTCCGCGACTACGTCGACATCACCCCGGCCGAGTTCTACGCGCGGCTGAAGGACGCGTCCGAGCCGCCCAAGAGCTCGCAGCCGACCCCCGCCGACTTCGCCGCTGTCTACGAGGAGCTGGCCGGGTACGAGCACGTGCTGGCCGTGATGCTCTCCGCGAAGCTCTCGGGCACGTTCGAGAGCGCACGCCTCGGCGCCGAGTCGGCCGGGGATTCACGCGTCACCGTCATCGACTCCGGCGTCACCTCCGGCGGCACGGTGATCCTCGCCGACGCGATTCAGCGCCGGCTCGAGGCCGGGACGACCATGGAGGAGATCGATGCCCTCGTCGAGCGCTTCAAGCAGGCTCGCGGCCTGCTCTTCACGGTGGAGACGCTCGAGTACCTCGTCCGCGGCGGGCGAGTCGGCAAGGCGGCGGGCCTCGCCGGACAGCTCCTGTCCGTGAAGCCCATCCTCGCCTTCGACGACGGCGAGGTCGCCCCGCTCAAGCGCGTCCGCGGGCGGGCGAAGGCGCTCGCAGAGTTCGAGCGGCTCTTCCTCGAGAGCACCGAGGACTCGCCGGATCTCCACGTCGGCGTCGGCCACGCAGCAGCGCCCGAGGATGCCGAAGCCCTGGTCACGCGCATGCGCGCCGCCAGGCCGCAGGCCTCCGTCGACATCGTCACCACGCTCGGCCCCGTGATCGGCACCCACGGAGGCCCGGGCACGCTCGGCCTCTTCTGGTTCCACGACGACCCGGCCTAGCCGCGGACGCGCCCCCGCCGGCCACGTCCGGGGTCTGACCCCGGACATGTCCAGGTGCCAGGCACTTGGCCGTGGCTCCTGCGGCCACGCCCTGCCTCCCGATCCCGCATGAGAGCGTCGTGGCCACGTCCCCGGCGGACACGACTGGGGGTCAGACCCCAGGGCGTGGCTGGAGGGGACGTGGCGCGGCTTCGACGCCGGGCGCGGGCGGTATCGTTGGCCGCCGTGCAGCACCTGGCGCACTGGGACGACGTGGAGGGCTCGCGCCGCGAGGCGGGGCACATCGGCGGCACCTGGCGCGACCTCGGCCGCGCCGCCGGCACCGAAGGTGTCGGGGTCGCGCTGATCGAGGTCGACCCTGGGAAGTGGTCGACGCCGGCGCACGTCGAGGGCGCCTCGGAGGAGCTGTTCTACGTCCTCGAGGGAAGCGGCCTGTCGTGGCAGAGCGGGGAGGTCTACGAGGTCGGCGAAGGCGACTGCCTCGTCCATCTGCCGCACCGTGAGGCGCACACGCTCCGCGCGGGGCCGGACGGGCTGCGCGTGCTGGCCTTCGGACACCGCGTCCGGCACGGGAACACGGTGCTCCCGCGCGCGGGCGTCGCCTGGATGTACCCCGGGTTCGCCGACGTCGCGCTGGTCGGCCCCGGACAGGGCCCGTACGTCCGCGAGGCGGCCGCAGGGGAGCCGGAGGTCGGGGAGCCCGCGCAGCGCCCGGCCTCGATCGTCAACGTCGAGGACGTCGAGTGGCGCGAGCGCGAGCACAGCGCCTCGCTCATCCTCGAGCGCGATCTCGGCCGCGCAGCCGGCTCCGAGCGCACCGGCATGTCGTACCTGACCATCCCGGCCGGCCGCGAAGGCTGGCCGCCGCACTGCCACTCCGCGGAGGAGGAGATCTTCGTCGTCCTCGGCGGGGAAGGCACGCTGATCCTGGGCGACGACGAGCAGGCCATCCGGCCCGGTCACGTCGTCGGCCGGCCGCCGGGAACCCGCGTCGCGCACTCGTTCCGCGCCGGCGCGTCCGACCTCGTCTACCTCGCGTACGGCACGCGCGAGCCCAACGACATCGCCTACTACCCGCGCTCGGGCAAGGTGTCGCTGCGCGGCGTCGGCGTCATGGGGCGGATCGAGCCCCTGGGCTACTGGGACGGCGAGCCGTAACCGCCGCGCCCACCGGGTTTGCGGGAAGCGGCGACGCACCGGCCGCCAGGCGCCCACGCGTCGACCCCGACGCCTCCGTCGAGACGGTCTCCGGGGTCGGCCCGAAGGTCGCCGAACGGCTGGGCAAGCTCGGCATCCGCTCCATCCGCGACCTTGCCGAGCACGTCCCCCGCGCGTACCTCGACTGGGAGCAGGTCGGGAGCTTCGGCGACCTCTCCGCAGGCGAGGAGGCAACCGTGCGGTGCACCCTCGAGCGCATCCGCGTGCGCCCGACCCGGCGCCGGAACCTGAAGCTCGTCGAGGGCGTCGTCGTCGACGGCGAGGGCGTGCGGGAGACCGCCGTCTGGTTCAACCAGGCCTACCTGGCGAAGCTTGCGCCGGGCACGGAGCTGCTCCTGCACGGGAGCCGCGAGCTCTCGGGAGGGTTCCGCGTCGCGCGCACCGAGGTCGGGGGCGCGGGCCTGCACACCGTCGGCCTCGTCCCGGAGTACCGCGGCAGCGAGGACCTGCCCTCCTACCGCCTGCGCGCGCTGGTCGACAACGTGCTCCCGCGCGTCCGCTTCCTGCCCGACCCGCTGCCGGCCCGGCTCCGCCACGAGGAGGGCCTGCCGCTGCGCGCCGACGCCCTCACGGCCTCGCATCGCCCGCGTGACCGGGAGGAGACGGATGCCGCGCACCGCCGGCTCGCCTTCGAGGAGCTGCTCACCCTCCAGCTCGGCTTCCGCGACCGCCGTCGCGCGCTCGAGGAGCAGTCCAGCGCGCCCGCCCTCGACGAGCAGGGCGAGCTGATCGGCCGCTACTACGGCGTGCTCCCGTTCGACCTCACACCGGATCAGCGCTCCGCCGTGGACGAGATCGGACGCGACCTCGCCGAGTCGCGCCCGATGCAGCGCCTGCTCCAGGGGGACGTCGGCTCCGGGAAGACCGTCGTGGCCCTCTACGCGCTCCTGCGCGCGGTCGAGAACGGCCTGCAAGGCGCGCTGATGGCGCCCACGGAAACCCTCGCTGAGCAGCACTTTCTCACCGTCGAGGGGATCTGCAACGACCTGGGCGTCCGCTGCGAGCTCCTCACGAGCTCGGTGCCCGCGGCGCAGCGGCGCGCGGTCCGCGACCGGCTCGCGAGCGGGGAGACCGACATCGCCGTCGGCACGCACGCGCTCATCCAGGAAGAGGTCGAGTTCCGTTCCCTCGCGGTCGCCGTCGTGGACGAGCAGCACCGGTTCGGAGTCGAGCAGCGGCGTGCGCTCGGCCGGACGACGCCCCATGTCCTGCACATGACCGCCACGCCGATCCCGCGCACGCTGGCCCAGACGGTCTTCGGCGACCTCGACGTGACGGAGATCGCGCGGCCGCCGGCGAACCGCAAGCCGGTCATCACCGCCTGGGTCGGCCACGAGCGCAGCGGCGAGGCGTACACGCGCCTGCGCCGTCACCTGGAGGACGGCCGGCAGGCCTATGTCGTCTGCCCCCTCGTCTCCGAGTCGGAGACGATCGAGGCCCGTGCGGCCGAGCAGGAGGCCGAGCGCCTGCGGGCCGCCGAGCTGCGCGGCTTCCGCGTCGGCTGCCTGCACGGGAAGCTCAAGACCGCCGAGCGCCGCGAGGTGATGGACGCCTTCAAGCGCGGGGAGCTCGACGTGCTCGTCGCCACGACCGTGATCGAGGTCGGGGTCGACGTCCCCAACGCGACGATCATGATCGTCCAGGAGGCCGACCGGTTCGGCCTCGCCCAGCTGCACCAGCTGCGCGGCCGCGTCGGTCGTGGGGCCGAGCAGTCGTACTGCCTGCTCGTCTCGCGCCCGAAGGAGGAGCTGACGGAGGAGGCGACGCGACGCCTCGAGGCCCTCGTCGCCACCTCGGACGGCTTCGAGCTTGCGGAGGTCGACCTGGAGCTGCGCCGCGAGGGGCAGCTCCTCGGCGTGCGCCAGTCGGGCTACTCCGACCTCAAGTTCGCGCGGCTGACACGCGACCGTGAGCTGATCGCGAAGGCCCGCCGCTGGTCGGAAGAGCTCGACGACGCCGACGACTCGACGCTGGAACCGCTGCGGGCCGAGGCGGGGAGGTTCGATGAGGATCATCGCGGGTTCGCGTAAGGGCGCCCGCATCGCCGCACCGAAAGGGCTGGACACGCGCCCGACGGGCGACCGCGTCCGCGAGGCGATCTTCAACCTCGTCGGCCCGGTCGACGGGGCGGAGGTGCTCGATCTCTACGCCGGCTCGGGCGCCATGGGCCTCGAGGCGCTGTCCCGCGGCGCGGAGCGAGTGACCTTCGTCGAGTCCGACCGCGAGGCGGCGGAGACGATCCTCCGGAACCTCGACAAGCTCAAGCTGGAGGGCGCCGTCGTGCTGCGAGAGGATGCCGGCCGCAAGCTGGCCGCCGACGCGACGGGAGGCAAGCGTTACGATCTCGTGCTGATCGACCCGCCCTACAGCATGCTCGCCCGTACCCTTCCGACCTTGGCCGCCTACCTGCCCGCCGTCGTGGCGGAGAACGGCATCGCCGTGGTCGAGTCGGACGCCCGCGAGGAGCCCGACCTGCCGCTGCCCAAGCGAACGAGCCGCCGCTACGGCTCGGCGCGGGTCACGGTCTTCGAGGCGGCCTGAGTGAGCGACTCGCAGCCGGTCACCTGCATCTGCCCGGGGAGCTACGACCCGGTCACCCTCGGGCACCTCGACATCATCCGCCGCACCGCCGGGATCTTCGAGCGTGTCGTGGTCGGCGTCGTCCGCGACCCGCAGCACAAGGCGACGATGTTCACGGTCGAGGAGCGCGTCGGGTTCATCGCCGAGGCGCTCTCCGACGTCCCGAACGTCCAGGTCGAGGTGTTCTCGGACCTCGTCGTCGAGTTCGCGCGGCGCTTCGGCGCGCGCACGATGGTGAAGGGCCTGCGGGCCATCTCCGACTTCGAGTGGGAGTTCCAGATGCACCACCTGAACCGGAACCTCGCACCCGAGGTGGAGACGATGTACCTCATGTCGAGCCCGCAGTACAGCTTCCTCTCCTCGAGCGGCGTGAAGGAGGTGGCCTCGTTCGGCGGGAACGTCGACGACCTCGTTCCGGAGCAGGTTGCGCGCCGATTCCGCGAGCTGTTCCCACGGGGAAAGCCCGGCGCGCCTGTCAGCCCGCAAGAGTAGACTGAATCGCATGGACGTACTCGTTCTCATCGACAAGCTGGACGACCTCGTGCACAACGCGAAGGCCGTCCCCCTGACCGATCAGGTGCGCATCGACCGCGAAGAGATCTACGACATCCTCGACCAGATGCGCGCGACGATCCCCGAGGAAATCAAGCAGGCACGGTGGATCGTGAAGGAGCGCCAGGAGATGCTGGCCGAGGCCAAGCGCGAGGCGGACCGGATCCTCGGCGAGGCGCGCGAGCAGGCCGTGCGCGAGGCGTCGCAGACCGAGATCGCCAAGCTGGCCGAGCGGCAGGCGCAGGAGATCGTCGAGGAGGCCCGTCGCCAGGCGCGCGAGACGCGGCTGGAGATGGAGGACTGGGCGGACTCGATCCTCTCGACCCTCGAGGTCAACCTGGACAAGTTCCTCGGCGCCGTTCGCCGGGGTCGCGAGCGGCTCCACGAGCGCTCGCAGGAATCGGTCGTCGCGGGTATCGCGACCGACGAGCAACAGCCCGTCTGAACCCCTCCATAGCTGCGCTACGGTGAAGGCATGACGACCTTCAACGTCCGTACGGCCAAGCTGCGCGCCGGAGAGCAGTTCCGGGACGTGCAAAGCGTGGACCTGGAGCCGCTCGAGCTCGGCGGACAGCGGTATGTCCCCATTCCGGAGAGCCCCGAGGCCGCGATCACGCTCACGCAGACGAGCTCCGGGCTCGTGCTCGAGCTCGAGCTCGAGGCGCGGATGGTCGGGCCCTGCGTGCGCTGCCTCGCCGATGCGGGCGTCTCGCTGCAGGTCAAGAGCCGCGAGTACCAGGCGACGAGCCCCGGAGAGTCGGACGAGCTGACGACGCCGTACCTCGACGAGCACCGCCTCGACCTCTCGGCCTGGGCGCACGACGCCGTCGCGCTCGCGCTGCCGGACAAGATCCTCTGCCGCGAGGACTGCGCCGGCCTCTGTGGGGTGTGCGGGCGCGACCTCAACCGGGAGCCCCACGAGCACGAGGGCGAGGATCACGACCCGCGCTGGGCCGCGCTCGCCGAGCTCAAGGACCGGCTCTAGGCCGGGGCCTGTCGCTATACTCGACCGCCGCGATGGCCGTTCCGAAGCGAAAGACCTCGAAGTCCCGCCGAGACAAGCGGCGGGCGACGCATTCCCTGTCGATCCCTGCGGTCACCGAGTGCCCGCAGTGCCACCAGCCGAAGCGGCCTCATCACGTCTGCCCGACCTGCGGCACCTATAAGGGCCGCGAGGTCGAGCCGCTCCGCGTCCAGGCTCCCTAGGTGCCGCCCGTTCGGGTCGCCGTCGACGCCATGGGCGGCGATCGGGCGCCCGAGGAGATCGTCGCAGGCGCGCTCGCTGCCAAGTCCCCTGACGTCGCGCCGGTGCTCTACGGCCCGCGCGAGGTGCTCGAGCCGCTCGCGGAAGGGCTCGAGATCGTCCATGCCGAGCAGGTCGTGGCCATGGACGACAAGCCGTCGGAGGCCGTGCGCGAGAAGCGCGAGAGCTCGATGTTCCTCGCCTGCCGCGCGGTCGCGGAAGGCGACGCCGCGGTGGTCGTCTCGGCGGGGAACACCGGCGCCATGCTCGCCGCTGCACTCGTCGAGCTTCGCCGGCTCCCTGACGTCCACCGGCCGGGGATCGCAGTCCCTCTCCCGGCGATCGGCGGCGTCTCGATCCTGATCGACGCGGGGGCGAACGCGGATGCCCGGCCGGAGCACCTCGTCCAGTTCGCCCACATGGGCGCCGTCTTCGCGAGCGAGATCGCCGGCGCCGCCCGACCGACGGTGGCGCTGCTCTCCATCGGCGAGGAGCCGGAGAAGGGCAACCGCCTGGTCCGCGAGGCCCACGCCGAGCTCGCGGCCGAGCCCGGCCTCGACTTCATCGGGAACGTGGAAGGCCGGGACCTGCTCCGCAAGGCCGCCGACGTCGTCGTCTGCGACGGCTTCACGGGCAACATGGCGCTGAAGCTCCTCGAAGGGACGATCCGGACGACGCTCGAGGCCTTCCGCGAGGAGATCACCGCCTCCACGCGCGGAAAGGTGGGCGGGCTCCTCATCCGGCCGGCCGCGCGCGCCCTGCGGACACGGCTCGACCCGGACACGTACGGCGGCGCGTATCTGCTCGGCCTGCGTGGCCTCGTCGTGATCGCGCACGGGAACTCATCCTCGACGGCGATCGCGAACGCGATCCGCTACGGCGCCCGTGGCGTGGTTGCGGGTGTCGTCGATCGGGTAGCCGATCGGCTTGCAGGCGGGGTCGGCGAGGCGGCCGCCCCTTAAACCACCGCGCAATGCGTGGTAGCATCCTGCGCCGTTCCCGCTGGGTGTCCGAGACAGAGAAAGGCAGGGAGAGAAACAAGATGGCAGCTTCGCGCGAAGAGATCGCCGAGCGAGTGAAGGATGTTCTTGTCGAGCAGCTCGGGATCGAGGAGAGCGAGATCACGGAAGAGGCCTCGTTCCAGGAAGATCTCGACGCAGACTCCCTCGACCTGGTCGAGCTGATCATGGAGCTCGAGGATCAGTTCGGTATCAAGATCTCTGACGAAGACGCTCAGCAGATCCAAACAGTGGGCCAGGCCGTCGACTACATCTCGTCGCACCAGTAGCGAAACCCCGGGGGGCTCGCTGCTCGACCTGATCGAGGCGCTTCCGCCCGAGCGCCTTCACCACGCCTTCACGCACGCATCCTGGGCGCGTCGCCGGGCTGATTCGTACGAACGACTCGAGTTTCTCGGCGACAGCGTCCTCGGCCTGGCGATCGCGGAGGAGCTCTACGACCGCTTCCCGGACGAGGCGGAGGGCCGCCTGGCCAAGATCCGCGCGCACGTCGTCTCGCGTCACAGCTGTGCCATCGTGGGCAAGCAGCTGGGGCTCGGGGAGCTCTTCGCCGGCTATGCGGGCGAGGTCGACCGCGACGAGCTGCTGCGGCTGGCGGCGAACCGCAACGTGCTCGCGGCGCTCGTCGAGGCGTGCCTCGGCGCGCTCTATCTCGAGCACGGCTTCGAGGCGATCCGCGCGTCGATCGTCGAGGCTTTCCAGGAGCGGGTCGAGTACGCCCTCGAGGGGCACGTCGACTACAAGACGGAGCTCCAGGAGGAGCTGGCCCGCCGCGGCCTGGCGGTCGCATACACGGTCCTCGAGGTCGAGGGCCCCCCGCACGACCGCCGTTTCACCTGCGCGGCCAACATCGACGGAGAGCTCGTCGGCACGGGGCACGGCGCCTCGAAGAAGGCGGCCGAGCAGGCGGCCGCACGCGAGGCGCTCGAGCGCTTCGCCTCGACTGACGCCTAGGCGCGCTGAACCAGCAGCGCGGCGCCGATCGCGCCGCCCAGGTCGCCCAGTGCTGCGGTGAGCATCGCGGGAGGCCGCTCGTCGACGAAGAGATGCGGCTGAGCCGCCTCGGCGATCCGTCGGACGTACGGCTCGCCGAGCCGGGTGCCGAGGCCGCCGCCGACGATCACGGCCTCGACGTCGAGCAGGTTGACGGCCGAGCCGATGCCGGTGCCCAGCGCGGCCACAGCGCGGTCGAGGAGCTCCCTCGCCATCTCGTCCTTCCGCTCGAGCGCGTCGGCCCAGACGCCGCTCGTGAGCCGGTCGCGCTTCCGCTTCTCCATCAGCTCGAAGAGGTCGGTCTTGCGGCCGCGCTTGACGAGCCTGCGCGCGTGAGCCTCCATCGCGCCGCGGCCGGCGTAGGCCTCCAGGCAGCCGCGCCGCCCACAGGGGCAGCGGGCGCCTCCCTGCTTCACGACCAGGTGGCCGATCTCCCCGGCCGCGCCCCGCCCGCGCCAGAGCTTCCGCCCGAGGACGAGACCGCCGCCGACACCGGTGCCCCACCAGACGCCGAGAAAGGACTCGTACGGGCGGCCCGCGCCGAGCTCGAGCTCCGCGGTGACGGCGACCTTGACGTCGTTCTCGATGCGAACGGTCGTGCCGAGCGCGTCCCCGAGCGCCTGGGCGAGCGGGAAGGGCTTGTCCCAGTCGGAGAGGTTGCGGGCGTGGGCGACGGTGCCCGCCTGCTGGTCGACCGCGCCGGGAGAGCCGACGCCGGCTCCCTGGAGGCCGTCGACGGCGACACCGGCCGCTTCGGCGGCCTCGCGCACGGCACCCTCGATCTTGGCCACGACGGCCGGCGGGCCGCCTGTGGTCGGCGTCTCGGTCTTGGCCTCGCCGAGGACGGCGTTGTCGTCGCCGACCACGACCGTCTGGATCTTCGTAGCTCCCAGGTCGACGCCGGCGCGGACGGACGTCACCGGCTCAGCGACGGAGCCTGATCGCGTTCAGGTCCTGCGCGGCGATCTCGTCCGCGCGCGCCGCGACGTCGTCGATGTCGTCGTGCTCGGCGTGCAGGTAGCGGCCCGACAGCGCGTCCAGGCGGCCCGAGGCCAGCGCGAGCACGAGCCGCGGTGCGAGCTCGGGCGGCGTCCAGGGCGCGTCGTCGCCGAAGTTGCTCCCGATCAGGTCGGTCCGGACGAGACCGGGGCTGATGGAGAAGACCGGGATGCCGTGCGGGGCGAGCTGGTTGGCGAGCGTCTCGCTGAAGCGGTGCACGGCTGCCTTGCTCGCGCTGTAGGCCGTCGACGTGCTCCCGGGGAGATAGGCCGCGCCGCTCGCGACGTTGACGATGCGGCCGCCGCCGCGCTCGATCATGCCGGGGATCACCGCCCGGCAGCCGAGGTAGACGCCGAGCACGTTGACCTCGAGCACGTGCCACCAGTCTTCGGGCTCGAGCTCCCAGCCGTTGTCCTCCCAGAGCGCGATTCCCGCGTTGTTGACGAGGACGTCGATCGGCCCGAGCTCCGCCTCGGTCGTGGCGACCATCCGCTCGACGTCCTCCCGCTTCGAGACGTCCGCCTCGATTGCGAGCCCGCCGGTCTCGGCCGCCGTCTCCTCGACCTGGGCACGCGTCCGCGACGACACGGCCACGCGCGCGCCCGCCTTCGTGAGCTCGATCGCGATCCCACGGCCGATCCCGCGGCCGCCGCCGGTGACGAGCGCGACCTTCCCTGCGAGCTCGGCGTCGGAGGACATCCTCCCCGGATCCTACGCTTGATCGGGTGAGCGCCGAGGACGAAAAGCGCCTCGCGGCCGAGGCTGCCGCCTTGCTGGTCGAGGACGGCATGCGCGTCGGCCTCGGGACCGGCACCACCGTCGACCACTTCCTGGCCGCGCTCGCGTTGCGCGGCCCGGCGATCCGCTGCGTCGCCACGTCGCTGCGCACGGAACGCGCGGCGAGGGAGCTCGGCCTGCCGGTCGAGCCCTTCGACGCACTCGAGCGCCTCG
This sequence comes from uncultured Actinomycetes bacterium, assembly GCA_963784175.1. Lineage (GTDB taxonomy): Bacteria > Actinomycetota > Thermoleophilia > Gaiellales > Gaiellaceae > JAIBJN01. Next base: position 19,493 of record CAWAQJ010000024.1, on the reverse strand, counting down.
ACCTCGCCGTCGACGGAGCCGACCAGGTCGCTGCCGACGGCTGGCTCGTCAAGGGAGGCGGGGCGGCGCACACGCGGGAGAAGGTCGTTGCAGCCGCCGCGACGCGCTTCGTGGTCATCGCCTCGTCGGACAAGGTCGTCGACGCGATCTCGGCCCCGATCCCTGTCGAGATCCTCGCCTACGGCGCCGCCTCGACCCTCGTCCGGATCGCCCCGGCCGAGCTTCGTGACGTGCCGCCCAGCCCGGACGGCGGTCTGATCGCCGACTACGTCGGGCCGGTCGACGACCCGGCCGAGCTCGCGGCCAGGCTCTCGTCGACCCCGGGCGTCGTCGAGCACGGCCTCTTCGGCCCGGAGCTCGTGTCCGAGATCCTCATCGGGCGCGGCGACGAGGTCGAGCGCCGGGCCGTCTGACGCAGATACGGTTCGGCCGTGGCCTTCATCACCCGAGGCTTCCACGGCCGGCGCGAAGCGGACGACGACGGCGGGCGCATCCCGCCGGGGCAGTACCGCACCGACGACTTCCCCGTCCTGTCGGCGGGCCCGACGCCGCACACGCCGCTCGAGGAGTGGAGCTTCACGATCGTCTCGGAGACCGGGGAGGAGGCGGCGCGCTGGAGCTGGGACGAGCTCCAGGCACTCCCGAGGCAGTCGGTCACCGTCGACATCCACTGCGTCACCAAGTGGTCGAAGCTGGACACGGCCTGGGAGGGCGTCTCGGTCGACACGCTGCTCGAAGCCGTCGAGACGGACGCCGCCTACGTGACCGCGTTCAGCGACGGCGGGTACACGACGAACCTCCCGCTCGAGGACGTGACCGACGGGAAGGCGTGGGTCGCCTTCGGCTACGACGGCGAGCCGCTCGACCCCGAGCACGGCGGCCCGGCGCGGCTCCTCGTCCCGCACCTCTACTTCTGGAAGAGCGCGAAGTGGGTGCGCGGCTTGCGCCTGATGGACGAGGACGAGCCGGGGTTCTGGGAGGCGCTCGGCTACCACCTCTACGGCGACCCGTGGAGAGAGCAGCGGTACTGGGGCGACTAGCGCCTCTTCGCTGGGAGCTCGCCGAGGTGGTCGAGCTGATCCCGGAGACGGAGCGCGTCGTCAGCCTCGTTCTCGACGTCCCCGACTGGCCCGGCCACCTGCCCGGCCAGCACGTCGACGTGCGCCTGACGGCGGAGGACGGATACCAGGCGCAGCGCAGCTACTCGATCGCCACGCCGGCGGACGCGAACCGAGTCGTCCTCACGGTCGAGCGCCTCGAGGACGGTGAGGTGTCGCCGTTCCTCACCGAGGAGCTGCGCCCGGGCGACCAGTTCGAGCTGCGCGGGCCGATCGGCGGCTACTTCGTCTGGAACGGGTCGGGCGACGGCCCGCCGCATCTCCTCGCCGGAGGCTCCGGCGTCGTGCCCCTGATGGCGATGCTGCGTCATCGCGCCGCCTCGGGCTCGACCGTGCCCGCGACGCTCCTGTACTCGGCGCGGACGCACGGCGACCTCATCTACCGGGAGGAGCTCGACCGGCTGGCCGCAGGCGATGAGGCGCTCCGGGTCGCCTACACGCTCACCCGTGAGCAGCCGCCCGGCTGGGCGGGCTACGACCGCCGGATCGACGGCGAGATGCTCTCCGAGGTGTTCGGGGCCCCGATCCGGCCGCGACCGCCTTCGTCTGCGGGCCCACGCGCTTCGTCGAGGTGGCCGCGGACGGCCTGGTGGGCCTAGGCTACGAGGCGGGCCGCGTTCGCACCGAGCGCTTCGGCCCGAGCGGGAGGTAGAGATGGAGAACGCCGATCTCAAGCTCGACGGAAACGCCCTCGGCGGCGAGCTCCGCGAGATCTTCTCCGCGGAGATGACCATCGCGCGGTCGACCTGTGCCGCCTGCGGCGCCGTGCGCGAGATGGCGGAGCTGACGGTCTACGCGCACGCTCCGGGAACCGTCTTCCGGTGTCAGTCCTGCGGGGCCGTCCTCGTCCGGATCGTGCGCTCCGAGGAGCGCATCTGGCTCGATCCGAGCGGCGTCAGCTGTCTCGAGCTGCGGACGCAGGCGTAAGCGGCCGCCCCGTCCGTCGGGATCGTCAGACTTCGAGCCGCGTTGTTTCTCCGTTCCGTCAGAGTTCGGGGCTTCAAGTCATTCCCGGACCAGGTCGAGGTGCGCCTCGAGCCGGGCGTCGCCGTGGTCGTCGGCCCCAACGGCTCCGGCAAGTCGAACGTCTCCGACGCGATCGTCTGGGCCGCGGGGAGCCTGAGCCCGACCGAGCTGCGCGCCGAGCGCCCCGACGACGTGCTCTACGCGGGCTCGAAGAGCCGCCCGGCGGCCGACTGGTGCGAGGTCGAGCTGCTCTTCGACAACGAGGCGGGCGATGGGCCGCTCGACGTGGCGGAGCTCTCCGTCATCCGCCGCCTGCATCGCGGCGGCGAGGGCGAGTACCTCGTCAACCGGGCGCGCGTGCGCCGGACCGACGTCGTCGAGCTGCTCGCGGACATCGGGCTTGCGGGCGAGAAGCACTCGATCATCGGCCAGGGCCGCGTGGAGGAGATCCTCGCCTCGAAGCCGCACGAGCGCCGCGCACTGGTCGAGGAGGCCGCCGGGCTCGGCAAGTTCAAGCGGCGCCGCCATCGCGCGGAGCTGAAGCTCGCGCGGGTCGAGACGCAGACGGAGCGGGCACGCGATCTCGAGGACGAGGTGCGCAAGCGCCTGCGGCCGCTGGCTCTCCAGGCGACGGCCGCCGAGCGCGCGGAGAAGCTCGCCGTCGAGATCGAGACCCTGAAGACGCGACTCGCCGCCGCCGAGCTGGAGCGGATCGAGCGCCGGCTTGCCGAGGTGGACGAGCGCCTGACCTCGGCGACGCAGGACCGCCGTCGGCACGACGAGCGGCTGGAAGGCGTCCTCGAGGAGCGGCGGAAGGCCGAGGACGGCCTCGCCGAGGCCGCCGGCAAGCACGAGCAGGCGACCGCGGCGCTCTACCGGCTGCGGAGCGCTGTCGAGCGCCTCGAGCTCAGGCGCGAGCGCGCCGAGGAGACCGCCGCGAGCCTGCGGGCCGACGCCGAGCGGCCGCGTTTGCGTGCGGCGCCCAAGCCGCCGAGCTACGAGCGGGCCTTGGCCGCCGCGAGCGTCTGGGCGCCGGAGCAGGTCGAGCTCGAAGAGGCCGTCGCGCGTCTCGAGCAGGCGAAGCGCGAGCGCCGCGACGCGCTCGTCGCCCTCTCGGGCGGGGAGAGCTGGTTCGCAGCCGACGCGGCCGCGGTCGCCCCCGAGCCCGAGCAGACCACCCGCGAGGACCGCCTGCTGGCACTCGCCGGCATCGCGGAGCGCACAGCCGAGACTCTTGCTGCCTGCGTGCAGCGGGCCGGCCGGCTCGAGCCCGCGCTGCGCGCGCGCGTCGACGCGGGCGGCAGCCGGGCGGGCGAGCTCGGGGAAGAGCTGCGCCGCCTCGGAGGCTGGGAGTCCGAGCTGCGCCGCGCGGCGGCCGAGGCCGCCGAACGCGTGTCGGCGGTCGGCATCGAGCGCGCGCGGCTCGAGGCGGAGCAGGAAGAGGTTCTGCGCCGGCTCCCCGAGGACGCCGAGGCCGAGGCTCTGGAGGACGAGGAGGCCGACGTGCTCCGCTCCCAGCTCGAGCGGCTCGAGCGGCGGCGCGAGGCGCTCGGCCAGGTCAACCCGCTCGCGGCGGAGGAGCACGCCCGCGAGAAGGCGCGGCTGGAGGAGCTGACGGAGCAGCGCGAGGATCTCGAGCGCTCGCTCGCCGAGCTCGAGGCGCTTCGCGACGAGCTCTCGGAGACGGTCGAGCGGCGCTTCGAGGAGACGCTCGGGGAGGTCGAGCGCCACTTCGAGGAGGTGGCGGGCACGCTCTTCCCCGGAGGCAGCGGCCGCATCATCAGAGTCGAGGGCGACGAAGACGAGGAGCCCGGGATCGAGATCGAGCTCCAGCCCGCGGGCAAGCGCGTCACGCGCCTCTCGCTCCTGTCGGGCGGCGAGAAGGCGCTCGGCGCCATCTCCTTCCTGTTCGCCCTCTTCCTGGCGCGCCCGTGCCCCTTCTACCTTCTGGACGAGGTCGAGGCGGCCCTCGACGACGCGAACATCGGCCGCTTCACGGAGCTGCTGCGCCGCTTCGCCGGGCGCGCGCAGTTCATCGTGGTCACGCACCAGAAGAGGACGATCGAGGCCGCGGATATCCTCTACGGCGTGACGATGGGCGACGACGGGGTCTCTCAGGTCGTGTCGAAGCGCCTCGCCGGCGAGCCCGAAGCGCAGGCGCTCAGCGCGTGACGCGCACCTGGGCGGAGTTCCTGGGCGACGACGCAGTCGCCCCCGTCGGCGACGAGGAGAAGAGCCGGGGCTGGTTCGGCCGGCTGCGCGAGTCGCTCTCCTCCAGCCGGCAGGCGCTGACCCGAGAGCTGCTCTTCGACCCGAGCGACGAGGAGGCCTGGGAGCGGGTCGAGGAGGCCCTGATCGCGGCCGACTGCGGCGTGCCGGCGACGGTCGAGATCGTGAAGCAGCTGGAGGCGCTGGAGCCCGCGAGCGAGGCCGATCTCCTGGAAGGGCTCGAGCGCGTTCTGACTGAGATGGTCACCGTGGACGGCCAGGAGCGGCTGGCGCTCGACGGCGCCCCCAGCGTCCTGCTCGTCGTGGGCGTGAACGGGACGGGCAAGACCACGACGATCGGGAAGCTCGCACACCGGCTCGGCGAGTCGGGCCGCTCGGTCGTGCTGGCGGCGGCGGACACGTTCCGCGCGGCGGCCGAGGAGCAGCTGGAGATCTGGGCCGGGCGCGCAGGCGCCGACTTCGTCGGCTCCCAGCGCGGCGCGGACGCGGCCGCTGTGGCCTTCGACGCCATCTCTGCGGCCGAGGCGCGCGGGCGCGACGTCGTCGTCGTGGACACAGCCGGACGTCTCCACACGCAGACGAACCTGATGGAGGAGCTGGCGAAGGTGAGGCGCGTGATCGCGGGCAAGCTGGAGGGGGCGCCGCACGAGACCCTGCTCGTCCTCGACGCCACGACGGGCCAGAACGGCCTCCGCCAGGCGAAGCTCTTCGACGAGGCCGTCGGCCTGACCGGCGTCGCCCTGACGAAGCTCGACGGCACGGCCAAGGGCGGCGTCGCGGTCGCCGTCACGCAGGAGCTGGGCCTGCCGGTGAAGCTCGTCGGGGTCGGGGAGACGCTGGACGACCTGCAGCCGTTCGACCCCGCCGACTTCGCGCGGGCCCTCGTCGGCCGCGAGTAGCGCTTCCGGCGCAGCGCGTCGCGCCTCTCGGCACATTCCGCGCGCCACGTGCGCGGTTTTCGGCGTTAGGCTCGAACCGGGGGCGCCCCGGCCGTTCAGGACGAGTGCCGAGAAGGCGTGGCCTGAACGGCCGGTCGGTCAGGTGCGTCTAGCGCTCGATCCCGAACGCGATGTTCACGGTCGTCCGGTACATCGTGATGCTGTCGCCCTCCACCTCGCAGCTCATCGACACGACGGCGACGCCGGTGATGCCCCGGACCGTCTTCGACGCTTCCTTCACGGCCACGTCGGCCGCCTTGGCGAAGCTTTCGGGGTGACTTCCGATCACGGTGATGACCTTGGCGATGCTGGACATTGCTCGCTCTCCTTGGGTCGGATTGGAAAAAACCACACGGCTACACTTCCCGCCGGCCCATGTTTGACACGCTTTCCGACAAGCTGCAGGCGACTCTTGGCGATCTGAGGAGCCGCGGCGTCCTCAGCGAGGACGACCTCTCGGGCGCCATGCGCGAGATCCGGCTTGCCCTGCTCGAGGCCGACGTGAACTTCAAGGTCGTGAAGGAGTTCGTCGCCCGCGTGAAGGAGCGGGCCGTCGGCACGAACGTGACCAAGAGCCTCACGCCGGGCCAGGAGGTCGTGAAGATCGTCCATGACGAGCTGACCGAGCTGATGGGCTCCGGCGGCTCGAAGCTCGCGTTCTCAGGGCGGCCGCCCACGGTGATCCTGCTCGCGGGGCTCCAGGGCTCGGGTAAGACGACCGCCGCGGCGAAGCTCGCGCTCCTTCTGCGCAAGACCGAGAACAAGTCGCCGGCGCTCGTCGCCGCCGACCTCCAGCGGCCGGCAGCCATCGACCAGCTGGAGCAGCTCGGCAAGCAGATCCAGATTCCCGTCTTCCTCGACAGGACGACGAAGGATGCAGTCGCGGTCGCGCGCCACGGCATCGAGCAGGCCCAGGCGCAGGGCCGCGACGTGGTCATCGTCGACACCGCGGGCCGCCTCCAGATCGACGAGCCGCTCATGGAGGAGCTCGCCGCCATCCGCAAGCAGGTGAAGCCGCACAACGTGCTGCTCGTGCTCGACTCCATGACCGGCCAGGAGGCCGTCGGCGTCGCCGAGGCGTTCGCGGAGCGCGTCGACTTCGACGGCGTCGTCCTCACGAAGCTCGACGGCGACGCGCGCGGCGGTGCGGCGCTGTCGGTGAAGGCGGTCACGGGCAAGCCGATCAAGCTCGCCTCCACCGGCGAGAAGCTCGACCAGCTCGAGTACTTCCACCCCGACCGCATGGCGTCGCGCATCCTCGGGATGGGTGACGTTCTCACGCTCATCGAGCGCGCCGAGGCCGCCGCCGAGGTGGACGAGCAGGAGGAGATGGAGCGCCGGCTCCGCTCGGGCCAGTTCACGTTCGACGACTTCTTGCAGAGCTACCGGATGATGCGACGCATGGGGTCGCTGAAGTCCGTTGTCGGCCTCATCCCTGGGCTCGGCAAGCAGCTCCAGGGCGTCAACGTCGACGAACAGGAGCTCGGCCGCGTCGAGGCGATCGTCCTCTCGATGACCCCGGACGAGCGCCGCCGGCCCGAGATCATCAACGGCACGCGCCGCGCCCGGATCGCGCAGGGTAGCGGCACGACCGTGCAGCAGGTCAACCAGCTCCTGAACGCGCGCAAGCAGATGGCGAAGATGGTCAAGCAGATGGGGAAGGGCAAGATGCCGAACATCCAGTCGCTTGCGGCCTCGCAGCGACGGCGCTAGAACACGGAACGAAAGGACGGAATGGCAACTCGCATCAGACTGGCCCGCGTGGGCTCGAAGAAGAATCCGATCTACCGCGTCGTCGTGGCCGATGGCCGCTCGCCGCGCGACGGCCGTTTCATCGAGATCGTGGGCCGGTACAACCCGCAGACAGACCCGTCGACGATCGACCTCGACGCGGACAAGATCAAGGACTGGATCTCCAAGGGCGCGCAGCCGAGCGACAGGGTGAAGCGCCTGATGCAGACCCAGGGCATCTAGTGGAGGAGCTCCTCGCCTACCTGGCGCGGAACCTCGTCGACCGGCCGGACGAGGTGCGCGTCGAGCGGACGGAGCGCGACGGCGCCGTCGTCCTCCGGCTGCACGTGGCAGAGGAGGACATCGGCAAGGTGATCGGCCGGCAAGGACGCATCGCGCGCGCCCTCCGGACGCTCGTGCGCGCGAGCGGCGGGCGCCGCCAGGAGCGCGCGCTCCTCGAGATCGTTGACGCGCACTGACGCCGCGGGCGGCGAGCGCTGGGTCAGGGTTGGGCGGGTCGGCCGTCCGCACGGCCTCGCGGGCGCCTTCGTGGTCGAGGGCGCGAGCGACGAGCCCGAGCGGTTTGCGAAAGGCGCGACGGTCTATGTCGAGCGCGAGCCTGCGACCGTGGTCGAGTCCAAGAAGGCGGGCGGCGGCCGGCTGGTCGTCCGGCTCGATCGCGCCGCGCGCCGCGGCGCCGAGCTCGAACTGCCCGAGCGGGAGCTTCCTCCCGCCGGCGAGGACGCGTTCTACGTCTACCAGCTGGTCGGCCTCACGGTGGAGGACGAGGGAGGCCGCATGCTCGGCCGGGTGCAGGACGTGACCCCGGGCGTGGCGAACGACGTGCTCGAGCTCGAGGGCGGCATCGCCCTTCCAATGGTCGAGGACTGCGTCCGCTCGGTCGATCTGGAGGAAGGCCGGATCGTGGTGGCTCCCGGGTTCGTGCCCGAAAGCTAATCTCGAACACCCCATGCAGATCGACGTCTTCACCATGTTGCCCCATGCCTTCTCGTGGCTCACCGAGCAGCGGCCGCTCGCGGCTGTGCTGGGCTCGGAGCTCGAGCTCAAGCTCCTGAACTACCGCGACTTCACGCCGCTCTCGGGCGGCCAGGTGGACGACGAGCCGTACGGCGGCGGCGCGGGGATGGTGTTGCGTGTCGACGTCGTCGACGCGGCGCTGGAGGCGGTGTACGGCGCCGAGCGCGACCGGCGGGTTATCGCCTTCTCCCCGCAGGGACGGCCGCTCGACCAGGCGCTCGTCGACGAGCTCGCCGGCGAGGACGCCCTGACGCTTCTCTCCGCCCGCTTCGAGGGCTTCGACGAGCGGATCCTCGAGCACATGGCGACGGACGTCGTCTCCATCGGCCCCTACGTGCTCTCCGGCGGGGAGCTCCCCGCAATGGTCGTCTTGGACGCCGTCGCGCGACGCCTTCCCGGGGCCATCCGCGAGGAGAGCGCGGCCGTCGAGAGCTTCTCGGAGGCGCTCGAGGGCGGCTTCGAGTTCCCGCATTACACCCGGCCCGCTGAGTTTCGCGGCTGGCGCGTTCCGGACGTCCTCCTGTCCGGGAACCACGCGCTCATCGAGCGCTGGCGCCAGGAGCGGAGCAGAGAGCGGTCGGTTTCGTGAGGGGGCCGCTCGATCGCATCACGGGGGCGCTGCCGGCGCCGTGGGACACGGTCGTCGACTGGGTGCTCACGATCGCGATCGCCGTCGTTGCGGTGCTGGCGATCAAGGCCTGGGTCGTCAACCCGTACCGCATCCCGTCGTCCTCGATGGAGCCGACTCTGCATTGCGCGGCCCCCGAGGTTGGATGTCAGGCCGACGCGTCCGACCGGGTGCTGGCCAACCGCTTCATCTACCGCTTCCGCGACCCAGAGCGCGGAGACATCGTCGTGTTCGAGGTGCCCGACCGCGCCCTGGAGATGTGCGGCGCATCAGGCACGTTCGTGAAGAGGCTCGTAGCCGTGCCCGGGGACACGATCAACCAGGCAGAAGGCGTGCTGCGGGTGAACGGGAAGGTCGTCGAGGAGCCGTACCTGAACGGCGGTGGCCCGGGCCCGAACTTCTCGGAGCGGCGCCTCGGCGACGACGAATACTTCATGATGGGCGACAACCGCGGCCAGTCATGCGACAGCCGCGATTGGGGACCTGTGAGCCGTGAAGACCTCATCGGACCGGTGTTTGCCGTCTACTGGCCGTTGACGCGGCTCGGCCTGCGGTAGCAGGAGGCCGTCTTCCTCCGTACCCGGCTCGAATCGCTCCCCGCTCCCTGGCCGACTGTCGTCGACTGGGTGCTCACGATCGCGATCGCGGTCGCGGCGGTGCTCGCCATCAAGGCGTGGGTGGTCAACCCGTACCGCATTCCGTCGTCCTCGATGGAGCCGACCCTGCACTGTGCGGCGCCCGAGCCGGGCTGCCAGGCGGGAACGTCGGACCGCGTGCTCGCCAACCGCTTCATCTACCGCTTCACCGACCCGGATCGCGGCGACATCGTCGTTTTCGAGACCCCGCCGGAGGCGGCGAACATCTGCCCGGGGCCGGGCGGCGTCTTCGTCAAACGCCTGATCGGACTTCCCGGCGACGAGATCGAGATTCGCGGCGACCAGCTGTACGTGAACGGCGAGCCGCGGCCAGAGCCGTACCTCTTCGGCGGGGAGGTCGGTGACGAGTTCGGGCCGATAACGGTGCCCGAGGGCTCCTACTTCATGATGGGGGACAACCGGCTCCAGTCCTGCGACAGCCGCGAGTGGGGCCCGGTGCCGCGCGACAACCTGATCGGGCCGGTGTTCTCGCTCTACTGGCCGCCGCAGCGGATCGGCTTCCGCTAGCGCATTGTCGTCACGCTTCCGTGCGCGGCTCGGCACGGTGCGCGCGCCACGCGGGCGTCCGACCTGGTTACGCTCGAAGCGGAGGGAGGCCCGCGGCGGCCCCTCCAGAGACACGTCCACCTTGGCCGTGTCCCGGCCTGCTCGTCCACCATCGCCGCGAGGTTTCGCTAGCATTCCGGCGCGGCTTCGGCCGCCCTTTTCATGACGACGCCCATCGACATCCTCGAGCGCAAGCAGATGCGCGATGACATCCCGCAGTTCAAGGCGGGCGACTCGGTTCGAGTCCACTTCCAGGTGATCGAGGGACAGCGCCGCCGAGTCCAGGTCTTCGAGGGGATCGTCATCAAGCGACAGGGGGCGGGAGTCCGCGAGACCTTCACCGTTCGCAAGAACTCGTTCGGCGTGGGCGTCGAGCGAACGTTCCCGCTCCACTCGCCGAAGATCGACCGGATCGAAGTCGGTGCGATCGGCGACGTGAACCGCGCCAAGCTCTACTACTTGCGCTCCAAAGTGGGCAAGAAGGCGCGCGTCCGCGAGAAGCAGCGGACCTAGTCGATATCCTCGCGCCCGTGGCGACAGTCCGCCGTCCGGGCCGCAAGCTCCTCGCATACGACCGACGTCTGGGCGTGCGCTTCGTCGCGGGCGCGGACGAGGCCGGGCGCGGCAGTCTCGCCGGCCCGCTCGTCACGGCGGGGGTTCTCTTCGACTACGAGCGGCTCCATGACCATCGCGTCCGCCCGCTGGCACTCCTCAACGACTCGAAGCAGGTTGACCCGGCCGACCGAGAAGAGCTGTTCCGGGCCGTGATGCGGTGCGCCACCCGGATCGCCGTGCGCGTGATCCCGCCCGCGGTGATCGACCGCGACGGGCTGCACCGCTCGAACCTCCGCGGGCTTCGCGAGGCGCTCGCAGCGCTGGCGCCCCCGGCGGAGGCCTGCCTCGTGGACGGTTTCCGGCTCGGCCCGCTCGCGCCCGAGCACCAGGCGGTCGTCGACGGGGACACGAAGAGCGCCGCAATCGCGGCCGCCTCCATCGTGGCCAAGGTCGTCCGCGATCGCGCGATGCGCCGCTTCGACGCGGTCTTCCCCGGCTACGGCTTCGCCTCGCATGTCGGCTACATCACGCCGGGCCACTCCGCGATCGTCCGGCGGCGAGGGCCGAGCGCAATCCACCGTCGGTCGTTCGATGCGCGCTGCTATGCGGAGCTCGAGGAAGCGGCGATCGAGTCCGCCGCCCTCGCAGCGGCTCGGGCCTGAAGCCGAGCGGCGCGTCCGCCGCCATTACCGGCTCCGCGGCTACCTGATCCTCGACGCGAACGCGTGGGTCGGCGGCTACGAGCTCGACCTCGTCGTCCGCCGCGGTCGCACGGTCGTCGTGTGCGAGGTGAAGGCCCGCAGCGGGCCCGAGTTCGGCGACCCGCTCGAGGCGGTCGGGCCGGAGAAGGCACGCCGGGTGCGGCAGGCGGCCGAGGGTTGGCTCGCGCGCCGCCCGGAGCTCGCAGGGCTCGACGTCCGGCTCGAAGCGGTCGCCGTGCACGGCCGGCGGATCCAGCGCGTCTCTTTCGACTGACTGTCACTCTCTCGGCGCATTCCGCGCGCCACACGCGCGGATTTCCGGCCTAGCGTCGAGGTGTGCTCGCACGTGCAGTCACCCATGCGCTGGTCGGTCTGGAGGCGCGCCGTGTCGAGGTGGAGGCTCACCTCCAGCGCGGGGTGCCCGCCTTTGCGATCGTCGGTCTGCCGGACAAGGCCTGCCAGGAAGCGAAGGAGCGGGTTCGAAGCGGCATCGCCAGCGCCGAGCTCGAATGGCCGCTGCGACGGATCACGGTCAACCTCGCTCCTGCGGGCCTGCGCAAGGAGGGATCAGGCTACGACCTACCCATCGCCCTCGCCGTCCTGGCCGCCTCCCGGCAGATCCCGCCGGAGCGCCTCGCCGAGCATGCCGCGGTCGGCGAGCTAGCCCTGGACGGCCGGGTCCGGCCGGTGCCCGGTGTGCTCGTGGCGGCCGAGGCGGCGCTGCGGGCCGGTCTCGGTCGCCTTCTCTGCCCGCACGAGTCGGCGCCCGAGGCGGCCCTCGCAGGGATCGAGCCTGTCCCGCTCAGACACCTGGCCGAAGCAGGCGCATACCTTCGCGGAGGCCTGCAGCCCGACGCGGTCGAGCCGGCGAAGAGCGCCACGAACGGCGGTGGCCTCGACCTGGCGGACGTACGTGGCCAGGAGCGAGCCCGACGCGCGCTCGAGATCGTCGCGGCAGGCCGGCACAACGTGCTGCTCGCTGGGCCTCCCGGAACGGGCAAGACGATGCTCGCGCGTCGTCTCCCAGGGATCCTCGCGCCGCTCACTCTCGACCAGGCGCTCGAGGCCACGAGGATCCACTCGGTTGCCGGCGTCCTTCCACGGGGCCGGCCTCTTGTCGATCGCCCGCCGTTCCGCGCGCCGCACCACACCGCCTCGGCGGCCGCCGTCGTCGGCGGCGGGCCCGGGCCGCGGCCTGGGGAGGTGAGCCTCGCGCACCACGGCGTGCTCCTGCTCGACGAGATGCCGGAGTTTCACCGGCCCGTGCTCGAGGCGTTGCGCCAGCCGCTTGAAGACGGTGTCGTGTCGATTGCGAGAGCCGCCGGCCAGGCGCTCTTTCCGGCCCGCTTCCTTCTCGTCGGGACCATGAACCTCTGTCCGTGCGGAGCCCGCGGCGATCCGGCGGTCGAGTGCACCTGCACGCCCCAGAAGCTGGCGGCCTACGGGGCGAAGCTCTCGCGGGCGCTCGTCGACCGCTTCGACCTCGTGGTGCACATGCCGCGCCCGCGCGGCCGGGAGCTCGACGCCTGCCCGGGTGAGCCGTCCCGGCGAGTGAGAGGGCGTGTGGTGCCGGCTGCGGAGCAGTTGGGCCGGAAGAGGCCGAGGCTCGGCGAGGAGGCGCGAGCCCTCCTGACGCGGGCCGTGGACACGCTCCCGCTGTCCGCCCGCGGCCGGGCCCGCGTGGCGCGTGTGGCCGCGACCATCGCGGCGCTGGCCTCCTCCGAGGAGATCGCGGCGGCGCACGTCGCCGAGGCGCTCTCCTACCGGGCTCCGCCGGAGCTGACGACGTGACCTACGTCTCCGTCGCCCGAGGACGCCAGGGGTATCCGCCGCTGCTCGCCGAGCTGCACGATCCTCCCGCACGTCTCCACTTGCGCGGTGGGCCGCCGGATGTCCTGTCGCGCCCGGCGGTGGCTGTTGTCGGCGCGCGCAGCTGCTCGGCGTACGGCGCGCAGGTCGCGCGAGAGCTGGCGCAGTCGCTGGCCGCGGCCGGAGTGGTCGTCGTCAGCGGGCTTGCCCGCGGCGTCGACGCGGAGGCCCACAGAGGAGCCCTGGCCGCCGGTGGGCTCACGGTCGCCGTGCTGGGCTGCGGGATCGACCGCGACTACCCGCGCTCCCATGCCGAGCTCGCACGCAGAATCGCCGAAAGCGGCCTCGTCGTCTCCGAGTACCCGCAGGGCATCGAGCCGTCCCCGTGGCGCTTCCCGGCGCGCAACAGGATCATCGCCGGCCTCGCGCGGGCCACGGTTGTGGTCGAAGCTCGGGAGCGGTCCGGCGCCCTGATCACCGCCGATTTCGCGCTCGAGCTCGGGCGGGAGGTGTTCGCCGCGCCGGGGGAGATCACGTCGGCCCTCAGCGTCGGCACGAACGATCTTCTGCGCCAGGGAGCGACCCCACTGCTGTCGGCCGACGACGTGCTGCTGGCCCTCGGACTCGAGCCCGTGGCTCCAACGGTTCCCGACAACCTCTCGGCCGCGGCCCAGGACTGTGCTGAGTCGACTCTCCGATGGCGCGCGGACGCTCGACGAGCTCGTGCGGTCCACCGAATCCGATACCGCTGCGGTCGCTGGGCTGCTGACCGAGCTGGAGCTTGCGGGCCTCATTGCGTCCGCCGACGGCGTCTATCGCCGAGCGACCGGGCGCAGTCCTCCGCGGCTGAGCCGGCCGTGAACGACAACTGAATAGCCGTTCCTTGGAGGAGGCCGGTCTACGCCGGGAAGGATCCGGGATCCTCGCAGGCCCTCCGATGAAGCTCGTCGTCGATGTTGCGACCCGTGACGATGAGGACGATCGTCCCGTCGACATCGTCGAGCTGGGGGAGAGCCGCAAGTGCGGCGCCGGCCGCGCCCTCGGCACGGATCCCGGCAGCGGAGAAGGCACCGACGGCGCGGGCCATGTCCTGCTCGGACACGAGGAGCATCCGGCTTGCAACCTCGCCGAGGACGTCGACGGCGAGCGGGATGGCGACGCGGACCGCCAGGCCGTCGGCGAAGGTCGCGCTGCGCTCGCTCTCCACGATGCGACCGGCCTCCCACGACTCGGCCATCACCGGAGCATCCTTGGCGGTCACTCCGACGCGGAGCGTTCCGGCGGCGCGGGCGGTGACGCGCAGGCCGATGCCACCGAGCAAGGCGCCGTTCCCCACGGGCACGACGATCGCCGCAGGCGGGGCGTCGACCTGGTCGAGGATCTCGTCCGCGATCGAGCCGTAGCCCTCGTACTGGGCCATCTCGGCGCCGTCCTCGAAGAACGGCAGCTCGCGCGCTTCGGCGTGCCGGCGTCCCTCGTCCTTCGCCTCGTCGAGGTCCGAGCCGACGAGGCGAATCTCGGCTCCGAGCCGCTCGATCAGGGCGATCTTGGCCTGCGTCGCGCCTTCGGGCGCGTAGACGACGGCCGTCAGTCCCAGGCGGCCTGCGGCCCACGCGGTGGCGGCGCCGTGGTTCCCGGTCGAGGCGGTGACGACGGTGTCCGCGCCGGCATCCCGATACCCGGTGATCACCGGCAGGGCCCCGCGCCACTTGAAGGCGCCGAGCTCGTGCACGTCCTCACGCTTGAGGAGCAGCGGCCGGCCGCCTCCGAGTGAGGGAGGGGCGTCCTCGAGCGGAGTCGGAGCGAAGTCGGTCATGCGAAGAGCCGGCCGGGGTTCTCGGAGCGGACCGTATCGAGGACGCCGTCGCCGAGCGCGGCCAGGGCTTCGAGCGTCGGGGCCGCGTCGACCACCGGGCGGTCGCTGCCGTAGACCAGCTGGGCAGCGCCGACGGTCTCCAGGCACAGCGCGAGCGCGCGGGCGCCGTACGAGGCCGTGTCGAGATGGATCCGCGGGTGCCGCGCGGCGGCGGGATCGCCTCCTCGCGAGCGGAGCCGCTCGAGCTGGATCGGCGCGCCGCCGGCGAGAATCGCGAAGACGACGTCCAGCTCCGGGTAACGCTCGACGCCGTTTTCGAGCCAGGCGAAGTAGGCGGCCTGCATCTGCTCGGTGTAGTCGACGACCGCCGTCCACCAGGCGGGGGCACCGGTCGGCGGGGGGCGGGGAGGCCCCGGGTGGACGAACATGATCTGGCCAGCCTGGGCGAGCTCCCCGGGCAGGGTGTCGAGCCCGCGCAGCACTGCGTGCGCCGAGACGCATGCGCCTGCGAAGCCCTCCAGGCACGCGCCGGCGGCCAGCGCCTGCAGGCGCCCGCCCGCAGCCGCCACGACCTCGAGGATGCCCTCGTGGTAGGCGTCCCGCAGGTCCGGCTCGCTCTCCGTCTCCATGGTCGGGGCGAGACTGATGATTGCGACGTCGATTCCGTCTCGGTCGAGAAGGGCGAGGCGCTCGTCGAGGTCGTTGTCGCGCTCGTCGAAGGGGAACGTCCCTTCCGCGAGCTCCAGCAAGTCTCCGTCGAGGCGCGGCGACGTGCGTCGCGCCCGGAGCTCCGCGACGAGCTGCGGGGGCAGGAAGTGCTGGTGGATGTCGTAGGTGGGCACGATCAGCTGACGGTGTACCGCTCGACCGCGTCCTCGTCGAGCTCGAAGCCGAGACCCGGCCGGTCGGGGATCGCGAGTCTCCCATCCGCGGTGGGCAGGACAGGCTCGGTCAGCATGAAGTCGCGACGCTCCGGCGTCCAGCCGGGCGGGTCGAAGGGCAGCTCGATGAACGGCCCGCCGCCGACGCCTGCGCTGAGGTGGAGGTTCGCCAGGAGGCCGATCCCGTTCGTCCACGTGTGCGGCGTGAACCAGAGCCCGGCCGGGAGGATCCGCTCGGCAAGCTCTCGAGCGCGGAGGATGCCAACCGCGAGGACAGCGTCCGGCTGGTAGACGTCGAGCGCGCCTCCCTCGACGTAAGCGGAAAGCTCAGCGGGCGTGCGAACCATCTCCCCGCCCGCGATTCGGAGGCCGGACTCGCGGCGCAGCCGCGCGAGACCCTCGATGTCGTCGCCGGCGAGCGGCTCCTCGAGCCAGAAGACGTCCAGCTCGCGGAGGCGGCCCGCGAGCGCGCTCACGGCGTCGAAGTCGAGGAGCGGCGCGACGTCCCCGGGCATGCGCCAGCCCTGGTTGAGGTCGACCATGATCTCCATGCTCGCCCCGACGGCCTCCCGTACGGCCTCCACGGCCTCCAGACCGTCCTGGGGCCGTTCCTTGTCGATCCTGATCTTGAGCGCGCGGAAGCCCTGCTCACGCAGCGCCAGCGCCGACTGCGCCCGCTCCGAAGCGCCGAGGCGCTCCGCCGTCGACGCGTACACGGGAATCTCCGTGGCCGCGCCGCCGAGCAGCTGCGCCGTGGGCACCCCCTGCGCCTTCCCGGCCAGATCCCAGAGCGCCGCCTCGAGGGGCCAGTAGCGACCTGCATGGAACGTGATCGACTCGAGCACGCGCACGTGGCGCTCGATGTCGAGCGGGTCATGCCCGACGAAGAGGTCGGCGTAGCGCGCGAAGCCGTCCATCGTGTCCCCGGAGCCGACCCCTGTCAGCCCCTCGTCGGTGTCCACGTAGACGAGCGTCGCCTCGAACCCCCGCCGAGGCTCTGGATCCCAGGCCGGCTCGAGAGGCGGATCCAGCGGAAGGCGCAGCCGCCGGAGGCGGATGCCCGTGATCTTCACGACCGGCGGAAGAAGGGGTTCGCGGGCTCGTTCCGGAGACCGAGGAGCTCCTCGATCGCCGGACGCCCTTCCGCACCGGCCGCGAGAGCGCCGCGAGTCGCCTCGACGTTGCCGGAGTAGATCGCTTCCTCGTCGTCCGCGGCCCAGTCGACCCAGACCGCGGCGATCAGGATCAGGTCGTCGACCTCGCCGGCGGGGATCGTCCCGTCGGCGACCGCCTCGAGCACCCCCTGCGCGACGCCGGCCTGGGCCGCGCCCCAGGTGAGCTCCGCGTGCCGGTCGCCTCGGATGTCGGCCTTGTTGACGAAGAGCGTCGCAGGCTTGACCGGCATGTTCGGCCGCAGGACGGCAACGAACGGGATGTGACCCTGCCGCGGCGTCGCCAGGGCGGTCGCCCAGGCCGTCTCGACCGGGCCGCCCTTGCGCCCGAGCACGGTGTTCACGTGGGCGGCGCTCGGCCCGCTGCCGGCGAAGCCTTCGCCCAGGAGCGTCCGCTCGGCGAACCTCAGAAGGCGATCACCCCGCGGGCCACCTCGCCGGCGTTCATGGCCGCGAACGCCTCGTTGATCTCGTCCAGGCCGTACCGGCGCGAGACGAGCGCGTCCAGGTCGAGCCTGCCGTCCATGTAGAGGTCGATCACGAGCGGCATGTCGACGTGCGGCCGGCAGGAGCCGTAGAAGCTGCCTGTGACAACCTTCTCCTCCCGCGGGAGCCTCGGCCCCGGCAGGTCCGCCGTCGCATCGAGGGGCGGGATCCCCACGGCGACCACCATGCCTCCGCGCCTGACCGCGTCGTAGGCCTGCGCCACGACCCCGGGCGCGCCGGCGGTGTCGAAGGCGTAGTCGGCGCCGCGGCCGTCGGTGAGCTCGCGGAGGAGCCCCTGGACGTCCTCGCCTGCGGGGTCGACCGCGTGCGTGGCGCCGAGGCCGAGCGCCGTCTCCCGTTTGAAGGCCACCGGGTCGGCGGCCACGATCGCGCGCGCCCCGGCGAGCTTGCAGCCGAGGATCGCCGAGAGCCCGACGCCGCCCGCGCCGTAGACAACGGCCGTGCTCCCAGGCTCGACGCGGGCGCGCAGGACGGCGGCACCGAAGCCCGTCATCACGGCGCAGCCGACGAGCGCCGCGACCTCGAGCGAAGCGTCCTGACGGATCTTGACGCAGCAGCTCTCCGGCACGACGCAGCGCTCTGCGAACGTCGAGAGGAACGAGTAGTGGTAGAGCTTCGACCCGTTCTGCGAGAGTGCGAGCCTGCCGCCCGGGAGGGTCCCTTCGAACATGTCCGCCATGGCCGCCTCGCAGAGGACGCCGCGGCCCTGCACGCAGTAGAAGCACTCGCCGCAGAAGGGGAGCCAGGAGAGGATGACGTGATCGCCCACGGCGACCGCGGTCACGCTGTCGCCGACCGCCTCCACGACGCCGGCGCCCTCGTGGCCGAGCACGGCCGGCAGTGGGTTCGGCGTCGCGCCGGTGATCACGTTCCAGTCGCTGTGGCAGACGCCGCTCGCCACGATGCGGACGGTCACCTCGCCCGGGCCGGGATCTGCGAGCTCGACGTCCTCGACGGTCAGAGGCTGGCCGATCTCGCGAAGCACGGCGGCGCGCATGCGCGCGATTCTACGGCGGAGCGCGCGGTAGGCTCGCCGGGATGCGGATGCAGGCCGCCGTGCTGTGGGAGCCGGGTCGTCCGGTGGAGATCCTCGACGTGGATCTGGCCCCGCCGCGGGCGGGGGAGGTGCTCGTCAGGATCGCCGCCTGCGGCGTCTGCCACAGCGACCTGCACGTCGTCGACGGCGACCTCCCGGAGCCGCTGCCGCTCGTGATCGGCCACGAGGCGGCCGGCGTGGTGACCGAGGTCGGGCCCGGTGTCGAGCGCGTGCAGCCGGGGGATCACGTCGTGCTCGCACTCGTGCCCTCGTGCGGGCAATGCGAGGCCTGTCGCGCCGGGCGCCCGAACTTCTGCGAGCAGGGAGGGCGCATGGCAGCGACCGGAACGCTCGCCGACGGGACATCGCGGCTCTCTCTGGACGGGCAGGAGCTGAAGCACTTCAACGCGGTCTCTTCGTTCGCCGAGTACGCCGTCGTGCCCGAGTCGGTCGCCGTGCCGATCCGGGCCGACACGCCGCTCGATCTCGCGGCCCTGATCGGCTGCGCGGTGCTCACGGGGTGGGGAGCGGTGACCCGCACCGCCGCCGTCGAGGCCGGATCGCGCGTGGCCGTCATCGGCTGCGGGGGCGTCGGGCTCTCCGTGATCCAGGCCGCCCGCATCGCCGGGGCGGGCGCGATCGTCGCCGTCGACACGCGCCCCGAGAAGCTCGAGCTCGCCGAGCGCCTCGGCGCCACCGCGACGGTCCAGGCGAAGCCGACGGCGGACACGGTGCGACGCATCCGCCACGCCACGGAGGGCGGCGCCGACTACGCGTTCGAGGCCATCGGCCGCGAGGAGACGATCCGCGACGCCTGGGACGCGGTGCGGCCGGGCGGGACGGCGGTCGTCCTCGGGATCCCGCCGAAGGGGACGACGGTCACGATCGACGCCTGGGGCTTCATCAACGAGAAGACGCTCAAGGGCTCGTTCCTCGGCTCGGCAAGCATCTTCGAGGACGTCCCGCGGCTGATCGACCTCCACGCGTCCGGCGACCTTCTGCTGGAGGAGCTCGTCAGCGACCGGCTCGCGCTCGCCGAGCTACCTGAGGCGTTCGACCGCCTACGGGCGGGCGACGCCGTGCGTCAGCTCGTCGTCTTCGACTCCGCGGCCTGACGCGCGGGGCGGAGGCGGCTCCGCCTGGATCCGCCGGAGCTCGTCCACGGG
>CAWAQJ010000023.1:0-10937 GCA_963784175.1 uncultured Actinomycetes bacterium | reverse complement strand
AACCGCCGATACCCTCGGGCTTCGCATGGCCAGGTTCGTCGTGATCCGGGAGGCCGGCCCCGGCTGGGACTCGTCGAAGCCCTTGCGCGAGCAGGAGGCCTGGCCCGAGCACGCGGCGTTCATGAACGCATGCGTCGAGGACGGCTTCGTCGTGGTCGGCGGGCCTGTCGGCGGCGGCCCCAGGACGCTGCTGATCGTCGAGGCGCCGGACGAGGACGAGATCCGCCGGCGGCTCGAGGCCGACCCCTGGGCGCCCATGGGCCTGCTCACGGTCGCGAGCGTCGAGGCCTGGGAGGTCCTGCTCGGGGAGGAGCCGTGATGGCCGTCTTCGTGGTCACCGAGGTCGCGGGCCCGGGCTGGGACGCGTCGCGGGGTCGCCGGGAGCAGGACGGCTGGGACGAGCACGCGGCGTTCATGGATGCTCTCGTCGACGACGGTTTCGTCGTTCTCGGGGGCCCGATCGGCGACGGCGACCGGGTCATGCTCGTCGTCGAAGCGGCAGACGAGGGAGACGTCCGGGCGCGTTTCGCGCCCGATCCCTGGCTGCCCGCGGGCGTCCTCCAGATCGCCTCGATCGAGCCCTGGACGGTCTGGCTCGACAGCCGGAATTCCTAGGCCGGCTGTGGAATGACCACCTCCGGGAGGTCGTTTAACAGACTGACATGCGAACCATTCGTGACATCCGGGATGAGCTCGACCGTGCCGTTGACCGGCGCGCCGAGCTCTGGCACGAGCTCGGTGAAGGCGTCGACCCGGCCAAGTCGGCCGAGGCTGCCGAGCTCTCGCAGAAGATCGACGAGCTCTGGGCGGAGGCACGCGCGCTCAAGGCGTACTCCACCTTCGGCCCGTCTGACGCCATCCGCGCGCGTGCGCGGGCCGAAGAGCGGCTCGAGCGCGACTCGCGGCGCCTGAAGGCGGCGTAGGAACTACAACCGAGAAGGCGGCCCTAGGCCGCCTTCTCGTCTGCTGGGATCACGCGATCCGCCGCCAGCGGCATGAGGTAGCCGCAGCGGGTGCAGACGACGACGATGGCCGCGATCGAGTCCTTGGTGCCGTTCGCCGACGCGATCGTGCAGGGATGCTGGCCCACGCCGAGCTGATCCACCGCCTTGCAGAGCGGGCAGGAGATCGCATAGCGCGCGAGATGAGCCTCGACGAGGGCGACGTTGACACCGGCGGCCGCAGATTTCGCCATGCTTCGACGGTAGCGGCGCCTACTCGACCGGTCACCCCCGGTTCGGGGGATAGTGACAAAAGTCAACAAATGCGCATCCTTCTCGTCTCGCAGATGTTTCCCGGGCCGACGGCGCCCGATCTCGGCGTCTTCGTCGCCGACCTGGCCTCCGCGCTCGAGGAGCGCGGCCACGAGCTCGGCTACGCCGTGATCGACGGCCGGGGAGGGTCGCGCGCCAAGTACGTCAAGCTCGGCCGCGATGCAGTCCGCGAGGCGCGGCGCTTTCGGCCGGACGTCGTCTACGGCCACTTTCTCTTTCCCGCGGGCGGCGCGGCGGCGGCCGCCGCGCGCGTGTCCGGCGCCGGGCTCGTCATCACCGCCCACGGCCAGGACGTCCGCAATCTGGGCTCGATCCCGGGCGTTTCGACGGCGACGCGCATCGGCACGCGGCGCGCGCGGGTCGTCGCGGTCTCGGACTTCCTCCGCAGAGAGCTCGTCGCCCGGCTGCCATCGCTGGACGGGCGGGTGGAGGTGATCGACTGCGGCGTCGATCTCGAGCGGTTCCGGGGCCGCGACGCCGCCGAGCTCAGGGCCCGGCTCGGCTGGTCGGGAGACCCGCCCTTCTACGTGCTCGTCGGCTCGCTGGTGGAGCACAAGAATCCGGTGCGCCTCGCGAAGGCGTTCGCCCGGCTCGAGCGGGGCAGCCTGGCGGTCGTCGGGGACGGTCCGCTGCGCGCCGAGCTCGAGGGCCGCCCGCGTGTTCGGCTCGTCGGCCGGGTTTCGCACGACGAGGTCGCCGACTGGATCGGGGCGGCCGACGTCGTCTGCCAGCCGAGCCTCGTCGAGGCCTTCGGGCAGGCGTTGCTGGAGGGCCTGGCGAGCGAGCGCTCCGTCGTGGCGACGCGTGTCGGCGGGCCGCCCGAGTTCGTCCCGCCCGAGGCCGGCGTGCTCGTCGACCCGACGAGCGTGGACGAGATCGAGGCCGGCCTGCGCAAGGCGGCTGCGTTCCCGAGCCCGAACCCGGCGGCGCGAGCTGCTGCAGCCGAGCACGACGTCCGGCGGCAGGCGGAGCGCGTCGAGCGGGTGCTCCAGGAGGCGGCGGCACAATGAGCGGGATGCACCATCACAACCACGGTGGCGCTCACGTGACGGGAGCGGCCGACCGGCGGCTGCTCGGGCTCTCGCTCGCGCTCCTGCTCGCCTTCATGGTCGCCGAGGTCGTCTTCGGGATCCTCGCCAGCTCGCTGGCGCTCCTCGCAGACGCGGGGCACATGCTCACGGACGCCGCCGCGCTCGCGCTTGCGCTCGTCGCCGCGTCCATCGCGGCGCGGCCGGCGGGAGGCCGCTGGACCTTCGGCTTCGGACGGGTCGAGATCCTCGCGGCGCAGGCGAACGGGCTCACGCTCCTTCTCTTCGGGATCTGGATCGTCGTCGAGGCGATCCGCCGGCTCGTCTCCCCGCCGGACGTCGACGCTGCGGTCGTCGGGATCGTGGCCCTGTCCGGCATCGCCGTGAACCTCGTGGTCGTTGCGCTCCTCGCTCGCGCGGAACGCCAGAGCCTCAACGTCCGCGGCGCCTACCTTCACATCGTCACCGACCTCGCGGCCTTCGTCGGGACGGCCCTGGCGGCCGGCCTTATCCTCCTCACCGGCTGGGACCGCTTCGACCCGCTGGCCTCGCTCCTCGTCGCAGGGCTCATGTTCGCGGCCGCCTGGTCGCTGCTGCGGGAGTCCGGGCGCATCTTCCTCGAGGGCGCCCCGGCCTCGACGCCGCCGAGCGACGTCGGCCGGGCGATCGTTCGCCACCCGGGCGTCGTCGAGACGCACGACCTCCACGTCTGGACGGTGACCGACGGCTTCCCAGCGCTCTCGGCCCACGTCCTCGTTCAGCCGGGCGCGGACTGCCACCGGATCCGGCTGGACCTCGAGCGGCTTCTGCACGAGACCTTCGGGATCGACCACACGACGCTCCAGGTGGAGCACGTCGGGTCGGCTCGCGGGCTCGAGATCAGCCGGTCGAGTCGCGCGCAGTGAGATCCGCGAGGCGGAGCTCGATGAGCGGCCCGACGGTTCGCTCGAGGCCTGCCTCGCGCGCCAACTCGAGCGCTTCCGCGTAGGTCTCCTTCGCCTTGCCGGGGAGGCCCTGCTTCAGGCGATTGTCGCCGAGCACGATGAGCTTGCGGATGCGCTCGTCGGCCTGCATCGGCGGGCACCGTAGCACGGTAGGCCCTGGGCAAGCTGCTAGCCTGACGCGCGTGCTCCAGGTGCTCGCGGTCTTCCAGGTGCTGATCTCGGCGGTTCTCATCGCCCTCATCCTCATGCACTCCGGGCGAGACACGGGCTTCGGCGGCCTTGGTTTCACACCGGCCTCGCAGGGCGGCCAGCACGTTGTCGAGCGCAATCTCACCCGCCTGACGGTGATCGTCGCGATCGTCTTCGCGGCGAACACGGTCGCGCTTTTCTACCAGTTCGACTGAGCTCTCCTAGCCGCCCGCGATAGCGGCCACGAGCCTGATCGTCTCGCGACCCTCGAGCGCCGTCTCGACACCTTCGCGTTCCCGCACGTCGATCCCGTCGACATAGACGTTCACGAGCGGCCGGAGCTCGCCGCGCTCGTCGAAGACGAGGTTCGCGACGGGAAGTGCCTGGAGCGCCTCCCGGACCGTGGCTGCGTCGGGCTCGAAGCGGCTTGCGCCGCCCGCCTCGGCAGCGAGGATCGAGGGGAGGAGGACTACCGCCACTCGGCCGCCTCCACCGAGAGGATCGGCGGAAGCTGGGAGGCGGCCTCGATCCACGTCTCGCCCGCATCCGGGGAGACGAACAGCGAGCCGCTCTGGGTACCCAGGTAGATCCCCGGGGGGTCGAGTCGGTCCGAGGAGAAGCCCTCGCGCATGACAGCACCCCAGGCAGGCTGCGGCAACCCGCCGGCCAGGAGCGACCAGGACGAGCCGCCGTCGTCTGTGCGGTACACGCCGAGCCTCCCGTCGCAGGTGACGCGGTTCTCGGCGCCCTCCTCCGGGATCACGAATGCTGCGTCGGGATCGCGGTGGTCGAGCGCGAGCGGGAAGCCGAAGCCGCTCGGAAGGCCGTTTCCCTCGAGCCGCTCCCAGCTCTCGCCGCGATCGTCCGAGCGATAGACGCCGCAGTGGTTCTGCTGCCACAGGCGCTCGGGTCGCGCGGGATGGACGAGCAGCTTGTGCACGCACTGGCCCAGCTCGGGGAACGGATCGGGGAGGAAGTCGGCGGCGGTACCCCGGTTGGCCGGCGTCCACGTGTCGCCGCCGTCTTCGGTGCGGAAGACGCCTGCCGCCGAGATGCCGACGTACATGCGCTCCGGCTCGTCGGGATCCAGCGCGATCGAATGGCAGCACATCCCACCTGCGCCGGGGAACCAGCGGTCGCGGGTCTCGTGCCTGACGATGCCGTCGACCGGCGTCCAGGTCACCCCGCCGTCGTCGGTACGGAAGAGCGCGCCGGGCGCGGCGCCGAGCCAGAGGCGTCCGTCCTCGCCCTCGCGGCCGGGCTCGATGTGCCAGGTCTTCTCCAGCGCGAGCCCGGTGTCCTCGGGCAAGCCGAGCTCCTCTGCGCGGTGCCAGGTCGCGCCGCGGTCGGTCGAGCGGTGAGTGGTGGCGCCGTAGACCTCGTTGTTGCTCGCAACGTGGATCGTCCCGTCGCGCGGGTCGACGACAGCGTGGAAGATCGACCAGCCGGTGAGGAGCGGGCCCTCGAGCGACCAGTCCTGGCGCTCCTCGTCGCTCTCGAGGAGGAACAGTCCCTTGCGTGTGCCGACTAGGACGAGAACGCTCATCAAAGGCCCGGGCCGGAGCCCGTGCCCACGATGGTAAACGCTTCGGTCGCGGCTGCCGGGACCAGTGTCCCGAATGGATAGCGCTCGTCGTAGAAGTCGCTGCGGTTCACGAGCGTTACCTCCTCCGTGAGCCCCAGGAGGCCCGCGGCGAGCGCCGGGAACGACGTCGTGAAGCGGAGGTTGACGAGCGGTGCCGTCACCTTCCCGCCTTCGACGCGGAAGGTGCCGTCGCGCGTCATCCCGGTGATGATCCCCTCGCGGGGGTCGACGACGCCGAGGTAGTGCAGGCGCGTGACGTAGATCCCGTCGCCGACGCGCTCGGCGAGCTCGTCCACCGAGGCCGCGTCTCCACCGGCCAGGGAAAGGTTGAAGGGAACCGGCCCGAACGCCTGCGCCGGCGCGCTCAGCCCGTGCCCGGTCGACTCGCGCCCATCCTGCTTCGCGGTACGGCGGTCCCAGACGACGTCGCGGGCCACGCCCTCCTCGACCATGAGCACGCGCTGCTTGGGGACGCCCTCGAGGTCGAACGCCTTCGGATAGCCGCGCGGGTCGAGCCCGTCGTCCCAGAGCGTGAAGCCGTCGCCGAAGAGCTTCTCGCCGAGGCGTCCGGACAGGTAGCTGCGGCCCTCGAGCAGGGCGAGCGCGTTGAGTGAGGTGAAGCCGAAGTAGAAGAGGAGCTCCGAGATCGCATAGGGCTCGAGCACCGCGCGATACGTCGCCGGCTCGATCTGCTCGGCCGCCTTCGTGCGGGCCGCCTTCTCGGCGGCCTCGCGGGCGACGGCGGCCGGGTCGATCTGGGACGCGCGCCAGGAGGTCGCCTCGGCGTAGCCGGAGACGTCCTCGCCCGCCGCGAGCGTGAGGACGCTGACGTCGGTGGTCGCCTGCGCGACCGCGTGCCCTGTCGTCGAGGCGACGCCGACCTCGGTGGCCCCGCTCGTGTAGTAGCCGTAGAGCCCGAGGTCGGGGGCGGCGTCGATCGCCGCGGCGGCCTGCTCGGCCTGGTCCTCCGGGGTCTGGGCGGCCGTCTCCTCGTCGAAGCCCTCCACGGCGGGCACTGCCGCCGGTTGCTCGAGGCCCGGAAAGCCCGGGTCGACCGGCGAGCGCTCGGCGGCCTCGCCCGCGCGCCTGGCGACCGCGGTGAGGCCGTCCTCGTCGGTCCGGTTCGTCGTCGCGCACCCGACGCGGCCGTCGCGCACGACCCGGACGGTCACGCTCTCGTCGCGGATCAGCGTCGGCTGGTGCACCGCCGATGCCGCGAAGCGTGCGAATCCGGACCGCTCGACGTGGACGGAGGCGTCGGCTTCGTCGCCCTCCGCCGCCCGCACCGCGCGTTCGGCCAGGTCGAGCGCTCGGCTCACGATCGCACGCCCACCTGCACGTCACGGAAACGTGCCGGAGACGTGCCGTGCGAGACGTGCGCGTGCTGGCCCGGCTGGCCCTTGCCGCAGTTGGTGAGGCCGTACATCTTCCATTCGTCCGGCCCGGCGACGGCGTCCATCCGTCCCCAGAACTCCGGCGTGACGCCCATGTACGTCGCGTCACGGAGCATGCGGCCGAGCTTGCCCTTCTTGATCTCCCAGGCAACCTGCGTCCCGAACTGGAAGTTGAGGCGCTTGTCGTCGATCGACCAGCTCTTGTTCGTGCAGAGATAGAGGCCGTCGTCGACGTCGGCGAGCAGGTCGTCGAGCGAGCCGGCGCCCGGCTCGAGATGGAGATTCGTCATGCGGACGAGCGGCATGCGGCTCCAGCTGTCGGCGCGCATCGAGCCGCCCAGTTCGCGGCCGATCAGCGCGGAGGTCTCCCGCGAGGCCAGGTAGCCGGTGAGAATCCCGCCCTCGACGACCGGCTGGCGCTTGGCGGGTGCTCCCTCGTCGTCCCAGCCGAAGCTCCCCAGCCCGAGCGGGGTGGTGGGGTCGGCCGTGATGTTCATGTGCTCGGAGCCGTAGCGGAGGCTGCCCAGGTCGCCGGGCTTGAGGAAGCTCGTGCCGGCGTAGGCGGCCTCGGTCCCGTAGACGCGGTCGAGCTCCGTCGGATGACCTACGGACTCGTGCACCTGGAGCTCCATCTGCTCGGCGTCGATCACGATCGTGGTGATGCCCGCCGGGCACGCGTCGGCGGTCAGGAGGGCTGCCGCCTCCTCGCCGATCCGCGGCGCCTCGCGGTCGAGGCCGAGCTGCTCCACGTACTCCCAGCCGCCCTGGCCGCTGGAGCCGCCGTGCGCGCTCGGGTAGCTGCGGTTCTGCACGCGGCCGTCGTCGGAGACCGCCAGTGCGTCGATCCCGCCTCCGCACTCGACGAAGCGCTGCGAGATCCGCGCGCCCTCGGACGAGTGGAAGACGCGGCGCTCGCTCATGGCGCGGACGGTGGCCTCGGTGATCTTCACCTCGGGCCGGCGCATGCCCTCCTCGGCGCGCAGGCAGAGGGCGATCTTCTCTTCGAGCGGAACCTCGACCGGGTCTCGCTCGACGGCGGGTTCGTACTCCCCGGTGGCCGGCGGCACCGACGCAAGCTCCACGCGCGTGCGTGCGCGCGAGGCGCTCGCGCGGGCGAACGCGACCGCCCGTAGGGCGGCGTCGCGCGCGCCCTCCTCGGAGAGCCTTGGGTCGCCGGCGAAGCCCCAGGCGCCGTCGACCAGGACGCGAACCCCGACGCCCTCGGTCTCGGCGTCGGAAACGGAGTCGACCTCGCCGTTCTTCGTGGAGACGTGCTGGGCACGCCGCTGCACGATGCGCGCATCTGCGTAGCCGGCGCCCGCGCCGAGGGCGGAGTCGATTGCGTGGTCGGCAAGCTCGTTCACGGGCCGACGTAGATTACTGACGCCGGTCATCGGCGCGGCGCGCTCGTGAAGCACGAAGGGCGCCTTTTCAGGGCGCCCCACGATGCGCTGGAGAGGACTTGAACCTCCACGGCCCGTTCGGGCCACAAGGCCCTCAACCTTGCGCGTCTACCAATTCCGCCACCAGCGCGTGGACGGGCGCATTGTAGCGGCTGGCCGTCGCTTGACTCCGTCCGAGCCCCTCGCTACCTTGTACGAACAAACGTTCGACCAGGAAGGGAGGCAGATGCTCACGCAGCGTCAGCGCGAGGTCTACGAGTTCGTCCTCAGCTACGTGGATTCGCACGGGTATCCGCCCACCGTGCGCGAGATCGGAGAGGCGGTGGGACTGGCGTCGCCGTCCACCGTGCACGCCCATCTGGCCAATCTCGAGCGGGCCGGCTATCTGCGGCGCGACCCGACGAAGCCGAGGGCGCTGGAGCTCACCCGACGCGAGCGAACGGCAGCGGGCGCGACAGTCTCGGTGCCGGACGTGGGCGAGGTCCGCGTGCTCCCGCTCGTGGGCGAGATCGCCGCCGGCGGGCCCCTCCTCGCGGAGGAGAACGTCGAGGAGCATCTGGCCGTGCCGGACACGCTCTCGCGCGGAGGCGAGGAGTTCCTGCTCCGCGTCAAGGGCGACAGCATGATCGAGGCCGGGATCCTCGAGGGCGACTACGTCGTCGTGCAGCGCCAGCAGACCGCGAAGGACGGTGACATCGTCGTCGCGCTCGCCGGCCAGGACGAGGCGGCCGACGAGGCAACCGTCAAGCGCTTCTTCCGCGAGAGCGGGCGAGTCCGGCTCCAGCCCGAGAACTCCACCATGGAGCCGCTCTATCCCGAGCACGTCAGCGTCCTGGGCAAGGTCGTGGGCGTCTTCCGGAGGGTCGGCTGAGGGTCGCGATGGAGGTCGTCACGCTCAACCGCACCCTCGACCAGGAGCTCCTGGCGCTCATGCGCGGCGCGAGCCTCGAGTGCCCGGCATGCGGCGAGTTCGTGCTGCACCGGGACTGCTCCGTGACGTGTCCGGAGTGCGGCTCGGGGCTCCGGATGGAGGGAGAACCGGCGCTACACTTGGACGTGCAGGCCGGGTGACCGCGGGCCGCGCGAGCGGCTCGAGGAAAGTCCGGACACCGCAGGGCAGGACGCTGGGGAAATCCCAGGCGGCGAAAGCCGACGGAAAGTGGCACAGAAAGGAGACCGCCACCGGCGAACGTATCTCTCCGGAGACGCCGGCGGTAAGGGTGAAAAGGTGGGGTAAGAGCCCACCAGCGTCGTGGTGACACGGCGGCTGCCAAACCCCGTCCGGTGCAAGGCGAACAGGCTCCGCTCAGGTTGCCCGCCGAGGAGCCGGGTACGCCGCACGAGTTCCCGGGAAACCGGGAGCCGAGATGGATGGTCACCCCCGACAGAATCCGGCTTACAGGCCTGCTACGGAAAGCCCCGCCTCGGCGGGGCTTTCTACTGGTCTAGCCGATTTCCTGAGCTCGTCGTTCGCTTCCGAGGTCGAGGAGGGTCTGTAGCGCGAGCTTCACCGCTTCGACCTGTTTGTCGTCGAGCAGCGCGCGGACCTCCAGGTCGAGGTCTCGCAGTACCTCTTGAGCGATCGGCTCGAACGCCCGGCTTCGAGCGGTGAGCAGAATCCGCGAGGCGCGAGCGTCATGCGGGTCTGGGCGCCGCTCGACGAGCCCGTCGCGCTCGAGGCGCCGCACCATGTCGGTCATCGTCTGCTTGCTCAAGCGGGCGCGGCGGGCGAGCTCTCCCATCTGAAGCCCGTCCTCCTCGAAGAGCGGAAGGAGAACCGAACCGTAGGCCGGCCGGACGTCACCGAAGCCTGCTGCGGCGAAGCGCTCTGCAAGGAGGTTGTTCCAGCGCTGACTGGCCTTTGCGAGCAGGAAGCCTAGGTCGTCCCTGTTCAGGGTCGTCGACGACTTTTCCGCCACTGCCCGCTTGCTCACGAAAGCCGGGCTCGAATGTTGTCGAACTCGCGGAGCAGGGACTGGTACTGGGCCTCGAACAGGTCGTCGGGCATGCCCGGCGTCTGGAACATCGTGAAGGAATACGCGCTCCGGCCGTCCGGCAGTTCCACGACTCGGGTGGGGAAGAGACTCAGAGCGTCTTCCGTGGGCCCGGCGTACATGTCGATGACGCCGGTGCTTGGGTCTGCATCGATCGAGAAGTAGAACTCTCCGAGCCCGTTCACAACCTTTGCTTTCCCATCTTCGTACTTGAGCTCCCGGGCGAACTCGGTCGCCCACCGCGGCAGGTTCTCGATCTTCGAGAGGAAGCCGTAGACCCTGTCCCGAGGTGCTTCGAGAATGGTCGTCACCGTGTGGTCTCGCACTTTCGCCTCCATGTAGTCTGTCTACGGACTAAATAGTACGATAGCAGACTACTTCGAACACGTGAGAGGCGTCGAACGTGCTGGGTCGGCAAAGCCGCGTGTCCCAAGGCTTCGTCATCCTCCGCGTACCGCGTGTGAGGCGGCGTCCGGCTCGACGAAGCGCACGAGCCGCTCTCCTTCCTCGCGGAGCTCACGCTTCGCGCCTGCTGGAAGGCGCTCGAATGGGTCGAGCACGAGCGTCGCCTTCTTCTTGCCCGCCTCGATGGTCCACTTGCCTGCCACGGCCCCGTCGACGAGGAATGTCGGCGTGGAGTGGGGCGTCTTCGTGTCGAAGACGAGCGGCCGGAAGCGCTCCGGCAGGATCTGCGTTCCGCGCGCATGGACGAGAAGCGTTGCGTCCCAGGTGGGCAGGAACCTCGCCGGAGCAGGGGTCGGTCCGCCGGGGAGCGGTGCGCGGGGGAGGTCGACGAGCTCACGGTCTTCCTCGTCGCGAAAGCGACGCAGACGGATCTGCTCGGCGGCCTCCTGGACGTCGCCGGCGCCGAGGCCCGCCCAGTTGGCGGCGTCGGCGAGGCGCGCCGGCCCGAAGCCGGTCAGATACCGGCGTAGGAGGATCTCGACGCTCTCCTCGGGTGTCACGGTCGGCGGCTCGAGCCACTCGTCGGCGAGGGCGTAGAGGTCGGCGCGGCGTCGCTCCCACGTCCCGGAAGGTGGGGCGCGCACCAGCTCGATCCAGGCTGCAAGGCCGTTCCAGAGGTGGGTCGGCCGCTCGGGATCTCGCTTGCGCGCGAGGTCGAGGA
>CAWAQJ010000022.1:0-43021 GCA_963784175.1 uncultured Actinomycetes bacterium | reverse complement strand
AAAGATCGGTGTCAACGATGACGTTAGACTGGGCCGCGTGACCGAGGTCAGGCGTCTCCAGCACGTGTCGACGCCGTATCCGCGCGGCCGGCAGGATGAGGTCCGCAGGTTCTACGGGGGCGTGCTTGGTCTCGTCGAGAAGCCCGTTCCGGCCTCAGTCGCCGACCAGGAGCTGGTCTGGTTCGAGGGCGGGCCGCTCGAGGTCGAGCTCCACTTCCTGCCGGATCCGGTGCCGGCCGACCACGCGGCTCAACGGCACTTCTGCCTCGAGGTGGACGACCTCGAAGCCTGGCGCCGACGGCTGGAAGAGGCCGGGGTCGAGACGAGCGACCAGACGCCTATCCCGAACCGGCCGCGCTTCTTCTGCCGCGATCCCTTCGGCAACCTCATCGAGCTCACCACGATTCAAGGGGACTATCGAACATGAGCAACGGACTGAAGACGAGCCTGGGCATCTGGGCGTTCGGCCCGATGGTGACGCGCTTCGTTCCCGGCGGCTACAAGCCGGAGTACGCAGGCGAGACGACTGCCCAGAGGGTGCGCAGGGCCGTCGAAGGGCTCGGCGACCTGATCGACGGTTATGAGTTCCACTACCCGCAGGAGCTCAACGAGGACAACCTCGACGAGGTGCGGGACGCCCTAGGAGACCATGACATCTACTGCATGGCGACGGGCCTCCACCTCGACCCGCGCTTCGCCCGCGGCGGGCTGGTCTCCCCCGACGAGTCCACGCGCGCCGAGGCGCTGCGCCGTACGAGTGCCGCGATCGACTTCTCCGGCGAGTTGGGCGCGCACTTCATCATCTGGCCCGGGATCGAGGGTTACAACTATCCGTTTCAGAGCCCCTACCGCGAGAGCTGGGACTGGCTGGTCGACGGGATCGGCCAGGCGGCCCAGCGCTGTGCGGACCGCGGGATTCTCCTCTTCCTCGAGCACAAGAACTCCGAGCCGGCCATGAAGATCCTCATGCGCAACATCGGCATGACCCTGCACGTAATCCACAAGCTGCGGGCGCAGGGAATCACGAACGTAAAGGTGAACATGGACTGGCAGCACCTGCTCATGAACCGGGAGAGCCTCGCGGAATACGCAGCCCTCCTCGGGGCCGAAGGGCTCCTCGGCCACCAGCACGCGAACTCGGGATGGGGCGACTTTGACGACGACAACATGGTCGGGGCGACCGCGTTCATGGAGACGCTCGAGCTGGCCCTCGAGCTACGACGTGCGGGCTACGGCGAGAACGGCGAGCGGCTCGGCTTCGACCTCTACCCGTACACCGAGGACGCCGTTGGAGTCGTGCGCCGGAGCGTGTTCCAGTGGCGGTTCATCGACGGCATTGCCGCGCGGATCGACGAGCCCGCGCTCCGCGAGGCGCAGATGGCCAAAGACGCGATCCGGGCCTACGAGCTCGTTTACGCCGCTATGGGAGGGGAATGAGCTCGACCTGGAGCTGCGACAAGACCCGAAGCGCCTGCTAACCGTGCGGATCGGCAATGCCCCCGGCAAGAATCGAACTTGCGCACGCGGTTTAGGAAACCGCTGCTCTATCCACTGAGCTACGGGGGCGGGAACGCACCAAGTGTAGAGCCGCGGACCACCCACTCGGCTCTCAAAATCTGGCTCCGAGTCTGATAGAAATGGCAAGTTATTTTGCTGTTTACCGAGGGGGAGACATGAAGCCAGGCAGGCTCGGGCGTCTCGTGGTTGCGGCCACGGCGATGCTCCTTGTGGCGATTGCGGCGCCGGGGGTAGCGAAGGCGCAGACATCGCCCGTGATCATGGGCGGCGTCACGCAGCCCGTGTTCGGGTACACGGACGCGATTCGCGAGCGGCTGTGGGTCACCGCGGACTTCGACAGCGACCTCAACGGCGTGGCCGACGAGATCGCGCTGGACATCATCCGGCCGGCGGCGGGCGCCGCCGGGCTCAAGTCCCCGGTGATCATGGACGCGAGCCCGTACTTCACGACGCTGTGCCGCGGGAACGAGGGCGAGTGCATCGCCGATGTCGACGGCGATGGGCTGAACGACCGCTGGCCGCTCTTCTACGACAACTACTTTGTCCCGCGCGGCTATGCCGTGATGCTCCTGCATATGGTCGGCACCGGGTTCTCGACCGGCTGTCCGGTCACCGGCGGGACGCCCGACAACCGCAGCGCCGTGCTGGCGATCGACTGGCTCAACGGCCGTCGGACCGCCCATGACAAGGACGGCAACATCGTCACGGCCGACTGGGACAACGGCAAGTCGGGGATGATCGGCAAGTCCTACGACGGCACGCTGGGCAACGCGGCCGCCGCTGCCGGCGTCGACGGGCTGACCACCATCGTCCCGATCAGCGCGATCTCCACTTGGTACAACTACACGCGCCAGGCGGGCCTCGGCCTCAGCGGCTGGGCGAGCAACTACCCGTCGAGCCTCTCGAACACGGTGACGAACCCGGAGCGCCGGGCGGGCTGCGCCGCGGTTCGCACGACCCTCAACGCCACGGACGGCGACGAGAACTACGACTTCACGCCGTTCTGGCTCGAGCGCGACTACTTCAAGGACATCGACAACGTCGACGCGAGCGTCTTCGTCGCCCACGGCATCCAGGACGACAACGTCAAGGCCAACCAGTTCAGCGAGTGGTGGTACGAGCTCGCCGAGCGCGACGTCCCGCGCAAGCTCTGGCTGGGCCGCGTCGGCCACGAGGATCCGTTCGACTTCCGGCGCGACGTCTGGGTGAACACGCTTCACAGGTGGTTCGACCACTGGCTCTACGACGTCCCCAACGGGATCATGAGCGAGCCGATGGTGACCGTCGAGCGCGAGGGCGGCGACGTCTTCGAGGACTACGCCGACTGGCCGATCCCGGGCGCGGTGGACGACAAGCTCTACTTCCGGGCGACGCCGTCCGGGCCCGGCGCGTTGTCGCTGAGCCAGGGCGCCGGCAACCCGACGACGTCGTTCCTCGATCTGACGAACCAGAGCGAGAACACGATCATCTCGAACCCAGACACGGTCACCGCCAACAAGCGCGTGTTCCTGACGCAGCCCCTGACCGCGCCCTTCAAGTTCACGGGGACGCCGGTCATCAACCTGCGTGCATCCGTCAACCGCGTCGGCACCTCGCTCGGCGCCGTGCTCGTGGACTACGGGCCGGCGACGAAGGTGAGCCGCACCAACAGTGAAGGCGTCGTGAACGGTGCCGGGAGCACCTGCTACGGCGAGTCGAGCGCGAACGACGACGGTTGCTACATCAACACCGTGAAGGCCCCCACGACCGTCACGCAGTGGCGGGTCACGCGGGGCATCCACGACGCACGGAACCGCACCGACCTGACCACGCCGACCGACCTCGTTCCGGATCAGTTCTACGACTTCAGCTTCAAGCTGATGCCGGAGGACTACGTGTTCCCGGCCGGACACCGGATCGGCGTCGCCATCGTCGCCACGTACGGCGGTGTCGCCGTCGCGAACACGAACTTCGGCGCGACGGTCACGATGGACCTGAAGCAGTCGAACATCGAGCTCCCCGTAGCCGGCGGCTACCTGGCCGCCCTTGCGGCGGGCATCCCCGATGACGTCGCGCCGGCGCTCACGGTGCCGGACGACATCGTCGTCTCGACGGAAGGCACTTCGACGCCGGTCAGCTGGACGGTCTCGGCGACCGACGACAACGACCCGAACCCGGTCGTGGACTGCAACCCCGACTCGGGCAGCGTGTTCCAGAAGGGCACGGTCACGACGGTCACCTGCACCGCGACCGACGCGGCCGGGAACGTGGCGACGGAGACCTTCACCGTCGCCGTGCTCTTCGACTGGAGCGGTTTCCTCGCGACCTTCGAGGATCCGCCCGTGCTGAACGAGGCGAACTCGAACGGGATCCAGACGTTCTGGTTCCGCCTCGGCGGCGACTTCGGGCTCGACGTGCTGGCCGCACCGCCTGCCTCGCGGCGGGTCGACTGCACCACGCTGGCACCGCTCGGCCCCTACGAGCCCGCGGCCACGCCGAGCTGGGACTCGTTCGGCTACCAGGCCTACACGGATCGCTACTACTTCCCGTGGAAGACCACCCGCGCGGTCAAGAACACGTGCCGGGAGTTCACGCTGTCGCTCACCGACGGGACGACGCACTCGGCGTATCTGAGGTTCGTCCTCTAGGCAGAGCGAAAGTTCGGGGGGATACGCGACTCAGGGGGCCGGCTCAGCCGGCCCCCTTCGCGTCTCAGGCCCCGCTGACGCCCTCGCGCGGCTCCCAGCGGAACCGCCGCACGGCGACGGCGAGCCCGAAGAGGCCCCAGACGACCACGGCCGCGACCGCCGAGCCCGCATAGTCCTCCCGGGTCACGAACGACGCCCGGATGAGGTCGATGAAGTACGTGAGCGGAAGTACCTCGGCGATCGCCTCCAGGAAAGCCGGCATGTCTGCGGTGGAGAAGAACACGCCCGAGATGAAGGCCATCGGGAGGTAGATGGCGTTGACGACGGCCGACGAGCCTTCGGCCGTGCGGACGATCGTCGTGATGGCGATCCCCAGGGCCGCGAAGGCGGCGGCGCCCGTCAGGATCGCGAAGACGAAGGCCAGCGGCCGCTCGGGCCAGTCGGCGTCCAGCAGGAAGACGCCGAGCAGGAGCTGCGCGACGACCTGGAGGCCGATGACGACGACCGTCGAGCCGATGACGGCGGAGAGATAGGTGGCCGGGGTCAGCGGTGTGCCGCGCACGCGCTTGAGCAGGCCCGCCTCCCGCCGCACGACGAGGGTGATCGCGAGGCCGGCGAAGGCGTTCGCGGCCACTCCGTAGCCGAGCAGCCCGATGAGGAGGAACGTGGACGCGTCGACGCCCTCGATGGGCTCGTCGCCGTAGACCGAGCCGATCAGGACGAGCAGGAGCACGGGGAAGAGGAAGCTGAAGAACGCCGCCTCGCGGTTCCGCCAGAAGAGCTTCTGCTGAGCCCGCAGCTCGTGGAAGAAGAGCCTCATCCCTCGTCCTCCTCGCGGGTCAGCTCGAGATAGACGTCCTCGAGCGTGCGCCGGTGCACCTCGAGCCCTTCGAGCTCGACGCCGTCGGCGAGCGCCTGTGCGGTCAGCTCGTGGAGCACGCGCGTCGGCTCCTCGGTGGCGATGACCGTGTCGCTCCCGTTGCGGCGGAAGCGGATCTCGACGGAGGCATGGCCCGAGAGCAGCTCCTGCGGGGAGCCCGTGCCCACGATCTCTCCCGAGCGCAGGATGGCGACGCGGTCTGCGAGCCGCTGCGCCTCCTCCATGTAGTGCGTCGTGAGGAGGATGCTCTTGCCCAGGGAGCGGAGATCGCGGATCGTGTCCCACGCCTGCCGGCGCGCCGCCGGGTCGAAGCCGGTCGTCGGCTCGTCGAGGAAGACGAGCTCGGGGTCGCCGACGAGCGCGAGGGCGAGATCGAGACGGCGCAGCTGACCACCGGAGAGAGTCCGCACCCGCGCGCCGCGCTTCTCCGCCAGGCCGACCAGGTCGATCACCTCGTCGGGTTGCCGTGGCGAGGGGTAGTAGCCCGCGAAGAGCGCGACGATCTCCCTGACGGTCAGCAGGTGGTAGACGGCGGAGGACTGGAGGACGATCCCGATGCGGGCGCGGAAAGCGCTCCCGGCGCGTCCGGGGTCGTCGCCCAGCACGCGAACGTCGCCGTTGTCCCGGCGGCGATAGCCCTCGAGGATCTCGACGGTCGTCGTCTTGCCGGCGCCGTTGGGGCCGAGCAGGGCGAACACCTCCCCGGTCTCCACCGTGAAGGAGATGCCGTGCAGGACCTCACGCTTGCCGTACGCCTTGCGCAGGCCCGAGACCGCGATCGCGCTCACGGCTGGCGAGGATATCGGTGTGCCGTGCTCGGGCCGGTCAGGAGGGCGGCGCCTCGACCGGCGTCGCGCGGCGCCTGCGCGCCGGCCACCAGGAGAGCTCGCCGAAGAGCGAGACCAGCGCGGGCACGAGCAGCGCGCGGATGACGAAGGCGTCGAGGAGGACGCCGACGGTCATCGCGAACGCGAACTCACGGAACTGGCGCAGCGGGATGAACGCGAGCGTTGCGAAGCTGAGCGCGAGGGCGAGGCCGGCGACCGCGATCGTTCGGGAGGCTCGCGGCGCGGCGATGGCGATCGCTCTGCGGACGTCGACGTGCTCGGCCTCCTGCCAGATGCGGCCCACGAGGAAGACGTTGTAGTCGGAGCCCAGCGAGACCAGGAGGACCGCGACGGCGAAGGGGACGTAGTAGGTGAGCTCCTCGTTGCCCAGCAGGGTCTGGAAGACCAGGGTCGTCAGGCCGAGCGTTGCGGTGAACGCCAGCGCGCTCGCGAGCAGGAGGTAGAGCGGCGCCACGAGAGCGCGCAGGAAGAGGACGAGGAGCAGGAAGTTGACCGCGAGGGCAGCGATCGCGATCCGGACGAGGTCGTCGGTCAGCGTCCGGACGGTCTCGGCTGCGAGAGCGGTCTCGCCCGTGAAGCCCGCGGTCGCCGTGCCGAGGCCGTTCTCGTCCAGCAGGCTCGGGACCTCGGTCCGCAGGCTCTCTAGGGTGTCGATCGCCGGCCCGCCGTGGGGCTCGTCGGACAGGACGATCAGGTAGCGCACGGCCGGAGCCTGCTCGGAGACGACCAGGCCGGGGACGTCGTTCGCGAGCTCGTCGCCGGGCCCGACGACCCCCGCGATGCCGGGCTCCTTCTCCAGGGCACGCTCGACACGGCCCATGGCCTCGAGGTCGGGCGGCCCGCTCTCCTGCTCGACGACGAGCACGGTGGGCGCGAGGATCCCGGGCGCGAATCCCTGTCCGGCGGCCTCCGCCGCCACCCGCTCCTCGGCGTCGGACGGGAGGCCGCGGATCGACGTGAAGCCGAGCTCGGTCTCGGAGAGACCCTTGCTGGCGAGCGCGACGAGCCCCAGAGAGACGGCGAGGACGACCAGCGCGACCGGCTTCGACGTGGCGAACTCAGCGAGGCTGTCGGACCAGGAGTCGGTACGCCGGGTGCGCTCAGGGCCCGGCTCGTCCGGCTCCACGGGTGCGGGCCCGAGCGAGGGCCAGAAGAGCCCGCGGCCGACGATTGCGAGCAGCGCCGGGACGAGGGTGATCGAGACCGCGAGGCCGACGAGCACGGTGAGGGCCATGCCGGGGCCGAACGCCCGGAAGAACTCGAGCCGGCCGGCCAGGAGGGCAGCTGCGCCGCAGGCGACGATCAGGCCGGCCGTGACAACGATGGGGAGGTTGAGCGCGGTCGCGTGCAGGGCGGCGTCGACCCTCCCCTCGCCCTCGAGCAGCCGTCGGCGCATCCCCGCCAGGAAGAAGACCGAGTAGTCGGTGACGATCCCGAGCAGGAGCACGACCAAGATCGGCTCGACGTCACTCGGCACCGCGACGCCCACCTGCTCTCCCACCCACGGCGCGACCCGGATGGAGACGAGGTACGCGACCGCTGCCGCGAGGAGTGTCACGAGCGGTGCGCCCGGCGCGCGGAAGTTGAGCCCCAGGATCGCGAAGACGACGAGCACGGTGGCGAGCGTGACCCAGATGAGGTTGCTGTCGATCTCCTCCCACTCGGCCAGCCGGGCCGGGACGGTGCCCGTGACGCCGACCAGCGCATCGTCCGGCTGGCCGGCCTCGACGGCAGCCCAGTTGCGGGCAATGCTCGTCTCGTCGCCGATCGACGTCTCTCCCTCGAAGAACAGGAACGTGATCGCGGTCGTCGAGTCCTCGCGGGCTCCTGGGATGAGCCGGAGCGTGTTGACGAGGGGGAGCGCGAACGCGATGCCGTCGTCCTCCTGCTCCCGGGCCTCGACGGCGCGCTCGGCGACGCGGGCCTGTGCCTCCGCGCTCAGGCCGCCGGGATCGCGCTGGACGACCGCCGTCTGGGCGATGATGGGTACGTCGAAGAGCTCGGCCGAGCGACGGCCGGTCTCCACTGCCTCGGCATCCTCGGGAACGAGGTCGGAGAGCGTCGAGCTCTCGGCCTCCTGGAGGCTCGGCAGGTAGAGCGTCGCCGCGACGGCGCCGACGATCCACGCGGCCACGACGAGCCAGCGCAGGCGCACGACGAGCTGAGAGAAGGCCCGGGTCCCCACGGAGGAACAACGAACGTGCCGTCAGTTTGGATCCGCTCTACCTGGGCCGTGGCGGCCTACCGCTACGCGGTCGCCGACGTCGTCGGAAGCGGCGATCCAGGCCGCCACTCGCCCTCGCTGGGCGGGGACGAAGCGCGCTCTATCCGCGGACGTCGACGAAAGCCGGCGGAGGGCCGAGGAGATCGGCGTCGCCGGTCGCTGCGGGGCCAGCGTCTTCACCATGGCTGCCCGCGGCCATACCCTCGATGTCCCGCATGCCCGGGAGGAAGAGCGCCCCGAGCGTGGCGACCCCGCCGATGGCGGCGGCGCCGATCAGCGTCCACCTGACGCCGACGAGGCTGGCGACGGGCGCCGTGAGAGCGAAGGAGAGCGGCAGGAGCCCGATCGAGATCATCCAGTCGAGGCTCGAGACGCGGCCGAGCAGCGACGCGGGCACATGATGCTGCTTGATGGTCGCCCAGACGATCGTCCCCGCGGTCTCGAGCGCGTTGAAGAGAAGGCAGGCCACCATGAGCTGCCACGAGGCGGTGGCGAGCCCGTAGCCGGCCACGGCGAGCGTGGCGACCGTCCAGGTCGCGTACATGAACGTGACGTCCCGGCGCGGGTGGCCGCGCTGTCCCATGATCAGAGCGGCGCCGATCGCCCCGATGCCGCCGGCGGCGAAGACAAGACCGAGGTCTCCGGCCGACGCGTGCAGCTCGTTCTTGACGACGTACGGGAGGAGAACCTCGGCGGGGCCCATGAAGGCGAGATAGGCAATCGTCGCCGAGAGCAGCGTTCCCCAGAGCCACACCCGCCCGCGGACGAACCGGAGACCTTCCTTCACTGCGCTGACTGACGATTCGACATGTTCCGAACGAGGATGGGCCGGTGGGCGCATGAGGAAGATCGCGACCGTGGACGCGCCGAAGGACGCGGCATCGACAGCGAACGCGGTTCCCGTGCCGAGGGTGGCAACCAGGACGCCGCCCAGTGCCGGGCCCGCGAGACGAAGGGCGATCGGCCTGACGAACTGGTCGAGTGAGTTCGCCGCCGGGAGGTCGGCCGCCGGGACGATGTCCGGGACGATCGCCTCGAAGGCAGGCGTGAAGAATGCGGTGCCGGCGCCGTAGAGCGCGACGACGACCAGTAGCTCCCAGAAGTTGAGGAGACCGGTCAGCGACAGGACGGCGAGTGCCGCAATCACGACCGCGCGGGCGGCGTCCGAGTAGAGCATGAGCTTTCGCCGGTCGAGCCGGTCGCTCAGGACCCCGGCCGGGAGAAGGAAGGCGATCATCGGGATGGTCATGCCGATCCCGAGGAGCGAGAGGGCTGCCGGGGCGTTCCAGAGCTCGTACGCCTGCCAGGCCATCGCAATGAGGAAAATGCCGTCTCCGAGGAGGGAGACCGTCATCCCGGCCCAGAGAAGGCGAAAGTCTCGGTGGCGGAGCGGGGCTAGAAGGTTGACCCGGGAGAAGCCGCCCGGGCGGTCGAGTCCCTCGTGACTATGCTGCATGCGAGCGCGGCTCGCCGGTCGCTTCGTCCCCGTCGAGGTACTCGACCAGCGCTTCGTGATTCATCGGCTTCGCGAACAGGAACCCCTGGCCCAGCTCGCACCCGAGCTCACGAAGCGACGCGATCTGCTCGGGCAGCTCGATCCCCTCGGCGACGACGTCGAGGCTCAGGCTGTTTCCGAGCGCGATGATCGCCGCCGCCAGGCCCGACTCGTCATGCTCGGACGAGAGGAAGGAGCGGTCCATCTTGAGGATGTCGACCGGGAAGCGGCTCAGGTATGAGAGCGACGAATAGCCGGTCCCGAAGTCGTCCATGGCCAGGAGGACTCCGAGCGACTTCAGCTCGTGCAGCCGCAGCACCGCCAGGTCCGTGTCGGCCATCATCACGGTCTCGGTGATCTCGAGGACAAGTGCCGACGGCGGGAGCCCGCTCGTCTCGAGCGCGTTGCGCACATCGTCGACGATCGACTCCGACTGGAGCTGTTTGACCGATAGGTTGACGCTCATCGTCAACGGCGGCGTTCGTGGGAACTGCTCATGCAGGATGACGCCTTGGCGGCAAGCCTCCTGGAGAACCCACCGGCCGATGGGGACGATCTGGCCGGTCTCCTCTGCGAGCGGGATGAAGTTGAGCGGCGGGATCGTCCCGCGCGTCGGGTGCATCCAGCGGAGCAGCGCCTCCACTCCGTAGTCGTCACGCTGGTTGAGACGAACGACCGGCTGGTAGTGGATCTCGAGCTGGTTCAACTCTAGGGCGCGCTGCAGCTCGGCCTGGAGCTCGAGGCGCTCAACCACGCGCTCGTGCATCGCCGGCTCGAAGACGCGATAGCTGCCTTTGCTGTCGCGTTTGGCCATGTACATCGCGACGTCGGCGTTACGCAACAGCTCCTCCGCATCGGACGAGCCGAGCTCCTGCCCGGCCAGACAGATGCCGACGCTCGCGCGGGGGTAGACTCGCGTGCCCTCGACGTCGTAGGGAAGCTCGAGAGCGCGCAGGACCCGTCCGGCGACGTCTGCGGCCTCCCCCGAGTCCCTGATGCCATCGAGCAGGACGGCGAACTCGTCGCCGCCGAAGCGCGCGACCGTGTCGGCGGGACGCACGGCGCTCAGCAGGCGCCGCGCCACTTCCTGCAACACGGTGTCGCCGGCCGCGTGGCCAAGGCTGTCGTTCACGGTCTTGAAGTCGTCCAGGTCGATGAACATGACGCCGACCGCAGGCCCGCCCCGGAGTGAGCGCATGATCGAGTGCTGAACGCGGTCTGCGAACAGGGCCCGGTTGGCAAGGCTCGTGACCGGGTCGTGGAAGGCTTGGTGGGCGAGCTGGTCCTCGAACGCCTTGCGCTCGCTGACGTCTCGGCTGTTGAGGACAACGCCGCGGACGTGCTCGTCTTGGAGCAGGTCAGTGTGCTGAACCTCGAACTGGAGCCAGGTGCCGTCGCGATGCTGGAGCGAGCACTCGATCACGTGGGTCTCGGAGCCACCGCCCACGTAGGCCTCACCTACTCCGGCGACGATTTGCGCCAACCGCGGCCGGTCGGACTCGGCCAGCAGCCGCGCGAAGTCCTTTCCCTCGATCTCGTCGACCCGGTAACCGAGCACCCGCTCGACCGACGGGCTCTGGTACGTGACGGTGCCGTGGGCGTCGAGAACGGTGATGAGGTCGCTCGAGTGAGCGACGAGCGACCGGAACCGGGCCTGGCTCTGTCGCCGGTGGAGATCCTCGGCCAGCGACGCCCCCTCGAGGGCGAGCGACACCTGCGAGGCGACCGACTCGAGCGAGTCGACGAGCTCACGGGGGATGCGCGCCGGCGAACAGAGAACGAGCAAGCCGCGCGTCACGTCGCGGACCGAGAGTGGTAGAAGCAGGACGGCCGCGCCCTCGCGAAGGCGAAGCTGGTTGCGCACCTCTTCGGGGAGGCTCGTGAGGGAGACTTGGAGCGGTTCCGCCGCGAAGTCGCGAAGCCACGCGTAGGCAGTCGTCGACACGGGCCATTCGCCGTCGTCTCCGGACGAGGCGGCGACTCCGGCGCCGTCCCCACCGAGCAAGACGAGACGGACGCGCGCCGGTGTCTCGGCGAGGGCCAGCACGGCCGAGATGGCAGCCGCGTTGACCTGCTCGCGGCCGGCGGCGGCAACGAGCTCGACCCCGGCCCGGCGCAAGGCCAGCTCGCGTGCGGCGGCGCGCTCCTCCTGACGCACGAGACCCACCATGCGGGCGACGACGAGGAGGAAGAGAAGCGCCGAGGCCACGATGAGCACAAGGACGTCGGGATCGCCGAGCGCCTGGTAGAAGCGGACGCCTGGCGCGATCAAGCAGGCTCCGGCGAGCAGACCGAGGCGGAGCGGAGTGAGACGCGTTCGAGAGTCGAGCGCCGGCTCTTCGAGCGTGCGCATCGACGGGTGGAGGGCGGCCGCGCCCCAGAGAAGGTAGAAGGCGATCCAGCCTACGTCGTAGCTGAGCTGGTGGTTGTACGCATCCGTCAGCAAGGCGAAGGTGTAGGCGGAGTCCACGGCGAGAAGCGAGACAATGCTTCCGACCAGGAGATAGAAGGCCGGTGCCCGCTTCCCGTTGTCGACCGCCAGGCGGACTGCGGCGGCGAGGAGCAGGATGTCACCGAGCGGATAGGCGGCCGACACCGCCTTCTCGAGCGTCGTCAGGCCGGAGAGGTGGATGTTCGGAGCGACCAGGAAGACCCACGAGAGCAGTGCGATTCCGACCGAGATGATCAGCGAGTCGATTACGCCGGCGCGGTCACCCTGCGGGTTGCGCCGCCGCACCAGAAGGAGCAGCCCCGCCACGAGCGCGGGATAGACGGTCAGGTAGATAGCGTCCCCGATGGACGGGAACTCCACCTCCACGCCCATGAGCTTGGGGTAGCTGTAGGTGTAGAGGTCGCCGGCGAAGAAGAGAAAGTTGCCGACGATGAAGAGCACCCAGGCCGCCCACGCTTTGGGGCGGTGGAGATAGATCCCGACCGCGATCGCGATCGATGAGGACAATCCGAGCAGGTTGATGAGGGGACCGCTCGCCTTGAGCGGGGGGAACCAGAGGTACGCCGCCGTGAGCAGGCCCCCGGCGGCGAGGTAGATGATCCAGGCACGTCCGCGCCAATCGAGGCGGGCGAGCGCGGTCACGCCGCGTATTCCTGGGGCCTGGCCGGTCGGAGGTCGAAGGCGTTGGCGAGCTTCCCGAGGACGTCCACGAGCTGCTCCATCTCGGCCTGGGAGTTGGCGGCCGTGACCTGGATCCGGAAGCCCACCTCGCTCTTAGGGACGAGCGGATAGGCGGCGAGCGTCACGTAGACGCCGTGGTCGAAGAGGAAGCGCCCGGCCGCGTCGATGTCCTCGTGGCGCGCAAGCGGAACCTCGACGATCGGGAAGCC
Organism: uncultured Actinomycetes bacterium; assembly: GCA_963784175.1. Taxonomy (GTDB): domain Bacteria; phylum Actinomycetota; class Thermoleophilia; order Gaiellales; family Gaiellaceae; genus JAIBJN01. The sequence continues at coordinate 30,087 of CAWAQJ010000022.1, read as the reverse complement.
TGAGCGATTCGGCGTGTGGATTCCGAGTCGATCGAGGCAGCGGAGCACCTGGTCCGTCTTGCCCCACAGGTCGGAGCGAATTGCCTCGCCGCGGGCTTCGTTGACGTCGAAGCCGGCGAGAACGGTGGCCAGGGAGGCTGTGGGCGAGGGCCCCGAGTAGAGATAGGGCGGTGCGGCAGTCTTGAGCAGCTCCTTGAGGTCGGTCGGGCAGGCGACGAAGGCCGCCAGCGACGAGTAAGACTTCGAGAAGCCGGCTACGAGCACGATGCCCTCGTACGACTCGTCGCAGTACCGGACGATGCTGTTCCCGCGGACGCCGTAGGGGCTTGGCTCGTCGGGCGCGCGCTCGCCGATGACCCCGAATCCATGAGCGTCGTCCACGTAGAGGATCGCGTCGTAGCGACGGGCGATTCGGGCGAACTCGCTCAGATTCGGCGCGTTGCCGGTCATGCTGTTGACCCCGTCCATGCACACCAGCCGCGTGCTGGAGCGGTCTTGGCGCAGGAGCTGCTCCAGATCGTCCGGATCTTCGAAGCGGAATCTCTTTACCGTCGCCCCGCGGGCCGAAGCGAACTGGCAGCCGTCGTAGATGGTCTTGTGAGCGCGGCTGTCCACGTAGATCGTTCCGTCCCCGGCGAGCACCGGGATCACGGACAGATGGATAAGGGTGATTGTGGGGATGACGAGCGCGTCCTCGCAGCCGAGCAGCTCGATCAGGCGCTCCTCGATCTGCGGATAGAGAACGGGGCTGCCGAGCATCCGCGACCAGCTGGGATGGGTGCCCCACTTCTCGAGGTACTCGGGAACGGCCGCGATGATCTCCCGGTCGAGATCGAAGCCGAGGTAGTTACAGGAGGCGAAATCCGCCAGCCACCGATCGCCGATGCGGATCATGCGGCCGTCGAGCTCGTCGATGACGGCGTCCGTCATCGGGTTCGAGCGCTCGAGCTCTGCCAGCTCGCTGCAGGCCGCGAGCCAGCGGTCGATCCAGCGTGGCGAGGCCGAGCGGGACCGGGGGCCATCCGGACGGTAAACGCTCATTGGCCCCTGATCGACACTTTCGCAAGAAGCTTTAGGCACGAGACCACCCGAATGGGGTTGGCGGTCGCCGGCGGATCGATCCGGGATGCCAGAGATCTACGCCGCAGTAGAGCGACGGACCTCCCCACGAGACGGGCTAGAGTCCTCGCATGGGCACCCACCGCTACGTCGTTGCCGACGTCTTCACCGACCGCCCGCTTGCCGGCAACCAGCTGGCCGTGTTCACGGACGCGCGGGAGATCCCGGAGGAGCAGCTCCAGCCTCTCGCGCGAGAGGTCAATTTCTCGGAGACGGTCTTCGTTTACAAGCCGGAGGGCGAGGGCCATGCTCGCGTCCGGATCTTCACGCCGACGTCCGAGCTGCCGTTCGCCGGCCATCCGGTCCTCGGGACGGCGTTCGTGCTCGCCGGGCCGCTTCAGCTCGCGGAGATCCGCCTCGAGACCGGAGCCGGCCTCGTGCCGATCACGCTCGACCGCGACGACAGCGGGCGGATCGTCTTCGGGCGCATGTCGCAGCCGATTCCCAAGATCGAGGCGTACGACCGGGCGGACGAGCTCCTGAAGGCCGTCGGCGTCGAGCGGTCAGAGCTGCCGGTCGAGCTCTACGACCTCGGTATCAGGCACGTGTACGTGGGCCTGCCGAGCGAGGAGGCCGTCGCGGCGCTCGAGCCCGACCTCAACACGCTCGTGCACTTGACCGGGATCGTTGGCGTCAACTGCTTCGCGGGCTCCGGGAAGCGCTGGAAGAACCGGATGTTCGCCCCGGCCGACGGCGTCGCGGAGGATCCGGCGACCGGCTCCGCGGCGGGGCCGCTCGCAGTGCACCTGGCCCGCCACGGCCGCATCGCCTTCGGCGACGAGATCGAGATCAGCCAGGGCACCGAGGTCGGCCGCCCAAGCACCCTGTATGCCCGAGCCGAGGGCACTCCCGATCGCATCGAGAAGGTCGAGTGCGGCGGCTCCGCAGTCACCGTCGCCCGCGGCGAGTTCAGCTTCTAGACCCGGCCCCCGGAGGCACGTCCGGGGTCTGACCCCTGACATGTCTGCGAGGGACGATCGCCGTCGCGGCCAGCACACCGGCCTCGGCCCCGGCGAGCCCGCACGAACCCACGATCCATGGCCTCCGGACCGTCCCTTCCGGCCCCGGCCGGGGTCTGACCCCGGACGTGGCTCTTCGGGCTAGCCCCAGGCGACGTCTCTGATCTCGGGGAGCTCGACGGCGAGGGCGCGCCAGAAGCGGCCGCCGTCACCCGAGACGTGGAGCCGGTTGCGGGCGCCGTAGAGGACGTGGTCGGGGTTCTCCCGGAGCGCGACCGCGCAGCCGGGCGGGAGGCCGGCACCGCGCTCGGTCCAGGTCTGGCCGCCGTCGTGGGAGACGAGAAGGGGCGGCCGCCGGTCGACGAGGACGATGATCGTCGAGCCGACCGCGTCGACGTCGAGGACTCGCCCCGCCGCCCACGAGGGCGCGAGCCCGAGCGGGCGCTCGCGCTCGACCGCGCCGCCGGGCTGGTGGCCTGCGAGCTGATCCTCGTCCGCGGTGGCGCCGACCTCGACGAGGTACGTGCCGTCGTCGCAGCCGGCGAGGACGATCAGCGGCCCCGCCGCCCGTCCAGCATCGCGCTCACGGCGCCGTTCGCGAGCCGCGCGGCGGAGACCGGGGAGTGCCTGCGACGCCGGTAGGCCAGGTACGCGGTCGTCCACGAGTCGCCCGCCCCCGTCGGGTCGATGCCCTCGAGCGGGATGGTGGGCACGTGCTCGGCGAAGCCGTCGGCGTAGACGACGGCGCCGGTCGGCCCCAGCGTGACCACGATCTCGCGGACGCCGAGCGAGCGAAGCGCGCCGTCCTCGAGCTCGAGCCCCAGCGCCTCGAGCTCGTCGTGCGCGAGCTTCAGGACGTCCACGTGCTCGAGGACCTCGGGGTCGTAGTCGGCGTCCAGGGTCAGCTCGCCGACCTCGCGGTCGCCGGACGAGGCCCTGCCCGTCGTAGGAGATCACGTGCGCCCGGGAGAGGGCCGCGAGCGTCTCGGCCGGGAAGTCCTCGCGGGTCAGCGCGCCCGCGTGCACCCAGTCGGCGTCCGCGAGCGCCCGCCCGAGCCAGCTCGCTCACGTCGTTCGGGGTGAAGGGATCCCCCAGCTGGTCGATCTCCATGTGGCGCGAGTCGCCGTGGTTCTCGATGCGGAACCCGATCGTCTGCGCGGCGGGCCGCGCGACCACGGGGACGCCGAGGACGCTCAGCCGGGCGCGGTCCTCGTCGGCGACCTTGGTGGCCACGACGGCCGGGCCCCCGAGCAGGCGAAGGGCGCGCGCCGCGTACACCGGCGCGCCGCCGAGGCGGGGAATGCCGCCGTCAACGCGATCCAGCGAGACGAGCCCGACGACGCCCAAGCGGCGCATGCGCGGAGCGTACGCCTGCATAGAGGGCGAAGGCGAGTGCGAACGCGGGGAGCGACGCCCCGATCGTGGCGTCTCCGGCCCCCGGGATCCGGGCAGCCTGGTCGACCCACCACGCGGGGCCGATCGGGTGGATCCACTGGAAGAGCGCGAAACCGGCCGCCCAGGCTGCGATTCCGCTCCAGCGAACGTCCACCGGGCGCCCGGCGCCGAGGAGGAAGTCAGCCGCGAGGACGCCGAACAGCGGCACGAAGAACGAGCCGAGCAGAAGCAGGAAGGTCTCGTACGCGAGGATGTCGACGACGCCCGCTCCGAGCGTGGCGGTGCCCGCGACGAGCACGACGAGGAACCGCTGGGAGGCCCACGGGACGACGTTCTGGAGCGAGACCGCCGCCGAGTAGACGTTGGCGAACGGCTCGTCGGCCTCGTCCACCGTGAGCGCGAGCAGGGCCAGCGCGCTGGCGGCTCCGCCGGCCGCGATGGCGGTGAAGATGGCGCTCGGCTCCGCCAGCCCGCGCGAGAGCGCCAGGAGCACGCCGAGCCCGTAGAGCAGCACGAGCGGGACGAAGTACCCCACCGACGTCCCCCAGAACGCGGCGCGCCGGCTGCGGGAGAAGCGCGTGTAGTCGGCCGCGAGCGGCAGCCACGACGCCGCCATGGCGACGGTGAGGTCGACGCCCTGCCAGAAGGTAATCCCGCCTTCGCCGGAAGCCGACCAGAGACCGCCCGTGTCGGCGCCGTCGAGCGCCCACCACACGAGATAGGCGAGCGAGGCCGCCACCGCCCAGACCGCGAAGCGCCGCACGTACCGGCGCACGAACGAGATCGGCCCCGCCAGGGCCAGCCAGGCGGTGAGCGCGCCGAAGGCGAGCACCCAGGCCCAGCGCGCCTCGAAGCCGAAGAGCTGGTCCGTGAGGGCGCTCGCGGCGAGCGACATCACGTACAGCTCGAACACCGCCCAGCCGAGGTTCTGCGCGACGTTCAGGCCGGTCGGCGCGTACGAGCCGCGGTGGCCGAGGGGGTCGCGCATGAGCACCATCCCGGGAACGCGCCGCTCGAAGCCGATCAGCCCGGCGAGGCCGAGGAGCGCCGTGCCGAGCACCGCCCCGACCACCGTGGCCAGGAGTGCGCGCTGCAGGCCCAGCCCGGCCAGGAACGTCCCCGTGAAGAGGACCAGCAGGCTGACGCCGAGGTTGCCCCAGAGCAGCCCGACGTCCAGGAGCGAGAGCGTGCGCAGCCGGTCGGGGACGGGTGTGATCCCCCACGAGCGCTCGGACGGTTCCATCGTGCCTCCCTTCGCCGGCATTACCCGGATCAGGTTCGGCGGGTCGGGGCTCGTCAGCCCCCTCTCAGCCGCTAGGAAGCGGCTCCCCGGTCTCTACGCGGCGATCTTACCGACGATGCGCTCGATCCCCTCCACCGCGCGGGCGAGCATGCCCTCGTCGAAGAGGTAGGGGACCGCGTTGGAGATCTCGTGCGCGGGGCCGTCCAGCGAATCGGAGCCCGCTGCGCCGTTGAGCGCGTAGCGGACGGGGATCTCGTGGGAGACCACGAGCACGCATCCGTGCGTCGACTCGAGCAGCGCACGAAAGCCGGCTGCGTAGCGCCGCGCTGCGTCGTCGAGGCTCTCGCCGCCCGGAAATGCGATGTCGCGAGCATGCCCGTGCTTCCAGGCCCGATACGTCTCGAGCGGCTCGCCTTCGAGGTCGCCGATGTCGATGTCGTCGAGCAGCGGCTCGACCACCAGCGGCACGTCGACGCGCTCGCCGAGCGCGATCTCGGCGGTCTCGCGCGTTCGCGGGAAGCGTGTGTGCACGCAGGCGTCGAGATGGATGTTCGCGACCTGCTCGCCGAGGCGCCGCGCTTCCTCCTGCCCGCGGTCGGTGAGCGGCACCTCCCGCGTCGGGTCGCCGTTGACGCGGCGCTCCACGTTGAGCACGGACTCGCCGTGCCTGGCCAGGACGAACAGGCGCACCGCTAGACCACGAAGCGCTCTTCGCGGCCGGCCCCGCTGGCGAAGCGGTCGAGCGAGAGTGGCGAGAGGTCGAGGGTGGGCTCGGCGCCGGCGACGAGCTCGGCCAGGTGCTCGCCCACCGCGGGCGCCTGCTGGAAGCCGTGCCCCGAGAAGCCGGTCGCGTAGAGGAAGCGCCGCGGCTGGGTGGCCTCGCCGACGATCGCGTTGTGGTCGGGGCTCATCTCGTAGTAGCCCCACCAGGAGGACTGGATGGGGAGCTCGGCGAGCACCGGAAGCCGCCGGGTCCCGTGGCTCGCGACGCCCTCGATCGTCGGCTCGCGTCCGCCGAAGACGAGACCCTGGCCCTCGCGGTGGAAGTAGAAGCCGGTCGAGAAGTCGATCGTGAACGGGAACCGCTCCGGCAGGTCGCCGTCCTCCGGCGTGAAGTGCATCCAGCGAGCCTCCCCGCGCACCGGGATGTCGAGCCCGGCGAGGTTCCCGACGTCGCGCGACCAGACGCCGGCCGTGCAGATGACGGTGTCCGTGCGGATGCGCCCGGCCGAGGTCTCGACGCTGACGATCTTGTCGCCGAGCACGGCGATCCGCTCCAGCGCGGTCGCCTGGAGGATCTGGACGCCCTGCGCCGCCGCCGCGCCTGCGTAGGCCTGCACCACGTCCTCGGGCGTCGCGTGCCCGTCGAGCGGGCAGTAGCTCGCCGCGACGATGTCCGAGATCTCCAGGCCGGGCACCATCTCGGCGGCATGCTCGGGCGAGATGAGCTGCGAGGGAACGCCCAGCGTCTGCTGGAGCGCCAGCGCCTGCTGGAAGAGCTCGACGTCGGAGTCACGGTCGAGCAGGAAGAGGTAGCCGTCTCGCTTGTAGCCGATCCCGCTGACTCGCTCGAGCGCCTGGAGCTCCGCCATCGAGCGCAGCGCGATCTTCACGTTCAGCTCGTCGGCGAACTGCGCGCGGATGCCGCCGGCGGACTTGCTCGTCGACCCGCTGGCGAGGGACTCCCGCTCGAGGAGCACGACGTCGGTGATCCCCTGCTTGGCGAGGTGGTAGGCGACGCTGGTGCCCATGGCGCCGCCACCGACGATCACGACGTCCGCAGAGTCCGGCATGCGCACGAGGCTATCTCGTCATGCGGCTGCGCGGGGCCTCTCCGGCTGCGCATCTGCGAGGATTCGCACGTGAGCGAACTGGCCGCCGAGCCCTTCGGGCTGACGCCCGAGCAGCGCGAGATCCGGGACGTCTGCCGGGAGTTCGCCGATCGCGAGATCCGGCCGATCGCCGCTGCCGTCGACGAGGCGGACGTCGAGACGCCCTTGGAGGTCTGGTACAAGGCCGCCGCGCTCGGCCTGACCTCGTTCATGCTCCCCGAGGAGGTCGGCGGGGGCGGCATGACCGACTGCCTGACCGGCTGCATCGTCCAGGAGGAGCTCTGCCGGGGCTGCGCCGGGATCGGGAACCTGATCACGTCGGGCGGCTTCTTCGCGGAGCCGATCGTCGAGCTCGGGAGCGAGCAGCAGCAGCGCCGCTGGCTCGAGCCGATCGCCGGTGAGCGCCCGCCGCTGACCGCGCTGGCCACGACCGAGCCCGGCTCGGGCTCCGATGCCGCCTCGATCACGACCACGGCCACGAAGGACGGCGACACGTACCGCCTCCGCGGTCAGAAGACCTGGATCTCCAACGGTGGCCTCGCCGAGTACTACGTCGTCTTCGCCACGGTCGAGCCCGGCGCGCGCTCGCGCGGCATCACGGCCTTCGTCGTGGAGAAGGGCGACCCCGGCGTCACGTTCGGCGAGCCGATGCGGAAGATGGGCCAGCGCGCGATCGTGAACACGGAGATGTTCCTCGAAGATGCCGAGCTGCCCGAGGACCGGCGGCTCGGCGAGGAGGGCCAGGGCTTCTACGGGCTCATGCGCACGTTCGACCGCTCGCGGATCACCCTGGGGGCCTCGGCAACGGGAATCGCGCGTGCGGCGTTCGAGTACGCGCTCGAGTACTCGAAGTCGCGCGAGCAGTTCGGCAAGCCCATCGCAGAGCACCAGGCCGTCGCCTTCCGCCTCGCGGACATGGCCACGAGGGTCGACGCGGCGCGGCTGCTCGTGCACCGTGCCGCACGCCGGATCGACGCCGGCGAGAGCGCGCCCAAGGAGGCCGCGATGGCGAAGCTCTTCGCCTCCGAGACGGCCATGTGGTGCACCTGGGCCGCTGTCCAGACGCTCGGCGGCTGGGGCTACTCCCGCGAGTACCCGGTGGAGAAGTGGATGCGCGACGCCAAGCTCGAGGAGATCGAAGAAGGCACGTCCGACATCCAGCGCCTGATCATCTCGCGGAACCTTCTGAAGTGAAGCGCGACCTCTCGGCTCTCTTCGACCCTCGTTCGGTCGCCGTCGTCGGTGCCTCGAGCATCCCCGGGAAGTGGGGCTTCTGGCTCGCACGCGGCGCGATCAAGGGCGAGGACAGGCGCTCCGTGTTCCTCGTCAACCGCAAGGGCGGCGAGATCCTCGGCCGTGACGCGTACACGTCGGTCAGGGAGCTGCCCGAGGCGCCGGAGCTCGTCGTCATCACGGTTCCTGCGGCAGGCGTCGAGGAGGCGGTCGGCGACTCGCTTGACGCCGGCGCCAAGGGCATCGTCCTCATCAGTGCAGGGCTCGGTGAGATGGGCGAGGAGGGAGCGGCCCGCGAGCGCGCGATCGTGGAGCGGGTGCGCGCCGCCGGGGCCGTCCTCGTCGGGCCGAACTGCCTCGGTATCCACGACTCCGGCGCGCAGCTCGAGCTCTGCTCGGAAGACCTCGAATCCGGCTCGATCGGGCTCATCTCCCAGAGCGGCAACCTCGCGCTCGAGATCGGCATGGTCGGCGCCGAGTTCGGCCTCGGGTTCTCGCGCTTCGTCTCGCTCGGCAACCAGGCGGACGTTCAGGCCGCGGAGCTGATCGAGTCGTTCGCCGAGCACGAGCCGACGCAGCTCATCGCCATTTACCTCGAAGACTTTCGCGACGGACGCGAGTTCGCCCGCGCTGGCAAGGCGGCCGTCGAGGCGGGGACGCCGGTCGTGCTCCTCGCCGGCGGAGCGACCGAGGCGAGCGCGCGGGCCGCGAAGTCGCACACGGGCGCGCTGGCCAGCGACCTGGCTTCGATCCGGGCGGCCTGCCTGGGTGCCGGGATCGAGCTCGTCGCCTCGCCGAAGGAGGTCGTGGACGTCGCCATGGGCCTGCTCTCGCACCGTCGGCCGAAGGGGCGGCGGATCGCCCTGGCGGCGGACGGGGGCGGCCACACGGTCGTGGCCTCCGATCTCGTCATCGCCGAGGGCCTCGAGCTCCCCGAGCTCACGGATGCGACTCGCGCTCAGCTCGCCGAGGCGCTCCCGCCGACGGCGACGCTCGTCAACCCGGTCGACTTCGCGGGAGGCGGCGAGCAGGACATCCGGAGCTTCGAGCGCGTGATCGGCTCGCTCCTGCGCTCCGGCGAAGTGGACACCGTGATCCTCACCGGCTACTTCGGCGGCTACTCGCAGTACTCGGACGAGTTCGAGGAGAACGAGAAGCTCGCCGCGGTCGGCATGGCGCGCGCCGCCGACGAGACCGGTGTGCCGTTCCTGGCGCACACGATGTACTGGCGCTCCGGCCCGGCCGAGGCGCTGCGCAAGAACGGCGTCCCCGTCTACCGGGAGGTGGAGGCCGCCGTGGGCGTCGCGTCGCGGCTCGCGCGCCGGACGCCGGAGGCGCTCCTCGAGGTGCCCGAGCTGCCGCCGCCGGCGACCCCGCTCGAGGGCGAGCAGGACTACTACGCGTCGCGGCAGCTACTCGTCGATGCCGGTATCGACTTCGCCGCCGCCCGGCGCGTGTCGGGCGCCGACGAGGCCGTCGCCGCTGCCGCGGAGATCGGCTACCCGGTCGTGCTCAAGGCGCTCGGACAGCTGCACAAGTCCGACTCCGGCGGCGTCGCCGTCGGCCTCCGCGACCCCGCGGAGCTGAACGACGCGCTCGAGCGGATGCAGTCGGCGCTCGACCCACCCTCGTACTCCGTCGAGGCGATGGCGCCGCTCTCCACCGGGCTCGAGCTGATCGTCGGCGCCAAGCGCGATCCGCGCTTCGGCCCCATCCTGCTTGTGGGGGCGGGTGGCCTCTACGCCGAGATCGTCAAGGACGTCGCGGTCGCGCTCGCTCCCGTGACGGAAGCTGCCGCGGATGCGCTCCTGCGCTCGCTGCGGGTGGCGCCGCTCCTGGACGGCGCCCGCGGCCGGCCGGCTGTCGACGTGGGCGCCGCGGCGCGTGCGGCCGCCGCGCTCTCCCGAGTGGCCGCCGAGCATCCCGAGATCGCGGAGATCGAGATCAACCCGCTGCTCGCCACGCCCGACGGCGCGCTGGGGCTCGATGCCCGTATCGTCCTCGGCTGATGCTCGCCGAGGGCACATTCGACGGGAAGGTCGCCATCGTCACCGGAGGCGGATCCGGGCTCGGCCGTGCGATCGCCCTCGAATTCGGTCGCCTCGGCGCCGCGGTCGCCGTCGCGGGGCGCAGACCGGAGCCTTTGGAGGAGACACTCGCGCTCGTGACCGGCTCCGGCGGTCGGGGCATTGCGGTGCCCACGGACGTCCGCGACCCGGACGCGGTCGACGCCCTCGTCGCCGCGACGGTGAAGGAGCTGGGCCGGGTGGACGTGCTCGTCAACAACGCGGCCGGCAACTTCGTCGTCAAGGCGGAGGAGCTCTCTCCGAACGGCTGGCGCGCCGTCGTGTCCATCGTGCTGGACGGCGGCTTCCTCTGCTCCCGCGCCGCCGGAAAGCAGATGATCGAGCAGGGCGACGGCGGGGCGATCCTCAGCGTGATCGCGAGCTACGCCTGGACGGGCGGGCCCGGCACGATCCACTCAGCCGCCGCCAAGGCCGGCCTCGTGGCGATGACGAAGACGCTCGCCGTCGAGTGGGCGCCGCACGGGATCCGCGCCAACTGCATCTGCCCGGGCCCGACGGACACCGAGGGCGCCGGCCAGGCCCTCTGGCCCACCGATGAGGACCGCGCACGCGTGGCCTCGACGGTGCCGCTCGGCCGCTTGGCGACGCCGCATGAGGTGGCCGTCTGGGCGACGGCCCTCTGCTCCGACCACGCGGGCTACATCACCGGCGAGACGCTGACGATCGACGGCGGCCACTGGCTCGAGCAGGAGAGCTACATGCCGGCGCTCAAGCCGCGCGACTGATCCGACGCGGCTTACCGGCACGCATCAGGTGTCGGCGTTCGGTCGCGGGGCCAGACCGGGACCGCAGACTCGAAGCGAATGCTGAGGACATCCTCTCGAGGGAAGGCAAGGATCTCGCCCGTGACCTGACAGGGCCCATCCGGGCCACCCATCCGTGGAGCGATGTAGACGGTGGTGGAGTTGTCGGCGATCCAGAAGCCATGGAGGGGCTCCGCGCCGTTCGAGAACGTCACCTCAGCCCGCTCGAGATAGGTCGGCGGTCGCAGAGCGCCCCAGATCAGGAAGAGAACTCCGATCCCGACCACCGAGCCGAAGGTCACGTAGGCCGCAACCGACGGACGAAGCTTCTGAATCCACGGCGTGAGGCTTCCAGCGACGAGGACGCCGGTGAGGGCGACATAGACGGTGATGCGCCACGGGGCAAGGACGGCGGCCGTTGCCACGGCCAGAAGCAGCACGAGGACGGTCCCAGCTACTGTGACGCCGCGCCGTCGGGGTAGCGACACCAGCCAGCGGAGAAGAAGGCTGAGGCCGGCTGCCGCCAGACCCGCGACGATAGGGCCGGCCAGCGCATTCGCACCTCGGAGGAGAAGAGTCGATTGTGCGAGAGTCGCGCTGGCTGCGTGGCTCGGGAGGTCCAGGGCGTAGAAACGCGCCCAGCTCACCAGCGTGCCGATCAGGGATACGAGGATGGTCAGTCCGGCTGCCGCGCCGACGAACAGGACAGCAGCGGAGAACGTGCTGCGTCGCTCCTCGCCCGCCACTCCTCGATCCTAACGGCACAAGCTGTGAGGAACTGCGACGTCGCCGCTAGGTCGGGTCGGCAGCTCAGCGCAGATACGTCTCGACGCCGCGCTTGAGGAGGCCGCGGGAGACGATGAGGCGTTGGATCTCGCTCGTGCCCTCCCAGATGCGGTCGACCCGCACCTCGCGGTAGAAGCGCGCCACCGGGTTCTCCAGCATGTAGCCGCGGCCGCCGAGGACCTGGAGCGCCCGGTCGACGATGCGGCCGGCCGCCTCTGACGCGTAGAGCTTCGCCATCGCCACCTTGCCGTGGACGATCTTGCGGTCGGGCTCGGAGTCGAAGGCGCTGGCCGCGTGGTAGGTCAGGAGCCGCGCCGCGAGCAGCTCGGTCAAGGAGTCGGCGAGCTGGAAGGAGACACCCTGGTGCTCGGCGATCTTGGTGCCGAAGGCCTCGCGTTCGAGGGCGAACTCGCGTGCCAGCTCGAGCGAACGCTGGGCCGCGCCGCAGCAGCGGGCGGCGATGAAGAGCCGCTCGACGAGGAACCACTCACGGGCGCCCTCGCCGCCTCCTTCGGGAACGCGATTCGTGTCCGGGACGCGGCAGTCGCGCAGGACGATCTCGGGGTGGTGGTCGAGGTAGGGGTCGTGCAGGAACCCGGGCGTGCGGGTGATCTCGAGCCCCGGCCTGTCGGGCTCGACGAAGAAGAGCATCTGCTCCCCGTCGGAGACCGCCAGGACGAGGTAGAAGCCGGCGTCGCCCTCGCTCGTCACGAACCACTTCTCGCCGTTCAGGACCCACTCGTCGCCGTCCCGCACCGCCGTCGCCTCGAGGGCGCTGACGTCGGAGCCGGCGCCGGGCTCGGTCACGGCCCAGGCCTCGCGGTACTTGCCCTGGAGCACCGGCTGGACGAAGCGCTCGCGCTGCTCGGGCGTGGCGATGTCCCAGAGCTCCGCCGGGCCGCGGTCGACGACGGCGAAGCCGAGGCCGTTGGTGGCCTTGCCGGATTCCTCCTCGAGCGCCACCTGGCCGAGCATCGGGAGCCCGCGGCCGCCCGCTTCCTCGGGCATGTTCAGCATCCCGAACCCTTCGTCCCACGACTTGCGGCGCAGCTCCGAGGCCCACTCGGGGTCGATGCGGCCGGCCTCGGCCACGCGCTGCTCGAGCGGGTAGACCTCGCGCTCCAGGAAGGCGGAAACGCGCTCTTTCAGCTCGCGGATGTCCGCGGGCAGCTCGGGAACCGTCGGGATCACGGACGGATCTTAGTGAGGTCGAGCCGGCGGGCCGCGAGAGTACCTTCGAGCACCGCCTCCTCCGCGCTGCGTGGGCTGAGGCAGTCGCCGGCCTCCTCGACGGGCAGTCCGCGAGCGGTCAGCTCCTCGGCCAGGGCCCGCTCGGGCACCCTCCCGAGGGCGAGCACGAGGAGGTCAGCCGGCAGCGTGGTCTCGAGATCGGGCGCGAAGAGGTTGTGGAAGCGGACGGCGCCGAGCTCTGCCGCGACGAGGTCGAGGTGGTGCAGGATCTCGACCCCCGCGCGGTAGAGGCGCTGCGCGTAGAGGCTGCGCTGGTACTGGTGGAGCGCCTCGCCGAGCGTGGCCGAGCCGACGGCGAGCGCGACGTCGTTCCCCGCGCGGGCGAGCAGCTCGGCGCTCGCGAGGCCCGACGCGTCGCCGCCCCAGTCGGCCACCACGGCCCGCCGCCCGGTGGGGAGCGGTCCCGCGAGGACGTCCCAGGCCTGCACGGTCGCGGCTCCCTCGAGCGGGAGGTCCGGGACATACGGCTTTGCGCCCGTGGCGACGACGACCAGGTCCGGCTCGAGCTCGGCGACCGTGTCCGCATCTGCCTCCGTGCCGAGTCGCACGTCGACTCCGGCGGCGGCGAGCAGACGCTCGTAGTTGCGCGCGAGCGAGAGCGCGGTCTCCTCGTGCACCGGTGCGGCCCCGGCGAGGGCGAGTTGGCCGCCGATCCGATCCGTGCGCTCGAGCACGACGACCTCGTGCCCGGCCGCGCCTGCCTCGGCCGCGGCGGCGAGCCCACCAGGCCCGGCACCGACCACCACGACGCGACGCCGCTCTGCGGCCTTCTCCGGTCGGGGCAGCGTGCGCTCGCGCCCGGTGCGCGGGTTCTGCGTGCAGGCGATCGGCGTGCCGGCGTGGTAATGGGCGATGCACGCATTGCAGCCGATGCACCGCAGGACCTCGTCGAGCGCGCCCTCCGTCGCCTTGCGTGGGAGATCGGGGTCGGTGATGAGCGCGCGCGTCATCCCCACCGCCTCGAACGCGCCGCCGGCGACGAGCCGGTCGGCGGAGACCGGGTCGACGATGCGCGACGTGCCCACGAGCGGCGGGCCGACCCGGAACCCGGCGTAGTCGCCGATGGCGTTCTCGGGGAAGGGCGGCGGGGGCACGATGCCCATGGCGCCCAGGTACGTGGAGGACTCGCCGAGCGCGACGCTGACGTAGTCGACGCGGCTCGCCAGCTCGCCGACGACGTTCCGGGCGGCCTCCGAATCCGCGCTCAGCCGCACGCCGAGCGCGAGGCCCCGCGCCGCTCTCCGAACCGCCTCGAGCACGGCGAGGAGGAAGCGTCCCGGCTCGGCCCACTCGTCGTCGCGCCGGTTCAGGCCGGGCGTGAAGAACTGCGCCGCGAGGTAGTTGTGGGCGGCCGAGATCTCGATCCCGTCGAGGCCGGCGGCGGCAACGTTGGCGGCAGAGCGCGCGTAGCCCTCGACGATCGACTCGATGTCCGCCTGGGTAGCGGCGCGCGGCTCGACGTGGAAGCGGCGGCTCGGGACGGCCGACGCGGAGATCGCGGGAGTGCGGGGTGGGCTCGCGATCTGCTCGCGGCCGCCGTGGAAGAGCTGGACGAAAAGCCGCGCTCCGTGCGGCCGCACGGCCTCGGCGACGCGGGCGAACCCGGCGGTCGACTCTTCCCGGTAGCCCGCGAGGGTGTGCGGAGTCAGGAGCCCGGACGGGTCGACGGCCGTTGCCTCGAGGACGATCAGCCCAACGCCGCCCCGAGCCCGCGCCTCGTGGTAGGCGACGAAGTCGTCGGTCGGAAGGTGGTCGTGGACGAGCGTCGTCTGGTGGGCGGTCGAGACGATCCGGTTCCGCAGCCGGACCGACCCGATCAGGAGCGGGCTGAGGAGCTCGTCAAGCACGCTCGAGCACAGCCCGCTCGTCGTCCGTGAGCGGCCGCGGCCGATGTTGGTCGTCGCAGGCGACCAGCACTGCCCTCGCCTCCGCGGCGAGCTCGCCGCCCTTGACGTGGAGCTCTTCGACGGTGCGGACGCTCGAGGTCCCCAGCGAGTCCAGCCTGATGCCGGCGACGACCCGGTCGTCCTTCTGCGTCAGCTCGCGGCGGTAGTCGATCTCGACACGCGCGACGACGTATCCGAGCGCGTCGTCTCCGACCGCGGTCATCAGCCATTCGTCGCGCACCTCCTCGAGATAGGTGAGGAAGACGGCGTGGTTGACGTGCCCGTACGGGTCGAGGTCGCGCCACCTGATCTCGATCTCCTTCTCGTGCACGGTTGCCCTCGGGGCAGGGGCGGTGATAGTAACCCCAGCCGTGGCAGCCGTAGCCGAGACACGCGTGGTCGTGGGTGACGACGGCTACGACACCGAGCAGGTTCGTTCCCTCCTGGACGGCGTCGGCGTGAGCGTCGATGAGGCCCGGGAGCCCTGGGGCGGGGACGATGTCGTCGGCCTGCTGGTCGGGACCGAGACCGAGGTGCGCGCGGCCGACCTCGACCGCCTGCCGGCTCTCCGCGTCGTCGCCACCTGCAGCGTCGGGTTCGACCACGTCGACGTCGAGGAGGCCGAGCGGCGCGGGATCTGGGTCTGCAGCGTGCCGGACTACTGCATCGAGGAGGTCGCCGATCACGCGCTGGCGCTCGTCCTGACGCTGCTGCGCGGCGTGGTCGTGCTCGACCGCGAGGTCCGTGCCGGCGGCTGGGACTGGAAGGCCGCCGGCGAGCTGCGCCGCATCCGGGGCACGCGGCTGGGCGTCGTGGGCCTCGGCCGCACCGGGAGGGCGCTCGTCGAGCGGGCGTCTGCGCTCGGCTTCGAGGTCTGGGGGACGGATCCGGCGCTCGACGACGACCAGATCGCTGCGACCGGCGCGCGCCCTGCCGCGCTCCGCGACCTGCTGGCCGCATGCCACGCCGTCTCGCTGCACGTCGCGCTGACGTCGGAGACCGATGCGCTTCTCGGCGCCGACGAGCTCGCGCTCATGCCCGACGGCGCCGTGCTCGTGGACACGGCGCGACCGCAGCTCGTCGACCTGGACGCGCTGAGGAGCGAGCTCGAGAGCGGGCGGTTGGGCGGCGCCGCCCTCGACGTCATCCCTGTCGAGCCGCCGACGGCAGAGCACCCGGCTCCGGCCTGGCCGCGGCTCGTCGTCACGCCGCACGTCGCCTGGTACAGCGCAGAGGCAGACGAGGCCTGCCACACGCGCCCCGTGCTCTCGGTGCGCGCCGTGCTCGAAGGCCGCACGCCCGACGGGGCGGTGAACAGCCCGTGATCGCTCTCGTCACCGGCGGCGGCACCGGCATCGGCCGCGCGACCGCGCTCGAGCTGGCGCGCTCCGGCGCCTCGGTGGTCATCTGCGGGCGCCGCCCCGGGCCGTTGGAGGAGGCGCGCGCCGCGGTGGAGGAGCTCGGCGCCGAGTGCCTCTCGCTCCAGATCGACGTGCGCGAGCCCGACCAGGTCGTGACCCTCGTCGACGCCGCGCTCGAGCGCTTCGAGCGCATCGACGTGCTCGTGAACAACGCCGGCGGCCAGTTCATCGCGCCCGCCGAGGAGATCTCCCTCAACGGCTGGCGCGCCGTCCACCGGCTGGCCGTCGACGCCGCCTGGGACGTGACGCGGACCGTGGCGACGCGCTCGATGATCCCCAACCGCAGCGGCGTCGTCGTCTTCGTCGGGTTCAGCCCGCGTCGCGGGATCCCCGGTTTCGCCCACGCCGCTGCCGCGCGCGCCGCGGTCGAGAACATGGCCGCCGGCCTGGCCGGCGAGTGGAGCCGCTTCGGGATCCGCACGCTCTGCGTCTCTCCGGGGACGATCCTCACGGAGGGCCTGGAGGGGTACGGCGCGGAGCAGATCGCTGCCTGGGAGAAGTCGATCCCGGCCGGGCGACTCGGCACGCCCGAGGACGTCGCCGCCGTCATCGCCTTCCTCGCCTCGCCCGCCGCGTCGTACGTGACCGGCACGACGATCGTCGTCGACGGTGGCGCGGACTCCTGGGGCCACGCGGAGCCGCCGCCCGCCCCGGAGTAGATTTAGGAACGTGGGCACCGTCTCCCGCCTCTCCACCGCACCGGTCAAGGGCCTCGCCCAGCACCACCCAGACGAGATCTTGATCGAGAGGACAGGCGTCCCCGGGAACCGGCAGTTCCTCCTGCTGGACGAGACGGGCCGCCTCTTCAGCGGGATACGGCACGGGCGGATGGTGACGATCGTCGCCGAGTACCGGCGCGACCCGGATCGCCTCTCGCTCCGCTTTCCGGACGGCACCGTCGTCGAGGACGAGGTCAGGCTCGGCGCGGCCGAGGTCGTCGACCTCTGGGACACGCAGCGCCCGTCCCACGTGGTCGAGGGCCCCTTCTCGGCCGCGCTCTCGGAGTTCGTCGGCAAGCCGCTGCGCCTGTTTCGCGTGGACGCGGAGGGCGGCGCGGTCGACGAGCGCGTGGTCTCGATGCTGTCCGAGGCCTCGCTCGAGGAGCTCGGGCGGCAGTCCGGCCACGAGGGGCCTGTGGATGGGCGACGCTTCCGGATGCTCGTGACCGTCGCCGGCGTCGAACCGCACGAGGAGGACGCGTGGATCGGCCGGCGCGTCCGGCTCGGCGATGCAGTCGTCACCGTGGTCGAGACGTGCGTCCGCTGCGCGACGACGACCCAGAACCCGGAGAGCGGCGCGCGCGACTTCGACACGCTTCGTCTGATCCCCGCCTACCGCGGGTTCGCCAACGGCAAGCACGTGGAGTTCGGCGTCTACGCCGACGTCGAGGAGCCGGGCCGCGTCAGGGTCGGCGACCCGGTCGAGCCGCTCTAGCCGTCCCTCTTCCGCTCGCCGAACGCCTGTCCCGCTTCTCGGGCCTCGTCCGTCTGCGCCAGCGCGGCGTAGGCGAGCCGTTCGATCAGGACGCCCGCTTCTCGGCTCGACTCGGCGATGGCGTCGGCGGCCTGCTTGGCGGCCGAGGCGGCGAGGGGCGGGAGCGCAGCGACCTGCGTGGCGAGCTCGAGGGCGCGCGTGAGGGCCTGGCCCGCCGGGACGACCTCGGTCGCCACGCCGAGGCGGAAGGCCTCCGCGGCGTCGACTCGCGGCTTCAGGAGCATGAGCTCCTTCGCGCGCGCCGGGCCGAGCGCCCTGACCAGGCGATACGTGCCGCCCGAGCTGGGGACGATCCCGAGCTCGACCTCGGGCAGGCCGAAGACGGCGGTCTCGTCGGCGATGCGGAAGTCGGTGGCGAGTGCCAGCTCGAAGCCGGCGCCGAGGCACCAGCCCGCGATGGCGCTGAAGGTCGGCTGCGGCAGCGACGCGATGCGCTCGTAGACGTCGCCCGTGTCGCGATAGTAGGTGTCGATCCCTCCGGGGCTTTCGTCCCGCTGCTCCTTCAGGTCGGCGCCGGCCGAGAACGCCCGCTCGCCGCCCGCGAAGACGATGCAGCGGCTCTCGCGCACGTCGGCCCCGCCGAGCGCGTCGAGCAGCGCGCGCTCGACCTCGCTCGAGATCGCGTTCAGCTTCTCGTCGCGCTGGAACGTGATCACGCAGACGTCGCCCTCGCGCCGGATCTCCGGGAGCCCCTCAGGCAAGGGCGGTCACCGGACGCTCGCGCAGGTAAGGCAGGGGCACAGCGGGATTCTCGCTGTCGATCTCGCGCGCGAGGCGGTGCCCGTCGAAGATCGCGTCCGCGATGAGCTGGGGCGCGACGCAGTCGCCGATCCGGTAGACAGCCTCGATCCCCTCGGCCTCGAGGCGCTCCTCGTCGGCGCGGAGCTCGTGGTAGAGCGCGTCGTCGGAAAGCCTCTGGGTGACGAGCACGACCGCGTCGGCCTCGAGCTCGACCGGCTCGCCGAACTCGTCGGCGCACGCGACCCGGCCGGTCTCGATGCGCTCGAGCCTGACGGTGCGGTGCATCCGCACGCCGACCTCGTGGAGCCGCTCCTTGAGGAAGACCTGCTCCAGCGTCTCGTGCGAGAACGGAGAGATGTCTTCGAGCGACGTCACGAAGTCGACGGAGAACCCGTCGACTGCCAGCCGCTCTGCCAGGTCGGGGCCCATGAAGTAGCCGTCCGAGTCGTAGACGACGACGCGCTTCCCGGGCGGAGTCTTGCCCTCGACCATGATCTGCTCGGGCGTGAGGACGTGCGGCAGGGAGGCGTCGGCGCCGGGGATCGGCTCGTGGGTCTCCCGGTTCAGGCCGTCGCTGGCCCAGTGCGCGCCCGTGGCGACGACGACGATCTCGGCCCCGTACTCGCGCACGCCGTCGGCGTCCAGGCGCATCCCGGTCAGCACCTCGACGTTCCTCAGCTTGTCGAGCTGGATCCGGCGCCAGTTGAGCACCCGGGCCCACTCGCCTCGGCCGGGGAGCTGCGGGATCCAGCGCATGATCCCGCCGATGTCGTCGCCTGCATCCACGAGGTGGACGCGCCGGAAGCCGCGCTTGCCGAGCACGATCGCGCACTCCATGCCGGCGGGCCCCGCGCCGACGACGAGCACGTCGCGGTCTCTGTTTTCCGCGGGCTCGAAGCGCTCCGGGTGCCAGCCGCGGCGGAACTCCTCGCCCGCGGTCGCGTTCTGGGTGCAGCCGATGTTGCCGCCGGGATCCGACTTCGGGATGCAGATGTTGCAGCCGATGCACTCGCGGATCTCGTCGAGCCTGCCCTCCTCGATCTTGCGCGGGAGAAACGGGTCGGCGATGGACGGCCGCGCCGCGCCGATCACGTCCCAGACGCCGCTCGAGACGATCTCGGCCATCTGATCCGGGTCGGTGAGCCGCGAGACGCCGACGATCGGCTTCGCTGTCGCCTCGCGCACGTGCTTCGTCCACTCGAGCTGCCAGCCCTGCTTGAAGAACCGCGAGGCGCCAGAGTCCTTCGACCATTCGGTCGCCGAGCCGATGGCGACGTCCCAGAGGTCGACGAGATGGTCGGCGAGGCGCACGAACTCGAGGCCCTCGTCGAGATCGACGCCGTACGGGCTCAAGGCGGCGACGGAGATGCGCGTGGCGACGGTGCACTCGCCGTCCACCGCCTCTCGTGTGAGCTCGAGGAGCTCCATCCAGAAGCGCGCCCGGTTCTCGAGCGAGCCGCCGTACTCGTCCGTCCGCCGGTTGTAGAACGGCGAGAGGAACTGCATGGGCAGGTAGCTGTGCGCCCCGTAGACGTAGACGATGTCGAAGCCCGCCTCGCGGGCCCGCCGGGCCGCGGCCGCCCAGTCCTCCTGCACCCGGCGGATGTCGTCGCGCTCCATCGCCTTCGGCGTCACCAGGAGGTAGTCGCTTGCGAGCTGCGAGGGCCCGATCGCCGGCAGCCGCCATTCGCGGCGCGGGCAATGGACGCCCGAGTGGTGGAGCTCGACGCCTGCCAGCGCGTCGTGCTCGTGCACCTCGTCGCACATGAGGGAGAGCGCGCGCAGGTCGCCGTCGTCCCAGAGCCGCGCGGAGATGAACGGCGTCTCGTCCGAGTCGGCGCTGATCGCGCAGTACTCGGTGTTGACCGCCGCCCAGCCGCCCTCGGCCTTCGTCGAGCGGTGGCGCGCCTGCCCGCCCGGCTTCTGCACGCCGAAGCCCGTGCAATGGGGCACCTGGTAGAAGCGGTTCCTGAGGGTCTTCGGGCCGATCTGGAGCGGCTCGAAGAGGACCGCGTGCTTCGGGTCAGTCGCCACTGAGGGCGTCGTGCACGAGCTTCTGGAAGTGCTGGATCAGCACCTCGCTCGAGGGCAGTAGGCGCCCGTGCGGGATCATCCCGGAGTTGAGGCCGACCTGGACTGAGGCCACGAGCGAGGCGTCTTCGGTGCCCACCTGGTTGGCGAAGGCCATCATCTCGGCCGCGGTCTCGTCCGGGACCTCCTCGTAGTAGAAGTACTCCGTCGAGCCGGCGCAGCGCCCCGGGCCGGCGGGCCGCGTGACGTCGACGGACATGTTCCCCGGGCCCGGGTCGATGTTGATCGTGCAGTTCGGGAAGAGCATGTGGTACTGCGCCTGCTCCACGTCCGCGTCGGCGAGGTAGGCGACCTTGCCGTTCGCCTTGACCGAGTCGCGCACGTGCGCGAACTGCATCAGCGCCAGGCCCTCGGCCTCGTACAGGTACTCGTCGGCGCCCACATCGAGCACCTTGGAGAAGCCGGGGTGCGCGACCGAGCAGTGGTAGCACTCGAGGTAGTTCTCGATCGCGACCTTCCAGTCACACTCGATCTCCCAGTCGTTGCGGACGCGGAAGCGCAGGCGGTCGAGGTCGACGCCGCTGTGAGCGACCTTGTCCCGGAGCGGCCCGAGCGCGTCCGCGAGCGGACCGGCGTCGGGATCGGGGTTGACGAAGACCATCGGGCCCCAGGCCTCGATCGCCACGGGGAGCATCGAGAAGCCTTCCTTGTCGAAGTCTGCTTCGCGCTCGGAGCGCGGCGCCTTGCGAAGCGTCCCGTCGAGGTCGTACGTCCAGGCGTGGTACGGGCACTGAAGCGCCTTGCGGTTGCCGTCGCCCTGCGCGATCAGGTGCCCGCGGTGCCTGCAGACGTTGACGAACCCGCGCAGAACGCCCTCGGTGTCGCGGACGACCACGATCGGGATCTGGCCCGCGAAGCACGTGAAGAAGTCCCCGGGATTGGCGACCCGGTCGGCTCGGCCGGCGTACTGCCACGTCCTCGAGAAGATGCGCTCGCCCTCGAGCCGCTGGATCGTCGGGTCCGCGTACCAGCCTGCCGGAAGGGTCGCGCCGGCCGCCAGGGCGGCACCGAGGTCGGTCTCCATCTTCAAATTCTACGCCGTCAGATCCGCCGCCATCTCCTCGAAGGCGGCGACGAAGGCGTCGCAGTCCTCGAAGGAGTGCACGACCGAAAGCGTCCATTCCTCCTCGCGGCCGGGCGTCATGAAGACGCCGCGGTTCATGTTGTAGAGCCACGCGAGGTCGGCGAGCTCGCCGTCCTGGTGCTCCTTGTAGCTCTCGTAGTCGACGATCTTCGTCGGCGCGAAGGTGACGCAGCCCTTGGCCCCGACGCCGACCGCGTAGCCGGGCAGGCGGTAGTCGTCGATCACCTTCTCGCAGCCGGCGAGGATGCGGTCGTTGAGGGCGTCGAGGTGCTCGTAGGACTCCGGCGTGAGCACGTCCAGGAGGCTCGCCCGGGCGGCCGCCATCGAGAGCGGGTTCCCGTTGTAGGTGCCGACCTGGTAGACGTCGCCGTTCTCGACGACCTCGAAGACCTCCTCGGTGCCGCCGATGGCGCCCGACGGCAGTCCGCCGCCGAGCGTCTTCGCCAGCGTGACCATGTCGGGCTTGACCCCGAAGCGGTCGGTGGCGCCGCCGGGCGCGATGCAGAGACCGGTCTTGACCTCGTCGAAGATGAGGATGATGTCGTGCTTGCGGGTCAGCTCGCGCACGGCCTCGAGGTAGCCGGGCTCCGGGAGCACGACCCCGAGATTCATCATCGCCGCCTCCATGATCACGCAGGCGGGCTTGCGGCCCTCCTCGATCAGCCGCTCGATGCGCCGCTCCATCGCGGGCGCGTCGTTGAACGGCACGGGCACAGTCAGGTCGGCGGCGGCCTGGGGGATCCCGGCGCCGTAGGGCAGCGACTCGTAGTTGTCGCGGTCGCCGATCTTGTCGTACTCGACCCCGATCGAGACCATCACGTAGTCGTGGTGGCCGTGGTAGGAGCCGAAGATCTTGACGATCGTGTCCCGGCCGGTGGCCGCGCGGGCGATGCGGATCGCGTCCATGGTCGCCTCGGAGCCGGAGTTGGTGTACCGCCACCTGGGCAGGCCCCAACGGCGCTTCAGCTCCTCCGCGACGACGACGCCGTCCTCGGTGGGCGCGGCGAAGTGCGTCCCGTGCGGATAGCGCTCGGCGATCGCCTTGCCGATCGCGGGATGGGCGTGGCCCTGGACCATCGAGCCGAAGCCGTTGTGGAAGTCGAGGAGCTCGTTGCCGTCGACGTCCCAGACCCTGGCGCCCTCGCCGCCGGCGAGGTAGATCGGCCACGGGTCGCGCACCTGGTAGGAGGAGGCGACGCCGGCCGAGAGGGTCTGGCGGGCGCGCTCGTACAGCTCGCGGGACTTCGAGGTGCGCTCGTCGAGCCGGCTCTCCTCGCGCTCGGCCAGCTCCTTGATTCGGCCGCGGTCGATCTCGACGACGGTTGCCTCAGTTGCCATTCGAGCTCACCTCTTCTTCCTGTTCCTCGGTCTCGGGGGCTTCCGACTGCGGCTCCTCCGCCTCGTCGGGAGGCGGCGGCTTTGGGGCGACCGACGGCGAGAGCACCCGCAGGGCGTCGGCGGGCAAATGGAGGGTCACGGCGTTGCCCTGCTCGTACGCGAGCGGCTCCCCGTCGTTGGGCAAAATCGCCTTCACCAGGCTGCCGCCCAGGATGCGAACGCGCAGCTCCCGGAAGCTGCCCAGGAAGACGGCGTGCTCGACCAGCCCGGGGACGCGGTTCTCGCCTTCGTTCTCCGCGGCCTCGACCCCTACCCGCTCGGGGCGGATCATCGCCTTGACCTCGCCACGCATCGTGATGGCGCCCTGGCGGGCGCGGAGCGTGCGCTCGGCGACCTTGAGCGTGCAGCAGCCGTCGTCCTCGCCGACCGCGTTGGCGGAGATCAGGTTCGAGACACCGAGGAAGTCGGCGACGAAGAGCGTCTCCGGCTCCTCGTAGACCGCCTGCGGCGGGCCGGCCTGCTCGACGTGGCCGTCGTTCATGACCGCGATGCGGTCGCTCATCGTGAGGGCTTCCTCCTGGTCGTGCGTGACGAAGACGAACGTCACGCCCACGTCCTCCTGCAGCGCCTTCAACTCGACCTGGAGGTCCTTCCGCAGGCGCGCGTCGAGGGCGCCGAGCGGCTCGTCGAGGAGCAGCACCTGGGGCCGGAGGACCAGTGCACGCGCGAGCGCGACGCGCTGCTGCTGGCCACCCGAGAGCTCACTTGGCTTGCGCCTCTCGAAGCCGACGAGCTGCACGAGCTCGAGCATCTCCGCGACGAGGCGCTTCTTGTCGGCCTTGGTCTGCTTCCGGTACTTGAGACCGAACGCGACGTTGTCCGCGACGCTGAGGTGCGGGAAGAGCGCGTAGCTCTGGAAGACCGTGTTGACGTTTCGACGGTGCGGAGGCGTCCGCGCGACATCGGTGCCGTCGAGCAGGATGCGCCCGCTCGTCGGGCGCTCGAAGCCCGCGATCATGCGGAGCGTGGTCGTCTTGCCGCACCCGGACGGGCCGACCATCGTGAAGAACTCGCCCGGCGGCATGGTCAGGTCGAGGCTCTCGACCGCGACGACGTCGCCGAATTGCTTGCGGAGCTCCTCGAGCCTGACTTCTCCGGTGTCACCGTTCAATTGCGACCTCTCCTAACGTCGCCGCCTCGGATGCGGATCCCGCTCCCGCGAAGCGTCGGTACACAAGGTACGCCAGCGCGATCGTCGCGAGCGTGATCACGAGCGTGATCGTGGCGAGCGCGTTGAGCGCCGGCGTCGGCGCGCCGCGCGCCGTCGAGTAGAGCAGCATCGACACGGTGTTGGTGTCCGCGCCAGCGGCGAGGTACTGCGTGACGACGAAGTCGTCGATCGAGAGCGCGAAGACGACGCCGGCGCTCGCGATGATCGCCGGTGCAAGGAGCGGCAGGACGACCCGCCAGACCCGCGAGATCGTGGCCGCCCCGAGGTCCGCCGCAGCTTCCTCCACGTCTCGCCCGATCGTCACCAGGCGACCGCGGACGATCACGACGACGTAGGAGACCGCAAATGTCACCTGGCCAATCGCCTGTGCCGTCGTCCCCAGGCCCCAGCCGTTGAAGATCTGGAGGAAGAGGAGGAGGAGGGCAACGCCCATGACGAGCTCAGGGGTGACGAGCGGCAGGAGCATGAGCGTGTTGACGGGACCCCCGCCCCAGCCGCGCCAGCGCTGGAGGCCGAGCGCGAGGGCGACCCCGAGCGGGACGGCCACGGCCACGCACAGCACGGCCAGAAGCAGGGTGTGCTCGAGTGCGGACAGGAGCGCGGGGTCTTCGCGCACGCTGCCGGGATCGCCGGTGAACCATCGGGTCGAGAAGCCCTGCCAGGTCGTCCGCGAGCGCCCGTCGTTGAAGGCGAAGAGCACGGCGATCGCGACCGGGATGATCGACCAGAAGATGTAGAGCCCGGTCACGAGCGGGAGGAAGCGCGGCTTCCCCCACGGGTTGCGGAGCCAGTTCACGTCCTCGCCTCCTCGCCCGCGCGCCGCGTCTGGCGGAGGTAATAGAGCATGAAGACGAGGAGCAAGGCCGCAAGGATCACGGTCAGCACGGCGCCCACGACCTTCTGCGAGCCCTGCCGCGTGAACTGGTCGATCTGGTTCCCGATCAGCTGCGTTTCGGGCGAAGCGGAGACGAGATCGGGTGTGTAGTAGTCGCCGAACATCGGCAGAGAGATGAGCACGAGCGCCGGCGAGGATCCCCGGCATGGAGAGCGGCAGCGTCACGCGGCGGAAGGCCTGGAACGGGCTTGCGCCCAGGTCGCGCGCCGCCTCGATGTGGCGTTGGTCGATCCGGTCGAGCGACGCGTAGAGCGGAAGGACGAGGAAAGGCACGTAGCCGTAGACCAGGGCGAGGATCACCGTCGCCGGCTGTCCCTCGAGCCAGCCGCCCTCGTTCTCGAGCAGGCCGAGCCAGATGAACAGCTGGTCGATCGACATCCAGTGCAGCACCCTCGTGGCCCAGCCCTCCGGCGAGAGCAGGTTGATCCAGGCCAGCATCCGCATGAGGTAGTTGATCCACCAGGGGAGCACGAGCAGCACGAGGATGAGCCCTCCCATTTCCCGGCATGGCGCGCGGCGTAGTAGGCGACCGGGTAGCCGATGAGCAGCGCGAGTGTCGACGGCGATGCCCACGAACACGAACGTGCGGATGAAGAGGGTCAGGTACTGCCCGCCGTCCCGGATGTTCTGGAGCACCTCGCTGAACGTAGCCGACGTTCCAGTCGAGCGGGTTCCAGATCGGCACAGGCTCGTTGAGGGTGTTCTGGTTGCCGAAAGCGACGCAGATGACGGCGTAGAACGACACGAGGAAGAAGACCGAGAGCCAGGCGACCCCGGGAAGCGCGAGGAACCGCCATGTCCATCGGGACTCCACGCCCGCTAGCCCGCCCTGAACTGCGACCAGGCCTGGTCCCAGAGCCGCTCGCCTTCGACCGTCAGCTGGAGCAGCTCCTGGTTGGCCAGGAACTCGGTCGGGGCGGACGACCGCCGGCGCCAGCGTCTCCGGGATCAGGCCGTCGGCGATCAACGCGTCGGCGTCGATCCCCTTCTGCGGCGGGATGTAGCCGTTCCAGTTGATGAAGTTCTCGTAGGCGATCGTCTCTTCGAGCATGAAGTTGAGGAAGAGATGCGCGAGCACGGGGCTCTCGGCCGCGCTTCGGGATGCAGATGAAGTCGTTCTGCACGACGCCGTTCGTCCCGGGCCACCAGAACGAGAGGACGTCGGGAGAGACGCCGGTCGGCATGTAGTAGAAGGCGCCGGCGAGCAGGTCACCCGACCACGAGTGGTGCAGCTACGTCGTCCCCTCGGGCAGCGTCTGGTAGTCCGTGATCGTGACCTTGATGTTGCAGATGTCGGTCAGCTGCTCGAGGTCGCGCCCCGCCTTGGCGACGATCTCCGGATCCTCCGTGTTGAGGTCGGCGATCGTGCCCGGCGCGCATCGCGTCGCGCTGCATCGGCATCGAGACCGTCGCGCTTGTCGTCCAGGAGCCCGACCTTGCCCCGCCACGCCTGCGACTTCCAGAAGATGTCCCAGGGCACGTCCATGCTCGGCGATGTCCTCGCGCACCTTGTCGTTGCGCCAGCCGATCCCGTCCCCCCAGACGACGTACGGCACCGTGTAGTGGCTGCCGCGGTCGTAGTAGGGGTCCTGCAGCTCCGTCCAGACGTTCTTGGCGAGGTTCGGCAGGTAGCGTGTGGTTGAACGGCGCGAGGAGCTGCTGTGCGATCAGGCTCACGATGTTCGAGCCCGACAGGCCCATCATGACGTCGTACGTGACCTGGCCCGATGGAGCTTCGCGATCGCCTCGTCCGCCGAGTTGTAGGTCGCAATCTCGACCTTCGTCCCGTGCAGCTGCTCGAACTGCGACGAGGGCTGGGTAGATGTAGTCGGGGTAGTTGTAGACCTGCAGCGGCCCCGTCTCGACGGGCGTGCCCTCGGCGATCGGCTGGTTGTCGTCCGCGACCGCCCAGGTGACGCTGTTGTCCGTGCGCGGGAGGGGCAGACCGCCGGGGCCGACGGGCTTGGTCGACCAGGGGCGAGCCCGCCTCGCCGCTCTCTCACCCGTGCCGACCGGGTCGTGGTGTTCTCGCACGCGGCCAGACCGCCGAGAACGCCGACGCCGGCGGCACCCGCGGCCGCGCCGGGGAGGAGCTCCTTGGGTGAAAGGCCGGATCTGATCCTTGGGATGGGCCATGACAGCGAAGGCGCATTGAACCCCGCCGACCGTAAGTCAAGCGGCAGGCGACTCCGCTGCCGAGAGTTCTCCCGCAAGTCGGCCACTTCTGCCCCGACCCGCTTCATGATCGGCAGCGGGCCCGCTCGTGATGCGGACGAAGCCCGACGAGCCCGAACTCACTCCGGCCCGGACAAGGAAGCCCCAGCGTGCGAGACCCCTTTGTGAGGGCGAGTCGTCCACGCCGGCGTCCACGAGCAGGAAGTTGGCCTTCGGGGGTGGGCGGCGCTCCCGGCCTCCGGAGCCGTTCGGCCAGGCGCTCGCGCCCCTGCGCATTCGCCAGCCGGCGCCCTTCGACGAGCTGGCGCGGCGCAGGCTCGCCCGGCCCGCCGCCAGGGCGGCGCGGTTGACGTTGAATGGCTCCTGGACGACGTCGAGGAGCTCGGCGAGCTGCTCGCCTACGACCGCGTAGCCGAGGCGCAGGCCCGCGAGGCCGAAGATCTTCGAGAACGTCCGCATGACCACGATCGGCGCTCCGGCCTCCACGTCGGCGAGCCGGTCGAGGCGCACGCTCGGGTCGACGTACTCGACGTAGGCCTCGTCGACGACGACCGCGCAGCGCTCGGGGAGCCCGTCCAGAAGCCGCTCCCACTCGTCGCGCTCGACCAGGGCGCCCGTCGGGTTGTTGGGGTCGCAGAGCCAGACCAGCCTGGCGCTCGTCTCGCGCGCGGCGGCGGCGAGCGCGTCGACGTCGTGGCGGAGGTCGCGGCTCGGCACCTCGACGATCTCGGCGCCCGCGCCGGCGCACGTCGTCGCGTAGAGGCCGTAGGTCGGCGTGGTGAGCACGACGGAGTCGCCCGGTTCGAGGAAGGCGTGCGCGACCGTCGCGATCAGCGCCTGGATGCCGTGGCTCGGCACGATCCGCTCCGGGGACGTCCCCAGCCAGGCGGCCACGCTCTCGCGCAAGTCCGAGTAGGCCTCGGCCGGGTAGATCCAGGCGCGGTCGAGCTCGGCGACGACCTCCTCCTCGACGCCCGGGAACGGGCCCTCCAGGCCCTCGTTCCAGTTCAGCTTCACGATCTCGTCGAGGCCGTAGGCCTCCTTCAGCTCGTCGAGGCTTGCCCCGGGCCGGTATGGCTCGAGGCCGATCAGCGACCCGCGGACGATGCTGTTCCAGTCGGTCACGTCCACATCTCCAGGAGCGCCGGCACGTGGACGACCACGGGGCCGTCCTCGGCCAGCGCGGCGGCCAGTGCGTCTCCGACCCCGTCCGGCTCGACGGAGACGACCGGCACGCCGAAGGCCTCGATCGCCGCCCGGAAGTCAGGCTCCACGAGGTCGACGCTGAACGTCTCCCCGAACTGGTCGCGCTGGTACTCGCGCAGGATCCCGTAGCCACCGTCGTCGACGAGCAGGAGCTTGGCGTCGAGCCCGTACTGGCGCGCCGGAGCCAGCTCGGCGAGCCCGTAGTTGAATCCGCCGTCGCCGACCACGCCGAGCACGGGACGCCCCGGCACGGCGAGCGAGGCGCCGAGCGCGGCCGGCCACGAGTAGCCGAGCGTGCCGGAGCCGAGCGGGTAGAGGAAGCTCCGCGGCTCGTAGGCCGGGAAGTGCGCGGCCGCCCAGTAGGCCAGGATGGTCATGTCCCAGGAGCTGACGGCGTCGCGGGGGAGCGCCTCGCGGACGGCGCGCACGAGCCCGCGCTCGAGCCCGCGGTCCTGGCCGTCCAGCCGCTCCTCGATCCGCCTGCGAACGTCGGCGACCCGCTCCTCGCCGGCCGCGCTGGCGGCCGCCGGCAGGCCCTCGAGCAGCGCTGCGAGGACGATTCGCGCGTCACCGACGAGCCCCAACGCGTCGTAGGTCGCGCCGATCCGCTTCGGGTCGGCGTCGACGTGGACGAGCCGGCCGCGGAGCTCCAGCGAGTAGTGGCCCGTCGTCTCCGCGCCGAGCTCCGTCCCCACTGCGAGGATCGCGTCCGCTCGGCCGAGCAGCTCCTGGACTGCCGGCTCGTCGGAGGCTGTCCGGCCGCGAGCGGGTGGCGGTCCGGGAGGCGCCCTTCTCATGTGTCGTCACCACCGGCGCGCCGAGGCGCTCCGCCACCGCCCGCAGCTCCTCCCAGGCGCCCGAGCGGAGGACGCCGCCGCCGGCCCAGATCACGGGCCGCTCGGCGCCGGCGAGGAGGCGGACAGCCTCCCCGAGGTCGTTCTCGGAGGGCAGCGCGGGCACCTCGGGTGCATGGCCCCCTCGCCCACGGGGACGTCCGTCTCCCGGCGAGCACGTCTACCGGAATCTCGAGGAAGACCGGGCCGCTCGGCGGCGTGAGCGCCCGGCGGAAGGCCTCGCTCGAGCAGCTCGGGGATGTCTCCTGAGCGACTCGGCGCGCGCCGCCCACTTGACGACCGGGGCGAACGAGGCCTTTTGTCGTCTGGGAGCTCGTGGAGGAACCCGCGGCCTGCGCCGATCAGCTCCCGCGGGATCTGGCTCGCGATCGCGACCACGGGGACGTGGGCGCTCGCGGCCTCCATGAGCGCCGCGAGCGAGATGAGCGCGCCGGGCCCGGTGGAGAGCAGGAGCGGTGCCGGCCGCCCGCTCGTCCGCGCGTAGCCGTCCGCGGCGAAGCCGGCGGAGAAGCCGCGTGCGCAGCCCGATCGCGCGCACCGGGCTGGTGCGCAGGCCGTCCCAGACGGCCAGCGCATGGATCCCGGGCACGCCGAACGCGACCTCGACGCCCGCGGCCTCGAGGCACTCCGCGACGAGCTTTCCGCCCGTACGCACTTTGACCGTCTGCGCCACAGCCGCGATCCTATCCAGGCGCATGTCCCGCGATCCCCGCCATGACGTCCTCTTCGAGCCGCTCCAGGTCGGCCCGAACGCTGCGGAATCGCTTCTACGCCGTGCCGCACTGCACCGGCTACGGGACGGAGAAGCCCGGCTCCCAGGCCTGGTTCCGGGCCATGAAGGCCGAGGGAGGCTGGGCGGCGGTCTGCACCGAGTACGCGCCCGTCTCCTGGGACTCGGACGAAGTCTCCCTACGTCTCCGCCCGTCTCTGGGACGACGACGACCTGGCCAACCTGGCGGTCATGTGCGAGCGCGTGCACGAGCACGGCGCCCTCGCCGGGATCGAGCTCACCCACTCCGGCG
>CAWAQJ010000021.1:0-26983 GCA_963784175.1 uncultured Actinomycetes bacterium | reverse complement strand
CCTCGCGCTCGGGCTCGGCGCCATCGTGGAGACGTTCCTGTACGCGGCGCACCCTGGCGACCGCGCGAGCGGCCTGATCACCAACCTGCTGGCGACGCTTCCGCTCGTCTTCTGGCGCACGCGCCTTCCCTGGGTGGCGGGCGTCGTCACGTTCGCATCGCTCGTCGCGGTCGGGAGCGAACCGACACTCCTGACCCTGTCCGGCATCACCGCGCAGCTCATCGTCGTCTATCTCGTGGCCAACCGCTACCGCCGGCGCTGGTCGGTCGTCATGGCGACGCCGTTCCTCGCCGCTGCGATCGGGTTTTCGGACGAGGACTCGCTCGCGGGCGTCATGCTGCTCGTGCTCGTGGTCGCCGCGCAGGTCCTGGGCGACTCGCGGCGGCAGCGGAGCCAGGCGATCGCCGAGCGCGACGCGACCCGGCACGCCATGGCCGAGACGCAGCGCGACCAGGTGATCATGGAGGAGCGGGCGCGCATCGCCCGCGAGCTCCACGACGTCGTCGCCCACCACGTGTCCGTGATCGCCGTCCAGGCCGAGACCGCCCGCCTGACCACGCCGGACATGCCAGAGGAGGGCAAGGAGCGACTGGCGGCGATCGGACAGACGGCCCGCGACTCACTCACGGAGCTGCGGCGGCTGCTCGGCGTCCTCCGCGCGGACGGCAGCCCCGAGGCCGCCCGCTCGCCCCAGCCCGGGCTCGGACGCCTCACGGACTTGATCGACAGCGCCCGCACGGCGGGAACTCCCGTTCAGCTGACGCTCGAAGGCGACGTGACGCCCCTGCCGCCGGGCGTCGACCTGACGGCGTACCGGATCGTGCAGGAGGCACTGACGAACGCGCGGCGACACGCTCCGGGCGCGTCGGTCGACGTCACGCTCGGCTACGAGGAGAACGCGCTTCGACTGCGCGTGAGCGACGACGGGCCCGGACCGCCGGCGGCCGACACGAGCGGCCACGGGCTGCTCGGCATGCAGGAGCGCGCAACCATGGTCGGGGGCAGGCTGAAGACCGGCCCCGGCGACGGCGGCGGCTTCGTCGTCGAGGCCGAGCTCCCCCTCTCGAGGCCCGCGCCATGACGGTCCGGGTGGTCGTGGCCGACGACCAGGAGATCGTGCGGGCCGGTTTCGCGGCGCTGCTCGAGACCCAGGACGACTTCGCCGTGGCCGGCACCGCGGCCGACGGCGTCGAGGCGGTGGAGCTGTGCCGGGCCGAGCACCCCGACGTCGTCCTCATGGACGTGCGCATGCCCAGCCTCGACGGGATCGAGGCGACCAGGCTCCTGGCGGCCGACGGCGGCAAGCGCCCGAGAATCCTCATGCTCACGACCTTCGATCTCGACGAGTACGTCTACGACGCCCTCAGCGCGGGCGCAAGCGGCTTCCTGCTCAAGGATGTCGCCGCCGAGACGCTGTTCGACGCGGTGCGTGTGGTGGCGGCGGGAGAGGCCCTGCTCGCCCCGGCCGTGACTCGCCGCCTGATCGACGAGTTCGCCCGCCTGCGCCCTCGCGCCCCGGCCCGGCCGGAGCTGCTCGAGGACCTGACGCCGCGGGAGACCGAGGTGCTGTGCCTCGTCGCCGAGGGGCTCTCGAACGACGAGATCGCCGAGCGCCTCGTCGTCAGCAAGGAGACCGTGAAGACGCACGTCAGCCGGGTGCTGGGCAAGCTCAGCCTGCGCGACCGCAGCCAGGCGGTGATCGTGGCCTACGAGTCCGGCCTCGTCGTCCCGCGCTCCTAGCCAGGGTACGATCGGCCGATGTGGGGTAGCCCGCTCCTCTACGAGCGCCTTTCCTGGCCCGAGGTGCGGCGGGCCGCCGGCGAGGAGCGCGTCTGCCTGATCCCCGTGGCCACGCTCGAAGATCACGGGCCGCACCTCCCGATCGACACCGATCTCCGCATCACCGCCGAGGTGTGCCGGCTGACGGCCGAGGCGGCGCCGGACGAGATCGTCCTCCTCCCGCCCATCCCGCACGGTTACTCGCCGCACCACATGGACTTCCCCGGCCCGATCACGATCGGCTGGGACACGTTCACCCGCTACTGCACCGATGTGGGCTCGTCGCTCGCGCGCCACGGCTTCCGGCGCATGCTCTACATCAACGGGCACGGGTCGAACCAGAACTTCGTCGAGGCTGCGGCTCGGCTCGTCAACGTCGAGCACCCGACGGTTCTCGCCGCGGCGGCGTTCTACCTCTCCGGCAAGCAGTCGCTCGCCCGGGTCGACGAGCTGCGCGACTCCGTGCGCGGCGGTATGGGCCATGCGTGCGAGCTGGAGACCTCCATCTACCTCGCCATCGACCCGGACGCGGTCGACATGGACAAGGCCGTCGACGAGCGCAGCTACCCCGACGGCCAGTACGCCTTCATGGACTGGTCGGACGGGCCGCTGAAGGTGATGCCGTGGTGGTCGTCCTTCTCGCGCACGGGCGTGCAGGGCGACGCGACGAAGGCAACCGCGGAGAAGGGAGAGGCGCTGCTGGAGGCCGCCGTCGAGGAGTGCGTCGGCTTCGTCCGCGAGCTGCTCTCCTGGCCGCTGCCGGAGCGGCTCGAGCCGCGGGAGACACCGTGACGCCGCCGCCGATCCCGCTCGTGCGCGCTCACGGGACGCACGCCGAGGCCGGGAGGCAGGTCGGCGAGGCGACGTCCGCGGTGATCCGCAGCTCGGTGAGCGGGACGCATGCCGACCCAGTCCTCGTCGAGCGCTACCGCGCAGTCACCTTCGAGCACCTTCCCTGGATCGTCGAGGAGCTGGACGGCGTGGCCGCCGGCGCGGGCGTCGAGCCGCTCGGCCTCTTCGCGGCCTCGATCGAGGAGCTCGCAGCTGCCGCAGCGCCGACGGGCTGCAGCGACCTCGTCGTCACCGGCGCGCGCACTGCCGACGGTCACCTGCTTGTCGCGCACACCAACGACCTCTACGCCGAGGACGAGCACGACGTCGTCGCCGCTCGAGTGGCGCGTCCCGGGCGAGCCGGTCGTCTTCACGCTCGGCATCGGGCCGTGGATCAGCGTCGGCTGGAACGAGGCCGGTCTCTCGATCACCGGCAACGAGCTGACGCCGAACGACGAGCGTGTGGGCATTCCCGCGGCTGCTCCAGATGCGCGACGCCCTCACCCGCCGCACCCTCGCGGACGCCGTCGAGGCCGTGCTGCACCCGGCGCGCGCCTCGTCCTACAACTGGGTCTTCGCCCATCCGGCGGAGGGCGTGCTGAACGTCGAGGGCTCCGCCACGAGCTCCGCCGACGACCGCCCCGACGCCGACGGGATCCTCGCGCATACGAACCATTACGCCAACGAGGACATGCAGAGGTTCGAGAGCTCCGGACCACGTCGCCGGCTCGTGCCTCCGCCTCGAGCGCGCGCGCGAGCTCGGGCAGGGCGGGCCGTTCACGGTCGACACGCTCCGCGCGGCCCTCGCCGACCATGAAAACGCGCCAGACTCCATCTGCCGGCACGGCCACGCCCCCAAGGACGTGAAGACGGTCTTCTGGTGCGTCGCCGACGTCACGGCGGGCGAAATCACCTACGGTCGCGGGAACCCCTGCGACTCGGAGCCCCAGGTCTACAGGTTCGACGCGTGACCGCCGCCACGCGGTTCGGGCGGCCGCTCCCCGAGGGCGGCACGATCGGCGTCGCCGCGCCGGCGAGCCCGTTCGAGAGCCGCTCCGACATCCTGCGCAGCGTCGAGTGGTGGGAGTCTCGCGGGTACCGCGTGAAGCTCGCAGAGCACGTCCTGGCCAGGGACGATTACGTCGCGGGCGACGCGCGCGATCGCGCGACCGATCTGGCCGCGGTCTTCGCCGACCCGGAGGTAGACGTCGTCCAGTGCCTGCAGGGCGGCTACGGCTCGGCCGAGCTGCTCCCCTTCCTCGACCTCGACGTCATCGCGGCGAACCCGAAGCCGTTCGTCGGCTTCTCGGACATCACCGCGCTCCACGTGGCCATCCGGCAGCGCGCGGGCCTCGCCACCTTCTACGGCAACGGGCTCCTCGGCATGGGCGACCCGGAGACCACGTCGTTCTCGAAGGAGCGGCTCCTCGACGTGCTCCGCGGGAAGGGCGCCGGCAAGGTGCCGGACAATCCCGACGACCCGTACGTCCGCCCGATCCGCGGCGGGAAGGCGACCGCTCCGCTCGTAGGAGGCTGTCTTTCGCTCCTCATCTCGTCCATGGGCACGCCGTGGGAGCTCGACATCGAGGGCACGATCTTCTTCTTCGAGGACGTCGGCCTGGAGCCGTACCGGGCCGATGCGATCCTGACCCAACTCGCCCAGAGCGGCAAACTGGCCGGTCTCCGCGGAGTCGTAGTTGGAGAGATGGCGAAGAGCGACTGGAAGGACCACCCCGGCTGGCAGCGGACTCGCTCGCTCGAGGACGTGCTGGAGGTGCACCTGGAGCCGTTGGGTGTCCCCGTGCTATACAAGCTTCCCTTGGGGCACGGGAAGCACCTCGCCACCATCCCGCTCGGCGTCACCGCGACGCTCGACGCGGACGCGAGGACGCTCACGATCGACCATTCCGGCCTGACCACTGGGGGAGAGGGAGAGTGAGAGCATGAGGAAGCGAGCGCTGTTGCTGATTGCAGTCCTGGCGCTGATCGTCGCAGTCCCCGCGTGCGGAGGCGACGGTGATTCCGCAGAAGACACAGGGACCGGCAAGAAGACGGACGGGACTCCGGTCAAGGGCGGAATCCTCCGCGTGGGCTCGATCAACTACATCGACTCGCTCAACCCCTTCAACTACATCGAGTCGCAGGCCTACCAGGCAATGCTGATGATCTACCCGCAGCTCGTTCAGTACGCGCAGGGCGACGACGGCCTCGTCATCGAGGGCGACTGGGCGGCGTCCTGGGAGACCTCAGCGGACGGCAAGGACTGGACGTTCACCCTCAAGCCAGGCGGTACGTGGTCGGACGAGACGCCGCTCACGGCCAACGACGCCGCCTGGACCATCAACACCATCATCGAGTTCGCGGCCGGGCCGACCGCGGTGGCGGCGCCCGCGCTCGGGCATGTGGCCAGCGCGGAGGCGACGGACGAGAACACGCTCGTCATCCACTACGACGCCCCGGTCGGGAACGTGCTCGCCCAGCTGGAGCAGCTGTTCATCGTCCCGCAGCACGTCTGGGAGCCGCTGGTGGGCGCCAACGGGAAGAACCTGAAGACGTTCCATCCCGAGCAGAACCTGCCCGTCGTCTCGGCAGGCGCCTACACGATCAAGGAGTACGAGAAGAAGGGCACGACGGTCTTCATCCCGTGGGAGGGGTACTACGGCGAGGCGTCCAACGCCGAGGCCGTCACGCTCACGTACTTCACCAACGCGGACTCGATGATCTCCGAGCTGCGTCAGGACAACCTTGACTGGGTCGACCAGGTCCCGTTCAACGCCGTGAAGGTGCTGGAGGACGACGACAGCCTCGTCGTCAACAAGGTTCCCGGAGCCGAGACCACGAACATCACCTGGAACTCGAACCCGCGTAAGCCGAAGAACCGGGAGCTCCTCGACCCGGAGGTGAAGAAGGCGCTCTCGATGTGCGTCGACCGTGAGCGGATCATCGAGGTTGTGTTCAACGGCTACGCCTCCCTCGTCGAGAGCCTTGTCGGCCACATCGCCGGGCCGATGGAGAACCCGAACCTGGGGCCGCTCGAGTACGACTGCGACGCCGGCAACCAGATGCTCGACGACCTGGGCTACGAGCGCGGCTCCGACGGGACCCGGATCGCGCCGGCGACCACCGGGGAATACGCACAGGAAGCACATCCGATGGAGTACGAGGTCGTCACGCCGACGTCGACCGACTTCAACGTCGACCGCTCCTTCGAGATCGTGCAGGAGGGATTCGCCGAGGCCGGCGTCACGTTGACGCAGAAGGTCGGCGGAGACACGACCGCCAGCTACGCGCTCGAGACCGACGACAACTGCGACGGCGAGGCCTCGACCGGTTATGCCACCTTCGACATGGCCATGTGGGACTGGGTCGGCTACATCGACCCGGACTTCATGCTCTCCGTCGTCACGAAGGGCCAGTGGTGCTCCTGGAGCGACACGGGCTGGGACAACCCCGAGTACGACGAGATGTACCTGCGGCAGGGAACGCTGGTCGACCCCGAGGAGCGCAAGCAGCTCGTCTGGGAGATGCAGCAGATGATCTACGACAACTTCGTCTACACCCAGCTCACGAACCACGAGTACATCGACGCGCACTCCGACAAGTGGGCGGGGATCCAGACGGATCTGAACGCGTACTCCAAGGAATACTGGACGTCGCCCTACATGGTCGAGTAGGCACGGACAGCCGAAGGCGAGCGGAGGTCCGGGCGTGAGGTCGGCCGACTACCTCATCAAGCGCGTCCTGTTCGCGCTCGTGACCGTGTTCATCGCGATCACGCTCAACTTCGTGCTCTTCCGGGCGGTCCCCGGGGATGCGGTGGACGCGCTCCGGTGCCGCCAGTGCAGTCCGGAGTTCAAGGAGCAGGTGCGCCAGGAGCTCGGCCTCGACCAGTCCACGTGGGAGCAATACAAGCTCTACGTGAGCGACCTCCTCCACGGCGATCTCGGGACGTCGCTCCGGAGTCAGAAGGAAGTGCGAGGCGAGCTCATCGAGCCGCTCAAGAACACCCTGCCGATGATCGCTCTCGGCACCCTGTTCGCCATCGTCTTCGGGACGATCACGGGGGTGGTCTCCGCCTGGCGGCGGGACACGGTACTCGACAAGACAGGCCTCTGGACCTCGCTCGCCTTCTACTCGATGCCGACGCAGTGGCTCGGCCTGCTCATGGTCCTCTTCGTCGCCGGGGCCCTCGGACTGCCGACGTCGGGCATCGAGGACCCGACGCTGGGCGTCCTCGGGGACGCGTCCACGTGGGACGTGATGGTCGACCGCCTGCGGCACATGATCCTGCCGGCCCTGACGCTCGGGCTCGTCCTGTACGGGGACTACGCGCTGATTACGCGCTCGGCCCTGCTCGAGACCCTCGGCGAGGACTACGTGCTGACGGCGCGCGCGAAGGGTCTCTCCAACTGGGCGATCGTCCGCAAGCACGGCCTCCGCAACGCCCTGCTCCCGATCACGACGCTGATGGCCCTCTCGCTCGGCTTCATCATCGGAGGGTCGATCACGATCGAGTACGTCTTCTCGTACCCGGGAATCGGCCTCGAGACGGTCGAGGCGATCGACCAGCGCGACTGGCCCGTGCTGCAGGCGATCTTCCTCCTCCTGACGTTCTCGGTGATCCTCTTCAACCTGGTCGCCGACCTCCTGTACGTGAAGCTCGACCCGCGGGTGGTAGAGGCATGACCACTCCTCCCACCGCCCTCGACGAGCAGGCGGCGGTCGCCGACCTCGCGGGGCTGCCGCCGCGCGGCGGCCGGCTGGGCTTCCTGCGCTCCGATGTGCTCCGGCGGCCGGCGATGATCGTCGGCCTCGCGATCCTCGCCTTCTTCGTCTTCCTCGCCATCTTCGGCCCGTGGATCGAGCCCTACGACCCGAACACGCAGACCGGCGCGGTCTACGAGCCTCCCTCGAGCGCTCACTGGCTCGGCACCGACGACGCCGGCGCGGACATGCTCTCGCTCGTCATCGAAGGCGCCCGCGTCTCGATGATCGTCGGCTTCGCCGCCGCCCTCGTGGCGATGCTCATCGGCGGAACGATCGGGCTCTGGTCGGGCTTCTACGGGGGCAAGAGCGACACGGTGCTCATGCGCATCACCGACTACGTGCTGGTCATCCCCGACATCCCCCTCATGATCATCGTCGCCGCGCTCTTCGGACGGAGCCTGACGAACATCATCCTGATCATCGGGATCATCTACTGGACGAGCACGGCCCGGCTGATCCGCGCCCAGACGAAGAGCGTGCGGGAGCGCACCTACGTCAAGCGGGCGAGAGCGCTCGGAGCCGGCAACCAACGGCTGATCGGCAAGCATGTGCTGCCACAGGTGATGCCGCTCCTGATCGCCAACACCGTCATCACCGTAGCGATCGCGATCTTCGCCGAGACGTACATCACGTTCCTCGGGCTGGGCGACCCCGAGCTCACGTCCTGGGGCAAGCTGATCCAGAACGCGTTCACAGGAGACGCCGTGCTCAACAACGCCTGGTGGGCCATCGTCCCGCCGGGCGTGTGCGTGACCCTCGTCATCCTCGCCTGCACGATGGTCGGGATGGCGGGGGAGGACGCACTCAATCCGCGTCTACGCGTCGGGCACCTCGCGGTACGCCGCTTCCGGCTCCGGCCGCTGAAAGGGGCCGTGGACTCCGAATGACCGTCCTTCGCCTTCGGCTCCGTCCCGGTTCCCTCACACACCCTCCCCACACTCACGGGCCGGCAGGCCAGTGAGCGCACCGCTCCTGAGAGTGGAGGACCTCCACGTGTGGTTCGACCTCACGGGCGGCGGCGAGCTGCACGCCGTCCAGGGCGTGGGCTTCGAGCTGCGCGAGGGAGAGCGGCTCGGGCTCGTGGGCGAGTCGGGCTGCGGGAAGACCACGGCCATCCTCGCCCTCATGGGCCTGTTGCCCGCGTCGGCGAGCCTCTCCGGCAAGGTCTTCCTCGACGGGGAGGACATCCTCTTCGACGGCGAGGACAGCGTCAGCCCGCACCGCTGGAAGGACATCGCGATGGTCTTCCAGGGCGCGATGAACGCGTTCAACCCCGTGAAGCGGGTCGGCGACCAGATCGCGGAGCCGATGAAGCTCCACGGGATCGCCGAGGGCCGCCAGGCACGGCGGCAGGTCGGTGAGCTCCTCGAGCGCGTCGGCATTCCCGCCGCTCGGGCGGGCAGCTACCCGCACGAGTTCTCGGGCGGCATGCGGCAGCGCGCCGCGATCGCGATGTCGCTGGCGTGCAAGCCGCGGATCCTGCTCGCCGACGAGCCGACGACGGCGCTCGACGTGATGGTGCAGGCGCAGATCCTCCAGCTGCTGGTCGGGCTCGCCGA
The DNA here is from genome assembly GCA_963784175.1 of uncultured Actinomycetes bacterium. GTDB lineage: Bacteria > Actinomycetota > Thermoleophilia > Gaiellales > Gaiellaceae > JAIBJN01. The sequence goes on along the minus strand of CAWAQJ010000021.1, from coordinate 18,047 downwards.
CGACTTCGGGCTCGCGCTCGTCCTCGTCACCCACGACCTGCCCGTGGTGGCCCAGGTCTGCGAACGTGCGGCGGTCATGTACGCCGGCGAGATCGTCGAGGAGGGACCGACCGACACGCTTTACCACGACCCCCGTCATCCCTACACCCGCCTCCTCTTCTCGGCTACGCCCGACCTGTACGGCACGGATGCCGTCGTCTCCATCCCGGGCACGCCGCCGAGACTCGACCGCGAGCTCGTCGGGTGCCCGTTCCAACCGCGTTGCGACCGCGCCTTCGAGCCCTGCCCGACCGTGAAGCCGCGCATGCTCCAGGCCGCTCCCGGCCACTCCGCGGCCTGCCACCTCAACGACCCTGCCGTGAGGGCAGCGTCATGAGCGAGAACGGCGGCCCTCCGCTGCTCGAGGTCGAGAACCTCGTCACCCGCTTTCCGGTGCCGCGAGGGTTCGTGGGCGCCCTGGCCCGCCGCCCCAAGCGCGCCGTCCGGGCCGTCGACGGGGTCACGTTCTCGCTGACCGACGGGGAGATGCTCGCGCTCGTCGGCGAGTCCGGGAGCGGCAAGACGACGACCGCCCAGACGATCCTCCGGCTCGTCGATGCCGACTCCGGGACGATCCGGTTCCAGGGCGAGGACATCTCCAACGCCTCCGGGAGCAGGATGCGCGTGCTTCGCCGCCACGCCCAGCTCATCTTCCAGGACCCCTACGAGTCGCTCGACCCCCGCTTCCGGGTCCGCGACACGGTCGAGGAGCCGCTGCGCGTGCACGGTGTGGCCGGCGGAGCCGACGAGCGCGAAGCACGGGTCCGCGACGCTCTGACACGAGCGGGCCTGACCCCGCCGGAGCTCTTCCTCCAGCGTTTCCCGCACGAGCTCTCCGGCGGCCAGCGCCAGCGCGTCGCGATCGCGGCCAGCCTCGTGCTCGACCCGAAGCTCCTCGTCGCCGACGAGCCGGTCTCGATGCTCGACGTCTCGGTGCGCGCCGGCATCCTCACGCTCCTCGACCAGCTGCGGCGGAGCGGCCTTGGGATCCTGATGATCACGCACGACCTCTCGACGGCAGCCCACTTCGCCGACCGGATCGCGGTCATGTACCTGGGGCGGATCGTCGAGGAAGGCCCGGCGCGCGACGTGGTCACGGATCCGAAGCATCCGTACACGAAGGCGCTCATCTCCGTCGTGCCGAAGCGGGATCCCCGCACGACGACCGAGCCGCAGATCCTCCGCGGCGAGACGCCGAACCCGATCGCGATCCCCCCGGGATGCCGGTTCAACCCGCGCTGCCCGATCGCAATTCCGGAGTGTCGAGCGGTCGACCCGGAGCTGCGGACGCCGGCAGGAGCGGCCGCCTCGCACCTCGCAGCCTGCATCCGCGCGTGACGCTTCCCGCCGACCTCGTCCTCACGGGCGGCAGCGTCTTCACCGCCGACACGGCGTCCACGGTCGTGGAGGCCGTCGCTGTCCGCGACGGGCGCATCTCCTGGGTCGGCCCGGCCGACGAGGCCGAGGCCCAGGCCGGCCCGGCGACCCAGGTTCTCGACCTGGAGGGCCGCACGGTCCTCCCGGGCTTCCAGGACGCGCACCTCCACCCGGCCGAGGGCGGTCTCAGCGCTCTGCGGTGCGACCTGCACGGAACCGAGTCGCGCGAGGCGTGCCTCGAGACGATCGCCCGCTACGCCGCGGAGCACCCCGATCTGGACTGGATCACGGGCAGCGGGTGGTCGATCGACTCCTTCGCGGCCGGGACGCCGACCCGGGCCGACCTTGACGCAATCGTCCCCGACCGGCCTGCGTTCTTCGACAACCGCGACGGGCACGGCGCCTGGGTGAACACGGTCGCGCTCGCGGCCGCCGGCATCTCGCGCGCGACACCCGATCCACCGGGCGGGAGGATCGAGCGTCTCGAGTCGGGCGAGCCGCAGGGGACGCTGCACGAGGACGCGATGCACATCGTCATGAAGCTGCTGCCTCCCACCACGCACGAGGAGTGGGAGCGCGCGATCCTCGGCGCACAGGCTCAGCACCACGCGCTCGGGATCACGGCCTGGCAGGACGCGCGGGTCGAGGCGGAGACGCTCGCCGCCTACCGCTCGCTCGCCGAGCGCAGCGAGCTGACCATGCGGGTGGAGGGGAACCTGCTCTGGGACCGCGAGCGCGGTGACGAGCAGCTCGAGGACCTCGTCGAGCTCCGCTCGGTCGGCTCGGTCGGACGGCTGCGGATCCGCGGCGCGAAGATCTTCACCGACGGCGTGCTGGAGAACTTCACCGGCGCGCTGCTCGAGCCGTACGTCGGCACCGACAACCACGGGATCTCGATGGTGGCGCGCGAGGACCTCCTCCGCATCGTCGCGCTGCTCGATGCGCGCGACTTCCAGGTGCACATGCACACGATCGGCGACCGGGCCGTTCGCGACGCGCTCGACGCGGTCGAGGCCGCGCAGGAGGCAAACGGCCGGCGGGATACCCGGCACCACCTCGCGCATCTCCAGCTCGTCCACCCCGACGATCTGCCCCGGTTCGCCGAGCTCGGCGTCGTCGCCAACGTCTCGCCCTACTGGGCCTGCCGCAGCGGCTACGTCGAGGAGCTGACGGAGCCCTTCATCGGCCCGGAGCGCTCTGCGCGCATGTACCCGTTCGGGAGCCTCCTACGGGCCGGCGCCCGCCTCGCCTTCGGGAGCGACTGGACCGTGTCGACGGCGAACCCGCTGCTGGAAATCGAGGTCGCCGTGACCCGGATCGCGCCCGACACGAGGTGGCTCGAGCCGCTGCTCCCGGAAGAAGGGCTCGACCTGGTGACCGCGCTGACGACGTTCACCGCCGGCTCGGCGTACGTGAACTTCCTCGAGGGCGAGACGGGCACGCTCGAGCCGTCGAAGTCGGCCGACCTCGTCGTCCTCGACCGTGACGTGCTCGACCCCGGCGCCGGCCCGATCGGCGACGCGCGCGTCCTACTGACGCTCCTCGCGGGCGAGGCGGTCTACGCCGATCCCGGGCTCGGCTGGTAGGCCTGCTCCTTGAGGAGCCAGTCGGCGAAGAACGGCTCGATGATCTGATAGCTGCCGTCACGGTCGCGACCCGCGATCTCCTTCGTCAGCAGGGCGCCGATCGCCCGCTGGAGCGCCGGCTTCGGCGGCAGGTCGCGCCGCTCGGCGTAGTCGGCGGCGTAGAGCGAGCGCGTCGGCTCCTCGGCGAGCGCCAGCATGAGGAGCCGTTGCGCGTACGGCGCGTCGTCCCAGAGCTTGGCGAAGTGGTTGTGCTCCGAGCGGAGCGCCTGCTCGAGCGCCGCTTCGACGTCGGCAAGGCGGGCGAAATGCCCGCGCGGGACGAGCTCCCAGACGAAGTACGCGAGCTCCTGCGTCCCGTACGGGTGCCCGCCCGTGGCCGCGAGCAGGCGCCCGACGGCCTCGTCGTCGATCCCCTTCTCGGTCTCGTCGAAGCGCTTCCGGAGGAAGCGTGCGAACTCGGCCGGCTCGATCGGGCCGATCTCGAGGCGCTTCGCGCTCCGCCAGAACGGCTCGTTGCGGTCCTCGAAGATCTTCTCGAGCACGTGGCGCTTGCTCCCGAGGTAGACGTGCCCGACCTCGGGCTGCTCCTGGAAGACCGCGCGCATGAGGTTCGGGAACTGGCTGTCCAGCGAGACGATCTCCTGGAACTCGTCGAAGACGAGCACGACGCGCCGCTCGCGCTCGGCTGCGATCCGGCCGGGGAGCTCGAGGAGCGTCTCGATCGTGTCGTCGATCGCGGCCCGCTGGCGCCCCGCGTGGAACGAGAACCGCAGGCTGCCGTCGGTCGGGTCGACCTCGATCGTCGGCGTGACGCGCAGCCCGCGGAAGAGGCTCGCCGCCCGCTCGAGCGCCTGGCCGGCCGTCGACTCGAGGTCGCTGTAGATCGTCTTCGCCAGAGCGGCCGCGAATCGCTCCTTCGTCGGCGTGCGCATGAGGTCGCAGTACGCAACGAGGATCCGCTTGCGAAGCGCCCGCTGGGCCGCCCGGAGCACGAGGGACGACTTGCCGTAGCGGCGAGGGGCATAGACGAGCACGTCCTGGCCGTTCTGCATGTCCGCGACCAGCTCGCGAACCTCGCGCTCGCGGTTCGTGAAGGCCTTGTCGAGAGCGAGCGCGCCGAAGGTGAAGGGGTTGGTATGCGGCATTGCCTTACGCAGTATTGCATACGTTTTGTATGCTCCGACGCATGACGCGCGGCTGCATACGGATGCCTAGGCCTGGATCAGGACGCGGTCGCCCTCGACACGCACCTGGTAGACGGCCGTGCGCAGCGAAGGCTCGTCGACGCACAGTCCGGTCTGGAGGTCGAACTCCCAGCCGTGCCAGGGGCAGCGCAGCGTCTGGCGGCCCGTCAGCGCGTAGACGCCGGGCCCGCCCTCTACGCGCTCGCCCACCCGGCCGAGGCAGAGCGGCCCGCCGTGGTGCGGGCAGCGGTTCCGGATCCCGCGCAAGGCGCCGTTGCCGTCGGAGACCACCCCGACCTCGCGGCCGTTGACGCGCGCGACGAGCCGCCCGTCACGCTGGACGTCCTCGACCGAACCGACGTCGACCCACTCAGGCATCGGCGGGCAGGGCGAGCCGCGCGCCGTACAGCTCGGCCGCGTTCTCGTGCAGCACCTTCGCGCGCCACGCATCGGGCAGCCGGTTGAGCATGAACTCCGGGTCGTCGAAGTCCCAGTGCGGGTAGTCGGAGGCGAAGCAGAGGTTGTCGGGCGCGCCCGCAGCCTCGAGCATCTCGAAGAGCGTCTCGTCGTGACCGTCGGTGTGCTCGAGCGGCTGGGTGGAGAAGCGCACGTGGTCGCGGGCGACCTCGCTCGGCTTGCGGTCGAGCCAGGGCACCTCGCTCCGCAGCGCGCGCCAGTTGGTGTCGAGGCGCCAGAGCATCCCGGGAAGCCAGGCGATTCCGCCCTCGATCAGAAGCACCTTGAGGGCCGGGAGCCGCTCGAACGTCCCATGGCAGAGCAGCGAAACCAGGTGCGACATCGTGCTGCACGCGGAGCCGAGCGTGTGCCACTCGATGTAGAAGGTCACCGGCCCTGCGCCTCCGGGAGGCGCGGCGATTCCCATCCCCTCCCCGCCGGAGTGGATCGCCACCGGAAGCCCGCACTCGACTGCGGCCTCGAAGATGGGCAGGTAGCGGGGCTCACCGTACGGGCGATCGGCGCCTCCGCAGAGAAGCACCTGGACGAAGCGCTCGTCCTCGGCGACTCTCCGGATCTCGGCCGCCGCCGCCTGCGGATCCTGCGCCGGGCAGAGGATCGACGCGCGCAGCCGCGGCTCCGCGTCGAGCCAGTGCTCGCGCAGCCACTCGTTGTGCGCCCGCGCGAGCTCAGCGGCCCGGTACGGGCTCGGCATCAGCGAGACGAGCACCGCGTCGTCGCCGTTCAGGACGCCCGCGTCCGTCCCGCTCGGGTCGAGCAGCTCGCGCCGCACGGTATCGACGTCGGACGCGGGCGGGTGCCCGTTCTGGTCGATGTCCTGCCGGAACCAGGACGACGGGTGCACCCAGGAGTACCCGGGAAGCCCAAGCGAGGGCCCCTGCGCGCGGAACCACTCCCGCTGCGCCGGGTCGATGTAGGAGATGAGCTCTTCGGGGTCGCCGATCTGCGGGTGGATGTCGCAGTCGATCACGGCGTCAAGCGTACGCTCAGACGTGGTCGCGCGGGAACCGGTACGTCCACGTGCGCACGAAGACCGGCGCGTCTCCCTCGGTCACCTCGAGCGTCGTCGCCACGTGGAACGCCTCGGCGTCGCAGGTCATCTCGCTCGTAACCTCGGAGAGCATCCGCCAGTCGCCGCGCGCCATGCCGGAGGTGGCGTGGAAGCGCACGGCTGCGGAGAGCGGGTCGCCCTCGACGATCGAGTAGACCGTGTGGTTCGTGTCCGAGGTCTCCAGGTCGATGTCGAGGATCTTCTGCGTGCCGCCGAGGTCGAAGTCGAAGACCTGCTCGACGAGGTTCGTGGACAGGTCGCGCCGGATGAACCTGCCCTGCGGCCCCGCTTCGACCGACTCGGTGGCGAGGGCCGGCGAGTGCTCGGGCTCCCCGAAGGCCGGTAGCGCCTCGTCCTCGGGGCGCGGCGAACGTTCGGGGAGGTCGAGCGCTCCCGAGAAGAGCGTCAGGCGAACCGGCTCCGGGGACGGCCAGGCCCAGGGCCAGTACGTGGGCGAGACGGCGACGCGAAGCCGGTGGCCCGCGGGGAACGCGTGCGCGATCACGTCGAGCGGCACGCGCACCTCGTAGCGGCGGCCGGGCGCGAGCGGCTCCACGTGCTCGTGGCTCTCGCGATGCGTGAGGTTGAGGATCCCGCGCGTCACGAGCGCCGAGGAGCCGTCGGGCGCGAGGTCGCAGAGCCGGACTGCCAGGAGCGCGCTCGGCCTGTCGACGGCAAGCTCCAGCCGGACCTCGGGGAAGCCGAGGATCTCGAGCGGCTCCTCGAGCGGATCGGAGTCGAACGTGAGCGAGAGCGCGTCGTCGGGGCGCTGGTCGGCGGCGAGGTCGGCCGACTGGCCCTCCGCGCACCAGACGCCCGCCTCGGTCCCGTTGGCCTGGAAGCCGAGGAGCTCGCGCGGCTCGTCGAGCGGGAGCTCCCAGACGCGCGAGCCGATGTGCGGTGAAGGCCACTCCGGCTCGGCCACCCAGCGGCCGGGGCGCACGTCGTACATCGGCCTGGGCGGCACCGAGTCCTGCATCCAGACCCGCAGCATCGGCTCGTCCATGACGCCGTTCTCGGCCCCCTTGAGCCAGTGGTCGAACCAGCGCACCGCCTCCTGCAGGAAACCGATGCTCGGCCCGGGGAGCGCATCGTCGGGGAACGCGTGCGCCCAGGGGCCGATCAGCCCCTTGCGCGGCACGGACAGGCCTTCGAGGAGCCGCGGGACCGCGTTCGTGTACCCGTCCACGAACCCGCCGACCGCGTACACGGGGCACTCGATGGCCGAGTAGTCCTCGCACACCGACCCGTGCTTCCAGTATTCGTCGCGCCGCTGGTGGCCCAGCCAGTGCTCGACCCAGGGCGTCAGGGTCTCCAGACGGCGCATCCACTCCTCGCGCCACCCGTCGCCGTACAGCCGCGGATCGGGCGGCCGCGCGTTCCAGGTCAGCATCGACGACGACCAGTGCAGCATGTCGAGGCCGAGGACACAGCCGCCGCGGTAGTGGACGTCGTCCGCGTAGCGGTCGTCCGTCGAGCAGAGCGTCATGATCGCGCCGAGCCCTGGCGGGCGGAGCGCCGCGATGTGAAGCGAGTTGAACCCGCCCCAGGAAATGCCCCACATGCCGAGGTTCCCGGTGCACCACGGCTGCCCGGCGATCCACGCGAGGATCTCCAGGGCGTCGTCCTGCTCCTGCTGGGTGTACTCGTCGGTGAGCACGCCGTCGGAGTCGCCGGTGCCACGCATGTCGACGCGCACGGCCGCGTAGCCATGCCCGGCGAGGTAGGGCTGGCGCTTCGCGTCGCGCACGACCGTCCCGTCGGTCTTCCGGTACGGGAGATATTCGAGAACGGCCGGGACGGGGTCGTCCTCGGCGTCCTCGGGCAGCCAGATCCGGGCGGCGAGCCGAGTCCCGTCGGAGAGGTGGAGCCAGGTGTGCTCGATCTCCCGGACGGGGCGGGGAAACTCCGTCCTGACCGTCACGCGCGCGATCCGGCCCGTTCGAGCACGAGCCGCTCGCGCTTCGGAGGCAGTGCGATCGCCGGGCTTTCCGCGTCGATCTCCCTCGCGAGCCGGTGCCCGTCGAAGATCGCGTCGGCCGGGACGCGCGGCGCCACGCAGTCGCCGATCCGGTAGACCGACTCGATTTCCTCGGCGCGCAGCGCATCCTCGTCCGCCGCCAGCTCGAGGTAGAGCGCCTCGTTCGAGAGCCGCTGGGTGGCGAGGACGACCCCGTCGGCCTCGAGCTCGAAGGGCTCGCCGTGCTCGTCGTGGCCGCGCACCCCGCCCTCGTGGATCTCGGCGAGCAGCGAGCCGGCCCGCTGGCGGATGCCCACGTCGTGGAGGTGCTTCCGGAGGAGCGGGCCCTCGAGCGACTCGTCCGCGACGCGTGCGACGCGCTCGTGGAGCGTGACCAGGTCGACGTCGAGGCCCTCGCCGGCCAGGAGCTCGGCGATGCCGGCGGCCACGAAGTAGCCCTCGCCGTCGAACACGACCACCCGCGAGCCCGGCGGCCGCTTGCCCTCGAGCATGACCTGCTCCGGTGTGAGGACGTGGTCGAGCGAGGCGTCGGCGCCCGGAATGGGATCGTGGGTGAGCCCGTTGAGTCCGTCGGCCGACCAGCGCGCGCCGGCGGCCACGACGACGATCTCTGCCCCGTACTCGCGCACGTCCTTCGCCTCGAGGCGGCGGCCCGCGATGACCTCGACATTGGCGAGCTTGTCGAGCTGGATGCGGCGCCAGTTGACGACGCGGGCCCACTCGCCGAGACCGGGAAGCTGCGTCACCCAGCGAAAGTGCCCACCGACCTCGGCCTCCGCGTCGACGAGGTGGACGCGGCGGAACCCGCGCTTGCCGAGGACGATCGCGCATTCCATCCCCGCCGGCCCGGCGCCGACCACGAGCACGTCCTTGTCGGCGTTGGCCGCAGCCTCGAACCGCTCGGGGTGCCACCCTCGGCGGTATTCCTCGCCCGCGGTCGCGTTCTGCGTGCAGCCGAGGTGGTGGCCCGACTCGCTCTTCGAGATGCACGTGTTGATCCCGATGCACTCCCGGATCTCGCCGTAGCGGCCCTCCTCGATCTTCTTGGGGAGGAAGGGATCGGCGATCGACGGCCGCGCGGCGCCGATCAGGTCCCACGCGCCGCTGGAGACGATCTCGGCCATCCGGTCGGGGTTCGTCAGCCGCGCCACGCCGACGATCGGCTTCGCCGTCGCCTCGCGCACTCGGCCGGTCCATTCGAGCTGGTAGCCCTCCTTGAAGAAGCGGGAGGCGCCCGAGTCCTTCGACCACTCGGCGATCGAGCCGACATTGACGTCCCAGAGGTCGACGAGGTGGTCGGCGGCACGAACGAACTCGAGCCCTTCGTCGAGCTCGACTCCGGCCGGCCCCAGGGCCTCCACGCAGGTGCGCACCGCGATGGCGCAGTCGTCGCCGACCGCCTCCCTCACGGCCTCGATCGTCTCGAGCCAGAAGCGCGCGCGGTTCTCGAACGAGCCGCCGTACTCGTCCGTGCGCCGGTTGTAGAACGGCGAGAGAAACTGGAGCGGCAGGTAGCTGTGCCCGCCGTAGACATAGACGATGTCGAACCCCGCCTCGCGTGAGCGGAGGGCCGCGCGCACCCAGTCCTCGCGGACGCGCGTGATGTCGGCGAGCTCCATCGCCTTGGGCACGAGGTGCGGCTCGTAGTCGCTCGCGAGCTGGGACGGGGCCACCGAGGGAAGCCGCGACTGGCGGTTGATGGCATGGCCGCCCGTATGGGTGAGCTCGATCCCGGCGAGGGCGCCGTGCTCGTGCACGCGCTCGCACATGACCGCCAGATTTGCGAGATCGTCGTCGTCCCAGAGGCGGGCGGAGACGTACGGAGCCTCGTCGGAGTCCCACGAGACCGGCGCGTACTCGGTGCAGACCGCCGCCCAGCCTCCCTCGGCCTTCATGGCCCGGAACCAGGCCTGGGAGCCGGGCTTCTCCGTCCCGTAGCCGGTGCAGTGCGGCACGGCGTAGAAGCGATTCCGCAGCGTCTTCGGGCCGATCTGGAGCGGCTCGAAGAGGACGTCATGGCGGGGATCGCGAGACATGCGCCTGGATAGGATCGCGGCTGTGGCGCAGACGGTCAAAGTGCGTACGGGCGGAAAGCTCGTCGCGGAGTGCCTCGAGGCCGCGGGCGTCGAGGTCGCGTTCGGCGTGCCCGGGATCCATGCGCTGGCCGTCTGGGACGGCCTGCGCACCAGCCCGGTGCGCGCGATCGGGCTGCGCACGGAGCTCTCGGCCGGCTTCGCCGCGGACGGCTACGCGCGGACGAGCGGGCGGCCGGCACCGCTCCTGCTCTCCACCGGGCCCGGCGCGCTCATCTCGCTCGCGGCGCTCATGGAGGCCGCGAGCGCCCACGTCCCCGTGGTCGCGATCGCGAGCCAGATCCCGCGGGAGCTGATCGGCGCAGGCCGCGGGTTCCTCCACGAGCTCCCAGACCAGAAGGCCTCGTTCGCCCCGGTCGTCAAGTGGGCGGCGCGCGCCGAGTCGTCAGGAGACATCCCCGAGCTGCTCGGCGAGGCCTTCCGCCGCGCGCTCACGCCGCCGAGCGGCCCGGTCTTCCTCGAGATTCCCGTGGACGTGCTCGCCGGGGAAACGGACGTCCCCGTGGGCGAGCTCGACACGGCGCCCGAGCTGCCGCCGTTGCCCTCCGAGAACGACCTCGGGGAGGCTGTCCGCCTCCTCGCCGCCGCCGAGCGGCCCGTGATCTGGGCCGGCGGCGGGGTGCTGCGCTCCGGCGCCTGGGACGAGCTGCGCGCGGTGGCCGAGCGGCTCGGCGCGCCCGTGGTGACGACCTACATGGGCAAGGGCGCCTTCCCCGAGGATCACCCGCTCGCGGCCGGATCCGCCTCCGACGAGCCGGCCGTCCAGGAGCTTCTGTCCGGCGCCGACGCGATCCTCGCCGTCGGCACGGAGCTCGGCGCCGAGACGACGGCCCACTACTCCCTGGAGCTCCGCGGCCGCCTCGTCCACGTCGACGCCGATCCGCGCCGGATCGGGGCGACCTACGAGGCGCTCGGGCTGGTCGGCGACGCCCGCGGCGTGCTCGCGGCGCTGCTCGAAGGCCTTCCGACGGCCGAGAGCACCGCCGGGGAGCAGCGGGTGGCCGAGGTTCGCGCGCGGATCGCGTCGCGGCTCGACGGGCAGGACCGCGGGCTGGAGCGAGGCCTCGTGCGGACCGTCCGCGAGGCGCTCCCCCGCGACGCGGTCAGCTCCTGGGACATGACGATCCTGGCCTACTGGGCTGCCGCGCATTTCCCCGCCTACGAGCCGCGGAGCTTCCTCTATCCGCTCGGCTCCGGCACGCTCGGCTACTCGTGGCCCGCGGCGCTCGGCGCGTCGCTCGCCGTGCCGGGCCGCCCGGTGCTCGGCGTGGTCGGCGACGGCGGCTTCAACTACGGGCTCGCCGAGCTCGCGCCCGCCCGGCAGTACGGCCTCGACGCCAAGCTCCTGCTCGTCGACGACGGCGGCTACGGGATCCTGCGGGAGTACCAGCGCGACCAGTTCGGGGAGACGTTCAGCGTCGACCTGGTGGAGCCCGACTTCCGGGCGGCGATCGAGGCCTTCCGCGTGCCGGTCGTGTCGGTCGAGCCGGACGGGCTCGCCGACGCACTCGCGGCCGTCCTGGCCGAGGACGGTCCGGCCGTCGTCCACGTGCCCGCGCTCCTCGAGATGTGGACGTGACCGACTGGAACAGCATCGTCCGCGGGTCGCTGATCGGCCTCGAGCCGTACCGCCCCGGCGCAAGCCTCGACGAGCTGAAGGAGGCCTACGGCCTCGACGAGATCGTGAAGCTGAACTGGAACGAGGGCCTGGAAGGCCCGTTCCCGGGGGTCGAGGAGGAGGTCGTCGCCGAGCTCGAGCGGGCCTGGATCTACCCCGCCGAGGCGTACTCCGACCTGCGCGAGAGCGTGGCCGCCTGGCTGGGGACGTCGCCCGAGCGGATCGTGCCGAGCCACGGCATCCAGGCGCTGATCGCCACGGTCGCGCACGCCTTCCTCGACCCGGGCGACTCCGTCGTGCTCACGACGCCCACGTACGGCCTCTACGCCACCACCTGCGCCGCCGCGGGCGCGGAGATCGTCGAGGTGCCGAGCCGCGACCTCCGCCACGACGTCGACGCGCTCGCCGCCGCCGCGCGCGAGACGAGCGCCAGGCTGGTCTGGCTCTGCGACCCCAACAACCCGACGGGCGCCCTGGTCGAGCGCGACGAGTGGGAGCGGCTTCTGGACGGTCTCCCCGAGCGCTGCGCGGTCGTCGTCGACGAGGCCTACGTCGAGTACGTCGACCCGAGCGTGCGCCTGGACCGGCTCGCCGACGTGGAGGCCGGAGCGCCGATCGTGGTCATGCGGACGTTCTCGAAGATCTTCGGCCTCGCGGGCCTACGCCTCGGCTACGCGGTCGTAGGCGAGCAGCTCGCCGAGCTCCTCGACGTCGTCCAGGAGCCCTTCAACGTCAACCGCGCCGCCCTGGCCGCGGGCCGGGCGAGCCTGCGCCGCTCCGAGCTCGTCGAGGGCCGCCGGCTGGCGAATGCGCAGGGGCGCGAGCGCCTGGCCGAACGGCTCCGGGAGGCCGGAGCGACGCCGTATCCCTCCGAGGCCAACTTCCTGCTCGTGGACGTCGGCGTAGACGACCTCGCCCTCACAGACGGGCTCGCGCGCAGGGGCTTCCTCGTGCGCGCCGGCAGCGAGTTCGGGCTCGCGGGCTTCGTCCGGATCACGACGGGCCCACTGCCGATCATGGAGCGGGTCGGGGCAGAAGTGGCCGACTTGCGGGAGAAACTCTCGGCAGCGGAGTCGCCTGCCGCTTGACTTACACGGGCGGCGGGGCGTTGAATGCGCCTTCCGCCTGGCATGCCCCACCCGAAGGACAGATCTGGGCTGACCCGTGGACAGCTGCTCCGCGGCGCTGCCGTGGCCGCTGCGGGCGTCGGCGTGGGCGGCACACTCGTCGGCTGCGAGAACACCACCGAACCGGTCGCCGTCGGCTGCGAGGACGTCGGCGCCGGCGCCGGCTCGCCGCTTGTCGAGCCCAAGCCGCTTGGTCCCGGCGGGCTCCCGCTCCCGCGCACGGACAACAGCGTCACCTGGTCGATCGTCGACGACAACCCGCCGATCGCCGACGACCTCCCGCCGGAGACCGGAGCCACGCTGAAGATCTTCAACTACCCGGACTACATCTATCCCGCGCTGCTGCGCCGCTTCGAGAAGCGCTACGACTGCAAGGTCGCGCCACCGGCCACGTACAACTCGGCCGACGAGGCGGTCGCCAAGCTCCAGTCCGGCACCGTCGACTACGACGTGATCATGGGCCTCTCCGGCTCGAACATCGTGAACCTGATGGCGCTGCAGCTGCTGCAGCCGGTCAACCACACGTACGTGCCGAACCTCGTGAAGAACGTGTGGCCCGAGCTGGCCAACCCGTTCTACGACCTCGGGTCGCACTACACGGTCCCCTATGTCACCTGGTCGGACGGGATCGGCTGGCGTAACGACAAGATCTCGGTGGACATCCCCGAGCTCGACGTCCCCTGGGACATCTTCTGGCAGTCGGAGCAGTGGAAGGGCAAGGTCGGCCTGCTCGACGACAAGCGCGACGGCCTCTCGATGCCGATGCAGCGCGACGCGATGACCGACGGCACGATCCCGAACCTCAACACCGAGGATCCCGAGATCGTCGCGAAGGCCGGCACCGACCTCGAGCAGCTGACCGACATCTGCAACATCAAGGTTACGATCACGGACTACCAGACCCTCCCCGAGGGGACGACGTACCTGCACCACTCGTGGTCGGGTGACCTGCTCGCCGGCGCCTTCTACTACATGCCGACCGGCGTCTCTCCCGACGTCCTCTCCTTCTGGTGGCCCGGCACGAACGGGGTCGTGCAGAACGACTTCATCTGCATCCCGAAGGCGGCCGAGAGCCCCGTGCTCGCGCACCTCTTTCTGGACTTCATGCTCGAAGAGACGATCGCCTACGAGAACTTCATCAACTGGAACGGCTACCTCCCGCCACAGAAGGGGATCGACGCCGACGCGTTGATCGCCGACGGCCTGATCCCGGAGACCCTGGCGCCGGCGGTCGTCCGCCCCGCCGAGTTCCTGGCCAACCAGGAGCTGCTCCAGCTGACGGTCGAAGGCGAGCGGCTCTGGGACCAGGCCTGGTCGCAGTTCAGGGCGGGCTAGCGGGCCGTGGAGTCCCGATGGACATGGCGGTTCCTCGCGCTCCCCGGGATCGCCTGGCTCTCGGTCTTCTTCCTCGTGTCGTTCTACGCCGTCATCTGCGTCGCTTTCGGGAACCAGAACACCCTCAACGAGCCTGTCCCGATCTGGAACCCGCTCGACTGGAACGTCGGCTACTTCAGCGAGGTGCTCCAGAACATCCGGGACGGCGGGCAGTACCTGACCCTCTTCATCCGCACGTTCGTCTTCGTGGGCATCTCCGTGACACTCGCGCTGCTCATCGGCTACCCGGTCGCCTACTACGCCGCGCGCCATGCCGGGAAATGGGCAGGGCTCATCCTCGTGCTCCTCGTGCTCCCCTGGTGGATCAACTACCTCATGCGGATGCTGGCCTGGATCAACCTGCTCTCGCCGGAGGGCTGGGCCACGAGGGTCCTGCACTGGTTGTCGATCGACCAGCTCTTCATCTGGCTCGGCCTGCTCGAGAACGAGGGCGGCTGGCTCGAGGGACAGCCGGCGACGGTGATCCTCGCCCTGGTCTACGGCTACGTGCCTTTCCTCGTCCTTCCGCTCTACGCGTCGCTCGACCGGATCGACCAACGCCACATCGAGGCGGCGCGCGACCTGGGCGCAAGCCCGTTCCAGGCCTTCCGCCGCGTCACGCTGCCGCTCTCCACGACGGGGATCCTCGCCGGGCTCGTGCTCATCTCTCTGCCGATGTTCGGCGACTACTACACACCCGATCTCGTCTCCGCTTCGCCCGAAACGCAGCTGATCGGGAACCAGATCGACCAGTTCACGCGGCAGGGCTCGCAGAAGGTTGTGGGCGCCGTGCTGACCGTGATCCTTGCGGCCTTGCTCCTCGTCTTCATGCTCTATTACCTCCGCCAGACGCGGCGCGCGGGCGAGGAGGCGAGGACGTGAACTGGCTCCGCAACCCGTGGGGGAAGCCGCGCTTCCTCCCGCTCGTGACCGGGCTCTACATCTTCTGGTCGATCATCCCGGTCGCGATCGCCGTGCTCTTCGCCTTCAACGACGGGCGCTCGCGGACGACCTGGCAGGGCTTCTCGACCCGATGGTTCACCGGCGATCCCGGCAGCGTGCGCGAAGACCCCGCGCTCCTGTCCGCACTCGAGCACACCCTGCTTCTGGCCGTGCTGTGCGTGGCCGTGGCCGTCCCGCTCGGGGTCGCCCTCGCGCTCGGCCTCCAGCGCTGGCGCGGCTGGGGCGGAGGTCCCGTCAACACGCTCATGCTCCTGCCGCTCGTCACCCCTGAGCTCGTCATGGGCGTTGCCCTCCTCCTCCTCTTCCTCCAGATCTTCAACGGCTGGGGCCTGGGGACGACGGCACAGGCGATTGGCCAGGTGACATTTGCGGTCTCCTACGTCGTCGTGATCGTCCGCGGTCGCCTGGTGACGATCGGGCGAGACGTGGAGGAAGCTGCGGCGGACCTCGGGGCGGCCACGATCTCGCGGGTCTGGCGAGTCGTCCTGCCGCTCCTTGCACCGGCGATCATCGCGAGCGCCGGCGTCGTCTTCGCGCTCTCGATCGACGACTTCGTCGTCACGCAGTACCTCGCCGCTGGCGCGGACACCAACACCGTGTCGATGCTGCTCTACTCGACGGCGCGCGGCGCGCCGACGCCGGCGCTCAACGCGCTCGCCACGATCACGCTCGTGATCACGCTCGCGACGATCGCGCTGGCGTACCTTGTGTACCGACGCTTCGCGGGAGCGGGATCCGCATCCGAGGCGGCGACGTTAGGAGAGGTCGCAATTGAACGGTGACACCGGAGAAGTCAGGCTCGAGGAGCTCCGCAAGCAATTCGGCGACGTCGTCGCGGTCGAGAGCCTCGACCTGACCATGCCGCCGGGCGAGTTCTTCACGATGGTCGGCCCGTCCGGGTGCGGCAAGACGACCACGCTCCGCATGATCGCGGGCTTCGAGCGCCCGACGAGCGGGCGCATCCTGCTCGACGGCACCGATGTCGCGCGGACGCCTCCGCACCGTCGAAACGTCAACACGGTCTTCCAGAGCTACGCGCTCTTCCCGCACCTCAGCGTCGCGGACAACGTCGCGTTCGGTCTCAAGTACCGGAAGCAGACCAAGGCCGACAAGAAGCGCCTCGTCGCGGAGATGCTCGAGCTCGTGCAGCTCGTCGGCTTCGAGAGGCGCAAGCCAAGTGAGCTCTCGGGTGGCCAGCAGCAGCGCGTCGCGCTCGCGCGTGCACTGGTCCTCCGGCCCCAGGTGCTGCTCCTCGACGAGCCGCTCGGCGCCCTCGACGCGCGCCTGCGGAAGGACCTCCAGGTCGAGTTGAAGGCGCTGCAGGAGGACGTGGGCGTGACGTTCGTCTTCGTCACGCACGACCAGGAGGAAGCCCTCACGATGAGCGACCGCATCGCGGTCATGAACGACGGCCACGTCGAGCAGGCCGGCCCGCCGCAGGCGGTCTACGAGGAGCCGGAGACGCTCTTCGTCGCCGACTTCCTCGGTGTCTCGAACCTGATCTCCGCCAACGCGGTCGGCGAGGACGACGGCTGCTGCACGCTCAAGGTCGCCGAGCGCACGCTCCGCGCCCGCCAGGGCGCCATCACGATGCGTGGCGAGGTCAAGGCGATGATCCGCCCCGAGCGGGTAGGGGTCGAGGCCGCGGAGAACGAAGGCGAGAACCGCGTCCCCGGGCTGGTCGAGCACGCCGTCTTCCTGGGCAGCTTCCGGGAGCTGCGCGTTCGCATCCTGGGCGGCAGCCTGGTGAAGGCGATTTTGCCCAACGACGGGGAGCCGCTCGCGTACGAGCAGGGCAACGCCGTGACCCTCCATTTGCCCGCCGACGCCCTGCGGGTGCTCTCGCCGTCGGTCGCCCCAAAGCCGCCGCCTCCCGACGAGGCGGAGGAGCCGCAGTCGGAAGCCCCTGAGACCGAGGAACAGGAAGACGAGGTGAGCTCGAATGGCAACTGAGGCAACCGTCGTCGAGATCGACCGCGGCCGAATCAAGGAGCTCGCCGAGCGCGAGGAGGCCCGGCTGGACGAGCGCACCTCGAAGTCCCGCGAGCTATACGAGCGCGCCCGCCAGACCCTCTCGGCCGGCGTCGCCTCCTCCTACCAGGTGCGCGACCCGTGGCCGATCTACCTCGCCGGCGGCGAGGGCGCCAGGGTCTGGGACGTCGACGGCAACGAGCTCCTCGACTTCCACAACGGCTTCGGCTCGATGGTGCAGGGCCACGCCCACCCCGCGATCGGCAAGGCGATCGCCGAGCGCTACCCGCACGGGACACACTTCGCCGCGCCCACCGAGGACGGCGTCGTCGTCGCGGAGGAGCTGAAGCGCCGTTGGGGCCTGCCCAGGTGGCGGTACACCAACTCCGGCTCCGAGGCGACCATGGACGCGATCCGCATCGCCCGCGCGGCCACCGGCCGGGACACGATCGTCAAGATCTTCGGCTCCTACCACGGCCACCACGACTACGTGATGGTCTCGATCGGGGTCGAGTACGACAAGATCGGCGACCGCGACAACTACGAGTCGCTGCCCTACGGCGCCGGGATCCCCCAGGCCGCCGCCGACCTGACTGTGCCCGTGCCGTTCAACGATGCGCCCGCGATGGAGCGGCGCATCGAGCGGCTGATCGAGGAGGGCCGCAAACCCGCCTGCGTGATCATGGAGGCGGCGATGATGAATCTCGGGGTCGTGCTCCCGGAGCCCGGCTACCTCGAGGCCGTGCGCGAGCTGACGCGCAAGCACGACATCATCCTCATCTTCGACGAGGTCAAGACCGGTCTCTGCATCGCGCCCGGCGGCGCCACCGACCGCTTCGGGGTCAAGCCCGACATGGTCACGCTGGCGAAGACGCTCGGCGGCGGACTGCCGTCCGGCGCCATCGGCGGCACCGAGGAGGTCTTCGAGGTCGTCGAGAACGGCGACGTCTACCAGGTCGGCACCTACAACGGGAACCCGCTCTCGATGGCGGCCGCCCGGGCGAGCCTCCTGGACGTGCTCACGCCGGAGTCCTACGAGCACCTCGACGCCCTCAACGACCGCATCCTCGCCGGCTGCGAGAAGGTGATCGACGACTACCGCCTGCCCGGCTACGCGGTCGGCGTCGGGGCCAAGGGCTGCGTCACCTTCGCGCCGACGAAGATCGTCGACTACGAGAGCTACAAGGAGCACCAGGACGGCGAGCT
>CAWAQJ010000020.1:0-26123 GCA_963784175.1 uncultured Actinomycetes bacterium | reverse complement strand
CGCCCGGCTCCGTCCCGCCGGTTTGACCGTCGGTGATACAGGGCGTACCTTCGCCTCGTGTCGAAAGCCACGATGCTTCCCCCCTGCCGCCTCGCCGCGCTTCCAGCCTGCGGTGGTCAGGGCGAAGGCGAAAACACGACGTTCGAAGGCGACGGCTTTTCCTTCACGTATCCGGCGGACTGGGAGGAGCGAGAGGTCGGGGAGGTGAACCCGGAGGCAACCTTTCTCGACCGCTTTCGGTCCTGGCGAAGGGCTGGACGGACTGATCGTCGAGATCAACGACGGCGGCCCTCAGGTCGACGAGAGCAATATCGACGCGTTTCAAGAGGAGCTTGCGGCCGCGATCCAGGAGTTGACCGAAGGGGCCGACCCGCCTCACCGTGGCTGGGCTTCCCGCCCTCCGGATCGTCGCGCAACCGCAGCCGGGTCGGAGCCGGCGGGTGACGTCCGTGTTCGACGCCACGACGATGTACGTCTTCGACTGCGGGTACGCGACTGACCGGGACGCAGAGATGATCCAGGGCTGCGATCTGGTCGAGGAATCCCTCGAGATCGAGTAACCCGGTCGGAACGAGGAAATGCGCCTGGTAGGAATCGAACCTACGACCTCGCGCTCCGGAGGCGCGCGCTCTATCCCCTGAGCTACAGGCGCGGAGGGGCTTAGTCTACCCGGCGTGAGGATCAGCCATCGCCGCGCGACCCTTCGGCTCGCCCAGCCGTTCACCATCTCCCGCTCGACGAGCGTCGAGGAGGAGGTGCTCTGGATCGAGCTCGAGCACGAGGGCGTCACGGGCTTCGGCGAGGCCCAGCCGCAGGACCACTACGGCGAGACCGTCGAGACCGCCGAGGCGTTCCTCGACGAGGCGGCGCTCGCTCCTCGGCGACGATCCGTTCGCGCTCGAGGCGATCGGGACCCGCCTCGCGGAGATCCCCGGCCAGCACGCGGCGAAGGCGGGGCTCGACGGCGCGCTGCACGACCTCTGCGGAAAGCTCGTCGGCCAGCCCGTCTGGCGATTGCTCGGCCTCGAGCGCGGCGGCCCGCCGACATCGTGGACGATCTGGCTCGGCGATCCCGACGACATGGCCCGCCGTGCCGAGACCGTCGCCGGCGACTTCCGCCGGTTGAAGCTGAAGCTCGGAGGCCGTGACGGGCTCGACGTCGAGCGCGTGCGCGCCGTCCGCGGAGTCACGGACGCGCCGCTCCAGGTCGACGTCAACGAGTACTGGGAGCTCGACGAGGCGCTCGACGCGGTTCGGGAGCTCGCCGGCCTCGGCGTTCAGTACGTGGAGCAGCCGCTCCAGGCGGGCGATCCGGGCGGGCCGAGGCTCAAGCGCGAGTCGCCGCTGCCCATCTACGTGGACGAGGACGTCCACATGCTTCCGACGGTCGCCGAGTGCGCCGAGCGCGCGCACGGCGTCAACATCAAGCTCGCCAAGAGCGGGGGGATCCGCGAGGCGGTGCGCATGGCCCACGCCGCCCGCGCGCTCGGACTGGGCGTCATGCTCGGCTGCATGATCGAGTCCGGCCTCGGGATCAGCGCGGCCGCCCAGATCGGCAGCCTCTGCGACCATCTCGACCTCGACGGCAACCTTCTCCTGGCCGAGGACCCGTGGCCGGGAGTCGCGTTCGTCGACGGCGTGCAGGTGCCCTCCGACGAGCCAGGACTGGGAGTCCATGAAGCGGTATCTCGCGCTCGCTGAGGGCTACTCCGGCGACGACCACTACGGGAAGACGACCTACGGGATCATCCGGTACGGCTCCGAGCCGGTCGTCGCGGTCGCTGGACTCGGAGCGCGTGGGGGAGTCCGTCGAGGGCGTCCCTGTGGTCGGCACCATCGCCGACTCGCTCGCCTACGAGCCCACGACCGCACTGGTCGGCGTGGCGGTGGCGGGCGGGCGGCTCCCGCCCGTCTGGCGCGGGATCCTGCGCGACGCGATCGAGGCCGGGCTGGATGTGGAGGCCGGCATGCACGAGTTCCTCGCCGACGACCCCGAGCTCTCGGCGCTCGCCGCGCAGCACGGCGTCGAGCTGCGGGACTACCGCAGGCCGCCCGCCGACCTCAGCGTCCCCACCGGCGAGAACCTGACCCACGGCGCCGCAGTCGTCCTCACGGTCGGGTCGGACTGTGCCGTGGGCAAGAAGACCGTGGCCGTCGAGCTCGACCGCGCCGCCCGGGCGCGTGGCATCCGCTCAGTCTTCGTGCCGACCGGACAGACCGGGATCATGATCGAGGGCTGGGGCATCGCCGTCGACGCGGTCGTCTCCGACTTCCTCGCCGGCGCGGGGGAGAGGCTCGTCGTCGAAGGAGCGAAGCGCGGCGACCTCCTCTTCGTCGAGGGCCAGGGCGCCATCCTGCATCCGCAGTTCTCGGGCGTCACGCTCGGTCTCTACCACGGTGCCGCGCCTCACGTCCTCGTGCTCGTGCACCGGGCCGGCGACGTCGAGATCGAAGGAGTCCCGGGTCACCCGATTCCTCCTCTTCCCGAGCTCATCGCTCTCTACGAGAGCCTCGCGCTCCCGGTCCGCCCGGCGCCGGTCGCCGCGGTGGCGGTGAACACGGGCCGCCTCTCGGACGAGGAGGCGCGGGCCGCCGTCGAGGCCATCGCCGCGGAGACCGGTCTGCCCGCCGCCGACCCTGTCCGTTTCGGCCCTGACAGCCTGCTTGACGTCGTCTTGAAGCGGTTGCCGTCGGGTATAACGGGCGGGTGACCGACCCGCGCGTCGAGCGTCTCGGCAGCCTCATCGTCGACTATTCGCTGGCCCTGAAAGAGGGGCAGGTCGTACGCATCGACACCCTCGAAGTGGGCTCGCCCCTCGCGCTCGCGTGCTACAAGGCCGCGCTCCGGGCCGGGGCGCACCCGTACACGAACGTCAGCCTTCCGGGCCTCGGAGAGGAGCTCCTCCACAACGGCTCCGCCGACCAGGTCACGTACATCTCGCCGATCCAGTGGGAGGAGATCGAGCAGATTGACGCCCTCGTGACGATCTGGTCCGAGGTCAACACGCGCTCCCTCTCCGGCGTCGACCCCGATCGCCACGCTCAGCACATCGCGGCCAACCGCAAGCTGTCGAACCGGCGCTGGGAGCGGATCTCCAAGGGCGAGATGAGCTGGTGCGGGACGCTGTTCCCGACGAACGGCCACGCGCAGGAGGCGGAGATGTCCCTCGCCGAGTACGAGGACTTCGTCTTTGCCGCCTGCCATGTCCACGAGGAGGATCCGGCCGCGCACTGGCGGTCGGCGTCGGCCGGCCTCGGCGCGCGCGCAGCGGAGCTCGGCGCCATCCGCGAGCTGCGCATCGTCGGGCCCGACACCGACCTGCGCCTGAGCGTCGACGGCCGCACCTGGCTTGCCGCCGACGGTCGCTACAACATGCCCGACGGCGAGGTCTTCACGAGCCCGATCGAGACGGAGACCGAGGGCCAGATCCGCTACACGTTCCCGGCCGTCTACCACGGGCGCGAGGTCGAGGACATCCGGCTGCGGTTCGAGCAGGGGAGGGTCGTCGAAGCGGAGGCCTCCCGCGGGAACGACTACCTGCAGTCGCTGCTCGACATGGATCCCGGCGCGCGCGTCCTGGGCGAGGTCGCGTTCGGGCTCAACTACGAGATCGACCGCTTCACGCGCAACATCCTCTTCGACGAGAAGATCGGCGGGACGATGCACCTGGCGCTCGGGTCCGGGTTCCAGCAGACCGGGGGGCAGAACACCTCGGGGCTGCACTGGGACATGATCTGCGACCTCCGCGAGGACGGAGAGGTCTACGCGGACGGCGAGCTGATCTGGAAGAACGGCCACTTCCTGGCCGAGCCCGCCCTCGAGGTCGTCGAGAGCGCCGTCGGTGGCTGACGCCCGCCTCGAGCGCCTCGCCGGCGTCCTGGTCGATTACTCGACGGGCGTGAAGGAGGGCGATCTCGTCTGCATCGACACGGACCCGGCCGCTGCGCCGCTCGTCCAGGCGATCTGGCGGCGCATCCTGGCCGCCGGCGCCCACCCTCACCTGCGCGTCGACCTCGAGGGAGCGTCCGAGCTGCTCCTGCGCGAGGGAAGCGACGCCCAGATCGACTGGATCACGCCGCTCCGCCGCGCCGAGGTCGAGAAGGCGGACGTGCGGATCGCCATCGAGGCCGAGGTCAACACACGGGGCAACACGACGGTCGAGCCGGAGCGCCTGGCCCGCGCCGAGCGCGCCCGCGAGCCGCTGCGCCGCATCCACTTCCACCGTGCGAGCGCCGGCGAGCTCCGCGCGGTCATCACCGTCTTCCCCACCAACGGGACCGCCCAGGAGGCGAACATGTCCCTGGGGGAGTACGAGGACTTCGTCTACCGGGCCGGGCTCCTCGACCACGACGATCCCGTCGCGGACTGGACGGCTCTCGGGGCGGGGTATTCGGAGCTCGGGGCCTGGCTGGGCGAGCGGAAGACGATCCGGGTCGTCAGCGACGGCACCGATCTCACGCTCGGCGTTGCGGGGAGGACCTGGATCCCCTGCGACGGCAAGGAGAACTTCCCCGACGGCGAGATCTTCACCGGGCCGGTGGAGACCGAGGTCGACGGCGTCGTCCGCTTCACGTATCCGGCCACGTACTCGGGCAGGCGGCTGAGCGGCATCGAGCTCGAGTTCCGCGAGGGCCAGGTCGTGCGCGCGAGCGCCGACGAGGGCGAGCCGCTGCTCCTGGAGATGCTCGAGCTCGACGACGGAGCGCGGCACGTGGGCGAGTTCGCGTTCGGCCTCAACGAAGCCATCACGGATTTCACGGGGCACACGCTCTTCGACGAGAAGATCGGCGGGACGATGCACCTGGCGCTGGGGGCCTCCTATCCGGAGTCGGGCGGGACCGTGCAGTCCGCGCTTCACTGGGATCTCGTCTGCGACCTGCGGTCCGGGAGCGAGGTGCACGCCGACGGCGAGGTCGTCTACAGAGACGGACGCTTCGTCGAAGGCCTCTTCTGATCGCGCTCTTCGGCGATACGCACATCCCTCGCGGCGGGCGCACCTTGCCATCGGGATGCGTGCGAGTCCTCGAGCAGGCGTCGATCGCGTTGCACGTCGGGGACGTGACGGCGAGCGCCGCGCTCGACGAGTTCCGCGGCGTTGTGCGGGTCGAGGCGGTGCACGGGAACATGGACGAGCCCGACCTCAAGGCGTTGCTGCCTGAGCGGTCGGTCGTGGAGGCCGAGGGCCTCCGCATCGGCCTCGTTCACGACCCCGGGCCGGCGCAGGGTCGCCACGCGCGCCTCGTCGAGTGGTTTCCCGGCTGTGACGTCGTCGCGTACGGCCACACCCACCTCCCGGAGCTGGCCCGATACGGAAACACCTGGATCGTGAACCCGGGGAGCCCCACCGAGCGGCGCCGCGCTCCGGGCCATTCGCTCGCAGCCATCGTGGACGGCGAGCCGCATCTGATCACGCTCGACTGAAGCATTCGGGCCTGACGGGCGTCCAACGTGCGTGGCCCGGGATGTGCGCACTGGACGCCATCCGGCGGGGTGGCTACCATACGAACACATGTTCCCCTGGCGGTCGCTTCTCATCCTCTGCGCCCTGGTCGGCGTGCTCCTGCTCGCCGTTCCCCGCCCGTCGAGCGGCGCAGGCCCCGAGGAGCGCTACGTGGTCAAACCCGGGGACACCCTCTGGCAGCTCGCTGCGTCCCGTTACGGCGGCGATCCCCGCGAAGGCATCTGGCGCATCCGCGACCGGAACGGGCTCGCGGGGACAGGGCTCCAGCCGGGAACGATCCTCTACCTGCCCGCACGGGCGGGTGGTGCCTAGCGTCGGAGTTGTACGCGGCTGAAGCGCCGCGTCCGAACAACTGAATACGCGTCGCGCCCAGTCGCGGCCGCGAGGGCGACGGCCCGGGAGCCCGAGGCCAGTTCGAGCGAGCGGCCCCTAGACTTCCGCCGTGGATCTCGATCTGATCTTCCTCGGGACGTCGGGCTCGGTTCCCACGGCTCGCCGCGGGCTGTCCGGGACGCTGGTCCGGCGTGGCGGCGAGCGGATGCTCGTCGACTGCGGCGAGGGCACCCAGCGCCAGCTCCTCCGGTCCACGATCGGGCTGATCGAGCTCCCCGAGGTGTTCCTCACGCACTACCACGCGGATCACTACCTCGGCCTGCCCGGCATGCTGAAGACGTTCGCGCTCCGCAGCCGCGAGCTCCCGCTCACGGTCTACGGGCCTCCGGGGCTGCGCGATCTCTTCGGCGCCCTGCAGCGGATCTTCGGGAAGCTCAGCTACCCCGTGGAGCTGGTCGAGCTCCGCGACGGCGACGTCGTCGACCGCGGGGACTACCGCATCGTCCCCTTCAAGGTCGCCCACGGCGTCACCGCCAACGGCTACGCGTTCGACGAGCTTCCGCGCCCCGGCCGCTTCGACGTCGAGACGGCACGAGCGCTCGGAGTCCCCGAGGGGCCGCTCTTCGGCCGCCTCCAGGCGGGCGAGGTCGTCCAGCTTCCCGACGGCGGCGAGGTGCGCCCCGAGCAGGTCCTCGGGCCGCCGCGGCCCGGGCGGCGGATCGTGTTCGCCGGCGATACGGCACCGGCCGCCAGCGTCCTCGAGGTCGCCAAGGACGCCGACGTCCTCGTCCACGAGGCCACCTTCGCCGAGGAGGAGCGGGCGCGCGCCGACGAGACCGCTCACTCGACCGCCGCCGGCGCAGCCGGGCTCGCGGCCGCCGCGGGCGTGCGCATGCTCGCTCTGACGCACCTCTCCAACAGGTACTTCGGGCCCGAGATCGCACGCGAGGCGCGCGAGGTCTTCCCGGAGACGGTGGTGCCCAGGGACTTCGATATCATCGACGTCCGGTTCCAGGAGCGGGGCGGCCCCCGACTCATCAAGGGCGGAGCGAAAGCGACCCGAGAGGAGGCCGAGCCACATGACAGGGATGGTTCAGGTGGCGGTGGCGGGGGACCTCGCGGAAGCGGAGGAGATCCAGACGATCCTGCAGTCGGCGGGGATCCAGTCGGAGCTTCACCCGGCCGTGGAACAGCACCCGGCAGCACTGGATGACGCGCCGCAGAAGGTCCTCGTCCCCGAGGGATCCCTGGAAGAGGCCCAGCACGCCATCGAGGCCATGACCGACCCCGACGAGCTCATCGGCGGGCGCTAGCGTCCCTGAGGCACCGGATTTCGGGCCGCTGGCGGAGGCCTACGACCGGCTCCGACCGGTCGACGAGAGCTGGTGGGAGCTCGTCGAGCTCCTCGTGGTCGAAGGCGATCTCGCGGGACGCCGCACCCTCGACGTCGGCTGCGGCACCGGCCAGCTCGCCCTCGGCGCTGGCCGAGCGCGGCGCGAAGGTCTGGGGCGTCGACGCGTCCGAGGAGATGCTCGACGTCGCACGCGCGGCCGTCGGCCGCCGCGTCGGGCTGAAGCTCGGGCGCGCCGAGGAGCTGCCGTTCAAGGAAGCCTGGTTCGAGCGCGTCGTGGCTCGGCTCGTCGTCCATCTCGTGGACCGGCCGAGAGCGCTCCCCGAGCTCGCGCGCGTCCTCGCCCCCGGCGGGCGCGCGGCGATCGCGACGTTCACGGAAGGCCACTTCGAGTGGTACTGGCTCACGTCCGTGTTCCCCGAGGTGGGGGAGATCGACCGGAAGCGGTTTCCGACCCCGGAAGCGCTCGAGGCGGAGCTCCTCGACGCGGGCTTCGCGACCGCGCGGACGAGGACCCTCCGACAGCGCCGGTCGATCTCCCGCGCCGACGCACTGGAGCGCATCCGCGGCCGGTATATCTCGACGCTCCGACTGCTCGACGAGGAGACCTACACCGCCGGGCTCGAGCGCGCCGAGCGCGAGCTCCCGGAGGAGATCGAGTCAGTGCTCGAGTGGGCCGTGGTCTCCGCCGACGTCGCGGCTCAGTAGACGAGCGCCCTCTCCGACCACTCCGCGAGCTCGACCATGCGCGTCGGCGGCGCCAGCTCGACGCCCTCTCTCGTATCCGCGTCGATGCCGCGCGCCTCGCTCGACCGCGCCGAGAGCGAGATCTCCACGCCGGCAGCGACGAGCGCGTCCCAGTGCTCGGCCAACGAGCCCGTCCCGATCCCGTGTAATGCCTCCGCCGTCTCGGGACGGGCGAGATTGACTCCGTCGCCGCCCAGAAACACGCGAACCTCGTGGCCTTCCGCCGCCGCGGTTCGGGCCACGAGCAGCCCGAGCGCGGCTCGCGTGGCGTTCTCCGGACCGGTGACGACGTTGACCAGCAGCCGCATGCCTACTCCTCCTCGGCCATGCCGAGAATGTCCTCACGGGAGAGCTTCCCGACGAGGTCGGGATGGTTGCGAGCGACATGAGCCTCCACGCTGGCGACCAGCTCTCCGTCGCTCTCGGCACGCACGACCTCTCCACACTCGCAGTTGACGACCTTTCCCATGACTGCTCCTTCCTCGTGAACGGCAGCATTGTCGCTCCCACCCCTTGCCGTTACCTTGGAGGAACCTTGGCGGGCGACGGCACGAGGATCCAGCTTTGCGGGCGCCTCGTCGCCGAGGTTGCCGGGCAGCGCGTCGAGGAGGCACTCCCCGGCAGGCAGGGCCGACTGCTCTTCGCCTACCTCGCGGCGAACCGGGCACGGATGGTCACCCGTCCCGAGCTCATAGACGTCCTCTGGCCGGGCGGCGCTCCGGACGCCGCGGAGACCGCGCTCGCATCGCTCCTCTCGAAGGTCAGGCGGGCCGCCGGTGAGGGCGTCCTGGACGGCAAGGCCGAGCTGCGGCTCAGCCTTCCTCGGGACGCCTGGGTCGACCTCGAGGCGGCCGGAGTCGGCGTTCACAGGGCGGAGTCGGCCGTCGCTCTCGAAGAGTGGGAGCGCGCCTGGGCACCGGCGCGCACCGCGCTCTACATCGCCAACCGTGGGCTGCTTCCCGGCTACGACGCGCCCTGGATAGACGAGCGTCGCCGGTGGCTCGAGGACGTCCGACTACGGGCCCTCGAATGCGTGGGCGCGGCCGGCCTCCGCATGGGCGGCACCGAGCTTGCGGCGGCAGGACGCGCGGGCCGCGCGCTCGTGGAGGCGGCGCCGTTCCGGGAGAGCGGTTACCGGCTCCTGATGGAGGCGCTCGCCGCCGAGGGCAACGTCGCGGAGGCGCTGCGCGTGTACGACGGTCTGCGGATCCTTCTCCGCGAGGAGCTCGGCTCAGCGCCCGGCTCGGCAGCGCAGGAGCTGCACCGCCGGCTGCTGGCGCAGTTGGACGCCGTCCGCAAGGGCGGCTAGTCTCCAGCCCGCACCTTTAACTCGGTCCTGTGAGGCCGGAAAGGAGTGGATCTTGGCTGCGCCTGCACAGGCGGACAAGCTGCTGCTGGACGGAGAGGCGCTTCGGCGCACGATCGCCCGCATCGCGCACGAGATCGTCGAGCGGAACCCCGACCTCGAGCGCACCGCCCTCGTCGGCATCCACACGCGCGGCGTCCCGGTCGCCCAGCGCATCCGCCGGATGATCGAGGAGTACACCGACCAGGAGATCGCGCTCGGCACCCTCGACATCACCTTCCACCGCGACGACGTCCACGTGCGTGGCGGCGACGCACCGCTTCACCCGCAGCCCGTCGTCCGCGCCACGCGCCTCGACTTCCCCCTCGAGGGGATGACCTGCGTCCTCTGCGACGACGTCCTCTTCACGGGCCGAACCATTCGGGCGGCAATCGACGCCCTGTTCGACTATGGACGCCCTGCGCGCGTCCAGCTCGCCGTGCTCGTCGATCGCGGCCACCGCGAGCTCCCCATCCGTCCCGATTACGTCGGCAAGAACCTGCCGACGTCCCACGACGAGCGCGTGCAGGTGCAGCTCGTCGAGGTCGACGAGGTCGACCGCGTCCTGCTCGTACCCGCCCCCGGAAAGTGAGGAAGCCGATGGCCGACGTCCGACCCCTGCTCCGCTCGGAGCTCCTGCCACCCAAGCCGCCGGCCCGGCGGCACATGATCTCGATCGCCGACCTGGAGCGGGAAGACGTGGAGCGCCTGCTCGCGCTTGCCCGCACCTTCGCGCGGTCGCTGGAGCGCGACGTCAAGAAGCTCCCGACGCTGCGCGGACGCACGGTCGTGAACCTCTTCTTCGAGGCATCGACGCGGACGTCCTCGAGCTTCGAGCTCGCCGCCAAGCGCCTGTCCGCGGACGTCATGTCCATCAAGTCCTCCGGCTCGGCGGTCGAGAAGGGCGAGTCCCTCAAGGACACGCTTTTGACGATCGGCGCGTACGACCCCGACGTCATCGTGATCCGCCACGCGCACATCGGCGCCCCGCACCTGGCCGCGCGGTACACACCCGCGCACGTCGTCAACGCCGGGGACGGGAAGCACCAGCACCCGACGCAGGCACTGCTCGACCTGTACACGCTCGACGAGGAGCTCGGCGGCATCGAGGGGCTCCATGTGGCGATCGTGGGCGACGTGCTCCACTCGCGGGTCGCGCGCTCGAACATCCAGGCGCTCGTCCTCATGGGCGCCCGCGTCACGCTCATCGGACCGCCGCCGCTGATCCCGCGCGGGATCGAGGCGATGGGGTGCGAGGTCTCCTACGACATCGCCGACGTGAAGACGGCCGACGTCGTCTACGTCCTGCGCATGCAGCGTGAGCGCATGCTCGAGGGCGCGAACTACGTCCCGAGCCTGCGCGAGTACACGGCGCGCTGGGGCGTGACGCCGGAGCGGCTGCGGCCCGGGCAGAAGGTGATGCACCCGGGGCCGATGAACCGCGGCGTCGAGATCGACCCCGCCGTCGCCGACGCGGCCGAGTCGCTGGTCGAGCGCCAGGTGCGCAGCGGCCTCGTCGTGCGCATGGCCGTCCTGTACGACCTCCTCACCCAGGGCCCGGTCGAGGTCAAGGTCGCCGAGATCGAGGAGGTGGCCTGATGCTCTTCGCCAAGAACGGCAGGAAGGACTCGCTGGCATTCGAGGGTGTCCGCGTCGTCGACCCGACCCAGGGAATCGACGAGACGCTCACGGTCACGGTCGAGCGCGGTCTGATTACGAGCGTCGAGCCGGCCGCGGGCGGCAACGGGAAGGTGCTCGCGCCGGCGTTCGTCGACCCGCACGTCCACCTGAGGACCCCGGGACGCGAGGACGAAGAGGATCTCGGCTCCGGTACCCGCGCGGCCGCGGCGGGCGGCTACTGCGCCATCCTCGCCATGCCGAACACGGAGCCGGTCGTGGACTCTGCCGCCGTCCTCGGCGCCCTCATCGAGCTCGCCCGCGAGGAGGCGGAGGTGCCCGTCGGCTTCCTGGCCGCCATCACGAAGGCGCAGGAAGGATCCGAGCTGACGGAGATGGTCGAGCTCGCCGAGCGGGGCGCGGCCGGGTTCACGGACGACGGCCGCCCGGTCGTGGCACCGGGCCTCGTCCGCCGGGCGCTCCAGTACAGCGCCGCGACCGACCGGCCGATCGCCGTCCACTGCGAGGAGCCGACGCTCTCGCGCGGCGGCCACGTCCACGAGGGCCTGGTCTCGGCCGAGCTGGGCTTCGGCGGCTACCCGTCGGTGGCCGAGAGCGTCATGGTCGACCGCGACCTCGCACTCGCCGCGTACGAGGAGCGGCCGCTCCACCTGCTCCACCTCTCCGCACGCGAGTCCGTGGAGGCGCTCCGCCGCGCCCGCGCGGCCGGGGTCAAGGCCTCGGGCGAGGCCACGCCGCACCACCTCTGCCTGACCGAGGACGCGGTGCGCTCGCTCGATCCCAACGTGAAGATGAACCCGCCGCTGCGGGCGGACGACGATCGCGCAGCGCTGATCGACGCGCTCCGCGACGGGACGATCGAGGCGGTCGCGACCGACCACGCCCCGCACGCGCGTTTCGAGAAGGAGGTTCCGTTCGAGGAGGCGCCGTTCGGCGTCACCGGCCTCGAAACCGCCTTCTCGGCGCTCTACACGCAGCTCGTCGAGCCCGGCGTCCTGCCGCTCGCGACGCTGCTCGAGCGCATGAGCGCGGGCCCCGCCCGCATCTACGGCCTCGAGCCGCCGACGATCACGGTCGGCGCACCGGCGAACCTCGTGCTCCTCGACCTCGACGCCGCCTGGCACGTCGACGAAGGCTCCTTCAAGTCGAAGTCCACGAACTCGTGGCTCCTCGGCTCGAAGCTGCAGGGCCGCGTCCTCCAGACGGTGGCCGCCGGGAAGGTCGTGTACGCAGCGTGAGCGGCTTCCTCGCCCTCGAGGACGGGACGGTCTTCCGCGGCCGCTCGGTCGGTGCGCTCGGCATCGTGCACGGCGAGGCCGTCTTCACGACGGCGATGACCGGCTACCAGGAAATCGTCACCGACCCGAGCTTCGCCGAGCAACTCGTCGCCTTCACGGCGCCGATGATCGGGAACTACGGCGTCTCGCCGCAGCGCTCCGAGTCCACACGCACCCACGCGCGGGCGGTCATCATGCGCCGCGCGACCGGGGAGGACTGGCCGCGGTGGCTCCACGGCCAGGGCATCGTCGCGCTGGAGGAGATCGACACGCGCGCCCTCGTCGTGCGCCTGCGCGAGCAGGGCGCGATGCGGGCCGCGGCGGTGGCCGGGGCAGCCTCGGTCGACGAGGTGCTCGCCGCCGTCCGCGCCCAGGCCGGCATGGAAGGCCGGGCGCTCGTCGGCGGCGTCTCCACGAGCGGCCCGTACGAGGTCGGCTCGGGCCCGACGCCGGTGGCCGTCCTCGACTACGGGTGCAAGGACTCGATCATCCGCCGGCTGAGGACCGCCGGGGTCCGCGCGACCGTGTGGCCGCACGACACGGACGCGGCCACGATCCTCGCGTCCCGGCCCGCAGGCGTGCTCCTCTCCAACGGCCCAGGCGACCCGTCTGCGCTTCCCGGCCAGGTCGAGGTCGTCCGTGAACTGCTCGGCCGCGTCCCGATCCTGGGCATCTGCCTCGGCCACCAGCTTCTCGCTCTTGCCGCCGGCCTCGAGACGTTCAAGCTCCCGTTCGGCCACCGCGGCGCCAATCATCCGGTGCTCGAGCTGGAGTCGAGCCGCGTCCTCGTCACGAGCCAGAACCACGGCTTCGCGGTGCGCGGCGAGGGCCCTGAGGTCACGCACGTCTCGCTCTACGACGGCACGGTCGAGGGCCTTGCCCTCGCGAATGAGCACGCGCGGTCGCTCCAGTTCCATCCAGAGGCGGGCCCCGGCCCGCACGACGCCTGGCCCGAGATCGAAGGCTGGGTCGAGGAGGTCAGGTATGCCCAGGCGGCCTGATCTCGAGTCCATCTGCGTGATCGGCGCGGGCCCGATCGTCATCGGGCAGGCGTGCGAGTTCGACTACTCCGGAAGCCAGGCGCTCAAGGTCCTCCGCGCCGAGGGCTACCGCACGATCGTCGTCAACTCGAACCCGGCCACGATCATGACCGACCCCGGCTACGCCGACCGCACGTACCTGGAGCCGCTCGACGTGGAGGGGGTCACCGGCGTGCTCGAGCGCGAGCGGCCAGACGCGCTCCTCCCGACGCTCGGCGGCCAGACCGCTCTCAACCTCGCCCGCCGCCTCGCGGAGGACGGCGTCCTCGACGAGCTCGGCGTCGAGCTGATCGGCGCCGGCTTCGACGCGATCTGCCGCGCGGAGGACCGCGGGCTCTTCCGCGAGACGATGGAGGCCGTCGGCCTGCGCGTTCCCGAGTCCGTGGTCGTGACCTCTCCGGATCAGCTGCCTGCCGACCTCTCGTTCCCGCTCATCCTGCGCCCGGCCTTCACGCTCGGGGGCCATGGCGGCGGCATCGCCAGGACGCCCGACGACCTCACGCGGCTCCTCGAGCGCGGGCTGGAGGAGAGCCCCGTAGGCCAGGTCCTCGTGGAGGAGTCTCTGATCGGCTGGGACGAGTTCGAGCTCGAGGTCATGCGTGACGTGCGCGACAACGTCGTCGTCGTCTGCTCGATCGAGAACCTCGACCCGATGGGGGTGCACACGGGCGACTCCGTCACCGTCGCGCCGCAGATGACCCTGCCGGACGAGGCCTTCCAGGAGCTCCGGGACGCTGCCGCGCAAGTCATCCGGGCGGTCGGCGTCGAGACCGGCGGCTCCAACATCCAGTTCGCCCGCGAACGCGAGACCGGCGAGCTGCGGGTGATCGAGATGAACCCGCGCGTGTCCCGTTCGTCGGCCCTCGCCAGCAAGGCGACGGGCTACCCGATCGCCAAGGTGGCCGCGAAGCTCGCTGTCGGCTACACGCTCGACGAGATCCCGAACGACCTCACGCGCACGACGCCGGCGAGCTTCGAGCCGACGCTCGACTACGTCGTCGTCAAGTTCCCGCGCTTCGCCTTCGAGAAGTTCCCGGGCGCCGACGAGGCCCTCGGGACGCAGATGAAGTCCGTCGGTGAGGCGATGGGGATCGGCCGCACGTTCACCGAGGCGTTCCTGAAGGCGATGCGCTCGCGGGAGCTCGACGCCGGCGCGACGACCCCGTGGCCGACGCTCGACGACCTCCCCGAAGGCCTCCACCCGTGGTTCAGGGCGGAGCTCGAGCGCGCCACGAGCGCTTTGTCTTCCGCGCGCACAAGCTCCGACCTGGTCGCCGAGGACTGGCTGAGCCTCAAGCGGTTGGGCTGGTCGGACGCGGATCTGGCGGAGGCGTGGAAGACAGGCGAGGACGACGTTCGCCGCGCCCGCCGGTCTTGCGGTGTCCGCCCGTCCTACCGCCGCGTGGACTCGTGCGCCGCGGAGGTCGAGGCGGCCTCGAACTACCTCTACTCGACCTGGGGCGAGGAAGACGAGGCCCGTCCGGACGGCGAGAAGCCGCGCGTCGTCATCCTCGGGTCGGGGCCGAACCGCATCGGCCAGGGGATCGAGTTCGACTACTGCTGCGTCCACGCGGCGCGCACGTTCCGCGAGCTCGGCTACGAGACCGTGATGGTCAACTGCAACCCGGAGACGGTCTCCACCGACTACGACACCTCCGACCGGCTCTACTTCGAGCCGCTGCGGGCCGAGGAGGTGCTCGAGATCTGCGACCGCGAGCGGCCCGAGGGCGTCATCATCCAGTTCGGCGGCCAGACGCCGCTCAAGCTCGCCCGGGCGCTCGAGGACGCCGGGCACCGGATCCTCGGGACGCCGCAGGACGCGGTCGACCTCGCCGAGGATCGCGAGCGCTTCGCGGAGCTCTGCGGGCGGCTCCACGTGGCCGTCCCTCCCTGGGGCGTCGCGGACGACCCGGCGAGCGCCGTCGGACGTCGCCGAGGAGATCGGCTACCCGGTGCTCGTGCGCCCCTCCTACGTGCTCGGCGGCCGGCGCATGCGGGTCTGTTACGAGCCGGAGGACGTCGCGGGCGCGGCCGACGGCTGCGGGCGGGTGCTCGTCGACCGCTTCCTCGAGGGCGCGATCGAGATCGACGTCGACGCCCTCTGCGACGGCGAGGACACCTGGGTCGCCGCGCTCATGGAGCATGTCGAGGAGGCCGGCGTCCATTCCGGCGACTCCTCGTGCGCGCTCCCGCCCGTCGGCCTCCCCGAGGAGGTGCTCGCCGAGTGCATCGAGGTCGTCCGCGGCCTCGCGCCGTCCCTCGGGGTCGTCGGGCTCATCAACGTGCAGCTGGCCCTGCACGAGGGCCGTCTCTTCGTCCTCGAGGCCAACCCGCGCGCGTCGCGCACGATCCCGTTCGCGTCGAAGGCTCTGGGCGTCAACCTCGTCGAGGCCGCCTGCAAGCTCGTCGCGGGCGCGCCCTTGTCCGCTCTGGACGCGTCCCGGGGTCAGACCCCCGGCCATGTCTCCGTGAAGGCGTCCGTCTTCCCCTTCGCCCGCTTCCCGGGCGCGGACGCAGTGCTGGGGCCGGAAATGCGCTCGACCGGCGAGGTCATGGCCACGGCGGCCGACTTCCCGACGGCGTTCGCCAAGGCAGAGCGGGCCGCCGGCAGGCCGCTCCCGACCGGAGGCACGGCGTTCCTGTCCGTCCGCGACGAGGACAAGCCGGCCGCCGTCGAGCTCGGGAGGAGCCTCGCGGCGCTGGGCTTCGCGCTCTGCGCGACCGGCGGGACAGCGTGGGCGCTCGCGGCCGCCGGCCTCAAGGTGGACGGCATCCGCAAGGTGACCGAGCCCGGCGACGGCTCGACGGTCGTCGACCTCATCCGGCGCCACCGCGTCGAGCTCGTCGTCAACACGCCCGACGGTCGCGGCGCGCGCTCGGACGGCTACCTCATCCGTGAGGCCGCCCTCCTCGCCCGCGTGCCCTGTGTGACCACGATCGCAGGCGCCACGGCCGCGGTCGAGGCCATCGCCCGCGCGACCCGCGGCGAGACCCTCTCCCTCCAGGAACGTGTCGCCCGCCCGGCTTAGCGTCGTCGGCGTCGAGGCCGTCGGGCCGTACGCGCTCGTCCGGCTGCGCCGCGGCGGCGTCGAGCCCGGGATTCCCGGGCCAGTTCTTCATGCTCCGCACCCGCGCGACTCTGCTGCCCCGACCGATGAGCCTCTGCCTCGCCCCGCCGGGCGAGCTGGGGTTCCTGGTCGACCCGATCGGCCCCGGAACCCGCGCGCTGTCCGAGCTGGAGCGCGGGGAGGAGGTCGACGTGCTCGGCCCGCTGGGGAACGGCTTCCGGCTCGACGTCGGGCGGCCGCTCCTGGTCGGCGGCGGGATCGGCGTGGCCCCGTTCCCGTACCTCTCCGAGGCGCTCGGCGGCCCGCCCGCGATCCTCGGCTTCCGCAGCGCCCTGCACGCCGAGGCCGCCGCGCTCGTCCCCAACGCCGAGGTCGTCCTGGAGCCGACCTACGTCACGGAGAGACTCGAGCCCGGGCACGACGTCCTCGCCTGCGGGCCCGAGCCGATGCTCGAAGCCGTCCGCGACCTCGTGCCCGAGGCGCAGCTCGCCTGGGAGGCGCCGATGGCCTGCGGCTACGGAGCCTGCTACGGCTGCGTCGTGGAGATCGACGGACGGCTGGCGCGCCTCTGCGTCGAAGGCCCCGTCCTCGGCGGCCATGTCAGGGGTCAGACCCCGGCCGTGCCCGAAAGGGCCGTGGCGTGATCTTCAACGCCTCCGGCTGCCTCGACGCGCTGACGGCTCCGGACGTCGCGCGCGCAGCTCGACGCGTTCGTGACGAAGACGGTCACTCCGCTCCCGCGGGAGGGCAACGCGCCCGAACGGATCGCCGAGACCGAGGCCGGGATGCTGAACTCGATCGGGCTCGCCAACCCGGGCATCGACAGATTCGTGGGCGAGGTCCTCCCGCAACTGCTCGAGCTCGGGCCGCCGGTCTGGGTCTCGGTGGGCGGGTTCTCGGCGTCCGACTACGGCGACCTGTGCGCCCGGCTGGACGACACGGGCGCCGCCGCGATCGAGCTCAACCTCTCGTGCCCGAACGTCGCGGAGCCCGAGGACGAGGCGACCGCGATCGTCGCCAGCGCGCGGGCGGCGACCTCGAAACCGCTCTACGCGAAGCTCTCTCCTGCGCTCCCGGACATCCCCGCGGTCGCCCTGGCGGCGGCCGAAGCGGGAGCCGACGGGCTCTCGCTCGTGAACACGATCCGGGGCCTTGCGCTCGACCCGCGGACGCTCCGCCCGCGCCTCGCGACCGTCACCGGAGGGCTCTCGGGACCGGCTCTGCGGCCTGTCGCGCTGGCCGCCGTGCACGCCTGTTTCCAGGCGACGGGCCTACCGATCGTGGGCATGGGAGGGGTCGAAACGGGCGCCCACGCGCTCGAGCTGATCGCCGTCGGAGCCTCAGATGTCGCCCTCGGAACGGTGCTGTTCGCCGACCCCGGCGCGCCCGCCAGGATCCGGACGGAGCTCGAGGCCGAAGCGGCGAGTCGCGGCCTCCCCGAGCCCTCGGCCGCCCGCGGCATCGCCGGCGGCGGTGTTGCCAGCCCTGCAGACGCACTTTCGAAACGGAGTGAACAGGTCGGGTTGAAGGTCTGAAACGCGCTGTTAGAATGCCGCGCCATGCAAGGCACCAAGACGCAGGTCCAGGCACCCCTCCGCTCCCTGGATCAGCGGATGGAGGCACTCCGCCGGGCGAATGAGATCCGCGTCAAGCGGGCCAAGCTCAAGAAGGACCTCAAGTCCGGGTCGGCGCAGATCGAGACGATCCTGCGCAACCCGCCCGCCTACGTGGAGACCGCGAAGGTCTTCGACATCCTCATGGCAGTCCCGAAGTTCGGGCGCGTCAAGGCCGCCCGCTTCCTGAACCAGTGCCGGATCAGCCAGTCGAAGACCGTGGGCGGCCTCTCCGACCGCCAGCGCGCGGAGCTGGTGGCGCTGCTGCGCCGCTAGCCGTGCGCCCAAGGCTCTTCGTCGTCACCGGGCCGTCCGGCGCCGGCAAGGGCACGTTGATCCGGGCGCTCGTCGGCCGCCGCGAGGATCTGGCCGTGGCGGTCTCGGCGACGACGCGCGAGCGAC
Source organism: uncultured Actinomycetes bacterium (assembly GCA_963784175.1). Lineage (GTDB taxonomy): Bacteria > Actinomycetota > Thermoleophilia > Gaiellales > Gaiellaceae > JAIBJN01. The sequence continues at coordinate 7,847 of CAWAQJ010000020.1, read as the reverse complement.
GGCCGGGCGAGGTCGACGGCCGCGAGTACGTCTTCCTCACCGAGGACGATTTCCAGCGACGCGTCGAGGCCGGCGACTTTCTCGAGCACGTGACCTACGTCTCCGGCCAGCGCTACGGGACGCTCAAGGACGAGGTCGAGCGCATCGTCGCGGCCGGCCGCAGCCCGATCCTCGAGCTCGAGACGCAGGGCGCCAAGGAGGTCCAGACGACCGCGCCGGATGCCGTGACCGTCTTCGTGCAGGCGCCGAGCTTCGGCGAGCTCGAGCGTCGCCTCCGCGAGCGTGACACCGAGAGCGCGGGGGAGATCGGCGAGCGCCTCGCCCTCGCCCGTCGCCAGGCGGAGGAGGCCGACGACTTCGACCACGTGGTCACAAACGATGACGTGGAGCGGGCTGTGGGCGAGCTCGAGGGCATCATCGACGCCGCGCTCACCGGCGGGCCGAGTCCTGCAGGTAAGCTTTCCGCGCCATGATGTACCCACGCATAGACGATCTCCTCGACGCAGCCGGCGGCTCGCGCTACGCGCTCGTCATCGCTTCCGCCAAGCGGGCGAGGCAGATCAACAACTATCACCATCAGCTCGGCGAGGGCACGTTCGACGACTTCGCCCCGCCTCTGGTCGAGTCTCGCTCGAAGAACTACCTGACCATGGCCCTCGAAGAGATCTCCGAGGGCAAGATCACGGTCGCTTACTCGTAGCCCCTCGGGCGCGGGGGCCACGTGGCTCGGGTTCTCCTCGGTGTGACCGGCGGGATCGCCGCCTACAAGGCATGCGAGCTCCTGCGCCTGCTCGTCACCGAGGGCCACGAGGTCACGCCGCTTCTCACGCCCGACGCCGAGCGTTTCGTCACGGCGCACACCTTTGAGGCGCTGGCCCGCCGTGAGGCGGCCCGCGACCTCTACCCGCACCTGACGGACGCCGAGCTCATGGTCGTCGCGCCGCTCTCGGCGAACACGCTCGCCAAGCTGGCGCACGGCCTCGCCGACAACGTCCTCACCCAGGCGGCGCTCGCCGTCCGCGGGCCGTTGCTCGTCGCGCCTGCGATGAACGTCCGCATGTGGGAGCACCCCGCGACGCAGGCGAACCTCGCGCTGCTCAGGGAGCGTGGCGTCGAGACGATCGGGCCGGAGGAAGGCGAGCTCGCCGAAGGCGAGCACGGGCCGGGCCGGATGGCCGAGCCCGAGGCGATCTTCGCCCGCTGCCTGGAGCTCCTGGGCGCCGCCGGGCCTCTGCGCGGGAAGAGCCTGCTCGTCAGCGCCGGGGGGACGCGCGAGCCGCTCGACTCGGTTCGCTTCGTCGGCAACCGCTCCTCGGGGAAGATGGGAGTCGCACTCGCGCGCGAAGCAAAGAGGCGCGGCGCCGACGTGACCCTCGTCGCGTCGAACCTCGCCGTCCCGCCTCCGGACGGGGTCGAGGTCGTCCAGGCGCCGTCCGCTGCCGACCTCGCCCGCGAGGTGCTCGACCGCGCGGAAACGGACGTCGTCGTGATGGCCGCCGCGGTCGCCGACTACCGACCCACCAATCCGATCGGGGCGAAGCGACCGAAAGACACGGACACGTGGACGATCGAGCTCGAGCCGACCAAGGACGTGCTCGCGGAGCTAGGGGAGCGCCGGCGCAACGGCCAGGTGCTCGTCGGCTTCGCGGCGGACGAGGGCGAAGCCGGGCTCGAGCGAGCGCGCACGAAGTTGACAAACAAGCGAGGGAACCTCTTCGTCTACAACGACGTATCTCGTTCTGACATCGGGTTCGAGTCAGACTGGAACGAGCTGGTCCTGCTCACGCACGACGGTGAGCGGACGGTGAGCAGGCGAAGCAAGGAGGAATGTGCTGTGGCTATCCTCGATGAGATCGAGACCCTGCTGGGAGGGGACTAGATGGACGACCAGGCGGTCGAAGCGAAGCAGGGTGTGGAGGCGTCGAGCGCGGCGTCACTCGCCCAACGGATCATCGCGAACCTCCGGAAGGTGATTCACGCACCGGACGAGACGCTCGAGTTCGCGACTCTTTGCCTGCTCTCCGAGGGCCACCTGATCATCGAGGACTTCCCAGGGGTGGGGAAGACGACGCTCGCCAAGTCGCTCGCGCGCTCGGTCGACTGCTCGTTCTCGCGCCTGCAGTTCACGCCCGACCTGCTCCCGTCGGACATCACCGGCGTCAACATCTTCAACCAGCGTTCGAACGAGTTCGAGTTCCGGCCCGGGCCCGTGTTCGCGAACATCCTGCTCGTCGACGAGATCAACCGCGCGTCGCCCAAGACGCAGGCTGCCCTGCTCGAGTGCATGCAGGAGCGCCAGGTGACGGTCGACGGCGTCTCGTACCAGCTCGCACCGCCGTTCATGGTCATGGCGACCCAGAACCCGATCGAGTACGAGGGGACGTATCCGCTCCCCGAGGCCGAGCTCGACCGCTTCACGATGCGCATCGCCATCGGCTACCCGCCGCACGCCGAGGAGGCGCGCATGCTCTCCGAGAACGCGGCGGAGACCCCGCTCGACGCTCTCGAGTCCGTGGCGACGGACCAGGAGGTGCTCGAGGCGATCGAGGAGACGCGGAATGTCTTCGTCGAGGAGAGCCTCAACCGCTATGTCGTCGCCGTCCTGCGCCACACGCGCACGGACACCCGCCTCTTCCTGGGGGCGAGCCCGCGCGCGGGCCTCGCGCTCCTGCGCGTCGCCAAGGCGCGGGCGCTCGTCGCGGCCCGCGACTTCGTCGAGCCGGACGACGTCAAGGCCATCGCGCCGACCGTGCTCGCACACCGGCTGATCCTCTCGCCGGAGGCACGCTCGGGTGGGATGGATGCCGAGGACATCGTCCGCGACGTCATCGAGCGCACGCCGGTTCCCGTCTAGGCGACCGCGCCGGTGCTGACCGACCGCGGCCGCTGGATCCTCGCCCTCGGAGGCGGGATCTACCTCGCCGCCTGGGCCTTCGGCTCCGAGGCGCTCTACCCGATCGCGCTTGGCCTCGTCCTTGCCGTGGTCGCCGCGGCGCTCTGGGTGAGATACCTCCGGCGCCCGATGCAGCTCCGGCGCAGCCTCGGCCGGGGCGAGCGCCTGGCCGGGGACGACGTCACCGTCTCGGTCGAGCTCGACGAGGACGGGACAGTCCCGTCCGGCGCGCTCGTGCTCAGGGAGCGCATCGCGCGCCTGGGCGACCGCGAGACGCCGCTCGTGCGCCGTCACGGCCGGTTGCGCGGGCGCTACACGCTGCGGCGCGTGCCGCGAGGCCGCTATCCGGTGGAGGAGGCCGAGATCGTGATCGAGGATCCGTTCGGCCTCGAGCGCGTGTCGGTCCAGCTTCCGACCGGCGCCTCGATCCTCGTCTATCCGCGCCTCGTCGACCTCGACCGGCTCTTCTCCGAGTCCGGCGCGCGCACGCCCGAGGGACGGCGCCTCCTCATGCGCCGCCCGACCGGCTTCGACCTGCACAGCGTTCGCGAGTACGAGCAGGGGGAGTCGCTGCGACGCGTCCACTGGCCGTCCACCGCCAAGCGCGGGCAGCTGATGGTGAAGGAGCTCGAGGACTCTCCGCGGGACGAGACCGCCGTGCTCCTCGACGCCGACAGCAGCGTCGTCATCGGCGACCCCGCCGACTCCAGCTTCGAGCTCGCCGTCCGCGCCGCCGGCTCCATCCTCAAGGCCCACGCCAGCCGAGGCCGCAGGGCGGCGCTGCTCGTCAACGGCTCCCGCCCGATGTACCAGCGCGTGCACTCGTTCGACGGGGAGTGGCACCGCGCGCTCGGCATCCTCGCCGCCGTCGAGGCCGACGGGCATGTGCCTGCGGCGAACATGCTCGCCGACGAGGCCGGGCCCGCCTCACGGGCGGTCGACCTCACGATCGTCACCTCCGCGCTCTCGCCGCGCCTCGTCGAGCGCCTCGCGCACCGCGCGATGGCCCACCACGGCGCGAGCCTCGTCTACGTGGACGCTTCCACCTTCGCGGCGGGAGCGCCCACCGGGGGGCACCGTCTCCCGCCCGAGGCGGCCGCGCTCATCCTGCGCCTGCAGCGCGCCGGCGTTCCCGTCGTCGTGCTACGCCGTGGTGAAGACCTCGCCACGCGCCTGGGCGCGTCCGAGGTGAAGGCGGCCGTTGGTTAGCCGCGGCATCCTCGTCGCTCTCGTCGCGGTGCTCGTCACCGCCTCGTGGCTGCGGCTGGAGAGCATCGGCGTCTCCTGGCGGGACTGGCTGCCGATGCTCCTCTTCGCGCTGGCCCCGATCCTCGCGGTCGGGTTCCTCCGCTCACGGCTGGCGATGTTCGGGGTGCTGGCCGGCGCCACGCTCTTCGCGGCGAGCGCCGCGTACGAGATCCCGCTCGGGGACGCACGGCCACGGGATCCGCAACGCGACTTCTTCGGCCCCGTCCTCGACGGCATCCGCCAGGGGTTCCTGGACTTCTACGAGACCCAGCTTCCGTTCGACCGCATCGACTTCCAGCTGATGCACTCGCTCGTCCTGCTGGCGATCTTCGGCTTCACCGCGCTCGTGGGGATGCTGGTCATGGCGCGAAAGCCGATCCCGGCCGCGCTCGGCCTCGTCTTCGCCGTCGGCTGGCCCGCGACGCTCATCCCCGGCCAGCGGCCGTTGCTTGCCGGACTGTGCGGCCTCATCGGCGTCCTGGCGATCCTCTTTCTCCTCCGGCGCGACGAGCCTCCCCGCGGCGTGCTCCACGCCGCCGGCGTGGGTGCCGTCCTCGTTCTCGTTGCGCTCGTCGCCTCGAGCACGGACGCGGTCGCGAAGCCGGCGTTCCTCTCCTGGCAGAGCTGGGATCCGTACGACCGCCCGACGACCCCCGTCTCGGTCGAGTACGTCTGGCGTGCGAACTACGAGGGCATCGACTTCCCCGAGGAGCCCACGGTCGTAATGCGCGTCAAGGCGTCCGGGCCGAAGCGCTCGCTCTACTGGCGCGCGACCACCCTCGACGACTACACCGGCGACATCTGGGACGAAGCCAAGGACTTCGGCGAGGCCGAGCAGCGCGAGCAGGTCGACGCGATCGGCGAGAACACGCTCCTTCCGCCGGCGGCCGCCAACGAAGACGAATGGATCAGGCAGGACATCACGATCGAGGCGCTCCGCGACACGCACCTGCTGGCCTCGGGCCAGCCCGTGCGCTGGCGTCCGGGGACCGAGGCGCCCGTCGCCGATGCCGACGGCGACGTCGTCATCGTCCCGGACTCGTTGCGCCGCAACCAGCGCTACACCGCCTGGAGCTACGTCCCGCAGGCCAAGCCGAGTCAGCTCGCCAACTTCAACGGCGAGTACCCGGCCGCGGCCGAGCGCTACCTCGAGGTCGTCTACGAGGCCGTTCCCGCCTGGAACGCCAACGCGCGCGACACGCAGATGAACGTCTTCATCAACGCGACCCACGAGGACGACTCGAAGATCCAGGCGCTCGAGTCCGTCTACCAGGCCGCCCTGGGCGTGACGAGCGGCTCACGCTCGCCCTACGAGGCGGCCGTCCTCCTCGAGACCTGGTTCCGCGAGGCGGGCGGGTTCACCTACGACGAGCAGCCACCGTTGCCCATCGGCGGCGATCCGCCGCTCGTCGACTTCATCAACAACACGAAGCGGGGCTACTGCCAGCACTACGCCGGCGCGATGACGCTGATGCTCCGGCTCCTCGGCATCCCGTCTCGCGTCGCGGTCGGGTTCACGAGCGGCACCTACGACAAGGACGACAAGGAGTGGGTCGTCACCGACGCCAACGCGCACGCGTGGGTCGAGGTCTACTTCCCGCGCTTCGGCTGGGTCCCGTTCGACCCGACGCCGGGCCGCGGGCAACTCGGCGCCACGTACCTGCCGAGCTCGGGCCAGTTCAACTTCGGCGACGCCGCCGACATCGGCCTGGCGGAACCGCTGAGCGGCCTCAACCCGGCGCTCCAGGAGGGCTTTCGCACGGCCCAGGGCGGCCGGGCGGGCAGGACACCGGCGTGGGGAACTCGGGCGGCACCGTCGCCACCGTGCGGGACCGCGGGCCGAGCCTCATCCTCGTCCTGCTCGTCGTCTTCGGGGGCGCGTTCGCCGCCATCGTCGGCCTCAAGGCCATTCGCCGCAGCGCGAGATTCGCGACCCGTGACCCGCGCGAGCTCGCCTCGGCGTGCCGGCGTGACGTCGTCGGCTACCTCGCCGACCAGGGCGTCGAGCTTCCGCCGAGCGCGACGCTGCCGGAGATCGGCGCCACCCTCGAGCGCTATTACGCGGTCAGCGCCGAGCCGCTCGTCCAGGACCTCACGCTCGCCCGTTTCGGGCCGCCGAGCGAGGCGCCCGACGCGCTCCGCCGCGCCCGCCGGGAGCTTCGCGAGGTCCGTCGGAACCTCCGCAGCCGCCTCGGCGTCATCAGCCGTCTGCGCGGCGCCGCGAGCCTCCGCTCCCTCACCGGCTAGCGCGCGGCGCACGTACTGGCCGTCCGGCGGTCGGCAGACCTGGTCGCTTTCCGTATCGTTGGAGAAGACGATGAGCGAGACCTACGACCTCTACCAGCAGGGTCGCGAGCACCTCGCGGCCGGATACGCCGCCCAGGCGACCGTCGCGCTCGAGAAGGCGAAGAAGCGGGAGCCCCGCAAGGCCTCCATCCGCGAGGCACTCGGGATCGCGTACTACCGAATCCGCCGCTTCGCAGAGGCGGAGCAGGAGTTCCGGACGATCCTCGAGATCGAGCCCGTCGACCACTACGCGCACTTCGCGCTCGGCCGATGTCTCGAGAAGCAGGGTCGCCCCGACGAGGCCGTCACGCACTATCGTCTGGCGACGTTCTTCCGCCCGCAGAGCCGCGACTACCGCCGCGCGCTCGCGAAGCTCGAGGTAGCGCGGCGCCGTGCGAGCGGTCGTGCAGCGGGTCCGGGAGGCGCGCGTCGTCGTGGACGGCGTGATGTCGGCGAGATCGGCCCGGGCCTCTGCGTGCTCCTCGGCGTGGCGGACGGCGACGGGGAGGCGGCGCCGGTCGGCTGGCCGGGCAGGTCGCGCGCCTACGGATCTTCGAGAACGACGAGGGCCGCTTCGACCGCAGCGTGCTCGACGAGGGTGCGTGCCTCGTGGTCAGCCAGTTCACGCTGATCGCCGACACGTCCAAGGGGAACCGGCCGAGCTTCACCGAGGCGGCCCGGCCCGAGCTGGCCAAGCCGCTCTACGAGACGTTCTGCGCCGCGCTGCGCGACACGGGCGTCCCGGTCGAGGCGGGCGTGTTCGGCGCGCGGATGTCCGTCGAGCTCGCGAACGACGGGCCGGTCACGATCGTCCTCGATGCAGGCGGCACGAAAACGCCAGGAGCGGGGGCCCGCTGCTATCCTGCCGCAGACATTTCCCCAGGTTTGGAGAAATGGGCGCGCGGCGCCCATTTTTTGTGAGGAGGGTCAAATGCAGGTCTACGAGAAGGAGCGAGAGCTCCGTCGCGACGTCGAGGCCACCGAGAGGACCGGCTGCCTGACGTCGAGGTCCTCGCTGTCGAATTGGCGGGCCCGGAGCAGCTTTTCGTCTTCATCGACCGCCCCGAAGCCGGCGTCGACCACGCGCTTTGCGCGGAGGTCACGAAGCTCCTGCGCGGCTACCTGGACCGCTACTCGCCCAGGTGTCCTCGCCGGGGTTCGCGCGGCCCTTGCGCACCCGCGAGCACTTCGCCCGAGCGTCGTGGGGAAGCGGGCCGCGAGCCTGCCGCACCGAGCGCGCGGTCGAGGGACGGTCGCGGTTCAAGGGCGAGATCGTGGAGGCCGGGGCGAGCGCCTAGTAACGGTTGCCGTCGCCGACGACCAACGCGTGGCGGTGCCCTACGGGGTCATCGTCGTGCGCGGGAATCTGATCGACGAAGGGTAGACGAGATTTTGAGCCGAGAGATTCTGGAAGCAGTCA
>CAWAQJ010000019.1:0-218045 GCA_963784175.1 uncultured Actinomycetes bacterium | reverse complement strand
GGAGGAGTCATGACAGAAGCCGCCGCAACCGTTGCGGACCCAAAGCGCTGGAAGGCGCTTGCCGTACTTGGCGTCGCGTACCTCATGGTCGTGCTCGACATCTCGATCGTGAACGTGGCGCTGCCGTCTATCCAAAGCGATCTCGGGTTCACGACCGAGGACCTCCAGTGGGTGGTCTCGGGCTACGCGTTGACCTTCGGTGGCTTCCTGCTGCTCGGCGGGCGCGCCGGCGACATCTTGGGCGCCGGAAGGTGTTCATGGTCGGGCTCGCGCTCTTCCTCGTGACCTCGCTCCTGGCGGGGTTGTCGACGTCCTCCGAGATGCTCATCATCGCGCGGCTGCTCCAGGGCGCCGCGGGCGCGATCCTCTCGCCGTCCGTCTTCTCGATCACCCTCGTGACCTTCGCGGAGGGGGCCGAGCGCAACAAGGCGCTGGGGATCCTCGGCGGCATCGCCGGGTCGGGCGCCGCGATCGGCGTCCTCATGGGCGGCGTCTTCACCCAGTACGTGAGCTGGGAGTGGATCTTCTTCGTCAACATCCCGATCGCCGCGATCGCCCTCGCCCTCGTCCCGCGCTACGTGCGCGAGAGCAAGGCGGAAGGGCTGGCGCGCCACTTCGACTCGTTCGGCGCCGTCACCGTGACCGCGAGCCTCATGCTCCTCGTCTTCGCGCTCACGCAGGCGAACAGGGTCGGCTGGGCCTCGGCGCAGACGATCGGCGTCTTCGCCGCGTCGGCCGTGCTGATGGCGGTCTTCCTCTGGAACGAGACGAAGTCGCACTCGCCGCTCGTCCCCCTCTCGATCTTCAAGCGGCGCACGCTCACGGGCGCGAACATCATCGGCTTCGGCCTGGGCACGATGATCTTCGGGATGTTCTTCCTGCTCTCGCTCTACATGCAGCAGGTGCTCGGCTTCTCGGCGATGGAGACCGGCTTCGGCTACCTCGCCGTCGCGCTCACGGTCATCGTCGCCGCGACGGTCTCGCAGGGACTCGTCACCAAGCTGGGCGTCAAGCCCGTGCTGGTGGTCGGAATGGCCCTGCTCACGATCGGGCTCGTCTACTTCACCCAGGTGTCGGTCGACGGCTCCTACGTGGTCGACCTGCTGCCCGGCTTCCTGATCATCGGCGTCGGCATGGGCTTCTCGTTCGTGCCGATCTCGATCGCCGCGCTCGCGGGCGTTCAGGGGCCGGAGGCCGGCCTTGCGTCCGGGCTCATCAACACGAGCCAGCAGATCGGCGGCGCGCTCGGCCTCGCCCTCCTGACCACCGTCGCCACGACGCGCACCACCGACCTGCTCGACAGTGGCGACGCCGCAGCCCGAGGCGCTCACGTCCGGCTTCAGCCTGGCTTTCTGGGTCGCCGCGGGCTTCGGGCTCGTCTCGCTGATCACGACGATCGTCGTCCTTCGCCAGAAGGACATCCCGGCGGTCACCGGCGAGCCCGAGCCCGTTCCGGCCGGCTAACGGTTTCACAGAGGGGAGCGGCTCACACGGCCGCTCCCCTTCACGTCTCCCACGTCGCCGGATAGGCTCGCGGCTCCTCGACCCAAGGGAGGTCGTCATGGCCCGGAGAGCCGTCCTTTCCGTCCTCGCTCTGCTCGTCGTCCTCGCCGTCTCGGCGACTGCCGCCGCGTCCGGGAAGCAACGCGGCCCGACCCTCGAGTTCCTGGGCGAGGAGATCCTGCCGACCGGGCTCCAGTTCGAAGGCACCAACGTGGGCGGCCTCTCGAGCATCGCCTACGACGCCGACCGCGACCTCTACTACGTCATCGCCGACGACGCGAGCGTCATCAACCCAGCCCGCTACTACACCTTCGAGCTCGACGTCGCCGACGGCAACCTCGACCCGGGCGACGTCGTCGTCGACGACGTGACGACGCTCCTCGACGCGGCCGGCCTGCCGTTCGCGGCCGCCTCGTTCGACCCCGAAGGCCTCGCGCTCACCAAGGACGACGAGCTCGTCATCACCTCCGAGGGCATCGCCACGCGGCTGATCCCGCCGTGGGTGCGCCTCTTCGGCCTCGACGGGCGCCAGCTCGAGGATCTGCCGGTGCCGCTCGCGTTCATCCCGGACGCGATCCCGCAGACGCGCGGCGTGCGCCAGAACCTCGGCTTCGAGAGCGCCGCCACGGTCGGCCCGTACTTCTACACGGGCTCCGAAGGCGCGCTCGTCCAGGACGGGCCCGCGGCCGGCATCGGCGTGCCGAGCCCGGCTCGCCTCCTGCGTTACAACCTGAAGACGGGCCGCCCCGACCGGCAGTACGTCTACGTCACCGACCCGATCGCCGAGCCGCCGGTGCCGCCGACGAACTTCGCCGTCAACGGCCTCGTCGAGCTCCTGCCGCTCGACAAGCACTCGTTCCTCTCGATGGAGCGCTCGTTCTCGGTCGGCGCGCCCGACACGGGGAACACGATCAAGCTCTACACGGTCGAGATCTCCGGCGCGCGGAACGTCAACGGCCGCGAGAAGCTCACGGGGACGGAGGAGCCCGTGACGAAGGAGCTGCTGCTGAACCTGGACGCGCTCGGGATCCCGCTCGACAACGTCGAGGGCATGGCGTTCGGGCCGGACCTCGCCGACGGGCGGCGCTCGCTCGTCCTCGTCAGCGACAACAACTTCGCGCCCGCGCAGTTCACGCAGTTCCTGCTCTTCGCGTTCTCCGAGAAGTGAGCTGGGTCGCGATCGGGGTTCCGATCGACTCGGTCGGCCGCGCCGGCGGGACCGAGCACGCGCCCGCGGCCCTGCGCGAGGCCGGGCTGGTGGAGCGGCTCGGGATCGCCGACCGCGGCGATCTCGACGTTCGCATCCGCGGTGAGGAGCGCGATCCCGAGACCGGGATCGTCGGCTCGCCCGACGTCCTGGCCATGACGGCGGCGGTGCGGGACGCGATCCGCGGCATGGTGGCCGCCGGCGAGCGGCCGCTCGTGCTCGGCGGGTGCTGCTCGCTGGTGCCCGGTGCGCTCGCGGGCGTGCGGGACGCCGCGGGAGCCGTGGGCATCGCCAACGTCGACGGGCACGTGGACGTCTACGACGGCGAGACGTCGCCGACCGGCGAGGGTGCGGACATGCCGCTCGCGGTCGCGTTCGGGCTCGGGCCCGCCGCCTGGGTGGAGGCCTCGGGCGGCCCGTCCACCCAACCGGGGCAAGGCGTGATCGTCGGCGCCCGCGACCCCGAGGAGGCCGAGGACATCAGCGGGCTCCTGGCCGGCAAGCTCGCCGATCTGCTCGTCCTTCCTCCCGACGTTCTGCGCGCTCAGGGTCTGCGTGAGTCGGGCGAGCTCGCCGCAGACCGCCTGGCCCAGCGTGTGGAGCGCTACTGGATCCACCTGGACGTCGACGTCCTCGACGAGCAGGCGATGCCCGCGACCGACTACCTCATGCCCGGCGGCCTCGAATGGGACGAGCTCGCCGAGGTGCTCGGGCCGATCTGTGCGTCGCCCGCCGTCGCCGGCCTGAGCATCGGCTGCCTGAACCCGGAGAAGGATCCGGACGGCAGCCTCACCCTGCGGACGAGCGACGTGGTCGTCGCCGCGCTCCAATCCGGACCGCACGGCGCCTCGTAAGACCAGGACGACAACGACGTTCCCGGGTGGGGCGCTCAGCGGCCAGCTGATCGGAGGTTGACGGCAGCGGCGAGGGCGGGGGCTCCGGCTCCCGCCCTCGTTTCGCTTCGTAGACTCGCGGCGGTGACGTTCCCCTGGCCCGACTCGCCGCCGACCGACGCGCAGCGCGCTGCCTTCGCCGATGCGGTCGTGCGTCCGTACTGGCTCGACGCGCTGCCCGCGCGGGATCCGTTGCCCCAGCTCGACGGGCCGGCGGAGGCCGACCTCTGCATCGTCGGTGCCGGCTTCACGGGGCTCTGGGCCGCTCTGCACGCGAAGGCCGACGACCCCGGCCGCGACGTGGTCGTGCTCGAGGCGGACACGATCGGGTTCGGCGCGAGCGGGCGCAACGGCGGCTTCGCCCTCGGGTCGCTGACGCACGGGATCGAGAACGGCCTCGCGCGCTTCGCGGACGAGATCGACGAGCTCGAGCGGCTCGGACGCGAGAACTTCGCGGGCTTTCTCGCCGACCTCGAGCGCCTCGGCATCGACTGCGACGTCGAGCTGACCGGCGACGTGGGCGTCGCGCTCGAGCCGCACGAGCTCGCCTGGATCCCGGAGGCGGCCGAGCTCTACGAGCGCTTCGGCCACGAGTACGAGGTCTTCGACCAGGCCGCGATCCGCGCGGAGGTCTCGTCGCCGACCTACCTCGGCGGCTTCTGGGCCAAGACCGACGCAGCCGTCCTCGACCCGGGCAAGCTCTGCGCCGGCCTCGCCGAGGCCGCGCTCGCAGCCGGCGTCCGCATCCACGAGCGCACGCGCGCGACGAAGATCGTCGACGACGGGCCGGGTGTGCGCGTCCTTGCCCCGACGGGCCACGTCCGCGCTGGACGCGTCCTGCTGGCCACGAGCGCCTACCCGCCGCTCCTGCGGGCGATCCGCCGCTACGTCGCGCCGGTCTACGACTACGCGCTGATGACGGAGCCGCTCTCACCGGCGCAGCGCGACGCGATCGGGTGGAAGCGCCGCCAGGGCCTCAGCGACATGGCGAACCAGTTCCACTACTACCGCCTCACGAAGGACGAGCGGATCCTCTTCGGCGGCTACGACGCGGTCTATCGCTACGGCGGGCCGGTGCGCGCGGACCTGGACGACGACGAGCAGGCCTTCGGGATGCTCTCGCAGCACTTCTTCACGACCTTCCCGCAGCTCGAAGGCGTGCGCTTCACGCACCGCTGGGGCGGCGCGATCGACACGTGCAGCAGGTTCGCGGTCTTCTTCGGGACGGCCAACCGCGGGCGTGTGGCCTACGCCGTCGGCTACACGGGCCTCGGTGTCGTGTCGACGCGGTTCGGCGCGCGAGTCGCCCTCGACCTCCTCGACGGGCGAGAGACCGAGGCGACGCGCCTGCGCTACGTGCGCTCGAAGCCCGTGCCCTTCCCGCCGGAGCCGCTGCGCTCGGGAGTGATCCAGCTCACACGCAACCGCCTCGCTGCTGCCGACCGCAATACCGGGCGGCGCGGGCTCTGGCTGCGGACGCTCGACCGGCTCGGGCTCGGGTTCGACAGCTAGCGAAGGAATTCCGTCGCGCGGACGTCAGAAGAGTGTTACGTTCGTCACGAGGGAAGGAGCCAGGGGTGTCTACTCGCAGTTGCTTCGCGTTGGCATGGCGCTGGCGACGCTCGCTCTCGCCGTTGGGTGCGGCGATGACGAGGCAGGATCGGCTGCCGAGATCTCGACGGAGGGCCCCACGGAATCGGTCGTCTCGACCGAGCCGGAGGTGGGGCCTGTCGAGACCGTCGAAAAGCTCCCGGACCCGGTCGCGCAGACGCGTGCGGCGATCCTGGCTGCGGCCAAGGCTCGCGACTACGACGCGCTGGAGGCGGTCATCGACCCGGAGGTCTTCCTCTCCGACGCCGGCTTCGGCGTCGACCCGGTACCGCACTGGCGGGAGCTGGGAGAGGCGCCGCTCGAGGCGATGGAGACGCTGCTCGGGATGACCAGCACGGTCGAGGAGACCAATGAGGGGACGCTCTACCAGTGGCCGCGGTTCACTGCGGACTCGCACCCGGACGAGATGTCGGATGCGGAGCGGGAGGCGCTCACGGCGCTGCTCGGCGAGGACGGGCTTCGAGTCTCCTTCACGGAGGACTACGGCTACACCGCCCCGCGCCTGGGGATCCTGGCCGACGGCACCTGGTGGTTCCTGGTTCTGGATCCCGCTCCCTGAGCCGCAGGCATCCTTCCGGCGGATGCGTTAGCTTGCGCCGCGCGTGAGCCTCTACGACTGGCTTCTGTTCCTCCACATCGCCACGGCCTTCGCGCTCGTCTCCGCGCTCGTCCTCTTCACGTACCTGATCGTGGGCGGCCGGAGCCTCAGCGTCCCGAGCGACGTCGTGCGCATGTTCCGCATCTCGAAGGTGGGCGACGCGCTCATGGGCATCGGCTCGATCGGCGTGCTCGTCTTCGGGATCTGGCTCGCGATCGAGGTGGACGAGTACGAGCTCTGGGACGGCTGGATCATCGCCGCCCTCATCCTCTGGCTCGGCTTCGGCGCCATCGGCTCGCGAATCGGGAAGATCTACTACCCCGCCCGTGACCGGGCCAAGGCGCTCGTCGCCGAAGGCCGCGACGAGCCGAATCCCGAGCTGAACGCGATGCTGCGCTCGCAGACCGGGCTGATGCTCCACATCGCGACGGTGGCGCTCGCGCTCCTGCTCCTCATCGACATGATCTACAAGCCGGGAGCATGAGCGTGCTCGCCGTCATCCGCCCGGACAGCTGGAACTTCCCGCTCCTGCTCCACGTCTTCGGGGCGATGATTCTCGTGGGCGGGCTGATCACCGCGTTCTCGGCCCAGGTCGTCGGCTGGCGCCGCGGAACCCCCGCCGACGCCCTCGGCTTCGGCCGGCTCGGTTTCCGGGCTCTGCTCTACGCCGCGCTCCCGGGCTGGTTCCTCATGCGCTTCGCCGGCGAGTGGATCGCTTCGCGCGAGGGCTGGGGGGATGTCGACGAGGAGCCTGCGTGGCTCGGCATCGGCTACATCACGGGCGAGGCCGGCGGCCTGCTTCTCCTCATCTCGCTCATCCTCGCCGGCCTCGGCGTGCGCAGCCTGAAGAAGAGCGGCGCGGACTCGAGCACGATGATCCGGGTCTCCACCGTCCTGGTGGCCATCGTGCTCGTCGCATACCTCGTGGCCATGTGGGCGATGTCCGCCAAGCCGGACTAGCCTCCAGTACCAACGCCCTCATAGAATCGCGCCCGTGCGCGACGAGGACGTTCGTGCTTCCTGCTGGGCGGCGCTCGAAGTCCTACTGGCGCAGTTCGGTGAAGACATCCCATACACGGGTGGGCTCGACCGTGGCTTCAGCTTCCGCGGTCGTCGGGTTCCGTTTCTGAACTACCAGAAGGGCATTTACCGAGCCGCTGCTCAGCGTGGGCCGGCGGCGCTCTCGATCCTGACGTCGCGCAAGTCTCCATATGACGACCAGCTGACGGCTGACGGGCTTGTATACGCCTACCGAGCCGGACCGGTCGATCAACCGGACAATCGTGCGCTCCGCGCCGCGTACGAGTTGCAGGTGCCGGTCGTGTACTTCCTGGGGACCAGGCCCGGACGCTACCGGCCGTTTTACCCGGCCTTTGTGACCCACGACGACGCGGACGTGCGGGCGGTCGTTGTCTCCTTCGGCAAGATGGAAGGCCCAATGGACGAGCGCGAGCCCGTACTGGTCGATGATCCAATTGAACGGCGTTACGTAGTGCGGCAGGTCCGATCGCGCATGCACCAGGCTCGCTTTCGCGGCGTCGTCCTGCCTGCCTACAGCGATCGGTGTGCTGTGTGCCGACTCAATGAGGTGCGCTTGCTCGACGCCGCGCACATAGTCGGAGATCTCGAGGAGCGGGGTGATGCCGTCGTGGCGAACGGCCTCAGCCTGTGCTCGATCCACCATCGAGCGTTCGATCAGGACCTCGTGGGAGTCTCGCCGGACTATGAGGTGCGTGTCTCGGCGCGGTTGCTCGACGACGAGGACGGGCCGATGCTCGATTTGCTCAAGGGCTTCCACGGCCAGGTGATCCACACCCCGCGCAGTGCCGCTTACCGGCCGGACCGCGAGCGGCTCGCCGTGCGGTTCGAGCGCTTCTTGGCGACCGCGTAAGGACGTTTCTGGCCATGTCCAGGTGCCAGGCACTTGGTCGTGTCCGCCGCGGACATCCTGTGGACGACGCTCCGAACCTGGCGCCGGATTGCGGACTCCGCGTTCACATTTCGTCCCCCGGAAGACATGGCCCGGGGTCAGACCCCAGGGCGTGTCTGCTGGGGACGTGAGTCGCCCGAGCCCGCGCCGACCCCTGGCACGGACCCGGGCCAGGTAGTCCAGTTCCCCATCGGCCCGTCCTGTAACGCGGGAACTACACTCGCGCCGTGACCGACCGGCGAACGATCGACGACGTGCTCGCCGAGGCCCGGGAGGGCCTTCGCCGCCTCACGCCCGACGAGGCGCACGGTGCGGCGGCGGGCGGCTCGGTGCTCGTCGATATCCGCTCCGAGGACGAGCGTCGCCGTCAGGGCGTTCTCGTCCCGGGCGCCGTTCACCATCCGCTTTCGGTCGTGCACTGGCGGCTCGACCCGGGTGTGCGGACGCACAATCCGAAGCTCCCGCTCGACGCGCACGTGATCCTGCTCTGCCGCGAGGGATACTCCTCGAGCCTCGCGGCCGCGCTCCTGCGGGTCATCGGCTTCCCGCGCGCGACCGACGTGGTCGGTGGAGTCGACGCCTGGCGCGCGGCAGGGCTGCCGGTCGAGCCTTACACCGGCGCGGGCTGACGATCGCGCAGACGCGCGACGGTCGCCGCGGCGAGGAGGAGCATCACGAGGTCGCTGGCGAGGCACCACTGGCAGAACGCGCCGATGGCGAAGATCTGCACGAGGAGCAGGTAGCCGCTGAACGCGAGGCCGGCGAGCGCGAGCGCGGCCCCCGCTGCCCGCGCTTGGTCGCCGGGCACGAGCGCCGTGGCGAGGATGCCCAGGTAGCCGACGAGACCGAGGACGGGCACGGGGATCCCGGCCAGCTTCGCGTAGGACGAGCTCTGCACGGTCTCGCAGCCGCCCGTCGTGCAGGCGATGGTCGCCTCCGCGTACCACGCGTACGTCAGGTAGGCGGAAATCCCGGTTCCGGCCAGCGCGAGCAGCGCCACGGCGACGCGCAGCGCGCGGTCGCTCATCGCCCGAGTAGCTCGTCGATCGCCGCGCGGAACTCGTCGGCGTCCAGCGACGCGACCTCGAGACGGGTCAGCTCTTCGCCGGTGCGGCCGAGCTCGAAGGCCGGCGTTCCCGTGATTTCGGCCGACGCGGCCGCGGCGGCGTGCTCCTCCAGGGCCGTAGCCACCTGGGCGGAGTCCATCCGCTCCAGCATCAGGTTGCCGTCCAGACCCGGCACGCTGCGGCCGATGCCCGCGAGGAGGTCGTCGGTGACCCAGCCGCCGTTCTCGGCTCCCTGGTTCAGGTAGAAGAGGTCGACGACGTTCCAGAGCCGATCCTGTTCGCCTGCGGCGAGCGCGGCCCTCAGCGCGGTCTCGGACTCGTCGCCGATGAAGGCCATCCCGCGGAACTCGATGCGGAGGTCGCCCGCGCGAACGTAGTCCTCTACTAGTTCGGGAAACGTGCGCGAGGCCCACTGGGCGCAGAAGGGACACTGCAGGTCTGCGTACTCGACGAGCGTGACCGGCGCGGCGGGATCTCCCAGCGCGCTGCCGTTCTGCGGGATGCCGCCGAGCAGCGACTCTGCGACGTCCGCGCCGAAGACCTCGGCACCGGCGGCCGGCGGATCGGCCGTGCCCGGGTCGTCTCCGCGGGCGCTGAGGAGGCTGCCGACCATGAGGCCGAGCGCCGCGGCCGCGGCGATGCCCGCGACAAGGAGCATGCGCGGCCTGCGACTAGGCGCCGTGGCCGGCACGGTGATGGTCTGATAGCTCTGCCGGCGTCGAACGCCGGGCACACGTTGTCCGCGCTTCGTCTTGGCCATGTCTTCATCCTCGGCCCGACGGGCTCCGGGGCCATCCGGTTCTCCTCGGATCCGGTTGCGGGAAGTCCGCAACGAGCCCGGCCGGGCCGCCGCACAGAGAGCGCCGATGCCTAGAATCGGGAGAAGGGGAAAGGAGCAAGCGATGGCAGATAGCTTCGGCGCACTCGGGCAGATCGAGGCCGGCGGCCGGGCACTCGCGATCGCGCGGCTGGATGCGCTCGCGGGGGAGACCGACGTCACGCGTCTGCCGTACACGCTGCGGGTGCTCCTCGAGAACGTCCTCCGCTCCGAGGCGCTCGGGCACGGCAGCCCCGACGAGGTGCGCGCCGTCGCCGGCTGGGACGCGCAGGCCGAGCCCGAGCACGAGATCTCCTTCCGCCCCGCGCGCGTGCTCCTGCAGGACTTCACGGGCGTCCCCGCGATCGTCGACCTGGCCGCGATGCGCGAGGCGATGGTCGACCTCGGCGGCGAGGCCGCGACGATCAACCCGCAGATCCCGGCCGAGCTCGTCATCGACCACTCGGTGCAGGTCGACGAGTTCGGCTCGCGCATGGCCATGTTCAAGAACACCGAGCGCGAGTTCGAGCGGAACCGCGAGCGCTACGCCTTCCTGCGCTGGGGCCAGACGGCGTTCGACAACTTCAGCGTCGTCCCGCCCAACACCGGCATCGTCCACCAGGTCAACCTCGAGTACCTCGCGCGCGTGGTCGAGTCGCGCGACCAGGACGGTCGCCCGTTCGCGTTCCCGGACACGCTCATCGGGACCGACTCGCACACGACGATGATCAACGGGCTCGGCGTGCTCGGCTGGGGCGTGGGCGGAATCGAAGCCGAGGCCGTGCTCCTTGGCGAGCCGGTCTCGATGCTCGTTCCTCGCGTCGTCGGCTTCCGGCTTTCCGGCGAGCTGCCCGAGGGCGCGACCGCGACCGACCTCGTGCTCTCGGTGACGCAGATCCTCCGCGCCGCCGGTGTTGTCGGCAAGTTCGTCGAGTACTTCGGCCACGGTCTCGTTGGGCTCCCGCTCGCCGACCGCGCGACCATCGGGAACATGTCGCCCGAGTACGGCGCGACCTGCGGCTTCTTCCCGGTGGACGAGGAGACGCTCCGCTACATGCAGCTCACGGGCCGGAGCGCGGAGCAGGTCGAGCTCGTGGAGGCGTACTGCCGCACGCAGGGCCTCTTCCACGACCCCGACCACACGCCCGAGTACTCGCAGGTGATCGAGCTCGACCTCGGCGACGTGGAGCCGAGCCTCGCCGGGCCGCGCCGCCCACAGGACCGCGTGCCGCTGACGGAGGCGAAGTCGTCCTTCCTGGAGTCGCTCTCGAGCTTCGGCGTCCCGTACCGGAACGGCTCGCCCGACAAGGAGATCGCGGACACGTTCCCTGCGAGCGACCCGGCGTCGACCAGCGCGCCGGGGCACGAGTCTCCGAGCGAGACGGAGGAGGAGAAGCATCCGGCGCCGGTCGCCGTCGCGCTCGCGGAGCCCGAGCAGAGCGCCGTTCCCGTCACGATGGGCGACGAGACGTTCGACCTCGAGCACGGCGCCGTCGTCATCGCGGCGATCACGAGCTGCACGAACACCTCGAACCCGTCCGTCATGGTTGCCGCCGGGCTCCTGGCGAAGAACGCCGTCGAGCGCGGCCTCGCCCGCAAGCCGTGGGTGAAGTCGAGCCTGGCGCCGGGCTCCAAGGTCGTGACCGAGTACTACGACAAGGCCGGCCTGACGCCGTTCCTCGAGGACCTCGGGTTCCACACGGTCGGCTACGGCTGCACGACGTGCATCGGGAACTCGGGGCCGCTCCCCGCCGAGATCTCGGCCGCGGTCGAAGAGGGCGACCTGGTGGTCTGCTCGGTCCTCTCCGGCAACCGCAACTTCGAGGCGCGCATCCACCCGGAGGTGAAGGCGAACTACCTCGCCTCGCCTCCTCTTGTCGTCGCCTACGCGCTCGCCGGCCGGCTCGACGTCGACCTGACCACCGAGCCGATCGGCCAGGACCAGGACGGCAACGACGTCTTCCTCCGCGACCTCTGGCCGAGCCCCGAGCAGGTGAAGGAGACGATCGGCCGGGCGATCTCCGTGGAGATGTACCAGCGAACCTATGCGGACGTGTTTACCGGAGACGAGCACTGGGCCGCGCTGGACGTGCCCGAGGGCGACATCTTCGCGTGGGATCCCGACTCGACCTACGTGCGCAAGCCGCCGTACTTCGACGGGATGTCGCAGGAGCCCGGCACGGTCGAGGACGTCGCCGGCGCGCGCTGCCTGGTCATGGTCGGAGACAGCGTCACCACCGACCACATCTCGCCCGCGGGCGCGATCCGCCAGGACAGCCCGGCAGGGAAGTACCTCATCGACCACGGCGTCGAGCGCAAGGACTTCAACTCGTACGGGTCGCGGCGCGGCAACCACGAGGTGATGGTGCGCGGCACGTTCGCCAACGTGCGCCTCCGCAACCTGGTCGTGCCGGGAAGCGAAGGGACGTGGACGGCCCACCTCCCGGACGGCGAGGAGATGACGATCTACGAGGCCGCCGAGCGCTACCACGGGGAGGGAGTGCCGCTGGTCGTCCTCGCCGGCAAGGAGTACGGCTCGGGCTCGTCGCGCGACTGGGCGGCCAAGGGCCCGAACCTTCTCGGCGTGCGGGCCGTGATCGCCGAGACCTACGAGCGGATCCACCGCTCGAATCTGATCGGGATGGGCATCGTCCCGCTCCAGTACCCCGACGGCGAGAGTGCCGAGAGCCTCGGCCTCACCGGACGCGAGGAGTTCGCGGTCGAGGGGCTCGAGAACGGCGAGGCGAACGAGGTGCAGGTGACCGCGAAGCCGGACGACGGCGAGCCGATCGTCTTCACCGCGCGCGTGCGCCTGGACACGCCGCGCGAGCGCGACTACCTGCGCCACGGCGGGATCCTGCTCTACGCGCTGCGCAAGCTCGCGGCGGGCTAGCCGGCCTCGAAGCGCTCGACGTCGGCCGCCTCTGCCTCGAGCGCCGATGCGTGCTCCGGCGGGAGTGGGGCGAAGGCGTCGAGCTCGACCCGGCCGCCGCGCAGGCGCCAGGTGCCGACCGCGACGCCGTCGACCGTCGCGGTCGCGCGCAGGACGCCGCCTCCGGGGTGGACACGGCGGGCGTGCTCGGGCGGCACTGCGAAGGATCTGTCCTTCCAGCCCAGGAGGTAGGGGTCGAAGGAGGGGAGGAGCCGCGGGGGAGGGTCGGCGGCCGCAGGGAGGTCGGGCTCGACCTCGGCGAACGCTGCCCGGGCCTGGCCGAGCGGCAGGCCTGCCCAGTACGCGAGGTCCTCTGCCGTGGCAGGCGCATGCCCGGCCAGGTAGCGCGCAGCCAGGGTCGCGAGCGCCGCGTCGCGGTCGACGGCCGTGAGCTCCTCGCCCAGCCACTCCCGCGCGAGCGCGTACGCCTGGACGCCGTCGCGGACAGGCCCCAGCACGGCGACGCCTTCGAGCGCGGCGAGTCTGAGGAGGTGCGGCGTCGCCTGCCCCTCGGTGGGGATCCCAGCGGCCGCGAGCCGCTCGGCCAGCGCCGCGCGCGTGAGCGGCCCTTCAGCGGCGAGCGACGTCTCGACGAGCTCGACCGCGCGCTCGGCCTCGGCGGGGGACACGCCTTCCTCGCCCAGCCGTCGGCGGCTACCTGCCATCTGTCTCGGAGCGGTCAGCGCATGGAGCCACGCGTAGTCCTCGCGGCGGACCATGTGCAGCGTCCCCCGCAGGAGCCAGCCGACGACCAGCGACCGCTCCTCGGTCAGCTCACGGTCGACGGCGCTCGCGGTCAGCCCGGAGGCGCGGGCGCGAACGGCCAGGCGCGCAGAGCGGAGCTCCTGAGCCTGGACGGCGAGCAGTCGACCGACGACCTCGGGTGCGGAACGCGTCCCGCCGGCGTCGAGCAGCTGTGCCGCGGCTCGACGTGCTCGAAGCTCCGAGTGCTCCACGTCGCGAGCCTAGTCTGTGGGGTATGGAGACCGGCATCCACCGGTCGGCGGCCGTCGGCTACGAGCGGGCGCCCGCTGCCTACGAGCTCGGGCGGCCCGGCTATCCGGAGCAGGCGATCGCGTTGCTGGCCGAGCGCCTCGGGCTCGGACCGGGCAGGGTCGTCCTCGACCTGGCGGCCGGGACCGGGAAGCTGACGCGCACGCTGGTCGCGACCTCAGCCGACGTGGTGGCCGTCGAGCCGGTTGCCGAGATGCGGGCGGCGCTCGCCGAGTCCCTCCCGTCGGTGCGGGCGCTGTCGGGCACGGCCGAGGCGATCCCGCTCGAGCATGGATCGGTCGACGCGGTCACCGTCGGCCAGGCGTTCCACTGGTTCCGCGGGGATGAGGCGCTCGCCGAGATCCATCGTGTCCTGCGGCCCGAGGGCCGGCTCGGGCTCGTCTGGAACTTCCGCGACGAGACCGTCCCGTGGGTCGCCGAGCTGACGCGGATCATGGAGCCGCATCGCGGCGACGCGCCGAGGGCTGCCTCAGGCGCGTGGCGCGGAGCGTTCGTACGGACGGCGCTGTTCGGGCCGCTCGAGCAGGCGACGTTCCGCCACGTTCACCGACTGACCGTCGACGGAGTCGTCGCCCGCGCGGCGTCGGTGAGCTTCGTCGCGGCGCTCCCGGAGCAACGCCGCGCGCAGGTCCTGGCGGACGTGCGGGAACTGGTCGAAGCGGAGCGCGTTGCCGAGATCGAGCTTCCGTATGTGACCGAGGTGTACTGGACTACGCGTCGCGCTGACGAACGACGGTGATCCCCCACGCCTCGCCCGAGGCGAAGAGCGCGTCGGGATCGACCTCGTCGAGCCAGCCGAGGAAGTGCCGGTCGGGGTCGTCGTCGGTTGAGCCGTAGACGGCCTGCCGGTCGGGCGACGTGTCGGCGACCTCACCGCGCTCGGCGCGCTCGAGATCGGCGAACCGCTCCTCGGCCGCCGGGCCTTCTGCGTATCCCTTGCCCACGAACGAATGGTACGCCGGGAAGCGCCTACGGCCGAGGCGCGCGCTGCGTCCACTCGGAGAGCGGATACCAGTACGTGTCCTGGAGCGCGGCCACGACGCTTCGGGTCGGTGTGGCTCGGGTTGAACACGTTGTGGTCGAGGTCGGCGCAGATCGCGACCGCCGCCTGGGGGACATCGGGCAGGTTGACCAGGACCTCGGCCGGAAGCCGCGCCTCCGCCAGCGTGTAGTGCTTGAAGTGCAGGTCGGGGGCGACCTCGAGGAGGACGGGCCAATCGGGGCAGCTGCGTGTTGCGCTCATCGGGCTTCGATTCGTCCTTCGGCACGAGAGGCCTGCTTCACAAGGTCCGCGAGTGCGCGGATAAAGACCGGGTCGACGTTCAGCGACTCGATCCGGTCGAGCTCGAGGCCGAGCTCCGCAGCCTTCTCGCGCGCCTCGACATCGATGTCCCAGAGGATCTCGAGGTGGTCGCTGACGAAGCCGACGGGCGCGACGAGCACTTTGCGCACGCCCTGTTCGTGCAGGGCGTCGAGCTCGTCGAGGATGTCCGGGCCGAGCCACGGCTCGCCCGTCTGGCTCTCGCTCTGGAAGGCGAACGACCACCGCTCGACCCCGGCGCGCTCCGCGACGAGCCGCGAGGTCTCCAGGAGCTGGTCGCGGTACGGGTCGCCGTCGGCGAGGATCCGCTCCGGAAGGCTGTGAGCGGTGAAGACGACGTGGGCGTCGGTGCCGCGCACGCGGTCGGCCAGGAGGTCGAGGTACGGCTCGTGGTCGTGCCAGCTCTCGACGAAGGCGAGCTCGGCGCGGCCGTCGAGCGCGGTCTCGAGCCGGTCGCGGTAGCCGCCGATCGACATCCGCGAGTAGTGCGGAGCGAGCACGAGCGCGACGATGCGCTCGGCGCCGTCGGCCAGCGCCGCGTCCGCCGCGTCGGCGATCCACGGGTGCCAGTGCTTCATGCCCACGAAGACGGGGAGGCCGGTTTCGCCCTCCAGGGCGGCCCGCTGCGCCTCGGTGATCTCGTTCAGCGGCGAGCGCCCGCCGATGCGGCGATAGCGCTCCGTCAGCGCCTCGACGGCCTCGGGGCGAACGGGCCGGCCGCCGCGGATGTCCTCGAAGTAGGCCGGGATGTCTTCCGGGTGCTCCGGGCTCCCGTAGGCCATGAGGATGACCGCTGTCCGCGCGTCCTTCGTCACGACTTCGGCCCGGCTTCCGGCTCAGCGCGCGCACCATGCGCGCGCATTTCCTTCATAGGCTCGAATCGGGGGGGCCCCCGACATAGACGCGTCAAACCTCACGCCGTCACCTCGACCGTGGTTCGCTCACGGACGTGCTCGACGAGGCGGCCGAGCCGGTCGGGGTCGGTGTCGGGGAGGACGCCGTGGCCGAGGTTGAAGATGTGCCCGCGTCGGCCGGCGACGGCGTCGAGGATCCGGTCGGTTGCCTCCTCGACCCGCTCCCACGGGCCGAGCAGCACGGCCGGGTCGAGGTTTCCCTGCACGCCGCGTCCCGAGCCGAGGTACTCCCAGCCGCGGTCGATCTGCACCCGCCAGTCGAGGCCGATCACGTCCCCGCCGACGGCCTTCATGTCCCGGAGGAGGTGCGTCGAGCCGGTCCCGAAGTGGATCGTGGGGACGTCGATCGCGTCGAGGATGCGCGCCGAGTAGGGCGCGACGAACTCGCGGTAGTCGTGCCCGGACAGCGCGCCGACCCAGGAGTCGAAGAGCTGGATCACGTCGGCGCCCGCGCGCACCTTCGCCTGCAGGTACGAGGCGAACGTGTCCGCGAGCTTGTCCATCAGGGCGTGCCACACCTCCGGCGAGCCGTACATGCACGTCTTCGTCCTCAGGAAGTCGCGGGTCGGCTTGCCCTCGATCAGGTAGCCGGCGACGGTGAACGGCCCGCCGGCGAAGCCGACGAGCCCCTGGTCGCCATTCAGCTCGGCGCGGACGAGGCGCACGGCCTCGAGCACGAACGGGACGGCTTCCTCCGGATCCGGGACGCGCAGACGCTCGACGTCGGCGGCGCTCTCGATGGGCTCCGCGATCACCGGGCCGACGTTCTCGACCAACTCGACGTCGATGCCCATGCCGACGACGGGGAGCATGATGTCGGCGAACATCACGGCCGCGTCGACCCGATGCCGTCGCACCGGCTGAAGCGTGACCTCCGCGCAGAGCTCGGGCTGGTTGCAGACCTCGAAGAGATCGTGGCGCTTTCGGATCTCGCGGTACTCGGGAAGCGAGCGGCCCGCCTGGCGCATGAACCAGACCGGCGTTCGTTCGACGTGCTCGCGCCGGCACGCGCGTGTGATCAGAGGGTCGGCCACGTCGCTAAATCTAGCCGCCGGAGCGCGGCCCGCCGGGCGGCTACCCGCCGAGGATGAGCGCGATGTGAGCGCCCTGCAGGTCGCGCCTGCGGATCCCGTCGAGCGGCGACACGCGCCGCACGCCGATGTCGCGCGCGAGCCGCCGCGCCTCGCCCTCGAAGCCGGGGCGGTACATGACGACCGAGCGGGTGAAGTCCGTCCGCGGAGCGTTGCCGGTTCCTGCGATGAGGTAGTTCTTGGCACGGATGCCGTCGGCGGCCGTCGCGGCGGCGCCGCTGATTCCGTTTCCGTTCAGGACGATGACCGAGGTCTTGCCGCGCTGGAGCAGAGGCTTCTCGCGCGCCTGGCCGCCGTTGCTGGCCGGCGCCGCGGCCTTCTGCTCGCGGTCGACCGCCGCCTGGGTGACTGCGATCGGGTCGCTTGCCTTCTCGACCTCGCCCGCGAAGAACTTGCCGAAGACGACGATCCCGACGACGAGCAGAACGGCGAGCTCGACGGTCGCCACGGTGGCGGCGATGAACGCCGCGTTGCGCCAGGGCTGCTGTGCCGGAAGATCGGAGAGATGATCCACGGGGCGGACTAGTTCGCCCCGGGGCCGGCCTCTCCTTCCGCGCGAATCGATTCCCAGGTCATGCCAATTCCGTCCGCGAAGGACATCCCTGCGCGGAAGCCGAGCTCGCGTTCGGTGAGCCCAGTATCGAGGACGCTGCGCTGCAGTTCGCCGAGGCGCGGCGGGTCGAAAATCGCCTCCACGTCGGCGCCCGCGGCGGTCCGGCACGCCTCGTAGAGGTCGAGGACCGAGGTCGCCACGCCGGTGCCGACGTTGAACACCCCGGCGGGCCGCTCGAGCGCCGCCAGCACCACCGTGGCGACGTCCCCGACGAAGACATAGTCGCGCTGCTGCGTCCCGTCGCCGAAGATGTGCGGCACCTCGCCGCGCGCGAGGCGCCCGAGGAAGATGGCGACCACGCCCGCCTCGCCGTGCGGGTCCTGCCGAGGGCCGTAGACGTTGCCGAAGCGAAGCGCGGTGTGCGCGCCGCCGTAGAGCCGGTTGTACGTCGCGAGGTACTCCTCGCCCGCGAGCTTCGAGGCGCCGTAGGGCGAGAGGGGAGCGCGCGGGGACTCCTCGGTCGCCGGCTCCTCGCACTCTCCGTAGATGGCGCCGCCGGTCGAGGCGAAGACGATGCGCACCTCGTGCTCGCGCGCCGCCTCCAGGACCCGGATCGTCCCGAGGACGTTGACCTCGGCGTCGAAGACGGGCTTCGAGACCGAGACGCGGACATCGGCCTGGGCCGCCAGGTGGAGACACGCGTCCGGGCGCAGGTCGGCGAACGCCTTTCCGACGGCTTCCTCGTCGCGGATGTCGGCGACGAGAAGCGTCGCGCCCGGGTTCACGTTCTCGCGCTTGCCGTTGGACAGGTCGTCGACGACGACGACCTCGTCGCCTCGCGCGACCAGCGCGTCGACGACGTGCGAGCCGATGAAGCCTGCGCCCCCTGTGACGATCGCCCGCACCCGCGTATCCTACGGCGCTCGCATGTTCGTGACGTTCGAGGGAGTCGACGGCTCCGGGAAGTCCACACAGGCCCGCCTCCTCGCCGAGCGGCTCCGCTCAGCGGGCCGCGAGGTCGTCCTCACGCGCGAGCCGGGAGGGACGGAGCTCGGCGAACAGGTGCGCGGAATGCTCCTGCACGGCGAGCGGATCGCGCCCTGGGCGGAGGCCGCGCTCTTCGCCGCTGCCCGCGCGCAGCTCGTCGACGAGGTCATCCGTCCGGCGCTCGCGCGCGGCGCCGACGTCGTCTCCGACCGCTACCTCGACTCCTCCCTGGCCTACCAGGGCCTGGCGCGCGGCCTGGGCGTCGAGCGGGTCCTCGAGCTCAACCTCCTGGCGACGAGCGGACTGCTGCCCGACCGCACGTTCCTCATCGTCGTGCCGCCCGACGAGGCGGCGGCCCGCCAGAATGGGGAACCGGACCGGATCGAGCGCGAAGGCCTCGAGTTCGCCGCCGAGGTCGACCGTGCCTACCGCGAGCTCGCGCGCATCTTCGCGCAGCGGGTCGTCGTGGTAGACGGGACCCAGAAGCCGGAAGATATCGCCGAGGTCATCCATGGACAGCTTCGAGACGTTTCCTGAGCAGGACGAGGCCAAGCGCCTCCTCCGCGCCGCGCTGGCCGAGGGCCCCGCGCACGCGTACCTCCTGCACGGGCCGCGCGGCGTCGGCAAGCGCCGGGCGGCGATCGCCTTCGCAGGGGAGCTCCTCGGCTCGCCGGACCGGGTCGCACGCAACGTCCATCCGGACCTCTACGTCCTCGAGCCGCTCGGCGACCAGATCCGCATCGACCCGATCCGCGACCTGCGGCGGGACCTGCACATGCGCCCGTTCGAGGCCGACCGCCGCGTCTACCTCGTGCTGCGCGCGCACCTGATGAACGAGGACGCCGCCGACGCGCTCCTCAAGGACCTCGAGGAACCACCGCCGTACGCGGTCATCGTGCTCGTCGCCGACGAGCTCGGGCTGCTGCCGCCGACGATTCGCTCTCGCTGCCAGCTCGTGCCTTTCCGCCGGCTCTCGCAGCGCGCGATCAAGGCTTTCCTCTCCTCGCGCGGCCTCCAGGGCGAGCCGCTGGAGGCCTTCGCGCGGGTCGCCGCTGGGCGTCTCGACCGGGCGGAGCGCCTCCTCGACCCCGACGCCGGAGAGCGGCGCGAGGGGCTGATCGAGCTCGCGCGCTCCGTCTATCTCGACCCGCAGTTCGACCCGGGCCGGGCGTCCCGCAGCGTCACGGACGTCGCGCACGAGCGCGGGGCGAAGGCGCGGGCCGCTGCCGAGGAGCAGCGCGGCGTCGAGGAGACGGCGCGCGAGGCCGAGCAGCGCAGCCGCCGCGCCGGCCGCGGAGCCGAGCGCGAGGAGATTCTCGACGCGCTCGATCTGCTCACCGGCTGGTACCGCGACCTGATGGTCGTGGCCGCGGGGGCGGGCGATGCGGTGCTCAACTCGGACCGCCTCGCCGATCTGTCCGCCGACGGGGTGCCCGAGCGCGGCCTGGCCGCCGAGCGGGCGGCGGCGACCGTGCGCGACGTCTGGCGGTCGTTCGAGTTCAACGTCCAGCCCGGCCTGGCGCTCGAAGCGCTGTTCGTCAGGCTGCGGCGCGATCTGGGAGGCACACTTTCGGCATGACGGTCGCGGTCGGCGTGGTGTTCTCCCCGGGCGGCAAGGTCTACTCGTTCGATCCGGGCGGCCTCGAGCTCGCCTGGAACGAGAGGGTGGTCTGCCAGACATCGCGCGGCCAGGAGCTCGGGCGCGTCGTGCAGGCGAACCACGAGCTCGAGGGGGAGCCCGAGGTCGCGCTGAAGCGCGTCGTGCGCCGCGCGACCGAGGTCGACCGCGAAACCGTCGAGACCAACCGCGAGGAAGCCCGCCGCGCCATGCGCGTCTTCCGCGAGGTCATCCGGGAACAGGATGTGCCGCTCAAGCCCGTCTCGGCCGAGCTCGTGTTCGACGGCTCCCGGCTGGTCTTCTCCTACGAGGCCGAACAGCGGCCGAACGCGCCACGCCTCCAGAGCGCCCTTCGCGAACGGCTCCATCGCCGCGTCGAGCTGCGCTCGGTCGGGCCGCGCGAGTGCGCGCGCCTCTGCGGCGACAACGGGCTCTGCGGCGGGATGCAGTGCTCGCGGCGCTACCCGACCCATGAGCAGCCCGTCACGCTGCGGATGGCCAAGGATCAGGACCTGCCGATGAGCTCCGGACGCATCACCGGCCTCTGCGGACGTCTCCGCTGCTGCCTCGCCTTCGAGCACCCGCTCTACAAGAGCTTCCGTGACCGCGCGCCGCGCGTCGGCCGCCGGGTCGCCACCCCTCACGGCGAGGGTCTCGTCACCGGGTACAAGGTGCTCGACGACGCGTGCACGGTCGAGATCGAGGAAGGGTCTGGCCTCGACGTCCCGATCGACGAGTGCCGCGAGGTCGCATGAGGACGGGCGACGGAGAGCTCGACCGCAAGCTTGCCGACTACCGGACGCTCCGATACGACCTCGAGCGGGCCATCCTCCCCGTGGCGACGTCGGTCGACGGACGGCGCTTCGAGTTCCAGACGTCCCTCGACGGGCTTGCTCTCCAGGCCGGCGGCTATGTCGACCTCGGCGAGGGCAAGCTCGGACAGGTGATCACGCTCGAGGCCGCCACCGCCGAGGGCCCCGATCTCGCGGTTTCGCTCGACGATGGCGCCGAGGCGCACAGCAGGATGATCCTCCGCCACGCTCGAGGTGAGGGAGTCGTCCTGAAAGGAGACGGCGCCCCGTTCCACGATGCGCCGGTCCGGCCGGCGACGCCGGACGAGGTCGCAGCCTGGCTCGAAGAGACGCGGCCGCATCGGGCGGGCCTGGAGATCGGCGGGCTCATCCTCGCGGACGGTGTCGCCTACGCGCTCGATGCCGGGGGGTTCGATCGCCACACCTTCCTGTGCGGCCAGTCCGGCTCCGGCAAGACCTACTCCCTCGGGCTCGTGCTCGAGCGGCTGCTGGTCGAGACCGACCTGCGCGTCGTCATCCTCGATCCGAACTCCGACTTCGTCCGCCTCGCCGACGTGCGCGAAGGCGCGGCCCCCGAGCTGGCGTCGCGCTACGGGCAGGCTGCGAGCGGTGTGGCGGTGAGGTCGGCGGAATCCGAGGAGAGGCTTCGCCTGAGCTTCCCGGAGCTCGGTCCTGCTGCCCAGGCCGCGTTGCTGCGGCTGGACCCCATCGCCGACCGCGACGAGTATGCGGTCCTGAGCGAGGCGCTCGCCGACTGGCGCCCGTCGCGGATCGAGGACTGGGCCGAGTCGGACTCGCCCGATGCCCGCCGGCTACTCCTCCGCGCCCAGAACCTCGGCGTCCTCCGCTGGGGCGTCTGGTCGGCTGGGGAGCCGGGCTCGATCCTCGACGAGTGCGTCGACCCGAACGTGCGCTGCCTGGTTGTCGACCTCGGCTCCCTCGGGACGCGCGAGGAGCAGGCGCTCGTGGCCGAGGCCGTGCTTTCCCGGCTCTGGGAACGGCGTACCGACAGGACGCCGATGCTGATCGTCATCGACGAGGCGCACAACGTCTGCCCGCAGGAGGCGGACGATCCACTGACGGCGCTCGCGACGGAGCACGCCGTGCGGATCGCAGGTGAGGGGCGGAAGTTCGGGCTCTATCTCCTCGTCTCCACGCAGCGCCCGCAGAAGGTGCACGAGAACGTGCTCTCCCAGTGCGACAACCTCCTCCTCATGCGCATGAACTCGACCGCCGACCTCGGCTACGTCGGCGACGTCTTCTCGTTCGTGCCGCGCAGCCTGCTCGAGCGGGCGACGACCTTCCGACAGGGCGAGTCGCTCGCGGCCGGCAAGATCTCGCCGCACCCGGCGCTGATCCGCTTCGGCGCTCGGGTCAGCGAAGAGGGCGGGGGCGACGTCCCCGCCGACTGGGCAGCCGAGCGCTAGCTCGGCGCGTCGCGCTCGGCCTGGCGGATGCGCGCCACGGCGCTCTCGTACGCGGTCGCAAGCCGGACTTCGATGCGCGTAAGCTTCGCCCGCGCGTCCCGGACGCGCTCCAGCGCGGCGTCCAGCTCGTCGAGCGCCTCGTCGAGCACTTCGAAGCGTTCGCCGCCGGTCAGCCCCGTTCCATAGCGTTCCGCAAGATCGCTCAGGTGGCGCTGCGCGTCGGCCAGAAGCTCGGTGAGCGGCGGGTCGCCGCCGATGACCTCGCCGAAGAGGACCTTGCCCTGGCGGGTCGGCTCGGCGCTCACAGCGCCAGCGTACCGGCGGCTCCGCGCGCAGGGTCACGCGAATGGCAAGCTGGGGGCGTGAGCAGCGAGCTCGCAATTCGGCTGCGCGGAGTGGTCAAGCGCTACGGGCCGATCACGGCGGTCGACGGCCTCGACCTCGACGTCCCGGAGGGGACGTGCGTCGGCCTGCTCGGGCCGAACGGCGCCGGCAAGTCCACGACGATGAGACTCCTCACCGCTCAGTCGATCGCCGACGAGGGCGAGCTCGAGGTGCTCGGATACCGCCTGCCGGAAGAGTCGAAGGCCGCGAGGGCGCAATGCGGCGTCGCGCCCCAGCTCGACAACCTCGACACGACGCTCACCGTCGAGCAGAACCTGCTCGTCTTCGCGCACCTGTACCGGATCGCCCGGCCCGAGCGGCGTGCAGCGATCGAGCGCGCGCTCGAGATGGCGAACCTCGTCGACCGGCGCGATAGCCGGGTCGACAAGCTCTCCGGCGGGATGCGGAGACGGCTGCTCATCGCCCGTGCGCTCGTGCACCAGCCGCGACTCGTGCTCCTCGACGAGCCCACCGTCGGGCTGGACCCGCAGGTCCGTCAGGAGCTGTGGGCGCTGATCGACCTTCTGCGCGCCGAGGGGGCGACCATTCTCATGTCGACGCACTACATCGAGGAAGCGCAGCGCCTTGCCGACACGGTCCTGATCATGTCGCACGGGAGCGCCGTCGCCTCCGGGCGCCCCGCCGACCTCGTCACCGAGCACGCGGGCCGCGACGTGATCGAGGTCTACGGCCCGCCGTCGAGGCTCGCGGAGGCCGAGCGCGACGCCCAGGCCGCCGGTTTTCAGACGCGCCGCACGGGGACGAGCATCTCGGTGCTGGGCGTGGACGGCGCCGACGGGCGTGCGCCCGAGGGCGAGCGCCGCGCGGCCAACCTCGAGGACGTCTTCGTGCTCCTCACGGGCGAGGAGATCGAGTGATGGCGACGCGAAACGTGGCCCGGAAGGTGACTCTCGGCCGCCTCGAGCGCCCGGCGATCACGGGCGTCCTCGTGCGCGAGGTCGTGAACTTCTCCTCGTACTGGCGCTCGGCGACCTTCTCCTCGACCGTCGAGCCGACGGTCTACCTGCTCGCCTTCGGCTTCGGGTTCGGATCCCTCGTGAGCACGATCGGCGGCTACGACTACGTCGAATTCGTCGGCACCGGGGTGGTGGCGACCGCGGTGCTCTTCTCGAGTGCGTTTCCCGCCATGTTCGGGACGTTCGTGAAATACAGCTTCCAAAGGACGTATGACGCCATTTTGGCGGCTCCAGTGGACACCGAGGAGCTAGTTACAGCGGAAGCGTTATGGGTCGCAACTCGGGCAGGTGTCTACGGGAACGTGCCCATGATCGTCGCCATGTTCTTCGGACTGCCTCCGTCGTGGGGAATGCTCCTCGTGCCGTTCATCGCGTGGATCGCCGGGTTCGGCTGGGCGTGCTTCGGCATCACCATCGCCGGCTACGCGAAGTCGATTGAGAACTTCAGCTACGTCATCAGCGCTGTCCTGACGCCGCTGTTCCTGGTCGCTGGCACGTTCTTCCCAATCGAGGGTCTTCCCGAGTGGGCGCAGGTGCTCGCCCAGTTCAACCCGCTCTACCACTGCGTCGAGCTGGTGAGGGCCGCCGTGTTCGGTCTCAGGGGGTGGGAGGACCTGGTCTCGCTGGGCGTGCTCGTCGCGTGGGGGCTCTTCCTCTGGCGGTTCGCCATCCGCGCGATGACGCAGAAGCTCGTCAACTGAGCGGCTGCCGCTCGTCGGCGGCTAGTCGCCCGGCCAGGTCCCCGTCAGACGCTCGAAGGCACGCGCGCCACCGCGGTCGATCGCCGCCTTCACGAGCCCGAAGATGGCGCCCTGCAGCAGCGCGGCCGGGAGGACTTCCTTCCAGCCGTACTCGCTCTCCTTCGCCTTCGGCGGGTCCTGCTCGCCGGAGTAGAGCTTCCAGAGCCGCTTGAAGGCGGCCCCGGCGAGGATGCCGCCCAGCACGCTGAAGAGCAATCCGAACGGTCTGTAGATCAGCTTCGCCACGGCGGTCGAATACCCGCGACGCCGACTGGCAAACGCGGGACTGGCGGTTGGGCGTAAGAAAGGATTAACTTCTCCGCGTCGCGGGTAGTTGGAACGTGCCTGGCGGCACAGGATGGTTTGGAGTGCGGCGACCTGTGATGGAATCAGCGGTGGACGGTCGCTCCCGGCGCGGCCTTCTCGTCGGCTGCCTGGCGGAGGCATCCACGGGACCAACCGCCCCGGCCGTACGCCGCCTCACGATCACATGAGCGCGCTCCTCTCCCGGTGGCGGGTCCTTCTTGTGGTGGTCGCGCTTGTGGCGTCGTGGGCGATGGTTTCCAGCCCGGCCGCCGTTGCGCAGACCCCCGCCGAGCTCTGGGAGGAGTACCCGCTCGCACCCGAGACCGGCGCGGCGCCACGTGAGCAGGGTGGCGACGGCGTGTCGGCACTCGGCGACGAGACCGTTGCTGCGACCGCAGACGACGATTCATCGCCGCTCCTGGGGATCATCCTGACGCTCGGCCTTATCCTGCTCGTCCTTGCATTCGGCATGAGCATCGGCGTAAGCCCTCGCGAATGGCGGATGCCCAAGGGGCTTCGCGAACGTTTGAGCGGGCTTTGGGAGTCGTCGCCGCTGTACGCGGCGGCCGACGCCCGACGCAGAGCACCTTCCGAATCCGTTTCCAAAGCGCCGGCAGGGGCCAAGCGATCGGTTGGAGCCGATGTCGTGAAGAAACCGTCGACCCCGGCCAGGGCGAAGAGGCTGCCCATCCCGAAGAAACCGCCCGGGAAGCCCACCAAACCTGTCGGAGCCGTCAAGCCGCAGAGAATCTCCAAGCCGCCGCGCTCGGGCAAGCCCTCCGGAGTGGAGAAACCGCCTGGAGCCCTGAAGCTCCCCAAGCCGGCGGCTGCGGCCAAGCCCGGGCCGTCGGCGCTGGTCGAGCCTCCGACAGAGGCTCCGACACGCAGACGCACGAGAAGCCGAAGCCATCGCGCCGAGCTGCGGCCCGTCGACGAGCGATCGCCGCTGGTCGCCGACCCCGTGCCGACCGGGAGGACGGTGACCTGCTCGATCTTCGGATGGCGAGATGGGAAGGTCGCCGACTTCTACGCGGTCGCGTTCGGGCTTCAAGGGCGCGACTGGATCGTCGAGCGCTCACCACGTTTCCGCTGGCCGGCCGGAGACGTCCCGGCCGAGGCGTACTTGGCTCACGCGACCCTCGTCGACGCCCTCGTCCGAGAAGGGTGGCGCCCGACGGGATACGAAGGCGCGTGGTACCGACAGCGCTTCGTGCGCGCGATCGAGCCTGTGACGGAGCGCCCCTAGCGCTTGGACGGCGAGGCGGTTTCCTCCGGGACCCGCGGAAGCTCGCGGAGAAGGTCCTCGAGGATCCTGTCGACGCCGAGCGCCTGACGTCGCGCAGCCCGGTAGAGACGCGCCACCGCCTCGTTCCACGAAGCCGGCTGTTCGTCGGTCGTCCACTCCGAGGTAAGCGTCTCTACCTTTTGACGCTCGGCCCCGAAAACGTCGAGCTCGTAGGGCTCCTCTCCGTCACGGTCCCGGCTGCGAACGCCGACTGCGCCCTGCGCCGCGGTCCAGAGAAAAGCTGTGTCCTCTTCGGCTGTCCATTCGAGCTGACCTGCGTCCGTTGCCGCCTTCAACCGCTTGGTGAGCTCGATCAGCCGTTCGGAAGGGGTTTCCATCATCCAGCCCCACCCTTCTGCCGCAAAGGGCATCGCGAGACATCCTGGTCGTTCGGTCGGGGCCCACGGTCGAAACCATGTGCCCTATCCGACAAACAGTCTTTCACAGGTCACTGCGGGTTTGAAACCTGCAGCGGCAGCGGTCCTCGAGCTGCCGACTTCCTCAGCGTACAAGGGAAGTGATCTGGAGCCCCGTCCGCCGCAGGTGTACCGAGAGGTAGCGAAGGCCTCCGGATCCGGCGGTGATCCGGAACCTCGACCCCTTCTCGATCAGGACGGAGCGTGCCGGGCCGAATGCATGGTGCCGGCCGTCGATCCGGACTTCGCCCGTGCCCTCGATGCCGACGAGGAGAACGTCCCGCTGATCGTTGACTTGCTCTCGCAACTGTTCTCCTGGATCCCACGCGAGCAGCGTGGCATTGAGATCCTCACTTGCGGTGCCCCACAGTGGGCCGTTCCCCTGCCCGCCCGTCAAGTTGACGACCGGGCTGCCCTCGTCGGCAGGCTCCAGGGTTCGCGGGGGGAACGAAAGGCCTTCGAGGTCTTCGTCGGTGACGCTCTCCTCGATGAGGGGGAAGAGCTGGCGCTCCTCGAGGCGAATGTGCTGTTCGAGCAGTTCTCCGAGCCGATTGAGCACTTCCGGCTCGACGCTTCCAGCCTGGATCGAACGCCGGAGTTGCCCCACGAGCGAACGAACGGCCGCATGCTGCACTGCGATCTCCGCCAGGAGGGAGGTAGCGCCGTCACCGCTGTCAGCGAGCAGGGGAAAGAGATGTTCCTCCTCGTCGCGGAAATGACCAGCACCTTCGCGCGCGAAGAAGTCGACGAAGCCGCTCGCCACCTGAAGCAGGCGCTCCGGATCTGCCTCATCGCCCGCACGCCGTAGCCGCCGCGCCTGAACGAGACCGTGGTGGTGGTCGTGGGACAGCGGGACGAGTGCCTGATGGCGCCTCATCCCGCCGCCACGCGGCCGTGCACTCTAGGTCGCCGCCTTGGCCAGGACCTTGGCGCTCTTGACGATGAGAACCGGGCGCGCCGTCTGCCGAAGAACACCATGCGAGACGCTTCCGAGGAGGGCCGATGCGACCGCGCTCCTGCCGCGGCTGCCGAGGACGATCAGGTCGGCGTTCTTGGAGTCGGCCAGCGCGATGATCGTCTCAACTGTCTCTCCGGAGAACCGCTCCAGCTCGTACGACACGCCCGCCGCGTCCGCGGCGTCGGCGGCGTCCTTGAGGGCGGTCTCGGACTCGTCGATCTCTTCCCGGTGGGTGAGGGCGTGGGCGCCGCCGCGTCCGCCGCGAATCTCCTCCACCGGCGTCACGTGGACGAACGTCACGTCGGCGTCCTGTTCCTGCGCGAGCTCGAGGCCGATGTCGACCGCCTCCTGGGCGGAGGGCGACCCGTCGGTTGCGATCAGGATCTGTTTCACGATTCCTCCTTACGTAGCGTTGCTCTAGCGGACGGTACGCTCGGACGAGCCGGCGGCCATCGGGGAGTTCCCGCTTTGATGGGTCAGGAGTTATTGCGGATACTCCCGGCGTGCCCTCCCGGGATAGAGAGTCGTCCTACCAGGGCTTGGTCGAAGCCGGGATCGCGATTAGCTCTGAGCTCACGCTCGACGGGCTCCTGCAGCTGCTGGTCGAGAAGGCAGCTGGGCTGACCGGCGCGCGCTATGCGGCGCTCGGCGTCATCGACGTCACGGGGCGCGAGCTGGAGCGTTTCGTCACGCACGGGATCGATCCCGAGACGCATGCCGCGATCGGGGACCTGCCACGCGGACGCGGAATCCTCGGCGTCCTCATCAGCGACGCCCGCCCGCTCCGCCTCCATGACATCGCGGAGGACGAGCGCTCGGTCGGCTTTCCGCCCAACCACCCGCCCATGAAGAGCTTCCTCGGGGTGCCGATCGTCTTGCGCGGTGTCGCCTACGGCAACCTCTACTTGACCGAGAAGGAGGGAGGGGCCGACTTCACGGACGAGGACGAGGAGCTCGTGACCCTGCTCGCGTCGCAGGCTGCCGTCGCGATCGAGAACGCACGGCTCTACGAGTCCAGCCGTGCGTGGGCAAACCAGCTCGAATCCCTCGAGGAGATCGCGGCCGCGATGCTCAGCGATATCGACCCCTCGCGCCTCCTTCACCTGATCGTCGAGAGGATGAGCGAGCTCATCGACGCCCGCTTCGTCGCCATCCTGACCCAGGCCGGCGAGGGCTGGCTCGAGATTGCGGCCGCCCACGGTGAAGACGAAGAGGAGCTCGTCGGACACCGGCTGTCCATCGAGCGTTCGAAAAGCGGCCGCGTCTTCCGCGAGGGCACGCCTGCTCGCGTGGACTCGGTCCTCGACGACCCCGACGCGGACCCTGACCTCATGCGTCGCGTCGGGGCGCAGGCGGGACTCTGGGCGCCGCTTCTCATCCGTGACGATCCCATTGGCGTCATCATGGCTCTGGACCGACGTCAGCCCGATCCTCGGTTCAGCGATGCCGACCTCCGCCTGGCGCAGCGGTTTGCGGCGCGCGCGGCCGTTGCCGTCGACCTCTCACGCCGCGTTGCGCGCGCGACGGTCAATCGCATCGTCGCCGGTCAAGAGCAGGAGCGTAAGCGGCTCTCTCGTGAGCTTCACGACGAGACGGGGCAGGCGCTGACGTCGATCCTCCTGGGCCTGAAGTCCATCGACGAGGCCCAGGGGACGGACAGGTTCGCCGGGGCGCTGGCCGAGCTTCGCGAGCTCGTCACCTTGACGCTGCAGGACGTCAGGCGCCTTGCGGTCGAGTTGCGCCCCAAGGCGCTCGACGACTTCGGGCTCGTCCCCGCGCTCGAGCGCCTCGCGACCGGCTTCGCGGAGCAGACCGGCATCGAGACCCATCTCGAGTCACGGCTTGCCGAAGGCAGGCTTCCGAGCGAAACCGAGACCGTCCTCTACCGCGTCGTGCAAGAGGCGCTGACCAACATCGTCAAGCACGCGCAAGCCGAGCACGTGAGCCTTGTCCTGCAGCGCAAGCCGGGTAAGGTCTCCGCCGTGATCGAGGACGATGGACGCGGCTTCTCGACCCATGAGGAGAGCGATGACGGACTAGGGCTCGTGGGGATGCGCGAGCGCGTTGCGCTGGTCGGCGGGCGGGTCGAGATCGAGTCCTCGTCCGCCGGGACGACGATCGTGGTCGAGGTTCCGGTCTGACAAGCATCAGGGTTGTCATCGTGGACGACCACGCAGTCGTCCGGTCCGGTCTCCGAATGCTCATCGATGCCGAAGACGACTTCGAGACTGTCGCCGAGGCAGGAAACACGCGTGACGCGATCTTCGAGGTGCGCAAGCACAAGCCCGACATCGTGCTGATGGACGTCGGCCTCCCGGACAGGACCGGGATCGAGGCGACCCCGGATGTCCTGAAGGAGGCTCCCGACGCCAAGGTGCTCATGCTCTCGATGGAAGACGACCCGAGCTACGTGCGCGAGGCCTTTGCGGCCGGCGCTTTCGGATACGTCCTCAAGGAAGCGGCAGACACAGATCTCGTTACGGCGCTGAGGCAAGTCGCAGGTGGTGAGCGCTACGTCCATCCTGCGCTCGGTGCGCGGATGGCCGTGGCCGCGGCGGAGGCTTCCGCTCGTGCCGACGCTGACCCGCTATCGGATCGCGAGCGCGAGGTTCTGCGGCTGCTGGCGCTCGGCCACACGAATCAGGAGATTGCGACGACGCTCTTCATCTCCGTGCGAACGGCCGAGACGCATCGGGCCCACATCATGCAGAAGCTTCGGCTCACCACCAGGGCCGAGCTCGTCCGCTACGCGCTGTCTCAGGGACTGCTAGAGGAGTGAGGCAGGCCCGCGCGGGCCGTACGCGAGCCCTGCGTGCTCGGCAAGGTACGGGCTGAGATACCGCGCCGCGATCTTCCCGGCGGGCCACCACAGCGCTTCGGCATCCACGGATGACGTGCTTCCGTGCCCACCGCTCAGCTCCGTGCGGAAGAAGCGAGGGGACGCACTGAGGAGAAGCCCTCGAAGAACAGGGTCGAAGCTCTTCGAGACGACGTCCGCGCCGGCGCCGGCGGCGATCTCGGTCGCGGCGACGTCGGCCTGTTGTGCGGCGATACCCCCTTGCTTCACGGGGAACGTTGTGATGTCTCCGACCGCGAACACATCCTCGAGCTCCTGAATGCGGAAACTCGAGTCGACCGGGATGAAGGAATCCTCGTCCTGCGGAACGCCGGCAAGAGGGACGCCTTTGAGGCGGGGCAGCGAGACGACCGCGTCGACCGACAGGGACGGCCCCGGGACGATTCGCAGCTCTCCCTGCCCGTAGGAGTCCGGATAGGTCATTGGCAGGAACTGAATTTCGTGGTCTCGAAGCTGGCCGGCGACGGTCTCGCTCGCCTCCTGGCCCAACACCTGGAGCGGCGCCTCCTCAGGGCTCACGATCGTGATCTCGAGGTCGGTATCCCGAGCGTGTTCGGCGGTCAGAAGGGCGAGCTCGTAGAGCGGAAGCGGCCAGGTCACTCC
Source organism: uncultured Actinomycetes bacterium (assembly GCA_963784175.1). Classification (GTDB taxonomy): domain Bacteria; phylum Actinomycetota; class Thermoleophilia; order Gaiellales; family Gaiellaceae; genus JAIBJN01. Next base: position 187,224 of record CAWAQJ010000019.1, on the reverse strand, counting down.
TCCCGGGAGCGCGAAAGCGACCCGCTTGACCAGGCCGCGGTCGATGTCGCTGAGCATCCCGGTGACGAGCGGCACGTCGACTCCCCCTCGAAACGTCATCGCACCCGCGACCCCTTCGCGGGGTCGTGCGCCGATCGCGATCAGCAGCACGTCGTACGCAAAGGCTGCGTTCCGACTCGTGCGAACCTCGTGAGCCTCGGCGTTGACCGACGTGAGGGTGCCTAGACCATGCGTCGCCGCGCACCCGCGCGCCAGGGTCGGAATGTCGAAGCGCAGCACTTCGCTGACGCCGAACGGCTCCCCGACCGAGAGAGGCCGGTAGAAGAAGTCGCGATCGGGCGAGATGAGCTCGACTTCGACGACATCGCCGGCGATCTGACGGAGGGCGACCATGGCTTCGAGCGCCGCGACCCCGCCCCCGGCAATCAAGACCCGCGTCCTTTCCCGGTTAGGCATCCCCCTAGGGTGGCGATCGCCTGAGCCGTGGCCATCGGTGGGTCTGCTGAGAGCGCTGCGGAAAATCCGCAGGGTGAATCGGACGGCGCACGGATGCCCGCGGCGCCGATCATGCCGACGCTTGTGAGCACGATGTTCCGAACGAGCTACGCAGTCCTCTGGCGCGACGGTGACGGGCCGGTCAGTGCGGGCAAGCTCGTGCTGGGCCCGACGAGTCTGCGTCTCGACACAGGAAGCGGCCCGGGCCGGGCCTCCTCCAGGGTCATCCGCTACGCGGACCTGACGAGCGTTGCGCACGCGGTGCCGGTTGACCGCATCCGGTCACAACCGACGGCGGTGCTCAGCCGGAGCACAAGAGACGGGCTGTCCATAGCCGCGGTCGACGGCATGGGCTCCGTACGCGAGATCGTCGAGCGGCTCACCGCTTGGCTCGTCCCAAGGGCGACGCTGTGAGCCGGCTGGTCGTCGTCGTCCCCCTGGTCGACGGCGCGAGAGGTCGTGTTGAAGAGCTCTTGAGCCAGGGGCCGCCGTTCGAGATCGAAGCAACACGACTCTCACGCCACGAAGTCTTTCTCACCGACCGCGAGGTCATCTTCGACTTCGAAACGCCGGGAGGCGAGCCGCCGATCGCCCTTCAGGCTGAGGACCCGGCACTGTACGGGGCTGCTGAAGCATGGCGCTCCGTCATGGCCGGCAAGCCGCGCAAGGCCGTCAAGGCCTTCGCCTGGCGACGCTAGACGAGAGCCCCAGTCTTACGGCGAGCGACGGCGATGCCCGCGTTCCAGCCTGGCGCCCGTCCGCCAAGCGGAGGGTGCACGGGCTCGGCATCGAGCCCGCAGCGACTGATCAGCCACGAGGTGAGCGAGTTCGAGTTCCACATCTCGCCGGCACGCAACTCATCGCGGCCCCAGACAGGCGTGGGCACCTGCCGCGGTCAGCTCCAGCACGCGTTGCGCGACGGCCGGATCGGTGGACAGGCGAACGGGGCTCTCGACCGCCTCAGTGATATCGGGGATCACGCCCTCGCGCCAACGGCGCACCTCGTAACGGAAGAGCCGGAAGCGGCCGGCGAGCCGAGCCCCGACTGCGCCCTCCGCCACCACACCTCGCTCCGCCGCCTCGTCCGACCACGCCGGCGCCATCTCGATCACAAAACGCGCGAGCCGGACGTTGACCTCGAGCGCCGAGTGGTAGAGATCTCGTCGATCGCGGCGCTCGAGCAGCGCTGCGGCGGCCTCGAAGACGCGGCCGTTGATGCGCACCGAGTTGCCGCCGGCGCCGAGGGGCAGCCAGTAAAGATCGACCGAGGCAGCCGTCTGCTCAGCCTCGAAGCGCGCGCAGTGCGTTGAGGATGACGCCGACATCGATCGCCTCCTGCAGAAGTGCTCCGTAGACGGGTGGGATGAAGCCCAGCGCGGCGACGGCCATGGCGACAAGGCTGAGACCGATGCCCGCGAGGACGCTCTGCCGGGCGATTCGGAGGGAGCGACGACCGATGCTGACGGCATCCGCCACGCGCCCGATGCGGTCGACGAGGATCACCGCGTCCGCAGTCTCCGACGCGACGGTCGCGCCCGCGGTCCCCATGGCGATTCCGACGTCTGCGAGCGCGAGCGCGGGGGCGTCGTTGACCCCGTCGCCCACCATGACCACCGGGCGGAGAGCCGGGTCGTCCCTGATCGACCGAACGAGCTCGAGCTTCTCCTCGGGCGTCTGCTCCGCGTAGACCCGGTCGACGCCCACCTCGCGTCCGATCTCGTCGGCGATCGAAGTTCGATCGCCCGTCGCCAGGGCAACGTGCCGGATGCCTTCGTTACGGAGGCTTCCGACGAGCTCGGCTGCGTCCGAGCGGAGGTGGTCGGCCATCACGATCGCGCCGGCAACCCGGCCCTCCACGCCCACGAGGATCTTGGCTCGACCGGCGCCGTTGGTGCTCTCGAGGGTGCTCACTGCGGCGTGGGGGATCACGTGACCGCGGGCCTCGAGCCATGCCTGGCTGCCCACGGTGACCCGTCGGCCGTCCACGAGGCCCTCGGCGCCCTGCCCGGGCTCCTCCACCACCCCGTCCGGAAAGCTGAGCGTGAGGCCGCGCCGCCGGGCGTCCAGCACCAGAGCCTCGGCAAGCGAATGGGCCGACAGCTGGTCGAGGGACGCGGCGATGCGAAGCATCTCGTCCCGGCTCATCCCGTCGAAGGGCACGACCTGCTCGATCGCCGGCGTCCCGAGCGTGAGGGTGCCGGTCTTGTCGAGGATGACCGTCCGGGCCTCGCCGAGCTGCTCGACGGCGGCACCCCCCTTGACGATCACGCCGACCTTCGCCGCCCGAGAGACGCCGGAGAGAATCGCGACCGGAGCCGCGAGGATGAGCGGACAGGGCGTGGCGACTACGAGCACGGCGAGGGCGCGTACGGGATCGCCGCTCAGCGCCCAGGCGAGCCCCGCGAGGGCGAGCGTGACCGGCAGGAAGAAAGCCGCGTAGCGGTCGGCCATGCGAACGAAGGGCGCCTTGTGGCGTTCCGCGTCGTGCACGAGGCGAACGACGGCCGCGTATGCGCTCTCCGAGGCCGGCCGCGTCGCGCGGAGCTCGAAGACCTCGCCCGCGTTCGCCGTCCCGCTGCGAATCGGGGCGCCTCGCTTGTATGTGACGGGCAGGGCTTCGCCTGTCAGGGCCGACTCGTCCAGCACCGCCTCGGCGCTGGCGACGAGCCCGTCGACGGGGACGACCTCGCCGTGACGGACGAGAACGTGGTCGCCGGCGGCGACATCGTCCACCGGCACCTCCTCGACAAGCTCGCCCACCCTTCGACGGGCAACTCGCGGTGCTCGCGAGACCAGCCCGCTGAGCTCGCGCCGCGCCCGGCCTGCGGCGGCGTCCTCGAGAGCGTTCCCACCGGCGAGCATGAGCGCGACGACTGCCCCTGCCAGGTACTCGCCCAGGGCCAGCGAGCCTGCGATGGCGACGAGCGCGATCGCGTCGACGCCCACGTCGCGGCGCAGCAGGCTTCGTCCGACGGACCATGCGAGGGGCACGAGCACGACGGTGGTCGCGACCGCCCAGACGGCGTCTCCGGCCTCCGGGCGCGCGAGAAAGTGCAACAGCCCGCCGCCGCCGATCGCCATGAGGACGCCGGCGGCGAGCAGGCGGTTGCTCATCAGGACGCCGGCGGCCTGACGACGAGAACCGAGCACGGGGCCTTGTGCGCGACCCTCTCGCTGACGCTTCCGAGTGCTCGAATGCCGTGAAGGCCCCGGCTGCCGACGACGAGCAGATCGCTCGACTCGACAGCGCCGACGAGCACCTCCACTGGCTTTCCGTCCTCGAAGCGGACGTTGTCGGCGATCAGGTCGACTGCGGACTGGTCGAAGTCCTTGCCCTCGCGAATTGCCCAGAGATGCGTCTCGATGCCGAGTCGCTCCGCGAGCGCGGTCGCGACCTCGACGGCGACGGCCGACTCGGGCGAGCCGTCGACGCCCACGACGATCGAGCGAGGGATCTCGGCGTCTTGCGGACGCGAGCGGGCAACGAGCACCGAGCACGGCGCCTGGTGCAGAACCGTGGTGGTAACGGTCCCGAGCGCAATCCCGACCGGTCGCGAGATGCCGTGCGTTCCGACCGCGATCAGCGTCGCACCCAGTCGTTCCGCCTCGGACAGCAGCACCAGGTCGGGCCGCCCTTCCACGAGCCGGCACGTCGCGCCCGGTGCCTCCTTCTCCGCCGCGGTCAGCGCCGACTCCGCGTCGGCCCTCAGGCCGGAAGCGGCAGATAATGCGACCCAGCCGGCCTGCACCGTTTCGGACAGGTCGAGCGCGGTCACGACGGTCAGGCTTCCGCGGTCGCCCTGCAGCGCGTCGGCTTGCCGGACGGCTTCGAGGCTCTCCTGCAGGCCGTCGATTCCGCAGAGGACGCGGTCGAAGACGGCGTGCTCCGCGGCCGGGCCTGCTTGGTATTCGGAAGTCGCGCCCATCAGCCCACCACCAGCACGGCGCGGTTCGTGCGATGCGCGACGCCGTCACTGACCGACCCGAACAGGAGGCGTTCCAGGAGGTTCTTGTGGCTGTTCCCGACCACGATCAGGTCCGCGTCGATCTCCTCGGCCTGGGCCGTGATGACGCGGGCGGGATCGCCGGTGCCCTCCACGGTCTTGGCGGTGATGCCTGCATCTGCGAGGCGGGCCTTGGCCGCGTGGAGCTGCCGGTCGAAGTCCCCTTTCTCGATCGGGTCGTAGCCCATGCCGCCCTTGCCGGCGAGCATGTGGATCGCGCTGACGAGGACGACGGTGCCTCCGCCGTCGATCAGCGTCGTGGCTCGTTCGAGCGCGCGATCTGCGGGCTCGGAGCCGTCATATCCAACGACGATGGTGTGCATGTCTCCTCCTTGGGATACGCGGCGATCGTCGCTCGCGGCAGCCCGGGCGGAATCGGTGGAGACGCTGAAGTTCCCTGCGGGAAAGCCGCAGGAGGCGGCGCTACCAGGTCTTCGGGCTCGTCACCGGTGACGGCCGTGAGACCCGAACGCGTGCGTCGACGACGACGTAGCCCTCTGCGAGCGCCAGAACGGGATTGAGGTCGAGCTCGGCAACCTCGGGATGATCCTCACCAAGGCGTGCGAGCCGGCCCACGAGATCCACCAGCGCGTCGGCGTCCGCCGCCGGGTGCCCGCGGTAGCCGGCCACCAGACGGCCGGCCTTCCCGCCCTCGACGAGGCCGCGGGCATCGTTGTCGGTCAGCGGTGCAAGCCGGAAGCGGGCCTCGCCGATCAGCTCGGCCTGGACGCCGCCCGGACCGAACGCGACCAGAGGCCCGAAGACCGGATCCTGGACGAGGCCGGCCAGGAGCTCGACGCCGCCTGCGACCATCGGCTGGACGATGAGGGGTCCGCCGATCCGCTCCCCGGCGGTGCGAACCTCGTCGGGGCCCGCGAGGTCGAGGACGACCCCGCCCTGCTCGGTCTTGTGGGCGCCGGGCTCGGCGGTCTTGACGACAACCGGGAAGCCGAGCTCGACAGAGAGTGCGGCGGCCTCGTCGGCGCCGGCGGCGAGCCGCTCGGGCACGAGTGAGATGCCGTAGGCCTCGAGGAGGCGACGCACGTCGCCCGGAGCGAGCCAGACGTCGTCCGCGTCGCCGAGCGCGTCGGCGACGACCTCGGCCCCGGCACGCGGGTCGACGCCGTCGACCCTGAGCTCCGAGCCGATCGGGCGGCGCAACCAATCCGCGCGCTCCGCGGCGCGCCCGAGAGACCTGGCCGCCGATTCCGGGTAGGGAAACGAGCCCGGATGACCGCTGCCCATGAGCACGGGTAGGACGGGCTTCGCCTGGCCCGACGTCGCGCGCTCGATCGCCGCGCCGACGTCCTCGACCGTAACCGAGGCTGCCGGAACGAAGATCACGATCGCCGCGTCGACCGACGGGTCGGCGAGCAGAGGCGGAAGCGCCGACTCGTACAGGCCGGCGGTGGCGGAGCCGAGCATGTCGATCGGGTTGGCGACGCTGGCTTCGGCCGGCAGGATGGCCGCGAGAGCGGCCGTCGTCTCGTCCGAAAGCTGCGGCAGCTCGAGCCCGGCCGCGTCGCAGGCGTCGGCGCAGAGAATTCCGAGGCCGCCCGCGTTCGTCAGCACCGCGACCCGTCGTCCCTGGAGCGGCGGCTGAGTCGAGAACAGCGCGGCGACGTCGATCAGCTCCTCGAGCGTGTCGCACCGCGTCACGCCGGCCTGGCGGAAAAGGGCGGAGACCGCGGCCTCGGAGCCGGCCAGCGCGGCCGTGTGCGAGGAGGCCGCGCGCGAGCCTGCGCTCGTGACGCCACTCTTCATCGCGAGAATCGGCTTCGTGCGGGCCACGCGTCGCGCGATGCGTCCGAAACGCCTTGGATTCCCGAACGACTCGAGGTAGAGGAGCACCACCGCGGTCGCAGGGTCGTCCTCCCAGTACTCGAGCAGGTCATTCGACGAGACGTCCGCCTTGTTCCCGATCGAGACGAAGGACGAGAAACCGAGGCTTCGGCCCTCGGCCTGCGCGAGCAGGGCGAGACCGAGCGCCCCGCTCTGCGACGAGAAGCCGATCGACCCGGGCGGGAAGGCATGGGGTGCGAACGTGGCGTTGAGAGAAGCAGCGGCGCTCGCGATCCCGAGGCAGTTCGGCCCGATCAGCCGGGCCCCGTGACCGCGGACGAGGGCGAGAAGCTGTTCCTGACGTTTCGCTCCTTCGCTCCCGATCTCCGCAAAGCCGGCCGAGATGACGCAGAGTGCGCGTGTCCCGCCCTGGAGCGCCGCTTCGCACCCGGCGATCACCAGCTCGCCCGGCAGGCAGACGACGGCGAGGTCGACCGGCTCCGGGACCTGCTCGATCGACGCGTAGCCCTCGACGCCGGCGACCGGCTTGCCGTCGCGGTTGACCGGATAGGCGCGGCCCTGGAAGCCGCCCTCGAGGATGTTGCGGAAGAGACCGCCTCCGATCGAGCCGGGCCGCGGCGAGGCGCCCAGCACGGCGACGCTCTCCGGCTCGAAGAACGGCCGGAGCGAGGCGACGACGGCGGTGTGGTCGCGCCGGTCGACGTGGGCCCGGTACGCCTCTGTCTGCGCGAGCGGGAACTCGACCTCGAAGCACCCTTCCTCGAGCTTGCGCGCGACCTCGAACCCGGCGGCCTCGAAGACTCCGAGCATGGGGTTGTTCTCGGGCAGCACCTGCGCGACGAAGCGCTCGATCCCGTACCGGGGAGCCACGCGCGCGAGTTGCTCCAGGAGGCGTGTTCCGATTCCGCGGCCCTGGAACTCGTCCGCGACCGCGAAGGACACCTCCGCCACGGCCGGGTCCCGGAGGCGGGCGTAGGTCGCGACGGCGACGACGCGCTCGGTGTCGCCGGCATCGACGGCTCCCATCAGAGCGCCGCGTTCTTCCCAGTCGGGCTTGGTCCAAGGGCTCGACGAGCGCCGGAGTGAGGGCCGGCATCCCGTGGAAGCGGAGGTGCAGGCTCTCGGGGGTCAGGCCTTGGACGAGCTGCAGCACTGCGGCGGCGTCGGCCTCGCGAGGCGGACGGAGCCGGAGCGTGCTCCCGTCTCGCAGGATGACGTCGGCGACCTGAGGGTCGGAGGCCATCGCGACCCATCATGCCGCCATCTCGGCAGGTCGAGCTACGTAGTTCTTCCGTATCCGAGATCGGCGCTCGCGCTGATGCGACCTCGTCCTCCGCTCCGGAGCATGAAGCCGAAACCTGAACTCGGACTCCAAGGAGGTCGAGATGAGCACCCTCGGCACAGCAGAGGGCAACGGTCACGCCGGCGCGCAGCGCCCCGGGCTCAAGCGGTCCATGGGCCTCTGGATGGCCACCGCCCTCGTCATCGGAAACATGATCGGATCGGGGATCTTCTTGCTTCCTGCCGCCATGGCGGGAACGGCCGGCCCCGTTTCGGTCCTCGCGTGGCTGTTCACGGGGATCGGCGCCATGCTGCTCGCGCTCGTCTTCGCGACGCTCGGGCGCGCCTACCCGAAGACCGGCGGGCCGTACGTCTACGCGCGGAAGGCCTTCGGCGATTTCATCGGCTTCCAGACCGCGTGGAGCTACTGGATCAACGCGTGGGTCGGGAACGCGGCAATCGCCATCGCCTTCGCCGGCTACCTCGCTGTCTTCTGGGGCGACGCCGCGACGAACTGGGTCGCGGTGCTCGTCGCCATCGCACTCATCTGGATCCTCACGCTCGTCAACATCGTCGGCGTGCGCGAGGCCGGGATCGTCCAGGTCGTGACGACGATCCTCAAGTTCGTCCCGCTGCTCGTGATCGGCGTCGTCGGCCTGTTCTTCATGGACAGCTCGAACTTCGAGCCCTTCACGCTCTCGAGCGGCTTCGACTGGGGCATCAGCGCCGCAGCGCTTCTGACCCTCTGGGCCTTCATCGGCCTCGAGTCGGCGACCGTCCCGGCCGAGGAGGTCAAGGATCCGGAGCGGACGATCCCGCGGGCGACCGTGATCGGCACGGCCGCTGCGTCGATCGTCTACCTCATCGCGACGCTGGCGCTCTTCGGGATGATCGCCAGCTCGACCCTCGCCAACTCGACCAGCCCCTTTGCCGACGGCGCCAACGTCATCTTCGGCGGGACCTGGGGTGGCAAGGCGATCGCGATCGTCGCGATGGTCTCCATCTTCGGCGTCCTCAACGGCTGGATCCTGCTCCAGGGTCGGGCCGCGCTGGCACCCGCCCGCGACGGCCTCTTCCCGAAGCCGTTCGCGCGGGTGGACGCGAAGCGAGGAACGCCGGTCTTCGGGCTCGTCCTCTCGTCCGTCCTCATCACCGGGCTCCTGCTCCTCAACCTGCAGAGCTCCGGCTCGATCGTGGACATGTTCACCGACATCATCATCATCGCCACGCTGACGGCGCTGATTCCCTACATGTACGCCGCGGCGGCGCAGCTCTATCTCTTCTTCGCCGACCGCGACTCGTTCTCGGCGGTCCATCTCGCCCGGTACTCGGTGATCGCGTTCCTCGCGCTCGCCTACTCGACCTGGGCGATCTGGGGCGCCGGCTACGAGTACATCGCCAAGGGGTTCATGCTCCTGGTCGCGGGAATCCCGGTCTACATCTGGCTGAAGTGGCGCCAGAGCCGGGAGGCGCCGAGCGAGGACGTCGTCGTCGACGACGTGCTCGACCCGTTCACCGCGCCGCCGCTGGTGGGAGCCAGGACGTGACCGCTAGCGCCGCCACGCAGCAGGCCACGCGCCTCTACGTGGGCTCGGAGGTCGGGACGCTTCGGAGGGTCATCCTCCACCGTCCCGACCTCGAGCTCCGGCGCCTGACGCCCCGGAACAAGGACGACCTGCTCTTCGACGACGTCCTCTGGGTGAAGCGGGCGCGCCAGGAGCACGATGCCTTCGCCGACGCGCTCGCCGAGCGTGGGGTCGAGGTCCTCCTCCTCGAGCGTCTCCTCGCCGAGACGCTCGAGGACCCGGCCGTCCGCGAGGACGTGCTCGAGCGCACGCTCCGGGCCGCGAACCTGAAGCCGACGCTGAGCCCCGCGGCCCGTCTCTGGCTCGAGGCCATGTCCGCGACGGAGGCTGCCCACTGGCTGATCGGCGGCGTCGCCTGGGACGAGCTTCCGTTCGAGGCCGAGTCGCTGGCCGCGGCCGTCGCCAAGGATCGCGACGACGGCTTCGCCCTTCCGCCCCTCCCCAACCACATGTTCACGCGCGACACGTCGGCCTGGATCTACGGCGGCGTCAGCATCAATGCGATGGCGAAGCCGGCCCGCATGCGCGAGTCGATCCACCTCGAGGCGATCTACAAGCATCACCCGCTCTTCGCCGGCCGCGACTTCGAGCTCTGGAGCGAGGCCTGGCCCTTGCCGCCGCACCTCGAAGGCGGTGACATCCTCGTGATCGGGAACGGAGCTGTGCTCGTCGGCATGGGCGAGCGCACGACGCCCGGTCGCGGTCGAGCTGCTCGCCGAGCGCCTCTTCGCCGCCGGCGCGGCGAGTGAGGTGATCGCAGTGCTGCTACCGGCGCGGCGCTCCTCGATGCACCTCGATACCGTCCTGACCATGATCGACCGGGACGCCTTCACGATCTATCCGGATCTGCGCGACGCGCTGGTCCCCTACGTCATCCGCCCCGGCCGCACGGGCCTGAGGATCGAGAAGCGCGAGGATCTCTTCGTCGAGATTGCGCGGGCTCTCGACCTCCCGTCGGTGCGGCTCGTGGAGACCGGCGGCGATCGCTACGAGGCCGAGCGCGAGCAGTGGGACGACGGCAACAACGTTCTCGCGCTCGCTCCCGGCGTCGTCGTCGCCTACGAGCGCAACGTCGAGACGAACACGCGCCTGCGCCACGAGGGCATCGAGGTGATCACGATCGCCGGCTCGGAGCTCGGCCGGGGACGCGGCGGCCCGCGCTGCATGTCCTGTCCGATCGAGCGCGACGCCCTTCCGGAGGCCTTCTGATGGCGAAGGTCGTCGTCGGAGTCGACGGGTCCGCCGGCGCCGCCCAGGCGCTCGAGTGGGCCGTAACGGAGGCAGGCCTTCGCAAGGCCTCGCTACACATCGTGCACGCCTGGATGGTTCCGCTGGTCGACGCGATCCCCGATGCCTGGGTGATCGGAGCGCCGACGATCGGGCCGACGGACGAGGATGTCTACGAGCACCTCGCCGCCGCGGCGCGGAAGGTGCTCGACGAGGCGCTCGACCAGGCCAGGGCGCTGGAGCCGGAGCTCGAGATCGTCGGCGAGCTCGACCGAGATGCGGGCCGCGCCGGCGCTGATTGCGGCTGCCGGCGATGCCGAGCTCCTCGTGGTCGGCTCGCGCGGCCGCGGCGGGTTCAAGGGACTTCTGCTCGGGTCGGTGAGCGCCCAGTCCGTGCACCACGCGCCCTGCCCGGTCGTGATCGTTCCGAGTCGCGCGTGAACTACGGCGCGCTGCGTCGCAGGGATGGCGGGCCGCCAGGCCTCGTCTGTTGACAGACGGGCGAATCGGCATCACCGACGGATTTCGACCGGCTGAACGAGATCATCGAAGCAACCGGAAGCTGGCCGCCGCCCGCGGATCCGAGTCGACGGCCTAGCTGCCGCCTACAGATACCCGCTGGTCGAGTTCTGCGAGTGGTTCGACGCGGCGCTTCGCGGCTAGCCGAAGCGGTGGCGCAAGGCTACTCGCACGCCTTCGATTCCGAGAGCGGTCGCGATGAGCAGCGCAACGATCGGATCGGCCCACCACCAGTCCAGCGTGGCGTTCACAAGAAGCGCCCCGAGCGTCGTCGCAGCGAGCGCCGCCGAGGCCAGCGTCAGGACACCGTCTCCTCGAAGCGCGCCACTGGATAGGCCCGACGCGACCTCAAGCTTGAGCACGCCGAGCCACGGCATGACGATGAGTGATGCCAGGGCGACGGTCGCTCCGAAGACGGAGGCTTGGGGGTGCGAACCCTCGATCAGTCCCCGTACCGCCTGAAAGCCAACGTAGAAGGCAACCAGCTCCATGGCGGCAGCGACGCCGTACTGCGCCCTGCGCTCTAGCCGCTCCGCCCCGACGGAATCGCGCTTCTCCCTTCTGAAGCGCCATACGAGCACGACCGAGGCTGAGGCGTCCAGAAGCGCGTTCAGCGCAAACCCCGCCAGCGCGGGACTGTCATCGAGGAATGAGATCACGAGCGCGAAGGCCCCGACCAGGCTGTTCCAGGCGATCGTGAAGTACGAGAGCCGAAGTGCCGAGCGCAGAAGGGCGGGGCGGTCGGGCACTTCGGCTACGACAAGCGCCGCGTGGCGGACTGTGATGTAGATGCGCTTCAACGCGCCTCCTTTCGGTGGGGCGCGTCCTTCCGCCTCCTCAGTCTCCTAACGGAGCGCTATCCAGCGCGGCTGGGTCGGCGGACGCTGTTGCCAAGTCTAGATCAGCCGAATGAATCCGAACCGCCCTGCCGCAGGATTCGCGGCATGCTTAGGCCGTGAGCGTCTCGCCGAGTCGCGACCCTGGCCCGACCTGGCTGCGCGGGCAGTCACGGGCACTCCTCGGCAGCGCCGTATGCCTGTTGATCGTCACCGCGGCGATCTACCTATTTCGCGAAGCGGTGCCTGTGCTCAGCCTCGGCGCCCTGTACCTGTTCGCGGTGCTACCGGTCGCTGTCTTGTGCGGCCGGGCGTGGGCGGTTGGTGTCGCGGTCGTGAGCATGCTGGCGTTCAACTTTTTCTTCCTGCCGCCTGCACACACGTTACGGCTAGAGGAGCGAACGAACTGGCTTGCACTCGCCGTCTATCTGGTGACCGGCATCGTGGTGAGCGAGCTCGCGACGCGTGCCCGCACGCGCGCGGCGGAGGCCGAGCAACGCGAACGCGAGGAAGCCCTGCTTGCGGAGCTGTCCATTGCGCTGCTTCAGGGGGAGCGCCTGGAGAGCGGACGAGAGGCGGTCGCTCGGGCGCTGGGGCGCATCCTGGGGGTCACCGACGTGCGTCTCGAGCTTGGTGAGGAACGCGAGGCGGGCCCGAGCTCACAGGAGCTGGAGCTCCGCGCAGGGAACCGCTTGGTCGGAAGAATCGTCGTGCCCGAGGGTGAGCAGCCGGACGCATCGGTACGAGCCCGTTTTTTTCCGGCCCTGGCGTCGCTTCTCGCGGTGGCCGCTGATCGAGAGGCGCTCCAGCGAGAAGCGCTCGAGGCTGAGCGGCTGCGCCTGAGCGACTCGGTCAAGACGGCGATCCTGCGTTCGGTCGGCCACGACCTTCGCTCCCCGCTGACGGCGATTCGCGTTGCCGGCGAGAGCCTGGCCTCGCCGGCGCTGGAGCTGACCGAGGAAGACCGACAACATCTGCTGGACACGATCAGGGAGGAATCCCTCAGGCTTGATCGCCTGGTCGCGAATCTGCTCGACCTCTCGCGCCTCGAGACCGGCGCGGTGACTTCGCGGAAAGAGCTGGTCGCGATCGACGAGCTCGTCGGGCAGGCGCTCGCTCAGCTTGGAGAACGTGAGGCGTCCGTCAGGGTCGAGCTGCCAGGCGACGAGATCCCGCTCGTGGAAGTCGACGTGATCCAGGTTGAGCGCGCCCTGGTCAACCTGCTTGAGAACGGACTGCGTTTCTCGCCCGAGAACCAGGCCGTAGTCGTCCGGGTCACCGCTTCCCCGAGCGAGGTCGTCCTGCGTGTCGAGAACGGCGGCCCGCCACTGGCCGAGCGAGACCTCGAGCGCATCTTCGAGCCTTTCGTGCGTGCCTCGGATGACGAGGGTCGGCAACAAGGCACCGGCCTGGGTCTCGCTATCGCGCGCGGCTTCACCGAGGCGAACGGTGGACGCATCTGGGCTGAGACCCGCGGATCGGAGGGTGCGTGCTTTGCGATTGCGTTCCCGCTCGTGACCGTCCCGGTTCGGGCGCAGGCGTGAGTGGGCTGCGCGTCCTAGTGGTCGACGACGAGCCGCAGATCCTGCGGGCGCTCGAGACCACCCTGCGGGGCGCCGGCTACGAGACCGAGACGGCTGCCACTGGCGAGGCCGCTCTGACGCAGGCCGCCGTCCGACCGCCGGATGCAGTCATCCTGGACCTCGTGCTGCCCGGGAAAGGAGGCGCCGAGGTCTGCCGGGAGCTGCGCGAGTGGACGCAGGTGCCGATCGTCGTTCTCTCTGCGGTCGACGAAGAGCGCGAGAAGGTCGCCGCCCTCGATGCGGGAGCAGACGACTACGTGACCAAGCCCTTCGGAGTCGAAGAGCTGCTGGCGCGCTTGCGTGCGAGCCTGCGCCGGGCCCAGCCCGCCGGCGATCCGGTCGTGGAAATCGGCGACCTGCGGATCGAGCTGGACAAGCGCGCGGTCTATAAGGACGGGCAGCTCGTGTCGCTGACGCCGCACGAGTTCAAGCTTCTGCGTCTCTTCTCGCTCAACGTCGGCCGTCTCCTGACACACGCGCAGATCCTGCGCGAGGTCTGGGGGCCCGCCTATCAGCGCGAGTCCCACTACCTGCACGTATACGTCTCGCAGCTGCGCCGGAAGATCGAGACCGACCCCTCGCGACCGCGCTACCTCCTGACGGAGCCGGGCGCGGGGTATCGCCTCGTTCTTCCGTCTTGAGGCGTTCCTTAGGCCGCACACCAAGATCCTGAGAGTTCGCTGAGCAGCGTGGGCGTACGGTCGATGCGTGTCCACGATCAGCCGTTGGCGTGCGCCCGGTCGCGAGAGGCGGCGTCTCTCCGCGCCGTTCAGCGCTATGCGCTGGCTGAGCGAGAGCACTTCCACCGAGCGTCCGTCGTCGAGTTCGACACAGTCGCGGAGCGGTCGGCCTTGTACGAACGGATCGCCGATCGGCTTCGAGACTTCGATCGACCGCTTCCCGAAGACGCGCGTCGCGACCTTGAGCTCGTCCTGTCCGAGCCGCCGCCCGTTCGCGACTACGGCCTGAACGCTGTTAGGCGAAACGAGCGCATCGCGGCCGTCCTCGCCGAACTCGAAGGCGAGTGACCATGGCCGAGCTCCGCGAACGACCCCGAAGCTCGGTCGCCTGGAAGCGGGCGCTCATCGGTCGTCCGCGCGCGAGCAGCGAGATGGACGACACGCTCGTCTCGAAGAAGCTCGCTCTTCCGATCTTCGCCTCCGACCCGCTGTCGTCGGTGGCCTACGCAACCGAGTCGGGACTCGTCGTGCTGATAGCGGCGTCGGCGACGGCGGCGAGCCTGATCATGCCGATCTCGATCGTGATCGCGGTCGTGCTCGCGATCGTCGTCCTCTCCTACACGCAGACGGTGCACGCCTACCAAACGAGCGGAGGCGCCTACATCGTCGCCAAGGACAACCTCGGACGACTCCCGAGCCTGATCGCGGCCGCGGCGCTTCTCGTCGACTACGTTCTCACCGTTTCCGTCTCAGTCGCCGCGGGCGTGCTCGCTCTGACGTCCGCCGTGCCCTCGCTCGAGTCGCACAAGGTGGGTCTCTCGATTGCGTTCATCGTCCTTCTGACCTTTGCGAACCTGCGTGGTGTCCGCGAGTCCGGCATCCTCTTCGCGCTGCCGACATATGCCTTCGTCGTCGCCATGTACGCGATGATCGCGACCGGCGTGGGCAAGTGCGTCGTCGGCACCTGTCCCCAGGCGGAAGTACCTGACCCAGTCGCGGCGGGCGTCGGGGCCGCCGGCGTGCTCGTCATCACCCGCGCCTTCGCGTCCGGCGCAGCCGCGCTCACCGGCGTCGAGGCGATCTCGAACGGCGTCGGCGCCTTCCAGCCGCCGCGGGGACGCAACGCGGCGCAGACGCTCCTCGTCCTGGGCGTCATCGCGATCACGCTCTTCCTCGGCGTCTCCTATCTCGCCGTCGAGATGGGTGCCCGACCCAGCGAAAGTGTCTCGGTGATCTCCGAGATCGCCCGAGCCACCTTCCCGGCGTCCTCGGCGACTTCGGTCATGTACTACGTCGTCCAAGCGGTCACGTTCGGGATCCTCATCCTCGCCGCCAACACGTCATACCAGGGCTTCCCGCGGCTGGCGGCTGTCCTCGCCCGGGACGGCTATTTCCCCCGCCAGTTCGTGAACCTCGGCGACCGGCTCGTCTACTCGAACGGGATCGTCGTGCTCGCCGGCCTTGCAGCCGTTCTCATCTGGGTCTTCAACGCCGACGTCATTGCCCTCATCCACCTGTACGTCGTCGGCGTCTTCACCGCCTTCACGCTCTCCCAGGCAGGCATGGTGCGCCGCTGGCTGCGGCTCAAGGAGCCCGGGTGGCGCAAGAGCGCCGTCATGAACGGCCTCGGTGCGACCGCGACCGGGATCGTGACCCTGCTCGTGATCCAGGCCAAGTTCGTCGACGGCGCCTGGATGGTCGTCATCGCGATCCCGGCACTCATCGCTCTCTTCCTCATCATCAACCGCCACTACCGGACGGTAAGCCGTCGGCTGCGCGCCGGAACGGCCGCGGTGCGGGCAGCTCCAGAGCCCACCAACACGACGATCCTCTACGTCGAGCACCTCGACGAGGCCACGGCAGAGGCGGCCTGGTACGCGCGCCAGATCGCCGGCACCGACTACCACCCCGTCCACGTGCCCGACGACCGGCAGAAACCCGACCCTCGCGGTCACTGGTGGGTGTTCAGCGGGGGCGGCACGCCGATCGAGACCATCGAGCGGCGCGACGGTGTCGCCGACGCCGTCCTCGACTACGTCTGGGCGCTGCCGCGCGGCGACTCGGCCTTCACCACAGTGGTCGTTCCGGAGGTCTTCGAGCGGCCGTCGCTCTCCACCGCCATCGCTCGTCGCCGCTCGACCTTCTCGCTCAAGCTTCGCCTTCTCTCCGAGCCCGGCGTTGTCGTCACGGACGTGCCGGTCGTACTGGATGCCGAACACGCCCGGCCTCAGCCCGAACGAGCGATCGCACGCGTCCTAG
This sequence comes from uncultured Actinomycetes bacterium, assembly GCA_963784175.1. Classification (GTDB taxonomy): domain Bacteria; phylum Actinomycetota; class Thermoleophilia; order Gaiellales; family Gaiellaceae; genus JAIBJN01. Next base: position 170,951 of record CAWAQJ010000019.1, on the reverse strand, counting down.
TCTCTGGGGTACAAGCAGCATCGCTTCGCTCGATCAAGTACACGCAGACGCTCGGTCTCGACGACGCCAGGGCGGTCTTCTTCGCCTTCGACGCCGACGAGGCCAAGAGGATCAGAAGCGACTGGGAGCGAGAGGAGATCGACCTACCGCTCGATATCGCCGAGGCGCCCTACCGAGACCTCGGTGACCCGCTCCAGCGCTACCTCCGCCAGCTCACCGCGGAACCGGAGGTTCTCGTGTCCGTCGTGATGCCCGAGCTGATCTTCTCCGGCTGGCCGCGGCTCCTGCATAATCAGCGCGCCCTTTACATCAAGCGGTTGCTCCTCTTCGAGCCGCAGGTGCTGCTCTCAAGCGTCCCGTATCACGTGCGTTGAGCGCACGCGACTACGACGAGTCCGAAGAGCGTGTCGTCGGCTTCTCGACCAGAGCTCGCTCGGTCGCTACGTCTGGGCCAGATGACGATCGTCGGTCTTCCAGTCAATCGACGCCCTGACCGACACGACACTCGGCACCCGAAGGACAAGGCCTTCGATGACCTCCGCCTCGCTTCGCGTGTCGACCTGACCGCAGAGCGCGACGATGCCCCGCTCGACGTGAACTGCGACCTCCATCGGCGAGTGGCCTAGCAGTCGCCCGAGGATCTCTTCGCGGACTTCGCGCGCGATCTCCTCGTCCGAGCGCGTGAACGCCTGGAGAAGATCGCTGCGGGTGACGATCCCAACGAGTATCCCGGCCCGCACAACCGGCAGGCGCTTGATGCCGTGATCGAGCATCTGCGCGGCTGCCTGGGCTACGGGAGAATTCTCGTCGATCACATGGGCCGGCGAGGACATCGCTTCCCCGGCAGTGCTAGGGACCGATGTTGGCCCGCTTCTTGTCCCTTCAGTGAGCACGTCGGCGATCAAGCTCGAGTCTGGCCGACTGGCGGTCGATGCCAGGATGTCGGCCTGCGAAACGACGCCAAGCACGTGGTCGTCGGCATCGACGACGGGTAGTCCGGAGACCGCACGTGAGTTGAGCACATCGAGGATCTCTCGAAGCGAGGTGCCCGTTGTCGCTACTGCGACGTCCGTGCTCATGACGTCTCGGACTCTCATGGCATGAGGCTCGCGCATGGCTATTGCGTGGGCATCGGTATCGCTGCTGACGCGCTCTGCGGAAAAGCCCGTAGGCGATCTGCGGAGCGTCCCGATGCCGCTGAGCCACCAGGACCGGGGAGAGTCGCGGCATGAACGATATGCACACCGATACGAGCGAGTTCCTCGTCGAGGCGCGAGACGTCCACAAGGTCTACGACACCGGCAAGGTCAAGGTTCACGCCCTGAACGGCGTCAGCCTCGCGATCCGGCCACGGCGAGATGGTCGCGATCATGGGGCCCAGCGGCTGCGGCAAGACCACGCTCCTGAACTGCCTGTCGGGCCTGGACGCGGTCGACGAAGGCGACGTCCTCATCGAGGGGACGTCCTTGAAGTCCATGTCGGATCGGGAGCGCACCGACTATCGCGCTCTCCGCATGGGCTTCATCTTCCAGTTCTACAACCTGATGCCGGTTCTCAACGCCGTCGAGAACGTCGAGCTTCCGCTTCTCGTCGCGCGGCGCTCGCAGAAGGAGGCGCGCGAGCGGGCACTCGCCGCGCTCGAGCTCGTCGGTCTTACCGGGCGAGCGCATCACCTTCCCGACGAGCTCTCCGGCGGTCAGCGCCAGCGCGTGACCATCGCGCGCGCGCTCGTGAACGACCCGGCTGTCGTCTGGGCCGACGAGCCGACGGGCGACCTCGACAGCGAGAGCGCCGCCGAGATCGTCGACCTCATGCGCCGGCTGAATCTCGAACGCGGGCTGACGTTCCTGATCGTCACCCACGACGTCTCCGTCGGCGAGAAGACCGATCGCATCGTGCACATGCTCGACGGCGAGGTCGTCGAGAGCCTCGAGCGCGAGCTCGCGCACGCAGTGCGATGACGAAGCTCTTCGGCATCCCGGTCGACACGCTCCTCGTCGTCCTCGTCTTCGCGCTCGCCCTCGCACTCGGTGTCATCGGCGTCCTGGCGCTGCGGCATCCGATCCTGGTCAAGCTCGGCGTTCGGAACGTCGGGCGCCGGCGCGGCAGGACGGCGCTCATCGTCGTCGGGCTGATGCTCGGCACGACCATCGTCGCGACGGCCCTCACGACCGGCGACACGATGAGCCACACGATTCGTGGCGCCGCTGTGGCGACGCTCGGTCAGACCGACGAGCTCGTGTCGGCCCGCGGCACCGAGATCAGCCTCGGCACGGGGCTCGGCTCGGCGACCGGGATCGAGTACTTCGACGAGTCCGTGGTCGACGAGATCGATCGCGAGCTTGCCGGCACGAACCTCGTCGACGGCATCACGCCCGCGATCATCGAGCAGGTCGCCGTCCAGGCTCCGCTGCAGAGGCAGACCGAGCCGCGGGTGACGATGTTCGCGGCCGACCCCGAGCGAATGACCGGCTTCGGGACGATCGTCGGCTCGGACGGGAAGGCCGTGTCGCTGCGTCAGCTCGGCAGAGGTCAGGTCTTCCTCAACGAGGACGCAGCCGAGGAGCTCGGCGTCGGGCCGGGTGATCGGTTGAGTGTCTTCGCCGGCGGCCCTGCTCTGCGGATCACCGTCAAGGACGTCGTCGACTACGAAGGTGCCGGGACGTCCGACTCCGCGCTTCTCATGCCGCTTGCGGAGGCGCAGGCGCTTATGGGGCGCCCCGGCCAGGTGCGCCACGTTCTCATCTCGAATCGGGGTGATGAATGGTCCGGCGCCGGCGTCACCGACGAGGTCGTCGATCGGCTCGCTCCGATCCTCCGTCCCCTCGGTCTCGACGTCGATCCGTCCAAGAGCGACGCCATCGAGGAGGCCGACGTCTCGGGAGCCGCGTTCATGGCCTTCTTCACGACCTTCGGCTCGTTCTCGATCGCCGCGGGCATCCTGCTCATCTTCCTCGTCTTCGTGATGCTGGCGGCCGAGCGGCGCGGGGAGCTGGGAATCGCGCGCGCCATCGGCACCCGCCGCGGCCATCTCGTTCAGAGCTTCACCTTCGAGGGCGTGGCCTACGACCTCGTCGCCGCGCTCGTCGGCGCGCTGTTCGGCGCGGCCGTCGCGTTCCTGATGGTCTTCGTCATGGCACAGGCCTTTGACGCGGCGGCGGGCGAGAGCCTGAACATCGAGTTCGCGGTCACGCCGCGGAGCCTCGCAATCGCCTACGCGCTCGGCGTGCTGCTCACGCTCGCGGTCGTTGCCTTCTCCGCCTGGCGCGTCAGCACGATGACGATCTCCGCGGCGATTCGCAATCTTCCCGAGCCGCCCACGCCGCGCCGACGCCGGCGACTGGCGCTCGCTGCGGTCGGGCTCGCCTTCGGCGGCCTGCTGACCCTGTCAGGGATCACGGGAGACGCGGCGACACCGGCGATGGTCGGCATCTCACTCCTGATCGTCAGCCTCGTGCCGGTTCTGCGAGCTCTCGGTGTCTCGGAGCGGATCGCGTTCACGACCTGCGGGCTCACGATCGCCGTGCTCCTGATGCTCCCGTGGAGCTACTGGGAGGACGTGCTCGGCCCGCTGTCGATGAACTTCTCCACCTGGATCGCGTCCGGGTTCATGATCGTCATCGGCGCCGTCTGGGCGATCGTCTTCAACGCCGACCTCCTGCTCGGCATCGCCATGCGCGTGCTTGGACGCATCCGGAGCCTCGCGCCCGTCCTCAAGATGTCCATGGCCTACCCGCTCGCAAATCGCTTCCGAACGGGGACCACGCTGGCGATGTTCACGCTCGTCGTCTTCACGCTCGTGACCGGGACGGCCTCGAACGGATCGTTCCTCCACGCGATGGAGAACACCGAGACGTTCGGGGGCGGCTTCGACGTTCGCGCGAGCGCGGGCGGAGGAACGCCCATTCCGGATGTTCAGCGTGCGGTTTCGCAGACGCCCGGACTCGATGCCGAGGACTTCACGGTCGCGGCGTCCCAGTCGTTCCTCCCGATCGAAGCCGCCCAGGTCGGGACGGGTCGGGCGCTCGAGCCCTACGTGGTGCGCGGCCTCGACGCCGCCTTCCTCCGCCACACGACCTTCGATTTCGCGAAGATCGCCGAAGGCTACGGGAGCGAGCGCGAGGTCTGGAGCGCGCTTGCGGCCCGACCGGGACTCGCCGTGATCGACAGCACCGTTGCGCCGCGCCGCGATAACTTCGGGTTCGCTCCTCCCACCGACTTCAAGCTCAGCGGCTTCCTGCTCGACGAGGGGCCGATGCAGCCCGTCGACGTGCTCGTGCGTGACCCTCAGACGGAGAAGGACGTCACCGTCACGATCATCGGGATCCTCTCCGAGTCGACGCCGCTCGAGATGGCCGGAATGGCCACCTCGCAGAAGACGCTCGCCGGCGCCTTCCCCGGCCGCGCCTACCCGACCATCTTCTACTTCGACCTGGCGCCCGGAGTCGACGCCGCGCAGGCGGCCACCCAGCTGGAATCGGCCTTCCTCGCCAACGGCATGGAGGCGGAGTCCGTCGAGCAGGTCATGCGCGACGTGACCGCCGCGGGAGTCACGTTCAACCGGCTCATCCAGGGGTTCATGGGGCTCGGCCTCCTGGTCGGCGTCGCCGCCCTCGGGGTCATCAGCGCGCGCTCGGTCGTCGAGCGCCGCCAGCAGATCGGGGTCATGCGCGCCATCGGCTTCCGCAGAGGCATGGTCGAGGCCTCGTTCCTGCTCGAGTCCTCGTTCATTGCGCTGACCTCCATCGTCGTCGGCACGCTCCTCGGCCTGCTGCTCGCGTGGAACATCATCGAGGACACGCGGCAGCAGCCGAGCTGGGAGAACCTCACGCTCGTCGTGCCGTGGCTCAACCTGGCGGTCATCTTCCTGCTCGTCTACGCGGTCGCGATGATCGCGACGATCGCGCCGGCCCGCCGCGCAGCTCGAGTGCGCCCGGCCGAGGCGCTGCGCTACGAGTGATCTAGCCCTGCGGGAAACCCGCAAGGGACTCCGTGGGAAGTCCAGAGACAGATGCGGTTGTGCCCCGACGCTGCGCGCGGGCCGTGCTCATACCCTCGGATCAGATACGCGAACCGAGGAGAGAGAAGCGATGACCACCCATTCCGTGCCCAGCCATTCCCCCCGACGTCGTGAGACGGACTCCGGCGCGTTCTTCAAGGTTGCCGCCGTCCTCCTCGGCGTTCTCGTCGCCGTGTTGGGCATGTTCGCCCTGCTGATGTGGGCCGACGCCCGGGAGAGCGGCAGCTCGACCGACGGTGCGGTGAGCGCGGTCAACCAGGCCGCTCCCCACTCCGCGACTGCCGGCAGCCAGGCAGCCGACCACAACACGGCGCTCCCGCTCGACAGCTTCGCCGGCGTCGTTCCCGAGAACTCGGCGGAGCTCGCAGAGGCTCACGCCGCCACGGACGCCGTTCTTCCGCCGGTGCCGGCGGGCGATCTCGTCAAGGTCAAGATGACCCTCAAGGACATGGTCGTCGAGGTCGCGCCGGGCGTGAAGTACAACACCTGGGCGTTCGACGGCCACGGCGCGCCGGGCCCGATCCTGCACGTGCGCGAGGGCCAGACGGTTGAGATGACGCTCGTGAACGGCGGTTCGATCCCGCACTCGATCGACTTCCATGCGGCGCGGATCGCCCCCAACGTCGCCTTCAAGGACGTCGCTCCGGGCGAGTCCTTCACCTTCCGCTTCAAGGCCGGCGACCCCGGCGTCTACATGTACCACTGCGGGACGAAGCCGGTGCTCGCGCACATCGCCAACGGCATGTACGGCGCGCTCGTGGTCGATCCCGCCAAGCCGCTGCCGAAGGTAGACAACGAGTACGTGCTGGTCGGGAGCGAGTGGTACCTGGACAGCGACGGCATCTCCAAGCCGGCGAGCCTCAGCATGGACAAGGCGCGCGCGATGGAGCCCGACTGGACGACCTTCAACGGGTACGCGAACCAGTACGTGACCCATCCGCTGACCGCGAAGCCCGGCGAGACGACGAGGTTCTACGTCGTGGCCGCCGGCCCGACGCTGGACACCAACTTCCACGTCGTCGGCACGATCTTCGATCGGGCGTGGGTCAACTCGGACGTGACCAACCCGCCCCAGAACGGCGTGCAAACCGTGCCCGTCCCGGCCGGCGGCGGCGCCATCTTCGACGTGAAGGTCGACGAGCCGGGCCTCTACCCGTTCGTCAGCCACGCCTTCGCCCACGTCGATCTCGGGCAGGTCGGCCTGCTCAAGGTCGGCAAGGTCGACGGCACCATGTCGCACTAGAGCTCTCCTCGCGCTCGACCCCGGGAGCCGCCACATGGCGGCTCCCGGCGGTTCCGGCCAAGAACGGCCGTGCGGAAAACCCGCAGGCGGCGCCACGGTCGGCCCGCAAGAATGTCGGCGCGCCCCCGGATGGCGCGGGTCGCGCGGCACGTCAGGGTTCCCCATGACAACCCGGAAGGAGAGCAGGATGACCAGGCGCAAGGTCTTGGAGTACGGAGGAATGGCTGCGGGGATCGTGCTGATCGCGTTCGGAATCGGCGCGCTCTACCTGAGCCTCGACGCCCGCTCGACCGTCAAGGATGAACTCGCGCGCGAGATGATCGTCGGCTCGCCCGACATGAGCCCGGAGGGGATCCAGCCCGGCATCGAGGAGGCAGGCCTGGACGTGGAGGCCCCCTCCTGCGACGTGGCTGAGGAGCCGATCGACACGGGCTCGGAGGCGCGCTGCTTCTCCGAATACATGCGCATCCACGCCCTCGAGTCCTCGGGCGGCCTCACCTATGCGGAGATGGGACGCTTCCTGGCTGCCGACGATCCGGAGAATCCGGCCGGCACCAGTGACGAAGAGGCGGCCCTGACCGACGAAGAGGGCAATCCGGTCCCGAACGCCGCGCGCAACACCTGGGTGACCGAGACCTCGCTCTCGACGGCACTCAACCTGTCGTACATGGCCGAGCAGCTCGCGCTCTTCGGCATCGTCGTCGGGGTTGCACTGATCCTGACGGGCATCGGCTTCCTCGTGTTGGCGATCGGAGGCGCGCTGCGTCATTCCGAGGCCACGAGAGCCGAGAAGGCCGCGCTCGCATAGTCGTCGCGTCCCTTCTGGCCGAGACGCCGAGCTGCCGTCCCCCGGCAGCTCGGCGTTTCTGCGGTATGAACTCCTCGACGAAAGGCGGAGACGTTGACACTGATCTGGTTCGCCCTCTGGTTCATCTTCAATCTGATCGGAGACAAGGAGCCGCTGCTCTTCAGCCCCGTGAACTTCTGGGCCGGCTCGTTGCTCTTTGCGATTGCAATCGACCTGGGGAGCCTTCACGCCTCTCCGGCCGCGCGGGGCAAGAAGGCCCGCTGACCCCTGCGCTGGACGGCGGACATGCCGAGTGCTTGGATAGCTGTCCGCACGCGAAAGGAACCCCCCATGGCTAGTAAGACAAAGACCCCAAATCTGTCCGATCAACAGGTCGCCGAGCTGGTCGAACTGACGAAGGGCGCCGACAGCGTCGAGCTCAAGCTGACGGTGCCGGTGTCCGACCGCGCCAGCGGCGCAGCGGCGCTCGGCGTCGACCCGCTCGACGCGCAGATCCGGCAGGTCTACTTCTTCGACACGCCGGACCTGGCGCTCAACGCCAACGGTCTCGTCGTCCGTGCCCGCCGCGTCCAGGGCAAGGGAGACGACACGGTCGTGAAGCTGCGCCCGGTCGTCCCGGACGAGCTGTCCGCAGATCTGCGCGACTCGCCGAGCTTCAACGTCGAGGTCGATGCGATGCCGGGCGGGTTCGTCTGCTCGGGTTCGATGAAGCGCGCGCTGAAGACGCCGAACGTCAGGGAGACGGTGTTCGGAGAACGACCGATCCGCAAGCTCTACTCGAAGGAGCAGCGGGCGCTGTACGCGACGCACGCTCCCGAGGGCCTCGAGCTGGACGACCTCACGATCCTCGGCCCGATCCTCGTGCTCAAGCTGAAGTGGGCGCCTGAAGGGTTCGCGCGCAAGCTCGTCGCCGAGCTCTGGCTCTACCCGGACAACTCGATGATTTTGGAGCTGTCGACGAAGTGCCTGCCCTCGGAGACGTTCCAGGTCGCCGCCGAGGCGAGAGCGTTCCTGACGGAGCGGGGCGTCGACCTCAGCGGCGAGCAGGAGACCAAGACCAAGAAGGCGCTCGAGTACTTCTCGGAGCGCTTGCGGGCGGGCGCGTAAGGGCGCTCGGCGCGTTGCCGCCGGCCGCCTGGCCGGCGGCGTTTATGGTGATCGGCGAGCGGGTACAGGCGGCCCGCGTCCGCGGTTCGACCGCACGGTCGCCGTCTACGTATCCCCGGTCGCGGACGTAGGGAGGAGAGCACCTATGTTCGCCCAGAGAAGCTTGCGGCGCCTGCCGCGCTTGCTGGTGGCCGCCGCCGCGGCCGTTCTCGCCGTGGGGGTCGCCGTTCCGTCAGCGGCTCCTCGCGCGACTGCCGTTTTGCCGTACGAAGATTCGAGCCGGCCGGTGTCGGTACGCGTCGCCGACCTTCTCTCGCGCATGACGCTGGAGGAGAAGGTAGGGCAGATGACTCAGGCCGAGCGCGGGGCTGTCACCGACGACCCCACGCGCATCACGGCCTGGATGCTCGGCAGCGTCCTCTCCGGCGGCGGCTCGCCGCCGACCCCGAACACGCCGGAGGCGTGGGCCGACATGGTCGATCGCTTCCAGCAGGCGGCGCTGAACACGCGCCTGGGCATCCCGCTGCTGTACGGCGTGGACTCGGTGCACGGCCACGGCAACCTGTTCGGCGCGACCGTGTTCCCGCACAACATCGGGCTCGGCGCCACCCGCGACGCCGACCTCGTCAAGAGGGTGGAGCACATCACGGCGATCGAGACCCGGGCCAGCGGCCCGCAGTGGACCTTCGCGCCCTGCGTCTGCGCGGCCCGTGACGACCGCTGGGGTCGCACGTACGAGAGCTTCAGCGAAGACCCCGACCTCGTCATCCGCATGGAGACCGCCATCGACGGCTTCCAGGGCCGGCACGGCCAGCTCGACGACCGTGACCGCGTGCTCGCCACGGCCAAGCACTACGCCGGCGACGGCGACACGGAGTACGGCACGGCCGCCGGCGATTACAAGATCGACCAGGGCATCGCGATCACGGATCGTCGGTCGTTCTGGAAGAACTCGCTCCGCCAGTACCTCCCGGCCGTGCGGAAGCACGACGTCGGGACCGTGATGCCGTCGTTCTCGAGCGTCGACTGGACCGAGGACGGCCTCGGCAACCCGATCAAGATGCACGCGAACCGCGAGCTGATCACCGGCGTCCTCAAGGGCGCGATGGACTTCGACGGGTTCGTCATCAGCGACTGGGAGGGCATCCACCAGATCCCGGGCGACTGGGCAACCCAGGTCCGGACGGGCGCGAACGCCGGCATCGACATGTTCATGGAGCCCTTCTCGGCGCAGAGCTTCGAGACGACGCTCATCGCCGAGGTGCAGGCCGGCCGCGTCCCGATGAGCCGCATCAACGACGCCGTCAGGCGCATCCTCACCAAGAAGTTCGAGCTCGGGCTCTTCGAGCACCCGTTCACCGACCGCAGGAACATCGACGAGATCGGCTCGCGGGCGCATCGGGCGGTCGCCCGCCTGGCGGTCGCAAAGTCGCAGGTGCTGCTGAAGAACCGGAGCGACACGCTCCCGCTTCGCAAGAACGCCGACGTCTACGTCGCGGGCAGCAACGCCGACGACATCGGTAACCAGGCCGGCGGCTGGACGCTGACCTGGCAGGGCGGATCCACGAATACGATCCCCGGCGGGACGATCCCCGGCACGACGATCCTCGAGGGCATCCGCGAGGCGGCCTCTCGCGGGTCCGTGACGTTCAGCGTGGACGCCTCGGCGCCGATTGACCGCAAGCAGCTCGGCGTCGTGGTCGTCGGCGAGACGCCCTACTCGGAGGGATTCGGCGACGTCGGCGGTCCGCGCTGGGCGTTCGACCCGGGCGATGCGGGCATCCCGCGACCCGTGAAGGACATGCTCATCTCGGTCGCGGATCGCGCAGCCATCGACAAGGTGTGCGAGGCCACGTTCAAGTGCGTCGTCGTGATCGTGTCCGGACGGCCGCTGATCGTCGAGCCCGACCAGCTCCGGAAGATCGACGCGCTCGTCGCCTCCTGGCTCCCGGGGAGCGAGGGTGCCGGAGTGGCCGACGTGCTCTTCGGCGCCCGGCCGTTCACGGGCAAGCTGCCGGTCACCTGGCCGCGAACGCTCGACCAGGAGCCGATCAACGTCGGCGACGACGACTACGACCCGCTGTACCCCTTCGGGCACGGCTTGCGAACGAGATAGCTAGACCGCGCTGACTGGGCCGGTCGGCCTCACGTCCTGTGGCTCCTAGGGAAGAGCCACGCCCGTGAGGACGACCGGCCCGAGCGTGTAGTCGAGCATCGTCGACTGCTGGACGCCGGGGGCCGTGATCACGTCGACCGCCTTCGGCACGAGGGCGGGGTCGAACGTGCAGTGTGGGTCGGCGCTCGCCGCCGCGCAGACCCCGAACTGGAAGTCCTGCGGCGTGGGGGCGAAGCCGCGCGCCTGATCGAGGCTGAAGCCGTCCTGTCCGGTGAGGACGACCGTGAAGCCCCAGCCCGGGCCCGGGGTGCCGAGCGACGCCTTTGGGACGCTGAACGTGATGAAGCGGGAGATGGGGTTGGCGCTGATCGTGGCCGTCCCGAGCGTGGCCCCGCCCGCGTCGATGTAGCGCTGGCCGAAGCCCTGCACCTGGATGAGCCGGCTCCACGCGAAGGTCGGGGCGATGCTGAAGTTGCGCAGCGGATGCGCGGCCGCGGTCGACGTCGTCGATGCGCCCGGCACGCGCACGTAGACGTCGACGAGCTGTGCGCCGAGCGGGCTGCCGAAGGTCTCCGCCAGGTTGCGCGTCTGGAGGCGGAAGGTCACGTCGGCGCCGGAGTCGTAGACCTGGAACCTCTGAATGTCGAAGGCGCCCGGCTGGAAGTTCGGCGAGGTCGGGTAGGCGTAGTTGCCGGGGCCGTTGTCGTCGCCGTTCGGGTCGGCCACGTCGAGGAGCAGGGTTCCCGGCACGAAGTCGAAGAGGACGGTGCGCTTAGCCTGCGCCGTCGCACCGCTCGGGCTGACGGCGACGATGTTGAGGACATTCGTCCCGCCGGTGACTGCTACGTCGATGCTGAACGAGCCCGTCGGCGCGGTCGTGGACGCGACCGTTGTGGCCGAGGCCGCATCGGTGTTGGTCGCCGAGACGTAGACGGTGTTCCCGGGCGCGGTCGTCCCCGTCACGGTCACCGGCGAGGCGCTGACGGAAGAGTTGTCCGCCGGGCTCGTCACGGTCAGCGACGTCTGGCCCTGTGTTCGGGCGACGTAGCGCGAGTGGGTCGCCGCCGGCAGGACGACGTTGCGGCCCGCAGCGAGGTTGCCTGCGAGCCGCACGAACGAGGCCGCCGACCAGGTGAGCGGCGAGGCCGAGCCCGCCGCGCCCCCGTTCTCGAAGCCGATCGAGGCGAGGGTTGGGTCGGTGCCGTAGGGCGACGGTGGCAGATCGGGCAGCTCCCAGTTCTGCTCGGGGATCAGGCCGACGCCGGAGGCGAACCGGCTCATGCCGAGGAGCAGCGAGGCCGCACCGGTCGCGTTTCCGGTGGCCTGCTCGTGCTCGCCGCGCTCCGCGGAGAGCGCCGGCCAGAGATGACCGGTGCCCTGGCCGCTCGGCGCCCACGGCCGTCCGTCGCTCGCGCGGTCCCCGTAGCCGTCGCCGTTGTAGCGGTGCCAGCCCGGCCCGCGCACTGTCGTCGACCTGATTGTCGCGTCGACGACCTGGAGCGACCGGGCGATGTCCGTGTCCCCGACGGGGAGCTCGCCAAGCCGTGCCAGCTCGAGGAACCCGGCGTCGATCACCTCGCGCTGGTCGAGCGTCGGCCCGCCGTTCCCGACGTTGTACGAGATCGCCGCATTCGGGTCGCCCGTCTTCGAGAGCCGGATGAAGTAGCGGGTCGCATGTGGCCCCGTCGTCGTCACGGTCCAGTCCTTGACCTGCCTCTGCCACGAGTCCGCGACGCCGAGCCAGACCGCGGCCGACGCCGTGTCGCCGTTCGCTCGTGCGATCTCCGCCGCCGCGACGAGGCCGGCGATCTCGGCCGCGATGGTCGACGGCGAGTAGCCGCTCTGCTCCTCCCAGCGCTCGACGCCGAACGCCGGCCCGCGCGAGGCGACGAAGTTCGCGGCCGATTTGATGTGATCCGCGTAGAGCGATGCGTCGGTGAGCCCGAGCTGGTACGCCATCAGGATCGGGTAGGCGGTCTCGTCGAGCTGCGTCCCGAACGAGTCGGGCGCGACCTTGCCGTTGACCAGGCTGTTCCGCGGCATCGAGCCGTCCGGCAGCTGCTGGCGCTCGAAGAGGAAGAGGGTCGCGTCGCGTGCGGTCGCCAGGTCGCCGGCGGTCACGAGGCCCGTCCACGACTCGTACAGATCGCGCGCGAACACCTCCCGGTAGGAGCCGAAGTACGTGTTCGCCGGGTCGCCGGCCGAGACGGCCTGCCCCCACGGTGAGGCGAGGCTGGCGACGATCGCGCCGGGGAACGTCTTGTCCTCGGACGCCTTGATGACATTGGCGCTCAGGTAGTACTCGGCCTCGAGCCGCTTCTGGTCGGCGCCCGCGATGCCCGGCAGCCGCTCGGTGCGCGGCTTCGTCAGCGAGCGGTCGTACTGTCGCCAGCCGTCGACGTAGGCCGCCTGCGCTCGGGCGAACCCGGTGGCCAGCGAGCCCTCGGCCGTGTCGACGGCCTCGTCCTGGGTAGCGCCGAAGCCGAGCGCAAGAATGGCCTTGCCGCCGCCGCTCGCGTCGCCCTTGAGCTCGACCCTCGCCGTCTGGACGACGTTCCCGCCGATTGCCTCGTCGTACGTCGTCGTCAGCGCATGGGATGCGTCGAGTTGGACGAGCCCGTCGCTCGCAGCGCCCACGAAGCCGCTCGTGGCCTCTGAGAACGGGCCGTCGAGCGCTGCGTAGACGGGTTGCGCGTAGTCGCGGTTCGCGGCATTCGTCGCGGTGACCGGATCGAAGGAGACGAGCACGGGATCGCCCGTCGAGTCGTCGACCGCGGCCCGGTCGGCGCCGCCGTTCCCGGTGCCTCCGCCTCCGTTGCCGTTCACCGTGGGGTCGAAGCGAACGTAGAGCCGGAGCCCTGCAACCGCCGGCCGGAACTTGACGTTCATGAGCACCGTGTTGCGGCCGGGATCGGTCACGTAGTCGGTCTCGATCCGGTACTTGCCGTTCCTCGCAGTCGCCATGACAGTGCACGCCATGCCGCCGGAGTCGGGATGCGACTCCACCGTGTAGGTCATGTCCCGCGTCTGCAGGTCGGTGAACGTGGAGCCGTCGGTGACGACGTACTGGAGGGTCTCGGCGTTGGTGTTGTCGATCGTCGGGTAGTAGACGTCGCTGAGGACGCCGTTCGCGACCGTGTACCAGACCTTCGAGGTCCTGTTGCGGGCGGTGCCGAGGCAGTCCTTGCGCGCGAGGCCGAAGTGCGAGAGCGCGCCCGGGCCGTCCGGGGCGCCCGGGGGGATCTCGGCGACGATCGTGAGGACGTGCGAGGTTGCGTCGTAGGTGAACGTGACCGTTGCGTTGTCGACCGGGACCGTGAACGCGATGTTTGCCCCGCCCGGGACGCCGCCCTGGCCGTAGTTTTCGTCCCAGGCCTCGTTGATCGCCACCTTCGCCTCGTACGAGCCCTGGGGGAGCGCCGACGTCACGAAGGAGTAGATCCCGTTGCCGTCCGGATCCTGAAGCCAGGAGCGGAGACAGCCCGGATCCCAGTCTCCGGGGCAGCCGAGCTCGGACTGGAAGCTTCCCGGCGCGACGGCGATCACGGAGGTCTTGTTGTCCGTCACCCAGTGGCTCTTGTGGTCGTAGTAGAACTTGACGCTCGCCGGCGCGGGCAGCGCGAGCGGGATGTTGGCGCCGTCCTGCTGGGCGTGAAGGCCGTAGTTCTCGGTCCAGGCGTCATTCAGCGCGGCCTTGTACTCATAGCTCGCGGCGGGCAGCAGGAAGGTGCCCTGCCAGACGTCGTCGCCGGCGTCGTAGGCGAGATGCGTTGCGGCGCAGGCGGGATCCCAGTCTCCGGGGCACCCGGCTTCGGACTGCAACGAGCCGGCGATCGTGACCGCCGTCGGGTTGGGCGTGTGGGAGGCCGTCGCCGCGGGCAGCAGGAAGAGTGCGACCCCTGCCAGCGCGAGCAACACCGCACGGCGCTTGCCCAGCCTCGTCCCGCTCCCCATTGCGCGGTCAGCATAGACGTGGCAACTGCCCGGCGTCGGGCCGGTAAGGTCGCGCGAGATGAGCATCGCGGCTGTCGAGCACGAGCACCGTGTCACGCCGCGCGAGCTCTTCTTCGACCTCGTCTTCGTCTTCGCGTTCACGCAGGTCGCGACCCTGCTCGCCGACGACCCGACGTTCGCCGGGATCGGCCGCGGTGTGCTCGTCCTTGCTGCGCTCTGGTGGGCCTGGGCGGCATACGCCTGGTTGACGAATATCGTCGACCCCGAGGAGGGCGTCGTCGGCGCCGCGCTGCTCGTGGCGCTCATCGCGATGTTCATCGCCGCGCTCGTGGTTCCGGGTGTCTTCGAAGACGAGGGCGTGCTCTTCGGCGCTGCCTTCCTCGTCGTCTGCGCGATGCACGCAGCGCTCTATGCCCTCGCGGGTCGCGGGAACCCCGAGCTGCTAGGCGCCGTGCTCCGGCTGGCGCCCTGGTCCCTGCTGGGCGCGACCCTGATCCTGCTCGCAGGCTTTATGGACGGCGCGCGCACGTGGCTCTGGATCGCTGCGCTCGTGTGCGCGTACTTCGGCGCCGCGCTGAGTGGATCGAGGGGCTGGCTGGTGCACCCGTCGCACCTCGCGGAGCGCTACGGCCTGGTGGTGATCATCGCGCTCGGCGAGGCGTTCATTTCCATCGGGATCGGCGCGACGGGGATCGGCATTGGGCTGGGCGAGGTCGTGGCGGCGATCCTCGGGCTTCTCGTCGCCACCTCGTTCTGGCTCGCGTACTTCGACTTCTTCGCCATCCGCGGCGAACGCATCCTCCTCGACGCTCAGGGGCCGGAACGCATCGCTTTCGCCCGCGACGCGTACACGTACCTGCACTTTCCGATGATCGTCGGGATCGTCCTCTTCGCGTTCGCGATGAAGAACATCGTCGCGCACGTCGGGGACGAGCTCGACGCCGTCGTCGCGTTCGCGCTCTGCGGCGGAAGCGCGCTCTACCTGCTCACGTACTCCGCGATCCGCATCCGAGTCGTGCGGCGGTGGCAGGTGAGCAGCGGCCGGTTCGTCGCGGCGCTGCTTCTCCTGCTCCTGCTCCCCCTCGCGACCATGGTTCCGGCGCTGGCGGCGCTGGCGCTCGTCACCGCCGTCTGGGTGGCGTTGCACACGTACGAGCTCGTGCGGTGGCAGGAGGCCCGGACGGAGTCGCGCTCGTTGCTCACCTCGTAGTCCCGAGGTAGTTCCGGCCCGGCCTGGTGCGTCTACCCGAACGTGAAGGCGTACGCCTCGGCGCCGGCCTCGAGGAACGTGATCTCCAGAGTCCGCTCGCGTACCTCGTCTTGTGCGCGCACGAGCTGGTACATGCGACCGTAATCGAGCTTCCCGCTCCCGTCCTTGCCGACGTCGACGCCGTGTGAGGCACCGGGAGGCTCGCCGTCGACGAGCACGCGGAAGGGAATCGGCGAGTGGGCTCCGGGAGAGAGCACGAGATGCGCGTCGCGCGCCTCGAACCGGAAGGCGATGCTCCCGCCCGGCTGGTCGAGCGCGACGTTCTCACGCCCGACCGTCCACGCACCCCCGAGCGCCCAGTGGCCGGAGCGCAGGCGCTCGGGGATCTCGTAGACGCGGGCTTCGTTGGGCGCGGCCCCGTCCGGGGATGCGAAGCGCTCGCCGCGCCCGTAGCCGAGGTACGTCTCAGGCGTGCCCAGGTGATCCCAGTCGGCCTCGGCCTCCACGCCGACGCCCACGACCGGGACGGGCTCGCGCTCGATGCCCAGCAGGTCCTGGAGCACGCGCTCCGACTCCTCGTAGCGCCCTTCGCCGAAGTGCTGGTCGCGGATGATCCCCTCCCTGTCGACGAAATAGAGCGCCGGCCAGTAGTTGTTGTCGAAGGCGCCCCAGATCCCGTAGTCGTTGTCGACCGCGACGGGGTAGTCGATCTCCCGCTCCTCTACCGCCCGGCGCACGAGCTCGACCTCGTGCTCGAACGAGAACTCCGGCGTGTGGGCTCCGATCACGACCAGCCCGTCGTCTCGGTAGGCCTGCGACCACGCGCGGACGTACGGCTCCTGGCGCAGCCAGTTGATGCAGGTGAGCGTCCAGAAGTTCACGAGGACGACGCTGCCGCGCAGCCCGGCGGGGTCGAGCGGCTCGGAGTTGAGCCACTCGGTCGCCCCGTCGAGCTGCGGCATGTGAACCTTCGCGAAGAGGGTCATCTAGCGAGCCTCCTCATGACGAGCTGCGATCAACGCAGTGACGTGAATGCAGCTCTCACCTCCTCGGAGAAGAGGTCCGGCTCTTCCCAGGCGGCGAAGTGCCCGCCCCGGTCGACCTCGTTGAAGTAGCTGACGTTGGGGTACGAGTTCTCGACCCAGCTGCGCGGAGTCCGCCAGATCTCGCCGGGGAACGTGGTGAAGCCGACCGGGAGCGAGACCTCCGGAGGAGCATGGCCGGACGCGAGTGCTTGAGCCAGGGCGAGTCCGTCCTCCCAGTACGACCGGGCCGCAGAAGCGCCGGTGCCCGTCAGCCAGTACAGCGTGATGTTGTCCACGATCTGGTCGCGGCTGAGATTGCCGGCCGGCTCCCCGTCGACGAAGGCGTGGGCGATCTTGTAGTAGCTGTCCGTGTCGTGGTCGAGCAGCCAGGCGGCCAGGGCGACGGGCGAATCCAGCAGGGCGTAGCCGATCGTCTGCGGCCGCGTGGCCATCTCCAGGAAGTAGCCGAAGCCGCTCTCCCTGAATGTCGCGAACTGGTCTGACGCCGCGCGTTCCTGCTCGGACTCCGCCGGCTGGGGGCCGGCCAGCACCGTCACGAGCAGGTTCATGTGGATACCGAGCAGCCCCTCGGGCGCCTGCCGTCCCATGATGTCGGTGACGAGGGCGCCTACGTCGCCGCCCTGGGCGACATAGCGGGTGTAGCCGAGTCGGTGCATCAGCTCCGCCCAGGCCTGCGCGACGCGGCCGGCGTTCCAGCCGAGCTCGGCGGGCTCGCCGGAGAAGCCGTAGCCGGGCAGGGACGGCAGCACGAGGTCGAACGCGTCCTCCGCCTGCCCACCGTGCGCGGTCGGGTCGGTCAGCGGGCCGATGGTCTCGAGCAGCTCGATCACCGAGCCGGGCCAGCCGTGCGTCATGATCAGCGGCAACGCGTTCTCGTGTTGTGACTTCACGTGGATGAAGTGGATGTCCACCCCGTCGATCTGGGTCGTGAACTGCGGCAGCTCGTTCAGCCGCGCCTCCAAGCGCCCGAAGTCGTACTCGTTCGCCCAGTAGTCCGCGAGCGCCCGGGTCGTCGCGAGCTGGACGCCCTGCGACCGGTCCGGGACCAGCTCCTTGGTGGGCCAGCGCGTCGCCGCGATGCGCCGGCGCAGGTCGTCTAGCTGCTCCTCTGGAGGCTCGAACTGGAATGGGCGGATATCGGTGGCGGTCTCGACGGTGCTCATGACGACCTCCTTGTTAGCGCAGTGACCGGAAAGCCGCTCGGATCTCCTGTGAGAACAGCTGCGGCTGCTCCCACGCGGCGAAGTGACCGCCCTTGTCGACCTCGTTGAAGTAGATGAGCTTGGGGTACGCCTCCTCGGCCCAGCTCCGCGGCGCCTGGTACTGCTCGCCGGGGAAGACGGTCACGGCCACGGGGATGGAGACGCCCTTCGCGTTGAAGAAGCCGCCCTTGTACTCCCAGTAGAGGCGGGACGCGGAGACCCCGGTGTTCGTCAGCCAGTAGAGCGTGATGTTGTCGAGGATCTCGTCGCGCGTCAGCTCTCCCGTGGTACTCGTCGTCCTATCCAGAGCCGAGGCGATCGCCGCGGCCGGCTGGCCGTCGGCGTCGTTGTGGTCGAGGAGCCACGCCGCCAGGCCGACGGGTGAGTCCGCGATGCCGTAGAGGGTCTGCGGCCGCGCCGCCATGAACCTGGCGTAGTCGACCTGCTTGAACGTCCTCTCCAGCTGCTCGTAGGCCCGTCGTTCCTCAGCCGAGAGATCGGCAGGCGGCGGGTCGCCGGCCTGGAGAGCCTCGTCCACGGCGGCCGGGACGGTGGCGGGCATGTTGCTGTGGATGGCGAGCAGCCCCTCGGGAGCCTGCAAGCCCATCTGGTCGACGACGAACGCACCCCAGTCCCCACCCTGGGCGACGTACCGGTCGTAGCCGAGACGGTGCATCAGCTCCGCCCACGCTCGGCCCATGCGCTCGGGGCCCCAGCCGGTGCTCGCGGGCTTGCCCGAGAACCCGTAGCCCGGCATCGACGGGATCACCACATGGAAGGCGTCCGCTGCGCTCCCACCGTGTGCCGTGGGATCGGTGAGCGGCTCGATGATCTTCAACTGCTCGACGATCGAGCCGGGCCAGCCGTGGTTCACGACGAGCGGCAGCGCGTCGTCGTACTGCGAACGGACGTGGATGAAGTGGATGTCGAGTCCGTCGATCTCGGTCGTGAACTGCGGGAGGGCATTCAGCCTCGCCTCGCACGCGCGCCAGTCGTACTCGGTCTCCCAGTAGCGCGCGAGCTTCTGCATCGTCGCGAGCGGCACGCCCTGCGACTGATCGGCGACGGTCTCCCTCTCGGGCCACTGCGTCGCCGCGATGCGTCGACGGAGATCCTCGAGGGCTTCGTCGGGAACGTCGACGTCGAAGAGGCGGATCTCGGAGGCAGTCTCGACGGTGCTACTCATGAGCGCGCGCCGTACCCTCCGTCGTGTCGGCAGGCGACTGGGCGGTGTCCATTTCGGCTCCGATCGTTGGGTGCGCCGCTGCGACCGGCTGCGCGCTCAGGCCCCGTACCTCATAGCGGCAGCAAGCGGCTGCTTCGTACGGGCCGCACGACTCTACGCCTTCCTCCACGAAATGCAACAGCGGTCACGACCGTTCACCAGATTTCGACGACTCGCTTGCCGCTTGGTCGAAATCGTGCCTGCGGGCTCGCGCCTGCGACGGCTACGGTTGCGGGACTTGCCCGAGCTCAGAGAACGTGACGTGAGCGATCTTCCTGAGCTCCCGTTCGAGCCCTGGGAGCCGACCAAGAGCACTCTCCATCTGTGGACGCAGATCGTGGGCAAGGTTCGCCTGGCTTCAACAGCTCCTCAAAACCACTGGTGGAATGCGACGCTTTACGTCGACACCCGTGGTCTGACGACGCGGCGTCTTCGCTCCCCGAACGGCGACTTCGACGTCCTCTTCGACTTCCTCGGCCACAAGCTCGTCGTGCACACCAGCCGGGGAGATACCGAATCGTTCGCACTCGAAGACGGGCTCTCCGTCGCCGCGTTCCACGACAACCTCTTCGCCTCCCTACGGAACGTCGGCATCGAAGTCGAGATCGAGGCCAAGCCGTACGGACTTCCGATGACGACCCCGTTCGCCGAGGACACCGAGCATGCCTCGTACGACCGCGAGGCAGTCGAGCGCTTCTGGCAGGCGCTTCGCTGGGTCGACTGGACCTTCCAGGAGTTCGCGGGCTGGTTCTGCGGCAAGTCGAGCCCCGTGCACCTCTTCTGGCACGGTTTCGATCTCGCCGTGACCCGCTTCTCGGACGCACGCGCGCCCGAGAATCCGAACGCCGATCCAGTCACGCGCGAGGCCTACTCGCACGAGCTCATCAGCTTCGGATTCTGGCCCGGAGACCAGAATGTGCGGGAACCGACGTTCTACTCCTACACCGCGCCCGAGCCCGCCGGCCTGGCGGAGCAGCGACTCCGCCCGGACGCAGCGAGCTGGCAGCAGCCGTACGGTGAGAGCCACTTCGCGCTTCTCCCATATGAGGAGGTGCGAACCTCGGACGACCCGCGCCAGACTCTGCTCGACTTCCTCCAGAGCGCCTACGACGCCGGCGCCCTACTCGCCGGCTGGGACCGCGACGCGCTTCGCTCGACCTGGTGCCCGCCGTCGGCTGTCGGGCTCTGAAAGCTCTCGCGCGAAGGCCCGTCAGGCGAAGGCCGGATCGCGCCTCAAGCCTGACGAGCGGCGTGCCCGAGGGGTCTTCGGTGACTCATGGCCCTCGTGGCGGAGCTCGGCGATCCATTCGCGCCCTCAGCTCCGGACGCGACTCCGCTCCGGGTCGTAGACAGGCATCCGGACGATCTCCCCCTCGATTTGGCCGTCGTCGAGGTGGGCGACGACGCTCGTGCCTGGCGCCGCATGCTCGCGTTTGACGCGAGCGAGCCCGAGTGTCGCCCCGGTGTAGGGGGACGGCATGCTCATCGTCACGTGGCCGATCCGCTCGCCCGCGTGCTCCAGCGGCGCCCCGGTTGCAGCATCGTCGCCACCTGCGAGGCGGACAGTCACAAGTAGGTTTGGAGCACTGTCCTTCAGCGCGATGAGCGCTTCGCGGCCACGGAAGTCGCCCTTCTCGAAGTCGATCGCCCAGCCAAGGCCGCACTCAAACGGCGAGACGGTCGAGTCATACTCGAGGCCCTCACCCATGATCAAGCCGGCTTCGATCCTGACCATCATCACCGCGTTGGCGCCGATCTGAATGAGTCCGAACGGCTCGCCGGCCGCGAAGAGAGCGTCCCAGAGGTCGAGCGCTCGGTCGGCGTCCACCCAGAGCTCGTAGCCCAGTTCGGCAGTGAAACCCATGCGGTTCACATGCGTCGGGATGCCGGAAAGCTCGAGGTTGGGCTTGTACGTGTAGTACGGGAAAGCTTCGTTCGAAACGTCTTCATCGGTCAGGGCCTGGAGAAGCTCCCGGCTGCTTGGGCCCTGGATGGCCAAGTGGCCGATCTCGGCCCGGCGTTCCGTGATCCTTACCTCCGTGCCGGCCGCGAGCTCGCGCAATAGCTCCTCGTCGCGCTCGGTTCCGCCTGTCACGCGTACGAAGTCGGGCGAGAAGGTGATCGTGGTGCAGTCGTCGACCATCATCCCGTTCTCCTCCACGATCGGGCCGTAGACGATGCGGCCCGGCGGGAGCGAGCGGAGATCGCGGGCGATGAGACGGTTGACGATCTCCAGGGCGCCCGACCCTACGACGTCGAACTTGTAGAGCATCGAGAAATCCATTACCGCGACGCCCTCGCGAACGGCCCGGTACTCGTCATCCGAATTCGAGACCGTGACCGGAGCTCCGTAGCCGTAACCCTCGACCCACTCCTTCACCTGGTCGGCGTACCGGGGAACGAAGGGTGTTGCCTTGAAGTCGAGCGCAAGTTCCTGGGGCTCACTCATCCGATCCTCCTCTCCACGAACGGACTCGCGCGCTAGCCGACTGCACCGGAGGCGAGGTCCGCCAAATCGCCCTGAGCGGAAACGGTCGCCCAGGATCGCTCGCGCACGAACGGCAGCGGCGTGCTTGGGTCGTCCGAGTCGATCTCGCGTGCCAGGCGGTGGCCGTCGAAGATGCAGTCGGCGATCGTCCGCGGGGCATCACAATCTCCGACCCGGTACAGCGCGTTGATCCCGTTGGCTTGGAGCGCACCAGTCTGGAGCTCGGGCTTGAGCTCGCGGAAGAGCGCATCGTTCGGTCGACGCCCCGTACAGAGCACAACGGCGTCGCTCTCGAGCTTTTGCGGCCGTTGCTCGCTGTCGTAGGCGTTCGCAATGACGAGCCCGTCCTCCTCGATGCGCAGGGGCACGTGTTGGCTGATCCACTTGACGCCCAGCGAGTGAAGCCGCCCGAGCATGCGTCCGGCCTCGAGTGTGCCTTCCATCATCGGAGCCGGAGATGCGTAGTGGGTCACGATCGTGACCTGCTTGCCTTCGAGCGCGAGTCGCTCGGCCAGCGACACGCCCATGAAATACCCCTCGAGGTCGAGCACCACGACCCGTTCGCCGGGCACGGGCTTTTCCTCGAGCATCACCTGCTCCGGCGTGAGCTGGTTCGGCCTGGTGGCGTCCGCGCCCGGTAGCGCGGACATGGTGGCGCCGCTCAGCCCGTCTGACGCCCAACTCGAGCCAGTTGCCAGGATGACGATCTCGGCGCCGTACTCGCTCACGTCGCGAGCCGACAGGCGCGTCCCGAGGATCACCTCCGCGTTGCGCAGCTTGTCGAGCTGGATCTGGCGGTAGTTGATCACTCGTCCCCACTCTCCCAGGCCCGGTAGCCGGGTGATCCACCGCATTGCGCCGCCGAGCTCGGCTTCGGCGTCGACCAGGTGCACGCGACGCATGCCGCGCTTTGCGAGCACGACCGCGCATTCCATCCCGGCCGGCCCGGCCCCGACGACGAGCACGTCGTTGTCGGCATTCGTCGCACGGGTGAAGCGCTCCGGGTGCCACCCCCGGCGGAACTCCTCCCCCGAAGTCGCGTTCTGCGTGCAGGCGATCGGGAGGGAGCGTTCCCAACGCGAGATGCAGATGTTGCAGCCGATGCACTCGCGGATCTCGTCGATCCGGCCGTCGTCGATCTTCCTGGGGAGAAACGGGTCGGCGATCGAGGGCCGCGCCGCGCCGATCACATCGAGCTCACCGCTGGTGATCGCCTTCGCCATCGTGTCCGGGCTGGTGAACCGACCGACGCCCACGACGGGCTTCTTCGTCACCGCCTTGACCGCGCGATGCCACTCGGCGTGCGAGTTCTCGGGGAAGAAGCGCGAGGGCCCCGCATCGTCGCCCCAGTTCATGCCGTCCGTGATCGTGATGTCCCAGAGGTCGACGTAGTCGTCGACCAGCTCGACGAACGGTAGGCCGTCCCGCTCCAGCCGGACTGCCGAATCGCCGCGCAGGTGATCCACGCTGAGGCGCACGGCGAGCGCCGCCTGCCCGTCGATCGCATCGCGTACGGCCTCGATCGTCTCGCGGAAGAAGCGCGAACGAGTCTCGAACGAGGAGAGGCCGTAGTCGCCTTCCAGGGCGTTGTACATCTGAGTCATGAACTGCTGCACCAGTGTGTTGTGCGCGCCGTAGACGTAGACGATGTCGAAGCCTGCCGCGACCGCCCGGCGCGCGGCGTCGGCGTACCAGCCCTGCACTTCTCGGATGTCGTCGAGGTCCATCGCCCGCGGATAGCGGAGCGGCTCGAACTCGCTCATCACCTGATTCGGCGCGCGCGGAACGACTCGAGTCTCGCCGCCGCCGGTGTACGTGCCGCCGTAGAAGAGCTCCACGCCGGCGAGCGCGCCTTCGGAATGCACCGCGTCGACCATCATCCCCAGGCTGCGCACATCGTCGTCGTCCCACAGGCGGCATCCGATCCAGGGCGTGCTGTCGGTCGTCGGATGGATCTCGCAGAACTCGGTGCAGACTGCCCCCCAGCCGCCCTCGGCCTTCATGCGCCTGAAAGCCGTTTGCAACCCCGGCCGCTCGGACCCTCCACCCATGCAGTGGGGCACCTGGTAGAAGCGATTGGGCAAGACGCGCGGCCCAATCTCCAGCGGTTCGAAGAGGACGTCATGCCGGGGATCACGCGGCATCTGCCTACCTCCTAGATAGCGATACCATGTCGCAGACTGTGGATGATACTGCGAAGCCCGCCACAAAGGTAGGTGACTCCGTGATACCGATACCAGACGGCTCCAGCGAATTCGAAAGTCTCGGGATCCCGCCGTTGGCGGGGATCGCCACCTACGAGGAAGCGACTCGGCTCGGCCTGGGGGTCGACGAAAGCGTGGCGAGGCTGCGTCGCATCGAGTACATGCACCGGCGGCTTCACCTCCTCTCCGCCCGGTTCCTGCCGACAGTTCCCGAGTGGGAGGCGAAATGCGGCCTGGGCCTGCACGCGTGGCTCGACGCCGAAGCGTGCGGCGCCGTGCGCACGCGGATCGGGGAATTGCGGAACCCTCCTCCTCGCTTCGACGACTCGCCCGACGAGCGGCTCACGACGACCTTCGACGAGCTCGCCGAGGCAGAGACCACAGGCGAGCTTCTCTCCGGCCTGGAGGTCGTGCGCGCCGACCTTCTAGGTGCGATCGACGAGTACGTCGAGCTTGCGAACCCGCTCGCCGACTTCCCGACGGTGCACCTCCTGCGCCGGCTCCGTGGCGAGCAGGCCGACGTGCTCGAGTGGACGCGCGCCGCTCGGGCCGGGCTGGCAGAGCACCTCGGCGAGGACGCGGGGGAATGGGCCGCTCGCATTCGCGTGCTCCTGGAGTCGCCCGACGACGTCGACTTCGACCTCCGAAGTAGCCGACCCGCAGACACGATGGATGTGACGCCGCGCCGCGACCGGCGCTTCAAGGACGCGTTCAACACCTCGGCGAAGATCGACGGCTACTACCAGGACACGTCGCGGCCGGTCGACGAGCGGGCGTTCGCGCTCGTGTACAAGCGCCTGCGGGAGATGGACGTTCCCGAGTGGATGGGCCCGATCCTCTCATCGGCGGAAGATCGGCCATGGGACTACCACACCGATCTCGCGCGTCAGCTCTGGGACGAGACGCGTCACGCGATGATGGGAGAGGTGGTGCTCCTCAGCCACGGAGTCCCGCACTACGCCTTCCCGGTCCCGATCAACGCTGTCGAGGCGCTCAACTCCGAGTTCGACCCTCGAGAGGCGCATCTCCTGCTGTGGGGGATCGAGCAAAGCCTGATGCCGGCCGACACCGGCAAGCGGTTCGAGTTCGAGGTCGTGCACGGTTACGGGAATCCGTTGATCTCGACGTTCCAGGACTTCGACTGGGCCGACGAGGTCGTCCACGTCAAGATCGGCCGCCGCTGGATCGCGTCGGAGTACGAAAGCGCGGCCGAGGCGCGTCAGGCCGCGGACGACGTCTGGGCGCGGTGGGACAACGTGGCGACCGAGCTCGAGGCGCGTTCCGATCAGGAGGAGTGGTGGCCGTCCTTCGTCGAGCGGATGCGGGCGGGCGCGACGCGAGGAGCGACGTAGGCCTCTACGAGGCGCCGAGCCGGGCGAGCGCGTGCATGGCGTCCGCGGTCAGCGGATAGAGGTCGCGGTAGCGCGCGTACAGCTCTGTGTACACGTCCACGGTGGACGGCTCCGGCTCGAGAATCCGATCGATGCGAATCCAGTCGCTCGCGTCGTCGATCATCGCGGCGGCTCGGGCGGCGAGGATCGCGCTCCCGAAGCTCGCGCCGACGGCCGGGTCGCAGAGCGACTGCTCCCGACCGAGGACGTCGGTCACCACCTGCGGCAGGACTCCGGCTCGAGTCCCACCGCCAACGCCGACGATCCTGGTTGGCGGCGAGCCGACCGATGCCATCGCCTCGACGTTGTGCCTCACGGCGAACGCAATGCCCTCGACGACGGCGCGCGCCAGCTCCGGCGGGCCGTGCGCGAGCGTGAGCCCGAGGAGTAGGCCACGAGCGTCGGGATCGAAGATCGGCGTGCGCTCGCCGGCCAGGTAAGGGAGAAAGAGGAGGCCGCGGGCCCCGGGCGGAACCTCTGCCGCTTGCTCCATGAACACGTCCCAAGGTGGGTCTCCGAGGATCCCACGGAGCCAGGTGACAGCGAGGCCTCCAGTGGCCATTCCCGCCGCGAGCGAGTAGGTGCCGGGCTCGACGCCTGCCGTCGCCCACAGCGCGGGCGAGGACGCGGGAGCCGACATGCACTGGACCAGGAAGATCGTCGATCCGTACATGATCATCAGCGCCCCGGGCTCGGTCACGCCAGCCGCGATGGACTCGGCCCAGGCGTCGATCGTCCCCGCGCAGACCGGCGTCCCGGCCGGGATCCCCGTCTCCTCTTCGGCGGCCGAGCTGACCTCACCGGCCACCTCACCCGGCCAGAGCAGCCGGGGCTTCGGCAGCTCGCCGGCAACCTGCGGCCACCACTCGTCGATCCACCTTCCCGCGCGAAGGTCGTAGAGCGGATCGCATTGGCTCGCGCTGTGGTGGTCGAGCACGTACTCGCCGGTGAGCCTCAGGACGGCGAGCGAGCTCGGCATCAGGAGCCGATGCGCCGGTCGCAGGAGCGTGCCGTTCGCCTTGCCGAGCCAGCGCAGCTTCGGGCCGACTGCCTGGCTCGAGAGCGGTGAGCCGCAGACCTCGAGGATCTTCTCGGCTCCGAGCTCGTCGTTCAGCTCGTCGATCTCCGCGGACGCCCTCGAGTCGATTCCGTAGAGGATCGCCGGGTGAAGGGCCCGGCCGGCCTCGTCGCCGATGAGGGCACACGGCCCGATGCCGCTGACGCACACGGCGGCGGGCTCCCCGCGACGCTCCCGGAGCAGCTCGCGAGCGACCCTGACGGTGTCGCCCCACCAGATCGCCTCGGCGTCCTGCTCGGCGAAACCCGGCCGTGGCTGCTCGAACCCGTGCTCTGCGCGGGCGCTGTCGACGATCGTCCCGTCACCGTCGACCAGGACGGCCTTCGTCGCGGAGGTGCCCACGTCGATCCCGAGCGCGAGCGAGGGCATGGGAGCGGCTAGAGCTCGATGCAGTCGACGTCGAGCAGCTCGCACACGCTCCGCAGCTCGGCGCGCCGATCGCCGGGGACGCCGTGGATGTGATTGGAGGCGTAGCTGCCCAGGAAGGCTTCGGGAGTTGCGTCGAGGCGCGCGAACATGTGGGGCCACGTCCGCGTGCTCTGCTCCGCGAGAGCCTCGTTCTCGGCCTCGTCGTAGCGCTCGGCCGAGCCGTGCAGCAGATGCATCCGGTACCGCCCGTTGTCTCGCGTGAGGCGCGCGAACGTGAACTCGCCCGGTGCGGCGACGTGGTACACGGAAGCGCCGCCGGCGGGAAAGTAGAACTGCGCCGGAAAGAGCTCGACTTGGCGGAGGTTCTCTGCGGGATCGTCGGAGCGGCCGGCGAGCCAGGTCGCGTGCTGGCCGGAGTTGCAGAGGTCCCAGACGTCGCGGTCGCGGTGGTAGTGCCGGACGTCGGCGAAGAGGACAGGCGTCCCTGCGATCTCTTGGAACAGCTGCATCGTGAGCGCGCCGTCCATGTCTGCCTCGGTCGCGCATACGTGCGGTGCCTTCGGGCCGTTCCAGTCGTACGGGTCGTTGAGGAGGGCCTCTGCGACGTCGGCCGTCGCGAAGTGGCTCGTCAGCTCGGGTTGGCCCTTGATGCCGGTGAAGTCGAAGTGCAGGTCGTCGATCAGGTCCCGCATGGCGAGGTACATGCGGAGCTGACGCTCGAGCAGTTCGGGCGTGAGCAGTTGGCCGTCGTAGTGGACGGCCCGGCAGTTCTCCTCGAGCCACAGCCGCCCCTGCTGCGCCTCGGCGGGATCCGCCTCCTCCGCTCGCCGCACGAGCTCGAACTGGTCGACCTCCTCGACGTCGATGCCGAACCGGGCGAGCCAGGTGTCCGTCCCCGCCGTGGCCGTGTACATCCCCATCGGGCGTCCGCCGATGCGTCCGAAGGTCATCCCGCGAAGCCGGCTGACCGCGGCCGCCGCTGCGATATGCAGCTCGAGGCGGTCGCGCACCTCGGCGTCTCCGATGTCTCCCCACACGCGCGCGTATCGCCGCCCCACCTGGTCGAGCCCGCCGGCTGCCGCGAGCATCGCGACCAGACCCGGCCGCGCCGGATCCAGGTTCGACATGAGGACCAGCGGCGCCGTGATCTCCGATGCGGCGAGCATGGCGAAGTGGGGAAAGGCCCACGCAGAGAAGTTGAAGACGACGCAGTCGGGATTGACCGCACGCAAGCGGCGCCCCTCGTGAACGGCCTGGTGGTTGCTCCATACGGGCTCGTCCGCGGAGACCACCTCATGCCCGCTCGCTTCGAGCAGCTCCCGCAACGCCCGCTCGGTGGCCTGAATCTCCGGCCGGACGATCTCGTGCGCGAAGTCGCGGCCGTCGGAGAAGCTGAGCACTCCCACGGTGGCCATGTCAGCCGCCCCCCGCCGTGCTTCCGTGAGCGACCTCCTCGGGCAGCCGGTACCACTTCTTCCGGGTGCCGACGCGGGCCCGCATGGTCCAGCGCCGGGTCTTCGGCCAGTCATTGATGAGCTCGAGCAGCTCGTTCGCGCGCGCGCCGGCGACATCCCCCGCCGTGCTGAATCGCTCCAGGTTCTGCGAGACGGTCTGGTACCAGCCCCAATCCGCGGACGTCACTTCGCCGATCCGCCGGGGGTCGATGGCGTCGTGGCGCTCTGTTATCTCGATGCGCCCGAGCAGGGCTTGCGTATCCCGGTGATCCTTCTCGGTGAACTGAACGATCTGAAGCTTGCTCAGGGCGAGATCGGCCGGCGGCACAGTCGGGCTGAAGAGCTGGAGCCGATCTCGCAGGTCAAGCGTGTGGCACATGTCCATCCGGCCCATGAAGACGTCGACCGGCAGTCCGTCCGGAGACTCGAAGTAGAGCCGCTGGTGCCCGTGGAGATGGTTGAACTCCCGGTCGGGCGCGAATCCCGCCTCGGCCATCGCCGACCCGACCGCGGCCCGATCCTTGGGCCCTGCTACGAAGTCGAGATCCCCCGCGCGGGACTCCGTGCCGCAGAGGTAGGCGGTGGCGACCCCGCCCACCATCCGAAGCGAGGCGCCATAGCGCTCTGCCCGCGAGACCAGCTCGAGAGAGCGGGCGACGGCGTCGGAGCCGGCCACCTAGCCCTCCACCCGCTGCGTTCGGACGCCCTTCGCGTCGATGTCGATCAGGCAGGCCCGGAGGATCCCCACCGCGGCCTCGCTGCCGGCGTTGACGCAGAGCGTGCTGCCGACCCGGATCTGCCCGGGAGACTCGTGCACGTGGCCGTGAACGCTGAGCACGGGCTGGAACCGCTCGATCACGTGCCTGACTGCGGTCGACCCGCAGGGACCCTCCACGACCTTGCCCCCCGACATGATCGGACGGAGCTGGTCGTCGAGCATCGCAACGGTGTCGATCGCAGAGGCGTGCGGAGGCACGTGGGTCATGAGCACCGCCGACCCGGGTGCCTCGGCGCTCGCGACGAGGGCGCCCAGCCGTTCCTCGAGCTCGTCCTCCTCGAGCTCCCGGGGGGTCAGCCACGGGGTCGGATTGGCCGTCGCGAATCCGATCAGCTCGCGCCCGTCCGGGAGGCGAACGACGCGGTTGTCCGCGTTGATGACGCCGTCCGCACCCTCGAGCAACGGGTCGATGTCGTACGGGTCGTCGTTGCCCGGGATCAGGTAGAGCGGCGTGCCGCTCTCGTGGAGGCGCTCCGCGGCCAGCTCCATCCACCCCGCCAGCCGATCCTTGATCGCCTCGAGAAAGCGCTGCTCGAGGACGTGCGGATCGTCGAGCTCGGCGAGTTCCTCTTCGCTCATGGGGATGCCGTAAAGGCCCTTGTCGGCGAGAGCTCGCTCGAGGTCCCTGAGCTCATCCTCGTTCCTGGCTACCCATTCGCGCCCACCGTGACGGCCGTGCCAGCCTCCGTTGGACTGCACGAGCGCGACGAGCGACTTGCCCGAAAGATCGCCGGCGACGAGCACAGCGTCCGCCTTCCAGATGCCGAGGCGGACCGCGTTCAGCAGCTTCCGCCAGGCGACCTCGGAGGCATGCAGATCGGAGGCGACCAGGAGCCGCATGGTCAGAGTGGCCGCGGCACGCGCTCGTCCGCGTCCTGCAGGGTCAGGGGCCGATGCGGCTCCGTCTGGTACCAGAACGCAACCGACGTGAGCTCGTCAGGGCGCTTGTTCGCGTGCCCGTGCTCGATCGAGACGACGATCGACTCCCTGAACGGCACGGGATCCTCGATGTGGAAGCGGTAGTAGGTGGAGAGGCCGCTCCAGTTCTCGCCGCCGCCGCGGATCAGCCCGTGCGACGGGGTGGCGTGCTCGTCCTGCGGGCAGTTGGTGGAGTCGAAGTAGTCCTCGAGCCCGGTGCCGTGGAGGGCCGGAGGCCACTCCGCCCCGTCGATGAAGATCATGTCGTCGCCCTCGCCGTACCAGTTCCATTCGTGCGTCCGGCGAAGGTTGTGGACCGACAGGAAGCAGCCCACGTAGACACCGCGCCCCTCGGCGGAGAGCAGCACGAAGTTGTCCTCGCCGGTGAGGTTCCGGCCGCCGAAGAGGTACTCCTCGTTGGTCGACCCCTCTTCCGGCTCGCCCTCGAAGCGCCCCCGGTTCCAGGTCGCGTGGAAGCGGGCGATCTCAGGCTCGAGGTGCTCGAACCGTTCGTAGTCGACGTAGTACCAGAGCCGCATCGGCTCGGGGCTCTCATTCCTGATGCCGATGCGGGCGCCGGACGCGAACGGCATGTGGAAGAACGACGTCAGGCTGCGACCGTCCCGAGGCCCGACCTGAATCGGCGCCGACGTGAACTCGACCGTCTCGACATGGGTCGCGCCGAAGAACGCGCCGAGCGGGACGAGGACGCTGGGGGAGTCCTCGCCGTCCCAGTGCATCTCCAGGACGAGGCGCTGCAGGACGTCCCGGTTGCCGCCCTCGGGCTCGACCTCGCGATAGCCCAGGGCGTCCGGAATCCCGATCCAGATGTGGTTGACGTTGCCGGCTCCCTCGGCCTCGAGGAGCAGCGACGTCTCCCCGGGCGGCACGATGATCCAGTCCTCGTTGCCGCCCGTCCGGTCCCAACTCGAGTCGCGGCGACGCGCACCGTCCCTGAGGCGGGGAAGGTCGCGCAGGCTGCTCCCGTGCAGGCCGTAGCCTCCCAAGTCGCTCATCCGGGCACCAAGGCTGTCTCGTTCCTCTCCGTCGTCGAGGAAGTCGTCGGATTCTGACCGAACGACCTCAGTCCGGCGGGATTGCCGCGAAGACCTGGTTGCGCTCGACACCTCTCGAGCGATTCCACGCAAGGGCGATGAAGTAGAGGATCACTCCCGCCCCCAATGTGATGAGGGAGGCCAGGACGCCGGACGAGTTCAGGAACGACGTGTCGGCGCTGAACCCTTCGTAGATCGGCTTGAAGATCGCCGTCACGTAGATGGTGCTGATCACCAGGAGCCAGACGATCCCAAGCAGAGGCAGCCTCCCGGAGGTCTCGCCGAAGAGGTCGGGTCGTCGCTTCTTGGCGAAGATCGCATTGAATCCCGGCAGGAGGAGAGCCGGGAAGAACATGAGAGTCGTGTACCAGAGCGTCGCGCCGAGCTGGAGGTCCTGGTAGACGGTGAGGTAGAGGATGACCTCGGCCGCGAGCGCGCAGATGACGATCGCGTTGATCGGGGCGTTCGTTCGCGCGTTCACCCGGCCGATCCACTCCGGGGCCTGCCGGTCGAGCGACCAGGCGATGATGATCCGCGAGGCCACAACGAGGTAGACGGGCATGAGCAGCCAAGTAAAGAGCGCGGCGACCAGGCCGAGGAGCGCCCAGATCGGCCAGAGATCGGCGTTCGCGATGGCGCCGAGGGTCGACGGCGACCCGGTGATCCCGCCGGGAGCGTCGCCGCCCGTCCAGAAGAGGTAGCTCCACGATGTCGTGAGCGCGAGCCCGAACTTGCGGGCCAGGACGTCGTTGTAGATGGTCGACACGAATCCGGCGAGCGCGAGCGTGCCCAGTGACGCGAACAACGCCGTCCGCTTGACGCTTCCGGACATCTCGCCCGAGACGAACGACGCGAACTGGAAGCCGAAGAAGACGAACAGGCCGAACGAGCACATCGCCATGAAGCCGAGGAAGCTGAAGCTTCCCTGCGGATAGGCGCCGGTCTCGATGATCTGCTCCGGCGTTTGGCCCGTGATCTCCGTGACGTTGGCGAGGAACGTGTCCCGCGAGAGGAACGGGGTCACGATGAACACGAGCACGACGGTGATCAGGGCCACGAAGCCCAGGACGGTCAGCAGCCGATAGAAGAGCTTGCTCGGCAGGATCGCGAAGAGGCCCGCGAGCACGACCATGACCGTCCCGCCGATGAACAGCGACTCGGAGTCGGAGAACCAGCCGGCTGCCCCGTCGAAGAAGCTGGAGTCCGGAAACGCGATCTCCATGGCGGCGCCGGTGTAGTTGAACATCAGCAAGGCCAGAGGGAGCAGGATCGCTATGACGGAGATCACGGCGATCAGCAGACAAAACGACTCCACCCACCCCAAGAAGGGCGAGAGGATGCGCGAGGTGAAGACGTAGTTCGCCCCCGCCCTCGGCATGGCGCTCGTCAGGGTTGCCATCAGGATCCCGTACAGCGCCAGAGCTGCGGCGACGGCCAGGATCGCCCACGCGTAGCTCGTAAAGCCGAACGTCCAGAGGGGCTGGCCGGTCACGGTCATGTTCTGGAACGTGAACGCCATGCCGCCGCCGAAGACGGCCGCAACGCTGAAGAAGAGGGCCTTGGTCGGCGAGACGTCTCGCACGAGCCCGGACGATCGCCTTAGGAAGACGCCTTCCTGCTTGGGGCCAAGGTCACTCTCCGATGTGGCGTTGGTAGCCATACCAAGTCTCCTTGTTCGAAGGCCTGGGCCTGATCGTCGCCAGGACGTGGGAACGGTACCAGGCCGTCAGACCCAGATCAACTGGCTAGAAGCGGCGGGTGTGGGTCATCCCATGAGGTAGCGCTACCAAGACGGGGCGTTCGCGAGCAGACGCCCTCGATCAGTCCCGCGCGGGAGCGCTAACATCTTGATCATGGCCACAACCCGGTCCGACCGACAGGTCACCATCGCCGACGTCGCGCGACGGGCGGGCGTCTCGCAGATGACGGTTTCCCGAGTCATCAACTCGTCAGCGGCTGTCCGACCTGACAAGCGCGCCCGCGTCGAGCGTGCGATCGAAGAGCTCGGGTACGTCCCGAACCGGCTGGCCCGCGGACTCAGCGCTCGCCGCCTGGGAGTGATCGCGGTCCTCGTCCCCGACCTGACGAACCCATTCTTCACGGAGATCGTCCACAAGATCGAGGATGTCGCGAACGAGCAAGGCCTGACCGTCGTGCTCGGCAACTCCGATGAACGCCCGGAGAGGGAGGCGGACTTCCTCAGGACCGTCTCGGCGCTTCGAGTCGACGGCGCGATCATCGGCGCGACGGGAGATGGTGCGGTTTCGAGTGTGCGGCGGCTCCAGAACGCAGGGATCCCGGTGGTCGCGCTCGACCGCCGCGTCGGAAAGTTGGACATCGACATCGTGCTCGGTGCGGCCTCGGAGCCCGCGCAGCTGCTCACACAGCATTTGATCCAGCACGGTCACAAGCGGATCGGGATGATCGGCGGTCCGGCGACTGCTTCGACGAGCCGAGAGCGCGCCGACGGTTACCGCCAGGCCCTTCGAGAGGCAGGCCTCGCTGAGGATCCGTCTCTGTACAGAGAATCGCGGTTCAGCCGCTCCGATGGATCGCGCATCGGCCGCGAGCTCCTCGAGCATCCCGACCGCCCGACGGCGCTGCTGACCGCGAACAGCTTCCTCGCCTTCGGAGTCATCGACGCAGCCAAGTCGCTGGGCCTCTCGGTTCCCGATGACCTGGCGATCGCCTCGTTCGACGACTTCGAAATCGGCCCGCGCGAGCCGATTCTGACGTGCGCAGACCAGCCGGCCAGCGACATCGCGGAGCTTGCGGCCCGTCGGCTGCTCGCCAGATTGCGTGGCGACGACTCCGAGGCCCGAACGGTGATCGTCGGGACGGACATCCGAATCCGAACATCATGCGGTTGCTCGCACAACGAGTCGGCGCAGTCGTTGGATCCCGACTGAATCCATCCAGGTCTTGTTGGTAGCGCTATCAACCCTAGCTTCCCGGCTGACCGCCGCAATGGCGCGCCTTCCTGGACAGGAGGAGCGCTTCTGTTATGGTAGCGCTATCGGGAACGGCGGAGACATCGCGCAGGGCCGGCCAGGCGGCTGAATTTTCCGGATGACGTCGACTCGCGACATTCCGACACCGGACGTGAACGAGTTGGTCGCGCGTTGCCGCGCCCTCGTCGAGACGAACAGCCTCGAGACCGTAATCGTCGCCGGGTCCGACGCGAGCGGGATCCTGCGCGGCAAGCGCATCGCCGCCGAGCGATTCGCGGCTGATCCGACGGCGGGCGTTCCGCTCAGCGACCTCGTCCTCGTCGTCGACGTGCGCGGCGACGTCGTCGTGCGCCCGAAGCACTTCGAGGGGTGGTGGCCGAGTGGCGAGACGACGGGCCACGCGGACGTGCTGCTCGTGCCGGACCTGACCACGGTCCGTGCGCTTCCCTGGGCGGACCGCACCGCCATCGTCCTGGGAGACTTCCATCACGTCGACGGCAGCCCGGTTTCGGCCTCGGCTCGCGTCGTGCTCGGACGGGTGCTCGAGCGAGCTTCGGGCCTCGGGCTCAGCCCCAGGATGGCGGCTGAGCTCGAGTTCTATGTCCTCCGGGACGCACCGCACGGATCGTCGACGTCCGACGAGGGGTACTGCGCGGTCGACCTGGGCGACGCCGATCTTCTCCTGCCGACGCTGAACGGCCAGCTCCGGGCGCTGGGGCTCGAGACGCTCGTCTGCACGAAGGAAGGTGGCCCTGGTCAGTTCGAGATCACGATCCGGCACGATCACCTGCCCGCTGCGGCCGACGAGGCGACCCTGCTGAAGTACGCGATCAAGAACGTCGCGCGGATCCACGGGGCTCGGGCGACGTTCATGTCGCAGCCGATCGACAACCTGTTCGGCTCCGGGTGCCACATCCATCAATCGCTCCTCTCCGAGGACACGGGCAGCAATCTCTTCTTCGATTCCGGCGGGCCTGGGGGGCTCAGCGACGTCGCCCACTCGTACGTGGCTGGACAGCTCGCGGCCCACGCCGACTTCACCTGCATCTGGGCGTCCACTCCGAACTCGTATAAGCGGCTCGAGCCTTACGCGGGTGCGAGCGTCACCTGGGCGTTCGGCAACCGCGCCGCGGCGCTCCGGGTCGCCGCGGCCGACGCGGAGAGCTGCCGCATCGAGAACCGGGCGCCTGGAGGCGAGGCGAATCCCTACCTCGCGATGGCCGCCTCCCTCGCCGGCGGCCTCCATGGGATCGAGTCGGGCCTCAAGGCGCCGGAGCCGAGCGCAGGGGGCTTCTACGAGGATCCCGACACCGAGATCGTCCCGATGACGCTTTCGGCGGCGATCGAACGCTTCGAAGCGAGCGAGGTGGCCCGCGAGTATCTCGGCGAGGACTTCGTCCGCTTCTATGCCGGCACGCGACGGTGGGAACTCAAGCAGGAGCGAGCGCACGTGACCGACTGGGAGGTTCAGCGCTATGCCGATGCCCTCTAGATGCGTCCGCCGAAGGCAGTGGCAGCGTTGATCAAGGTGATCGTCGACATGAACCTCTGCCAGAGCCACGGCAACTGCGTGCTCGCGGCGCCGGGGGTCTTCGAGCTTGGAGACGACGACGTCCTTCGCTGGCAGGAGCATGTGGACGACGCCAGGCGCGCCGAGCTGGAGGAGGCCGTGAACGTCTGCCCGATGACGGCGATCAGGCTCGAGGGCTGACGGGTGCCCGCGCTGGTGATCGTCGGCGCCTCGCTCGCCGGCTTGCGGGCCGCGGAGGCTGCGCGACGGAGCGGCTGGGACGACGAATTGGTCGTCGTCGGCGAGGAAGGCCACATGCCGTACACGCGCCCGCCTCTCTCGAAGGAGCTTTTGACGAGCGCGGGAGCGAGCGTGGCCGACCACCTCCTTCCGGCACAGGTGGAGGCGACCTGGCTGCTCGGCGAGCGTGCGACCGGGATCGAACGCGACACCAGAAGGCTGAAGCTCGCCGGCGGGGAACCGCTCGCGTACGAACGCCTCGTCATCGCAACTGGCTGTCGGGCGCGGCGCTGGTCCGGGCCGGGCGCGGAACTGGCCGGGCTCCATCTGATCCGCCATGCGGAGGACGCGCTCGCGCTTCGCTCTGCGCTCGAGCACGGCTCACGGGTGGCGATCGTCGGCGCCGGGTTCATCGGCTGCGAGGTGGCCTCGTCGGCCCGGAAGCTGGGGCTCGAGGTCTCGCTGTTCGATATCGCCTCCACCCCGATGCCCGCGCTTGGCCCGCTCCTCGGCGAGCGCTGCGCGGCACTTCATCGCGCGCATGGAGTCGACCTGCGCCTCGGCGTCAGCATCGCGGCTCTGCACGGCGAGAGCGGCCGCGTTCGTGTCATCGAGCTCGCTGACGGCACGCGGCACGAGGCCGATGTGGTGGTCGTTGCCCTTGGCGCGCTGCCCTGCACGGACTGGCTCGCCGACAGCGGTCTTGCTGTCGAACGCGGAGTCCGATGCGACGCGACGTTGACCGTTGAGGGGGATCCCGACCTGCTGGCCGCCGGAGACATCGTCGAGTGGCCGCATCCTCTCGCAGGAGGCCGGCCGATTCGAGTCGAGCACTGGACGAACGCAGCCGAGCAGGGGGCGCATGCCGGCCGCAACGCGGTGCTCGCGGCTTCCGATCGGGCGCCCTACGTCGGGATCCCGTCCTTCTGGTCCGATCAGTACGGGATCAGGATCCAGGCGCTGGGCCTGCCGCACCTGGCGGACCGCCACCACGTCGTCGAGGAGACGGACGACGGCTCCCGGCTCGTCGCGGTCGCCGTGCGTCACGGAGCGCTGGTCGGCGTCGTCGCGTTCGACGGCGCGCGACGCCTCCCCCACTACCGCCGCAGGCTCGGGAGCCCGCTCGATCTCGAAGCGCTGCGCGCCGAGCTTGCAAAGGACCCGCAGGCACTCGGCGCCGCTGCGCAGGCGGCGTGACCGAAAGGAAACCGTGAGCAGCCTCGCCACATCCCTGGACGCGATCGACCTCTCCGACCCGGACCTCTACGTGCCGTCGGTTCCGTACGAGATCTTCGCCTTGCTCCGCCGCGAGGATCCCGTCCACTTCAACCCCGAGCGCACGGGCCCCGGCTTCTGGGCCGTGACGCGCTACGAGGACATCCGCAGCATCCATCGCGACGCCGCGACGTTCTCGTCCGAGGTCGGAGGCATCACGCTCGAGGACCTCGCGCCCGAGAACATCGAGGCGCGCAAGACCATGATCGACATGGACCCGCCCCGCCACGACGAGCTGCGCGCGATCGTCAATCGACGCTTCACGCCGCACGCGGTGAACGTGTGGGAGGACCTCGTGCGGAACGTCGTCACCGAGGTTCTCGACGAATCGCTGCCCATGGGGGAGTTCGACTTCGTGGAGCACATCTCGTCCGAGATCCCCATGCGGGTCTTCGCCGACATCATGGGCATCCCCCAGGAGGAGCGGCGCGAGATCATTCGGCTGGGGAACCGGCTCGTCGGCCGGCAGGACCCCGAGTACGGGGTCGAGCCGGAAGAGGAGGACCCGATGCTGCCGTTCTCGAGCCCGGTCGCGCTCGAGATGTTCGAGATCGGGCGCCGGCTCGCGGCTTCACGCCGCGACGACCCACGCGACGATCTCGTCACGCAGCTCGTCTTCGAGCAGCTGACGGCGCACGAGTACGACCTCTACTTCGTCCTGCTCGCGGTGGCCGGGAACGAGACGACCCGGCACACCATCTCGTTCGGGCTGCAGGCCCTGCTCGAGCATCCCGATCAGCGCGAGCGCTTGCGCCGCGAGCCGGAGCTCATGCCGACGGCCGTCGAGGAGATCCTGCGCTGGGCCACGCCGGTGCTGCACTTCCGCCGGACCGCGATGCGGGACGTCGAGCTCGGGGGGAAGACGATCGCGGCGGGAGACAAGGTCACGACCTGGTTCGTGTCGGGGAACCGCGACGAGGACGTGTTTCCCGATGGCGACACGTTCGACGTCGGGCGTTCGCCCAATCCGCACATGACCTTCGGGCCCGGCGGAGTCCACCACTGCCTCGGCGCGCACCTGGCCCGCCTCGAGACACGGATCGCGTTCGAGGAGCTCCTGAGCCGGCCGGTCGAGATCGAGCTCGCCGGGCCGATCGAGCGGTTGCGCTCCAATCTGGGCAACGGGATCAAGCGTATGCCCGTGGTCGTCCGGACGCGGTGACTTTCAAGGTCTTCCAGTCGTTGTGGGGGATGGAGGGCCTTCCGTTCGGCGGCGAGCCCGAGTGGCCGCTGCGCGAGAAGCTCGACCGAATCACCGAGGCTGGCTTCGATGGGGTCGAGATCGCGTGGTCGCCGGTGTTTCCCATAGGACGTGAAGCGCTCGAGCTCGTTCCGGAGTACGACCTTGAGTGGTCGCTGGTCTGCTTCCCGACCTCGGTGGATGACTTCAAGGAGGTCGCGGAGCTCTTCGACGAGTCGGACGCGCAATTTGTGAACGTCCAGGGAAACGTCCGGCCGTACACGCTCCGTGAGTCGATCCCATTGGTCCTCGGGTGGCTCGATGTCGCGAAGGACGCCGGGCTGACCGTGTACTTCGAGACTCACCGCGACCGGATGACTACAGACCTCCGTTTCACGCTCAAGCTGATCGACGCGATCCCCGCGATGGACCTGGTCGCCGATCTCTCGCACTTCGTCGTCGGGGAGGAGTTCTCATGGCCGATCGGCGAGAGCGACGAGGCGATGATCCAGAGGATCCTTGCCCGCTCGCGCGGGTTCCACGGACGCGTCGCATCCCGCGAGCAAGTCCAGATCCCCCTAGGGTTCCCGCAGCACCGCCAGTGGCTGGACCTGTTCCTGCGCTGGTGGGAGGAAGGCTTCCGCATGTGGCACGACGGTGCGAAGCCCGACGACGAGCTGGTCTTCGTCTCCGAGCTCGGCCCACCGTGGTACGCGATCACCGGCGCCGACGGCAACGAGCTCTCGGACCGCTGGGAGGAGGCGCTCTTTCTCAAGGACGAGGTCCGCGACATCTGGGCGCGGGTCGAAGGGGCAGAGCCGGACGCCCGGAGCGCGTCCTAGCGGCGGACGGAAAGATTCGTCACGAGCGCTCGTACGCGCTTTCGACCTTGGCGCTTCCGCGTTCGGCCGCACGCTCTTCGGCATCGACGGATGGTGTCTCATCGCATGGCCGTCCGCCGCCGCAACGCTCCACGGACGCAGCTGGACGATCCGGGACTCCGGTCCGCATCCCCGGTCGTCTGCGATCGGCGGCGGCGGCGGCGGCGGCGGAAGCCTCTTCGCTCGCTCCAGCGCGCCGTCCCTGCGGGGCCGTGCCAAGCGCGGATAGGCTCAGCCCGGTCGCGGAAAATGAGTGAGGCAGAGCTTCAGACAACCGAGCTCCAGCTCCTCGACGCGTACTGGCGCGCCGCCAACTACCTCTCGGTCGGCCAGGTGTACCTGCTCGACAATCCGCTCCTCCGCGAGCCTCTCGCACCGGAGCACGTCAAGCCGCGGCTCCTCGGCCACTTCGGCACGACTCCCGGCCTCAATCTCGTCTACGCGCATCTCAACCGCGCGATCCGCCAACGCGACCTGAGCGTTCTCTACGTCACGGGCCCCGGCCACGGAGGGCCCGGCCTCGTCGCGAACACCTACCTCGAGGGGACGTACTCCGAGCGATACCCGGCGATCACCGAGGACGAGGCGGGCATGCGCCGGCTCTTTCGACAGTTCTCGTTTCCCGGCGGGATCCCGAGCCACGTGGCGCCGGAGACGCCGGGGTCGATTCACGAGGGCGGCGAGCTTGGCTATTCACTCTCACACGCCTTCGGCGCCGCGTTCGACAACCCCGATCTGATCGTCGCCTGCGTCGTCGGCGACGGCGAGGCTGAGACCGGCCCGCTCGCGACCAGCTGGCATTCGAACAAGTTCCTCAACCCGGTGACGGACGGCGCCGTTCTGCCGATCCTGCACCTGAACGGCTGGAAGATCGCGAACCCGACTCTGCTTGCGCGCATTCCGGAGGACGAGCTCCTCGCCCTCCTGTCGGG
The DNA here is from genome assembly GCA_963784175.1 of uncultured Actinomycetes bacterium. Taxonomy (GTDB): domain Bacteria; phylum Actinomycetota; class Thermoleophilia; order Gaiellales; family Gaiellaceae; genus JAIBJN01. The sequence goes on along the minus strand of CAWAQJ010000019.1, from coordinate 131,316 downwards.
CTACGGATGGGCGCCCCATGTCGTTGCCGGAGAGGAGCCCGAGCTCGTTCATCGAGCGTTTGCGGCGGCGCTCGACGCCTCGCTGGACGCAATCTCGAGTATCCAGGTGACGTCGCGGAGGACCGGCAACGGGACACGACCGCGCTGGCCGATGATCGTCCTTCGGACCCCGAAAGGATGGACGGGCCCGCACGAGGTGGACGGCAACCAAGTTGAAGGGACCTGGCGCTCTCACCAGGTGCCGCTGACTGCTGCGCGCGACGACCCGGATCATCTGCGCCTGCTCGAGGAGTGGATGAAGAGCTACCGACCGGAGGAGCTCTTTGACGAGAGCGGGGCGCTCGTGCCGGAGCTTCGGGGACTCGCGCCCGAGGGCGATCGCCGGATGGGCGCGAACCCGCACGCGGTCGGGATCCTCCGCGACCTTAGACTCCCGGACTTTCGTGACTACGCGGTCGACGTCGACCAGCCCGGCCTGAAGCTGAGCGAGGCGACCCGCGTGCTCGGCAGGTACCTGCGGGATGTCATCGCGCTCAATCCGGACTCGTTCCGAATCTTCGGGCCGGACGAGACCCAGTCGAACCGGCTTGGCGCCGTCTTCGAGACGACGGCCAAGACCTGGGTGGCGGAGAGGTCGCCTCTCGATGAGTCTCTCGCGCCGGATGGGCGCGTGATGGAGGTTCTCTCCGAGCATCAGTGTCAGGGCTGGCTCGAGGGTTACCTGCTCACGGGCCGCCACGGCCTCTTCAACTGCTACGAGGCGTTCATCCACATCGTCGACGCGATGTTCAACCAGCACGCCAAGTGGTTGAAGGTCTCGCGCGAGGTCCCCTGGCGTCACCCGCTGCCCTCGCTCAACTACCTCCTCAGCTCGCACGTCTGGCGGCAGGATCACAACGGCTTCTCGCACCAGGACCCGGGCTTCATCGACCACGTCGTGAATAAGAAGGCCGAGATCATCCGCGTCTACCTGCCGCCGGATGCCAATTGCCTCCTCTCGGTCGCAGACCACTGCCTGCGGAGCCGGCACTACGTGAACGTGATCGTCGCGGGAAAGCAACCGACCCTCGACTTCCTCTCCATGGAGGAAGCGATCGTGCACTGCACGCGCGGTGTCGGCATCTGGGAGTGGGCGTCGAACGATGAGGGCGCAGAGCCCGATGTCGTCCTCGCTTGCTGCGGCGACGTACCGACCCTCGAGACGCTTGCAGCCACGGCGCTTCTCCGCGAGCATCTGCCGGAAGTGCGCGTGCGGGTCGTGAACGTCGTCGACCTGATGCGGCTCCAGCCGGAAAGCGAGCATCCGCACGGGCTCTCTGACGGCGACTTCGACGCGCTCTTCACGACGGACAGACCAATCGTCTTTGCCTATCACGGCTATCCGTGGCTGCTGCACCGGTTGATGTACCGGCGAACGAACCACGACAACCTCCACGTGCGCGGCTACAAGGAAGAGGGGACGACGACGACCCCGTTCGACATGGTCATGCTCAACGACCTTGATCGCTACCACCTCGTCATGGACGTGATCGATCACGTGCCGGGTCTGGCCGGGCGCGCTGCGCACCTTCGCGAGCGGATGAGCGACGAGCGCTTGCTCGCGCGAGCGTGGACGAGGGAGCATGGCGAAGACCACCCGGACGTCAGCGGCTGGACCTGGCCGAACTAAGTGAGCGCGATCCTCGTCGTCAACGCCGGCTCGACGAGCTTGAAGCTCTCGCTGATCGCCGAAGACGAGACGGCGGAGCAGGTCGATTCGCTCGAGGAGGCTGCAGGAGCCGACCTCGACGCGGTCGCGCACCGGGTCGTTCACGGCGGCCCACGCTTCACGGAGCCGGTCGTCATCGACGACGAAGTCCGCCGCACGATTCACGAGCTCGAAGACATCGCGCCGCTCCACAACGAGCCCGCGTTGAGTGGCATCGAGAGCGCGATGTCGACTCACCCTCACGTACCGCACGTCGCCGTCTTCGACACCGCGTTCCACGCGACGATCCCACCGGAGGTGGCCACCTACGCGATCCCACAGGCGTGGCGGGACGGGTGGGGGATCCGGCGCTACGGCTTCCACGGGCTCTCCGTGCAATGGGCGGCCGAGCAGGTCCCGGTGCGCCGCCTGGTCGTCTGCCACCTCGGCGGTGGCTGCTCCGTGACGGCGGTGCTCGACGGCCGCTCCGTTGACACGAGCATGGGCTTCACGCCGCTCGAGGGAGTCCCGATGTCAACGCGCTCCGGATCGGTCGATCCGGGCGCGCTCCTCTATCTCCTGCGCGAGGCGTCGCTTGATGTCGAGGTTCTCGACCACGCACTCAACTTCGACTCGGGGCTCGTCGGCCTTGCAGGCTCAGGAGACATGTCGGAGCTCGAGTCGCGTGTCGGGCTGGGCGATCCAGCAGCCGAACTGGCTGTGGATGCCTTCGCCCATCGGGTGGCCGCGGCGGTCGCGGGGATGGCGGTTGCAACGGGAGGGCTGGACGCTCTCGTCTTCACCGCCGGCATCGGAGAGCGTTCTCGCCTCGCGCGCGGGCGGGTATGTGACCGGCTCGAGTTCCTCGGAGTCGCGCTGGACGCCGGCCTCAACGAAGCCGCAGTGCCTGACGCCGACGTGGCCTCGACGGACTCGCGCGTTCGCGTCGTCGTTCTCGAGGCGCGCGAGGATCTCGTTGCGGCGAGAGCAGCGCGGGCGCTGCTCGCGGCCGACTGACATGGCGAGGTCGGATGACTGAGCCACGGCTCGCGGCACTTGGTGATTTCGCGCGCAGCGCGAGAGCGTGGAGAAGGCTAGTGACCAGCGGCCTACTTTCCTCGCCCAAAGAGTGGGTTGGGGTCCGACTGCGGTTCCACGACGGGACGTCTCCGTTCGTCTTCCGCGAGACGGCCCGGCGAGAGACGAGCACCGATGACCCGGCGGTCATCGTGATCCAGTTCCGCCTCGCGTTTCTTGGGAGCAACCACTCCCTGCATGCCGCCTTTCGTCGAGAATGCATCCTGCATACGCCGTTGTTCGCTGGTTTTCCAGGCTTCCGGTCGAAGCTGTGGGCCGACGACATCGGGACTGGCGTCTATGCCGGCATCTACGAATGGCAGGGCGCGGACCTGGCCTCCCACTACGCCGAGCGCATGGTGGGTCTGCTGTCCCCGTTTTCCAATGCTGGCACGGCCCGTTATCACGTGATCGAGGGCCGTCATCGAGATGACTTTCTGTCGAGTCCACGCGAGGCCGGCGAGGGTGCCTCCTGGTGGCAACTCTCTGAAACGCCCCGCTAAGACTCCGACTCCTGCGTCGTAGCGCTGCCATGTTCGACCCATCGCGACCCGCGCGCTGGAACAAGTCCCGGGAGCAGGCGGACGATCTGGGACTCCAGCGAGACCGGGCTATACTCGAAGCTGGCTTTCCAAGCCGTGCCGACGTAGCTCAGCTGGTAGAGCACTTCACTCGTAATGAAGGGGTCCCCGGTTCGAGTCCGGGCGTCGGCTTCTAGGATTGATGCGGGGTTGAGCAGGCTCGCCACGTTTTCTCCCTAGGAACGGAGGTCCGCATGGACATGAAGCTCGAGGTTGTTCCCATCCCCGTGTCCGACGTCGATGCGGCGAAGGCCTTCTACACCGAGCGTGTCGGGTTCGGGCTCGATCACGATGTCCGCCCCAACGACCACATGCGGGTCGTACAGATGACACCGCCAGGCTCGGCGTGCTCGGTCGTGATCGGCGAGGGTCTGCCGCTCGGTGAACCGGGTTCGGTCAAGGGCGTCCAGCTCGTCGTAGAGGACCTCGACGCGATGCGCGAGGCTCTCGCGGCACGAGGCGTTCCCGTCAGCGACGTGCAACAGCTCGGACCCCCGGGCTCGCGTGGCTCGCGCTTCGCGTTCCTCGACGATCCTGACGGCAACACCTGGGCGATCCAGGAGCTCAAGCCCGACCCGGCGTAGCCCCCAGGCCCGAATCTGACGCGATAGCCGCTCAGTCTTCGCGCGTGACGTCTTCGAGCAGACGCTCGAAGTCGGGGCCGTCGAACTCCTCGACGGCGCGGTCGTACTTCTCCATGCCCCACGCCCAGAAGTCGAAGTCGATCTCGGAGACCCCGTCCTGGATCGAGGCCCAGAGCGTCCACCCGTACTTCGACATGAGCCCCCACAAGCGCGCACGTGCGACCTTGTTGCGGAGCGGCCGGCCGTAGTAGTGGCCGACGAGCTCGTCGAGCTGCTCGAGCGCCAGGTTCGACTCGCTCCAGACGTTGCCGAGCTCGAAGCAGGCGTCGTTGTTGCCCGAGTACTCGTAGTCGATCAGCTTGAACTCGCCTCCGACGTCGATGAAGTTCTCGGCCAGGAGGTCGTTGTTGCACGGGACCGTTCCCTCGTCGCGAACGGCCATGGCCGCCTCGATCGCACGCACCTGCGGCTCGAACTCCACGTAGCGCTCGGGCAGCCGGAAGCCGCGCTCCTGGACGAGCTCCAGGTAGCGCGCCTGGATCTGGAACATGTTGAAGTCGTCGCGGAAGCGCCGCGCGCCGTGGAGGCGCCGGCAGGCGGCGGCGACCTGGTCCAGCTTGTCGCCGCGGCGAAGGGCCTCGGGGCTCTGCGTCTGTCCGACGATGAACTCGAGCACGAGCACGTTCTCCTCGGGGAGATACGCGGTCACGGGCGCCCCGACGCCGGCGTCCGCGGCGGCCACGGTGTTCAGGTACTCGTTCTCGCGGTCGATCGAAAGCAGGCTCGCGTCCTTGGCCGAGACTCGGACGACGTACGCGCCGGACGCGGTGATGACCTTGTAGTTCGTGTTCGTGAGGCCGCCCGGCAGCTCGGCCACCTCCGTGGGCTCCGAGAGCTCGGGCACCTTGGCCAGGACGCGCTCGAGAGTTCGGTCTACGCTCATGCGTCCGAGTTTCTATCGCAGAGAGGGGAGTCGCGTGTGACGAGCGGGCGTGCCGCGATCGTCGTCATCGGGGGCGGGATCACCGGGTGCAGCGTCGCATACCACCTTGCGAAGGCGGGGTTGCGTGACGTGCTCCTCCTCGAGAAGGCCGAGCTGACCAGCGGCTCGACCCACCACGCGGCCGGCCTCGTCACCCAGTTCAACCCCTCGCCGACGATGATGCGCTTCCGGCGCTACAGCGTGGAGCTCTATCGCGAGCTCGGCGTCTTCGACACCGTCGGCAGCCTGCGCATCGCGTCGAGCCCCGAGAGCCTCGAGGAGCTCGAGCGCGGCGCCAGCCGGGCCCGCGGGATCGGGCTCGACGTCGAGGTGCTTTCGCCGGACGAGGTCGTCCGGTTGCTGCCCGCCGCCACGCGCGAATCGCTCTACGGGGCGGTCTGGATCGAGGCGGACGGCTCCGTCGACCCTCACATCGCCACGCACACGCTCGCGAGCGCCGCCCGCGAGCTCGGCGTGCGGATCGAGACCGGACGTCGCGTCACCGGGATCCGCCTCGGGCCGTCGCGCGAGGTGACCGCTGTCGAGACCGACGCGGGGCCGGTCGAGACCGAGCTGGTCGTGAACGCCTGCGGTATCTGGGCGCCCCAGGTCGCGGCGATGGTGGGGGCTTTCACGCCCTCGGTGCCGGTCGACCACCAGCACATTGCCCTCGCCGCAGTGGACGGGCACGAGCTGCCTCGGGAGATGCCGTGCTTCCGGGATCTCGACAATCTCGTCTACGGCAAGTCGGAGGCCGGAGGGATCCTCTTCGGCGGCTACGAGCCGAACCCGGCTGCGCGCTGGGTGGACGGGGTCCCGTGGGATCACGCCGGCGTGCCTGTCCCACCGGACCACGAGCGCTTCGCGCAGCTCATGGACGGCGCCGTGCGGCGCTTCCCCTTCCTGCACGATGCGGGCGTCGTCGCGCTCATCTGCCATCCCGACGCGATGACCCCGGACGGCAATCCGCTCCTCGGGCCGATGCCCGGGATACCGGGCTACTGGACCGCCGCCGGTCTCTCACTCAACGGCTTCGGCGGCGCCGGCGGCCTAGGCAAGACGATCGCCGAGTGGATCTCCGAGGGCGAGACCGAGCTTGACGTGACCGGCTACCGCGCCTGGCGTTTCGGCGCGCCGTACCGCGATCCGCATTTCGCGCAGGAGACGGCCCGCGAGGTCTACCGCTACTACTACCGCCTCCGCTACCCGTTCGATGTCGACGAATGGGGCAGGCCGAAGCGGCTCTCGCCACTGCACGGACGGCTCCAGGATCTCGGCGCGGTCTTCGGGACGAAGAACGGGTGGGAGCGCGCGGACTTCTTCGAGCCGGGAACGCCGAGCCGGAGGGCCGGTGCCGACCAGCGTGCGTTCGGATTCACGAAGCCGCCCTGGTTCGAGCGGCTTCGCGAGGAGCACGAGGCCTTCCGGGAGCGGGTCGGGATCATCGACATGACCTCGTTCGGAAAGATCGAGGTCTCGGGCCCGGGCGCTTTACCTCTGCTCGAACGGGTGGCCGACAACCGCATCGACCGGCCCGTCGGGAGCGTCGTCTACACGCAGTTCCTGAACGACCGGGGTGGCATCCAGGCGGATGTCACCGTGACGAGGCTCGGAGACTCGCGCTTCCGTGTCGTCACGGGCGCCGGCACGCTCGACTCTGACCTGGGCTGGCTCCGACTCAATCTCCGCGAGGAAGACGGGCCGGTCGAGCTCCGCGACGTCTCGGACGAGCTCGCCGTGATCGGGCTCTGGGGCCCGCGGGCGCGGGATGTGCTCGCAGCCGTCACCGCCGACGACATCGGCGGGCAGGCGCTGCCGTTTCGCGCTGCGCGGACGATCCGGATCGGTGGGGCAGATGTGCTCGCCCAGCGCATCACGTATGTGGGCGAGCTCGGCTTCGAGCTCTACGTGGCGCCCGACTGGGCCGTCCAGGTCTGGGACCGGTTGCTCGCGGCGGGCGAGGCGCATGCGATCGAGCCCGGCGGCTACCGGGTGCTCGACTCGTTGCGACTCGAGAAGGGCTACCGCTACTTCGGCACCGACCTGACGGCGGGGGACAACCCCTACGAGGCAGGCCTGGGCTTCTGCGTCGCGCTCGACAAGGGCGAGTTCAACGGCCGCCGTGCGCTCGCGGAGGCGGGCGAGGAGCCAGCTCGGCGGCTCCGCACGCTGCTCGTCGGAGGCGACGGGTACGTGCCGGTCTACGGGGGCGAGGCGGTGCGTGCCGGTGGCGAGGTCGTCGGCAGGCTGCGGAGCGCGGGCTACGGGTTCACGGTCGCCCGCACCATCGGGCTGGCGTACCTCCCCTCGGACGTCGACACGGGAGCGAGGCTCGAGGTCGACGTGCTCGGGGAGCCGGTGGGCGCCATCGTGGCCGAGGACGCGCTCGTCGATCCGACGAACGAGCGGGTTCTGGCCTAGACGACCGGGGGCACTCCAGTCCTCGTTGACCGGGCCGGGGGCGCATGAGACCATCGCCTTCGTTTCCGACTAGCCGTCCATGCCCTTCGGTGTGCGCGGGAGAGGGGTCAACTGATGCGCACCCACCCACGAACGATCGCGGTTCTTCTGCTCGCCTCGGCACTCATCCTCGGCGTGCTCGTCCCGGCGAGCAGCGCGAACAGCCCGTCGACGAGCTTCGGCCTCACGCTGGCGCCAAAACCGGTCGTCAGCGCAGGCTCGCCTGCGCTCGCGTCCGCAACCCTCGCCAACCTGGGCGCCAGCGCGCTCAACCAGGTCGAGATCTCGTTCCGCATCCCGGCCGGCTCGCTCGAGTTCGCCTCACCGGCGCAGGGCTGCACGTTGACGAGCCCGACGCGCGTCTCCTGCTCGATCGGCAAGGTTGCCGTCGGCGAGACCGTCGAGCAGTTCGTCGCTTTCGCTGCGCCGACGGGCTCCGGCGACGTCACTGTCGACTCCGAGGTCAAGTACAAGGGGGGCGGAGGCCGGACCTTCTCGAAGTCCGACTCCGACACGACGCGTGTGACCGCGGCCGGGAACCCCAACGAGGTGGGTACGTGCGCGACCGCGCCCGGCACGATCGCGACGGACGAAGCCGCAGGCGCGGCGAATCCGCAGTCCACGAGCGTCGCCTTCACCGAATCGACCGTCCTGCCGTGCACCCCGATTTCCGTCGGCGAGACGGAGCGGACTCCGGCGGACCCAGGCTGTCCGCCCGGGGTGAAGTGCACGACCCAGGTCTCGTTCGTGACCATTCCCGCGCTGCCGGAGCCCGCCGTGGTGACGCTCACCTTCGAGCGTTCCATCCTCGCGCCGGGCACGAAGCCCAAGAACTTCGTCCTCTGGGAGACGCCCGACAAGTATCCCGCTCAGCCGATCCGCCGCGTGCAAGCCTGCCCGCTGCCGCCGGGCGAGGATAGCTGCATCGTGAAGGTGTCGAAGTACCGCAAGAAGGGGATTCAGGTCGTGCTTCAGGTCTTCGGCACGGGGGAGGACCCCAGATATGCGGGCTAGGCTACGCCCCCTCCGCCGCTCTAGGAGCCAGGTCCTCGAGTAGGCCGCGCACGCGCGCAGCGGAGACGCTGTTCCCCTTGCGCGTGTACAGATCGAGCGCCTCCTCGAGTGCGGTCTGCCCATCCGGGTCTCCGGCGGCGAGCAGCACCGCGGCCAGATCGACGAGCGCTTCCGCCCGCATCATGGGAGCGTCCGTGGGCGCGAGGATGGCGAGGCTCTCGCGGACGAGGGCCTCGGCCTCTTCCAGCTGTCCTTCCTGGGCCCGGACTCTCGCTCGGACGCGTCGCCATAGCGCCTGGGCCTCGACGTCGTCGGCATCGGCGAGCTCTTGCGCAGCCGCAGCGAGCTGCTCCGCCTCCGAGTCCCGGCCCTGGGCCTGAACGGCATCCGCGAGGTGGGCGGCGACGAGGGGCAGGAAGTAGCGCTCGCCCATCGCTGCGAGCGCCTCGTAGTCGCGCACCAGCTCCTGCTCCGCCCGGGATGGCTCGCCCGCGAGAAGCTCGACGCGCGCCGAGGCGAGCGAGGTCGAGGCTGCGAGCACGGCTCCACCGAGATCACGCAGCAGGTGGGCCGCGCGTCCGTACAGCTCCCTCGCCTGGGCGAAGTCGCCTTGCATCCCCTGGAGATAGGCGAGCGAGCAGAGGATGAGCGCCTCGGCCTGGCGGTCGGCGATACCTCGGGCCGCGATCTCCTCGCAGCGCTCGATCGCGTCGGAGACCGGGGTCGGACCGTCGCAGAGGCCCACCGTGTACCCGGCAGCGAGGCGCGCCTCCAGGCGGGGGTCCCCGGCGAGGCGCGCGTGCTCGAGCGCCCGCTCGACGGCGGCCACCTGCTCGCCCCACTGGCAGACCGAGCCGTGGACGAAGCCCAGTAGGCGCCACGCCTTGGCGAGCAGGGCGTCGTCGTGCTCGCGCTCCGCCGCGGGGAGGACGCGCTCGACCTCGCGCACGACCTCGCTCCGCCAGCCCGCGAGGTCGTCGGTGACGTGGTGGAGAACGAGGAGGCGCGTCAGGACGGCGTCCGTATGCAGCCCGATGTAGTCGTGCTGCGCAGTCGCCTCGACCGCCTCGTCGAGGAAGACGTTGGCCCAGGCGAACTCGCCGATCTCCATGAACGCCTCGCCCAGCATGGGCAAGAGTGCAAGGCGACGCTCGTCCTCGGCCGGAAGGAGCTGGGCGGCCCGCCGGAGGAGGTTCGCCGCGGCCGGCATGTCGCCCCGGCCGAAGGCGCGCTTCCCGGCCGAGGCGAGACGCGCCGCCGCCCGCACGCCGAGCTCACGCCCGTGGTCGTCCAGGGGCCCGAGATCTGCCAGGTACCCGTGCGCCTGCTCGAGGTGGTAGCCGAGGATCTCCTCGTACTCGGTCTCGCGGTCGCGGTCGCGGTTGACGCGCTCGGCCCAAGCGACGAACCGCTCGTGCAAGGCAACGCGTGCCCGCTTGAGGATGCCGGTGTACGCCGCGTCGCGGATGAGCAGGTGGTCGAAGCGGAATGCGCGCGCGCCACCGAGGCGTGACGTGTCCTCGCGCACGAGGTGCTTCTGCTCCAGGGACTCGAGGATCTCGGTGACGCGGGGCGCGACGGGCTCGGCGACGACCTCCTCGAGGGCGTCCTGAGCGAAGATGTAGCCGACGACGGAGGCTGCCTCGATCACCGCTCGCTCCTCGGAGGACAGAAGGTCGAGGCGCGCCGCGAGCAGCGCCTGAATGGTCGGCGGGAGCGACAGCTTCTGGAGGTCGCCCGCGGCGACCCAGGAGTCGCCTTCACGGCGCACGAGGCCGTCGTCGACGAGCATGGACAGGAGCTGTTCCGCAAAGAGCGGGTTGCCCTCGGCGGCCTGCACGATTCGCTCCCTCACTTCCGCGGTCAGCGATCCGACCAGGCTCTCGACCACGTGCGCGCTCTCCTCGTCCGAGAGCGGCTCGAGCGCGATGCGCGCCCCAGCGGCCTCCGCCCCCCACAACGGCCGCTGCTCGTCGAGCTCCGGGCGGGCCGCGCAAACGAGGATGACCGGGGCCCGCAGCGACTCGGCGACCCGCTCGACCAGGTCGAGGAACGTGGCCTCCCCCCAGTGAACGTCCTCGAAGAAGATGACGAGTGGCTTCTCCTCCGCAAGCGCCTCGAAGAGCTTGCGCGTGCCCCAGAAGAGCTCCTCGACCGGGAATTGCTGCTCGGAGAGGCCGACGGCGGAGGCGACGCGCTCCAGCGCATCGTCGGCGTCGGGGAGACAGGCTGCAAGCTTGCCTCGGGCGACGTCCGGCGGATCGTCCTCGCTGATACCGGCTACCTGGCGAACCACCTCGGTCAGCGGCCAGAATGTGATGCCGCGTCCGTAGGGCAGACAACGGCCTCGCGCAGTCCGCGCGCTGTCCTTGATGTTCTCGGCGAACTCCTGGGTGAGGCGGGACTTGCCGAGCCCGGCTGCCGCGAGGACGGTGACGAGCCGGCACGTGCGCTCCGAGATCGCCTGCTCGAGCTCGCCGGCGAGGCTCGCTAGCTCGCGCTCGCGTCCGACCAGAGGCCGGCCGTCGGCGCCGCGGTCGTGGCCTTCCTCCCGCATGGCGAATACGCGGTAGGCGGGCACGGGCTCGGGCTTGCCCTTGAGCTCCAGCTTCCCGACCGGCTCGATCTCGGCGGCGTCTCGCACGAGTCGGTACGTCGATTCACCGATGAGGATCCCCAGCGGTGGCGCAGCCTGCTCGAGCCGGGCGGCGACGTTGACGACGTCCCCGGTCGCAAGCGCCTGCCCACCGGTGTCGCCGGCCACAACCTCGCCGGTGTTCACGCCCGTCCTGTGGGTGAGTCGAACGCCCCAGCGACGGTGCAGCTCCTCGTTCAGCGCCTCGAGGGCCGTCTGCATGTCGGCGGCGGCTCGCACGGCCCGCAGCGCGTCGTCCTCGTGGGTCGCAGGCAGGCCGAAGACGGCCATGATCGCGTCGCCGATGTACTTCTCGACCGTGCCTCCGTGCGCTTCGAGCACGATACGCATCTCTTCGAAGTAGCGCGCGAGGACTTCGCGCACGACCTCCGAGTCGAGCTTGTCGCCGAGGGTCGTCGATCCCTCGAGGTCGGAGAAGACGACGGTGACGAGCTTCCGCATCTCGCGGGGCGCGCTCGCGGCGACGAGCGGCGTGCCGCAGAAGCCGCAGAGACGGAAACGATCGGGGTTCTCCTCACCGCAGCTCGGGCAGACGACCACGGAGCGAGTGTACGAAAGACCTTCGTGTCCGCCGTGCGAGCGATGCGGCTCCTGCCTAGGCCGGGTTCCGGGCGGCGGCGAGCTTCACGGACACCGGGATCTCCAGCCGATCGCCGACCTGGTACGGCTGCACGATTCGATCGAAGGCTGCGCGAATCTTCCGCTGTACGTCTTCGCTCTGGCGAAGGATGAGCGCGGAGGTGCGGACGGTGCCGCCGAGCAATCCTCGCCACAGGTCGTCCGCAGAGGGTGACGAGTGCGAGAAGACGATCGTCCTCACCTGGATTCCTTCGAGCCCCTGGCTCCGGAGAAGGCGATCAAACTCCCGCTCGTCGGCGAACCGGAAGATCGGCGGCCCGACAGGGATCTCTTCGGGCGCCTTCGCGCCAGCCGCCGCTACCGCGTCGACGAGCACGCCGAGCAAACGCGCCTTCTCCGGCATGTCCCAGACCGTGAGCGCGACTCGGCCACCCGGGGCGAGGACGCGGACGAACTCCGCGGCCGCCTGCTCCGGACGGCCTAGGTGGAGCAGGATGAAGTTCCCGACGACTGCATCGAACGACCCGTCCGGGAACGGGAGCGCTTCGACGTCGCCGCGGCGAAACTCGATTTCCGGATGACCCCGACGCGCCAGTGAGAGCATCGCCTCGGAGTTATCGAGACCAACGGTCACCGCACCCCGTTCGGCGGCGCTGGCGGCGACGAAGCCTGGGCCTGTGGCCACGTCGAGTACTCGCTCCCCTGCGCGAATCTCGGCTGCGTCGAGCAGCGGATCGGCCAGCCTTGTCGTGACCTCGCCGAAGAAGTCCTCGTACCCGGCGGCCTGCTTCTCCCACCCCGCCGCCTCGAACGCGTTGAACGCGTCCGCGTCGACCTTTGCCTCGGTCATGCATCACCGATCGTACGACCGCGGCCGTCAGCTCGCCACCGCACAGAGAGCCACGCCGGGCAGCTCGTAGCGATCCTCGACCGCGAAGCGCGGGAAGGCGTCCTCGACGTCCTTCTTCACTGCGGCGAGCTCGCCTGCGGGCAGCGCCCGGATCACGAGGGCGAGCGGGCCGGCGGTGTCGGCGATCAGGCTCACGTACCCGTCTACGTCCGGCACGACGAAACGCACCGGGACCTCCTCGGTGCGAACCTCGCTGAAGCCGGCACCTTCGAGGAGCGCAGTCGGTGCGTTCCGGGCTCGCCATGCTGAAGGGCCCCGGGGCAGGCGGGGGCTCGAGCGGCGGGATGTGGCCGCGCAGGCCGAGGCTCATCCCGATGAGCCCGAAGAAGGGGTTGCGCTCGGGGGCTCCCCAGCTTGCGAGCGCCAGCCGCCCGCCCAGGCGCAGGACGCGGCGGGTCTCGGCGAGCGCGGCGGCGGAATCCGCCATGAGCATGTATCCGAACCGGCACAGCGCACCGTCGACCGAGTCGGCCTCGAGATCGATGCGTTCGGCGTCCGTGACCTTGTACTCGACGTTCGTCACGCCGAGCTCGGCACCGCGGCGGCGGGCGGCGTCGACCATCGCCGGCGAGAAGTCCGTCGTGATCAGCCGGCCCTGCGCGCCGACGGCCGCAGCTGCCTGGAAGCCGGTCTCGCCCACGCCGGCGGCCAGCTCCAGCACCGTGTCCCCCTCGCTCGGCCGAAGCTCCGCGACCATCCAGTCACGGATGGGCGTGCAAACGGCTCTCGATGTCCTCCCTCCGGCGCTCCCACCCCGGCGCGATCGCCTCCGCGATCTCGTAGTTGTCCGTCAGGAAGGCGGCTGGCGTCCTGGTCGTCATCGTCTCCTCCTTGGCTGCGTGCAGAGTCAAGGAGGACGCTAGGAGGGGGCCTCCCGCTGGGCAATCGGGAGTTCTCCCCATGCCACGAGCCCGTGCTCCATGGCGAACAGGGTTGCCCCCGCACGAGTCGAGACGCCGATCTTCCGGTAGGAGCTCTGGATGTGATGGTCCGCGGTCTTGACCGAGATGCCGAGAGCGCGCGCGACCTGCTTGGTCTGCAGCCCGCGTGCCAGCATGGCGATGACCGCTGCTTCGCGTTCGGTGAGCCCGGCCGGCCGTTCCAGGCGCGGCGCCGGTTGCCCGGCCGCCTCGATCACCGCGATCACCGCGTCGGGGTCGAGCCGCCCGGCGCTCGCTTCCCGGGCGAGCTCGTCGGCGGCCTGCTCTGCGGAGAGCGCGTCGCGGTAGGGCCTCGTCTCGGTCATCGCGTGATAGGCGTCGGCTGCGGCCAGGAAACGCGCAGGCGCCCCGAGCTCTGCGCCGCCGGATCCCCGGTGGTAGCCGGAACGGTCGAGGCGCTCGTGGTGGGCCCCTGCGGCCGGCGCAAGCGCCGACAGGAACTCCGAACGGGAGAGAACGCGCTCGGTCTGGTACGGGTGAAGCCGCACGTGCTCCCACTCGTCCGGGGTGAGTGCGGCCGGCTTCTGCCAGATCCGAGGGTGAACCGCTGCCCGCCCCAGATCGTGAACGAGCGCGGCACGCCAGGTCGTGGCAACATCCGCCTCGTCCAGGCGGGATCCCTCCGCTGCCGCGCGCGCCAGCCCGGCAACGCCGGTCGAGTGGCCGGACAGGTACGGCGAGATCAGGTCGGCGAAATGGCCGAGCGCTCTCAGCGCCCCGTCGATCGCCTCGCCGTCGAGCGTCAACCGGGGATCGGGCTCACAGGCGAGCGTCTCCTCCCAGGCCGACGGCTCGCGCTCGAGCGCAAGGATCTGGGGAGCCCCGTCCGCTAGGCAAGCGGCGACCTCCGGGTCGAACCCGTGGCCGGCCCGCTCGCGCACGACGCGGACCGCGTACTCCTCGCCGCCGAGCATGCGCTGGAGCACCGCGTCGCGCGCGACGTGGACGATTCGGAGCGCCAGCGGGATCTCATCCGCCTTGGCCCGGCCGAGCGGGCCCTTGCCGTCCCAGCGTTCCGTGAGATTGACGAAGAGACCGTGGATCGAAGGAGGGAGCGCAAGCCGCTCGGCCAGCATCTGCGCGACCTCGCAGATCGCCGCCAGGTGAGGATCCCGTGCCCTCCGCGCCTTTGGCAACCGGCGGGCGATCTGCAGCGCGCGGGCGGGTGGAGAGCTCCCCGGTGTCGGAAGCGCGCGAACGATCCCGGTCAGCATTTCACGTTGCGACCCGAAGGTCGCCGGGACGAGGTGCGCCGCCATCGAGCCGCCGAAGATCTCCGTGGTCACGTCGGTATCGGTGGTGCAGCCCGAATACATCAGCAGGCATGCGTAGTAGGTCTGCGAGGCCGTCGCGCGGTCGACTCCGAGGCGGTCCGCGAGCTGCATGGCCACCAACGTGCCGTGAAGGCCCTGCTCGAACGGAAAGCCCATCCCCAGGTCGGTGGCCAGGCAGAGCGTCGCCGCAACCTCCGCGGTGCGCACTCGTTCACGCCCAGGAGATGCCTGGTCAGGCACGCCGCGACGGTACCTCGGCCCGCAGAGACGTCCCGGCGCCGGCGGAGCTGACGACCTCCAGGGAGCCGCCGAGCGACTCGACGCGATCCGCGAGCCCTCGAAGGCCCGATCCGCCGGCCGGGTCGGCGCCACCGATGCCGTCGTCCGACACCTCGACGACCACGTTCGCATCGCTCAGGGCAACCCGGACGTGCACCGTGGAGGCATTGGCGTACTTCGCGACGTTGGTCAGTGCTTCGGCGATCAGGTAGTACGCCGCCGCTTCAACGGGCTCCGGTAGGCGCTCGTCGAGGATGTCCGTGATCTCGACTGGGACGGGCGCCCGCGCCGCGAGCATCTCGACGGCGGCTCGGAGGCCGCGATCGGTGAGCACCGCCGGGTGCAGGCCTCGGGCGAGCTCCCGCAGCTCTTCGAGCGCCAGGGCGAGCTCCTCGCGGGCACCGACCAGGGACGCTCGAGCGGCCGCCGGATCGGAGTCCAGCTTCTCCAATGCGGCCCGCAAGGACAGCGAGAGCGTCACCAGGCGCTGTTGTGCGCCGTCGTGGAGATTGCGCTCGAGGCGGCGGCGCTCGACGTCACCGGCGGTGACGATCCGCGCTCGAGACGCGGCGAGCTCCGCGAGCCGGGCCTGCAGCTCCGCGTTCAGGCGATGACGTTCCGCCTCCTGCAGCTTGCGCTCTGTGATGTCCGTGTAAGCGACCATGTTGCCGACGACCCGGCCGGATCCGTCCCTTACCGGGGCGGACGCGATCGAGACGTCTACGAGCGTTCCGTCCTTCCGCAGCCGGACGGTCTCGTGGCCGCTCACCGACTCGCCCGCGCTGACCCTCGCGAACAGCTCCTCGCTCTCCGCACGCTTCGAAGGCGGTGCCATGGGCAGGCCGGCTCGGCCCAGCATCTCCTCCTGTGACCAGCCGAAGATGCGCTCGGCCGCGGGATTCCACAGCCGGATGTGCGTGTCCAGCCCGAACTCGACGAGCGCGACCGGCGAGGCGTCGATCACCGCCTGCAGTTGCTCTTGCTGGTGCTGGCCTTCGGAGTCGATGCGGACGATGGCCGCGAGTCTACGGCCATCCGCCTGGCGCGACTGTCCGGCGAGGACGCCATTGGATCGCGGGGGGAGCCCGAGCGGGCTCCCCCCGACGATTCGTCAGGCGGCGAGGTCGAACGCCGGCTCTGCTTCGACGGCGGGGGCCTGCTCGAGCTCGTCCTTGCGGATGAGGGTGAGCGCGGCCACGATGCCGAGCCCGGCGATGATCACGCCGGCGAGGAACGCCGCCGTGAAGCCGTCGACCAGGGCGTCGGGAACCGCCGCGCCGGATGCGACCGCATCGCTGGTCTGCGAGGTTGCGATCGTCGACAGCGCGGCGATGCCGAGTGCGCCGCCGATCTGCTGTGAGGTGTTGATCAGCCCGGAGGCGAGGCCCGCCTCGGCGGGCTGGACACCGGCGAGCGCGGCGATCGAGATCGGCACGAAGGAGAAGCCGATGCCGACGCCGATCAGCAGGAAGCCCGGCAGGAGGTCGTTGAGGTACGTGCCGTCGACGGAGACCTGCGTGAAGTACACGAGGCCGCCGGTCAGCATCGTCATCCCGACCGTCAGCACCGGCCTGACACCGATCCTGGTGACGAGCTGCGCCGCCACCGCCGACCAGAGGATCGCGGTGCCCGCGACGGCGAGGTACGCGACGCCTGTCTTCATGGCCGAGTAGCCCAGCACCTGCTGCATGTACAGGGTCAGCATCAGGAACATCGAGAACATCGCGGTGCCCATGATGAAACCGGCCACGTTCGCTCCGGTCACCGTCTTGGTGCGCAGGATCCCGAAGCGCATGAGCGGCTCGGGGTGCCTGAGCTCCCAGCCGACGAAGCCGGCGAGGAGGGCGAGCGACGTCGCGAAGAACGCGATCGTCTGACCGGCGAGCCATCCGTCGCGGCCGGCCTCGGTGATCGCGTAGACGAGCAGCGAGAGCCCGCCGGTGACGAGCACCGCGCCGGGGAGGTCGAAGCTCTTCACACGGGCGTCGCGGCTCTCGGCGAGGAGAACCGGTGCCAGCGCGAAGCCGGCGACTCCGATGGGGATGTTGACGAAGAAGATCCACTCCCAGCTCAGAGCGTCCGTGAGGATGCCGCCGAGCAGCACGCCGGCCGCGGCACCGAAGCCGCCGACGGCGCCCCACACGCCAAGGGCAATGTTGCGGTCACGCCCCTCGGCGAAGGTGACGGAGAGGATCGAGAGCGCGGCCGGCGTGATGATCGCCGCGCCGAGCCCCTGGAGCGCGCGGGCTCCGATCAGCGACGCCTCCGACCACGCCAGCCCCGCGAGGAGGGAGGCGAGTGTGAAGACGACGATGCCGACGAGGAAGATGCGTCTGCGTCCGAGCAGGTCTGCGGCGCGCCCTCCCAGGAGCAGGAAGCCGCCGAAGACGAGCGCGTACGCGCTGATCACCCACTGGAGGTTTTCTTGCGAGAAGCCGAGGTCGACCTGAATCGAGGGCAGCGCGACGTTCACGATCGCGATGTCCAGGACGACCATGAACTGGACGACGCTCAGGAGCGCCAGAGCCAGCCATTTGCGTTGTCCGGAAACCATCATGTCGTCCGTTTTCCTTTCGGTTCGAATAGGCAAGACTGCCAAGTTAGCAGAGACAACTTGCAGATCGCAAGTAAAGACTGTGTAACAGCAAGCAGACCCGCTACACTGTCGGCATGAAACGGCGCTATGACCTCTATTGCCCGGTGACGCACGCGTTGCGTCTCGTGGGCGAGCGGTGGGCGCTGCTCCTCGTCCTGGAGCTGATGGGCGGCCCGAAGCGCTACACGGATCTGGCCGAGGCACTTCCCGGAATCGGGACGAACATCCTGGCCGACCGCCTGAGGGATCTCGAAGCCGGCGGCATCGTCGCGAAGCGGAAGCTGCCGCCTCCTGCGGCCTCCCGCGTCTACGAGCTCACCGAGTACGGGCTCGCACTGCGGCCTGCGATCCGCGAGCTCGCCCTGTGGGGCGCCCGGTCGCTGGGGCCGCCGACCGACGCCGACGAGCTCTTCCCCGGCTGGCTCGTAAACGCGCTCGACACGGTCGTCGCCGCGCTCGCGCCTCCCGGCCGTTTCGAGTTTCGCGTCGGGGACGAGGTGGCGTCGATCGTCGACGGAGAGGCACAGGCCGGGCCTGTCGACGACCCCGACGTCGTCGTCGAGACCGACCCGCAGGGCATCTACCACATGTTCGTCGACCGCCGGCTCGATCTCGGGACGATCCAGGGAGACCGCGCCCTGCTCGCCCAGCTCGTCGACACGACGCCCGAGCACGTGGAACTTCCGGTCTCGGCGTAGGCCGAGGCCGAGGACGCCGCTCGGTACGATCGGCGCGTGATCGAAGCCCATCTCCGCGGTGCTCCCCGCGGGCTCGAGCTCGGGTGCCGAGGCTGGGAGCAGGAGGGGGCGCTGCGCTGCCTGCTCAACAACCTCGACCCGGACGTCGCAGAGGATGCAGCGTCGCTGGTCGTCTACGGCGGAAGAGGCAGGGCGGCTCGCGGCCCGGAGGCGCTGGCGGGCATCGTCGCCGCCCTCGAGCGGCTCGGCTCCGACCAGACCCTGGTCGTCCAGTCGGGGAAAGCCGTGGCCGTGCTGCCGACGCACGAGGACGCGCCGCGCGTCCTCATCTCGACGGCGATGGTGGTGCCGGCCTGGTCGGACGAGGATTCGTTCCGCGGGCTCGAGGACGCGGGCCTGACGATGTACGGGCAGATGACCGCGGCCGGGTGGTTCTACATCGGCACGCAGGGCATCCTCGGCTTCACGTACGAGACGTTCCGCGCCGTCGGCGCGGCGCACTTCGGAGGAACGCTCGCGGGGCGCCGGGTACTCACGGCAGGCCTCGGAGGCATGGGCGGCGCACAGGGCTTCGGCGTCACGCGCAACGGCGGGCGCGCGCTCATCGTCGAGGTCGACCCGGCGCGGGCCGAGCGGCGCCTCCGCGACGGATGGGTCGACCTGGTCGCCGGCTACGACGATGCCCTGGCGGCGCACCTGGATCCCGAGGGCCCGGGAGCGGTCGCGCTCCTGGGCAACGCGGCGGACGTCGTCCCGCGGCTTCTCGCCGAGGGCGTCGACTTCGACGTCGTCACCGACCAGACGCCGGCGCACGACCCGTTGGGGGCGTACGTGCCGCGCGGGCTGACGGCGGCGGAGGCGGCCGGAGCGGACGCGGGCGACCCCGACTTTCGCGCCGCGGTCTTCGACTCCCTCGCCGACCACGTGCGGGCGTTACTCGCCTACCGGGAGCGGGGCGCGGTCGTGTTCGAGTACGGGAACGGCATCCGCGCCCAGGCGGCGGCACACGGCGTCGAGGACGCTTTCGAGATCCCCGGCTTCGTCTCCGCCTACGTGCGGCCGATCTTCGCCCACGGCGTCGGCCCGTTCCGCTGGATCTGCCTCTCGGGCGATCCCGCCGACCTGAGACGGAGCGAGGACGTGGTCATGGAGGTCGTGGGCACGGACTCCCTCCGCGCCTGGATCGAGCTCGCGCGGGAGCGCGTGCCGCTCCAGGGACTGCCGGCGCGCGTCTGCTGGCTCGGTCTGGGCCAGCGCGACCGCGTGGCCCTCGCGCTGAACGAGCTCGTCCGCTCGGGCGAATGCGGGCCGCTGGCCCTCGGCCGCGACCACATGGATCCTGCGTCGGTCGCCTCGCCGACCCGCGAGACCGAGGGGATGCTCGACGGGAGCGACGCGATCGCCGACTGGCCGGTCCTCTCGGCGCTCCTCAACGCCGCGCAGGGCGCAAGCTGGGTTGCGATCGGGAACGGGGGAGGCGTCGGCGTCGGTCGGTCGATCCACTCGGGACTGGTCGTCGTTGCCGACGGCTCCGAGCTCGCAGAGCGGAAGCTCCGGCGCGTCTTCTGGACCGACCCCGCCCTCGGGATCGCGCGCTATGTCGACGCCGGGTACCCGGAGGCGCGCGACGAAGCGGCGCGCCACGGGCTGGACCTTCCCGGTTGAGCTTCCGCCTCGAGCGCTCCCTGCTCCCCGGCGACCTCGATGAGGCGCTTCGCCGGGAGGCCCGCGAGGGGCTCACCGCCACGCCGAAGCGCATGCGCTCGCGCTGGATCTGGGACGCGCGTGCCGCGGAGCTCTACGAGCGGATCATGGAGCTCCCGGAGTACTACCTCCCCGAGGCCGAGCGCTCGATACTCCGGCAGCGGGTCGGTGAGATCGCGGCCGCGGCCCGGCCGCGAACGGTTGTCGAGCTCGGCTCGGGCTCCTCGGTGAAGACCACGATCCTCCTCGACGCGCTCCTGGGCCTGGAGCGTTTCGTGGCCGTCGACGTGGGCGAGAGCTCGCTCGTCGAGGCGGGCGAGCGGCTTGCCGGGCGCTATCCGGACCTCGAGGTCGTCGGCGTCCTCGGGGACTTCGAGCGGCGCCTGCCCGGCCCCTTCGAACGGACGCTGCTCGTCTGCCTGGGCTCCACGATCGGAGCTCTCGATCCCGAGGATCGCGCGGTGCTCCTCGACTCGGCGGCCAACGCGCTCGGGACCGACGGACGGCTCCTGCTCGGCCTCGACCTGGTCAAGCCCGTCGAGCGGATCATGGCCGCCTACGACGACGCCGAGGGACTCTCCGCGGCGCTGATCGCCAACCTTCTGCCGATTCTCAACCGCGAGCTCGGCGCCGACTTCGACCCGGCCGGCTTCCGGTCGGAGATCGCCTGGAACGCGGACCTGGAGCGGATGGAGATGGGCGTGCGCGCCGTGGCGGCGCAGCAGGTCACGCTGCCGGCGATCGATCTCACGGTGGAGTTCGAGGAGGGCGAGACGCTCCGCACGGAGATCTCCACCAAGTTCCGGCGCGAGGGCATCGAGCGGGAGCTCGAGGCGTCCGGGCTGGCGGTGGAGGCGTGGTGGACGGACGGGCCCGGCGACTTCGCGCTATGTCTCGCGCAGCCCTCGGAGGCCGTGTAGGACTCGGTTGCGCCGCTCCTTGAGCTTCTCGGCGTCAGCCTCCGCATAGTCGCCGCGGAGACCGCGGCCATTCTTGACGCCCAGCGCGCCCGTCTCGAGCACCTCGGCAATCGTGGGCGATGGCTCGCGCCCGCTCGCGAGCTCGGGCCAGAGGTTCGCGGCCACCGCCGCGTGAACGTCGAGCCCGGCGAGATCCATGGTCTCGAACGGGCCGATGGCCGCCCAGCGCGACCCCAGGCCGTGGACGACGGCGCGGTCGACGTCCTCGAACGAGCAGACGCCCTCGTCCACCAGGGCGTAGGCCTCCCGCAGGAGCGCGTACTGCAGCCGGTTGACGACGAAGCCCGGGACGTCGCGCCGGACGACGACGGGCTCCTTGCCCAGCTGCCCCATCCAGTCGACGAGCGTGTCGATCGTCGCCGAGCCTGTCTCCTCGGCGCCGACGACCTCGACCAGCTCGACGAGCTCCGGTGGATTGAGCCAGTGCAGGCCCGCAAACCGCTCGGGTCGCCGGAGCGCCGCGGCGAGCGGCGCGAGCGGGAGTGACGACGTGTTCGTCGTCAGGATCGCGTCGGGCGCGGCGAGCTCCTCCGCCTGTGTGAGCAGCTCGCGCTTGGGCTCGAGCTCCTCGACGATCGTCTCGACCACGAGCTCGGCCGCTTCGAGCGCCTCGTCGGCGGACGTGGTCATCCGTACGCGGTCAGCGTTCCCGCCGAGCCGCGGGCGGGCGGCCTCGAGGCTCGACTCGCGCCGCGCGCACAGCCGGACCGAGCCCCCGGCGTCCGCGAAGACGCGCGCGATCCCGGCGCCCATCGCGCCGGCGCCGATCACGGCCACCTCTGCCGGGAGCTTCACCGGCGCCAGCGTACAACCGCCCTCGTCAGTCGGGGAGGAGCGGAACCGTCGGCCTGGAGTCGCGGCCGAGCAGCACCGCCCTGGTGACGGCGTCCGTGCCGTAGCGCTCGCGGACGACATCGAGCGCCGTGTCGAGGGCGATCGAGCTTCGGCGGCCGAAGGGCAGCGCCAGCTGGACCGCCCAGTCGTCGTCGAGGTTGCTGAGGGCGACGCCGACGAGGGTCACGCCCCGCTGCCGGATCAGGGGCAGGGCCGTGGCGAGCAGCTCTCGCGCCTCGGCGAGGATGGTCTGCGTCTGTGCGGTCGACTCCATGAGCGTGTGCGAACGGGTCGCACGCGAGAAGTCGTCGAAGCGCAGCCGGAGCGTGATCGTGCGGCAGACGCGCCGGGCCGCGCGGAGTCGGCGGGCAAGGCGGTCGACGATGGCGAGCAGGACGGCATCGAGCGCCTCGGGCGACTTCGGCGAGCGGCGGCCGAGGGCGTGCTGCGAGCCGATCGAACGCCGCCGGCGCCCGACCTGCACCCGCCGGGGATCGCGATTGTGCGCGAGCGCGTGCAGGTGCCGGCCGGACCCGCGCCCGAGGATTGCGACCAGCGCACCCTCGCCGAGCTCGGCCACCTCGCGGACGGTCGTGATCCCGATCCGCCGCAGCTTTCCCGACGTGACCGGGCCGACGCCCCAGAGGCGCTCGACCGGAAGCGGGTGCAGGAACTCCAGCTCGCCGTGCGGCGGCACCACCAGGAGGCCGTCTGGCTTGGCCACGCCGCTCGCGACCTTGGCGAGGAACTTCGTCCTGGCCACGCCGACCGTGATCGGCAGGCCGACGTGCTCGAGGACGTCGCGCCGGAGGCGGGCGGCGATCTCCGGGGGCGAGCCCGAGATCCGCTCCATGCCGCGGACGTCGAGAAAGGCCTCGTCGATCGAGAGCCCCTCCACCACCGGCGTCGTGTCCTCGAACACGCGGTACACGGCCTTGCTCGCCTCGGAGTAGGCGGACATCCGGGGTGAGACGACGACTGCGTGGGGACACAGGCGCCGCGCTCGCCCACCGCTCATGGCGGTTCTGACGCCGTAGGCCTTGGCCTCGTAGCTCGCCGCGAGCACGACGCCCGCGCCGACGATGACCGGGCGCCCACGCAGGCGCCGGTCGTCCCGCTGCTCGACCGACGCGTAGAAGGCGTCCAGGTCGGCGTGCAGAACAGCCGCGTCTTCCAATGCGAACATATGTTCGCATCGAACGGACGTGAGCGCAAGCCGCTAGGTGCGCAGCGTCCGGCCTTCGCCGAGCGCGATCGCGGCGTCGACGAGAGCCAGGTGGGTGAAGGCCTGGGGGAAGTTGCCGAGCTGGCTGCCGGCTCTCGGGTCGTATTCCTCGGAGAGGAGGCCGACGTCGTTGCGAAGGTCGAGTAGACGCTCGAAGAGCTCGCGGGCCTCCTCGTGCCGGCCCTGCAGCGCGAGCACCTGCGCGAGCCAGAACGAGCAGGCAAGGAAGACGCCCTCGTCGCCCGGCAGGCCGTCGTTCGCGGCCTGCTCGCCGACCCGGTAGCGGAGGACGAGCCCGTCCACCGTCAGCTCGCGCCGGATCGCCTCGACCGTCGACACGATCCGCTCGTCGCCGGGCGGCAGGAACCCGACGAGTGGGAGCAGGAGCAGGCTGGCATCGAGCTCGTCGGAGTCGTACGACTGCGTGAACGACTGCTTCTCCTCGCTCCAGCCGTGCTCGAGCACCTCGGCGTGAATCTCGTCGCGCAGCGCACGCCAGCGGTCGACCGAGCCCTGGCGGTCGAACTCCTCGTGGAACCTGATCGCCCGGTCGAAGGCGACCCAGGCCATGACCTTCGAGTGCGTGAAGTGGCGCGCCGGCCCGCGCACCTCCCAGATGCCCGAGTCCTCCAGCCGCCACCCGTCCTCGAGCCACTCGAGCAGCTTCCGGATCATGGCCCAGGCGTTGTCGTCCGGCGGCAGACCGTCTGCGCGCGCCCGGTAGAGCGCGTCGAGAACCTCCCCGTAGACGTCGAGCTGGAGCTGCGCGCACGCGGCGTTGCCGACCCGCACCGGCTTCGACTGGGCGAACCCCGAGAGCCAGTCGAGCTCGAGCTCGTCGAGGCGCCGCTCCCCTGCAATCCCGTACATGATCTGGAGGTCGGCCGGGTCCCCCGCGACCGCGCGCAGGAGCCAGCCGCGCCAGGCCTCGGCCTCGTCCCTGTAGCCGGCGTTCAGCATGGCCAGCAGCGTCAACGCTGCGTCGCGGAGCCAGCAGTAGCGGTAGTCCCAGTTGCGCACCCCGCCGAGGTTCTCGGGCAGGGAGGTGGTCGGCGCCGCGACGATGCCGCCCGTGGGCGCGTAGGTGAGCGCCTTGAGGACGAGCAGGGATTGGTGGAGCTCGTCGTGGTAGTCGCCGTAGTGCCCGCACTTCCCCGCCCAGTCGAGCCAGTAGTCCTCGGTGTCGGACAGCGCGTGCTCGGCGTCGATCGCGTCGGGGATCTCCCCGTGCGAGGGAAACCACGTGAGGACGAAGGGGACGCGCTCGCCCGCTGCGAGCTCGAACTCGGCGACCGTGCGCATGTCCTCGCCGCGCACGTCGACCTCGGTCCGGAAGCACAGTGCGTCGGGCCCCGCGACTGCGACGCGGGCGTGATCCACGCGGCGCACCCACGGGACCGTTCGGCCGTAGTCGAAGCGGATCACGAGCTCCGAGCGCATCGGGACGCGCCCGTCCAGCCCCTCCACGATCCGCACGATGTCCGGAGCCTCTCCTCGCGGAGGCATGAAGTCGATCACCCGTATCGCGCCCTCCGCGGTCGTGTGGACCGACTCGAGGATGAGCGTGTCGTGGCGGTAGCGCCTGGTCGTGCGCTCGACCTTCGTCTTCGGCGCGACGAGCCAGCGGCCGTTGTTCGGGTCGCCGAGGAGCGCCGCGAAGCACGCGCCCGAGTCGAAGCGGGGAAAGCAGCACCAGTCGATCGAGCCCGTGCGGCCGACCAGGGCGGCGGTCTGGAGGTCGCCGATCAGCGCGTAGTCCTCGATCCTCACGCTCGAACCTTACGGTTGAGAGGTTGCGTCGGTTGTCCGCCGAGAAATAGACTCGTCGCCACTATCGGAATTTCTTTCCCAACAGAAACTTTGTTTCACTTCAGGGCGGCCGGGTGAACGCGGTCTCGGGAAGGGACAGTGCGCCGACCGCCGGGCGGCTCAGCGAGCAGGCCTACGAGCACGTTCGGCGTGGGATCCTGAGCGGCGAGTACCCGATCGGGTCGGTCGTCTCCGACCGCGAGATCGCCGAGCAGCTGGGCATGTCGAAGACGCCGGTGCGCCAGGCGCTCAAGCTCCTGGCGCAGGAAGGGCTCCTCGAGCTCGGCCGCCGGCGCCAGCTCGTGGTCCGCGGCTTCACCGCCGAGCACCGGCAGGAGGTCCTCGAGATCCGCGAGGCGCTCGAGCGTATTGCCGTGGCGCACGCGTGCCGCGAGATGCCGATCGAGGAAATCGACCTCCTGCGCCTGTCCCTCCTCCGCCAGCGGCGCGCGGCCGAGGCCGGTGACGAGACCCAGTTCATCGAGCTCGACGAGGAGTTCCACCTCATGATCGCGAGCGGTGCCGGGCTGCAGACACTCGCGCGGATTCTCACCCAGCTACGCGGGTTCGTTCGCCTCATGCGCCTTGGGACGAGGCGTATCGAGGGCCATCTCTACCGCGTGCTCGCCGAGCACGAGGCGATCGTGGACGCGCTCGAGAAGCGCGACGAGAAGCTCGCGCTCAAGGCGCTGAGCGACCACCTGCATACGTCCGAGTACACGCTCACCAACGGCCCCGACTCGTCGTTGAATCGGTAGCTGGGCCGCGCGTTCCGGTGGCGGGTTGGGTCTCACCCGTTTGGACGCCCTTGCCCGGTGCGTTCGGGTGTGCGCGAATGGCCGAACGCGGCGCGGTAGCGGCGACAGGACGGCGATATCCCGGCCGTCGGCCCTGGCAGACGCTGAGATCGTGCTTCTGTTCCCGCGTCTCGCTCTCCTGGCTGCGGCCGGCGCGCTCCTCTTCTTCGCCGCCGACGCCCACGCGGGCGGAGGAAACCTATGTCTTCGATGGCGGCAGCGAGGCGGCCCGTCAGCAGGTTCGGGGCGTCTCGTAGCACCAGTCCTCGCCGCCAAGCGCCTCGCGCGCCTGCTGGACGTCGCCCTGGTCGAGCAGCAGATAGGCGACCTGCGGCGTCGCGCACGACGACCACGCGTGCGAGCGCTTTGCCGCAACCTTCGCGTGGACCTTCTGGCCGTCTGCCGACAACAACCAGCGCTCCGAGGCCGTGATGTCGCCGAAGGCCTTCCGCTCTCTCATGAGCCGGCTCCTGCCGGCCCCCCGGAGCAGCCCCGCCCTCCGGCGCGGTGCCCTCCGGTCAGGGCCCAGCGGGCGCGCGTCGGCAAGGCTTACGCGCACCCGCTGAGGGCCCACACCTACCGCTCACGCGCTCAGGATCTGGCGGCTGCTAGAGGAGGATCCGGGCGGCCGTCTCGGCCGGGCAGCCGGATCGCATCAGGTCGAGCGCGAGATGGAGGTCGACGTCAGGGCGGAGTGCGATCTTGAGCGCGAGGCGGTGGTCGTACCCGGCCGTGAGGAGACTGGCATGGCGCCAGGAGAAGATCCGCTCCTCCTCGGTCTCGAGGGCCGCGAGCTCGTGGGTGATGGAATCAAGTGCCGACATCGTGGTCTCTGTTCGTAAGACGTACGAACCCGGTTCGTTCTTCCCTCACAACCGAAAAAGGCGGGAGGCGAGACCGTCCCGCCTCCCGCCGTGAACTGCGAGCTAGTCGGTCGCCTGGTCCGCGAGGCTGAACTGGATGCTCGAGCCCTGCTGCTCGGCGTCCAGCACCTTGTCCTCGAGAAACGGCGCAACCTCGGGAGCGACGAAGACGCGTGCGCCTTCCTCTTCGATCACCTGATCGTCGTCGCTCGGCACCGGCGCGACCGCCATGCCGAGCCCGGTCGAGTCTCCCACGTCCTGGGCGGAGATCCTGAGACCGCCGCTATCGGGCAGCCCTTCGGCTGCGCCCATCGCGTATTTCACGGCCTCGGCCGCGCTGTCGGTGAGCGTCAACACGTTGCGCCCACCTCCTTCCGTGTGGTTTTCGGTCGTACGGTTGCCCTCCCCGCGCCTCCCGGGCGGCAAACCGCCGTGCCCGCGACGGCCTCCGAGCGCGGTTATCGCTGCCCCCCGCCGTCGCGCGGGGGGCAGCGATCCCTTCCACCTACCGCCGCGTGCCGAGAATCAGGAGGAACTCACGCGTGTGCGCGATCTCCCCGTTCTCGCGGTAGTTGGTCTCGAAGAACTCGACCCAGTCGCGATGCAGATCCTCACGCCGCTCGCCCAGGTTGTCGGCGAGCGTCTTCGTCGGGCCGTAGCTCGTCGAGAAGAGCTCCCAGTAGGCCTCACCGGAGGGAACGCGCAACGTGGAGACGTGCTCTTCGAGCTGGAGCTCGAACGCCTCCCCGAGGAGCTCCGTGGCCCGTGCCTGGTCGCCCCAGGCGAAGGGGCTCGAAGGCGGCGGCGCCGGCAGGTACGGCGCCATCACGGCGAACATCTTCGCCAAGCCGCCGGTGGGGGTCCAGTTGGCGAGTGCGATCCGGCCGCCGGGCTTCGTCACCCGTGCGAGCTCGCCGGCGACCGCCTCGTGGTCGGGCGCGAACATGACGCCACACGTGGATGCGAGCTTGTCGAAGCTCGCGTCGGGGACATCGAGGTTCTCCGCGTCGCCGACCTCGTAGTTGATCGCAAGGCCGAGCGACTCCGCCCGCTCGCGCGCCGTCTCGATCAGCACGGGTGCGAGGTCGATCCCGGTGACGTCCGCTCCCGTCGCCGCGGCGCGCTCGGCGACGGCGCCCGTCCCGCAGGCGAGGTCGAGAAAACGGTCGCCGTCCTGCGGCGCGAGCCGCTCCAAAACGATGTCGTGGATGTCGCCGAGCGTCTCCGTGATGCGTTGGTAGGGCCCGTTGCCCCACATCACGCTCTGCCGTTCCTTCAGCTCTTCGAAGGCCATTCCGCTCCTTTCGCGTATCGGCGTTGCCTCACCAAGACGTCGGAGGCGGTCACAATCTTCCCTCCGGGCATCAGCGCCAGCTCTCGATCGTGTCGAGCGGCGCCTGCCAGACGGCGTGGAAGGCCGGGCCGACCGGGGACGTCCCGAACGGCACCGTACCGATTGGCGACGGGGCGTTGAAGTACTCGAGCTCGCCCCAGAAGCCGGGGAACCTCATCCAGCTCGGCCGCTTCTCGGTGACGCGCAGCACCGAGGCGGTCGTCGCAGTCGGCCCGTCCGCCGTCACGTCGGCGGGGAGGGGCAGGCCGGCCTGCAGGAAGAACCCGATCACCTGAGCCGGGAGGCACGCGCGGTCGAACTCGTGCAGTCCTGCCTCGAAGTAGTTCGCATGCGAGCCGAGCGCGACGTAGACCTTCGGCCTTCCGTTCACCAGCGGGGTTGCCGCCCAGTCGCGCGTCTCACCCGCGCAATGTTGGCTGTAGCCGACGGCGAGCGGCTGACGGCGCTTGGAGAGGACGACGTTTACGACCTCCCAGTCGCCCTCGTGCGACTGCCAGATCGCCCCGAGCGGCAGGAACGGATAGCGATACAGGTTGTCGTAGTAGAAGAGCCAGTACTGGAGGACGATCTGGTTGTCCTCGCGGACGACGCGCGCATAGATCGTCGCGCCGGTCCTGCTCCCGCCGGCGGCGACGTAGCAGGCAAGGTCACCCAGGGGCGCGCCGGCGAAGCAGTCGCGCTGGTTCAGCCGCCAGATCGGCGGGCTGGAGGTCGGCAGGCCGTTCGGGGTGGGGGCCGGGTCGACGACCGTCCAGGTCGTCGGGCTCGTGGCAGCCTCGAGGTTCGAGTCTTCGATGAACGACTGAACCGTTCCCGGCCGGAACTCCTCGCCCGGGTGGAAGACGAGGACCGGCAGGAACCGGTCGAGGATCCCACCCTGCGATCCGGATGCCTGCGCGGGAACTGCGAGGGCCAGGGCGGCGAGCAGCGCCGCCGGGAGGAGAAGCATCAGACGGGGCCTCATGGCGCTCCTTTCGTTGCAAATGTGACGTTACGCCGATTTGACCTCTCGATCCAGCCGTCGACCTTGACCTGGTCGGGCAGTCGGAGGGCCGTTGCCCAGTCGTTACACGGGCGAGCCGGTGCGGTTACCGGGGGCTCCTACTGTCGCTACAGACCCCACGAGCAGGAGGCGACGATGAAGGTGCACCGAACGATTCCACTGCTGGCCGCGCTCCTCGCGCTCGGCATGCTCACTGCCTGCGGCACCGGCACGAAGGAGGAGGCCGAGCCTCCCGCTCCGCCCGCCGCCGCCCCGGCGCCCGCGCCGGAGGAGGAAGAGCCGGCCGCCCAGCCGGCGGTGGAGACGCCCGCACCGGTCGAGACCGAGCCCGAGGAGGCCGTGCCGCCGCCTCCCGTCCCGCCGCGCAGGTGCAGGCCCGAAACGGGTGGGCAAAGCGGCGTCTACACGAACCTCGTCGACGTCAGGGTCGGCACGCACGGCGACTACGACCGCATCACGTTCGAGTTCCGGGCGCCGAAGCCGAACCCGGGCGGCAAGGCCGGCATCCCGCTCTACGAGATCCGCGCGGCGCGGCCTCCGTTCTTCCAGGACGCCAGTGGCGAGCCGCTCGCCGTGAGCGGCAACGCGTTCGCCAACGTCGTGTTCCACGGGGCGACCGGCGTCGACTTCGAGTACGAGCCCACGTACCACGGCCCGGCGGTGCTGCGGCCCGGGTTCGCCATGCTTCGCGAGGCGGTGCGCAGCGGCGACTTCGAGGCCACGCTCGGCTGGGTGCTCGGGCTCGAGCGTCAGAACTGCTGGGATGCGTTCGAGCTGCGCAACCCCGACCGGGTGGTCATCGACCTTCCGCGCCCGTACGGCAGCTAGCCGTCCGAGCTCTCGCGCGCGTCTGCGGCGAGGGGGCGGGCTGCGGCGACCTGATCGGCCGCCGGAAGCTCGAAGGAGAAGGTCGAGC
Source organism: uncultured Actinomycetes bacterium (assembly GCA_963784175.1). Classification (GTDB taxonomy): domain Bacteria; phylum Actinomycetota; class Thermoleophilia; order Gaiellales; family Gaiellaceae; genus JAIBJN01. The sequence goes on along the minus strand of CAWAQJ010000019.1, from coordinate 101,513 downwards.
CCGCTCCCTCCTTGGATTCCACCCAGATGCGGCCGTCCATGCGCTCGAGCAGCTCGCTGCAGATGTAGAGGCCGAGGCCGGTGCCGCCGATCCCGCGCGTCATCTCGGGATCGAGGCGGTAGAACTTCTCGAAGATCCGGGCCTGCTCGTCGGCGGGGATCCCAAGGCCCTCGTCGCGCACGTGGAAGCAGACCGCGCCTTCGGTCTCCTGCACGCCGACCTCGACGAGGCCGCCATCGGGCGAGTACTTGATCGCGTTCTCGACGAGGTTGACGAGCACCTGGCGGACGCGGTCGCGGTCGGCCGCGACGGCCGAGATCTCGTCTTCGACCTCGATCGCGAGCCGGATCCCGGGCGGGCGGTGCTCGCGGGCGGCATCGACCACGCGCTCGACGAGGTCGCCCGGGTCGAAGGGCTCCTCCAGCAGGTCGAGGCGGCCGGCGTCGAGCTGGTTGGCCAGCAGGATCTCGTTGACGATGCGGTTCAGGCGCTCCGACTCGTCGACGATGAGCGAGACGAAGCGGTCGCGCCCCGCCTCGTCGAGCGCGAAGTCGTGGCGGCGCAGTGTCTGCGCGGCGCCGTAGACGGCTGCGAGCGGCGTCCGGAGCTCGTGGGAGGCGGTGGCGACGAAGTCCGCCTTCAGCTCCTCGAGGCGCCGCGCGTCGGTCAGGTCGCGGAACGCATAGACCGTGCCGCCGAAGAAGTCGACGCCCGAGATGGAGATCCAGCGCTCTCCGAGGCCGGTTTCGAGCGGGAAGGTCTCCGGCTGGACCTGGTCCGTGGTCGCGCCGATCGGGATCCGCTCGGCCAGGGCCTTCCAGCCGCCGATCGCCTCGGCGGCGGGCCGTCCGAGGACGGTGTCGGACGAAAGCCCGGTGATGGCCTCGGCGGCGGGGTTCCAGAGGCGGATCGTGCCCGCGCGGTCGATGAGGACGACGCCGTCCGCGACGTACGTGAGCACGCGCGCGGCGTCGGCGGCCTCCTCCACCTCGCGGGTCAGGCGCGCGTTGTCGACGGCGAGCGCCGCCATGCCGGCGAGATCCTGGGCTGCGGCGAGATCGTCGGCGCCGTAGGAGCGCCCGTCCGAGCGCGTGAGGAGCGTCAGCGCGCCGAGCGCGCGGCCGCGGGCCCGCAGCGGCACGCACATGCGCGACTCCGAGAGCTCGGGGCGGCCCCGGCGGGCGACGTCGAGGGTGTCGGCCTCGGGCTCGGGGCCGGGCTCGGGCCCCGGCGGCTTGCCGGGCCCGGCGTGCGCGGCCGCGACTCGCGTCGCGTTGCCTTCCTCGTCCAGCAGGTCGACGAGGCACCAGTCGGCGAGGTCGCGGACGGCCAGCTCGGCAACGCGGCGAAGAGTGGCCTGGTAGTGGCGCGACGAGCCGAGGATCTCGCTCGCGCGCGCGAGGACGTCGAGCTTGCGCTGCCGGTCGGCGGCTTCGCTGGCGGCCGAGCGCTGGGCGGCCAGCAGCCGCTCGCGCTCCTCACCGGCCTGCCTGCGCTCGCTGACGTCCAGGAGGAAGCCCTGGACGTAGAGCGGCCGGCCGTCGTCGTCGCGCACCGTGACCGCTTCGTCCCGAACCCAGACCACGCGCCCGTCGCGTGAGAGCATCCGGTACTCGGACCGCAGGGGCGTCGTCGCGGCGGACGCCTCGGCGATCTCGTCGGTCACGCGGTCGCGGTCCTCCGGGTGGACGAGCTGGAAGAACAGATCGGGCTGTGCGAGCCACTCCCCGGCCGAGTAGCCGAGCATGGACGAGACCTGCGGGCTGACGTAGAGCGACTCGCCGCGCTCGCCGAGCGGATGGAGGTACGTGACCGCGGGGAGCTGCTCGGCGAGGGCGCGGTACTTGGCCTCGCTCTCGCGCCGGCGGGCGTCGATGCGACGCGGCTCGCCGACGTCCGCGGCGACCAGGATCGCACCCGGCGCTTCGCGGTTCCCGTGCCCGAGCGGCGTGACCGTCAGCGAGACGGCGACCTCCTCGCCGCCCTTGCGGCGGTGAACGGCCGTCGGGATGTCGAGCCGCTCCGCCGTGTGCACTGCCATGAGCGCGGGCGCGACGACGTCCTCGCCGCCCAGGATCGTGAGCGGCCCGCCGATCGCCTCGTCTGCGTCGTAGCCGTAGATCTCCTCGGCACCCCGGCTCCAGCCCACGATCGTCCCGTCGGCGTCGACGGTCACGATGGCCTCGGAGCTCGAGGCGCGCACGGCGGCGAGCTCCCTCTCGAGGTGCGTACGGGCCCCCGCCGTCTGGCGTCGAGTCGTCGACAGCCAGCCGGCGAGGGCGCCGACCGCGAGCCACGCGGGAAGGCCGATCAGGGGCGGAAGCGTGTCCTCGGTAACGAAGAAGTAGTGGAATCCCCAGCCGGCGCCGGCGACCGCGAGGCCGCTCCAGATACCGCCGAAGGCGCCTGCCAGCGCGGCGATCAAGATGCCGGCTGCGACCGCGATGCCCGTCCGGCGGTCGGGCCAGTCGCTCGGAACGTAGACGGCGGCCTGCAGGATGACCCCGATCGCGATCGCGGTCACGCGGCGCGTTTGCGCGGAGGGGCTGACCGCAGCCCTCTTCAGGGCTTCTATCCGAGACACGCGTGAGTGGTTCGGCTCTGCCGTGTCGGCTCCTTCCCCCGGGCAGACTGCCGGTCCGCGGGCTCGATGGCATCACCCATTCGAGTTAGGCCGCACTCACCGTGTCAGAAGGCAATGCCGATGTAGGAGAGACGGCATTTCCCTCCGTAGCGCCGGTTTCGCAAGATCGAGCCGTGTCGAGAGAGAAGACCCGCACCCTCGCCGAGATTCCCTGGCTCAGCCTTCTGCCTGCCGAGCAGCGGGCCGGCCTGGAGCCTCAATACGACGACTCCGAGGCCGAGGAGTGGGCTTCGCTCGTGGCCGCCGACCGTGCCCTCGAGGACGACTTCGCACGCTCGACCGGCTTCTCCCGCGTGGTCAGGCCTCTCGCCGCCGCGGGAGTGATCGCCGTGGTGCTCCTCGCCCTCGGCGCTCCGGGCGTCGCCGAGCAGCGAACCGGCGGTGGCGGCTCGAGCGCGAGCGCATCCGGAACCGTCGCCGCGGCCTCCGTGGGCGCACGCACGGTCCCCGAGGAGAACCGCGTCGTGCTCGCGTCTCTGTCCCAGGCCGACGTCGCGTCCGCGCCCGGGCCCGGGTCGAAGACCCGCAAGCCGCGTGCCTCCAGGGGTGGGTCCCCGGCCGCGCCTTCCGATCCGCCTCCGGCCGCGACCGAGCCCGTCCCGGATCCGCTCGTCTCCACGACGCTCCCGGTCGTCGGCGAGGTGAAGGTTCCCGCGCCGAAGGTCGAGCTGCCCGGCGTCGAGCTCCCCCAGCTCCCGCAGCTGCCTCCGCTGCAGCTCCCTCAGCTTCCCCCGCTCCTTCCTCCGAGCCAGCAATAGCCCGGAAAAAGGGAGGGGGCGGTCTAGGAAGACCGCCCCCGTTGTGGGGAGAGTGGGCGGCCGGGATAACCGCCCTGGATCACGTCTTAGAGAGCGCTTGCGGCCAAGCTTGCTCGAGCGTGATCCTCATACCAAGGAAGCCGCGGGCGCAGGAAACTTGCGCGCCCTTCTGACGTTCTTTTAGGCCGGAGCTACGGCAGGTCGATCTTCGGCACCTTGACGTCCACCACCGGCTTGAGCGCGTCGGTGAGGGGTGCCGTGACCTGGCCAACCAGGTCGTTTGCCTGCTGCTCGAGATCCTCGATGAGCGGGGCGGTCGGAAGCGACGACGTGACTCCGTTCAGGGTCGTCTCGAGGTCGGCTTGCTGCTGTGCCGGCGGCTTGGCTGCGGGTGCGCGCGCGGGCTTCGGAGCGGAAGCGTCGACCCGCTGCTTCGTCGCAGGCACGACCTGGACGGCCGGCGCGACGGGATGGTCGAGCGTCGGCAGCGCGGCCGGAACGGCGGGCGCGGGCTTCGAGGCCGGCTCGGGAGCGGGCTGCGGCGCATCGCCGGACACGCCGAGCCCGATCGCGAGGGCGGCGACCGTGGATGCGGCCACGCCGGCCGCCTTGGCGCCGGAGCCGATGCCGAGAATGGACTTGAGCGCCGAGGCGATCGAGGTGAAGTCGAGCGCGAAGGCACCCGCGCGCCGCTTGCTCGGGATCGTCTGGTGCTCGAGGCGCTGCGCAAGGGAGCGCCGTGCGCGGAAGATCAGCGTTTCGACCGCGGAGCCCGTCAGCTCGAGCTGCTGGGCGATCTCGCGGTAGGAGCAGCCGCGCCACTCGCGGAGGATGATCGCGCGGCGCTGCAGGTCGGGCATGTCCTCGAGGGCCTCTTCGAGCCCGACGAGCTCGTCTCGCACGCCGTTCCGGCCAGGGGCGACCTCCTGGAGGACCTGAGGATCGCTCAGGACCTCGTGGTCACGGCCGCGTCCGCGCGTACGGACGCGGCACCGGCAGGCGTTCTGGGCGATGGTGAAGAGCCAGTTCGCCTCCAGGCGCGGGACGACCCCGCGCTCGAGGGCGCGCAGGACGAGCAGGAACGTCGTCTGGGTCGCGTCCTCCGCTTCCTCGCGGTTCCCGAGCTTGTACAGGCAGTAGCCGTACACACGGTCGTGGTAGCGCTCGTAGAGGGACGCTGTGGTGGCGGAGGCGGAAGACCGGTCACCCGAGGCCTCGGCTGGTGCGAGGGCTCGTGCAGTGGGGGCGGCCTCCAACAGTGCTGGGGCTGTCTCGGCGCTCATGGCGTTCTGTTACGGAATGTAGGCCAGGTCTTGCCTGCGGACAAGTAGTTCAAACCCGCACAAGGCCGAATCCCCCGAATGCACCGGGTCCCGAACGAAGGCTCCAAGGCGGCGGCGCGGGCCGGGGGGTGCGCTGAGGTCGAGCCGCGGGATTGCCGCTCCGCATCTCCGGATCCACGATGACGGCATGGCGCAGACCATCCTCCTCGTCGACGACCACCGCAGCGTCCGCAGCGCGGTGAAGACGGTCCTCGAGCGAGCCGGGCACGCCGTGCTGGAAGCGCCGAGCGGTGAGCGCGCGGTCGAGATCGCCAAGGGCCATCCCGGTCCCATCGATCTGTTGCTGGCCGACGTGGTCATGCCGGGCATGGATGGGTTCGAGGTCGCTCGCAACGTGCGGGCCGTCAGGCCGGCCGCAAACGTGCTCTTCATGTCCGGCCATCTCGGGAGCGCGTACGCCGAGGAAGTGGCAAGGAGCGAGGGCTCGTTCCTCCCCAAGCCCTTTGCCGCTGCCGAGTTGAGGCAGGCCCTGGACGAGGTCTCCGCCCTGCAGGAGCCTCGCCCGCCGCCTTTTCCGGCGGCAGGCAGCTCTCACTCTCCCGAGTGATTCTTCTGAAACCTGCGCAAGTTTCGGGCCGCCGCGGCCCCCTTAGGCATACACACCGCGACAGGAGGTTCGAAGTGACCGCAGGTTTGGACCGCAGAGAGCAGGTTTCCGACCGCTTCGGCGAACGCCGGAGCGACGGGCTCACCTGCATCGTCGCGGACGACCATCCGGTCGTCCTCGAGGCCGTTTGCGCCCTCCTCGAGAGCCGTGGGCTCACCGTGCAGGGGCGCGCCCGAGACGGGGAGACCGCTCTCGCCCTCATCGCGGAGCACCGGCCGCCGGTTGCGCTCGTCGACCTCCGCCTCCCCGGCATGAGCGGCTCGGACGCAGCCCGCGAGGCCCAGCGCCTCTCGCCGCAGACCTCGGTCATCGTCTACACGGGACAGTCCGACGTCGCGTGCATGACGGAGGTCCTGGACGCGGGCGCGAAGGGCTTTGTGCTCAAGGACGCCCCGCTCGAGGACCTCATGCGCGCCATCGACATGGTGGCCGCCGGAGGCGTCTACGTCGACCCGGCGCTCGCAGGCGTCTTCGTCGACGCGAAGGGCACGGGTCGGCTGACCCCGCGCGAGCGCGAGGTCCTCCGCCTGGCCGCCGAGGGTCTCTCGAGCGAGAAGATCGGCGAGCGGCTGTTCCTGTCTCCGCAGACCGTGCGCGGCCACGTCGGCAACGCCATGGGCAAGCTCCAGGCGCACACCCGGACGCAGGCCGTCGCGACCGCTCTGCGCGAGCGGCTCATCGCCTAGGGAGATGATGATGACCGCGTCGATTCCTTCGCTTGGGGAGCGCCTCAGGTGGGCCGGGGGAGGCCACGGAGAAGGGCGGGAAGCCGCCGAGCGCGCCGGCATGGCGCGCGCGGGCTTCTACCTGCTCGCCGTGGGCGGTGTCCTCGCACTCGTCTCGCTGGCGCTGCCGACGAACGAGCTGAGGAACGTCACGGCCATCTTCGTCACCGCGACGATCGCCCTGGCGCTCTCCCTGGTCCCGCTCATCGGCTTCGACCGGCTCCCGGTCACGGCCTTCGAGCTCCTGGCCTCGGCAGGCACGCTGCTCGTCAGCTCCGCCCTCTGGTTCGGCGGCACGGACGGCTACGAGCTCTTCTACTTCTGGGTCGCGCTCTACGCCGCGTACTTCCTGCGCCCGCGCAGAGTCGTGGGCCAGCTCACCTTCATCGTCTCCTGTTACGGGCTTGTCGAGTTCGGCGGCCCCGGGCAGAGCATCACCCCGGTGCACTGGCTCGTCGCGAGTGGGACGCTGTTCGTCGCCGCCGGCCTCGTCGTGCTGCTGAAGGCCAACCTGGTCGGCAGCATCGAGCGCCTGGAGGCCCTGATCGAGGCCTCACCGCTTGCAAGCATCGAGCTCGATTCCGACGGGCGCGTGCGCGGCTGGAACGGCGCGGCCGAGACGTTGCTCGGCTGGCGGTTCGACGAGGTCGTCGGCCGACCGCTCCCGGTCGAAGCAAGCGGCGAAGAGGACGGGCTCCTGCTCGACATGGTCAGGTCCGGCCCGGCCTACATCGATCACCAGCTCACGTGCACCCGCAAGAGCGGCGAGGTCTTCGACGCGGCGCTGCATACCGCGCCGGTCGGCCACGGCGACGGGCTCGGCGGGGGGCACATCGTGCTCCTGGCCGACACGTCGGCGCGCAAGGAGCTCGACCAGCGGCTCGCCCACGCGAGCAAGATGGAGTCGATCGGCCGCCTGGCGGGAGGGATCGCGCATGACTTCAACAACCTCCTGCTGGTGATGCGCAGCCACGCGAGCCTCCTGCGCGAGCGGCTCGGCGACATCGTCGTCACCGAGCTCGACGAGGTCGAGCGTGCGGCGGACGACGCCGGCCGTCTGGTGCGCCAGCTCCTGGCGTTCAGCCGCAACCGGGACGTCGAGCCGACGATCCTCGACGCCGACGTGGTCCTCGCGCGCGTGGAATCGATGCTCAGGCCGCTGATGCACGAGGACATCGAGCTCGTCCGCACGCCGAGCGTCGTTCCCCCGACGGCGCTGGCCGACCCCACCCAGGTCGAGCTCATCGTCGTCAACCTGGCGCTCAACGCCCGCGACGCGCTGCCCGAGGGCGGAACGATCGCCGTAGGCACCGAGGTCGTGGAGCGGGACGGCGGGCACTGGGTCGCCCTGCGCGTGGCCGACACCGGCATGGGCATGGACGACGCGACTCAGGCGCGCATCTTCGAGCCGTTCTTCACCACGAAGGACGAGGCCGTCGGAACGGGCCTCGGGCTCTTCATCGTCAACGAGCTCGTCGAGCACGCGGGCGGCGCCATCGAGATGGCGAGCGCCCCGGGCCGCGGGACCAGCTTCAGCGTCTACCTGCCCTACGTCGAGCACATGGTCGACGACGCCCTCGTGCCCGTGCCGGTCGAGCCGGTGCTGGACGAGGATGCCCTCACCAAGGGCATGGAGACGGTGCTGATCGCCGACGACGAGGACGACGTCCGCGAGTCGATCCGCGAGGCCCTGGAGCACTACGGCTACACCGTCCTGACGGCCGGTGACCCGACGACGGCGCTCCTGCTCGCCCAGCGCAACGCGGAGGATCTCGACCTCGTCCTCACCGACCTGGTCATGCCGGACATGAACGGGCGCGAGCTCGGCCGCCGGCTGGCTGCAATCGCCCCCGATCTCCCCGTCATCTACATGTCGGGGCAGTCCGACGGCACCCAGCTCTCCGAGCAAGAGGTGCTCTTCCTCGCCAAGCCCTTCTCGCCCCCCGCGCTCGCGTCCAAGATCCGCGAGGCCCTCAAGGGCGCGAAGGAGACCGCGGTCAGGCGCTGAGCACGATGGAGACCCCCCTCACGAGCCGCCTGCTCGAGCGACCCCTACCCGAGAGCGTCCCGCTCGAAGGCCACACCTACGAGATCGACGTGATCGGCCCGCTCCTGCGGGCCAGCGCGACCGCCGACGTGGACGGCGGCAGGCACGTGAACCGCGTCGGCCGCTACGCGGGCCTCACAGCGAAGGCGCTCGGGCTCGAGTGGGCGCGCTGTAACGAGCTGGCGAGCTCGTGCCGGCTCCACGACATCGGCAAGCTCGGCGTCCCGAACCGCATCCTCCTCAAGCCTGCGGCTCTGACGGAGGGCGAGCGGCGCATCGTCCAGCAGCACGCCGCGATCGGCTACCGGATCCTCGCCGGCTCGGGCTCGGAGCTCCTCGACCTGGCGGCGACCATCGCGCTCACCCACCACGAGCGCTTCGACGGAGGCGGCTATCCGCACGGGCTCGAGGGCGAGGGGATTCCGCTCGCCGGGCGCATCGCCGCCGTCGCCGACGTCTACGACGCGCTCACGAGCCGCAGGGTGTACCGCGACGCGCTGCCCGCCCGCGAGGCGACCGACTTCATGCGCTCCGCGGCCGGCTCCCAGTTCGATCCCGTCGTGCTCGAGGCGTTCCTGCACGCGGTTGGTTCCAGCGCGAGGAACTAAAGAGACCGGCTTCCCCTGCATTCGGGGGATTCGCCGCCAGGAAGCCCCCTCGCCAACGTCCTCCCTGGCGTACACGAACGGAAGAGCAACGGAGCGACACGTCCGGCGCCTTCCGCGAAGGAGGGACGCAATGAACGGGATTCGCATTCTGATCGCACTGGCAGCAGTCGCTCTGGCCGCAGTAGTGGCGGCTGCCCCTGCTTCTCCTCAGTCCCTGGGCATCGGCTCGCCGCTGCTCGGCGACCAGGACCTCGGCGTGAACCTGCCGAACCTCGGCGGCGGCAGCTCGGGCGGCTCCGCCGGCTCGGGCGGCGGTGGCGGCGGCAGCGCTGCGACCGGCAACGTCACGAGCGGCGACACGTCCGCCGACGTGAACGTCGCCTGCATCGACGCGAACGTCCTCGACATCACCGCGAAGATCGGCAGCTGCAACGGCGCCGGCGGTGGTGGTGGCGGCGGCGCGGGTGACGGTGCGGGTGGCGGCGGCGAGCGCGGGGCCGCCGACGCCGAGGCCGGCTCGGGCGAGCTCGGCGCGAACGCCGGCGTCGGCTGTGTCGACGTCGGGCTCGGCGATCTCGGCAACGGGCTGCAGATCGGCTCGTGCGAGGCGATCATGCCTCCGTCCACCGAGGACCCCGGCGACGAGGGCTCCGGCGAGCTCCCCACCGAGACCGGTGACGGAGTCGCAGGCGCCGACGCGGGTGCTGACGGTAGCGCGGGGGACCAGGCCGACTGCATCGCGTACGACGAGCTGTCCAACTCGGGCCTGCCGTACGGCATCCCGCCGTGGCTCGCCGGCATTCTCGGCGTCGTCGTGGGCGCGTTCATCGCCAGGCGTCGCCGGCCGCAGGCGGAGGACGTCGCGGGCTAGAAGCTCCGCTCCAGGCCGGTACAACGAGGGGCGGCCCGATTCACGGGCCGCCCCTCTGACTCTCTAGGGACGGACGCGGACGACCGCGCCGGCCCCGGGGCCGAACACGGTGCCGGTCGTGACGTTGAGCGTGCCGTCGTAGCTGACAGCGACGCCGCCGGGAGCCATGAGCGTCCCGGTGGCGAGCTCGGTCTTCGTCCCGCCCTTCACGGCCCACAGAGCGCCGATCGGCGGCTCGCCGAAGACCTCGACGCCGAGGAGGCCGTTCTTCACGATCTCGAGGACGTACATCGTCCCGTCACGGCCGAAGGCCAGGTCGATGACCGACGTGAAGCCCGTCGCCACCGTGCGGCACGGGCCGACATTCGGGTTGGCGGGATCGCAGGTCGCCCCGACGCTTCCGGGCTCGATCCGCCAGATGCGCGACTTCCCCTGCGGGAACGGGAACCCCTTCAGCTCGGACACGTACCACGCGCCGTCGGGGCCGACGGCCACGGCGGTCGGGACCGCCTCGGCGGGCACCGGGGTGCCCGGAGGAGGTCCGGGGAACGGGAGGCCGTCCGGCCACGGCACGAGCTCCGGCTTGAACCGGGCGACCGTGGTGATCTTCCGCCGCGTGTCGACCTTCAGGAGGTCGTTCCCCGCCGCGTCCGTGACGAGCACGCCTCCGCCCGAGAGCAGCGCGAGGCCGTTCGGGTTGGACTCGTCCGGGATCCCTTCCTGGTCGTCCGGGTCCGGATCCGTGACCTGGTGGGCCGCGATGTCCACGGACTCGACGATCTTGCCCTTGCGGTTCAGGCGCACCAGGCGCCCGAAATCGCCTCCACCTTCCTCGGGTGGCCCGCTCAGCACGGCCCACACCTTGTTCAGGGACTTGAAGGCGACGTCCACCGGGCCGAGGCCCTCCTCGGGATCGACCGGCAGCGTCGCGAAGGTCCTCACCGCGGGCGCGCCATTGCGCCGCGGCTCGACCAGCGTGAGCTTGCCGTTTCCGGACTCGGCGACGAGAACGCTCCCTCCACCGCCGGCTGCGATGCCGCGCGGGTTGTCGAGGCCCTCGACGAGAGTTCCGCCTGGATCGGTCTTCGCCGACGCCATCGAGGCGAAGACCGACATGACGACGAGAATCGCCGCCGCTGCGCACAGCGCGTAGCGACTTCTTGCCACAGATAACCCCTTCCTCAGTTGTCTTCCTTTGCGACGCTGAAGACGACCATGCGAGCATGCCGGGGTCAACTGTGCGTTCGGGTAGGCTCCGGCCGGAGCAACCCTCGCATGCGCTCGACACTGGCCGCACTCTCGATCGGCTTCGTGCTCGCCCTCGCCGCGGGCTGCGGCGGAGACGATGCCGGGGCCGAGGCGTGGGCCGGAGACGTGTGCTCGAGCGTCCAGGAGTGGCGGGAGAACCTGACGTCGCTTGCAGTCGACGCGCAGGTGGAAGGGCTCTCGGCCGAGTCGATCCGGACGGCGATCGACGGCGGCGTCGAGGCCACGCAAAGGCTCCGCGGCCAGCTGGAGGACCTCGGTCCTCCCGACACGGAGGCCGGCGACGAGATCGAGCAAGAGCTCGACGAGCTGTCCGACCAGGTCATCGAGCAAGTGGAGGCCGCGCAGGCCGAGGCCGAGGATCTGCCTGAGGGCCAGAGCGTCCCCGAGCTGCTCGAATCCCTCACGTCGATCGCCGGCGAGCTCCAGTCCGTCGTGGGCGAAGTCGAGGCCACGTTCACCGACATCCAGGAGCTCGAGCCGGGCACCGAGCTCGAGGACGGCTTCGAGAACGCGGAGGCTTGCCAGAACCTCCGCGAGGATGGCGGCTAGCCCACCCGCCGCCGACCCGGCGCCGCGCCGCCCCGGGTCACAGCTGGCGCTCGAGATCGCGCTCGCCGTCTCCGTTGCGGTGGCCTTCGCGGACTCCTCGATCGTCGTGCTCGCGCTCCCGGAGCTCTACGTCGAGTTCGAGGCGTCGATCCCCGGCATCTCGTGGGTCGTGACGGCCTACAACCTCGCCGTCGTCATTGCGGCGCTCGCGCTCCTTCCGTTCGTGCGCCGCGTGCGGCCCGCGTGGCTCGCGCTCGCCGGGCTCCTCGTCTTCCTCGTCTCGTCGGTGGTGTGCGCGCTCGCCGACGACATCGGGACGCTCATCGGAGGCCGTGTCGCCCAGGGCGCCGGGGCGGCGCTCCTCCTGGGCGCCTCGCTTCCACTCTTCATAGCCATCGGGGACCGGCGGGAGCGCGCCGTCGGGATCTGGATCGCCGCCGGGACGCTCGGCACCGCGGTCGGCCCTGCCCTGGGCGGCGTTCTCACGGAGGCCTTCGACTGGCGCGCGATCTTCGCCTTCCAGGCGCCCCTCGCCGCGGCGGCGGTCTTCGCCGCGCTGGACTCCCGCGCGCGGGCGCTCCCGCCACCGTCGCCCATCTCGGAGCGCGTGCCGCTCGGCTCGGCGCTCGGGCTCATCTTCACGTACGCCGCCCTCGTCGGCGCCCTCTTCCTGGCCGTGCTGCTCGTCGTCACCGTCTGGGGCTACGGCCCGCTCTCCGGCGCAGCCATCGTGAGCGCGCTGCCGCTGGCGGCGCTCGCCGTGCGGCCGATCTCCAAGCGGTTGCCGAGCCCCGCCGACCTGGCCGGCGGCGCTCTCCTGCTCGCGGCGGGGCTGATCGGGCTCGCGCTCCTGCCCGCGAGCGACCCGGCCTACGCCGTCCCGGCGCTCGCGCTTGCAGGCGCCGGTCTCGGACTGGCGCTGCCGCCGCTCACGCGCGCGTCCATCCCGGATCACGGCGAGCTCGGTCGCAGCGCCACCGTCTCCGTCGGCGTCAGGCACCTCGGCCTCGTGGTCGGACTGCTCGCCGTCGCGCCGCTGCTCGCCGCCGAGCTCGACGAGGCCGAGGATCGCGCGACCATCAACGCCACGGCGGTCATCCTCGACGCCGAGCTCCCGATCCAGACCAAGATCCCCATCGCACTCGATCTCTACGGCGAGTTCCAGGCGACACCCGAGGGCGAGATCCCCGACCTGGCGACGCCCTTCGACGAGCACGGGGCCGAGGACGACGAGGTCGTGCGCCGGGCCCGCGACGACCTCCTGGAGACCGTTCAGGCCGTGCTCACGCGTGCGTTCCGCTCGTCATTCGTCCTCTCGGCGATCTTCGCGCTGCTCGCGGGGGCCGCCTCCGTCGCGTTCGTCCGGAGGGCCCCGGCATGAGCCGTGCGCGGCAGGGTTACCTCGCGCTCGCCGCGCTCGGCGTCGCCGCCGTGGTCCTCATCGCGGTCGAGCTCAGCAGGGGCGCGCTCGACTACGGCGAGTCGATCGCAGCCGACCCGTGCGCCCAGCGCGAGCCCTTCCCCGGCGACGGATTCGAGGCCACGCTCCAGCGCATCGCCCTCGACGGGCTCGACGGCGCCGCGTGCGAGCTGGGCACGACCCGCGAGGAGCTCGTGCTCTCGTTCGACTCCGAGTTCGGCGGCGACGTGGACTGGGACGAGGAGACGCTCGAGCGCGCTCTTCGCTCCGGCCTCGATGAGGCAATCGACGACGCCGAGGAGCGCGGGTCGATCGGAGGCCTCGAGGCAACCATCCTCCGAGAGCTTGTCTCGCGCGCTCCGCTCGACTGGCTGCTCGAGGGAGGCGGCGACCTCGCCGACCTCTTCGGCGGGATCTTCGACCGGCGGTGACCGGCAGGCCCGCGGCGGCGTATCAACGGCGTGCGGGAACCATTTGCGAGCGGGCCGGGTCAGAAGGGCATGCGGATGCTCGTGCCGGCCGCGGCTCTCTTCCTCGTTGTCCTGGTTGCGGCCTGCGGCGCGGATCAGCCGGGGGCGGTCGGGGGGAGCACCGGCGCGACTGACGATGCGCCGCCGCCGACCGTCCCGACTCCCGACCCGGCGCAGCTTTACGAGGTGGACGGGACCGTGCTCGAGGACGCAGACCACGGCCCGGAGCTCTGTCTCGGCGGAGTCCTCCTCTCGCTCCCGCCGCAATGCTCCGGTGTGCGTCTCGCGAACTGGGACTGGGACGCGGTCGACGGGGCCCAATCGGGCTCCGGGACGACCTGGGGCGAGTTCCACGTCGTCGGCACGTACGACGACGGGATCTTCAACGTTACTGAGGTTGGGCCCGCGGACCCTGACCGGCTCGGAATCGGCCAAGGCACCGTCCGCAGCTTCACCACTTCCTGTCCGGAACCCGCCGGGGGCTGGCCGACGGCCGAGTGGGGCGTCGCGTTGGACGAGGACTTCGCCGCCGGCGCGAGCATCGCGCAGGCGCGCCCGGATCACGTCGCGTTGTGGGTCGACTACGCCGGCGATCTCACGCCCGAGGAGGTCGACCAGATGATGGTCGACGGCGAGCCGGTCGCCAAGATCATGAACGTCGTCGTGACCGGGGACGTGGCCGAGACCGAGGCCGCCATCCGCAAGGTCTGGCGCGGCCCGCTGTGCGTCGTCCAGCACGAGGGTAAGACGCAGAAGGAGCTCGCCGCCATCCGGGCCGAGGCCGAGCGCTTCATCCAGGAGGAGCTCGGGCTGGAGATGATCTGGTCGCAGGAAGGCGACGTCGGCCTCGCAGCCGAGGTAGGGGTCGTGATCGACGTCGACGGCGCCGGCCAGAGGGCCGTCGACGAGCGCTACGGCCCGGGCATGGTGAAGCTCTTCCCCAGCCTCAGGCCCGTCAGCGAATAGCGACGGCGACCGCCCGGCCGCGGGCGAAGTCGCCGAAGCCCGGCTCATCGGCCTGGGTCAGGACCGCCTTGTCGCGTCCGCCGATCGTCACGCCTGGCTCCGGATAGCGGCGATTTCCGCTGATCGCGGACCAGGTACAAAGGGGGAGAACCGGTGCCCACTGTTGCCGCCCCAACGCTTGAGCTGCTTGCGTGGATCGCAGAGCGCTCTCGAACCTACCCCGAGACGATCGAGGCCTGGAAGAGCTCCTGCCCGCGACTGACCGTGTGGGAGGACGCGCTCGCCGACGGGCTTGTCCGCGTCGAGAGCGGACACGTCCTGCTGACGACCGCGGGCTCCGAGGTACTGGAAGACCGGTAGGCCCCGGCGGAGACGAGCCGGGGCCTACCTCCTTCACGGAGCGAGGGGCGGGTTTCCCCGCCCCTCGCGTTCGTTGCGTTCTGACCTAGCGGTCTACTGGTCTGCCCAGTAGGCGCCGGCGCCGACCATCGGCCACTCGCGCTCCGGATCCGCTCGATAGAGCGGGTTCATCGCGAAGTTGACGAGCCGTGCCGTGCCGGCCGTGTTCATGCCGTGGGCCACGAACGGGGAACCAGGAGCCGTAGTCGCCCCCGGGTTCTGCCACATACCCGCCAGGAAGAAGTTCGTCAGCGGGAGCCGTGCGTCCACGGAGTAGGTCGCGGGCACCGCCGTGAACCAGCTCGGAGGATCGACGATTGCCGTGTCCTCCGACGGGTACGCCCCGGCGATCGGGCTGGCGGAGCCTTCGTTGAGCCAGCGGACGATGCCGCTGCGCCCGGCCCCGCCGTTCGTGCCGACGGTGAGCCCGGTCACCTGTGCGCCGGTGGTGAGGAAGCTGGCACCGCCGGTGCCGGAGCCCAGGTATCCGCCGCCGGCGGCGAAGAACGCCGTCAGGCGGGCACGGGCAGTCGGCTGCGTGGCGGCGGGCCAGTTCCCGGTGTTCCAGATCACGTCGTAGTTCACCAGCGGATCCGTGAGGGCCGAGTTGAGCGTGGCCGTCGTCATGAAGTCCACCGGGAACTCGAGGTTCTCCAGCGACCAGACGTCCTGGTTCACCGCGCCGGTCAGGGCGAGGATCCGCGGGACCCGGTCGATCGGGTCGGTCGAGGACGGGAAGTCCTCGGTCACGATCCGGCGGAAGAGCAGGCCGTTGTCACGTCCGGCCGCCGCGATCGCAACCCGCGTCGCGTGGTCGGACGCGAACAGCACCGTGCCTGCCGGCAGGGTGCCGCCCGTCTTCGCCGGGAACGCCGTCAGCGCCATCTCGGCGGTGAGCCCGCCGTCGATGAGCGCATTGAGCGTCCGGATGGCCGTGGCCGAGTCGAGCTCGAGCGCGTAGGCCTCGGCCCGTCCAGGCTCGACGCCGCCGTCCGGCGTCTGTGTCTTGTTGATCCGGTTCGTCACCGGCGAGAAGCTCGCCCCGTCCGGGATCTCAGCAATGTCGGCGCCCCAGAGGTAGCCGTGGCTCCACGCCGCGGGAGGCGCGTAGAGGATGCTGATCCGGGCGGAGACATCGAGGCCGATGTTCAGCGCCGTGTCGGCGAGCCCGCGGTGCGCCTGATCCATCCAGACGACGTACGAGCCCTTGGCGAAGCTCTGGCCGTTGAAGGACGCGTTGTTGCGCAGCGTGTCCACCTCGATGCCGTTGCGCAGCAGCCAGTCGACGAGGCGCTTGGCCTCGGCGTCACTCCGCTGCCCGGCGCCGACCGGGACCACGTACGCCTTCGGGAAGTCCTTCATCCAGTTGTTGTCCACGTCGAACGGAGCGGGACAGCAAGCCGGGCGAGGCTCGTCCTCGACGCCGCGGCGGTACCGCTCTGCCTCGTCGGTGAGCATTCCGTTGCGATTGTCGGCGACGTACTCGAGCGACGACGTCGTGACGACGTACTGGGCCTGGTAGGCGCCCAGCCGGCCGCGGGTGTGCGTGGTCGAGCCGGGCATGCCGCAGTTGACGCCCGTCGAGTTGCACATCTCGACCGTGGAGCCGTCGAGCCCGACGTGCTGCGCGTACATCGGGGTGTAGAAGGGACCCCAGTCGTCCCAGCTCTCAGCAACGGCAGGACCCGGCGCACCGCCGCCTGGGCAGGTGCCACCGGGGCCGAGCGGCGCCGGATCGGAGCCGTCAGCGCACCAGTCGTTGACGGGACGGGTGACGTTGAGCCCGACCGCGGCCATCGCGGCCTGGTTGAAGTCGATCCGGTCCTGGTTCCACTTGAGCCAGAGGTCGTAGTCGATGCTCGGGTTGTGCGGCTTCGTCGTCGCCTCGATCAGCGTCGGGGTGACGTAGCCGTGCAGGTCGAGCACCTCGACCGGCAGCCACTTCTGCATCTGCGCGACGGACGCCTGCACCTCGGACTGCGACTGCGTGAGGAAGTCGCGGTTGAGGTCGAAGCCGTTGCCGTTCGCGCGCGTGCCCGCCACGCGGCCGTCGGGGTTCTGGATCACGTTGAAGACCAGGATCACGTGATTGAGGATGTTGTCGAACTTCGGGTTCGCGCCGTACGGCGTCGTCGCCAGCTCCTTGATCAGCTGCATGTTCGACTCGACGCCCTCGTACTCGTTCCCGTGGATGGCGCCCTGGACGTAGACAGGGACCTTGATGTCGTCGCCCCACTCCGCCAGGAGCTCCTGCGCGCGGGCCGGGTCTTCGAGCGCGATGCCGCGGTACTTGACCCAGCGGTTGTAGTCCTGGATCTGCTGCGGCGTGTCCATCGCGTTGAATACGACGCCGTACAGCGGGCGGCCGAGCGCCGACACGCCGATCTGCTCGACGGTCATACGGTCGCCGAGCTGCGAGGCCTCGATGCCGTCCAGCGTGCAGCCGATCGCGTAGTACGGGATGTGCGGGAAGCTCCCGACCGGGTCGGTCGGGTCGGTTCCGTCTGGAAGATTCTCGGCCGCGTCCGGTACGGGTGTGCCGCACCACGGCGGCGTCAACTGTGCGCTCGCATTGCCCACCAACCCGAGTGAAACGGTGAGCGCTGCAAGAGCCAGCAAGACCAGCCTTCTCAGTCTGCCTGGCAAGTAGAGCACCTCCTCGTAGAAACGAAAGAAGGACGTTTGTGCCTTCTCATGAAGCGGCGCGGTGTCGGAGAACGACGGGTCGAGAAGACCGTGAGAAGTCGGCTCGTCCCGGCGCACGCGCGGCACCCCCTCCATCGCCGCAAGTCCAAGAGGCCATTGAAAACCTCTGCCGAAGGCGTGTCAACCCGGGTTCGTCTCGCGATTGTGTCCGCGTGGTAATGTCGGCGTCCCCGCCCGGATGCGCAAAGCACTCGCACTTCTGCTCCTCGTCGGCCTGCTGGGCCTGCTCGCCGCGTGCGGATCCGACGACGATGAGAGCGAGCCGGAGGCCGCTGCGCCGACGGAGGCGGCCGATACAGGCGCCGCCGAGGAGACCGACGCGTGCGCGACGGACGAGCTCAACCTCGTCTCCGACGGGACGCTCACGATCGGCACCGACAACCCCGCGTTCCCGCCCTGGTTCCAGGACGCGGAGGGCGCACCGTGGGATCCGACGACCGAGCCCACGAAGATGGGCTACGAGGCGGCGGTCGCGTATGCAGTCGCCGGCGAGCTCGGCTTTTCGGACGACGCCGTGAAGTGGGTCGTCGTGCCGTTCGACAACGTCTTCCGGCCGGGACCGAAGGACTTCGACTTCGACATCAACCAGACCTCGTACCTGCCGGCGCGTGACGAGGCGGTCGACTTCAGCGACTCCTACTACGACGTCGAGCAGGCGGTCGTGACGCTCGGGGACTCCGACTTCGCCGGCGCGACGTCCCTCGCGGACCTGAAGGGCGCGAAGCTGGGCGCCCAGGTGGGGACGACGAGCCTCAACGCGATCAACGACGTCATCCAGCCGGACGCGGAGCCGAACGTCTACAGCACCAACAACGACGCGGTCAGCGCCCTCCAGAACGGCCAGATCGACGGTCTCGTCGTCGACTATCCGACGTCCCTGTTCGTGACCGCCGTTCAGGTCGAGAACGGCAAGGTCGTCGGCCGGCTGCCCGCGGAGGGCCAGGAGTACTTCGGACTCGTCTTCGAGGAAGGCAACCCGCTCCGCGACTGCGTGAACGAGGCGCTCGCCGCCCTGCGCGACGCGGGCACGCTCGACGAGCTCGCCGCGGAGTGGATCGAAGGCTCGGCTCCTCCGGTCCTCGAATAGCCTCGTGATCGCAGGCGGCCGCTCCGACAGGCGGAGCACGCTGATCGCGGCTGCGAGCACGGTCGTCTTCGCCGTCCTCGCCGTCCTCCTGGTCACCAACGCGCCCGGCTGGCCCGCGGTCAAAGAGGCGTTCTTCAACCGGGAGGTCTTCCGGGAGTCGCTCGAGGTCATCCCGGAGGCGTTTCTCCTCAACATCAAGATCTTCCTGATCGCGGAGGCGCTGATCCTCGTGGTCGCGCTCGGCATCGCGATCCTCCGCGGGCTGCCGGGACCGGTCTTCTTCCCGCTCCGTGCTCTGGCAGTGGTGTACGCCGACTTCTTCCGCGGCGTGCCCACCATCCTGGTCATCTACATCCTCGGGTTCGGCGCGCCCGCCCTCCAGATCTCCGGCGTCCCTACCGACCCGCTCTTCTGGGGCATCACGGCGCTCGTGCTCGTCTACTCCGCCTACGTGTCGGAGGTCTACCGCGCCGGGATCGAGTCCGTGCACCCGAGCCAGGAGGCCGCTGCTCGCTCGCTCGGTCTCTCGCGCGCGAAGGCCCTCCGCTTCGTCGTGCTCCCGCAGGCGGTTCGCCGGGTCATGCCCCCGCTCCTCAACGACTTCATCGGGCTCCAGAAGGACACCGCGCTCGTGGCGCTGCTTGGCCCCGTGGAGGCCTTCCGCGAGTCGCAGATCGAGGTGGCAGCCACCTTCAACTACACGCCGTACCTCGTGACGGCCCTGCTCTTCGTCGCCCTGACCGTCCCGATGGCGCGTCTGACCGACTGGCTCGTCGCCCGCGACCGACGCCGGCAGCTGGCCGCCGGAGGCTCCCCGTGACCGCGCCTCCTGCTCTCCAGGTCGAAGGACTGCACAAGTCGTTCGGCAAGGCCGAGGTGCTCAAGGGGATCGATCTCACGCTCGCGCCTCACGACGTCGTCTGCCTCATCGGCGCCTCGGGCTCGGGGAAGTCGACGCTGCTGCGCTGCGTCAACCTGCTCGAGCCGATCGACGGCGGGAAGATCGTCCTGGGCGGCGACGAGATCACCGCGCCTCGAGTCGACCAGAACCAGGTCAGGCGCCGCATCGGGATCGTCTTCCAGTCCTTCAACCTCTTCCCACATATGAGCGTGCTCCGGAACGTGACTCTCGGCCCGATGCGGGCGCTCGGACTCTCCCGCGACCAGGCCGACTCGGACGCGCGCGAGCTTCTGGGCCGCTTCGGCCTCGCCGAGCGGGCGGGCGAGTACCCGGACCGCCTCTCGGGCGGCCAGCAGCAGCGGGTGGCGATCGTGCGCGCGCTGGCGATGCGGCCCGAGCTGATGCTGCTCGACGAGGTCACGAGCGCGCTCGACCCGGAGCTCGTCGCCGAGGTCCTGAGCGTCATCCGCGAGCTGGCCGAGTCGGGCATGACGATGCTGATCGCCACCCACGAGATGAGCTTCGCCCGCGACATCGCCGACCGCGTGTGCTTCCTCGACGCCGGCGTCATCCTCGAGGAGGGCGACCCGGAGCAGATCTTCACTGCGCCCAGCGAGCCGCGGACGCAGCAGTTCCTTCAGCGGATCATCGCGGCCGGACGGCTCTGAGAGCCGGCCTACGAGCCGTTTGCGTCGAACGCGGTAGCGCGCGCCTGCGAGCCGCCGTAGCGGCGCCGCTCGGCGATCTCGATCGACGTGATCGTCTCGGGGCGCAGCCAGCGACCGCGGATGCGGGGCCACTCCGAGCTTGCCGCCAGCCGGTCGGCCATGTCCTTGGCGCAGGTCTCGGCCTCGTCTTCGCTGTGGAACGAGTCGAGCTCCACCCAGTCGCCGCCCTCCATGTTGAGGACGACGCGGAAGAGCCGCTCTTCGGTCCAGGTGTCTTCCGGAGTGCTCACTGCACCTGATATCGGCCGAATGCGGCGCGCGCTGGAGTCCCGGCTACTGGGAGAGCTGCGCGCGGAAGGTGAAGGACCGGGCGTCGTCGAGCGGCCTGCCGAAGCAGGAGTAGAACGGAGGCCCGAAGCTCGTCCAGCAGGCCATGCGCGTGCTCCCGTTCGAGAGCACGAGGTCGACGCGCTTGATCGTGCCGCGCCCGAAGCCGAGCAGCGGGTTCGACTGCCCGGAGGCGCTCTGCTTCAGATACCGCACCGCAACCGAGTTGTCGGTGCGCACGATGATGAGCGAGGCGCGCGCGCCGTTGGGCGGGAGCGTGATCCAGAGCCGGAGCTTCCCGGTCGTCGAGGCGCGGTTGCCGGGGACGAACGAGAAGTAGCGCGTGGCGAGGTGGTTGATCTTCCAGGACTGCGTCCGAGCGCCGCGCTGGCTGGGGCCGATGCCCCACGTCCGTGAGGACGGGGTCGCGGGGTAGCCGGCAGTGCTCGCGTCGACGTAGTCGAGGCGCCGGTTCGCCACGCCGAAGCGGGCGAACACGTCCGCGAACACGAGCCCGCGCTCGGTGAGCTCGTTGCGCACGGCGAGGAGCGAGTAGTCGTCGGCTGCGGGGTCGAGGCTGTCGGCGCGCTCCCAGATCTCCCGCAGGATGGCCGGGTCGCCGGCGGCGACCTTCTCCTGCAGGTAGCGCCAGAAGATCCAGGCGCCGTACTCCGAGTCTCCGAAGCCGCCGCGGTCGAGCGAGACCGCGGGGTGGGTGAGCGGGCTGAAGTAGTCCAGGAAGAAGACGTTGTCGTTCACGAGCGGGTAGACCGTCTCCTCGATGTTCGTCGCCGTGCCTTCGAGGAGCCAGACGTCCTCCTGCCAGTCGTAGGCGAACTGCGAGGCGTGGTGGAACTCGTGCGCCGCCGTCACCTCGAGAAACTCCTGCGGCGTGTGCGCCGTCCCGAACTGGCTGGGGTCGTAGTCGTTGTCGAGGACGCAGTAGGCCGAGACGGCGAAGATCTCGGTCGAGTCGCGGTTCGGGTCGTCCGTGGTGCAGTAGCCGTAGACGAAGTCGCTTCCGAGGTCGTCCAGGTAGACGTCGAACTTCGCGTTGAGGCCGTTGTCGTTCGAGGTGATGTCCGAGAGCGGGGCCCGGTAGCCGAGCGCTCCGATCTCCTGTGCCCAGACGTTCTCGAGCGTGGCGAGGGCGAGCTCCGCGTAATTGGGGACTCCGTCGAGATCGTCGTCGGTCGGGTTGGGCGCGTCCGGGTCTCCGGGGAAGTCGACCCAGTGGACGCAGAGCTCAACGCCGGGGATCGCGCTGCAGGCCGGGCTGAAGAGCGACTCGGGATGCGTCCAGCCGTTCCCGATCTCGACGTCGCCGCCGGGCGGTCGGGCCAGGATGCGCTTCGCCTGCCGGCGGTCGGCGCCGGCCAGGTCGTCGACGCGCAGGGCGAGGTCGCGGAGGTAGAGGGTGACGTCGTGGCGCCCGGCGCGCTCCACGTCTCCGAACTCCTCACGCACCTCCGGAAGCTCGAAGACGCTCGCCGCTCGCTCGAGCGCGTACTCGGCCTCGGTCAGCTCTCCGGTCTCGAGCGCGTCGGTCAGCGCATCGTCCGGGGCGGGCGCGAGGGCGGGGAGGGGCCTGGGCTCCTCCTGTGCGGAAGCGAGAGGGGCGAGAGCGAGCGCAGAGACGGCAAGGAAAGCCGTAAGGCCCAGCAATCTCAAGGATGGTGCCGCCTGCCGCATGTGTGACTTGGTCACTGTAGCCAGCAATCGGCACCGACAGAAGCGGCCGTTAGAGTGGTCTTCGTATGAATGTCGCGTCCCCCACCGTCCCCGACACGCGCACGATCGAGGTGCTCGACCACGGTTTCGTCCGGTTGGACGAGTCGATGGCGAGCGATCTCTCCGTCGTCAACGCCGCGCGGGTCAGTTTCGCCCGTCGCAAGGAGGAGATGGACGACTCCGACCGCGGGCTGATCCGCTTCCTCCTCCGTGAGCGTCACGGGACGCCCTTCGAGCACAACGCCTTCCGGTTCCACGTCCGCGCCCCGATCTTCATCGCGCGCGAATGGTTCCGCCACCGCGTGGGGTCGTTCAACGAGTTCAGCATGCGCTACGCCAAGGCGACCGACGACTTCTACGTCCCGGACGCCGAGGACGTGCGGACGCAGGTTGGCAAGCCCGGTTCGTACTCGTTCGAGCCGGTCGACGCCGAGCTCGCCGAGTCGACCCGGGAGGAGCTGCGGGCCGTCTACGACGCCGCCTATGCTGCCTACGAGCGGCTCGTGGAGCAGGGAGTCGCGCGCGAGCTCGCCCGTGCCGTGATGCCCGTCGGCTCGTACACCGAGTTCTACTGGACGGTCAACGCGCGCTCCCTGATGAACTTCGTCTCCCTGCGGGCCGCCGAGACAGCCCAGCGTGAGATCCGGCGCTACGCGGACGCGTGCGAGCAGTTCCTCGCAGCGGAGATGCCCGTCACGTACGAGGCGTTCGTCGACGCCGGCCGCGTCGGGCCCTAGATCTCTGGGATCTCGGCCGCGAGCAGCGGCGGGGGCGCGTCGGGTCGCGAGCCGAGCGAGATGTTCCAGGCATCGAAGTCGCGGAACTCGTACGAGACCGTCATACGCACCGTCGTCTCGCCCTCGCCGACGGAGAAATAGCCGCAGGTCGCGGCCCACTCGCCGTCCTTCTCGAGCCAGAGCGCGTAGAACTCGTCGTCGGGGTTCTTCGGAAGGCCGGAGACCTCGAGGACCAGCTCGACGTTCCCGCTGTCGGGATCGCGCTCGCCGACCTCGACGACCGCTGCGGCCGCAGGAGCCCCGGCGGTTGGTTGAAGCTCGACTGCGTAGTCCGCACTGAAGCTGTCGGCCGTCCAGCGCCCGATGCCGAAGGCGGCGACCGCGATGAGCGCGGCGAAGGCGACCGCGACCGCGAACCGCCGCCGCGTGGGCCGGCGGCGCTCGAGCGGAACAGCGGCGACAGCCTGTGTGAGCGAGGCCGGGACGTCGTGCGGGGGCGCCGGGACGCTGCGCAGCATGCCGTCGACGCGGCCGAGCTTCTCGAGCTCCTCCGGCGGCAGGTCGCCGCCGACGAGCTCTCGCAGATCCAAGGGCTCCTTCATGGCTTTACCTCGTCTAGCAGGCTGGACAGACGGGCCAGCCCGGTGCGGGTGCGTGTCTTCACGGTTCCGAGGGGGACGTCGAGGTAGCTTGCGATCTCTGTCTGCGAGAGCCCGCTCCAGTACGCGAGCTCCAGCACGGCGCGCTCGCGCTCGGGGAGCTGCTCGAGCGCGGCGTGGACGCGCCACGTGAGCCAGGAGCTCTCGGCCTGCTCCTCGGGCGTCGCCTCTTTGGACACTTCCTCCGGAACCTCGACGACCGGCTCGCGCCGTTGGCGGGCCCGGTCGATGATCGCGTGCCGCGCCACCGCATACAGCCAGGCAGACGCCGACCCGCGCTCGGGCTTGTAGCTGCGCGCCGAGCGCCAGACGGCAGCGAACGTCTCCTGTGCCGCCTCTTCGGCGCGCCCGTTGTCGCCCAGCTGGCGCAGGGCCATCGCGAGCACCGGCCGCGCAAAGCGCCCGTACAGCTCGGTGAACGCGTCCCTGTCGCCTCCGGCGACGCGTTCGATGAGACGCGAGTCGCTCTCGGCGGTTGCCACTAGCGCAGACATACCCGATTCGGGATACGAGACACAAGCCCCGAGTGGATTGTCGCCATACGGTTACCGGCGTCAGGTCAGCAGCCGGCCGCCGTCCACGACGAGTGTCGAGCCGGTCACGAATGGGGCCCGCACGAGGTAGGCGACCGCTTCTGCGATGTCCTCGGGCGTGCCGATGCGCCCGAGCACCGTCTCGGCGGCGCGCCGCTCCTCCTGCCCGGCCTCGACCGCCACCGGCCCGGGGGCGATGCCGCACACGCGGATGCCCGGCGCCAGAGCTTTCGCGAGGACGCGCGTGAGCATGGCCTGCGCCGCCTTCGCGGCACAGTGCGGCGCGAAGGACGGCCAGGGCTGGTAGGCGGCAACGTCCTCGAGGAGCACGATCAGCCCGAGGTCGGACTCGCGGAGGTGCGCCGCTGCGGCCTGGGCGAGGAAGAAGCTCCCCTTGGCCGTGACGCCAAAGGCGGCGTCCCAGTCCTCCTCGGTAACGGCTTCGACGGGCTGGGGCACGAAGCCCTCGCCCGCCGCGTGCACGACGAGATCGAGGCCGCCGAGCTCCTCCGCTGCACGCGCGACGAGCGCCCGGATGGCGTCGGCGTCGGAGAGGTCGCCGTCGCGCCTGCCTGCGGCGAGCACGCGGAAGCCGTCAGTCTCGAGCCGCCGTGCGATCGCGCTGCCGACGCGCCCGGTGCCGCCGGTGACGAGCGCTGCGTTGGAGTCGGTCACGCGGGGAACGATAAGCTCCCGCGCGCAAAGCCGAGCAACCGGAAAGGGTGAGGATGGCGACGTTGGCTTTCAACCGGGAGGAGATCGCGGCCCGCGAGCTCAAGCCCGAGCTCCTCGAGATGGACGGCATCTCCCGCGCCTCGGTGGAGGCGCACTACAAGCTCTACCAGGGCTACGTGGCCAAGCGGAACGAGATCCTGGCGAAGCTCGGTGAGGTCGATCTTGCCGCTGCGAACCAGGTGTACTCCGAGATCCGAGCGCTGAAGGTCGACCTCACCTTCGCGATCGGCGGCGTCAAGAACCACGAGATCTACTTCGCGCACCTGGGCGGCGGGGGCGGCAACCCCGATGGGGCGGTCGGCGACCTGATCGCGCGCGACTTCGGCAGCGTGGACAACTGGCGCGCCGACCTCAAGGCCACGGGGATGGCCGGGCGCGGCTGGGCCTGGACGGCCTACGACTGGGACGAGCAGCGGCTCTTCAACTACGTCGGAGACGCGCAGAACACCTTCCCGATCTGGAACGCGACGCCGCTCGTCGCGCTCGACGTCTACGAGCACGCGTACTTCCTCGACTACCAGACCGATCGCGCCTCCTACATCGATGCGTTTCTCGGAAACCTCGACTGGGATGTCGTCAACGGCTGGGTCGAGGCGTACGCTATTCACTCATAGTCGACGTTCTCCTCATCGCCGCGGGTTACATCCTCGGCAGCATGCCGTGGGGGTACTGGCTCCCCCTCGTTCTGCGCCGGGTCGACGTCAGGACGCTCGGGAGCGGCAACGCCGGCGCGACGAACGTCTGGCGCACTCTCGGCTTCAAGATGGGGCTTGCGGTCGCGCTCCTCGACATCGCCAAGGGAGCGGTCGCCGCGCTGCTCGGCCTCTGGCTCGGCAGCGACCTCGTCGGCGTGCTCGCCGGCGTCGCGGCCATGGTCGGCCACTGGCGGCCGCTCTTCCTCGGCTTCGCGCGCGGCGGGAAGATCGTGGCCACGACCGGCGGCGTCGCGCTGGCGCTCGCGCCGTTCGCTGCGCTCTCGGCTGCCGGCGTCTGGATCCTCCTCTTCCTCGCCTTCCGCTACGCCTCGGTCGCGTCCATGGCGGCGGCCGTCTCGCTCCCGCTGTTCGCGTGGCTCTACGGCGCGTCGTGGCCGGTGCTCGCGTTCACCGGGGGCGCGGCGCTCGCGATCATCCTGCTCCACCGGACGAACATTCGCCGGCTCGTCGCCGGGGAGGAGCACAAGATGGCTCTCCGCCGCCCGCGGCTGGGAACCTCGGGCACGCCGCCGCTCGGGTCGAATCGCGTCTAGACCGCGCGGAGCCAGTCGCCGAGCTCGGTGTGGGCCGGCGAGTGGCCGCCGTTCGCGAGCTCTGCGCGCAGCTCGCCCACCGTCCCGAAGCGCTCGGCGAGCACGTCGTGGTTGTGGATCGTCTCGAAGTTGACCTGGCGGGCGAGGACGAAGTCGTCGTCGCCGAGCTCGCCGTAGGCGTCGAGCGCGCCCTTCACCATCAGTCGCACGGAGTCCTCGACGAAGCGCGGTGACAGGTGCGCATGCTCGACGACGAAGAGCTCGTCCGGTCGCTTGAGGAGCTCGTAGATCGGCGAGCTCATCGACTGCTCGACGATGTCGACCAGGTCCTCCGCGTCGAGGCGGAGCTCGGTTCCGAGGAAGAGGGTCCCGCGACCGCGCTGATTGTGCGTGGCCAGCGGGACGAGCTCGAGGATCCGCTCGATGTCGACGTCGGCGAAGCCGGCCTCGCCGAGCCGCTCGGCCGCCTGGTCGCGGACGAGCCCCTGCGCGCACGGGCAGGCGTTGATCCCCGTGGCCTCGACGCCGACGAGGCGGCGCGACGCGGTGCGGGACGCAGCCGCGATCCCGAGGAGCGAGACGAGCTCCTGCGTCCGGAGCCCGGTGACCGGCGTCGAGCGCTCGATCGGGTAGCGCGCCGCGATCCTCACCTCGGCGCGCAGCGCGTCCTGGCGCGCGACGATGTGACGCGCGATGTGCTCGGCGAGCCGCTCGACGAGGAGCATCTCGCCGATCACGAGCTCGTCGATGGCCTCCTCGAAGAGCTCCGGGAAGCGCGACATGTGCACGCCCTTCTGGGCGGGATCGAGGTCGACGAAGCAGTCGATCTCGGCCGAGACGAGCGCGTCGCTGCCGCCGTGCTGCATGCGGACGGCCTTCTGGACACCCGTGACGCCGGCCCGGGAGAGCCCGAGCTGCACGTCCGGGACGGACGCCTGGAGGTCCGCCGTCGCGGTTACTCTCCGCTCCACCCGGCGAAACGTAGCACCCCGTGACATGACCAACGATCGCCAATATGCCGAGCTGGTCTCGGTCGCCTGCCACGACATCCTGACGCCTCTGGCGACGGTGTACGGCTTCGCACGGACGCTCGAGCGGGTCGAGCTCGAGCCACCCGCCGACCGGTACGTGGAGATGATCGGCGCCGCCTCCAAGCAGATCGACGATCTCGTCGACCAGCTCAGGCTCGCCACGCGCATCCAGCTCGGCGTGTACAAGCCGGTTCTGGTGGAGACGGACTCGCTGGAGCTGGCTCAGGCCGCGGCCGAGCTTCTCGAGGAGGGCAGGGTCGAGATCTCGGGTCAGGGGTCGGCGGTGCTCGTCGACCCGGACCCCACGGCCCGCGCGCTCGCGCAGCTCGCCCGCGCCACGGCCCGCTTCGGCGGCCACGACACGGTCACGATGCAGGTGGCCGGGCCGGTGCTCACGGTCGCCCCGCTCTCACGCCCCGCGGAGGCGGTCGTGCTCGGAGAGGAGTTTCGGGAGCTCGCCGCCCCCGCCGCGGCCATGCTCGTGCGCGCGCTCGAGGGAACCCTCGAGGCGCGCGACGAGACTCTTGTGATCCGGCTGCCTGTTTCGAGGAGCGATTGACGAAACGAGCGCTGTGCCGCCGGGCCGCGCTGCTCGCCCCGATGCCGCGTCCTCAGTCGCGCCCGTAGCCTCCGGCTACGAACGCTCCCTGCGTCCTTGCCTCGGAACGACCATCGCACCCCGGCGACGAGCGTCGTTACGCCAAGCGCTCCTAGCGGTTCCTGAACGGATCGACGTAGACGTCGTCGATCTGCCACTTCGCTCCGAGCCCGACGGGCCGGAAGCGGAAGGCAACGGCGAGCTCGCCGTTCTTGTCCAGGAGCGTGAGCAGGTCGGCCACGACGACGCCGGGGAGCGACGGATGCCAGTTCGAGCCGCCGGTGTGCACGCCGGCCGGGAGCACGAGGACCTTGCCCGTGAGCGGGTTCTCGATCAGCGCCTCGACGAGCAGGGTCGAGAGGACGATCGGGCCGCGGTTCTTGGCGAAGTAGCGGAAGGTCGGGTGCAGCAGCTCCACGCACATGGGGCGCGTCGTCGCGGTGCTGCCGGACGGGAGGTAGAGCGAGCGTGTGTCGCTCTTGCTGCCGACGAAGAAAGACTCGTTCCCGGTCTCGACCTTGGCGCCGCCGGTCAGCGTCCAGCCGGTCGTCCCGGACTCGAGGTTGCCGTTGGGCGCGAGCACGTAGCGCATCGGGTCGAGCCAGCGCAGGAACGGCTGAGACGCCGTCCGGCCTTCACAGCCGACTGCCGAATCTCCGAACGAACCGGCACTGGCGGGCGCCGCAACAGCAAGCGCGCACAGCGCAACAAGACCGCACCGCAGAAAACCTCTCATCACCGCAATTCCTCCCTGGCCGCTGGTCATCTCAGTGTTGGGAACGCCGGCGCGCTCGCCATCCCTCGTCGGAGTGAACCGCGTGGATCACCCCTTCGAGTGACTCCCGCGTGTAGCTCAGCCCCGACACTCCATGGGAGATGTCCGTGGCGACGCCCACTGCGGCCGACCTCGATCCCGAGGCCGGCGGGCTCATCGAGGACGCGCGTGCGCGCGCGACCGAACGGCTGGCGGCGAGAGATTCGCGCGCCACGCTCTTCGGCGCCCTGGCGTTCGTCGCGGTCGCCGTCCCGTTCGCCTTCCTCGCTCCGAGCGATCGGGTGCTCGAGCCGGGCGTGCTCCTGCTGCTCGTGGTCGCCTACGCCCTCGCGGCCCGGGTCGAGTTCGAGGTCGGATCGGGCTTCGCGGTCCCCACGCAGATCGTCTTCGTGCCCATGCTGTTTCTGCTCCCGGTCGCCCTCGTCCCGCTCTGCGTGGCGGTCGGGTTCCTCCTCTGCTCGTCCGCGGACTTCGCGCGCAGGCGCATCCACGGAGAGCGGGCGCTGCTGGAGGTCTTCAGTGCCTGGCACGCGCTCGGGCCCGCGCTCGTCCTCGCTCTCGCCGGAGAGCCGGCCCCGACGTGGGACGTGCTGCCGCTCCTCGTGGGAGTGCTCGCCGCGCAGTTCGCCTTCGACTTCGCCAGCTCGGCCGTGCGCGCCAGGGTGGCCTTCGACGTCCCCGTCCTCGCGCAGCTTCGGCTGACCGCTCCCGTCTACTTCGTGGACGCGGCGCTGGCACCGGCCGGGTTCCTCTTCGCCATGGTCGCCTACGACGAGCCGCTCGCCGTCCTCCTCGTCGTCCCACTGCTCGCGCTGTTCGCGTTCTTCGCGCGCGAGCGCCACAGCCGGATCGACCACGCGCTCGAGCTCGGCCACGCGTACCGGGGCACCGCGTTTCTGCTCGGTGACGTGATCGAGGCCGACGACGCTTACACGGGCAGCCACAGCCGCGATGTCGTCGAGCTCGTCGTCGGCGTGTCGGCCGAGCTCGGGCTCGACGCGCGCTCGCAGCAGGACGCGGAGCTGACCGCGCTCCTCCACGACGTCGGGAAGATCAGGATCCCGGCCGAGATCATCAACAAGCCCGGGAAGCTCACGGACGAGGAGTGGGAGATCATGAAGACCCACACGGTCGAGGGCGAGCAGATGCTCGCCAAGATCGGCGGGCTCCTCGGCCGCGTCGGCCATCTCGTCCGCTCGTGCCACGAGCGCTGGGACGGCAAGGGCTACCCGGACGGCCTCGCCGGCGAGGACACGCCGCTCGTCGCGCGCATCGTCTGCGCCTGCGACGCCTACAACGCCATGACCACCGATCGCCCGTACCGCAAGGCCCGCTCGGCCGAGGAGGCCCTCCACGAGATGGAGGTCTGCGCCGGCTCCCAGTTCGACCCCGATGTGGTGGCGGCGCTCGCCGTGGTCGTCCTCCGCGGCTAGCGGAATCCTCGTAACCGTCTCCTGACCCCCGCGTTCGGCCGGGCCACCCTTTCGGGTGAACCGGCGCTTGATCCCTCTTTTGCGGCCCCAGGCGCCGCCGCCGCCGGCCGATCTGACCGGTGCATGAGCCGCCGCACTCTGTCCGCTCGCCCGTGCGTGTGTTCGCATCGGGGGGCCGCAGTCGCCGCCATATTTGTTGCCTGCGCCGCCGCGCTCGCAATCGCCGGCCCCGCGTCGGCTGCCTTGCCCCGTCCGGCCAAGCCGTCGCCCCTCCGTGTCGTCTCCGCCTCGCCCGACACGGTCGTCCTTGCGTGGAAGCGAACGGCACGACGCTTCGCCGTCTCGAAGAACTTCCGCCGCGCGGCCGTCGTCCGCACCCGGGTCTACACGTTCCGCGACCTCCGCTGTGGGCACTCGTTCCGCTTTGGCGTCCGCGCGATCAACCGCGCGGGCCGGGTCTCCCGGTCGGCCACGATCAGCGCCCGGACGCGCCCGTGCCCACCCGTGCCCGACGATGGGCCGCCCGTCTCCGTCTACGCTCCTGGCCTGTCCGGGAGCGCCGCCGTCGGCGGCGTACTCAGCACGTCCGACGGGACGTGGGGAGGGGCCGCGCCCATGACCTACGCCTACGCGTGGCTCCGCTGCGACTCCACGGGCTGGCCCTGCACGCCCATTCTCGGGGCCTCGTCCTCCACGTACCCCGTCTCGGCCGCGGACGACGGCTGGCGCCTCCGCGCGCGCGTGACCGCGACCAACGCCGTTGGCTCCGCCGAGGCGACCTCGGCGGCCACCGGGGTCGTCGGCACGGCGCCGCCCCCTCCGCCTCCACCTCCGCCACCTCCGCCGCCGCCCCCGCCACCTCCGCCGACCGCCGGCAGGTGCACCGGCACCGACATCAGGTACACGTCGGGCTCGGGCGCGCAGATCGTCTTCGACCTCGGATCGAGCTCGTATGCCTGTGGCCGCTTCGCCAACGGCGACTGGTACGTCGTCGGTCCCGCCGTCATCCGGCAGATCACGCCGGCAATCGTCGGCTCGGGGTCGAGCCTGCGCAACGGCGTCGACGTGAATCCGGCGGTGACGTCGGGGAACGCCCAGCGCTGGGACGGCCGCCTCGAGGGCGTCCAGAGCACGTCCGTGTCCTTCCCCTACACGGCGGCGCCGGGGCAGTCGATCGTCAAGTACGTCTCGAACAACCCGGGCGGTCCGTGCCCGGATCGGCGCTGCGGTCGCTTCGCGGCCGTCCTCACCGTGCTCGCCTCTGCTCCCGCCAGCCCGGAGACGACGTTCCGCCCGCCCTACTGGGGCTCGTACAAGCCGCTCCTCTCGACGACCAGCCTCGACCTCAGCCTGCTCAAGCGACTGAGCTCGGCTGCGGTCCCGGCGAAGCTCAGCCGTGTCGAGGCGCTCGTCCGCACGGCGTACTTCCGGCTCGACAACAGCCCGAGCTCGGTCGCCGCCGGCGGCGAGCTGGAGCCGGTGGACGCCTTCCACGAGGGCAACGCCTGGGGTGCGAACGTCCTCAGGGCCGATTCCGAGGTCGCCTTCTGGCTCATGCTCGACAACGCGTGCGCCGGCCCGCCGTGCTCGGCGGCCGCCGACCAGGCGGCCAAGCTGCCGGTGCTGATCGGCTTCGTCCAGAACGGGATCGACCTCTGGGCGGGGACGCGCGGCGGCCTCAACCTCACGCGCGGCGGCGGCGGCAACTCCGCCGGCAAGCTGTTCGTCGAGGTCCTCTCCGCGACGTTCCTGCGGAACTCGCAGATGGCCGCCGACATCGCCTCGGCTCCCGAGCGCGACTTCTGGGAGACGTACAGCCTCTACCGGGGCGTGAACGGCAAGGCGCTCTGGGGCCAGATGTGGCACAACGGCGACTTCGAGTCGTGGGAGGAGTCGTACTGGGAGGATCTCGACGCGTGCTCGAACTGCAACACGCGCGACCCGTACGGGCTCGTCGACGGCGGCGCCCGGCCGGGGAGCTCGTACCAGCGCTCGACGATGCTGCCCACGAAGTACATGGCCCTCGTGCTCCGGCTGATCCCCCAGACGGCGGCCTACTGGCCCGACCAGCACGAGACCGTGATCACGGACTACGCCGACCGCGTGGTCGCCGCCGGCGCGCTCACGATCCCGGACAACTGCGCGACCAAACAGGGCACGTACGGCGTCAACTACGGCCCGAATGCCACGGGCGGCTGCATCCGCGGCGCCGGCCGCGTGCCGCAGTACCACGGGGACACCGTCGACGGCGAGGGCACGGGCGCGCGCCGCAGCACATTCGGCGACCAGATGTGGGACGCGTACCGCTGACCCGGCGGCCGCGCCCGTCTACCTGAGCAGCTTCGAGAGCCGCCGGTCCTTGAGGACGCGGCCCCCGGTCTGGCACTCCGGGCAGTAGAAGATCGTGTGCTCCTCGAAGTCGACCCGTGCGATCGGCGTGCCGCAGTTCGGGCACGGCTCGCCGAGGCGCTTGTGCACCTTGTAGGCCTTCGCGTCGCCCGCGCCGGCCAGGCGGAGCTCGAGGCCGTAGGCCATCAGCTCGCGGATCGTCGCGGCCAGGCGCTCGACCTCCTCGTCGGAGAGGTCGGTCGTCAGCGCGTACGGCGAGAGCTTCGCCCGGTTGAGGATCTCGTTCGACCAGGCACGGCCGATCCCGGCGAGCGCCCGCTGGTCGCGGAGGAAGGGATGGAGCCGTCGGCCCTCGCGGCGCGCGATCTCGCCGAGCTCGTCCGCCTGGATGGTCTCCGCCTCGGGCCCAAGGTGCTCCAGCTCAGCCTCGATGTCCTCCGGCCGGAAGACCCCGACCTTCGCCCGCTTCTTCGGGCCGCCCTCGGTGAGGATGAGCTCGCCGCCGTCCTCGAGCCGCAGGCGGAACGCCGGCGTCTTCGGTCCCTTGGCGCCCGGTTCGAGGAAGCGGACCCGTCCGGCGCTCATCAGGTGCACGTGGAGCACGAGCTCGCCGTCGTCGGTGGGGAAGAGGAGGTGCTTCCCGCGCCGGCGCGCGCCTGCAAACCGCCGGCCCTCGAGCGCCGAGAGCGGCGGGTCGAACGTCTTCAGCGTCGCCACGTGGGCAGGCCCCGCCTTGGCCACCGGCGAGCGTGCCAGCGGGTCGTCCAGCGTGCGCCGTGCCGCCTCTACCTCGGGAAACTCGGGAATAGTTCCTCCTCGTGGACGCGATCAATGTATCCGTGACGCGGGGCGATCTCGTGGAGTCGCGCCATCTGGTGCACGCGGTTGTCGTGCGCGACGGCGAGGTCGCCGAGTCCTGGGGCGACCCCGAGGTCGTCAGCTTCGTCCGCTCGGCGGCGAAGCCGCTCCAGGCACTTCCGCTCGTTCCCTACGGCCTGCCCGAGGACGAGCTCGCGATCGCGTGCGCCTCGCACGAGGCGCTCCCCGAGCAGCTCGTCGCCGTCCGCGCGCTCCTCGAGCGTGCCGGCGCCACGACCGACGATCTGGAGTGCGGGGCCGAGCACGGCTCCAAGCTGCGCCACAACTGCTCGGGCAAGCACGCCGGCTTCCTGTTCCTCGCGCGGCAGCGCGGCTGGCCGACGGAGGGCTATCGCCTGCCGGACCACCCGGTGCAGCAAGGTGTCCGGGCGCTCGTCGCCGGGGCCGTTGGCCGGGAGCTCGAGTCAGCGGTCGACGGCTGCGGCGTACCGACGTTCGCGCTCTCGCTCGTCGAGATGGCCCGCGTCTTCGCCGGCCTCGTTCAGGGGGAGCCGGCGGGCGCCGACACCGTCGTGCGCGCGATGACCGCGTACCCACAGCTGATCGGCGGCCCCGGCGCGGTCGACACGCTCGTCATGCGGGCGCTGCCCGGATCGGTCGCCAAGCGCGGCGCGGAGGGCGTGCTCTGCGTGGGCCTGCCGGACGGCACGGGCGTGGCCCTCAAGGTGGACGACGGTGCGAACCGGGCTGCCTACGCGTCGGCGGGCCTGGTCCTGGGCATCGCCGAGCTTGCGGAGCGGCCGGTGCGCAACAGCCGGGGCGAGACAGTTGGCACGATCTCGGCGACCGTCTGAAAATTCATACCCAACTTTTCCACAAGCGTTGTAGAATCCGCGGCCGGGTGCGGCTGTGAGCCGGGGGACGAGGAGATCTCGCCGGCTCTTTTCGGTTCCGTTCGACCACGTTGCACGGGTAACGAGAAAGGCGGGTCAATGCTCCAGGTCGACATCTCTCTGCCCGAGATCGAAGAACTGCAGAAGCTCGTCACGGATGGACAGGACAAGGGGTTTCTCACCTATGACGAGATCGTCTCAGGGCTCGAGGAAGTCGACCTCACCAAGGAGCAGGTCGAGGAGTTCTACACCTACCTGATCGACCACGGCATCGAGCTCGTCGAGGGGCTGGAGCACAAGGCGCCGCCTCACGACCAGCCGGCCCTGGCCGAGGAGGAGAAGGTTCCGAAGCTCGACCTGACCGTCGAGCCCTCGCTCGACTCGTTGCGGCTCTACCTGCGCGAGATCGGCAAGGTTCCGCTCCTCACGGCCGACCAGGAGGTCACGCTCGCCAAGCGCATCGAGCGCGGCGACATGGGCGCGAAGACCGAGATGATCGAGGCGAACCTCCGCCTCGTGGTCTCGATCGCCAAGGGCTACCTGGGTCGCGGCCTTTCCTTCCTCGACCTCATCCAGGAGGGCTCGCTCGGCCTCATCCGCGCGGTGGAGAAGTTCGACTACCGCAAGGGCTTCAAGTTCTCGACGTACGCGACCTGGTGGATCCGCCAGGCGGTCACACGCGCCATCGCCGACAAGGCGCGCACGATCCGCATCCCGGTGCACATGGTCGAGAAGCTCAACAAGGTCGTGCACATCGAGCGCCAGCTCGTGCAGCGCCTCGGCCGCGAGCCGCTCCCCGACGAGATCGCGGAGGAGCTCGAGATGACGACCGAGGAGGTTCGCGAGATCCTCCGCATGGCCCAGCTCCCCGTCTCGCTCGAGAAGCCGATCGGTGAGGAGGAGGAGTCCGAGCTCGGCGACTTCGTCCAGGACGAGGCTGCCGAGTCGCCCTTCGACTCCGCGTCGCTCAACCTCAGACGCGAGGACATCGACCGCGCGCTCGAGTCCCTGCCGGACCGCGAGCGCAAGGTGATCGAGCTGCGCTTCGGGCTCAAGGGCGAGCAGCCGCGGACGCTCGAGGAGGTCGGGCGCGCCTTTGGCGTCACGCGCGAGCGCATCCGCCAGATCGAGAACAACACCTTGAAGAAGCTCGAGGGTCTTCCCGAGGCCCAGGGCCTCAAGGACTGCGTCTAGCTACAGGCGGAGGGATCCGGACGGTACGTCGGCTCGGAAGCCGTCACGCTGACGTAGCGGCCGCCGACCGAGCCGGTCGAGGGCGCCTCGAACGCGACCTCCCAGGGGCCGTCCGCGCAGACGGCGAACGAGACGTCGCGGGTGCCGCCGGGTGCGGCGACGATCTCCTCGGGCGGGCCGTCCTGCGGCCGGAAGGTGACGCTCCCCGCTGATCCCTCCGGTGCGCTGACCTCGAAGCTGAGCGTGCCGGCGAGGGCCTCGGAGGTGGTCTCCGGCCAGAGGTTGATCGAGCCGAGGAGGCCCAGCCACCCATCCTCGTAACGGCCCGGCGCGTAGAGCGCCAGCTGCTGAGGGCCCGTCGAGCGGAGGAGGTTGTAGACGGGTGAACCGGCGATCTCCTCGGAGTCGCGGAAGCGGACCGTGTCGCTGTAGCCATCGGCGAGGAGCGGGCGGGTGACCGGCTCGCCGTTCGCGAGGAGGGTGCCGTCGTCGGCGATGGTGAGCTTGGTGACGGTGAACGCATCCGGAGGCTCGGCGTAGGGGAGGAGGTAGACGTCGTCCACCGAGCGGTTCCAGAAGAGGTACTCGGACGCGAGGCCGCGCTGGCTCGACCGGGTCTGGAGCATCGCCACGTCCTCGACACCCGACGCGTCGACGAACGACGGCTGTGGGCCGAGCACGCTCGCCCCCGCGCGGTCGGCGCTCTCCAGGTTGAACGAGACCGCGGCCCCGTAGGTGACTGCACAGACGGCGAGCGCGAGGCCGAGCGCGGCCGGTGTCCCGACACTTGGGCGCCGCGCGAGCAGCACGACGGCGGCGGCAAGGACAGTGACGGCCAAGGCAATCACGAGCGACGCGAGTGAGACGTCGCCGAATGCCTGCTCCAGCCGCGAGGTCGCGAAGAGGACGGGCGAGCCGGTCTTGAAGTCGGCCTGCGAGTAGCCGGAGAGCGGAACGCGCACGGCGAGGACAACGAGCCCTGCCGAGAGGGCGCCGAGTGCGAGCCGGTGAGGCCAGCCGCGGGACGCGTAGAGGACGAAGGCGATTCCGACCAGCGGCACGGCGTAGAAGAAGTAGCGCTCCTGGAGGCGGCCCTCGAGCCCGTAGGCGGCCGCTTCGAGCAGGAGGACAACGATCAGCGTCACCGCGAGCGCGCCGAAGGCGAGCTCCTCGCGCGAGCGAGGGTGGCGCAGCGCGAGCCAGAGGCCGATGAGGGCGCCCGGCGCGAGGACGACCCCGGAGGCGTAGGCCAGGAACATCGCGTCGAGGCCTACCCACTTGGTGAACTCGAGCGAGAGGAAGTCGATGTCGAGCACGCCCTCGTAGAAGCCGAGCGCGCGGCCGGGGCCGATCGCGAAGAGCACGAGCGCGGGGGCGAGGAGGAGCGCGAGGACGAGCCGCTGCTCCCTGAGCACGCCGCGCAAGCGCCGCTCGTGCAGGCCGATCAGCACGGCGGCGGCGAGGAAGCAGACGGGCAGCACCGCGAACTGGACGCGTGCGAAGGTCGCGAGCCCGGCGAGCGCGAGGAAGGCAAGCTGCAGCCGTGGGCGCGGGCGCGCGAGCGCGACCGTTCCGACCGCGACCGCGCTCAGGACGAGCGGGTACGCGAACGGCTCGGCGACGATCCAGCCCGCATAGACCATGTCCGGTACGAGCACGGCGAGGCCCGCGAGGACGAGCGCGAGGTGGGTGCCGATCCCGAGCCGGCGGGCGAGCAGGAATACGGGCACGACGGCAAGCGACATCGCGAGCGCCCCGATCGTCTGCACCAGCCGGAAGGAGGTCTCGACGTCCTGGACGAGCCAGGCGGGCGCCGTGAGGAGCGGCTGGAGGAGGGCCGGGAAGCTGGCCGAGACGCCGCGGATCAGCGGGCGCCCTGTCTCCGAGATGGAGCGGGCGAGCTCGGCGTAGATGTACTCGTCAGCGAAGAAGGTAGGGGTCGCGCGCAACCAGCCGAGCACGGCGCGCAGCAGGAAGCTGCCGGCGACGAGGCCGGCCAGGATGGATGCGGTGCGGGGCTGGACGCGCGCGAGTGCTGCGCGGCGTGCCAGCACCCGTTCGGCGGTGCGTGCGGCGACGGACACGTTTTCTCTATCGGCCGCCCTGCCGCGAGTATTAGAAGAAGGCGCTTAAGAATTCGCCCAGCGCATGAGCGCCTCGCTCGCCCGCTCGAGCCCACGCCGGTGGACGAGCGTCGCGAGCGCGGCCGCCGCGACCTTCGGACGCCGCCCGTCGAGGCCGGCCAGGCAGGCGAGCACGGCGTGCGCCTCCTCGAACCCGACGTCACGGACCTCGTCGCAGTAGCGCGCGTGCCATCGCAGCGCTGCGCGACGGAACCGCCGGGGGTCGTCGACCAGGAGCAGGACGAGCTCGAGCGCGTCGGGAAGGCTGACGAAGTCGAGCTCCGTCGCGGCGGCGAGCGCCACCGTCGGGTTCCTCGAGTCGAGTGCGCGGCGGAGCTGGGCGTATGCGGAGCCTTTGTCGGACACGAACAGATGTTCCCACAGGATCGAGCCGCTGTGGTGACCGCGCTACTCGCTCGGCTCGACCAGATCCTGTTCGTCGGCGGCCTTGAAGGCCACGAAGAGCCGGCAGTGCGGGCACTTGAACCCGAGGTTCCGTTCTGTCCCTCCGAGCAACTCGGCATCGAAGTGCTTTCCGCAGTGCGGACAGTTCACTTCAAAATGCTCGCCGGTTGCCGGATCCACCCAGCACCCAGGTTAGCCTGTGGCCATGAGCCCGCAGCGGCGCATCGCCCTCATGTCCGTTGGCGCCGCGCTGGTGCTGATCGGGGTCAAGCTCGTCACCGGGCTGGCGACCGGCAGCCTCGGCTTCCTCTCGGAGGCGGCCCACTCGGGCACGGATCTCGTCGCCGCGCTCTTGACGCTTTTCGCCGTCGGGGTTGCGATCCGCCCTGCCGACCCGGCCCATCAGTACGGGCACGGGAAGGCGGAGCATCTCTCTGCGCTCGCGGAGGCCTCGATCCTCGTCGCCGCCTCGCTTGCGATCGTCTACGTCGCCATTCGGCGGCTCGTCGACGGGACGGCCGAGGTCGAGGCGACCTGGTGGGCGTTCCTCGTCATCGTCCTCGTGATCTTCATCGACGCCGGTCGAACCTCGATC
Source organism: uncultured Actinomycetes bacterium (assembly GCA_963784175.1). GTDB lineage: Bacteria > Actinomycetota > Thermoleophilia > Gaiellales > Gaiellaceae > JAIBJN01. The sequence goes on along the minus strand of CAWAQJ010000019.1, from coordinate 63,289 downwards.
TCCTTCCGCGCGTCGCGCCGTTTCCAGAGCCCGGCCTTCAGCGCGAGCGCGCTCCACTTCGGCAGCGACCTCGCGGGCTCGACGGCCGTCCTCTTCGGGCTGCTGGCCGCCCGCGCCGGCTACCCGGAGGGCGACGCGATCGCGGCGCTCTTCGTCGCCGTGCTCGTCCTCGGTGCAGCGAGCAGGCTGATCCGCCAGAACGTCGACGTCCTCATGGACCGGGCTCCGGCCGACGCGGTCGAGGCCGCCCAGCGCGCCATCGAGACGCTCGACCCGAGCGTCACGCTCCGCCGCCTGCGCATGCGCCGGGCGGCGGGCCGCCATTTCGCCGACGTGGTCATCGGCGTCTCGCCGGGCGCCGCGGTCGGCCAGGGCCACGCGGCTGCGGACGCCGTCGAGGAGGCGATCGAGCGCGCCGTGCCCGGGGCGGACGTCGTCGTCCACGTCGAGCCCACCGACGCGGGAGTCGAGGTGACGGAGCGCGCCCTCGCGGCGGCGCTGCGCGTCCCCACCGTCCGCGAGGTGCACAACGTCGCCGTCCTCGACGTCGGGGACCACAGGGAGGTGTCCCTGCACCTGAAGCTGCCGGGCTCGATGACGCTCGCCGAAGCACACGACGTCGCCGAGCAGGTCGAGCGCGAGATCCGGGCCGACCTCCCGGATGTAGACGTCGTGCAGACCCATCTCGAGCCGCTGTCGGAGCCTGCCGCCGTGGGGACGCCCGTGGACGGAGACCTCGAGGTCGAGTCCGCGGACGTTCGTCGAATCGTCCGCGAGGCCACCGGCGCCGAGCCGCGCGAGCTCCGCTTCGTCTCGACCGAGCGCGGCCTCGTCGCGTTCCTGACGCTGGCGATGGAGCCGGAGCAGGCGCTCGCGGCCGCTCATGCGAGCGCGAGCGAGATCGAGGAGCGCATCCGCCGCGAGCGCCCCGAGGTCGTGGACGTGATCGTCCACACCGAGCCCTAGAAGGGCTCTGCGGGACGAGTCGTGGGGTTACGTCGTCCGGGTCTCCGGGCGGCGGCCGATCGCGAAGTACAGGATCGTCCCGAGGAGCGGAAGGATGACCACGATGAGCACCCAGGCCGCGAGCTGGCCGCGCTTCAGCGCGCCGCGGCGGCGCACTATGTCGACGAGCGCGACCACCCAGGCCGCAACTGCGACCACGCCGGCCAACCACCAAAACCAGTCCATTTAGCCTCTCCTCGGTCGCCTCGCGGGAGGTCAGTGTACGACGCTGCTCGGAGTGCGTTGCCGGCATCGTCGGAAGCGGGAGCTAGCCTGACTGACGTGGCCGAGGAGCTGGAAGTACCGACGTCCCGCCCTGGCGCATGACCGGCCAGGCTTGGCGCGTCGGACCATTGCTCGTTGTCGCCGCGGTTGCGGGCTACCTCCTTAGTGGTTGCGCAGGCGACGGCTCGGGACTTCCGTCGCTGAGCAGCGTGACCCTTCCGACAGGGTCGGTGACGCTGCCGACGCGTCCGAGCACGACCGAAACGTCGCCCGCGACGACCGTCACCGAGGCCACGACGACGACACAACCCGAAACCACCACCGTGACCGAGAGCGTGACGACCGAGACGGCACCGACCACGGAGGCCACGACGACGGAGGCCACGACCACGGAGGAGACGGAGACGACCGACACGGCGCCGACCGAGTCTTTGACGACGACCACGGTTCCCACCGACACCTCCGGAGAGTCGGAGGACGATTCCGCCTGGGCCGTCCTCGCGCTCGGCGTTGCGCTGGGAGCGTTGAGCGAGCCCGAGACTCCGACCACGACGAGTGAAGCCCAGACGCCGACGACGCCGGACACGAGCCCTGCAGAGACCGTGGCGCCGGAGCCTGAGCCGACGTCGTCCGAGGACGACACACCGTGGGGCTGGATCGCCCTCGCCCTCGGGCTCGCGCTCGCAGCCGCGATCGCCGGCTTCGTGATCTGGAGACGGAAGCGGCGGGGCCCGCCGGGGCCGGAGGCTCCAGGCGGCCCGCAAGCGCCCCTGACATGATGGGCCTCGGTGCATAGGTTCGTCATCACCATCGAAGGACCGGGCTGGACGGAGGTGGACGAGGTGGAGCTTCCGACGCCTCCCGACGAGGGCGACCCGATCGAGACGAAGGTCGGAACATGCGTCGTCACGCATGCGGAGCTCCTCCCGGACTCCGACCACGGCACGATCCTCTGCCGCCTGCCCTAGACCTGTCCGGGGCCGATCTCCGGAACGCACGTGTACGTGGGGAAGTACGTGGTCCCGCGCGCTCCCGTCAGTCCGGCTCCGGGCCGTGGCCGTCCCACGGCCCGCTGACGAGCTTTCCAATCTCGGCCCACGTCCGTCCGTGCCGATGGAGGAGGCTGATCCCTCGGTGCCTAAGATCGTGCGGGCTGAACGCCGGGACTCCACGGCTCGACGCGGGCGTTCTGCGCGACGATCGCGACCGGGATTCCGTCCGCGAGCTCGAGCTCGATCCGCTCGCGAAGCTCCGGCGTCAGAGCCGTAGGACGGGCCATTTACTCGCCATCGCAGGACGGTTTCTTCCCGGAGTTGTCCCCTCCGGGGTTACGCGCCCCCGGAGGGGGAGGGTGTGCCCGCCGTCAACCGCTGAGCCAGGCGAGCTGCCCCGCGACCACGTCCCAGCGCACCGACGCCTCGCGGCCGACGACACGGTGGAAGACGATGGCGTCGGGCTCCGCGACGGCGATCCACTTGCCGTCCGGCGACCAGTCCGCGTACACGCCTTCGAACCACTGCGAGGCCCGGCCCTGGAAGCAGCCGAGGTCGATGATCCGGACGACGTCGCCACTGACCGAGAGGGCCGCGCAGTTGTCGGGCGAGAGCTCGGGGGGCCAGATCGTGGCGGGGTGCTCGTTGTTGGGCAGCGTCAGGCTCGCCGTGCCCGCCAGGCGTCCGTCCTCGTAGCGGTCGAGCCGCCCTCCCTCCACGAGGACGGCGAGCGAGCCGTCGACGCCCCACGCGAGCGCCCAGACAGGTCGACGGGCTCTCAGCAGCGGGCGCCCGCCGACCACGATCTCCTGGCGGTCGTTCACGGACGCCAACGCGCCGCTCGGGTCGTACGCGAGCGGGCACTGGTCGAGACGCTTCGGCCGCGGTCCGCGCGAGAGCTCGAACCCGAACTGGCCGTCGCACCAGGCGAGCGTCGAGCCGTCCGGGCTCCAGGCGGGATTCCAGTCCCCCAGGTAGTCACCGAAGCTCGCCCGCGGGTGCTCGAGGTCGAGAATGCTGAAGTGCTTCTTGGAAGTGCCCCAGTCGTCGTGCACGCTGTAGGCGACGCGCGTCCCGACGCGCGGGGCGTAAAGCTCGCAATTCGTCTCCAGCCGGGGGATTTCGAGCATTCGGCCCGAGCGGAGGTCGATAGCCCGAAGCTCGCAGCCGCCGGGCGCGGTGAAGGCAAGGAGCCCCGACGCGGCCCCGCTCGGCAGCCTGGGCACCGACGGCTCGGCCTCGTCCGTCGTCGCGGTGGTCGCCGCTAGACCGTCCTGCGGCTCCTCGACCGTTGTCGCCGACGCCTCGCGCTCATCCGTCGTCGCGGCAGTCGCCGCTCGACCGTCTTGCGCCCCGTCGGTCGTCCGGTCGCGGAGCGCGTCTGTGAGCGCGACCGCGCCGAGCGCGGCCACGGCGGCCACAATCACGAGATCCCGCGCCCTCCGGCGGCGAAACAACTTCACGAATATCTCCAGCCATCATGCGCACTTTCGCGAGGGCACACAAGTGGACACGCCTTGGTACGAGCAGGAACGGGCCGAACTGCTGGAGCGCCTCTCTTGGAGGACTCGATCCGGCGCCCGCCGAGGGCCCGACGAGCGTCGCAGGGTTAACGCGCGGTCACGCTCGGCGGCCTCCCGTAGCTGCGTCTCGTTCCAGTCGGGATCGTGGGCGGAACGGCGGGAGTAGTAGCTCCCCTCATCCACGGACCGATTCTGACGGTCCCGCGAGCGCTTTTCGATGTACGTAGGGGTGTACGTGGTCCGCGCGCTTTCGCAGACTTTTCGGAACGCATGAACCGCTCTGCTGAGCGGCTCTCGCGTACCTAGAACAGAAAGGTGGGGAGGTAGGACTCAGACCCCCCTGCAAATCGCTGGTTTCTCAAGCTCGAGGAGTGCACCGGGGGGTGCACCGCGCGAGCCCGGCTCCGTTCCGCTTCACTTGCCGGCGCCCTGTCCGCTGCGAGGCGACAACCAAAAACCTAGCCACAAGTTTTTCTCATCTCTGAGACTCTGTAAGACGAGGGGATTGGGAATCCCCCTCAACTGCGGCTAGGGAGCGGCACATTGCGTCACCGACCATCAGGGCACTTCTTCCTACCTTGAAGCGGGCCCTTCTCCGCATCGCAATCAGGCTCCGCCTGGTCATGCCCAATGACCACTACTGGGAAGGCTAGACGGAGGGCGGGCGCTGGTCGTAGGGCGATAGGAGCTCCTCGAGATCGATCTCGCGCCCCATCGCTCAGCACGTGCGTCTAGGTGTCGCTCGTAATGCTTAGCTTACGCTGCCCGAGAAAGCTCCGATCTCTGCCCATGAGCGCCCCTGCCGGTGGAGGAGGCTAATCCTCCGGTGCCGGAGATCGTGCGGTGAGAAGGCCGGGATCCCGGCGGCTCGGCCTTTCGGTCCTACGCCCCGGCTCCCGAGCAGTACGATCGCCGGGTGGACGAGAGCCTCACAGGCGTCAGGCCGCGCGTGCGATGAAGGTCTGCATCGTCGGAGCCTCAGGGAAGCTCGGCCAGTACATGGTGGAGCAGGCGCTCGACCGAGGGTACGAAGTCGTCGGCGTGTGCCGCGAAGAAAGCGTCCCGAAGCTCGACGCGTTCAAGGAGCGCATCACTGTCGTTCCGGGAGCGACGGACGATCGCGAGGTCATCAAGCACGCGGTCGCTGGCTGCGGCGGTGTATTGGTCGTGCTCGTGCCGCGAGGGGTTCACGGGTACTCGACAGGAACGGCCCAGGCGGTGCTGGATTACGCGCCTCCGGGGGCGCGGCTCGTGTTTTCTTCGGGGTGGCACATCACACTCGACGGCAAGGACGTGTATTCCTGGAAGCTCAGGGCGCTCGTTAAGGTCGGCGGCTTCATCGGGCGGCTCACTCGCTTTGCAGACTTGAACGACCAGGTCGAGGCTTGCCGGCGGGTGTTCGCGAGTGTCACGCGTTGGACGTTGGTGCGGGGGAGCAACCTCGAGGAGGGCGAGAGCCAGGGCCTGCCTGTGTGGAGTCGGCACGTAGGCGATCCCATCCTTGAGAGCAACCTCACGCGCCGCGTCGACTTTGCTCTGTTCATGGTTGAGGCGCTCGAGAACGACGAGCTCGTCCACGAGGCCCCAGCGATCGTCGGCCGCAAGACGCCTTCGGCGCTCGCGCACGGCACCGGCGACTGAATTCCCTTCGTGAGGAGCGGCGGCGCGGACGATCGCTTCGAGGGGACAGGCGCGCAACCTCGGCGTACGGGGTCGCGATCCGACCTGGCGCGGCGAGTGCCTGCGCGCGGTAGGAGTCCGGGTCCGCCTCCCGACGCGCCCTCCCCATTCCGCGGCTGCCCGGAGTTGCGCCTCGCCGCGATTTTGACGGGATCGTTGCCTCGTTAGGCGAATTCCTGAGGTGTGCACCAGGGGGTGCACGGGACAGCATTTCGCCGCATCCCCCGCACGCCTCACCCGCTCAACCATGCGGGTTCGGCGTAGCGGTGCGGGTGAGTATGGGGGAGGTAGGATTCGAACCTACGAAGGCTGAGCCAACGGGTTTACAGCCCGTCCCCTTTGGCCACTCGGGAACTCCCCCGCGGGGTGCGTAAGTGTAGCCGAGCGGCTTCATCCCCCCTTTGAGCTAAAGCGCCCGGCAGGGGCGCCGATGGACACGGTCGGCGTCATGAATCTCGACGAACTGCTGGCACGCGTCATCGACGCGGGAGGAAGCGATCTGCACCTCAAGGTGTCGTCTCCGGCCATGGTCCGGGTGGACGGCGACCTCGAGCCGCTCGAGCAGCGCCTCCTCACCGAGTCCGACCTGGAGACGGTCCTGCTGCTCGTGACCGACCGCTCGCCGGCCAAGCGCGAGCAGTTCCTCGAGACGGGGGATCTCGACACGTCGTACCTCGCCGACGGGATCGGACGCTTTCGCGTCAACGGGTTCCGCCAGCGCGGCTCCATCTCGTTCGCCTTCCGTTTCGTCCCGAAGGAGATTCCGAGCTTCGAGAGGCTCGGCCTCCCGGAGGGCGTCGGCAAGCTGGCCCAGGAGCACCGCGGCCTCGTCCTCGTGACGGGCGCGACCGGCTCGGGCAAGTCGACGTCACTCGCGGCGATGCTCAGCTGGATCAACCGCAACCGGAAGTGCCACATCGTCACGATCGAGGATCCGATCGAGTTCATCCACGACGACTGGGCTTCGATCGTGAACCAGCGTGAGGTCGGGCTCGACACCGAGTCCTTCAAGCAGGCCCTGCGCCGCGTGCTCCGCCAGGATCCCGACGTCATCCTCATCGGCGAGCTTCGCGACGAGGAGACGACGCAGACCGCCCTCCAGGCGGCCGAGTCGGGCCACCTCGTCTTCTCCACGCTGCACACGCTCGACGCGGCCGAGACGGTCAGCCGGCTCGTCGAGTTCTACCCGCCCCAGAAACAGATGATGGTGCGCGAGATCCTCGCGGGCGTTCTCCGCGGGGTCGTCAGCCAGCGCCTCCTTCCGCGCAAGGAAGGCGGCCGGGTCGCTGCCATCGAGGTGATGGTGAACACCGCCCGCATCGCGGACCTGATCCGCGAGCCCGAGAAGACGCACGGCATCACCGAGGCGATCGAGGACGGCGCCTACCATCACATGCAGAGCTTTTCCCAGCACCTCGTCCAGCTCGTGACCGACGAAGTCGTCGAGCTCGATGTCGCAGCGGCCGCGGCCACGAACCGCCACGACTTCGAGATCGCAGTCGAGCAGGCGCTGCGCCGCAAGAAGGTCGCCGAAGAGGGCAAGAGCGTGGCCGTCGACTTCACGAGCCTCGCGGAGGACGAGGGAGAGCCCGAACCGGAGCCCGAAGAGGCACCGGTGAACGGCTTGCGGCTCGCCGCCACGGATCAATGAGGCGCGTCTTCCCGGCTCTACTCGCCGCGCTCCTGCTGGCGGCGGTTCCTGCGACCTCGTCCGGGCAGGTCTTCTCCGTCGTGCGCGGCGGCCAGCAGTCGCTGCCGAGCTACACGGTGCCGAACGGACCGGGCTCGATCCGCGTCCCGGCCAACTACACGGCCGCGCCCGCGCATCCCCAAGTCCGCTCGTACGAGCAGCTCCTCGCGCTCTGGCAGCGCGCCGGCGACGGCTACGGCGTCCCGTGGCAGGTCCTCGCGGCCATCAACAAGATCGAGTCCAACTTCGGCCAGAACATGGGGCCGAGCTCCGCGGGCGCTCTCGGCTGGATGCAGTTCATCCCGTCGAGCTGGATGCGCTGGGGAATGGACGGCGACGGCAACGGGATCGCCGACCCGTGGAATCCCGAGGACGGGGTCTACTCGGCCGCCCGCTACCTCGCCGCTGCCGGCGCCCACGACGACCTCGAGCGCTCGATCTTCGCCTACAACCACGCGCAGTGGTACGTCGACGACGTGCTGGAGCTCGCGGCGACGTTCGGCGACGGCCCGTTCGCGCTCGGCTCACCCAGCCTCGTTTCACCGACCGTGGGAACGGCGGGCCTCGAGCAGGCGCGGCAGCGACTTCAGAGCCTCACCCGGGCGATCGCCCGAGTGGGCCCCAAGCTCGACCGCCTCTCCTGGGAACGCGTAGAGCTCGAGCGCAAGGCCGGCAACCCGAACCTCACCCTGAAGCAGTTCAACAGGCTCGACCGCGAGCTTCGCCGGATCGCGGGCGCCGAGAACGACGCCCGCGCCGAGCGCGAGCGTCTCGAGGCCGAGGTCGACGAGGCCACCGCCGCGCTCGCCGCGCTCGAGAGCCAGGGCTCGATGGTCGGCACCGGAATGGCCGGAGGCGCCCAGCCCACGATCGGCGGCTTCGTCTTCCCCGTCGGCGGCGGCCCCGAGATCGTCTCGGTCGCCCACCACCACCACGACTACCCGGCCGCCGACATCGCGGCGCCCCAGGGCACGCCCCTCTACGCGCTGGCCGACTCGACGGTCGTCAACGCCTTCCCGGAGAGCAGCGGCCGCTGCGGCATCGGCTTCACCCTTCGGCTCGCGAGCGGCGCCAACGTCGTCTACTGCCACCTTTCATCGCTCGAGCCTCACGTCGTCCCCGGAGCGGGCCTGGCCGCGGGGGCGCCCGTCGGCCGCGTCGGCTCGACCGGCAACTCGACCGGGCCGCACCTGCACCTGGCGTTCGTGCCCTCGAACAAGTATCCGCAGGACGAGCCCTGGTTCCAGGCGTACGCCGGCGTCGCATTCCGCTGGCAGGATGCGCCCACCCCCGAGCGGTCGGTGCTCCGCGCGACCCCCGGCGCCGTCGCTCCGGTGTCGGCTTCGGGCCCGGTGTACAAGGTGATCCGCACGCGGGTCATCGGATTCACCGCAAACTCCACCGGTTAGGGCTTTATTTTTCGCCGCGCCCTGCCGATGGGGAGGGCATGGCGGCCCGCCTAGCTATGCTCGCTCCCCGGTTCATCGCGCTTGTCGTGATTTGGCTGCTGGCATGGGCCAGCTTCTCGCTCGCGCAGGGCAGCGGCCAGACCACGCCTCCGCCGGCGCCCGTCGCCGTCGAGGCCGAGAAGCCCGTCGTCCTCGTCGTCCCCGACGTGCGGCGACAGGCCTACGTCTTCGCCAAGGGCATCCTCCAGGACGCAGGCTTCGCCTGGCGCGTGCGCGGCGGCGTGGACGGCTTCGCCGCCAACACGGTCACCGTGCAGACGCCGGCTCCCGGCGCCCGCGTGATCGACAACGGGGCACCGGTGGTCACGATCAGGCTGGCGCGCAGCCCGCAGTACGCCGAGCGCGGCGTCCCGGAGAACACCGCGCCGTTCGCAGGGTCGAAGGTCGTCCTCCTCAAGAACTGGCAGGCCGAGCAGAAGAAGAATGCGCCGCCCGTCGCCGAGGCCCCCGTCGAGACCGCTCCTGCGACGACGCCGGCTCCGACCACGACCGCGCCGGCCGAGACCACCCCCGCCCCGGCGACCACCGCGCCGACCACCACGGCTCCGGCTCCCGCAGCGCCGCCCGCGCAGGATCCGGCCTATCGCAAGCCAGATTTCACCGTCTCCGGCGCGCCGGGCGAGCCCACCGCCGAGATGCCGCTTCCGGCGCGCGCCCGCGCGCTCGAGGAGCGGGCCGCCAAGCTGAAGAAGCCCTCGCCCAGGTTCGTCAACTTCTGGCTCTACCAGCACTCCTGGATCGTCACCGGCGCCCGCTTCGGGTGGAAGGACGGGGACGTCGCCCTGAAGACGCTCATCCGCGTCGACGGCAGCCTCCAGAAGCGCTTCGGATTCGGCCGCCGCAGCCAGTTCCACGCCCGCCGCGCTCTCGCCTATGTCGAGAGCAAGAGGGGCTAGGACCGTGCCTCAGCGGCTTGCTCGGCTGCTCCGGGGGCAGCGCGGCTACACGTTGATCGAGCTCCTCGCGGTCATGACGATCTTCCTCACGATCGTGACCGCGCTGACAGCCCTCTTCGTCACGGGTGCCAAGGCCGAGCTCGAGTCCAACCGCCGGTTCCAGGCCCAGCAGAACGCCCGGATCGCGGTCGACAAGATGCGCCGCGAGATCCACTGCGGCAGCGCGCTCACCTTCACGAGCGCCTCGTCCGTGTCCATCACGCTCCCGGCGGGCTGCCCGTCGGCGGGCGGGACGCAGACGACGATCGTCTACGACACCGCCTCGGCCGGGACGAACCGCTACACCCTGCGGCGAAAGAAGGGCTCGGCTGCGGCCGTGGCCATCGGCGACTACCTCACGACCGGGAGCATCTTCTCCTACATCGCGCCTTCGACGACCACGCTCGGGAAGCTCCACGTGGACATGACGGTGAATCTCTACCCGAACGAGGCATGGAAGAAGTGGCGCCTTGTTACCGACATTGTCCTCAGGAACACCACCCGGGCCTAAATTTTCAGATGCGGCTACTCAAACGCTTGCGAGCCCAAGAGGGCATCACGCTGGTCATGGCGATCGGCATTCTCGGCGTGCTCTCGCTCAGTGGCGCAACCCTGATCTACTACTCGACCGCGAACGCGCGCAGCGCGAGTGCCTCCAAGGGATCCGAGACCGCGTACACGCTGGCCGAGGCCGGCATCGGGCAGGCGCTCTCGGTCCTCAACACCGCCCTGAACCCGCTCACCGGGTCGCTGCTCGCCTCGACCACCCTCCAGCTCGAGGGTGGCAGCGTCACGTACTCCGGGACGCTGAACGGCGAGGTCTGGACGATTACCGCGACCGGTTCCGTCTTGAACCCCACAGGCGCTGCGCCGATCAAGCGCACGCTGACTCGCGCCGCCCAGGTCTACGGCCTGAACAGCGGCGCGAGCGTCGCCGCGTGGAGCAGGTGGTACGCGGACTCGACCTCGAGCTGCCTCACCATCGAGGACGTGAACATCAGGATGCCCATCGCCACGCGCGGAAGCCTCTGTCTGCGCGGCTCGGCCCAGGTCACCGGGTCGACGACGACGCTCGAGGTAGGCGGCAACGTGACGATGAGCCGCACGACCACCTTCGGGAACCGCAATCCCACGGCAGCCACGGGCTGGACGAGCTCGTCGAACGTGTACTCGAGCAACGGGACCGACGCGACCTACGCCATCGCCGCGAGCGGCCAGAGCGCCAACCTCGACGTGACGGGCTTCGGCTTCACGATCCCGGCCAACGCGACCATCATGGGCATCCAGGCCTCGGTCGAGCGCGCGGCGAGCAGCTTGAACAGCGTCGAGGACATCGACGTCTTCCTGCTCAAGGCAGGCGCGCCGTCCGGGAACGACAAGGCGAGCACGACCGACTGGACGACCACGGACTCGATCCGCGACTACGGCGACTCCGGCGATCTCTGGGGCACGACCTGGACGCAGGCGCAGGTGAACGCGTCGAACTTCGGCGTCCGCCTCAGGGCGCGCAACCTGACGACCTCGTCGCGCACGGCGTCCGTCGACCACGTTCAGATCACGGTCTGGTACCAGCCGGTCCCGTCGACGACGATCGGCACCTCCGGAACGCCGCTCGCGACCGTTCAGGTCACCGGGACCTGCAAGTTCGACACCGCCGACGGCGCACTCGCCGTGCACGAACGCGGACAAGGTCTACGGGAACACGATCGGCACGGCACCGCAGAACCTCTCCAAGCCCGCGGTCGACCTCGCGTACTGGTACGAGAACGCGAAGCCGGGCCCGATGCACAACTGCACCACCGGCAGCTTCCCCGGCGGCTTCGACAACAACAGCTACATGAACAACAGCCTCACCGGCTCCGCCGAGGTGACGCCCAGCACCTCGAGCTACACGTGCCAGGTGAAGGACGCGAACAACAACATCCTGGGCGAGCTCTCCTGGAACCACGTCACCGACGTGCTCAAGATCAAGGGCACGATCTTCATCGACGGCGACTTCCGCTTCGACGACGACGGTGAGATTGCCCACTACCAGGGCCGCGGAATCATCTACGCGTCCGGCGACCTCGAGTTCGACGAGCTCGTCTGCGCCGGCGGCTCGGGCTCCACGAACTGCGTCACGAACGGCATGCAGAACTGGGATCCGACCCAGAACATGATGATCGTGCTCGCGGGCGGTGACTCCGAGTACGACCAGGGAGGCACGCAGGCGCAAGCCGTGCCCTCGGGCTTCCAGGGCCTCATCTACGCCAACGGCGACTGCACCGTCCACGAGAACTTCCACACGAGCGGGCCGATCGTCTGCAACCGCATCCTGCTCCCGTCCGAGCCCTTCGGCTGGCCGACGTACTACGACTGGCCGCCGCTCGGCTCCCTCGTCGAGGGTCAGATGTACTCGGATCCGGAGACGGCCGGCGACTTCGTCGTCGTCCCCGGCCTCCAGTCCGGCTGATCAAGTCCGCGGTCCATCCCGCCGATAGGTGAAGGGATGAACGTCGCGCTCGCCTTTCTCGTCGTGCCGCCCGCGCTGGCGCTCGGCAGCTTCCTCAACGTCGTCGCCGCCCGCCTGCCCGAGGGCCGCTCGATCGTCCATCCTCCGTCGGCCTGCGGCTCCTGCGGGACGCGGCTGGCCTGGCGCGACAACATCCCCGTCGTCTCCTTCCTGCTGCTCCGTGGGCGCTGCCGGAGTTGCAAGGAGCGCATCGGCCTTCGCTACCTCGCGGTCGAGGTCACGACCGCCGCTCTTGTCGCCGCGTGCTTCCTCGCCTTCGGGCTGACGGCCGACGCGTTCGTGGCCGCGTTCTTCTGCTCCGTCCTCGTCGTGCTCTCGGCGATCGATGTCGAGCGCCACATCCTCCCGGACAAGATCGTGCTCCCCTCCGCCGCGATCGTCCTCGCCGCCCAGATCGCGATCCACCCGGATCAGACGCTGGAGTGGGTGCTGGGCGCGCTGGGCGCCTCGTTCTTCCTCTTCGCCGCCGTCCTTGCCTACCCCAAGGGCATGGGCATGGGCGACGTCAAGCTCTGCCTCCTGCTGGGCGCCATGCTCGGCAAGCTCGTGATCGTCGGGCTCATGGCCGGGATGCTGCTCGCGCTCGTCCCCGCGGTCTACCTTCTGGCACGTCACGGCGGCGCCGCGCGCAAGATGGCGATCCCCTTCGGCCCCTTCCTCGCGGCCGGGTCCGTCTTCGCACTCTTCTTCGGCGAACCCATCCTGGACGCGTACCTGCGCGGCACGGGTCTCTAGAGGGACATCACATCCCCCCTCTTGGGGATGGACGCCGCCGCGCCGATAACTCCTAGAGATGGAGTTCGAAGAGCTTCAACCACTCCGTAGATCGGGGACGGGCGACGGTGAGGAGTCGTCGGGGATCGAGCCGCAGTACCCGCCGGGCGCGGGCATCCCCGAGAACCGCATCGCGCACTTCGTCGCCGAGCTGCTCGAGACGACCGGGCTGATTCCGCTCGACCGTCTGGCCGGCGCGCGCTCGCGTGCCGGCGCCGGCTCGCTGGCGCAGGCGATCATGGAGGAGACGCAGACGCCGGCGGCCGAGCTGCTCATCCCAGGCCAGCGCACAGCCGCTGCAACTGCGAGCGACGAGGCTCGGGCGATCGCCGAGCGTCACCACCTTCCGTTCATCGACCTGGGCTCCGTCGGGGTCCAGAAGGTCGCCGCCGAGTCGATTCCGCCCCACGTGCTGGAGCGCGCGGGCGCGATCCCGTACCAGGTCTCGGGGGACAAGCTCCGCATCGCGGTTGCAGACCCCACGAACGTGCAGGCGATCGACGAGCTTCGGCTCGCTACGCGCTTCATGATCGAGATCGGCGTTGCCGCGGCGGAGGACATCGAGCTGGAGCTCAAGCGCCTCAGTGCCGCCAAGGACGCCTGGGACCGCGCTGCGCTCGTCGAGGAGGAGTTCGACCTCGGCGCCGAGGACGAGGAGGACGGCGACGACCTCGAGGCCGACGACGGCGTCTCCGACGCCCCGCTCGTCCGCCTCGTGAACTCGATCATCCTCCAGGCCGCCGAGGACGGGGCCAGCGACGTTCACTTCGACCCCCAGGACGATGCGCTCGTCGTGCGTCTCCGCGTCGACGGCGTGCTGCACGAGGTGCAGCGCATCCCGAAGCGCCTCTCGCCGGGCGTCACCACCCGCCTCAAGGTGCTCGCGAAGCTCGACATCGCCGAGCGGCGTAAGCCGCAGGACGGCCGCATCTCCCTGAACGCGAAGGCAGCCGGTCGCCTGCTCGACATCCGTGTTGCGGTGCTGCCGACGGTCGAGGGCGAGGGCGTCGTCATGCGTCTCCTCGACAAGTCGAGGCGCCCGCCGACGCTCGCCGAGCTCGGGCTCTCCGAGGAGATGCGCGACATCTTCGAGGAGATCGTCGTGAAGCCGACGGGCGCGCTGCTCGTCACCGGGCCGACCGGCTCCGGTAAGTCGACGACGCTCTATGCGTCGCTGAACGAGATCAACCGCTCAGAGATCAACATCATCACCGTCGAGGATCCGGTCGAGTACCGGCTTGCCGGCCTCAACCAGGTGCAGGTGAACATGCGCGCGGGGATGACCTTCTCCGCGGCGCTGCGCTCGATCCTCCGGTCCGACCCTGACGTGGTGATGGTGGGGGAGATCCGCGATGCAGAGACGGCCAAGATGGCCGTCGAGGCCGCCCTCACCGGTCACTTCGTCCTCTCGACGCTCCACACCAACGACGCCCCGAGCGCGCTGACGCGCCTCAACGAGATGGGCGTCGAGCCGTTCCTCACCGGAGCGGCCGTGACGGCAGTCCTCGCCCAGCGGCTCGCCCGCAAGCTCTGCACGCATTGCTGCGAGATGTACATGGCCACGCGCGAGGAGATGCTCGAGGCGCGCTTCACGCCCGAGCAGGCCGCCTCGGCGGACGGCGTCGGCCTCTACCGCAAGCGCGGCTGCCCGCGCTGCAACCAGACCGGCTACAAGGGCCGGATCGGCATCTACCAGCTCATGGTCATGAACGAGGAGATCAGCCGGCTGGCCGCGCAGCACGGGAGCCGTGAGGAGCTCGAGCGGGCCGCCCTCGAGACCGGCATGAAGACCCTCTGGGACGACGGCCTCTCCAAGGTCGTCTCGGGCCTGACCTCGCTCGAAGAGCTGGCCCGCGTCCTCGTCTAGCCCTCCGCAGGCGGAGGGCTAGAGGGTGTCGTCCGGGATGATGCGCGTCCCGCCGATCTCTGCCGCGATCTCGGTGTAGATCCGCGTCAGGTCGCCGGGGTTCGGCTGGTTGTAGAAGGTCTCGATGTTCGAGGCCATCTGCTGGAGAGCCGAGTACGCGGTGATCGAAGGGGACTCGAGCGAGCCGGTGTAGGACTGGCACCGGTTGGCCCCACCGCCCAGCGCATCCAGGTCGTAGCCGATGGTGTAGACGAGCGTTCCTGCGGCCTTGACGGAGGCGGCCGAGGTAACGCCCTGTGCGCACGGCCGGCGCCGGTACGGGGAGGTCGTCGAGTAGTACGTCGGGCCCGTGTTCGCCGCGCCGTCCGAGAACATGATGATCACGTTCTGGACGTCTGGACGTCCGCGCGAGCTCTGCAGCTCGGCCTGTGCCTGCTCGATCGCGTTCGCGTATGCCGTCGTCCCGCCGCCCTTCTGGCAGTTGATCGTCGAGACGAGGCGCGAGCTGGTGTTCAGGTTGTCGCCGATCTTGTAGTCGCTCGAGAGCTGGACCACGTTGTAGACGGCTGACGTGGAGTTGTAGTTGGCCTCGGCAGGCGTGGTGCAGCGGTTGCCGCTGCTCGTCGCCGGTGGGAACACCGTGAGGCCGATCTTGTGCATCGCCGGGTCCATGTAGTGGACGAACTCGAGCAGGCCGTTGCGCGCGTTGACGAGGTCGGGGCAGGAGGGCTGGCTGTTGCCGTTGGAGTCCTGGCACATGGAGCCCGTCCGGTCGAGGACCAGCATGATGTCCAGCGGTCTCGAGGAGCACGGCGAGCACGCCGTGGCCTTGGCCCGGATCGTGAACTCGTCGATGCCGAGCACCCTGGCGAAGATGGTCGGGACCTTGGTGGTCTGTTCCACCACCACGGTGTTCACAGGGCTGCAGGGCGCGAACGAGAGGCACTTCGTCGAAACGACCGTGGTCACGGACGGAAGCTTGTTGTTGTCGTTGCGCGCGCCGTCCTTGCCGCTGTAGTTCTCAGCGAACGCGGTGGCTGCGGCAGGGTCGGGCAGCTCGAGCGCTCCCGCAGTCGCCGCCGCGTCCGCGGAGGCCTGCAGGTGCCGCTTGATGAGGTACGCGCGCCCCACGTCGACGACGAGGGCTGCGGCGCCGAGGAGGACGACCAGAACGACGATGAGCAGGACAACTACCTGTCCTCGCTCACTGTGCCGCAGGAGCGCGATTCGATTCAGCATATTTTCGCTCCTGTTCCAGTTCCTGGAACGTTCGGGGTCCCGCTGTACCCTCGAACTGTGGCCGTGCGTCGCATTTTGGGAAGCCCCCGATGAGGGGATTCGCTACGTGACGTCGCAGCCCAGGTACTCGAGGGCCGTGATGGTCTCCCTGATGAACAGATCGGCCTCGTCGCGCGTTCCGAACCGGTAGGGCCCGGGCCTGAGCGGCTCGACCCGCAGGCCGCCGAGGGGATACACCTCGCACTCGACGAGAAAGCCGTCGGGATTCTCGACGTAGCGCAGGCGCACGACCTCGCGGTTGTCCTTGCGCGCCGAGCGCAGCGCGAGCTCCTGCGCCGCGCCGTCGGTCGCGCGGGCAGCCTCGCTCATCGGCGGGCGTTGGTGACGGCCTGGGCGATCGTGATGCGATCGACCGGCATCTCGAAGTGCGACCGCAGCTTGGGGCCGCGTGTGAAGACGAGCACCGTCGGTGTGCCGAGGACCTCGTAGCCGATCGCCATTGCCGCGACCTGCGCCTCGCGCTTGACGTTGACTGCGACGAAGCCTGCGCCGGCGTCGAGTGCGGCCGAGCGGGCCTCGATGACGGTCTCGGCGTCGACCGACGATCCGGGTGCGTAGAAGACCACGACGACCGTGCGGTAGCGGACGAGCATCCATTCGAGCGTCTCGGTGCCGCGCGCGTTTCTGAGCGACTTGCCGGTCGTGTCTGCGCAGGCCCTCGCGCCGAGCTTGCGATAGATCTTCTCGGGCGTGCCGATCTTCGGCTGGGCTGCGTCGACGAGGTTGAGAACGCGGTCGTAGTTGCGCGCCTTGAACGCGCGGTGCACCTGGGTCACGAAGGTCAGGGTGTTGGCGTTGAGCCGCCAGAGCTCGGCCGTCGCGGCCTTCTGGCCCTGGGGCCACCCGAGAGCCTTGAGGGCCGGGTTGTACCAGCCGTAGAACTCCTTGAGCCGTGCGAATTCCTTGAGCAGCTGCTTGGCCGTGGCCGGCTTGAGAGTCACCGCCTGCGCGTCGAGATTGGCCTTGACGCAGAGTGCGTTTGCGCCGGTTGCCCACGCCTCGGCCGTCACGGAGCCGGGCTTGGGCTTCGCGGGCTGCGCGGGCGTCGCCGGCGCTGCTGCCGTCGTCGTCGTGGCGATCGGAGCTGCGACCGGGTCGGGGCCGGGCGCGCCGCCCATGGCGTAGGCGCCGAAGCCTGCGCCGAGGAGGCCCAGGACGGCGACGGGGATGAGCACGTTGAGTCGAAGCTGTTGCCGCATTCCACGTTCCCTATCGGCAGTCATTCACGCGTGCTTAGAGAGAAAGGGCGCGGTTGCCCGCGCCCTTTCTCGATCCTGCTCCGAAGCCTGACTAACAGGCGCCGGAGGTGATGTCTGCAGCCGGGCCGCCCTTCTTGTAAATGGCCTGGCCGACCGTGCTCTGGATGCAGTACGAAGCGGTCGAAGCGCGCACGACCTGGATGTTCTTGATGCCGGCGTCGTAGGACGCCTTGAGGACCGCGGACGTCAGACCGGAGTAGCCGGTCGCGGTGTGGTCGGCGTAGTACGCCTCGACACCGGGGATGGACGCGCGGACGTTCGCCTGGGACGCCGACCGCTCCGCGCGGGCGCGGAAGCTGAGGTACGACGGAATGGCGATAGCAAGCAGGATGCCGATGATGATGATCACGACAAGGAGCTCGATAAGGGTGAAGCCACCCTCCTTCTCCGAGACGGTGATCCGGTTCCTGAGCCTCTGAATCATGTGCGGAACTCCTTCCTTGAACAATGCGTAAGCGTGCAGTGGCTCAAGGCGATGTATCGACAGCCGCACCGGGGGTGGAATCCCCCTCAATTGAGGGATTTTCTACCCCCCTTTAGTGAAGCGGGTTCCCTGCCGATAGCTGCCGACGGGAGGACCCATGGAACCAACCTTGCAACCGAGCCCAGACCACGCTTCGCAGCCCGGCGCCGAGCCGGCTCTCAACGCGCCCGCAGGCGCGCCCGAGGTAGCCGTTCCGGCTGCCCCGCCGCCGCGCCGCGCCGCGACCTCGATCGACGATCTGCTCGAGCAGGTCGTCGTGCGCGGTGCGTCTGACCTCCACGTCACGGTCGGCTCCGAGCCTGTCATTCGCGTCAACGGAGGCCTCGAGCGGCTGGATCAGTTCAACCGGCTCATGCCCGACGACACGCAGCGGATGCTCTACCGCATCCTCTCGACCGAGCAGCAGAAGCATTTCGAGATCAAGCGCCAGATCGATATCTCCTACTCGATCCCCGGCCTCGCGCGCTTCCGCGTGAATGTGTACTTCCAGCGCGAGAGCCTGGGCGCGGCGTTCCGTCTCATCCCCGCCGAGCTGAAGACGCTCGAGCAGCTCAATCTTCCGCCCGTCCTGAAGGACTTCACCTCGAAGCCGCGCGGGCTCGTCCTCGTCACGGGGCCGACCGGCTCCGGTAAGTCGACGACCCTCGCGGCGGTGATCGACGAGATCAACCGCACGCGCGACGACCACATCATGACCATCGAGGACCCGATCGAGTTCCTCCACCGCCACAAGCGCTGCATCGTCAACCAGCGGGAGATCGGTCCCGACGCGACGAGCTTCGCCGAGGCGCTGCGCGGCGCGCTCCGCCAGGACCCCGACGTGATCCTCCTCGGCGAGATGCGCGACCTCGAGACGATTTCGACCGCGCTGACCGCGGCCGAGACCGGCCACCTCGTGTTCGCCACTCTGCACACGCAGGACGCGCCCTCGACGGTCGACCGCCTCATCGACGTCTTCCCCGCGGCACAGCAGGAGCAGGTGCGCGTCCAGATCGCCGGCACGCTCATGGGAATCGTCACGCAGACGCTGCTTCCCACGTCGGACGGCCGTGGCCGCGTTGCCGCCCTCGAGGTCCTCCTGCCCGACGACGCCGTCCGGAACCTCATCCGGCAGGCGAAGGTCGAGCAGATCTACTCGGTCATGCAGACCAACACCGCGCGCGGCATGCAGACCCTCGAGCAGGCAATGCTCGAGCTTTGCCGCTCCGGGAAGATCTCCACCGAAACTGCGCTAGGGCGCTCGAGCCGGCCCGACCAGCTCAAGAGTCTGCTCCAGCGCAACGGGCTTCTCCCCGCCGACGACCCGGACGCGCCTGCCGGCCTGCGGGTGGCGGGAGGCTAGGCGATGGGGAAGCAGGTCGTAGGGCTCAAGCTCGGCGCCTCGCGCCTCAACGCCGCGTGCGTGACGGTGAACGGCTCGACCGAGGTGGTGCAGCTCGCCAGCTCGCCGCTGCCTCAGGGCCTGATCACGGGCGGCGAGGTCCGCCAGGTCGAGCCTCTGAGCGAGGCTCTCAAGGAGTTCTTCAAGCAGCACAAGCTGCCGAAGCGCAACGTCCGCATCGGCCTCGCCAACAACCGCATCGGTGTCCGCACGATCGAGATCACGGGCATCGACGATCCGAAGCACCTGGCCAACGCCGTTCGTTTCCGCGCCCAGGAGGCACTGCCGATCCCGATCGACGAGGCAGTGCTCGACTTCCAGATCCTTTCCCAGACCCCTGGGCTCGACGGCGGCCCGCCCTCGACCCGCGTGCTCCTCGTCGTTGCCTACCGCGATCTCATCACGGCCTACACCGAGGCCTGCAAGCTCGCCGGCCTACGCCTCGCAGGTGTCGATCTCGAGGCCTTTGGGCTCCTGCGCGCGCTGACCACCCAGTTCGCGACCGAGCCCGGCGGAGGCGCCGACCGCAGCGCCCTCGTGGCGGTCTCCATCGGCTCCGAGCGCAGCGTGCTGGCGGTCTCCGACGGCTTTAGCTGTGAGTACACGCGCGTGCTGGAGTGGGGAGGAAACGTCCTGACCGACTCCGTGGCGCGCGGGCTCGAGATCGAGCCGGACGAGGCGGAGCGCATCAAGATCGTGCTCGGCCTCCAGGGCGAAGAGGTGCCGCAAGGCCTTTCGCCGGAGCGCGCCGTGAAGGCGCGGGAGGCCCTGCGCATCGGGCTCCAGGGCTTCGGCCGAGAGCTCGTGTCCTCGCTCCAGTTCTACCAGGGCCAGCCCGACTCGCTGGGCATCCGCGAGCTCGTGCTCGCCGGAGGCACGGCGCAGCTCGCCGGCCTCGCGGTCGAGCTCCAGCAGCTCGTCGGCGTGCCCGTGCGTGTGGGCGACCCGCTGGCCGGCGTGTCCGTCGGGCGCAAGATCAAGGGCTCCGAGCCCAACCCGTCCTTCGCAGTGCCGATCGGCCTGGGGATGGCCGTCTAGTCATGCCGATCGACCTCAAGAAGGAGATCAAGCTCTCCGACCTCTTCCGCCGTGGCGGCGGGCCTGCGCCCGAGGACGCTGCCGGCGAGGAGACCCCCAAGCCCGAGAAGGAGAAGAAGGAGCGCAAGAGCTTCTCGTTCTCCCGCGGGCCGAAGGAGCCCAAGGCGCCCAAGGAGCCGAAGGCCCCGAAGGAGCCTCGCGCGCGCAAGGAAAAGAAGGGCGCCGCGGTGGCCGAGAAGACTGCCCCGCCGCCTCCGGCGGTCCCGCTCATGCGGGCGTTCAACCTCATGCCGAAGGAGGATCCGAGCGAGAAGACAACCGTCTCGCCGGTAATGACCAAGGTCGCCGTCGCCCTGCTCGGCGTCCTCGTCGTGGCCGGGCTCGGCTTTGCCTACATGACGTCGAGCGCCAAGGTCGCCGACAACCAGGCGCAGGCCGACGACACCAGGGCCGAGCTCGCCCAGCTGACCGCTCAGATTGGCCCCGAGGCCGCCGACCCTTCGGCGTCCCTCGCGGGCGAGAGCCAGGCCCGCACGGCTGCTCTTGCTGACGCACTCGGCGCTCGGGTCGCCTGGGACCGCATCCTCCGTGAGTTCTCGCTCGTGCTCCCCGACACCGTCGTGCTTGCCACCCTCGGCGCCAGCAGCGGCACCGCCGGCTCCGCGGATCCGGCGACTGCAGCCGCTACGGGCGACCCCACGTTCACCATCGAAGGCACCTCGGTCAGCCAGGAGTCGGTCGCGCTGCTCCTCTCGCGCCTCTCCGTCATCCCCGAGTTCACCGACGTGCGCCTCGAGTCCAGCAATCGCAACGAGCAGGGCGGCGGCTACCAGTTCGTCATCGCAGCCACGATCGCGCCCGAGGGCGAGGTCCAGCAGTGAAGATGAAGAAGCAGATCCCGATCGCGGTCATCATCGCTCCCGCGCTTCTGATCCTCGCCGCCGTGGGCTACTTCCTGCTGGTCAAGCCCAAGCAGGCCGAGGCCTCCAAGATCTCCGACGAGATCGTCGCGCTCGAGACGCAGATCGAGGTCAGCCGGGCTGCACAGAGGCAGCCGCAGCAGGAGGACCCGAGCGCGATCAAGATCGCCGACCTGTTCAAGGTCACGCAGGCGATGCCCGACGACGACGACATGCCGGGGATCATCCTCGAGCTCAGCGACGTCGCGGCAGCTTCCGGTGTCGAGTTCGTCTCCATCGCGCCGCAGGGCGGATCGGTCAGGTCCGGCTACAGCGCGCTGCCGATCAACCTCACCTTCGAGGGGAACTATTTCGACCTCACGGACTTCCTCTTCCGTCTTCGCAATCTCGTGCGCGTCCGCGACGGCGAGCTCGGGGCCGACGGGCGCCTGTTCACCCTCGAGACGCTGACGATGGAGGAGGGCCCGCTCGGGTTCCCCGAGATCACGGCGTCGCTGACGGTGACCGCGTACGTCTACTCGACGACGCCGCCTGCAGCGCCGGCCGCACCGGCTGCGCCGGGGGCCACCGACACGACGTCGACCGGCGCGACCGACACGACGACCGCTCCGGCAGCCACTACACCCGCCCCGGAGGGCGAGATCACCCCGTAGCCATGGCCTCCGCAGCGAAAAAAGCACAGGCAATGGCGAAGGCCAAGGAGGCCAAGCAGAAGAAGCTGCTCATCATCCTCCTGATCCCGTTCCTCGGCCTGGCCGTGTGGCAGGGACCGAAGATGTACGGCCAGATCTTCAGTAGCTCGGCGCCCCCGCCGGCCACGCCCGCCACGACCGCGCCGACGGATCCCACCGCTGCGCCGCCCCCCACCGCCTCGCCCGAGGGCGAGGAGGGTCAGGTTGCCGGCGTCTTCCCCGGGGACGAGCTTCCGGAGAGCGGTGTCGCCAAGCTCATCTCCTTCAGCCGTTTCACGGGCAGGAGCCCGTTCCCAGCGCGCTCGAATCGCGAAGGCACGCCGGACGGCGGCTCGGGCGGTTCCGGCGGCTCCGGCGGTTCCGGCGGTTCAGGCGGCTCCGGCGGCGGTTCGGGCGGCGGCAGCGACAACGAGAATCTGAGCACGGCGACCTTCGAGGTCAACGGCGCCACGGAGATCGTCTCCATCGGCGAGGAGTTCCCGTCGGTCGACCCGACGTTCACGCTCGTCTCCCTCACCGAGGAGACCGCCACGATCGGCGTCGTCCAGGGTATGTTCGAGAACGGGAGCGCGACGATGGAGATCGCCCTCGGCGAGCGCGTCATCCTCGTGGCCGCCCCGCAGACGACGCAGTACACGGTCGAGCTGCTCGACGTCAGCTAGACGTCCGCCGGCCCACGCGGAACCGCTCCGTCTGTCGCCGAGGCTCTACTCGCCGACGAACGTTCCGTCTCGCGCGAGGATGAAGCTCTCGCCGAGCGGCGCGAACGCGCGCCAGCCCTCGTCGTCAACCGTGACGATCACGCGGAGGTCGCCTTCGCGGCCGCCATCCCAGAAGGCTTCGGTCTCGACCTGATAGGTCGTGCCGGATGGCCCGCCGACCTCGAGCGTCTCCGGGCGGCGCAGGTAGCGGTCCCGCAGCTCGGACCAGTCCAGCTGTCGCAGCTCGGCAACGCGGGCGAGCGCGAGCTCGCGCGCCTCTGCCTTGTTCATCGCTCAGCTGCCGGTCGAGATGTCGAACGTCGACGCGACCCGCGCCCAGACCCTGTAGGGCGCTGCCTGGTCACGGACGACGACGGTCATGAGCTTCACGGCACGGCCGGTGGCGCCGCCGCTGTTCATGACCTCGGCCCAGGTCGCGTAGATGTCGACGCGGTACTTTCGTCCGTCCGGGCCGGTCACGTTCGTCGTCGGCACGATGGTCGTGCACGGTGCGGAGCCGCACGAGTTGACGTCGACGCGCTGGACGACGGAGACCGGCGTTGACGAGGTGTGCGTGGTCGCAACCGTCCCGTCGAGGCCGCGCTTGACAGTCCAGGTCGCCGTTCCCGCGCCTCCGGTCACCCTGACGATCTCGTAGTTCACCTTGACGCGGAAGCCGTTCGACGTCGGGAAGCCCGCCGAGCTGGCGACGCTCATCGTCGTCGTGCTCGCCGTCATCGAGCTGGCGAGCGATGTCGTGGCGGTGCTGCCCACGCTGTAGGCCACGTCGGCCTTGTAGACGGCGTCAGCCGCGTCGACCGCCGCGTTGGCGAGCCCGATCGACTCGTACTTGATGGCGCGGAACTGCTCCATCTGCGTGTCGGCGAGTACGGCGGCGGTCGTCTGCCAGCCGGCGCGCTGCACCGCGATGATCCCGGACTGGAACATCGTGAACACGGCCAGGAGGCCGATGACCAGGATGGACATCGCGGCGACCATCTCGATCATGCCGAAGCCCCGCTGGTCGCGGAGGCGCGCATGGATGAACCGCCTGAGAGGGGACACCGCACTCTGATATCGGCAGGAGACCGGTTGCGCTCAAGGAGAGGAGGAGGGATGCCGATTTCGGAGCAGGATGGCCTCCTACGCGTACACGGCGATCAACGCGACCGGCGCCGAGCTGACGGGCGAGATCAACGCGCCCGACGTCTCTGCTGCCCGCGAAGCGCTGCGCGTGCGCGGACTGCTGGCGACGGAGCTCGACTCCCAGGGTGCCGACGGCAAGGCCGCCGGCGTCGCCGTCAAGAAGGTCAAGCCGAAGTCGCTGCAGATCTTCTCGCGCCAGTTCGCGACGATGATCGAGGCCGGGCTCAACGTCGTCACGGCCCTCGTCATCCTCGAGCAGCAGACCGAGGACAAGAAGCTCTCGTTGGTGATCGCCGAGCTCCGCGTCGACGTGGAGGGAGGGCTCCTGCTCTCCGAGGCCCTGGCGCGACACCCCAAGATCTTCTCCCGGCTCTTCATCGCCATGGTCGAAGCAGGCGAGGCAGCGGGAATCCTCGACGTCGTGCTCGACCGTGTCGCCTACCAGATCGAGAAGGAGACGATGATCAAGCGCCGGGTGAAGGGCGCGATGATGTACCCGATCATGGTGCTGTCGTTCGCGACCCTCGTCCTGATCGGCATGCTCCTGTTCCTGGTCCCGATCTTCGTGAACATCTTCAGCCAGCTCGGCGGCGACCTGCCGATGCTGACGCAGATCGTCGTCACGGCCTCCGACTTCCTCCGGGCGCGCTGGTACATCGTCTTCCCGCTCGTGGGATTCGCCTTCTACGGCCTCCGGCGCTACAAGAAGACCGAGTCGGGGCGCCGCCTCTGGGACAAGCTCCGCATTCGCGCCCCAGCCGGCATCGGCAAGGTGATCATCAAGATCGGCATGGCGCGCTTCTCGCGCACCCTGTCGACGCTCGTCGCCGCGGGCGTGGACATCATCCGCTCGCTCGAGATCACCGGCGCCACGGCCGGCAACAGCCTCATCGAGGACGCAACCAACCACGTCAAGGAGCGGGTCACCCAGGGCGTCCCGATCGCCATCCCCCTCGCCGAGTCGGCGATCTTCCCGCCGATGGTCTCGCACATGGTGCGCGTCGGCGAGGAGACGGGAGAGCTCGAGAAGATGCTCTCCAAGATCGCGGACTTCTACGAGGACGAAGTCGACAGCGCGATCGCGAGCCTGACGTCGATCATCGAGCCGCTGATGATGATCGCCGTGGGCGTCGTCGTCGGGATCATCATCATCGCGATGTACCTCCCGATGTTCAAGATGCTCACGCTGATCCAGTAACGGCGCAGCGGGCCCGGCGTCTTCGTCAGGAGCCGTCGGGTTCGTCAGCTACGTCGCGTGGGCGACCGGCGCGCGCGCCGTCGGCGAGTGCCGCGAGGGCGGAGGACCGCGTCGGGCAGATCGGAAACAGGCGATCGAGGGCGGTCACCTCGAAGACCTTCCGGACACTTGGATCCGGGCAGGCGATAGCGATGCGTGCATCCGTGGAATGCCTGAGCCCCTTGCCCGCCTTGACGAGAATCCCGAGGCCCGTCGAGTCGATCAACGAGCATTCGGCCAGGTCGACGACGACGCTCGTCGGACGCCGCTCGTGCGCTGCGTCGAGGGCGCGCTCGAACACCTGGCTGGTATCGAGGTCGAGATCGCCCTTCACAGAGAGGACGCAGGCGCTCCCGTCGACCTGGTCGAGGTCGACGTGAAACAGCGGCACTCCTCGCCGGCGGTCGTCCGAGAAGCGGACGCGCCCGTGCTTCCCATCTCCTCGAGACTCGTCGATCGGCACGCCCGGCAGCACTTCCCCGCGGTCATCGGGAGCCGTCAAGATCGGCTCCTCTCCGCCGCTTCTGAAGTCGGGCACCCGAGAGGAAGAGAAGCGACTAAGCGGACCCAGCGGGCGTCGTAAAGACAAGTCTACTCCGGGGGGCCAAGCGACTTCCAACCTGCGGGTTTCCACGGGGAGCCGTGCGGGAAGAAGTGTGCTCTCCGCAGCGACGAGAGGACGGCCGTGCCTCTGCAGCGACGCGGAAGACGCTTCCCGCGACCTGACTCAGGAGGTACCGAGCGTGTCCACCCTGCTGATCGTCCTCTTGCTTCTCCTGCTGCTGTTCGCGATCGGCGGCGGCCTCCTTGTCAGCAAGGTCCTGTGGTTGCTCCTCATCGTCGCGCTGATCGTGCTCGTCGTCGGCCTGGTCACGGGTCGAAGAACCGTCTGATCCGGAGCGCGCCCTACGCGAGCAGAGCCCTGACCGAGTCCAGCGCGTCGGGCGCAACTCGGTAGTACGCCCAGCTCCCGCGCTGGTCGCGGGTGACGAGACCGGCGCTCAGGAGCGCCTTCAGGTGATGGCTGACCGTCCCCTGCGAGAGCCCGAGCGGCTCGACCAGATGGCAGACGCATGCCTCGCCGTCCGGCTGAGCCTGGATGAGGCTGAGCAGCCGCAGCCGCGCCGGCTCGGCGAGCACCTTCAGGACGCGGGCGAGCTCGTCCGCCTCCTCCCGTGCGAGCGCCCGCTCGAGGAGCGGAGGGCAGCTGGCTGCGATCGTGGCGACGGTCTTCATGCGGTGAAAGCATATTGACGGCGGTCGATGCCTTCGGCAAGATCGCATCGACACCGATCAATGTCCTGGGGAGGGAGCGGTGAGCGACGTGCCCGAGGTGCTTTTCGTCTGCGTTCAGAATGCGGGGCGCTCTCAGATGGCCGCGGGCCTCCTCGACCACCATGCCCAAGGAAGAGTTCACGTTCGCTCGGCCGGCTCGGATCCGGCGGAGGTGATCAACCCGGTCGTCGTCCAGGCGATGGCCGAGCTCGGGATCGACCTGCACGAGGAGTTCCCCAAGCCGCTGACCGACGAGGGCGTGCGCGCCGCGGACGCGGTCATCACGATGGGGTGCGGCGATGCCTGCCCGGTCTACCCGGGCAAGCGGTATCTCGACTGGGAGCTCGCCGACCCGGCCGGACAGGACCTCGACGCGGTGCGGGCGATCCGGGACGAGATCGACGTGCGCGTCCGGGCTCTCCTCGCCGAGCTCGTTCCGGGCGAGGATTGATGCCGCTCGGTCGCAGGCTCGCCGCCGAGGCCCTCGGCACGTTCGCGCTCGTCTTCTTCGGAGCCGGGGCGATCATGGTCGCCGCGAAGTACGGCTCCTTCGGCCAGCTGGGCATCGCACTCGCTTTCGGCCTCGCTGTTGCGGCGATGATCTACGCGCTCGGGCACATCTCCGGCGCCCACATCAACCCGGCCGTCTCGTTCGCCTTCGCGCTCTCCCGCCACTTCCCCTGGCGCCACGTCGGCGCCTACTGGATCGCACAGTGCTGCGGCGCGATCGTCGCTGCTCTCCTCCTGCGCGCGTCGCTGGGCGATGTCGCCGATGTCGGCGCGACCACCCCTTCGGGCTCGGACGGCCAGAGCTTCCTCTGGGAGCTCGTGCTGACCTTCTTCCTCATGCTCGTGATCATGGCCGTGGCCACCGACATCCGTGCGGTGGGGGAGGCCGCGGCGATCGCAATCGGAGGCACGGTCGCGCTCGGCGCCCTCGTGGGTGGTCCGGTCAGCGGCGCCTCGATGAACCCGGCGCGCTCGCTCGGGCCCGCGCTAGCAGCGGGCGATTTCGACGCGCTCTGGATCTACCTGCTCGCACCGCTCGTCGGCGCGGCGCTCGGGGCGGTCGCCTACCAGCTTCTCCGCCGGGAGCACGCAAGAGGCGCAGCGGTCGGGCGCGACACCTAGCGACCCCGTCAGCAGCATCCTGCGCTCGTTGCGGGCTGGACGACCGGAAGGCCCTTGGCCGCCGGGTCGGTGGGCGTCCGCGCCTTCACGATCGCACCGTGGATGCCGTCGGTTACCTCATGCGTGAACGTCACACTGACGTCCTCGAAGCCGGCGGCCTCGAGGCCCGCCTGGTACTCGCCGATCGAGAGCGCGCCGGCGATGCAGCCGGCGAAGTCGCCGCGTTCCAGGCGCTCCTCGGGAGTCAGTCGGTCCTCGGCGACGACGTCGGTGATCCCAATGCGCCCGCCGGGCTTGAGGACGCGTGCCATCTCGGTCAGCACGGCCGGCTTGTCGGCGGAGAGGTTGATGACGCAGTTGGAGATGACGACATCGACGGAGTCGGCCGGAAGCGGGATCGCCTCGATCAGGCCCTTCAGAAAGTGGACGTTTCCGACGCCGGCCTCGCGGGCGTTCTGCTGCGCGAGGGCGAGCATCTCGTCGGTCATGTCGAGGCCGTAGGCGGTGCCGGTCGGACCAACGCGGCGGGCGGAGAGGATGACGTCGATCCCGCCGCCGGAGCCGAGGTCGAGGACGATCTCGCCCTCGTTCAGATCGGCAACTGCTGTTGGGTTGCCGCAGCCGAGGCTGGCCAGAGCAGCTGCGTCGGGGAGCTCGCCCTTCTCGTCGGCCGAATAGAGCACCTCGCCGAAGGCGCCAGGCGGATCGTTCTCGCAGCAGGAGCCGCTGCCACAGCTTGCGCCGGAGCCTTCCGTGACCGTTCGGGCGGCCTCGGCGTAGCGCTGGCGAACCTGCTCGCGAATGGCGTCCTTGCTGTCGGGCGTGGCGGTGACGTCGGTGCTCATCGGGCAACCTCCGGAAAGTCGACGAGGCCGGCGAGACCCGCCACTGCCTCCGGGTTCAGGGAGAAGTAGGCCCACTTGCCGCGCTGCTCGCGCTCGAGCAGGCCCGCGTCGGTGAGCTTCTTCAGGTGATGGCTCGCCGTCGCCTGGCTGAGCCCGAGGGCGGGGTGGAACTCGCAGGCGCAGACGGGCTCGTCGCGGGTCGCGAGCATGTTCACGATCCGGACCCGCGCAGGGTCGGCGAGCGCCTTGAAGAGCGTCGCCGTCGCCTCGGCTTCCTCGTCGGAGAGCCGCGAAGCGGCGAGCGGCTGGCAACAGGCGATCACGTCGAGGCTCACGCTCATATCGACACCCATCGTAACGATGTATGTCGATATGTCAAGTCTGTCGACTAGTGGGGCGCCCTGTCGTCGGCGACGCTGACCCAGACGAGCCCGCCCGCGACGGTGACGTCCTTCGGGCTCGAGTAGGCGCTGACGGCGATCGAGGCGACCTCGTTCGTGCCCTCGTCGATGCGGGTGACGGTTCCGTCGAACGCGTTGCTGATCCAGGCGGCTCCCTCGCCTGCTGCGAGCGCGAGCGAACCGCGGCCGGCCGGGAGCCGGTAGGTCTCCACGACGTCGTGGAGCGTGGGGTCGATCTTGACGACCATGGCCGTATCGCCGTTCAGCACCCAGATGAAGTCCGTGTCTGCGGAGATCGAGAGTGTCGTCCGGCCCGAGCCGAGAGGTCCGGGCATCGGGATCCGGTCACGGATCTCGGCCGTGAGGGGGTCGATGCGGAGGATGGCCGCCGCGGAGCTGCTCACGGCCCACACGTTCCCGCCGGCGGTTGCGAGGCCGTCGACCTGGTCCGGTACCGACACGCTTTTGGTGACCGCGCCGGAGTCGGGGTCGACGCGGATCAGCCGCCTTCCGCCGGCGAGCCAGACGGCCTGGTCGTCCAGGGCGAGCACGTCGACCTCGGTGAAGTCGGGGTGCTCGAAGCGGTCCCACGTCTGCTCCTCGCCGAACCTCGCGAGGACCCGCTCTTCCTTGTCGAACGCCCAGACTGTGTCGTTGCGCGCGGCCAGGTGGTCGGGCCGGAAGCCAACTCCGAGAGTGCGCAGCACCCGGTGGCTCTCGAGGTCGATCTCGGTCACGGTCAAGTCGACTCTGTCCGCCACCCAGACGGAGCCTTCCCCCTCCCGGATGAGCCCGGGGCTGGAGCCGACCGACACGCGGGCGACCACCTTGCTCGTGTCGGGATTGATGACGGCGACGTCGCTCGCCTGCGCAAGCGCGACCTCCGAAAGTGGCTGGGCTGCCGGTGGGCCGGGGCCGCCTCGGCCGAGGGCCAACACCGGCACCAGGGCGAGGGCCAGGGCGAGCGCGGCTGCAAGGCGTCGCGCACTGCGGCGTCGCGGCAGCCGGCGTGGCTTCGACACGATGAGCGACGGGTCCTGGACGAGGATCGCCTTCTCGAGACGCTGGAGCTCCGGCCCTGGATCGAGCCCTAGCTCGTCGGCAAGGAGCACTCGCACGTCGCGGTAGGCGTGGAGGGCTTCCGACTGACGGCCGCTGCGATAGAGCGCGAGCATCAGCTCGGCCCTGGCGCGCTCGCGCAAGGGATGCTCGCGCACGAACTCCTCGAGCTCCGCTGCCAGCTCGGTGTGCCGGCCGGCCTGGAGCCCGGCCTCGAAGCGGTCCTCGAGCGCAGACAGGCGCAGCTCGCAGAGGCGGCCCAGCGCACCGCCCACCGATGCGTCGAGCTCGAGCTCGGCGAGCGGCGGGCCGCGCCAGAGCGCGAGGGCCCGCTCGAGGATCGCGTTGGCCTCCTCGGGGCGGCCGGCCAGCAATGCCTGCCGCCCCTCGCGGCCCAGCCGCTCGAAGCGGTGCACGTCGAGCCGTTCCGGGTCGATCCGAAGGGCGTAGCCGTGCAGCTCGGTCACGAGCGCCGCGTCCGCACCCCCCGCCGCCACGAGCTTGCGGATCTTCGACAGGTGGACGTTCAGGGCGGCGGCGATCGTGCTCGGCCGCTCGGCGCCCCACACCCCCTCGATCAGCCGCTCGCGCGAGACGGGCTCGTTGGCGTGCAGGAGCAGAAGTGCGAGCAGCGAGCGCTGCCGCGCGCCGCCGAGCGGGAGCGCCTCGCCGTCGACACGGGCCTCGAGCGGCCCGAGCAGCGAGAACGAGAGACCCCCGTGCCCTTTGCTCCGCGTTTGCTCCGTTTTTCGCCCCCGTTTGCCTGCGTTGGTGAGCGTTCCAGCGGCGCCGACTTGACAGGTCCGACGAACGGGGCCGTCACGGGTTAGGGCGCCTGCGCGTCAATCGGCGAGAAGGAGGGATTCTGTGGTGAAGCGAACCACGATGCTGGCGGCGCTCGCGCTCCTCGCCGCCACGTTCGCGATCGCAGCCGTGGGCTGCGGAGGGGACGAAGGTGGGAGCGCCGGGGAGGGCACAGGCAATTCGGAAGCGGAAGGCGTTCCGACGCTGCCGGAGGTGACGGCGCTCCCGTCGGCCTCGTGCACCGACGTCGAGTACGAGGGGGAGGGCGACCCCGATGTCCTGATCGCCTCGGACATGGTGCTCCAGGGGTCCTCGCGGACGCAGACTCTGCAGATCGTCGAAGCGATCCGCCAGGTGCTCGACTCGGCAGGATGGAAGGCAGGCGCGGTCAACGTCGGCTTCCAGTCGTGCGACGACTCGACGGCGCAGCTCGGCAAGTGGGATCCGGGCAAGTGCAGTCAGAACGCCAACGCGTACGCCGAGAACGCTTCGCTGCTGGCCGTGATCGGCACGTTCAACTCCGGCTGCGCCGCGGTCGAGCTACCCGTGCTCAACCAGGCGCCGGGCGGCGGCCTCGCAATGGTCTCGCCGGCGAATACGTACGTCTGCCTGACCGAGGGCGGGCCGGGCTGCGCGGACGACGAGCCCGATCGCTACTACCCGTCGGGCACGCGGAACTACGTTCGCGTCGTGGCCCACGACGCCTACCAGGGTGCCGCGCTCGCGCAGTTCATGCAGGAGCAGGGCACGACGAAGCTGTACATCCTCAACGACAAGGAGGCCTACGGGCTCGGAGTCGCGACGAACGTCCGTGGGGCCGCCGAGCACCTCGGGATCGAGGTTCTCGGCTTCGACGCCTGGGACCCGCGCGCCACGAACTACGAGGCGCTGATGAACAAGATCAAGCAATCCGGAGCCGACGGCGTCTTCCTCGGCGGCCTCACCGACGAGAACGGCGCTCAGGTGATCAAGGACAAGGTCAAGGTCCTGGGGGACAACGAGACCGTCAAGCTGTACATGCCCGACGGTTTCACCCAGCAGAGCTCGATCGACGAGTCCGGCGTCGAGAACACGCGTGGCGCCTTCTTCTCGGTCGCCGGCGTGCCCATCGAGGAGTTCGGCCCGGCCGGCCAGGAGTTCATCGACGAGTTCGCGACGAGGGTGGGCGACCAGCCCGTCGATCCGTACGGCGTCTACGGCGCCCAGGCGGCCCAGATCGTCCTCGAGGCGATCGCGAACTCCGACTACACGCGCTCCGGGGTCATCGAGCAGCTGTTCGCCACCGAGGTGAAGGGCGGGTTCCTCGGCGACTTCAACTTCAACGAGAACGGCGATCCCACGCTTGCCACGGGAGCGGTCGTGGGCTTCACGATCTTCCGCGGAGAGGAGCAGCTGGAAGTGGAGAAGTCCTTCTCGCCCGATGAGGAGGTGGTCGAGGCCGCTCGCACCGGCTAGCGACCACGGGGACATCGGGAGAGGGCCTCGGCCCTCTCCCGAACTCTCCTTCAAACCCTCATCCGGGGCCTCATGGAGTGGCCGGCGCCGTCCGACATCTAGTTGCACGCGCGCGGCCGCGCGACCTCGACAGCCTGCGGACACGGGATCTCACGACACATGCCCTCCATCAGCCTCCTCGCGCGCGTTGCCGTCCTGGCCGTGGGCTTCACGCTCGTGGTTGGCATCCAGGCGCAGGTCACGCTCGCGGACGAAGGCGCGAACGAGCCTCCGGTAGCCAACCCGGACGAGCTCAACACGGCGGAGGGAACGGCGGGCAGCACGAACGTCCTCGAAAACGACACCGATCCCGACAGCGACCCGCTCTCGATCGAGGACTGGACGGACGGCGCGAACGGCTCCGTGAGCTGCAGCGGATCCGACTGCGTCTACATCCCCAACGACCCGGACTTCTCCGGCGCCGACTCGTTCACGTACACGGTGTCCGACGGCCAGGGCGGCACGGACATCGGGGACGTCGCCGTCGAGGTCGTGCCGACGAACGAGGAGCCGAGCGCGGGCGACGACTCGCTCACCCTCGCCGAGGACACGTCGGACAGCGTCGACGTCTTCGCCAACGACACCGACGACGACGGCGACCCGATCGCCGTCGAGACGCTCGAGCCGACAGCCGACAACGGCGCGGTCTCGTGCACGGTCGGCGGCATCTGCACCTACACGCCGGAACCGAACTTCGAGGGCTTCGACACCTTTTCGTACACGATCACCGACGGTCAGGGCGGGACGGACACGGCCAATGTCGACGTCACGGTCACGCCCGTGAACGATGTCCCGAACGCGGTCGACGACTCGCTCGTCACCTCCGAGGATCAGATGGGCTCGCTCAACGTGCGCACGAACGACGTCGACATCGACGGCGACACGCTTCTCGTCACGACTCTCACGCCGGCCGCCTCGCACGGCACCGTCGCCTGCCTGGGCGGCGGCGGGTGCAGCTACACGCCGGTCGCGGACTACAGCGGGCCGGATTCGTTCCAGTACACGATCTCCGACGGGCACGGCGGCACGGACACGGCGACGGTGAACATCACCGTCACTCCGGAGAACACCCCACCGGTGGCCGACGACGACGCGATCTCCACGCTCGAGGACAACGCCGGCGCGACGAACGTGCTGGTCGGCGACACGGACGTCGACGGTGACACCCTGAGCGTGTCGACGTCGGCACCGACGGCGGCCCACGGTACGGTCTCCTGCGCCGCCGGCGGGGTCTGCACGTACACGCCGAGCGCGAACTACAACGGGCCGGACTCCTTCGTCTACACGGTCTCGGACGGCCGCGGCAAGTCGGACACCGGGACGGTCACCGTCACGGTGCTCCCCGGCAACGACGCCCCGCTCGCGGTCGACGACTCGCTCTCGACCCCGGAGGAGACCGCCGGTCAGGTCGACGTCCTCCCGAACGACACCGATCTCGAGGGCGACTCCCTCTCCGTGACCGGCTCCACGAACGGCGCCCACGGCACCGCCTCCTGCGACGCAACCACCTGCACATACACGCCCGCGCTCAACTACACGGGCGCCGACACGTTCACGTACACGGTCAGCGACGGCAACGGCGGGACGGACACCGGCTCCGTCTCGGTCACCGTCACGGGCGTCAACGACGCGCCGGTCGCAGACGACGACAGCCTGATGACGGACATGGACATGCCCGGCAACGTCGGCGTGCTCGTCGGTGACACCGACATCGACGGCGACACGCTCTCGGTCGCCACGCCGAGCGATCCCGACCACGGGGCCGTCACGTGCAACGCGACCACGTGCACCTACACGCCCGACCCGGGCTACCTCGGCCCCGACAGCTTCACCTACGAGGTCTCGGACGGCCTGCTCACCGACCAGGGGCTGGTGTCGGTGACCGTCCGGCAGCCGAATCGTGGCGCCCGGTTGCGCGAACGTGGTTCCGTCGAAGACGAAGCTCTGGTCACCGCAGCGCGCGTTCGTCCTGGTCGCGCTCTCCGGCGCAACCGATGCGAACGGCGATCCGCTCACGTTCGCGATCACAGCAGTGACGCAGGACGAGAAGACGAAGCTGGTCAGCGGCCCCGGAGACCGATCGCCCGACGCCCAGCGCGTTTCCGGGAAGCCGCACCAGATCAAGCTTCGGGCGGAGCGCGCTCCGAAGGGCAACGGGCGCGTGTATCGGATCGTCTACACGGTCTCCGACGGCCGGGGCGGCACGTGCTCGAGCGTGGAGAAGGTCGGCGTGCCCATCAGGCAGGGCGGGACGGCCAAAGCGAACAGCACGCAGTACAACTCGTTCCGCTAGCGGTTTCGGCCTTCCTCTCCTGCGGGTATCTGAAGCCCGAAGGGATTCATCCGAGGACGGGGGTCAGCAATGTGGGGTGAGGGCGCCAGCGATCTCTGGGATCGCCTCGAGCAGGAAGAGGACGAACGGGATGCGGAGCTCCTGGAGGCGGTGCGGGCGCGCCTCCGCGAGCGCGCAGGAGAGACCGTCTACGACGACGACAACGAGGCTCGTTGCAAGGCCTCGGCGCCGCCGCCTAGGAATCGGCTCGCCCTGGTTTTTGCGTCGGCCGGGGCGGGAAACAGCAGCTATCCGCAGCGGGAGAGGATGGCCGTGCCTCTTGCAGCGAAGGGAGAAACGGCACGTGCGCGCGGAAGCAAACGACAGTCTCTTTGAGTTGGGCAACGACCGGGCGCGCCGCTCTGCGGCCGCGGCGCGCCCGATGCTGGTGGACCAGGAAAGGAGGCGGGGCAGTGGCTGAGGGTGACGCACACATCACGTATCGCGAGGATGTTGAGAAATGGGCGGTCGACGTCGAGGGCGCCGCCGGCGCCGCCTCTCGACACGACAAGAAGGTGCGGGCCGAAAGAGCGGCCCAAGCGCAGGCGGAGGCAAACGGCGCGGACCTGATCGTCCATGAGACAGGACGGCTCCGTCGTGGAGCGTAGGAACACCGTCTAGCTCAACGGGTGTCGCCTGAGCGGAGGCGCTCGAGCGTCTTCGCGATCCTGCGCCGGCGCGTCTCGTCGCGCTTGGCCTCGACGATCCAGTCCGCGTACTCCCTGCGATGGGTGTAGGAGAGCGATTCGAAGGCGCTGCGCGCCTCGTCGTCCCCATCGAGCGCGGCGCGTAGGTCGTCGGGGACCTCGACCGTTCGCTCCTCCAGGTCGGCCTCGAGCTCAACGGTGATCCGCTCGCCTGCCGCGACGCCGGCGGCCTCGCGGTTCTGGCGGTTGAGCGGGAGGAAGTAGCGGCCTCCGTAGACGGCGATCGTGCTCCTGTACGTGTGGTCTCCGATCGTGACCCGCACGGGCGGCCTCGCCCGGCCGAAGATCGCGGGCACGTCCAGCGGCACCTCGAAGAAGGTCGCGGTGCGCCCTTCGACCTGGAGCGTCGTGTCGAACCGTTCCGGCATCGAGCGGCCGCATCGTACCCCCGGGCGGGGTACGCGGCTTGCTCGACTCCTAGAGCTCCGGCGACCCCCGCGCGACGAGATGCTCGTACAGCTCGCGGAAGAGGCCGACGGCCTGCCCGACCTCGGCAGGATCGATGTCGTCGCCACGGTCGACGCGAGTCGCGATGTCGTGCCCAGCGCGGTAGCCGGCCAACACCTCCGGGTCGATGCCCTCCTGCGCGACAAGCATGCGCCCGACGAGGCGGTCGAGCTCCGGCAGCGCCTCGGCCGGCGAGTCGATGACGAGCGGCTCGAGCGCCGCCCACTCGGTCTCCCACTCCTGGCTGTCGAGGCCGGGCTCCTGCATCGCTACGACACCGTGCCTTCGGGCGTGTGGAGCAGGTTCTCGACCTTCCGAACGCCGTGGACATTGCGCGTCGCCTGCTCGAGCTCGGCCACGAGATCGGGGGACTCGACCTCGCCCCTCAGATAGACGACGCCGTCCTCCGCGTTGACGTCCACCTGGCCCTTGGGGACGCGTGCGTCGCGGAAGACCTCGCTCTCGACCTTGGCCTTCAGGGTCGCGTCGTTCGGCTGCGGCTTCTCTTCCTCGCGCAGGTGCTTCGCCTTCTGGGCGACTCCGTGCCCGGTGGAGACGACGCCTTGCCGCTTCCGATCGAGCTGACGGATCCTGTGCCGGAAGAAGCCGGCCGTCCGGTCGACCGCCATGCGCCGGCGGCGCTTGCCGTTCTGCCGGTCGAAGAAATACGTCAGTGCCGCCGCAAGAGCGGCGATGGACAGCGTGCGCTTCATGGATTCCTCCTCGGGTGGCTCTGCCTTCTCCTACCGAGCTGGAAGGCCCCGAAACATCTCGTGACCGAAAGCGCGTTACGAAGCCGGGCCCGTGGGTATCGGGAAGCGACACACGCGAGAAAGGGGTCATGCAATGCCGGACATCACAAGCCCGCGGGAGCTGTTCCTCCACGAGCTCGGGGACATCCTCTACGTCGAGCGGAAGCTCGCCGGCGAGGCGCTTCCCAAGCTGATCGAGGAGGTCAAGGACGAGGAGTTCGCTGCGGGCCTCGAGAGCCATCTGAAGGAAACGCGGCAGCACGTCACCAACGTCGAGAAGGTCTTCGAGCTTCTCGGCGAGGAGCCGCACGAGGAGGAGTGCGTCGGCTTCGAGGGTCTCAAGAAGGAGCACGACCAGCTCGTCGAGGAGACCTCGCCGAGCCTGATCGACCTCGTGGACGCCGGTGCGGCAGCACGCACCGAGAACTACGAGATCGCCGCGTACGAGGGCCTGCGCCGGATGGCGAAGGGCCTCGGCGAGGACGAGGCCGTGGACCTGCTCGACAAGAACCTCAAGCAGGAGAAGGAAGCGCTCAGAGAAGTCGAGAAGATCGCCACCCGCCTGAGCAAGGAAGGCGTCACCGCAGCTGCCTAACCGTGACGCGGGGCCGACCGGGCGGAGGGCCCGGTCGGCCCCGCCAGACGGTCAGCCGGACGTGCCGGTCTGGTCGTGAGGGGCGCCGACCGGCTTCGACTCCGGAGAGCCGCGCTGGCGGAGGTAGACCGTGAACGCCGCCATGGAGCCGACGGCGAGGAACTCGGACTGCCAGTTCTCGAGCGTCGACTCCCAGAAGTCCGCACGCCCCAGGTAGCCGACCCAGGAGGGAGCCGGCTGTCCGTGCTCCTCCTGGTAGCTGGAGTACTCGCGCCAGCCCGTGAGGGATTGGCCGAACCAGCTGCCGAAGAAGAGCGTCGCCATCACGATCAGCAGCGAGTTGGAGTACAACGTCCGCCTCCAGCCGCCGACCTTCGCCCAGCGCGGAGAGTCCTGTCCGGCGTGCGACCCGACCAGTTGCCTTTCGTCCGACTCGAGGCCGGCGTCTTCGGGCCTCTTCGACTCGTTCGAGCCGCGCTGGATGAACCAGATCGTCGCCAGGACGAAGAGGACGAACTGGAGATACTCCGACTGCCAGTTCTCGAGCACCGCCCTGCCGAATTCGGACGAGAGGACGTAGCGGCCGTAGGAGTACGTGTCCGACGCGTGGTCGCGTGCCTCGTCGTTGAAATCGAGCCAGCCGGCGACGGACTGTCCCGCCAGGGCTGCGACGAAGAGGACGAGAAAGAAGAGCGAGAGGGAGTTGGCCCGCAGGAACGCCCGCATGCCGCTACCTCCCGAGAAAGCCGATCACGAAGAAGAGCGTGAGACCGATGAGCGGGCCGACGAGGTAGATCGCAAAGACGGTCCTCATGAGGGGCACCGTTCCCTCTGCACTGGGTCCGGAACCTCTCGCAGGCTTTGTGTTCTCCGGCGCTGGGTACGGACGAGGCGATCGCAGAACGCTGAACCTAGTGAAGGAGGGGTCATGCCCAACAAGCGCGCAAACGTGAAGAACGAGAAGCAGTACGAGGCGCTCAAGGACAAGGGGATGTCCAAGGAGCGCGCCGCCAAGATCGCCAACTCGCCCGGCGCCTCGAGCCGCGGCGGGAAGAAGTCCGGCTCGGGCGGGAACTCGTCGCAGGGCGGGACGACAGCGCAGAAGAAGGCCGCCGGGCGCAAGGGCGGGAAGGCGACCGCCCGCAAGAGCAGCTAGCCCGACGTGGCGGAGCAACCCGAGATCGGCTACGCCCTCTCCTCCGAGGAGCACGGGCCGGCCGATCTCGTCCGCTATGCCGCGCTCGCCGAGGAGCGCGGGTTCTCGTACGCGCTCATTTCCGACCACTTTCACCCGTGGACCGACCGCCAGGGACAGAGTGCCTTCGTCTGGGCGGTCATCGGCGCCATCGCGCAGGCGACCGAAAAGTTGCGGCTCGGCACAGGCGTCACCTGCCCGACGATCCGCACGCATCCGGCGATCATCGCGCAGGCCTCCGCGACGGCCGCCGCGCTCATGCCGGGCCGGTTCTTCCTCGGCGTGGGCACGGGCGAGAATCTCAACGAGCACATCCTGGGCGATCGCTGGCCCGAGGGATCGGTGCGGGTCGAGATGCTCGCCGAGGCGATCGACGTCATCAGGCTGCTCTGGCAGGGCGGCTACCAGAGCCATCACGGCCGCTACTACACGGTCGAGGAAGCGCGCCTCTACACCCTCCCCGAGGAGCCGCCGGACATCATGGTCGCCGCCGGGAAGCCCGACGCCGCGAAGCTCGCCGGAGAGTCCGGTGACGGCTTCATCGGCACCGCGCCCGACGCGGAGCTCCTGGCGGAGTTCGAGGCAGCAGGAGGATCCGGCAAGCCACGCATCGGCCAGGTGACCGTGTGCTGGGCGGAAGACGAGGCGAGCGCGCGCAAGACGGCGCTCGAGTGGTGGCCCAACGCGGCCCTGCCCGGCGACCTCGGCCAGGAGCTCGCGCTTCCGCGCCACTACGAGCAAGCCTCCGAGTTGGTCACCGAGGCCGACGTCGCAGAGAAGGTCGTCTGCGGGCCCGATCCCGACGCCCACCGCGCGGCGATCGACGAGTTTGCTCGAGGCGGGCTACGACCACGTCTACGTCCACCAGGTCGGGCCCGACCAGGAAGGCTTTCTGGACTTCTACGCGCGCGAGATCCTCGTGTAGCCCGTCCGGGCCTGCCGCGCTACCCTAGGTGGGTCGGGTGCGCCCATTCGGCGCTTCCTGTTCCTCCGCCGCACCTAGCCCTGGCGCTCGCGGCGTTCGGGCGGTCTCCGCTCCCGGCTTCCATCGGAAGCAAACAAGGGAGTGCTCGTGCCTCTGTCCCTTCAGCGGCTTGCCCGCAACCAGGTCATCTTCCGCGAGGTCAACGAACGCCTGCGCGAAATGGCCGACGCGGTGCCCGACGGTACGGCCGAGTACATCTGCGAGTGCAGTGACACGGGCTGCACGGCGAAGATCGAGCTCAAGCTCTTCCAGTACGAGGCCGTGCGAGCGCGGCCTAAGTGCTTCTTCATCGTTGCGGGTCATGAGCGCCTCGAGGTCGAGCGTGTCGTCGACCAGGTCGACGGCTACACCAGTCGTCGAGAAGATCGTTCCCGCTCGACGGGACGGCCACGCAGGCGCTTGATCTCCACCGATGAGACGTGGTCCAGCCGTGAGCTCCAGGGACGACCGCCTCCTGGCGAACCAGGAAACCTTCCGTGGGGCCAACCGGGGAATGATCGAAGCGGTGAATGTCGATGAGGAAACGCTCGTCCCTTTCCTCTGCGAGTGCGCGGACTTCGACTGCCTGGGGCGTGTCGAAGCCAATCTTCTCGAGTACGACGAGGCGCACGACGGGGACGATCGCTACTTCATCCTCCCCGGGCACATGCGGATGGACGGCGAGGAGATCCTCAGTGAGAACGGCCGCTACGAGGTGGTGAGCAAGGCCTTAACCGCTTAGGCGCTAGCGGCCCGGAAGGGTGCAAGGCGACGAAGAGAGGCCCGCGCCGAAGCCGGCTAGGCGCAGCCGCACAGCGGCTCGACCGCCTACCCTGTCGCACGTGGCACTCGTGGAGACGATCGTCGTCGCCTACGACGACCCGGAGAGCGGGACCCTCTCCCGTGCCGCCGAGCTGGCGCAGGCGTTCGGCGCCTCGCTCGTCGTCACCAACGTCGTCCCGCCCGACCACGACGAGGAGGCGGAGGCCGAGCGTTACGGGCGCGAGCGGCTCGAGCAGGCGCGGACGTTCCTGGAGGGTCGGGGCGTGACCGCCGAGGTCGTCCGCTCGGTCGGCCAGCCGGCGGACGCAATCATCGCGCTCGCGCGCGAGCGCAACGCCGACCTGATCGTCGTCGGGATGCGCAAGAAGGGCTTCATCGAGCGACTCGTGGAGGGCAGCGTGGCGCAGAACGTCCTCCGGCGCGCCCCGTGCGACGTCCTCGTCGTCCACTGACGCGCACGTGAACGACCCGCGACTCGTTCTCGCCGGCCTCGTCACCGGGTTGCTCGTCGGGATGACGGGCATGGGCGGCGGCGCCCTCATGACCCCGATCCTCATCTTCCTCTTCAATTTCAACCCGGCGGCGGCGATCGGGACGGACATCCTCCACGGAGCCATCTTCAAGTCGTTCGGCGCCGTTCGGCACCGTCGCCTGGGGACGGTGAGGGCTCGCCTGGCCGCCTGGATGCTGCTGGGGAGCGCGCCGGCCTCGCTGCTCGGCGTCTGGTTCGCGACCTATCTCACCGACCGCTACGGCGACAGCGTCGACTCCGTGCAAGGCCAGGTGCTCGGCTACACGCTCCTCTTCGGGTCGCTGGCGTTCGTCGCCAAGGGTCTGACCCACTCCGGAGGGGCGAGCGGTCTCGGCCGGCTGACCCGGCGCGACCGGATCGTCGCCGTCTGCATCGGCGTGGTCGGCGGCTTCATCGTCGGGCTCACATCGGTCGGGAGCGGGACGCTCTTCGCCCTCGCGATGCTGCTCGCGTACCCGCTGGCTGCGAAGTACGTGGTCGGCACCGACATTGCCCACGCCGCGGCGCTTCTCTCGGTCGCCGGTCTCGGCCATCTCGTCGCCGGGAACGTCGACCTGCCGGCGATCGCCTGGCTCCTGGTCGGCTCCATTCCCGGCGTCCTGATCGGGAGCCAGATCAGCGTCGGGCTGCCCGAGACCGCGTTGCGGCTCGCCCTCGCCTCGGCGCTGGCGCTCAGCGGGCTCAAGCTTCTCGACGTTCCGTACGCCAACCAGATCATCCTCGTCTCCCTCGCCGCCGGAGGGATCGCGCTGGCGGTCTGGGGAGTGACGCTGGTCGTCCGCCGGGGCAGGACGGCAGAGGCGACGGACTAGGAGGGTTTGGCGGAATGGTGCTCGTCGTCGGGGTGCGATGGTCGTTCCGAGGCAAGGACGCAGGGAGCGTTCGTATCGAATGTAGCTACGGGCGCGACTGAGGACGCGGCATCGGGGCGAGCAGCGCGGCCCGGCGGCACAGCCACTATTTCGCCGAACCCTCCTAGGCCGCGACCTCGTAGCCGGCTTCGGCGATCGCGCCTCTGACGTCGTCCTTGCTCACGCCGGCGCCGCGGACGGAGACCAGCTTCTTCTCCAGGTCGACGTCGACACTTTCGACGCCCGCGACCTTCGCTACCTCGGCGGTGATCGCCGCCTCGCAATGGGCGCAGTGGACTCCGGGGACCGAATAGGCGACGACCTCCATCCGGCGTCATCCTTCATACGGACGGGGGGTATGTCAAGCCGCAGCCCGCGGAGGTCGATCGTGTGGCACGATGATGCCATGGCAGCAACGCGAGCAACGCCCTCCCGCGGCTACTCGGCGACCAAGGAGCAGCTGATCGCCCGGCTGCGCCGGATCGAGGGTCAGGTGCGCGGCGTCCAGAAGATGGTCGACGAAGACCGCTACTGCATCGACGTCGTCACCCAGATCTCGGCGATCGAGGGCGCGCTCGAGAAGGTCGCCCTCGGCCTCCTCGACGAGCACGCCCGCCACTGCGTCATGACCGCCGAGGACGGGACGCGCGAAGAGCGAACGGAAGAGCTCGTCGCCGCCTTCGGCCGCCTGATGGGCCGCAGGTAGCTACGCGGGCGGGACGTTGCGGTTCATCCGGAAGAGGTTGTCGGGGTCGTAGGCGCGCTTGGCCGCCGCGAGCCGCTCGTAGTTGGCGCCGTACGTCGCGCGGAGGCGCTCGTCGCTTTCGTCCGCGTTCATGAAGTTGACGTAGTTGCGACCGGTCGAGTAGGGGAGATGCTTCTCCCAGGCGCTGCGGATCCACTGCTTGTACTCATCCGCCCGGGGCTCGTCGGCCTCCCACATGCCGTTGACGCCCATGACGTAGCCGGCGTCGCGATTCCCGACGGCGCCGTCGTCCTCGGAGCGCTCGTTCAGCGCACCCTCGAGGTGGAGAAAGCCAAGCTCCGCGCCCGGGATCGGGCACGCGGCGAACACGTCGCGGATCACGGGGAGGAGCTCGTCGTCCAGCTCGGCTAGGTAGCCGGTCCGCCAGTAGTAGTGCATGCCCTTCGGCTCGGTCTCGTCGAGGTAGGACTGCACCTCGGTGTAGGGCATGTCGGCGGTGAGGTCGAAGACGGGCTCGCCGAGCGCACGGATGGGTGCCAGGACCTCGTCCGTCCGGCCCAGGTCGCCCGAGTAGCAGATGCACATGGCGCAGAGCTTCTCGCCGTGCCACTCGACGGGGACGAACGGGGCGGGCGGGCCATGGATGAGCAACAGCCACAGGGCCAGCTCGCGCGGCGCCTCGGCCGTGATCGACCTGTACGTCTCCATGACCTCCTCGACCCGGTCGAAGGGCCAGGCGATGAGGCCGCCGTGCACAAGCGGGCCGACCTCGTGGAGCCGGAAGGTGAACCGGGTGACGACTCCGAAGTTCCCGCCGCCGCCGCGCAGGGCCCAGAAGAGCTCGGCGTTCTCGTCGCGATGCGCCGTGCGGATCGCCCCGTCGGCGGTGACGATGTCGACCTCCTGGAGGTTGTCCACCGTCCAGCCAAAGCGTCGCGCCAGGTAGCCGAGCCCGCCACCGAGCGTGAGGCCGGCGACACCCACCTCCGAGATGAAGCCGAGCACGGTCGCGAGGCCGTGCTCCTGCGTCGCTCTGTCGACGTCCTGGAGCTTGCAGCCGGGCCCTACATGGGCCAGCCTGGCCTGCGGATCGACCGAGATCCGGTTCATCCTCGACATGTCGAGGACGAGGCCGTCCTCCGCGAGCGAGGTGCCG
This sequence comes from uncultured Actinomycetes bacterium, assembly GCA_963784175.1. Lineage (GTDB taxonomy): Bacteria > Actinomycetota > Thermoleophilia > Gaiellales > Gaiellaceae > JAIBJN01. The sequence continues at coordinate 20,431 of CAWAQJ010000019.1, read as the reverse complement.
GCGATGTTGTGACCGCCTCCCTTGATGCCGATGAGGAGGCCGTTCTCGCGGGCGAAGCCCACCGCCGCGGCGACGTCGTGAGCCGACTCAGGCTGCAGGACGAGGGCGGGCGTCTTCGCGACCATGCCGTTCCAGATCAGGACGGCCTCGTCCCAGCCTTTGTCCCCGCTCCTGAGCAACCGGCCGTCGACCCGCGACTCGAGCTCGTCGAGTTGCTCGCCGGACAGCGAGACGCGGTCGCCGTCGAGTCCTGTCAGGCCGGTCATGGTGGTGCTCATGGGGCTCCTTCGGATCGGGAACTGGGGCGCCGCCCACGCTACGACCGACCTGGCGGCTCCGCATCGCCCGGATCCACCAACTTCGGAGCCTCTGCGCGTGGTCAGAATTGACCACGCGGGCGCGTCACACGAGGCGGTGCTCGAAGGCGAACGCCCCCGCCGCGGTGCGCGAGGAGACGCCCAGCTTCCCGAAGATGTTCTGCACGTGGCGGGCGACCGTGTGCTCGCTGATCACGAGCGCGGCGGCGATCTCGCGGTTGCTCTTACCGGCCGCGACCAGCCGCAGCACCTCGAGCTCGCGATCGGTCAGGCCGTGCCGCTCGGGCCGCGAATCGCCCAGGTGTGCGAGGTCCGGCCCGGCGCCCAGCTTCTCGAAGGTCTCGCGCGCCGCTTCGAGCTCGAGCGCGGCCGTGTCCTCGTCCCCGAGCGCGCGGCAGGCCTGTCCGACGAGTGCCCGCACGCGCGCGCTCTCGTACGGCGCTTCGAGCTCGCGCCAGGTCCGCTCCGCCTGGCGGAGGGCGGTCAAGGCCGTCTGTGCATCGCCGCGCGCGAGGGCGACTGCTCCGCGCGCGTGGGCCGCCGAGGCGGGGAGCGCGCCCTCCTCGTATCCGGCGGCGATCGCATCGAGCTCGGCGCTCGCGCGTTCCGCCTCGTCGAGATCGCCGGCCGCCAGCATGACTTCGACGAACGCGGGCAGAAGGGCCGCGCGCGCGGTCGGCTCGGTGCTCTCTCCCAGAGCTCTGCGCATCGCCGCCGCGGCGGCATCCTCGTTGCCCTGCGCCAGCCGGAGGAGCGCGAGCCCGGGCTGGGGCTCCCGGCCGTTCGCGTTCGCGCTGCGGTAGGCCTCCTCGGCCTCGGCGAGCCGGCCCTGGAGTCTCAGGATCTCACCCGCCCGGTAGTGGGCCTGGGCAACGCCCGCGCGGCTCATCCCAGCGCGGCCCGCCGCCCTGCGGGCCTCCTCGAGCGCGTCCTCCCAGGATCCGTGCAACTGCATGATCTCGGCGCGGTGCACCAGGCAGATGCCGGTGAACGAGACCATGTCGGGCTGCTCCGCGCACCAGCGCGTCAGGGCGGCCGTCCACTCCTGCGCCCGGCGCAGCTCTGAGGCCTCGTGGCAGCCGTCGATGACGCTGCAGTAGACAAGGCCCGTCACGATGGGCGAGAGCTCCCCTGTCGTCACGGCCACCATGGCCTCGTCCAGGAAGCGCAGGCCGCCGTCGACCCGGCCGAGCCGCATGAGGTATTGGCCCTGGTCCATGAGTGCGAGCGCGAGCAGGTCCGCATCACCGTGGCGCTCGGCGATCTCCGCCGACGCGCGCGTCGTTTCGAGCGCCGCTTCCCAGTCGGACTCCATCGCCTGCGCAAAGCCTTCGGCCAACACGAGGTAGCCCTGCTCGACGCTGTCGCGTCCGGCGCGGTCGACGAGGCGCTGCGCGCGGCTGTTCCAGCCGGTCGCCCCGCCGATCTCGCCGCGTAGCGTCAGATGGAGGCCGAGCCAGTAGGCGGCCCGAGCTGCCCGGAGGAGGTCTCCGTTCTCGACGTGGAGCCGGTGCGCGCGCTCCAGGACGCTGAAGTACTCGTCGTCTCGCCCGAGCATGTACGCGGAGGTCGCCAGAAGCTCGAGGTCGTCGGCGCCGAGCCGATCCTGTTGTTCGGCCTGTGCCAGCTGCTCGTACGCGGGGGCCCATGCCCGCTGCTCGTACGACAGCCTGCCCCTCTCGAGCGCGCTCGCTGCTGCGGCTCTCGCCATGGCGGTCAATCTAGCCTCGGCGTCCAGCGCAGGCGTTCAGCGTCCCATAGTCCGACCTCGCGGGGCGACGGTCTTCGCTACCTAAGGACGCCGATCGCCGGCCCCATCTAGCTCTCCTCTCCGCGCACGATGCAGCGGAAGCCGATGTGGCCCGTCGACGTGTCGACCGCCTCGCCCTGACGCGCCGCCGGCCGGTAGCGCAGGCAGTAGTTGGGCGCGCACAGGTGGGAGCCGCCCTTGATGACGCGGCGCGGGAACGTCTCCCCCGGCAGCAGGGTCGGGGCGCAGCACGCAGGTTGCCCCTCCGCGTTGCCGGCCGTGAAGAAGTCGGTCGTCCACTCCCAGGTGTTGCCGGTCATGTCGTAGAGGCCGTAGCCGTTGGGCGCGAAGCTCCCGACGGGTGACGTGCCCTCGTGGCCGTCCAGCTTCAGGTTCTGCCAGGGAAACTCGCCCTGCCACGTGTTCGCGGCCGGCTGCCCGTCGGGGAAGTGCTCGTCGCCCCAGGCGAAAGGCTGCCCCTCCAGCCCGCCGCGGGCCGCGTACTCCCACTCGGCCTCGGTCGGCAGCTCCTTGCCCGCCCAGGCCGCGTAGGCCTCCGCGTCCTCGAAGGCGACCTGGACGACCGGGTGGCGGTCGCGGCCGTTGATCGTCGTGCCCGGGCCCGCCGGGGCGCTTCCAGTAGGCGCCCGGCACGTACTCCCACCAGTTGCGGAAGTCGTTGAGCGGCACGGGCCCGGCCGTCTGGCGGAAGACGAGCGCGCCGGGGACGAGCAGCTCGGGATCGGCGTCCGGGTAGTCGGCGGGGTCGAGCGGGCGCTCCGCGACCGTGACGTAGCCGCTCTCGCGGACGAAGCGGCGGAAGTCGGCGGCGGTGACGGCGTGCTCGTCCATCCAGAAGCCGTCGACCGCGACGCGCCGGACGGGGCCCTCCTCGGGATAGAACTCCTCCGAGCCCATGAGGAACTCGCCGGCTGGGATCTGGACCATGCCCTCGGTCGGCATGCCCCGGACTCTAGAGCCCGAGCTGGGCCGCTAGCGGAGGACGCGCCAGGTGTCGACGGCGGCGGTGGAATCCATGTTCCCCGCGGCGTCGATCGCCCGGACGCGGAAGGTGTGCATGCCGACGCCGAGGCCTCTGTAGGTCTTGGGCGAGGAGCAGGCCGTCCAGGGGCCGCTCATGTGGCGGCACTGGAACTTGGAGCCGGCCTCGTTCGACGTGAAGCGGAAGGTCGCCGAGCGGGAGCGCGTGCTCGCCGGCGGGCGGCCCGTGATCGTCGTGTTCGGCCGCGTGAGGTCGATGACCCAGTTGGCGACCGCCGGGCTGGCGTCCTGCGTTCATGCAGCGCGTCGCGTCGCGACCACCGAGAACGTGTGGTTGCCGGCGCAGCGAGGCCCGGCAGGACGACGGGAGACGTGCACGGCGCGATACGCGCCGCCGTCGTGCGAGCAGAGAACGTGTCCGCCGCCGGGCTCGTTCGACGTGAAGGCGAGCGTCGCCGTGGTCTGGTTCGTCTTGGCCGGCGGGCCGCTGCGTGGTAGTAGCCCTCCGGCGGCGCGCCGTCGGCGACGGAGTTGAGCGCGCCGAACAGCTGGAGGCGGCCGTTGGTCAGCACCTCGAGATCCGGGCTCGTGTCGACGGTGCCGAGGAGCGCGGTCTTGAGCTGGGCGACGGTCAGTGCCGGGTTGCGCGCCAGCAGCAGGGCGGCTGCGCCGGCGACGTGGGGCGTCGCCATCGAGGTTCCGTCGAGCGACTGGTACGAGCCGCCGGTGGCGGCGAGGCAGCGCATGCTGACGTTGTCTAGGTAGACCCCGTCTCCGACGATCGTCGGGTCGCTGAAGAGCCAGAAGCGGAGCGTGATGCCGGCGCGGCTGTCGAAGGCCGAGAAGTCGCTCGACTCGCTGAAGAACACACCGCCGGTCGACCCCGACCAGCCGTCGATGAAGGTCGAGGCGAACGTCGTCAGGCCGGCGTTGATCTGGAAGCCGTCCACGCCCTGCTCGGTGGCGAGGCGCATGTCGTAGAAGAGGCGGCAACCGCGCCTGCCCGCCAGGCTGAACTTCGTCATCCGGCGGATCGAGGTCTGCGTGTTGTTGTTGTAGCTGCCGCTCGGCGAGTCGGCCAGGCTGAACGAGCCCGATTTCCTCGTCCCGGACCGGTTCCAGAGCTTGGAGCCCGAGGTGATGAGGCGGCCGTTCCAGCGCGAGTTGAACGCGGCGGTCGTGCCCTCGAAGCCGTCGGGCCATCCGGGCAGCATCGAGTAGACCTGCTGGGTGCTCCAGATGTCGGTGCCGGGCGCGGCCAGGTGGACGGCCGTGTCGCCGCGGTTCGAGAAGGTCGCCAGGCTGCCGTGCTCCGTCGTCGCGGCGACGCAAAGGAGGTTCGTCGCGTCTGCTCCACCGGCGGCGGCGGACCGGTGGTACTCGCACGGGTACGAGTTGTGGTCGTCGTCGTTGAGCTCGAGGTTGGCCCCGTCGTTCCCGGCGGCGAAGACGAAGAGCGTGTTCGCACACGGGCCCGACTTGATCGCGTTGGCGATGGCGCTATTCGGCGACGGCCCGCCGAAGCTGCCGTTGACGATGTCGGCGCCGTTTGCGCAGGCGTACGTGATTGCCTGGAGGATGTCGGCGTCCGTGAGGCCGCCGTTGGCGTCGGCGGCGCGGAGGGGCATGATCGAGACGTCCCAGTTGACGCCGGTGACGCCGATCGCGTTGTTGCCCTGTGCGCCGATCGTGCCCGCGACGTGCGTCCCGTGGCCGTTGAAGTCGAGCGGGGTGTTGTCCTCCTGCACGAAGTCCCAGCCGCGCGTGTCGTCGACCTTGCCGTTCCCGTCGTTGTCGCCGCCGCCGGCCGGGTCGTCGTTGATCCAGATGTTCGGCGCGAGGTCGGGGTGCGTGTACGAGACGCCGCTGTCGATGACGGCGACGATGACGCTGCCGCTCCCGGTGTTCAGGTCCCAGGCCTCGGGCGCGTCGATGTCGTGGTCGGCGGTCTGGTTGAGGCCCCAGAGATCGCCGAAGCGCGGGTCGTTCGGAAGCGTGGCGGTCAGGTGCGAGATGTTGTTCGGCTCGGCGAACTCGACGGTGGGATCGTCCTCGAAGGCCTGGGCGGCCGCGGTCACCGAGGCGCCCTCGGGCAGCTTCACGAGCATGAGGCCCTTCTGGCCGAGCCCCTGCACGAAGCTCGCGCCCCGCGTGCGCAGCGCGCTGGTGCGCGCGGCGGTCGAGGCGCCGGCGCGGAACTGGACGATCAGCTCGCCGGGGACGAAGGCCTGTCCTGCGTGGCCGCCGCTGCGCTGAAGCGGCGCATCGCTGACGACGGCGCCCTTGTCGGCGCCCGCACCGGGCGCAGCCGCAATCAGGGCGCCGGCGAGTACAACCACCGACGGCCGAAGGAAACGAGACCCCATCGGACGTGACTATTACTTAATGATCGGAGGTCGGGAACACCCGATCGGGTGACTCAAAACCGAACTCTCACACCTCGTGCTGCTGCTCTTGCCGCACTGCGGCGTCCAGGATCTCGCGCACCGCCGTCGGCTCCGTGAGGGCCTTGAACTCGAACGCGCCGCCCTCGGAGCCCGCGGTGTCGATGGCGAGCCTGCCGACGCCGAACATGCGGTCGAACAGCGACTGGCGCAGGGTCACGTCCTGCACGCGCTCGAGCCGAGCGGTCTGCTCCTGCACGGAGATGAGCCCGTGCCGGACGAAGACGCGCCGGTTCGTGATCGTGTACTTCCAGCGGATCGTCTCCAGCAGCGCCCAGACCACGGTGACGAGCGCGACGACGACGGTGACGATGACCGCCGTGCCGGCGGAGAGGCCCGCCCACAGCCCGACGACGAGGACGAGGAGGGCGACCAGCGCACCCGGTACCACGATCGCCATCCGGCCCTTCCAGGAGGGCCGGCCTGTCCAGATGACGCGCTCTTCCTCGGTCGCCACGCGGCGACGGTATCAGGCTCTCCGGTCGCATCGGCTGCGTAGGGATAACCGCACCGCGAGACGCTGGCTGACCGCCTTTTCGCCCGTCCCGGCCGGTGGGACAGTGAGGCCCTGCCTACGACGCTTCCCACGAGTCCGGAGGAACAGCTGATGACCCGCAACACGATCTCGACCGCAGAGGAGACAGCCGGCGTCGGCGTTCTCCGCGACCTGCTCGACGGAGAGGTCGTCCTCCCGGGCGACTCCGACTGGGACGCTGCGCGCCAGGCGTGGAACCTGTCGGCCGACCAGCGGCCCGCCGCAGTCGTCTTCGCCGAGTCGGCCGACGACGTCGTCGCGGTCGTGGACTACGCCCGCCGCCGCGGCATGCGCGTGACGACCCAGGGCACCGGCCACTTCGCCGGCACGCTCGAGGGCTTCGACAACACGATTCTCATCCGCACGTGCCGCATGCGCGGGCTCGAGATCGACCCGGACACCCAGACCGCGCGCGCCGAGGCCGGCGTGCTGTGGGAGGAGGTCTCCCTCGCCGCGGCCGAGCACGGCCTCGCGGGCCTCGCCGGCTCCTCGCCGGACGTCGGCGTCGTCGGCTACACCCTCGGCGGCGGCCTCGGCTGGCTCGCGCGCCGCTACGGCCTGGCCGCGAACAGCGTCACCGCCGTCGAGCTCGTGACTGCCGACGGAAGCCTCGTCCGCGCCGACCGCGACACCGAGCCCGAGCTCTTCTGGGCCATCCGCGGCGGCGGCGGCAGCTTCGGCATCGTCACCGCGATCGAGTTCTCCCTCTACCCGGTGCCCGAGGTCTACGCGGGCGTCCTCTTCTTCCCCGTGGAGCGCGCCTCCGAGGTGCTGAAGGCCTGGCGCTCCTGGGTCGAGGACACGCCCGACGAGGTCACCTCCGTCGGCCGCCTCATGTCCTTCCCGCCCATCCCGATGGTGCCGGAGCCGCTGCGCGGGCAGTCGTTCGTCCTCGTCGAGGCGACGTACATCGGCGACGAGGCCGACGGCGCCGCCCTGATCCAGCCGCTCCGCGAGCTGGGCCCGGCGATGGACACGTTCGCGACGATCCCCGTCGAGGAGCTGCGTCACCTGCACATGGATCCCCCGACGCCGGTGCCCGGCGCGGGCGACGGCATGAGCCTCGTCGACGTGACTCCCGAGACCATCGACGCCCTCGTCGAGGTCGCCGGCGCGGGCTCGGGCTCCCCCCTCCTGAGCGTCGAGCTTCGCCAGCTCGGCGGCGCGGTCGCCGAGCCTTCCCCCGAGCACGGCGCCGTCGGCACGCTCGACGCCGGCTTCGCGATGTTCGGCGTCGGCATGGCGCTCGACCCCGAGATGAAGCAGGCCGTCGAGGCCCATGCAGCCACCGTCAAGGCCGCGCTCGCCCCCTGGGCGGCGGACCGCGGGTACTTCAACTTCGCCGACCGCCCCCAGGACGGCGAAGGGCTCTACCCCGCGGAGACGTACCGCCGCCTGGCGGAGATCAAGGCCGACGTCGATCCCGAGGAGCTCTTCCGGGCCACGCATCCGATCCGCCCGGCTCTCGAGACCGTCGCGTCCTAGCTCTCCACCTCCCCCGACAGGACAGGCCCGCCTCGAGCGGGCCTGTCCTGTAGAAAGCCCCGATGCGCCTGACCCTCGTCCGCCACGCGACGCTCCTCCTCGAGATCGAGGGCCGGCGCGTGCTGGTCGAGCCCATGCTCGACGACGTGGGCGCACGCGACCCGGTCGAGGACTCGCCCAGGCCGCAGCGCAACCCGCTCGTTCCGCTGCCGTTCCCGGCCGAGGAGGTCGTGCGCGACCTGGACGGAGTCATCGTCACCCACCTCCACCAGGACCACTTCGACGAGACCGGGGCGCGGCTCGTCCCGCGCGACGTGCCCGTCTTCTGCCAGCCCGAGGACGAGGAGCGGCTCAGGGATCTCGGCCTCGACGCCCGGCCGGTCGTGGACGAGCTCGACTGGGACGGCCTGCGCATCGCGCGCACCGGCGGGCGTCACGGCGCCGAGGACGCGGTCGCCCGCGCGCTCGCGCCGGTCAGCGGGTTCGTGCTCGGCGGCCTCTACATCGCGGGCGACACGGTCTGGTGCCGCGAGGTCGAGGACGCCCTCGAGCGCCATCGCCCCAAGGTGGCCGTCGTCAACGCGAGCGGCGCCCGCTTCCTCGAGAGCGGCCCGCTCGTCATGACCGCCGCGGAGGTGCGCGAGGTCGTCGCCCGCGTGCCCAAGGTCGTGGTCGTCCACCTCGAGGCGATCAACCACTGCCTGGAGTCGCGCGCGGAGATCCGCGACGCCGTCCCCGAGGCGCTCGTACCGGAAGACGGCGAGACGCTCGAGCTCTAGCTTGAAGAGCTGTCGCGCTGGCGCGCTTCGATGCGCTCGAGCCGCTCGATGATCTCGCCGTGCCGCTTCTGCTCGGCCCTCTCCGTGTCCGCGTAGAACCTGCGCCGGGCGCTCTCGACGAACACCGCGGTGATGGAGGCGGTGACGACGGTGAGGAAGCCGATGCCCGTCAGCATCACGAACGCCGCGAGCACGCGGCCGATCACGTTCGCCGGCGTGACGTCGCCGTAGCCGACGGTCGTGACCGTCTGCACCGCCCACCAGAGGCCGAGCCAGACGTTGGGAAACTCCTCGTGGTCGAGCGCCCACATCAGCACGCCGGCCGCGATCGTGACCAGGACGGTGACCGTCGCGATCAACATCCCGGCGCGCCGGGCGGTCATGGTCTTGCTCGTGAGCCGTTGCTGGAGCCTGGGGTGAATCGGGGCGGTCACGGCCCCACTATTCGCGTGAGACCGTGACTGCCCTTCCTAAAACGCGTTCTAGTAGCGCGTCTCCTCGACGTCCCAGCGTGCGGTCAGCTGGTAGATGATGACGATGTCGAGGGTCACGATCAGGATCGTCCAGAGCGGGAAGACGGTGATGAAGGCGACCTGGGTGATCGCGTTCACCATGCAGAAGACGATGGCCGCCCATCGCGCCCAGTTCTGGCCCGTGAAGAGCCCGATGCCCGCGAGGACCATGACGATCCCGACCAGCAGGTGGATCCAGCCCCACCCGGTGACGTCCCAGACGATCACCCCTCCGGACCCGGTGCCCGTGAGCACCTCGTCCTTGAAGATCGCTGTCAGCCCGTAGATCGCGTTGAACGCACCGACGATGAAGAGGATGGTGCCGGCGAAGAAGACCCACCCGCTCGCCGTCGACCTGCTCGACCTGCTGATCCCTCCGGTGTCGCGCTGAATGCCCGTCGCCTGTGTCCGAGGATCGGTCATGGCATCACGATTCCTTTCGTGCGCTGGGGACGCTTCGACACTGCGATTCTGGCACTGCCCCCCGGACGGCGCTAGGCTCGCTTGACCGATGGCAGACCGCCCCGACACGCTCGTCTTCGTCCCGGCGTGGAACGAGGAGCAGAACTTGCCAGGTGTCCTCGACGAGCTGGCGGGCGGGCTCCCCGAAGCGGACGTCCTCGTCGTCGACGACGGCTCGACGGACGGCACCGCTCGCGTCGCCGCCGAGCACGGGGCGACGGTCGAGAGCTTCGGCAAGAACCGGGGCCTGGCGTTCGGCATCGCCGCCGGCTACGCGTACGCCGCGGAGCACGGCTACGCCTTCTGCGGGCGTGTGGACGCAGACGGGCAGCATCCGGTAGTCGAGCTCGAGCGCCTGCTGACGCGCGTGCGGTCGGGGGAGTGCGACGTCGCGGTCGGCTCGCGGTTCGTCCACGGCGACGGGTACGAGCCCCGCCGCTACAAGCCCAGCCCGGCGCGAGTCGTGGGGACGTCGCTTCTGCGCCGCGCGATGCGCGTCGCGCTCGGACGCCCCTTTCACGACGCCACGAGCGGCATGTACGCGGTGAACGCGAAGGCGATGCCGATCCTCGGCAAGCCCTACGAGGCGGGCGCGCCCGAGGTCGAGAGCCTCCTGCGCCTCAAGGACGCCGGGCTGCGCGTGGAGGAGATCCCGGTCGACATGCGGGAGCGCGCGAGCGGCGAGTCGAAGCTCGCCGGCAAGAAGGCGGCCCTCCTGGTGCTCACGGTCATCGGCACGCTCGTCGCGTACCGCCGCGTGCGCAAGCACTGAGAGGCGGAAAAAACGCCTTCGCGCACCTGCGGCGTCGTGCTACGCTCCTCTATATGTATTTGACTGGTAGATGCGAATGAGGGGCAGGCAGGGCCACCGGCACAGGCCGCGCTCGCGTCATGCGATCCGGCACGGCGACTGGGCCGTGCGGGCGCGCGTCGAGCGCTTCGTCGAGCCGGCGCTCCTGCTCCTCCTCCGAGAGCGGCCGATGCACGGCTACGAGCTCATCGAGCGGGTGCCGGAGGTCGCGGGGGAGGACGTCCGCGTGGACGTGGGCAACCTCTACCGCATCCTGCGCGCGCTCGAGGAGGAGGGCATCGTCACCTCGGAGTGGAGCGCCGACCTCCCGGGGCCGGCCAAGCGCACCTACCAGCTCACGGATGCGGGGAAGCGCCTGCTCGACCGGTGGGCCGTCGCCCTGGGCGAGGCCCGGCAGGCGATCGGGAGCTTCCTCGACCGCTACGAGAGCGGAAGGGGGTGAACGCATGCACGGACGCAGAGGACATTACGGCCGGAGGCACTTCGGCCACGGCTTCCGCCGCCACCGGTTCCCGAACCGGGAGCAGTGGCTGGAGTCGCTCGAGGAGTACCAGCGTGACCTCGAGCAGGAGGTCGCCGACGTCGCCGACCTGATCCGCCACCTGAAGACCACGCAGGGGACGGAGACCGCGACGGCCTGAGCGTTACCCGGGTAGGAGAGGGCGCGCGCCCGCGAGTCGTTCCTGGACCCAGGCGCGCCACTCCTCCCCGAGCTCGGGGGCCCGGAGGAGCTCTTCGGCCCGGCTCCTGCGACCGTGGTAGATCTCCGCCACGTCGCCGACCTTGAGCCCGTGGCCGGGCCGGTGGACGACGTCGACGTCGTCTCCCTTGCCGAGCGCGCCTTCGTCGACGATCCGCAGGTAGGCGCCCGGCCGCCCGGCCGCGGCGAACCAGACGGGGAACTCGGAGTCGTCCATGCGGGCCCCGAGCTTCCAGCAGGGTGTGCGCGGGCCCGCGACCTCCAGGACCGTCGAGCCGATCGCCCAGCGCTCGCCGATCACGGCCCCACACACGTCGATCCCTGCGAGCGTGAGGTTCTCGCCGAAGGTCCCGTCGGCCAGCGGCCGTTCGAGCTCCTCCTCCCACCACGCATAGTCCTCGCGCGCGTAGGTGTAGACCGCCTTGTCGGGGCCGCCGTGAAACCTCCGGTCCGACTGGTCGTCGCCCGCGAGGTTCACGCCCGCGACCTCGACCCGACCGTCGACGGGCTCCTTCCAGATCGACGTGGTCGCGCGTCGGCCGAGCCACTCGATCTCCCGAGGCAGGCCGACGTTGACCGAGACGACGCGCCCTGGCATCCCGGGCCAACGTTATCCGCCCGCTTCCCCGCGTCGTAGCGCACCGCTACCATCCGCTGGAAGATGGACTGGGGCCTCTACATCGCGTTTCTCGTGCCGCCGCTCGTGCTCGGGCTGCTGGTTCAGCGGTATCTGAAGCGCTCCTTCGCCGAGCAGGCGGCAATCCAGGTCATGAACGGCATGACGGGCGCCGAGGTGGCCCGCGCGGTGCTCGACGCGAACGGGCTCCACGACGTTCCCGTCAACGAGTCGCCGGGCGGCCCGCTCTCCGATCACTACGACCCGCGCAAGCGCGCCGTCTTCCTCTCGCCTCCGGTGTACGCGGAGCGCTCGGTGAGCGCGTCGGCGGTCGCGGCGCACGAGGTCGGCCACGCGATCCAGCACCAGGAGGCGTACTCGTTCTTCCGCTTCCGCTCTGCGCTCTTCCCGGCAGTCGCGATCTCGTCGAGCCTGTGGATGTGGCTCCTGCTCGCGGGGGTCATCCTGCAGGTGACGGGCCTCGCCCTCGTCGCTGTCGCCCTTTACGCAGTCGCTGTCCTCTTCCACTTCATCACGCTGCCGGTCGAGTTCGACGCCTCGAAGCGCGCGGGCATCCAGCTCCAGAACCTCGGCCTCGTCACCGCCTCGGAGGCGGGCGGCGTGAAGAAGGTCCTCAACGCCGCAGCGATGACCTACGTCGCCGGCGCCCTCGCCGCGCTCACGCAGCTTCTCTACTTCGCCCTGATGTTCCTGGGCAACGACTGAGCGACTAGGCCAGCGGCACGAGCCGCGTTCCGGTCGCCTTGAAGCTCGCCACGACGGGCTCGCCCTGACGCAGGGCGAGGCGCTCCGCCGACGCCGCCGTGATCTCGGCCGTCAGCGGGCCGACGCGGACACGGACGCGGTTGGCGACGGGCACCAGGCTCACGATCGGCCCCACGACATGGTTCTGGGCGGAGTCGGTCGGCGCCTCGCGGGCGATCGCGACCTCCCACGGGTAGACGACCGCGCCGACGTGGCCCTCGACCGCGTCCGTCGAGAAGATGCGTGACCCGTCGTCGAGCGTCACCTCTGTGAGCCCCGAGTCGGCCGGGCGCGCGACGCCGTGCAGAAGGTTGCCGCCGGTGAAGTCGGCGACGAACGGGCTCGTCGGGCTCGCGACCAGCTCGGGAGCGGTGCCGTCCTGAACGATACGGCCCTCCACGAGCACCCCGACCCGCTCCGCCAGAGCGGCGGCGTCCTGGAAGTCGTGGGTGACGAGAAGCGTGGGGAGCCCGAGCCGCCCGAGCAGCTCCCCGAGCTCCGCGCGCACGCGCGCGCGGGTGTGAGCGTCGAGCGCCGCGAGCGGCTCGTCGAGGAGGAGCACGGCAGGGTCGCGGGCGAGGGCGCGAGCGACGGCGACCCGCTGGCGCTCGCCTCCGGAGAGCTCGCCCGGCCGCGCGTCGCGAAGCGCGGAGATGCCGAGGAGCTCCAGCAATTCGTCGACCCGCTTCGGCCCGCCGTAGGCGACGTTCTCGGCCACGGTCATGTGCGGGAAGAGGGCGTACTCCTGGAAGACGAGCCCGACCGAGCGGCGTTCCGGAGGAAGATCGATCTTCTTCTCCGAGTCGAACCAGGTCTCGCCGTCGAGCGCGATGCGTCCCCGTTCGGGCCGCAGGAGCCCCGCGATTGCCCTCAACACGCTCGTCTTGCCGGCGCCCGACGGGCCGACGAGCGCCACCGTCTCGCGGCCGACCTCGAGCTCTAGCTCGAGGCGGAACGAGCGGAGGTGATGTACGAGGCTGACGTGAAGCGCGTCCACGAGGGCAGAAGCTTCACAGAGAGGAGGACGGTGAGGCTGACGAGGACGAGCAGAGCGCCGATCGCGATCGCGATGTCCGGGTCCAGGTCGAGCTGGGCGTAGATCGCGAGCGGCATCGTCTGCGTGACGCCCTGAAGGCTCCCGGCGAACATGATCGTCGCACCGAACTCGCCGGTGCCCCGTGCCCACGCCAGCGCCGAGCCGGCGCCGAGCCCTGTCGCCGAGAGCGGCACGGCGACGCGCCAGAACGTCCGTGCCGGGCTCGCGCCCAACGTCCGGGATGCTTCGATCAGGGTGCGGTCGACGGTCTCGAACGAGGCGATTGCCTGCCGCACGTAGAAGGGGGCTGCGACGAACGTTACGGCGAGGACCACCGCGGTCTGCGTGAGCGGTATGTGGATCCCGAGGGCGTAGAGCTCCTGGCCGAGGAGCCCGCGTCGGCTGAAGAGCGCGAGCAGCGCGATCCCGGCCACCGCCGGCGGGAGGACCAGCGGCAGCTCGACGAGCGTGATCAGGACACCGCGGCCGCGGAACCGTTTCGTGGCCAGGAAGTAGGCGGCGGGTGTGCCGACGAGCAGCACGAAGAAGTGAGCAATCAGGCCGGTCTTCAGGCTCACCCAGAGAGCGTCGAGGGCCACGTCGCTCAACAGCGCCTCGAGGAGCTCACTGGGCGAGATGCGAAAGAAGAGTGCGAGAACCGGCAGGAGGAGGAACGCGAGCGTGAGTCCGGCCGCGATCGCCAGGGCGACGTCGAAGACCCGCCTCACGGCGGCCCGAAGCCGGCTTCCGCGAGCGCTTCCTGGCCGTCCTGCCGAGCACGAGGTCGACGAACTCCTGCGCTGCCTCGGCGTTCTCGGAGCTCGACGACGACGGCGATCGGGTACTGGACGACCGCCTGCGCCGTCCTCCGGGAGCTCGATCGCCTCGACCGCGTCGCCGGCCGCGGTGGCGTCGGTCACGTAGACGAAGCCCGCGTCCGCTGCCCCGGAGGTGATCTTTCCGACGACGCCCTTCACGTCCTCCTCGTTCGAGACGACGTTGTCGAGCACGTCGGTCATGCCCATGTTCTCGAGCACGGTGCGCGTGTAGTCGCCGATCGGCACGCCCTCGGCGCCGACGACCAGCTTGACGCCGTCGGCCATCAGGTCCTCGACGGACTCGATGCCGGTCGGGTTGTCGGCCGGGACGATGAGCACCAGCCGGTTGGTCGCGAAGATCTGGGGCTCCTCGATCAGGCCCTCCTCGAAGAGCTCGTCCGGGTAACGCGGGCTCGCGGCTGCGTAGACGTCCGCAGGTGCGCCCTCGCGGATCTGGGTGGCGAGCTCGTCCGAGCCGGCGAAGTTGAAGGTGACGTCGGGGGCGATCTCCTGGAAGACCTCCGTCAACGAGGCGGCGCCGAAGACCGTGATGCCTTCGAGGTCGCTGCCGGCGCCGTCGTCGTCCCCACCGCAGGAGGCGGCGACGAGCGCGACGGCCGCGAGGGCCGCAAGGCGCCTCAACGCTCGACCATCACCGACGTCGCCTTGACGAGCGCCGTCGCGTCCTGTCCGGCCTCGAGCCCGAGCTGCTCGGCCGCCTCGCGCGTGATGACCGCGACGACCCGGGTCGGCTCGGTCACGTCGATCTCCACCTGCGCGAGAAGCCCTTCGATCCGAACCTCGCGGATCCGCCCACGGAACCGATTGCGCGCGGAGAGGTCATGGTGCTCGGGGCCGCCGCGCAGCCTGTCGATCTCCGAAGCCGGCACGAGACGCCGGTTCCGCCGGTCTCGCTCGGTGCGGATCCGCCCCTGGCGATCCCACCGCCGCAGGGTGTCGAGGCTGATCCCGAGCTGGCGGGCCGCGTCGCTGGCGGGCAGAGAATGCCTAGGCATTGCCTAGGCAAATTACCACAGAGGGGTTGGCCATTCAAATGGCGAAACGGCGGCTGATCGAAAGGAGTAGAGTGGTCTTACTGGCCCTGCATTCGAATCTGGCCCAAAGCCCTCAGCACACCGACGCACGGTAGCGCGCGAGGCGAGAAGAGCTTTTAGGCGAACGGATTCGACTGTCGGGCCAGCCTCTTGCTTGTCTCTGAGCGTCCTATGCCGCGAGCGGAACTGCCCGCGCAAGCGCCAGGCTCAGGCGGGCCGGCATCGTGAGGTCGGCGTGAAGCCTCACGCGGTCAGCCTCCACGTATCATCCCGGCGCGAAATGTTCTTCCGGCAGGTGCTGCACGAGGATCTCGGGTGCGCGTCCTACGTCGTCGCCGACGGGGGCGAGGCGGCGATCATCGACCCGAAATGGGACGTCGAGGCCTACCTCGAGCTCGCCGAGGAGCACGACTTCACCATCGCGCACGTCCTCGAGACGCACAACCACGCCGACCACGTCTCGGGCAAAGGACGCCTGGTGAAGGAGACCGGGGCGGTCATCCACGTGCCGGCGACCGCCGGGGTCGAGTTCGAGCACGAGCCGATCGCCGACGGCGAGACGGTCACGGTCGGCGAGGTCACGATCACGGCGCTCACGACGCCCGGGCACCGGCCCGAGCACACGGCGTATCTCGTCGCCGACGGGAGCCGTGGGGACGAGCCGTGGCTCGTCGTCACCGGAGACTCGCTCTTCGTGGGCGACGTCGCTCGCCCTGACCTCGCGGTCGACCCGGAGGAGGGCGCGCGGGGACTCTTCGCCTCGCTCAAGCGGCTGCTCGCGCTCGGGGACTTCGCCGAAGTCTGGCCCGGGCACATCGGTGGTTCGCTCTGCGGCGGGGCGGGGATGAGCGAGAAGCCCGTGACGACGATCGGCTTCGAGCGCCGCTTCAACCGGCTGCTCGCCCGCGACGACGAGGACGGCTTCGTCCGCACGCTCACCGGCAACCTCGCCCACCAGCCGCCGAACTTCAAGCGCATCGTCGCGCTGAACAGAGGCCCGCTCCTGACGGAGTCGCAGCCGCTCGAGTTGCTCGAGCCCGCGGCGGTGCAGGCGCGTCTCGACGCCGGCGCGACCCTCCTCGACGGCCGGGACACGCGCGCGTTCGACGGCGTGCACGTCCCGGGCTCCATCAACGTCACGATGGTGCGGGCGGCCGTCGGCACGAGGGCCGCCTGGGTCGTCGACGCCGAGAGCGAGGTCATCGTTGCCGCCGCGAGCGACGAGGATGCCCGCAGGATGGGACGCCTGCTCGAGGCGGTCGGCTTTCGGCAGATCGCCGGGGTGCTGGACGGAGGTGTCGAGGCCTGGAGGGATGCCCGCTTGCCGGTCGAGACGACGGCCGCGATCGACATTCCCGAGCTCGCCGAACGGCTCAAGCGCGGTGACGTGCGTCTCCTCGACGTCCGTGACGATGACGAATGGGACGAGGGCCACGTGGACGGGTCGGTGCACGTTCCCTACCACGACCTGCGCAACGGGCTTCCGGACGAGCTCCGCAACGGCGGCACGCCGCTCGCGGTCGCCTGCTCCGCCGGCAACCGCAGCTCGATCGCCGTCTCGCTGCTCCGCAGGGCGGGTTTCGACGACGTCATCCACGTCGCCGAAGGAGGCATCGCCGAGCTCCCGGAGGAGGGCATCGAGCTCGTTCGCGAAAAGCCGTAGCCCCTAGGCTGAATGCGGGGTCTTGCTACACTCGGCCGCGCAGGGCGGCGTAGCTCAGCTGGTTAGAGCAGCGGAATCATAATCCGTGTGTCGTAGGTTCGAGTCCTACCGCCGCTACCTGGAGACCTCTCTCGAGACGAAGGCGAACAGACGATGGCAACAGGAGTACGAGTCGCGATCACGCTTGCGTGCACGGAGTGCAAGCGGCGCAACTATCAGAGTCAGAAGTCGAAGCGGAACACACCGGACCGCTTCGAGGCGAAGAAGTATTGCCGCTGGTGCAGCAGCCACACGCTGCATAGGGAGACCAGGTAGTTGGCGCGTCCTTCGCGTACCCGCCGGAAGCGCAGCGACTTCCAGGCTCCGGCTCAGTCGGAGCGCGCCCGCGCGCGCACGCGGCAGGTCAAGCCCGCCGGGCAGCCGAAGAGCCAGACGGGTCAGAAGCGCGAGCGCCGGGGTGGCATGCGGGCGTTCATCGGCGAGTGCTATGCCGAGCTCCGCAAGGTCGATTGGCCCAGCCGCACGCAGCTGATCTCGGCGACCGTCGTCGTCATCATCGCCGTCGCCATCGTCGGCGCGTACCTGTTCGTGGTCGACTGGGGCGTCCAGCGGTTCGTCCGCGACGTCCTCCTGGGGCTCTGAGGCGCACATGTTCCGCTGGTACGTGATCAACACCTACTCCGGCCACGAGAACAAGGTCAAGACGAACCTCGAGCACCGCATCATCTCGATGAACCAGCAGCCTCGGTTCCGGCGCGTCGTCGTGCCGACCGAGCAGGTCGTGGAGACGAAGGACGGCCAGAAGGTGCAGACCGAGAAGCGTGTGCTCCCCGGCTACGTGCTCGTCAACATGGACATGTCCGACGAGGCGTGGACGGTCGTGAAGAACACGCCGGGCGTGACGGGTTTCGTCGGCTCGGGCACCAAGCCCGTCCCGCTTTCGCAGCCCGAGGTCGACCGCATTTTGCATACGGCCACGACAGCCGCCGATCGGCCGCGTACCACCGTCGAGTTCGAGCTCGGCGAGACGGTGAAGATCACCCAGGGCTCGCTGTCGGACTTCGACGGCGAGGTCATCGACGTCAACGCAGACCAGCAGAAGCTCAAGGTGCTCGTGAACATCTTCGAGCGCCAGACGCCCGTCGAGGTGAGCTTCGACCAGGTCAAGAAGATGGACTGAGGCAAGACGAATGGCGAAAAAGGTTCTGACACTCATCAAGCTCCAGATCCCCGGCGGGCAGGCCAACCCGGCGCCTCCTGTCGGTCCCGCGCTGGGTCAGCACGGGGTCAACATCATGGAGTTCTGCAAGGCGTTCAACGCGCAGACCCAGCAGGAGAACGGGCGCATCACCCCGGTGGAGATCACGGTCTTCGAGGACCGGTCCTTCACCTTCATCACGAAGACCCCGCCGGCCGCCGTCCTCATCAAGGAGGCGCTGCGGATCGACAAGGGCTCCGGCGAGCCGAACCGCGAGAAGGTCGGGAGGATCACGTCCGCCCAGGTGCGGCAGATCGCCGAGACGAAGCTCGTCGACCTCAACGCGCGCGACGTCGATCAGGCGATGCGCATCATCGAGGGCACCGCGCGGTCGATGGGCGTGGAGGTGGCGCGCTAATGGCGAAGCATGGGAAGCGCTACAACGAGGCGCGCGAGAAGATCGACCGCGAGCACGCGTACACGCCGCTCGAGGCCGTTCGGCTCCTGAAGGACGCGCCCCCCGCCAAGTTCGACGAGACGGTCGAGATCCACTTCAACCTCGGCCTCAACGTCCGCCATGCCGACCAGCAGCTCCGCGGGACGCTCATGCTTCCGCACGGGACGGGCAAGGACGTCCGGATCGCCGTGTTCGCCGAGGGCGAGAAGGCGCGCGAGGCGGAGGAGGCGGGCGCCGACATGGTCGGCTCTGCCGACCTCGCCACGCAGATCGAAGGCGGCTTCGACGACTTCGACGTCGCCATCGCCACGCCGGACATGATGGGCACGGTCGGGAAGCTCGGCCGGATCCTCGGCCCGCGCGGCAAGATGCCGAACCCGAAGACCGGCACGGTCACGTTCGACATCGGCAAGGCCGTCCGCGAGTCGAAGGCCGGCAAGCTCGAGTACCGCACCGACCGCGGCGCCAACGTCCACCTGACGATCGGCCGCAAGAGCTTCGACGAGCGCACGCTGCTCGAGAACTACGCGGCCGTCGTCGAGGAGATCGTCCGCGCGAAGCCGGCAGCGGCCAAGGGCCGCTACATCCACACGATCACGCTGACCAGCTCCATGGGCCCGGGCGTGCGGGTCGACCCGGCCAAGACGCGCGAGATCACAGCCGAGCTCGAGGAGGCCCTCGCGCCGGCGTAGGTTTCTGCAACAGCCCGTCGCCCAAGACAGCCGGCGGCCCTTCGGGGCATAAGACCTGCCGAGGCGGCCCGAGAGAGACGATTCGCCTCTGCTCGTGCCCGCCCGGAAGGCGGGCACGACTCGTAGAAGGAGGTGATTCGATGCTGAGAAAGGACAAAGAGCAGGTCGTCACGGAGCTCGCAGAGCGGCTGCGCTCCTCGCAGACCCTCATCCTGGCCGACTACCGCGGCCTGTCGGTGAGCGAGCTCGACGAGGTGCGCACGAAGCTCCTCGAGCACGGCGCCCGGTTCCACGTCGTCAAGAACACGCTCACGAAGCTCGCCGCCGACGAGGCCGGCTTCGAGACGCTGAAGGAGCTGCTCGACGGCCCCACGGCGATCGCGTTCGTGGGCGACGGGGACATGGTCTCCGTCGCGAAGACGCTGAGCGAGACGGCCCGCAAGACGAAGATCCTCGAGCTCAAGGGCGGGATCCTCGAAGGCACGCCGATGGACGCGAGCCAGGTGGCCGAGCTGGCCAAGCTCCCGCCGGCCGACGTGCTGCGCGGCCAGGTGCTCGGCGCGATCGTCGGTCCGCTGACAGAGATCGTCAGCCTCTTCGCCGCACCGGTGCAGGACTTCGTCGGGTTGCTCGACGCGCGTATCGAGCAGCTCGGAGGGGAGGAGGCTCCCGCCGCGGAAGCAGCGCCTGCCGAGGAGGAAGCTCCCGCCGAGGAGGCGCCGGCCGACGAGCCGGCCGCCGAGGCCGAGCCCGAGCCCGCTGTCGAGGAAGAGCGTGCGGAGGAAGCCGAGGCCGAAGCCGAGGCGCCCGAGCCGACTCCTGAAGAGGCTCCCGAGGCCGCGGCCGAAGAGACCCAGGAAGAAACCACCGAAGACACATCCGAAGAGACCCAGGAGGAGAAGTAGCGATGGCTGCAACTGCAGTTGACAAGGTGTTCGACGAGCTCGGAAAGATGACGGTCCTCGACCTCGTCGAGCTCAAGAAGAAGATCGAGGACGAGTGGGGCGTCACCGCCGCCGCTCCGGTTGCGGTCGCCGCCGCCGCGGCCCCCGCGGCCGCCGACGCCGCCGCCGAGGAGCAGTCGGAGTTCGAGGTCGTTCTCACGGGCGCCGGCGACAAGAAGATCCAGGTGATCAAGGTCGTCCGTGCCATCACGGGCCTGGGCCTCAAGGAGGCCAAGGACCTCGTCGACGGCGCACCCAACGCCGTCAAGGAGGGCATCGCCCGCGAGGAGGCCGACTCGATCAAGGCGCAGCTCGAGGAAGCCGGCGCCTCGGTCGAGATCAAGTAGCGGAGCCAGTCTCCGTCGTTCGTGAGGGCCGGGAAACCGGCCC
>CAWAQJ010000018.1:0-647041 GCA_963784175.1 uncultured Actinomycetes bacterium | reverse complement strand
CGAGCGAAAGATGGACGATGTCGGCCGGGAGGCCCTCCTCGACCGCGCGCCGCTGCTCGCCGGACGCGGCGTAGGACTCCTCGAAGTCCCAGCCCTGGCCGGCGTCGGTCTCCTTGAAGGCCGGGATGATCTCCTCGTAGGCTTCGCGCGGCGTCGAGTAGGCGACCAGCGAGAGCGTTCCGCCTCGCCGCCGTCGCTGCCGTCGCTGCCGGAAGCGCCGGCTTCGTCGCTGCCGCCGCAGGCGGTGGCCACGAGGAGCAAGAGTGCTGCGAGCGCGCCGAGGGCGCTCAAAAGGGCGATGCGAGTGCGCTTGTGTGCCACAGTAACGGTTACCCCACTTTCTCTACTAGTTGAGTGGGAGTGATATAGCACTCTTATAGGAGTGTCAACTCCTAACCGCATCCAGTCAAGGCTACGCGGTGGGTTAGCGTCCGCCCTCATGTCTGTCCTCGAGCGCGACGACGCGCCGCCCGCACGTGTGATCGAGGTGGTCGAGCCGGCCGTCGGGCTCGATGCGGTGGTCGTCATCGACCACGAGCTCTTCCCGATCGCGGTCGGCGGGACGCGGATGGTGCCCGGCGTGACCGCCGACGAGGTCGCCCACCTCGCGCGCGCGATGACCTGGAAGCTCGCTGTCTGCGGCGTCTCCTACGCGGGCGCGAAGGCGGGCATCCGCTTCTCGGGCGGCGATCGCGAGGCCGTGCTCGGCGCCTTCCTCGAGCGCATCCGGGACTGGCAGGACTTCTTCCTTACGGGCCCCGACATGGGGACGCACCCGGACGACTTCCTCACCCTCGAGGCCGAGGGCGGCCCGACCCCCATGTGGGCGCGGGAGCACGAGGGGATGGGGATGGACGACCTTGCGGTGGGCTACGGGATCCGAGGCGCGGCGGCGATCGCCCTCGAGCGGCTCGGCCGACCATCCGAGGGCGCCGCCCTGGCGATCGAGGGGTTCGGCAAGGTCGGGGCCGGCACCGCTCGCGCGTGCGCCGATGCCGGCGCGCGTGTGGTCGCCGTCAGCACTATCGAAGGCGCTCTCGTCGACCCGGAGGGCCTCGACGTGGACGAGCTGCTGGCGCTCCGGGCGGAGCACGGCGACGCGCTGGTGAGCCATGGGCCCCTGCCGGCCCGGCCCCGCGAGGCGCTCTTCGAGGTCGAATGCGACGTGCTCGTCCCGGGCGCGCGCCCTCACGTGATCACGCCCGACTCGGCGGCCGATCTTCGGTGCGCCACGGTCATCCCGGGCGCCAATGTGCCCTACGCACCGGGGGCCGTCGAGGCCCTGGCCGCCCGCGGGATCCTCGCGCTCCCTGACTTCGTGACGAACGCGGGCGGCATCCACCTCTACGAGGCGCCCGAGTGCGGGGAGGACACGGCCCGATGCCTCGCCGCGGTCGAGCGGCTGGTCGGCGACGCGACGCAGCGCGTCCTGGCCGCGGCCGATGCCGACGGCGTCACGCCGACCGCGGCCGCCCTCGACGTCGCCCGCGCCTACCTCAGGGCTCAGGGAGGCTGACGGGCGGCCTCGGCCAGACGGCGCTCGAGCTCCGCGCCGTCCAGCCCGTCGACCTCGACCACCTTGCGCCGCGAGCCGGCCCCGGCGACGACGGCCACCCGGTCGCGCGGGACTCCGGCGAGCTCCGCGACGAGCTCGACGAGAGCCCGGTTCGCGCGGCCGCGCTCCGGCGGCGCCGCGATCCGCGCGCGCCAGCCGTCGCCGTGGCGCCCGACGAGCTCCGTGCGCGCCGCGCCGGGAGAGACGGTTATCGCGACTCTGGCCATGTCCGGGACACCGACACAGTTCTGACACAATGGCTCGGAGTGAAGACGAAGGTCGAAGAGCTGCCGGAAAGCAGGGTTCGGCTGGAGGTGGAGGTTCCCGAGGAGGCCGTCAAGCACGCTCTCGAGCACGCCGCCTCCGACCTCGCCGAGTCGCTCCGCATCCCCGGATTCCGCAAGGGAAAGGCGCCCGTCAGGGTCGTCGCAGCACGTGTTGGGCGCGAGGCGCTCTGGGAAGAGGCCGTCCGCAGCCACCTCGACGGCTGGTTCTGGTCGGCCGCAGCCACCTCCGGCGTGAGGCCGATTGCGAACCCGGAGGTCGAAGTCGGCGACGGCCCTCCCTCCGACGGCGAGACCTTCCGCTTCACGGCGACCGTGTCGGTCGTCCCCAAGCCGACGCTCGGCGACTGGAAGGAGCTCGAGGTCGCGGCGCCCGAGCCCGAGGTGCCGGACGAGCTGGTGGACGCCGAGCTCGAGCGCCTGCGGGACGCGGCCGCCGAGCTCGCGCCCGTCGACCACCGCTCGGTTCAGCCCGACGACGTCGTCGTCCTCGACCTGGACGGCGAGGAGATCGGGACGGTCCAGCGCGACTACGTGATCGAGGTCGGCCGCGGCCGGCTCGTCGACGAGATCGAGACGGCGCTCGTGGGCATGACGGCGGGGGAAACGAAGGCAGTCGAGTTCGAGCTCGCCGACGACAACACGGCCTCCGTCGAGGTCGCCGTCAAGGAGATCAAGGAGAAGGTGCTGCCGCCGCTCGACGACGAGCTCGCGACGACGGTCACCGAGTTCGAGACGCTCGCGGAGTTGCGCTCCGACATCGAGGCGCGCCTGCGCGAGCAGCTCGAAGCCGAGCTCGAGCTCCTGCTCCGCCAGAACACCGCCGACGCGCTCGTGGAAGCCTCGTCGTTCGACTCGCTCGACCCGATGGTCGAGCGGCGGACGGCCGAGCTGGCCTCGGGCTTCGTCCGCTCGATCGAGCGGCGCGGGATCAGCCTGGAGGTCT
The DNA here is from genome assembly GCA_963784175.1 of uncultured Actinomycetes bacterium. Classification (GTDB taxonomy): domain Bacteria; phylum Actinomycetota; class Thermoleophilia; order Gaiellales; family Gaiellaceae; genus JAIBJN01. Next base: position 644,256 of record CAWAQJ010000018.1, on the reverse strand, counting down.
ACCTGGCCATGACCGGCCAGAACCAGGACCAGATCGTCGAGCGGCTTCGCAGCGAGGCCGAGGCCTCCCTCAAGCGGGAGCTCGTCCTGGACGCGGTGGCGGACGAGCTCGGTCTCGAGATCACCGACGAGGAGATCGAGACACTCGTGCGCGAGCAGGCCGAAGAGGCCGGGGAGAACGCGGACGAGGTGCTCGTCACCGCCCGTGAGAGCGCCGGCTTCGAGCAGCTGCGGGGCGACCTCCGCATGCGCAAGGCGCTGGACGAAGTCGTGTCGGGCGTGAAGCGGATCCCGGTCGAGCTCGCCCGGGCCCGCGAGAAATTGTGGACGCCCGAGAAGGAGAAAGCACCAACCGAGATGAAGATATGGACGCCAGGAAGCGAGGGAGGCACATGAGCCCGTTGATCCCAATGGTCGTCGAGCAGACGTCGAGAGGCGAGCGCGCTTTCGACATCTACTCGCGGCTTCTGAACGAGAGAATCATCTTCCTCGGGACTCCCGTGGATGATCAGATCGCCAACCTGATCGTGGCGCAGCTGATCCACCTCGAGTCCGAGGACCCCGACAAGGACATCTCGATCTACATCAACTCGCCGGGCGGCTCGGTCTACGCCGGCATGGCGATCTACGACACGATGCAGTACATCAAGCCCAACGTGCAGACGATCTGCGTCGGGATCGCCATGTCGATGGGCGCCCTGCTCCTTGCGGGCGGCACCGACGGAAAGCGAATGGCGACGCCGCACTCGAAGATCCTCATCCATCAGGTCTCGGCCGGCTTCCAGGGGCAGGCGACCGACATCGAGATCCAGGCGCGCGAGACCCTCGCGATGAAGCGACTCCTCGAGGAGATCATCGCCACCCACACGAAGCAGGATCTGGACAAGGTCGGCAAGGACATGGAGCGCGACTACTTCATGACGGCGCAGGAAGCGCTCGACTACGGCATCATCGACACGGTAATCGCCAATCGCGGCACGCCTGCAATGGCGGCTGCGTCCTAGTCAGCAGAGCGATTTCGAGGTACAAGGTAGAGAGACATGGCCCGAGCGACCGACGGTAACGAACAGCTCCTCTGCAGCTTCTGCGGCAAGAGCCAGCGGCAGGTCAAAAAGCTGATCGCCGGTCCGGGCGTCTACATCTGCGACGAGTGCATCGATCTCTGCAACGAGATCATCGACGAGGAGCTGACCTCCCCGGCTCAACTCGACCTCGACAACCTCCCGCGGCCCAAGGAGATCTACACGATCCTCAACGACTACGTCGTCGGCCAGGAGGAAGCCAAGCGAACGCTCGCGGTCGCCGTCTACAACCACTACAAGCGGGTGCAGATGGCGGCGGACGAGGACGACGTCGAGCTGTCGAAGTCCAACATCCTCCTGCTCGGCCCGACCGGCTGCGGGAAGACGCTCCTCGCGCAGACGCTCGCGCGGATCCTCAACGTCCCCTTCGCGATCGCGGACGCGACGGCGCTCACCGAGGCCGGCTACGTCGGCGAGGACGTCGAGAACATCCTCTTGAAGCTCATCCAGGCCGCGGACTTCGACGTCAAGAAGGCCGAGACCGGGATCATCTACATCGACGAGGTCGACAAGATCGCGCGCAAGGCGGACAACCCGTCCATCACGCGCGACGTCTCCGGTGAGGGCGTCCAGCAGGCGCTCCTCAAGATCCTCGAGGGCACGGTCGCCAGCGTGCCGCCGCAGGGCGGCCGCAAGCACCCACACCAGGAGTTCCTCTCCATCGACACGACCAACATCCTCTTCATCTGCGGCGGCGCCTTCGCCGGGCTGGAGAAGATCATCGGCAAGCGGATCGGCAAGAACCAGGTCGGCTTCGGCGCCGACATCAAGTCGCGCAAGTCGATCGAGTCGAGCGAGCTCCTCTCGTCCGTGATGCCGGAGGACCTGCTCTCGTACGGGCTCATCCCCGAGTTCATCGGCCGACTTCCGGTCGTCTCCGCCGTGCACCAGCTCACGCGCGAGGACCTCGTCCAGATCCTGCTCGAGCCCAAGAACGCGCTCGTCAAGCAGTACCAGCGCTTCTTCAACTACGACAACGTCGAGCTCGTCTTCACCGACGACGCGCTCTGGCAGATCTCCGACAAGGCACTCGAGCGCGAGACGGGCGCCCGCGGCCTCCGGTCGATCATCGAGCTCGCGCTCCTCGACGTCATGTTCGAGCTCCCGTCCCGCAAGGACGTCTCCAAGTGCGTGATCACGAAGGAGACGATCGAGCGGAACCTCCGCCCGACGCTCGTCACGAGCGCCGGGCACGCGCTCGCGCTCGACGAGCTCGAAGAAGAGTCGGCCTAGCGCTCTCGTGCACCGGGTCTACGCCAGCCTGCCTCTGAGCGGGCCGGCGGATAGCGGGGTGGGCCGTGGCCCACCCCGCTTCGTGCGAGTTACTGGTCCTGCCAGGCGGCGAGGCCGGTGATGGTCACGCCCTTGCCGATGCGGCCGAGTGACCGCGTCTTGCCCGTGGCGAGGTCGACGCGCCAGAGCTCGGCGGAGCTCCGGCCCATCTGGGTGCCGGCGACGTAGCCGACGTTGTTGCTGCCGGCGATGTCGAAGCCGGCGTTCGCGCCCAGGTTGAAGCCGAGCGAGACGGGCATGATCAGCGTGCCGTTGTTGGCGGGCCGCTGGATCCAGAGCCGGTCCTTGCTGGGGGCGATGTCGAGGGCGTACAGCTCGGTCACGGTCGGCCTGGTTGCGAACGCCGTGAAGGACGAGTTGGTGTACGCGGAGCCGACCACCATGACGTCTGCGGGGGTCAGGCTCGTGTCCTTGGAGAGCAGGTTGCCCTCGTCCGGATTGAGGCGGATGTTGTCGTCGGCGTCGCTCGTCACCCGGATCTTGTCGACGGTCGGGTTGAAGTCGAAGCCGATGTTGCCGCTGTTGAGGGCATTCGGCGCCATCTCGAAGGCCGGCCCTTCGGCCACGGCGATTGCCGTCGCCACGTTCACGCGGTAGACCACCTTGTCGCTTCCGAGCGCGTAGAGATCGCCCGTGGCGGGTCGGGAGTCGATACCGCCGAGCACGACGCCCGTCGGGAGGCCCGTGATGGCCTTCGAGCGGACGGAGCGCGGCGAGCGCGAGTCGAACGTCAGGAGATTGCCCTTCGAGTCGGTTGCGAAGAGGACGCGCCGATCGCTTCCTCTCCCGTCACTGCCGCTGTCGGCGGCTGCTGCGAACGGGACGACCAGCGCGGCGAGCGAGCCGGCGATGATCGCCCAGCGTGTCAGCTTGGACATGGTCATTCCTCCTAGGTCGATGCGGTGGGGGTCGAACTCCCTTCGCAACCGACCCCGAGGACGGTTCGGTGCGGAGCCGGCTAGCCCGTCTGCCAGTCGACCGAGCAGACCTCGATGGGCTCCTTGAAGCCCTTGAGGGTGACGGCTCGGTGATCAGACGCCGCGAACTGCGGCAGCTCCCGCAAGGTCGCCTGGCTGGCCAGGATCTCCCGGCCGCCTGCGGCGCCGCCGATGCGGGCGGCCGCATGCACGCCCTTGCCGTGGTAGTTCTCCCGCGTCTGCAGCGCCCCGTCCATGTGGACGCCGATGCGGATGTCGAACTCGAACTCCTGGTCGATCGCCCGCTGGATCGCGATCGCGGCGCCGACCGCGTCCGCCGGCTCCTCGAACGCGGCGAAGAACCCGTCGCCCGTGTGGTCGACGACCTGGCCCTGGAAGTCGGCGAAGATCGCGCGAAGCGCGTCGTCGTGGCGGCGGAGCAGGTTGACCCAGTGGCGGTCAGAGGCGACCGCGCTCGCCAGCTCGGTCGAGCCGACGATGTCGGTGAACAGGAATGTCCTGAGGACGTCGGTCGAGAGGTCGCGCATGAGAAGCTCTCCGACGCGGTCGGCATCGCGGGCGGCGCCGAGCCGCTCGAAGCGCGCCGCGGCCACCTGCAGCTCCCAGACCGCCGCGTCCTCGTCGCCGCCGGCGCGCAGGGCCTTGCCGAGCTGCTCCCGCGCGCGCGCCACGTCGTAGGTCGCGCCGTTCGAGTCCCAGATCATCCGCGCCTGGCGGAACTGGTGAAAGGCCGCGTCGGCCTCGCTGCGGCCGAGCGCGACCTGCCCGCGGGCGAACGCGGCCGAGGCGCGGAGCGCCGAGGTCTCGTAGACGTCCGCGACGCCCCCCAGCCGTTCGGCATACTCCGCCGCCTGGTCGACCTCACCGGCGGCGACGGCGATCTCGACCGCGGCAGGAAGGAGCCGCGCCTGGGCGGGCAGGTTGAGCGAGAGGTCCCCTGCCGCCCTGCGGATCGACGCGAAGGCGCCCTTCGCGTTGCCCTGTGCGAGCCGGAGGAGCGAAAGGCCGGGCTCGGGTGTCCGGCCGAGCTCGTCGGCTTCGCGGAAGGCCTGCTCGGCCTGCGCCAGCTCGCCCAGCCGGAGCCGGACCTCGCCGAGCTCGTAGAACGCGGCCCCGGCGATGCGCGGGTTCCAGACGCGGAGCTCCTCGCTCGCCCGGCCGGCGAGCTCCTGGGCCTCCGCGAGGCGGCCCTTGAACTTCATCACCTCGGCGTGGTTCACCCGGCACATGCCGGGAAAGGCGTTCATCGCGTTCGTGTCGCAGAAGTCGCTGGCGCGCTCAGCCCATTCGCCGGCGCTCTCGAAGTCGGCGACGTCGCGGCAGGCGCCGATCGTGTTGCAGTAGACGGCGAGGGTCGAGAACGGATCGAGCTCGCCGGCCAGGGCAGCGGCGCTCGCCTCGTCCAATAGCAGCTTCCCTTCCGCCACCTCGCCCTGCTCGATGAGGACGTTCCCCTGCCGTTGGAGCGCGCGGATCTCGAGGTTGCGGTCCCCGAAGCGGCGACCCAGCTCCTCGGCCTGCTTGGCGAGCGCGAGCGCGTCGGCGAAGCTGTGCTCGCCGAGCTGGACGAGGCTCTGCTGCAGCGCCCAGTAGCCGTGCTCGGGCGCTTCCTCCTCGAGGTCGAGCAGACGCTTGGCGCGACTCATCCAGCCGTTGGCGACGGAGATCTGGAGGTCGTTCTTCAGGCCGTGTGCGATCCAGGTGGCGACGTAGGCCGCCCGCAAGGTGTTGCCCTGCTGGAGGTAGCCGCGGTAGGCCCGCTCGAAGTACGGATGGACCATCTCCATCTGGCCGTTCCACATGGCCGCCTCGCCGAGCAGCATCAGATCCTCGGGCTCGAGGTCCATCGTCTCGTCCGCGGTGCGGAGGAGCTCGTAGCCCACGATCCAGTCGAGGCGACCAATCGCCTCCCGCCCTGCGGCGAGGGGATCCTGCGTGATCTGGCTCACGGTCGACCTGCTTCCATGCTACAAGTCTGCCCGACTGCGATGGCAGAAGCCAAGATCCTGATAGTCGACGACGACCAGGACATCCGCCGTCTCCTCGGGCACCGGCTCTCATGGAGCGCATGAAAGCGATGCCCGCGCTCGAGGGAATCCCGGTGATCATCATCACCGCGCGCGACCTTTCCCTGGAGAAGGAGTCGCTGGAACAGACCGGCGCCCACGCGTTCTTCCAGAAGCCGTTCGACCACGACGAGCTCGTCGCCGCGATCCGTTCAGCCCTCGGCTGAGCGGCGCGGGCACGGCCGTACAATCGTCTCGATGGAGCAGACGTACCGTCCAACGGACCTCGAGGAGCGCTGGCAGCGCGCCTGGGAGGAGGAGGGCCTCTACCGGGCCGGCGCCGGCGCGCGGCGCGAGGAGACCTTCGTGATCTGCGTCCCGCCGCCCAACGTCACGGGCGCGCTCCACATGGGCCACGCGCTCAACGGCTCGCTCCAGGACGTGCTCATCCGCTGGCACCGCATGCGCGGGTTCGACACGCTCTGGCAGCCCGGCTACGACCACGCGGGCATCTCGACGCAGAACGTAGTCGAGAAGCAGCTTGTCGCCGAGGGGACCTCACGCAAGGCGATCGGCCGCGAGGCCTTCGTCGAGCGGGTGTGGCGCCATCTCGAGGAAACGGGCCGCACGATCATGGGCCAGTACCGCCGCCTCGGCGCCTCGCTCGACTACGAGCGCGAGCGCTTCACGATGGACGACGCCTACATCGAGGCCGTCATGCGCTTCTTCGTGCACCTCTGGGGGCGCGGCTGGATCTACCGGGCAAACCGCATCGTCAACTGGTGCCCGTTCCACGAGACCGCCATCTCGGACCTCGAGGTCGTCCACGAGCCGATGGACGACCGGCTCACCTTCGCGCGCTATCCGTTCGTGGACGGCTCCGGATCGATCACGGTCGCCACGGTGCGCCCGGCGACGATCCTCGCCGACGTGGCCGTAGCCGTGCATCCCGACGACGAGCGCTATCGCGACGCGGTCGGCAAGGAGGTCGTCGTCCCGTACGTCGAGCGGCGCGTGCCCGTGATCGCGGACGAGCTCGTCGATCCCGAGTTCGGGACCGGGGCGCTCAAGATCACGCCCGGGCACGACCCGACCGACTTCGAGATCGGCCGTGGGCACGAGCTCGAGACCATCACCGTCATCGGCCCCGACGGGCGGATGAACGAGGGTGCGGGCGATCTCGCGGGGCTCGAACAGGGCGAGGCCGACAAGGCGGTCGTCGCCTGGCTGCGGGAGCGCGACCAGCTCGAGAAGCAGGAGAACTACCGCCACAACGTTGGCACGTGCGAGCGCTGCCACACGCGCATCGAGCCGCTGGTCTCGCTCCAGTGGTGGTGCGCGATGGAGGAGCCCCGCAAGCCGGCGCTCGAAGCGCTGCGCGAGCGGCGCGTCCGCTACCACCCCGAGTCGCAGCACCAGTTCGCGATCCGCTCGCTCGAGGAGATCCCCGACTGGAACATCTCGCGGCAGCTCTGGTGGGGGCACCAGCTACCGATCTGGTACTGCCCGGACGGCCATGCCACGTGCGCGTGGCCGCCGCCGGAAGCCTGCGCCGAGTGCGGCTCCGGCCAGCTCGAGCGCGACCCCGACGTGCTCGACACCTGGTTCTCGTCGGCCCTCTGGCCGTTCGCGACGCTCGGCTGGCCCGAGGAGACCGGCGACCTCCGGCGCTACTACCCCGGCGATGTCGACTCCACCGCGCGCGAGATCATCCGCCTCTGGGTCAACCGCATGATCTGGTCGGGCCTCGAGCTCGTCGGCGACGTGCCCTTCCATGACGTGATCATCCACTCGACGGTGCTTGCGCCCGACGGCCGGCGGATGTCGAAGAGCCTGGGGACGGGCATCGACCCGCTCGAGCTGATCGCGGAGCACGGCGCCGACGCGACGCGCTACGGGCTCCTGAAGATGTCCTCGACGCAGGACGTGCGCTTCTCGGAAGGCGCCATCCTCGAAGGACGCAAGCTCGCGACGAAGCTCTGGAACGTGGCTCGCCTCATCCTGGCGAACACGGAAGGCGCCGAGCCGGACGCGAGGCCGCGGACGCTCGAGGAGCGCTGGATCCTCGCGCGGCTCGACGCGGCCCGCGCGGATGTCGAGGGCGCCTGGTCGCGGTTCGACTTCGCCTCGGCCGTGAAGGAGCTCTACAGCCTCACCTTCGACGACTTCTGCGACTGGTACGCCGAGGCCGCCAAGCCGCGGCTCTACGAGGACGACCCCGACGCCGCGGCGACGGCTCTCGCGGCGCTCGAGCGGCTGCTCACGCTGCTGCATCCGGTGATGCCGCACGTAACCGAGGAGATCTGGTCCGAGCTCCCGGCGCGCGAGAGCCGGCTGATCGTGACTCCGTGGCCCGAGGCCGACGAACGCTTTGCCGCCGACCTGGACGCGCTCGAGCCGGTGCGCGACGCTGCCGCCATCGCGCGGCGGAGCGGCGTCGTCGTCGACCTCGAGGGCGACGCGAAGCGCGTCTTCGACATCGTCGTCCAGCCCGACAAGCTGCCGGTGAACGGAAGCCGCGACGACGAGGTCGCCAGGCTCCGGAAGGAGGTCGCCCGTTCAGAGGGGATGCTCGGGAACGACCACTTCGTCGCCAACGCCCCGGCCGAGGTGGTCGAGGGTGAGCGCGAGAAGCTGGAGCGGTACCGGCGCGAGCTCGATGCGCTCGGCGGCTGACACCCATCTCGTCTGGCTCGAGTCGCTGAGCCCGTGGCCCGAGGAGTTCGGGCTGGGGCGCATGCGGGAGCTCCTGACGCGCCTCGGGAACCCCCAGCTCGGGCTCCGTGCGATCCACGTCGTCGGCACGAACGGGAAGACGACTACGACGCGCATGGCCGAGGCGCTCCTCGCCGCCGAGGGCCTTCGGGTCGGCGCCTACACCTCGCCGCACGTGGTCTCCTGGGCCGAGCGTCTCCGCGTCGGTGGTGAGGAGGTCGACCTCGAAGCGGCGCTCGGGCGGGTGCGGGCCGAGGCCGAGGCGGTGAACGCGACGCAGTTCGAGGCGCTGACCGCGGCGGCACTCGCGGAGTTCGCGGCGGCCGACGTCGACGTCGCCGTCGTGGAGGCAGGGCTCGGAGGCCGGCACGACGCCACGAACGTGCTCGGGGCCGCGGTCGTCGTTCTCACCAACGTCGCCCTCGAGCACGTGGACGTGCTCGGGCCGACCCGCGAGGCGATCGCGGCGGAGAAGCTGGCGGTCGTCTCGCCGGGCGCGCTCGTCGTGATCGGCGAGCCCGAGTGGGAAGAGGCGGCTCGGGCGGCCGGGGCCTCGGGCGTGACAATCGTGTCGGGATCGAGCGCCGCGCTCGCGCACGCGGCGGCCGAGAGCTTCCTGGGTGGAACGGTCGACCCGGCGCCGCTCGAGCACGTCCACGTTCCGGGCCGGCTGGAGATCGTCTCCGAGGCGCCGCTCGAGCTCTGGGACGGCGCGCACAACCTGGCCGGTGTCGGCTACCTCCTCGCGCGTGCGCCGCGCGCGGACTGGGTGCTGGCCGTCTCGATCCTCGAGGACAAGGACGCGGCCAGGATGCTGGCGGCGCTGTCGGCCCTCGGCCGGCGGCTCGTCGCCACCGGCTCGTCGAGCCCGCGCTCACTTCCCGCAGAGGAGCTCGCCGTGCTCGCCCGGGAGTTCTTCGAGGACGTCGAAGTCGTCCCCGAGCCCGTGGCGGCCCTTGCGCGTGCGCGCGAGATCGCAGGCGAGGAGGGCGCCGTTCTCGTGACCGGATCTCTGTATCTGCTCATGGATCTCGCCTCCGTCCGCCCTTCGTGTCTACCATGGCAAGCGTCGGCGAGCGGCTGAGCGTCTTCGCCCTCGCCGCGATCGTGCTCTTCATGATCGTGGCGATCGCGTTTGGCGCCGGGTGGTTCGTTGGGAAGATCCTGTTGTGACGCAGATGCAGATACTCCTCGCGCAGACGACGACCACGACCGAGGACGACGGGAATCCGCTGGACTTCGTTGGCGACTTCTTCGACTCGGAGGAGTGGCTCGTCATCCGCAACGTCACGCTGTTCTTCCTGGTCGTCTTCTGGCTGGCGTCGGCGTACTGGGTCTACAAGGACGCAAGGCGCCGGATCGAGGATCCCTGGCTGCTGGCGATGGCCGTTGCGCTCGGGATCTTTCCGCCCTTCATCGGGCCGCTCATCTACATGCTCTTCCGGCCGCCCGAGTACCTCGAGGACGTGCGGGAGCGCGAGCTCGAGATCAAGGCGATGGAGGAGGGGCTCGATTCGGTGGAGCGCTGCCCGGTCTGCCGGGCCGCGATCGAGGCGAACTTCCTCGCGTGCCCCGTCTGCACGACGAAGCTGAAGGACTCCTGCCGGCGCTGCAAGGCGCCGCTCGAGCCGCTCTGGCAGATCTGCCCGTTCTGCGAGACGCCGGTCGAGTCCCCGCGCGCGGTCGAGAACCTTTCGGGTTAATCTGAGGGCGTGCAGGTGCTCGCCCAGATGCACGCTCCGGGGAGCGGCGGATCGCTGGCCCTCTCGATCATCGCCCTGTTCGCGATGATCATCCCCTGGTTCGTGCTCGGGTACGTGAGCTGGATCTTCTGGAAGGCCAAGAAGCGCGACGCAGCCGAGGAGGCGCGGCTGCAGCAGCGGCGCCAGGCGGAGCAACGATGGCGGAACGCACACTCGTCCTGATCAAGCCCGACGCGATGCAGCGTCGGCTCGCGGGCGAGATCCTGGCGCGCTTCGAGCAGCGCGGTCTCGAGGTGCGCGCCGCGAAGCTCGTCCACGTGGACGAGGCGCTGGCCGGCGAGCACTACGACGAGCATCGCGAGAAGCCGTTCTTCGGCGAGCTCGTCGAGTTCATCACCTCGTCGCCGACGCTCGCGCTCGTCCTCGAAGGCGAGTCGGCGGTGAAGGTCGTGCGGACGACGATGGGGTCGACCAACCCGGTCGACTCGGCTCCGGGGACGATTCGCGGCGACCTGGCGCTCGCCATGCCCGACAACCTCGTCCACGGCTCGGACTCGCTCGAGTCGGCGGAGCGCGAGATCGCGCTCTGGTTCTCCGACGGCGAGCTCGTGTGACGGCCTGAGCGCGCCGCCGGCCCTTCCTCTCCTTCTCGCGTCGACCTCGCCGCAGCGGCGCGCGATCCTCGAGCAGCTCGGCATTCCCTTCGACGTGGTCGCGCCGCGGTACGAGGAGCGCGACGATGCCGGGCTCGGGCCCGTGGAGCTGGTGCGCGCGCACGCCGAAGGGAAAGCCCGCTCGGTCGCAGGCGAGGCCGGCGAGCGGCCGGTGCTGGGGGTGGACACGGCCGTCGTGCTCGGCGACGCGGTGCTCGGCAAGCCGGAGGGCGAGGGCGACGCGGTCGACATGCTCACCCGCCTCGCCGGAGCAGACGCACGTCGTCGTCTCCGGCCTGTGCCTCCTCGCGCCGGGCTGGGAGGTCGTCGACCATGCCGAGACGCGGGTCACGTTCCGCGACCTCACTCCGCGCGACGTCGCCCGCTACGTCGCCACCGACGAGTGGCACAACCGCGCCGGCGCGTACGCCATCCAGGCCCGAGGCGCCGCCCTCGTCGAGCGCATCGAAGGCGACTACCTCAACGTCGTAGGCCTCCCAGCCGCCCTCCTCGTCGGCCTCCTAGCCGACCGCTTCCCGGGCGCCTACAACGTCGCCTAAAGCCACGTCCGGGGGTCTGACCCCAGGACATGGTTCGATGGGACGTGACCCTCGCCCCTAGGGACGTGCGTCCTGAACGAAGCTCTGGAACCGTCGCTCGAGCGCTCTCGGGATCGGGGCCGAAGTAGGCCAGCACTCTTTCGGTGGCGAGGAATCGGACTGGTCTGCTGATCCCGATCGATGGCGCGATAGTTACTCCAGGGCCAGTCGGCAGGATCCGAGCAGAGACGGGCGCGCACGGGGTTGCGCATCGAGGTACCTGGAGAGCTCGAGGAGATGCCCGTCGATCTCGACTCTCACCGAGTGAAATCGGCCTTGGAAGAGATGCCCGGTCTTCCGCATGCCGGCGATTGAAAGCTTGTGCGTACATCGCCGTTCAGCCATTGAAAGCCCTCCGAGAGCGTCGGCTCCCCGATCTCCAGGACCAGGTGGTAATGGTTCGGCATCAGACAGTAGGCGTGAATCTGCCCACTTGCTTCGCTCGCAGACGGCCGTCGAGCAGGGCGATCAGACGCGATCGATCGGTGTCGTCGACGAAAGATTTCCTGCCTTCGATTCCCGCGCCCAGTGACGTGGTAGACGTCGCCTGAAGACTGCGTCCGAGGTGGACGGGCCACCGACCAAGGCTATTTCGCAAAGACATCGGTGGAGTCCCCTCGGCGCACTCGTCGGCGCTGTGTCCATGGCCCTCTCCGCCATGTCCCGGGGTCAGACCCCGGGCGTGGCCGTTAGGGACGCGCTCGACCTGTCGTTACACTCATCCGGACTCGAATGAGCTTCTGGGGCTTACTAAGCGGGATGGGCGGGCGTGAAATGGCCGTCGACCTGGGGACTGCAAACACCCTCGTGTACGTGCGCGGGCGTGGGATCGTGCTCTCCGAGCCCTCCGTGGTCGCCATCGACCAGCGCACCGGCGAAGTGCACGCGGTCGGGATCGAGGCCAAGCGGATGCTCGGGCGGACGCCGGGCACGATCTCCGCGATCCGGCCCCTGAAGGACGGGGTCATCGCCGACTTCGACGTGACCGAGCAGATGCTCCGCCACTTCATCCAGAAGGTGCACCACAACCGTTTCGCGCACCCGCGCGTCGTCGTCTGCGTCCCGAGCGGCGTCACCGGCGTCGAGAAGCGCGCGGTCGAAGAGGCCACTCTGAGCGCCGGGGCGCGCCAGGCCTACCTGATCGAGGAGCCGATGGCCGCCGCGATCGGGGCCGGCCTCCCGGTCTCCGAGCCGACCGGGAACATGATCGTGGACATCGGCGGCGGCACGACCGAGGTCGCCGTCATCTCGCTCGGCGGCATCGTCGTCTCGCAGTCCATCCGCGTGGGCGGCGACGAGATGGACGAGGCGATCATGGCCCACATCAAGAAGGAGTACAAACTCCTGATCGGCCAGCAGACCTCCGAGGAGCTGAAGCTCGAGATCGGCTCCGCGTGGGAGCTCCCGCAGGAAGTCTCGGCCGAGGTGCGGGGCCGCGACATGCTCACCGGCCTCCCGAAGACGGTCGTCATCACCTCGGAGGAAGTACGACGCGCCCTCGACGAGCCCGTGGGTCAGATCATCGACGCGATCAAGTCCACGCTCGACAAGACCCCGCCCGAGCTCGCCGCGGACATCATGGACCGGGGCATCGTCCTGGCCGGCGGGGGCGCCCTGCTCACCGGGCTCGCCGACCGCCTGCGCGAAGAGACCCAGATGCCCGTGCAGCTCGCCGAGTCGCCGCTCACGTGCGTTGCGGTCGGCTCCGGCCGGAGCCTGGAGGAGTTCGAGGTCATCCACCGCTCGGCCAAGGCGCGTCAGCGCAACGGCCGTCGGCGCTAGACACCGCTCGACTCGGCACGCCAGCAGGGTTCGCGGTTTCCGAGCGATTCACTACACTGGTCGGTTCCGTGCCTCGGCAACGCACAGCACGGCTTCCAGTGCTGGACGCTCCTGTCCGGCGCGGTGACGGCCCTTCCTCGCGATCGGGACGCGCTTTTAGAGCGCGGCTCGTTGCCGCCGTGCTCGTGCTCATCTCGCTCGCGCTCATCACCCTGCACTTCCGCGAGTCCGACGACGGCCCGCTCCATGCCGCTCAGCGCATCGGCGTCTCCGTCCTCATGCCCTTCGAGGTCGCGGGCGAGCGCATCTCCCGCCCCTTCCGGGACGGCTGGGCGTACCTCTCCGACCTGATCGACGCAAAGTCCGACAACGAGGAGCTGAGGAAGGAGAACGAGGAGCTCCGCCGCCTCGCGATCGCCAACCAGACGGCCGCGCAGGAAATCGAGCGCCTCGAGGAGATCGCCACCTTCATCAGCGGGCCCAAGTACCCGAACGACTTCGACCCGATCGTCGCGACGGTCGTCCGCCGGCCGTCCAACCCGTTCACCCAGGAGATCATGATCGCGGCCGGCAAGAACGACGGCGTGACGAGGAACGCGCCGGTGATCACCAACGACGGCCTGGTCGGCCTCGTCACCGACGTCACGGACACCGGCGCCAAGGTGACGCTCATCACCGACCAGAACAGCGCCGTCACGGCCTCCATCCTCCAGAGCGGCGCCTGGGGAATCGTCCAGGCAGGGTCGAGCGCGTCCTCGCTCGTCCTCGACGGCGTGGACAAGGATGAGCTGGTCGATCCGGGCAATCTCGTCGTCACCGCGGGCTGGACGACGCGGAAGCTCGAGTCCCTCTACCCGAGGGGCATCGCCATCGGGACGGTGGAGTCGGTCGGCCAGCAGGACGTCGACCTCTACAAGCGGATCCAGGTGACGCCGTTCGTCGACTTCGACTCGCTGTCCGAGGTGATCGTCCTCGCCGAGAAGCCGCGCGCCGAGCGTCCGAAGAAGGGTCAGGCAGCAAACCAGGGACAGAAGAGCCGGCCGTGACCGGGATCGACGCACTGAAGGCCGGAGGGTTGATCCTCCTCGCCACTCTCGTGCAGATCTCCATCGCCGAGTGGATCGAGGTGGGAGAAGGCCACCCGGACGTCGTGCTCGTCACGATCGTCGCCGTCTCGCTCCTGCGTGGGCCGATCTTCGGCGCGATCGGCGGGTTCGCCGCCGGTCTCGTGCTCGACACCGCATCCTTCGGCACCTTCGGGATGACCTCGCTTCTGCTCACCATCACCGGGTACTGGACCGGGCGCTTCGGCGAGGTCACGACCCGCACGTCCGCCCACCCGCTGCTGATCGCGGTCGCGCTCGCCACGACCGGCGTGACGCTCGGCTCCGCAGTGCTGCATTTCATGCTCGGGGAGACGATCGCGGCCTCCCAGCTCTTCCTCGCGGTGCTGCTGCCGAGCCTCGCGCTGAACATGCTGCTCGCCTACCCGCTGTACGGCCTGTGCGCGCGGTTCCTGCCGCCGAGCGTGGGCATTCGCCGCGAGGTGAGCCCCGCTGTCTAGCTTCAGGGAGCCGACCCGCGGCCCAGGTTTCCTCCCGCCCGACCCGCGCGTCGAGGAGCCGTACCGCTTCTCGCCGCAGATGGCCCTTCGCCTCGGCATCTTCGGCGTGCTCGCCATCATCATCTTCTGCGCGCTCTTCTTCCGGCTCTGGGCGCTCCAGGTGATCTCCGGCGACCAGTATCTGTCCGACGCGCAGAACAACCAGATCCGCAGCTTCCGCCTCCAGGCGCAGCGCGGCCCGATCGTCGACCGGGACGGAGACGTGCTGGTCACGAACATGCCGGGGACGCTCGTCCAGGTGTGGCCCGCGGCGCTCGAGGACGTCTCCTACAGGCGACGCGAGGCGATGCTCCTCCGCCTCTCCCGCGTCCTCGGCCTGCGTCCGAAGGTCGTGAAGGCCAAGGTCGCGAAACAGCTCGCGAACGATCCCCTGACCCCGGTGACCGTCAGCTCCGACGTCGGCGACCGCCGGGCGGCGTTCCTGCTCGAGCACCAGACCGAGTTTCCCGGAGTTCAGATCACGGAGACCTACCTGCGCCGCTACGAGAAGGGAACGATCGCCGCGCAGATCCTCGGCTACGAATCCGAGATCACGGCCGAGCAGCTCGCGAAGCGCACGGGCGGCACGCTCGCGGCCGGCGACCGCATCGGCCAGACCGGCATCGAGGCCGCCTACGACTCGTACCTTCGCGGCCAGCCCGGTCTCGGGCGCGTCTACGTCGACGCGCTCGGGCGCGTGACGAGCGAGCGCCAGTTCAGCCAGATGCCGGAGTCCGGCGACAGCCTCCGACTCACGATCGACGACGAGCTGCAGCGGACGGCCGAGGAGGCCCTCGACTTCGGCGTGCGGCTCGCGCACGACAACGGCGAGTGGGCCGCGAACGGCGGCGCGCTCGTGGCCATGGACGTGAAGACGGGCGAGATCCTCGCGCTGGCGTCCAACCCGACATTCGACCCGAGTGTCTACGTCGGCACGGTCGACGAGAAGGACCTGAAGGCCCTTGCCGACAAGAGCGCGAACTTTCCGACGCTCAACCGCGCGATCGACGGCACCTATCCGCCCGGCTCGACGTTCAAGCCGATCACCGCGCTCGCCGCGCTCGAGCAGGATCTCCTGAGCCCCGGGGAGGTCATCCAGTGCACCGGAAAGATGGTCGTCGACAAACAGACCTTCATGAACTGGGACCCGTACCGGGACGAGCCGATGGTTCTCTCGACGGCGCTTGCCAACTCCTGCGACACGTACTTCTACGACGTCGGGCTCCGCTTCTATCGCCTGGAGAACTCACCGCTCCAGCGGTGGTCGCGGCAAATGGGATTCGGCGTCCCGACCGGCGTCGACCTCGGCCCCGAGTCCAAGGGGGTCGTCCCCACGCCCGAGTGGGAGAGGCGCACGGAAAAGACCGAGATCGACAAGCTCTGGACGAGCGGTGAGTCCGTCCAGCTGGCCATCGGCCAGGGCGACCTGCTGGTCACGCCTCTCCAGATGACGCGGGCCTACGCGATGATCGCCAACGGCGGCAAGCTCGTCGAGCCGCATTTCGTCAAGGCCGTCGAGGAGCCGCGGAACGAAGGCGAGCCGGCGGTCGTGCTGCGGCCGTTCACGCCCAAGCCGGCCAAGGACATGAACATCGACCCGTACAACCTCACCACCGTGCAGGAGGGCCTCTTCGACGCGACGCACGCGAGCTACGGCACCTCGCAGAGCGTCTTCGGTGCCTTCCCCGTCCCGATCGCGGGCAAGACGGGGACGGCGGAGAAGTACGTCGAGCTTCCCGGCTTCCAGGGGCTGCGCGACCAGTCGTGGTGGTGCGGCTACGGGCCGTTCCAGAAGCCCGAGATCGCCGTCTGCGCCTTGATCGAGAACGGCGGGCACGGCGGCGAGGCCGCTGCTCCCGTGGCGCTGAAGGTCTTCGAGGACTACTTCAACATCGAGCCCGGCAGCTACTCGGCCACGATCCAGGAGTCCGACTGATGGCCACGACCCCCATCAACCGGATCCCGCAGCCCACCCGCGCGCAGGCGGCGGCCTGGGAGCTCGGCGCGTTCCTCCGCCACGTCGACTACCTGCTCCTCCTCGGGGCCGCGGGCCTCGTCGCCTACGGCCTCTGGGTGCTGGAGTCGGTGACCCGCAACGACATCGCAGGCGATCCCGACTACTTCGTCTACCGCCAGCTGATCTACGTCGCGGCGGGTGGGCTGCTCCTGGCGCTCACGACGGCCGTGAACCCCGACCTCTACCGGCGCCTGCGCGTCCCGTTCTACGGCACTGCGCTCGTCCTGCTCCTCTCCGTGTTCGCCCTGGCCGAAGAGGTGCGCGGCTCGAAGCGCTGGATCGAGATCGGCTTCTTCAACTTCCAGCCCTCGGAGCTCGGCAAGCTCGCCCTCATCTTCGCCCTTGCGGGCTTCGTGGCGGAGCGGCGGCACCGGATGAACGAGTGGAAGACGACGCTCGGGATCGTGGGCATCGCTCTTCCGCTGACCGCGCTGGTCTTCAAGGAGCCCGACTTCGGCACCTCGCTCGTCTACGGCGCGTGCGTGCTCGGGGCGCTCTTCTTCGGAGGTACGCCGTGGCGGCACCTGGCAGTGCTCGGGATCATCGCGGCCCTGGTGGCGGGGGCCCTGCTCTGGTTCCTCCCGTCCGCCGGGGTGGAAGTGCTCGAGCCCTACCAGCGAGACCGCCTGATCGGCTTCGTCGACCCGGACATCGACCCGAGCGGCTCGACGTACAACGTCAACCAGTCGATCACGGCCGTGGGCTCCGGCGGCCTCGACGGTCGCGGCGTCGCGCAGGCGACGCAGACGAGGTTCAACTACCTCCCCGAGCACTCGACGGACTTCATCTTCTCGTCACTCGCCGAGCAGCGCGGCTTCCTCGGCGCGGCCATCCTGCTGCTCCTCTACGCGGTCATCATCTGGCGCGGGGTCAAGATCGTCGCGGTCGCGCGCGACCTGTTCTCGGCCGTCGTCGCGGGCTCGATCGTGTTCGCGCTCCTGATCCAGCTCTTCATCAACGTCGGGATGACGATCGGGATCGCGCCCGTCACAGGCATCCCGCTACCGCTCGTGTCCTACGGCGGTAGCTCGCTCATCACGACGCTCGTCATGATCGGCATCCTCGAGTCGGTCCACGTCCGCGGTCGCCTCGCGGGGCTTCGCTAGTGGCGCGCCTTCCCATCAGCCCGATGTCGGTGTGGGGCGTCCTCAAAGAGCTACGCGCCGTCGAGGCGGACTTCCGGCCGATCATCGTCGCGGGCTCTCCCGAGCACGCCGGCGCGATCCGGACGACCTTCATCGAGGGCGGCGATGCCGAGGCCGTTCGCGACCTGTCGGGCAAGCCGCTCACGGCCTACGACGTCGAGGGCTCACGCGTCGTCGTCTACGCCGTCGACGGCCAGCAGCCCAGCGAGGAGGACGAAAAGTCGTTGCGGCTCGCGATCCGCAAGGGCGTGGGCGTCGTGTGCGTGCTCGTCGGCGTTCCCGAGGGCGAGCTGCCATCCGTCCCGTACGTCCTCGACACGGACGTCGTGGCCGTCGCGCCGGGAGAGCCGCTGCCCATCGAGGACCTCGCCGAGCGGATCGCCGACCGCGCCGACGAGGGGAGCTATCAGCTCGCCGCGCGCCTGCCCGCCGTGCGGCCCGCGATCGTCGAGCAGATCGTCAAGAAGTTCTCGCTGCAGAACGGCGTGCTGGGTGTCGCGATCTTCATCCCCGGCGCGGACTTCCCGGTGCTGACGCTCAACCAGATCCGCATGGTGCTGCGCATCGCCGCGGCGCACGGGGAGGCGCTGGACAAGGAGCGCGCGGTCGAGATCCTGACCGTCGTCGCGGCAGGGCTCGGGTTCCGGACCGTGGCCCGGCAGCTGGTCGGCGTCGTCCCCGGCTTCGGCTGGGCCGTGAAGGGCGGGATCGCCTACGCGGCTACGCGGGCCGTCGGCGAGGCGGCCGCGGCCTACTTCGCTGCGGGAGGCACAAGATTGATCGGGGGGTCCGTCCGGTCCCGGTCCTAGCCTTCTCGCGCATGGACAGCGTGGAGACGCACGAAGCGCTTCTGATCGAGGAAGCAGATGCGTGGTTCGAGTACCTCGAGGCGACACAGGCCGAGGCGGCGACGGGGCGGTACGACGAGGTCGAGCCCTGGGCCTGGGCGCGTCTCAACCAGCGTCTGCGGGCCGTCGACAGAAAGCGTACGGAGCTTCGCCCGGCCGCGGCGTAGGCGGCCGGAAAGAGCCCTACTGCTACCCTGAAAGGGATGCGCATGGAGCACCGAGCCCGATTTCGGGCAGACGGACACCCGGCGCCAAGACCTATGAGATTTGAGGCAGACATGCTGCGGCTGGGGGTGCGCCTTGACGGCGCCGAGCGCGGCGTGCGCCCGAAAGGAGTCAACACACGTGTCCTGGTTTCGTTGGAAGAAGCGCGGGGAGGCGGCGCCGACAGAGGCAGCCGCGCCCGAAGCGCCCACCGAGCAGAAGCCTGCTCGGCGGAATCCCGCCGAGGCGGCTGAGCGACAGCCGGCCCGCCGGCGCCGCGGAAGCCGCGGCGGCCGCGGCCGCACCAAGAAGAAGCCCGAGTCCGCGACCGCGGCGACGGCAGAGAAGCCCGACGCTCCCGAGGCCAAGCCTCAGCGCAAGGCGTCGTCACAGCGGGAACAGCGCAGGCGGTCTCCCGCGCGCAAGCCGGCCGCGGCGCCGCCCAAGATCGCCCTCCCCGACGTCAAGAAGGAGATCTTCGTCTCCATCGACGTCGGCGAGCAGACGGTCGCCGTCCTCGAGGACGGAAAGCCCGCCGAGGTCTACCTCGGCAGGCCCGAGCGCAAGACGGTCGCCGGCAACATCTACAAAGGGGTCGTCGACAACGTCCTCCCGGGCATGGAGGCGTCGTTCGTCGACATCGGCCTCCAGCGCAACGGGTTCCTCTACGTCGACGAGATCGTCGTCCCAGAGCTGGAGGGCAAGCGCCACGGAAAGCGCATCCAAGAGCTGATCTCGCGTGGCGAAGAGGTGCTCGTCCAGGCCGTCAAGGACCCGATGGGCACGAAGGGGGCGCGGCTCACGACCGAGATCTCGCTGCCCGGCCGCTTCCTCGTCTACACGCCCTACGGCGACGGAATCGGCGTCTCGCGCAGGCTCGAGGACGACGAGCGCGAGCGCCTGAAGAAGATCTGCAAGGGCCTCGAGCTGCCGGAGGGCGGGCTCATCGTCCGCACCGCCGCCGAGGGCGCCTCCGAGGAGGAGCTCTCCGGCGACCTCAAGCTCCTGCTCAAGCTCTGGTCGACGATCCGCGGCCGCGCCGCCCGAACCGAGGCGCCGGCACTCGTCTACCAGGAGGCCGAGCTTCCGCTCCGCATCATCCGGGACCTCTTCATCACGGACTTCAAGCGCGTCGTGGTCGACCACGAACGCACGTATCGCCGCATCGTCGGCTACCTCAAGCGGACCTCGCCGGAGCTCGCCGCGCGCGTCGAGCGCTACACGGGCAAGGAGCCGCTGCTGGAGAAGTCGGGCGTCCGCGAGGCCGTCAACTCGACGCTCGGCCGCAGGGTCGACCTTCCGTCGGGCGGCTACCTCATCTTCGACTACGCCGAGGCGTTCACCGTGATCGACGTGAACACGGGCCGCTTCGTCGGCGGCCGCGGCAAGTCGTCGCAGGGCCGGCTCGAGGACACGATCACGAAGAACAATCTCGAGGCGGTCGGCGAGGTCGTCCGCCAGCTGCGGCTGCGCGACATCGGCGGGATCATCGTCATCGACTTCATCGACATGGCGAACCCGAAGAACCGCCAGCTGGTCGAGGAGGCGCTGAACCGCGAGCTCGCGCGCGACCGGACGAAGACCTACGTCGTCGAGATCTCGCCGCTCGGATTGGTCGAGATGACGCGCCAGAACGTCACCGACGGGCCGCGCGAGATCCTCACGATCTCGTGCCCGACCTGCGCCGGCGACGGCGTCATCGTCTCGCCCGAAACCCACGCGGTGGAGGCCGAGCGGAAGCTGCGCCAGCACATCGCCGGCTCGAAGGCCGAGGCGTTCGTCGTCGAGATGCACTCCGACGTGGCAGCGATCATGATCGGCCCCGGCGGCTCCCGACTCGCGGAGCTCGAGGCCGAGACCGGCCGGCGCTTCGCCTTCAAGACGAAGAAGTCGTTCCGACTCGACCGCTTCCAGGTTCTCTCCGAAGGCAAGGCGTCCACGATCGAGGGCCTGGCCCCGAAGATCGAGGAGAAGCCGAAGGCCCGGTCGCGGCGCGGCGCGAAGGCGCCGGTGACGCCGATCGTCCTCGAGGACGAGTTCGTCGACGACGGCGAGCCCGAGGAGCCGGCACCGAAGCCGAAGGCCCGTCCGAGCCGCGCCAAGGCGCCGGTGGCGCCCAGCGTTGCAGACGACGAGGCCGAGGCGACACCGACGGACGACGGCGAGGCTCCAGCCGAGCCGAAGCCGAAGAAGAAGACCCGCCGCGGGACGCGTGGGGGCCGGGGTCGCAAACGCAAGCCGAGCGCGACGGCCACGGCCGCGGCCAACGCCGACGGCTCGACCGTCGAGCCCGCCGCCGAGACGAACGGCCGCCCTGCGGAGCTGCCGCCCGAGCCTGCGAAGGAAGCCGCACCGGTGGCCGAGGAGTCGAGCGGGAAAGCGGCCGAGGGCGACGGCGAGGCGGAGAAGCCCAAGAAGAAGACTCGCAGGGGCACCCGCGGGGGACGGCGCCGGAAGAAGAAGCCCGCCGCGACGCTCGAAGGCGAGGCGACGACCTCCGAGGGCGACTCCACCGAGCCGATTGCGACTGCCGAGGAGGCTGGCTAGACTGTCCTGCGAAGCGGGCGCTTGCCCGCTCGTTTCCTGTTCTGGAGCCTCCTCATGACCTACGCCGTCATCTCGATCGGGAACAAGCAGTACCGCGTGCGGGAAGGCCTGCACCTGCTTGTCGACCGCTTGCCCCACGACGAGGGCAAGACGTTCCATCCCGACCTCGTCATGCTCGGCGGGGACGGTGACGCGAGGCTCGGCGACGACCTCAAAGGCCAGCAGGTGACGGTCAAGGTCGCGGAGCACGTCCTCGGCCCCAAGATCATCATCGGCAAGCACCGGCGGCGCACCGGCTACAAGCGCCGGAACGGCTTTCGTGCGCGCCTGACGCGCATCGAGGTGCAGTCGATCGGGAGCTCGCGCTCGACCGCGGCGAAGAAGGAGCCGGTCAAGGCCGAGGCGAAGACCGCCGAAAAGCCGCCGGCGGCGAAGAAGCCCGCCGCGCGCAAGCCCGCTGCCCGCAAGCCTGCGGCCTCGACCGAGAAAAAGGCGCCGGCGCGGCGCAGCACCCCCAGGAAGAAGAGCGAGGAAAGCTAGATGGCGCACAAGAAGGGACTGGGCTCGTCGAAGAACGGCAGGGACTCCGAGTCCAAGCGACTCGGCGTCAAGATCTTCGCCGGCCAGGAGATCAAGGCGGGCATGATCGTCGTCCGCCAGCGCGGTACGCGCTTCCGGCCGGGCCCGGGCACCGGGCTGGGCCGCGACCACACGATTTTCGCCACCCGCGACGGGAAGGTCGACTTCCAGACGGGCGGCGAGGGTCGGGTCGTGTCGGTCTCCTAGAGAGCCGATGTTCAACGACCGCGCGCGGATCCGCGTCAAGGGCGGGCGCGGCGGCGACGGCTCGCTCAGCTTCCGGCGCGAGAAGTACGTGCCGAAGGGCGGGCCCGACGGCGGCGACGGCGGCCATGGCGGCAACGTCGTGCTCGTAGCCGATCCGGATCGGCGCGACCTCTCGTACTTTCAGCGGCTCGGCCGCTTCGAGGCGAAGCGCGGCCGCCACGGGGAGGGCGCGAACAAGCGCGGCGCCGATGGAGAGGACGTCGTCCTCGCGGTCCCGGTCGGCACGCAGGTGCTCGACGAGGAAGGCCGACTGCTCGTCGACCTCGCGCATCCCGGCGCGCAAGCGGTCGTCGCGCACGGCGGCTTCGGCGGCGGGGGCAACAAGCGCTTTGCGACGCCGACGCACCAGACGCCGCGCCTCGCGGAGCTCGGCACGCTGGGGGAGGAGGCCTCGCTCGATCTCAGACTGAAGCTCCTCGCCGACGCCGCGCTCCTCGGCTTCCCCAACGCCGGCAAGTCCTCGCTCCTGCGCCGCCTCTCGAACGCCAAGCCCAAGGTCGCCGACTACCCGTTCACGACGCTCGCGCCCGTGCTCGGCACGGTCGAGGCGCCGGACGGCCGCCAACTCACCGTCGCGGACGTGCCCGGGCTCCTCGAGGGCGCGAGCGAAGGCGTGGGTCTCGGCGACGAGTTCCTCGCGCACCTCGAGCGCGCGCGGCTCTTCCTGCACGTGATCGAGGCGCAGGAGGATGTCGAGGAGCGCTTCCACGCGATCGACCGCGAGCTCGCCGCGTACGGCGCGGGCCTTGCAGACCGCCCCCAGATCGTCGTCCTCAACAAGATCGACCTCGTCTCGGAGGCGCCGGCCTTCGATGTGGACGACCCGCGCGTGCTGACGACGCTCACGAGCTCGGCGGCGACGGGCGCGGGCATCGAGGAGCTGAAGCGCGCCCTCTTCGAGCTCGTCCCGGAGAGCGCCCCGACTCCGGTGAGGGACGAGGAGATGGCGGACTATCTCGTCTACCACCCGCGCCCGCCCCGGCAGCGGCGCGTGCGCATCTTCCGCACCGACCGGGGCTACCGGGTCCGGGGCGAGGCCTCCGAGGAAGAGCTCCGGGCCGCAGGGGTCAAGGCCGACGCGCTCGTCGAGTTCGAGGACGAGTGACCACCGGGCTCCTCGGAGGCGCCTTCGACCCGCCGCACCGCGGTCACGTCGCCCTGGCGCATGCCGCCGTCGAGCGCTTCGGCCTCGAGCGCCTCGTCGTCGTGGTCACCGGCCATCCCCCGCACAAGGACGTGGAGACCGACGCCGAGATGCGGTTCCGGCTCGCGGAGGCGGCCTTCGTGGACATCCCTGGAATCGAGCTCTCACGCTACGAGCTGGAGCGTTCCGGACCGTCGTACACGGTGGACACGGCCCGGTGGGCGGAGCAGGAGTGGGGGGACGTCGTCTTCCTCGTCGGGGCCGACGAGTTCGCGGACTTCCGAGACTGGAAGGAGCCCGACCAGATGCTCGAGCACGTGCGCCTCGGGGTGGCCACGCGGCCCGGGTATCCCCACGAGCGGCTGAACGAGGTGCTGGCGGGCCTGCGCCGGCCCGAGCGGGTCGAGCTCTTCGAGATCCCCGCCGTAAACGTGTCCTCGACGGAGATCCGCAACCGTGCGGCACGCGGGGAGCCGATCGACGACCTGGTGCCTCCCGGCGTCGCGCGGCTCGTCGTCGAGCACGGTGTCTACGATGAGCTACCCTGAGAATTGTTGACCCAGGAGATGCCAGGCCCCTGACGCCAATCGAGCACGCCCGCCGGATCGCTGAGCTCGCCCAGGAGAAGCTCGCCGCCGACGTCGTCATTCTCGACATGCGGCCGGTCTGCTCCTACACGGACTACTTCGTCATCTGCACGGGGCAGAACACGAGGCAGGCCAAGGCGATCTACGACGCCGTCCGCGAAGACATGAAGAAGGCCGAGCGCCTCACGCCGCGCACCGTCGCCGGCGAGCGCGAATCGAGCTGGATTCTCGCGGACTACCTCGACGTGGTCCTGCACGTCTTCACTCCCGAGGCGCGCGAGTACTACCGGCTCGAGGAGCTCTGGGGCGACGTGCCGTCGGTCGAGCTCGCCGCCGCCGGCTAGGGAGGGCTCGGCGAGATATTGGCCGTGCCGCCGGGCCGCGCGGGAGGCAAACGGGCTGACTACACTGAGGGCTCGCGGGGCCATAGCTCAGCTGGGAGAGCGCTTGGCTGGCAGCCAAGAGGTCGCGGGTTCGAATCCCGCTGGCTCCACTGGTTTCTCCTCGCGCCGCGGCCGGAACACCGGTTCGCGCATGTCCCTCGAACGGAGGACTCAGGAAGCGCTCGTTCCGTCCGATACAGGTCCTACGTTCAGCGTTACAAGGAGCTCCCGCCCTGGCCGCAGGCGCTGGAGCTCCAGGACTACACGAAGGTGAGAGCCCGCCGAGACCCGGCGGGCTCTCCGTTTCTCCGGTGGAAATACCTGGTGCGGATAACCGCCTGGCGAGACGCCTGCTCGCTCCACTGTGCCGCGAGCCCCGTGCGGCTTGAATGACTGCAATGAAACCAACAGCACTCTTCTTCATGACAAACATCTCCCTCACTCAGTTCGAGACGCGCCGCCGGCAGGTGGCGGACCAGCGGAACCTCATCGACGCGCGGGCGGCCGCACGCCCCGTCGATCGGCCCCGCCGGACGCTCCGCTTCCTGAAGGCCGTGCGGGGCGCCGCCGCCGCCTAGGCCGCAGGGTGCTGCGGCGGCGCCTCAGACGGCTGTGCGCATCTGCGCGCGGGCCGTCCTGAAGCGCAGCGTCTCGTAGGCGATGAGCGCGGTGCAGACCGCGGCGACGAGCGCGATGGCCACGACTCCGTCCACGCGCACGGCGACCGGGATCAGCGCCGCGCTCGTCGCTGCTGCCAGACACCGCCTCGGGTTGATCGTGCGAACGCTGCGATAGCGGATCGCATCGTGGCTGAGGAGGTAGAGCGCGACGCCTCCGCAGAGCGCGAAGGCGGGAACGGTCTCCAGCGGTTCGTCCACGTGGGCGATCACCTTCTTCGCGCCCAGCGCGAGCAGGACGATGCCGGCGAACATCGGCATATGCAGGTAGCTGAAGGAGTCGCGGGCGAGCCGGGCGCGAGCGTGGCCGTGGGCCTCGACGAGCTTCTTGCGCGCGACGACCGCGACGATGTCGAAGTACGCCCACCAGAGCGCGCAGGCGATCGCGAGCCCGAGGATCGCCGCCAACACGACGGTCGGGGAGAGCTCGATGCCGGCTGCGCCGATCCCGATGGCGACGATCGACTCACCGAGCGCGATGATCACGATCAGCGCGTAGCGCTCGGCGAAGTGCTCGGCCGAGACGGAGAACCCGCGCACGCCGAAGACGTAGGGGCCTGCATAGTCGATCGTGAGCGCCAGGAGCCAGCACGCAATCTGTGCGTTTCCGTCGAGGAAGCCCGCGACCACGATGAGCGCAGGCCCGGGGATGGCGGTTCGTGCCAGCCGGTAGGCAGCCTGGCGGACGTCGACGTGAGGGGTCGCCTCGGCGAAGAGCACGATGTGCAGGACGCGGACGGTGAAGTAGGCCAGGCCGAAGAGCACCGCGTCGCTGTCGAACGCGTGCGGAACGGCGAGCGCCGCCACGAACATGGCGCCCATGGCGGCGAAGACGGCGAGGCGCGCCGACCCCTCGTCGGGATCGATCTCGTTGGTGAGCCAGGCATAGGCCCCCCAGGTCCACCAGAGCGCCGCCAGGATCAGCATGCCCTTGCCGACGCCGGCCCACGTCGGGTCGTCCGACATGAAGCCGGTCACCTGCGTGAGCGCGAAGACGAAGACGAGGTCGAAGAAGAGCTCGAGCGGCGTGACCGGATGCTCGAACTCCTCTCCCTCGATCTCCGGCTCGACCTCGTACTGGGGCTCCATGGCGGAATGATCGCAGCGGCGCTACCGCGCGCGCAGCTGCTCGAGGACGACCGGGTCGATCCGCTCGGCGCCGCTGACCCGTTCCTCGAGGTTCTCCGTGCCCGCCCAGGCGGCGAGCGCGTCCGGGAGGTCGCCCTCGTAGCCGAGCACGGCGAGCCGCTCGCGCAGCTCGTCGGCGAGCCCAGCGTCCACCTCGAGCCACTCCTCGTCGGGCGTCTGCCCGAAGAGCAGGTCGTGCAGGCGGTAGATCCGCTCCAGCTCCTCGATCGGCTGCGGATGATCGTCGACGCGGAGATCGGCCGCGACGTCGCTCGTGCCGCCGTAGCCGCCGTCCTTGCGCACGACGAGCAGCGCTGCCGACTGGCGGCCCCGGCGGTCGCCTCCGGCTGCCTCTGCGGCGGCGAGGCCGGCCAGCAGGCGGTCGGCGAGCGGCTGACCGGCCGAGGCCTCGAATGTCGAGGCCATCGCCTCCACGGTCGCCGCCGACACGAGGATGTTCCCCTGCGCCGCATAGCCCGGCCCGGTCGTCCCGCCGGCCCACTCCAGGCACTCCGAGCCCGTATAGGTCGCCGCGCGTCCGAGCGCGTCGACGACGCCGAGCTGCCGGTGCCCGCGGCCCTCGTCGGCGCCGACCAGCGTCCTGACGACGTCATCCGCGGAGTAGCCGTCCCGCAGGAGGGCCAGCCCATCCGGCCGGTAGGCGAGGTTCGCCCAGGCCTGTGTCGCGAGCGCGCCGACGTGCGGCTCGGCGGCCGGCACGACCGCCCCGACGGCGAGGAACTTCGACTGGACGGCGACTCCCCATTCGCCCGCCTCGAGGTCGCACGCGACGATCGAGTACGTCGAGATCACGGCCGGATTCTGCCACCGACGGGAGCGGCGCTAAGATTCGTGTCGGAAATGGCAACGTCCCTTATCTGAGCCAGGGAGCGTCAACGCGGCGGACGGCCGCGCGGCCCTCCCGAGCGCCTCTCGAACGAGAGGCGTTTTCATATCGGAGACCGATGGAGCGATACGACCCGCAGGCAGTCGAGCTGAAGTGGCAGGAGACGTGGGAGCGCGAGCGCGCGTTCTACGTCCCGAATCCCGACGACGCGTCCCAGATGGACAAGGACCACACGTACGTGCTCGAGATGCTCCCGTACCCGTCGGGCGAGCTCCACATGGGTCACGTCAAGAACTACACGCTCGGCGACGTCCTCGCCCACGTCCGGCGGCGCATGGGCTTCCGCGTGCTGCGCCCGATGGGCTACGACGCCTTCGGCCTGCCCGCCGAGAACGCCGCCATCCGCGAAGGCGGGCATCCGCGCCTCGTCATCGAGCGGAACATCGCCGCCATCCGCGCGCAGATGAAGCGCATGGGCTGGGCGATCGACTGGGACCGCGAGGTCTCCTCGCACGAGCCGTCCTACTACCGCTGGACGCAGTGGCTTTTCCTCAGGTTCTTCGAGAAGGGCCTCGCCTACCGCCGGGAGGCGCCCGTCAACTGGTGCCCGAACGACCAGACCGTGCTCGCGAACGAGCAGGTGATCGACGGACGCTGTGAGCGCTGCGGCGCCGAGGTCGAGCGCCGGAACCTGGAGCAGTGGTTCTTCCGCATCACCGAATACGCCGACGACCTGCTCGACGAGATGAGCCTGCTCGAGTCCTGGCCCGAGCACGTGCTGACGATGCAGCGCAACTGGATCGGGCGCTCCCAGGGTGCCGAGGTTGTTTTCCGGATCGAGGAGCAGGAGGTCGACATCCCCGTCTTCACGACGCGTCCGGACACGCTCTTCGGCGCCACGTTCTTCGTCCTCGCACCCGAGCATCCGCTCGTCCCGCAGCTCGTCGCGGGCACGCCGCACGAGCAGGAGGTGATGGACTACGTCCGGCAGGCCGCCGGCCGTTCGGCCGTCGACCGCGCCGATCCCGACAAGGAGAAGACCGGCGTCCCGACCGGCGCGTTCGTGACGAACCCCGTCAACGAGGAGCGCCTGCCGATCTGGGTTGCCGACTACGTGCTGATGGAGTACGGCACCGGCGCGATCATGGCCGTCCCGGCGCACGACGAGCGCGACTTCGAGTTCGCGCAGCGGTACGAGCTTCCGGTGAAGGTCGTCGTCGCGCCCGAGGGGGAGGAGTTCGAGGAGGGGACGTACGTCCCGCACGCCGAGAACGAGCGCCTGGTCGACTCCGCCCAGTTCTCGGGCCTGTCCAGCGAGGAGGCCAAGACGGCGATCGTCGAATGGCTCGACTCGCGCGACCTCGGCCGGCAGGCGGTCAGCTACCGCCTGCGCGACTGGCTGCTCTCGCGTCAGCGCTACTGGGGCTGCCCGATCCCGATCCTCTACTGCGGGGCCTGCGGGATGGTGCCCGTGCCCGACGAGGACCTGCCCGTCCTGCTCCCGGAGGTGGACGAGTACCTGCCGAAGGGCCGCTCGCCGCTGGCCGCTGCCGAGGACTGGGTGCACACGACGTGCCCGCGCTGCGGCGGCGAGGCCCACCGCGAGACGGACACGATGGACACGTTCGTCGACTCCTCCTGGTACTTCATCCGCTACTGCGACGCCCGCAACGAGGACGAGCCGTGGAACCGGGAGGTCGCCGACTACTGGCTCCCCGTCAACCAGTACATCGGCGGCGTCGAGCACGCGATCCTGCACCTGCTCTACGCGCGCTTCTTCGTGAAGGTGCTGAACGACCTCGGGATGCTGGGCTTCCGCGAGCCGTTCCTGCGCCTCTTCACGCAGGGGATGATCCACTACCTCGGCGCGAAGATGTCCAAGTCGAAGGGGAACGTCCTCAGCCCCGACGACCTGATCGCGTCGCACGGCGCCGACTCGGTCCGCCTCTACATCCTCTACATGGGCCCGGCCGAGGACGACATCGAGTGGCAGGACACGGGCATCGAGGGCATGGCCCGCTTCCTCGGGCGCCTGTGGCGGCTGGGGCTGGAGGTCGCCGAGCGCGGCCCGGTCGACGTGCCTGCGGACGGCCCGCTCGTGCGCCGCGCCCATCAGGCGATCGCCAAGGTCGGCGACGACATCACCCGGCGCTTCCAGTTCAACACGCCGATCGCGGCCGTCATCGAGCTCCTCAACGAGACCTACCACGTCAAGGACGACCCCGAGCGCGCGGGCGAGGTGCGCTTCGCCACGGAGACGGCGGTCAGCCTGATCCAGCCGTACGCGCCGCACATGGCCGAGGAGCTGTGGGAGCGGCTCGGCCACGAGCGCCTGTGGGAGGTCGCCTGGCCGCAGGCCGACCCGGCGCTGCTCGAGCGCGAGACCTTCGAGCTCGTCGTCCAGGTGAACGGGCGCGTCCGCGACCGGGTGGAGGTGCCGGTCGGGCTGGGCGAGGCCGAGCTCCTGACGCGCGCGAAGGAGCTCCCGCGCGTGCGCGCGCACGTGGACGGCAAGGAGATCCGCAAGGAGATCGTCGTCCCGGGCAAGCTCGTGAACCTCGTCGTCTAGCCGAGCGCCGCCGGACCGCTTCCGTACTCTGTGAGCGTGAACGTCGTCGACGTTCTGCTGTTGCTCGGGGTCGCCGTCTTCTCCATCTTCGGGGCACACCGGGGGCTGGCCGCGCAGACGCTCTCGCTGGGCGGACTCGTCGTCGGCGCGATCGTCGGGTCGTTCGTGGCGCCGCTCTTCCTGCCCGACAACTCGCCGTGGATCCCGGTCGCGGGGCTGGCAGGAGCGCTGATCGGCGCGTCGCTGCTGGGCGCCGCCGCGTCCGCGCTGGGGACGCCCGTGCGGGCCTTCCTCGCCGTCGCGGCCCTCGCTCTCGGCGCTCGACCGCATCGGCGGGATCGTCATGGGCGGGCTGATCGCGCTCGGGATCGGCTGGCTGCTCGCCGTGCTGGCCCTGCACCAGCCTGCGCTCGGGCTGCGCGCCGAGATCCGTGAGTCCGTCCTTCTCCCGCGGCTGCTCAACGCCGTCCCGCCGGACCGCGTCCTCCAGGCACTCAACCGCTTCGACCCGCTCCCGCTCCTGCCGGGGCTCCAGGAGTCCTTGCCCCCGCCGGACCCGAGCGTGCTGCAGAGCCCGGGGGCCAAGGCCGCCGCGGGCAGCGTGCTCAAGCTCGAAGGGACGGCGTGCGGGGTGGGGACGCAGGGGTCGGGCTGGGTCGTCCGGCCCGGCCTGGTGGCGACGAACGCCCACGTCATCGCGGGGCACGAGGGGACGCGCGCCCTCGCCCCGAACGGCCAGGTGCTCTCGGCGCAGCCGGTCTACGTCGACTCGACGAACGACATCGCGCTCGTGCGCGTCCGCGGCCTCGACGCCCGAGCCCTGGCCGTGAACACGAGCCCCGACCTCCCGCGGCCCGTCGCGCTTCTCGGGTATCCGCGGAACGGCGCGCTGACCGCCACCGCCGCGACGGCCGGTGACTCGCGGACGGTTCTCTCGCCCGGTGCGTACGGCGGGCGTGTGCGTCCACGGGTCGTCGTGCCTCTCCGCGGTGTCGTCCAGCCCGGCGAGAGCGGCGGGCCGGTCGTCGACCGGCGCGGCCGCGTGGTCGCGATGATCTTCGGGGGGACGCGGGACGGGAAAGGCGGCTACGCCGTTCCCATCGACCTCGTCGTCAGTGCGGCCGCCGGCGAGCTGCGTCCAGTCGCCTCCGGCCCTTGCCTCGTACGCTAGCGACCGCGCAATCGGTAGAGGTCGCTAGAGGGCGACGCGCCTCTCGAGCGGCAGGCGAGAGCGGGTCAGGAGCCAGGCGCACGCCGCTGCTAGGAGCGGAATCCCGACGAGCACTTCGAGGAGCGTGACCCAGGGCACGGCCACGTCCAGCGAGTCGATTGCGGCGATGAAGGCGAGACCGGGCACGAAGCCGGCGAAGAGACCCAGCAGGGTGCCGAGCCCCGCGACGGCGAGCGCTTGCGAGGCGGCCAGCGTCCTCCGGAGGCCCGGGGTCGCGCCGACGGCTGCCAGCGTGGCGTGATCCGCGCGCGCATCCGCCTGTGCAAGTCCCGTCGCGATCCCGGCCGCGCCGAGGGTGATGAGGGCCGCGCCGCCGACAAGTGCGAGTAGCCCGAGTCCGTAGTCGCTGATGTAGCCGCGTTCGACCGTGAGCTCGCCCTGGAACCCGGCCTCGCGCAACTCGCGGCGGGCGGCATCCTCCTCGTCCGTCGTCGGGAGGCGCTCGAAGTCCAGGACGAGGTGCGTCGGCGCCGAGCGGATTCCGAGCGTTTCGACTGCGCCCTCACTGTAGATCGCGATGACAGGCGGGGCCGGAACGTCAACGACCACAGCCGGCAGCCGCTGCCTGCCTACGGGCGTTCCCTCGGGCGACGTCGTCTCGACCGTGAAGCGGCCGTCCTGCGCGTAGCGTTCGTCGAGCACGACCACACCGCCGGACTCGAGCATCTCGACGGCGGCCCTCGGCGTGCGGCCGGTCAGGAGGCGGAGCAGCTCCGCATCACCTACTGGTGTGGCCGGGAGCGCCGTCCCGCGATAGGTCTTGGCGAAGTCGCAGCGAGGGTCGCCGGCGAGCGCGGAGGCGTCAGGACCGGCCGGGCACTCTTGCTCCTTCGGGATAACCGGACTGATGTAGGAACAGCCCTCGGGATCGACGCACGTCGGCTCGCTCTCGATCGCGAAGGCCGTGAAGGAAGGCAGCTCGCCGCGCATCGCGAGGATGGCGGCGTCCGGATCGGCGAGCGTCATGGACCCCTCGCCGTCCGCGGTGGCCGTGTATTCCTCGAGCGGGACCCCGGCGGTACCGTCCGGCCAGGCGGGGGTGTAGCTCTCGCGGTCGCGGGCGTCGAAGGCCGCCGCGGCGAGCGCGAGCGCGGTTGCGCCCGTGACGGCGGCGAGGACCGCCGCGACGGCCGGTGCGCTCCTTCCCCGGTGACGGGAGGCGTCGGTGAGCGCGAGGCGGAGCGGCAGCGGAAGGCTGCGGCCGAGCCTGCCGGCCAGTCCGACGATCGCCGGGCTGCAGACGATGAGGCCGAGCTGCGTCAGCACAGCGCCTCCCGCGATCAGCCCGGCGGCGAAGAGGGACGTGCGGCCGCCGGCCGGGTGCACGCCGGCGGCGCTCGACAGGGCCACGAGGCTGCCCGCGACCGCGGCCGCAATCCCAAGAGCGACGAGCCCGATGCCTGCGGCTGAAACCTTCCGCGGCGTGCGGACCTGGCCGCGCCGTCCCGTGAGCGCCTCCACAGGGTCTCGACGGGCGGCAGTCCTGGCTGGGAGCGCAGCGGCGAGCAGGGCCGCGACGATGCCGACGAGCGCGGCGGCAAGGAGCTCCAGCGGGCGCAGGTCGAAGCGCCCGAACTCCGTGTCGCTCCAGTGCTCGAGGAGCGGCCTTGCGGCTGCCGCGAGCCCGATGCCAAGCACGAGCCCGAGGGCCGCGCCGACGATCCCGAGCACAAGGCCGCTCGCGAGGACGACGCGTCTGACGTCCCGGGGCTCGCCACCGGCGGCCGTGACGAGACCGAGGGATCGCGCCTGGCGCCGCGCGCCCACCGCGAACGCGGCCCCTGCGAGCAGAACGACTTCGAGCACGCCCAGCGTCACGACCAGGACCGTCGCGAGCACGGCGGCGAGCTCCTCCGATTCGCCGCCGAAGTCGAAGCCGCGGGTGTAGAACGGAACCTCCGAGCGCGGCGGCGGATCGAGGATCACCGCCCGCGAGGAGACGACGAAGCCCTGCCGGTTGAGGCGGAGGACGTCGTCCCAGGTCACCGGCTCCGCGCCGACGAGGTAAACGACCTCCGGGGTGACCTCCTCTGGGGCGGAGAGGAGCGCGCCCGGCGTGGCCCAGACGATCTCCTGCCGTCGCAGGCCGACCTCGTCGACGACTCCGACCACGCGCAGCGTCCCATCGCGCCCGGCGACCTCGGTCGTGTCACCCACATCGAGACCGAGCCGCTTGAGCGCGGCACCGGACGCGGCGATCTCGTTCGGGCCCCGAGGGGCGCGGCCCTCCTCGACCACGAACTTCCCTGCGAACGCGGGGTCGTCGACCGCGATCTCGGTCACCGAGATCGGCGCCTCACCCGTGCGGGTGCCGAACGTGACCAGGCCATCGCGCTGAGGAAGCACGCGGTATCCCCTGGGCAGCTCCGGGCGTGCAGGCGTGTCGGCCGGATCACCGACCGCGATGGCGCCGTCCGTGTCCGGTTCCGGCGCCTGGAGCACCGCCCCGCCGCCGAACCAGGCGATCCGGGCCTGTGCCTGGCCGAGCTGGCGCTCGGCGCGCTCATCCGGGTCGAGCTGCGCCGAGCGGAGAAGCACGTCGGCCATGCCGATCCCGAGTACCGGTAGCGCGACCATGGCGACGATGAGGGTGCTGCGGCCCTTGGCGCGAAGCGCCTCCCGCCGTGCGATCCGGAGTGCGGGAAGCCAGGTCACCTGTTCGCGCCGTCGAGGAGGCTCTCGGCCCCGGCCAGGACGCCGGTGTCGTCGACCATGAGCCCGTCACGGAGAAAGACGATGTGGTCGGCCCACGCGGCCAGCCGGGCCTCGTGGGTGACAAGCACGCCGGCCGCGCCCGCATCCACCCGCGAGCGGAGGAGGCGAAGGACGGACTCGCCGGTCTCGGAGTCCAGCGCGCCGGTGGGCTCGTCGGCGAGGACGAGTCGCCGGTCGCCGACGAGCGCACGGGCGATCGCGACCCGCTGCTGCTGGCCGCCGCTCATGTCGTCCGGGAACCGGTCGGCGAGCTCGCCGACGTCGAGCTCCTCGAGCGCGACGACAGCCTCCGCGCGCGCGCGGCGCCGGCCGACTCCGTCGAGCTCGCGCGGGAGCGCCACGTTCTCGGCCGCCGTCAGCGCCGCGATCAGGTTGAAATCCTGGAAGACGTAGCCGACCGACCGGCGCCGAAGCCGCGCGATCTGTCGCCGGTCGAGCGTCGAGAGCGGCGTCCCTTCGACGACGACCTCCCCGGCCGTCGGCGTGTCGAGCCCGCCCGCGAGCGTGAGGAGCGTCGACTTGCCGGAGCCCGACGGCCCCATGACGGCGACGAGCATCCCCGGGTCGACGGAGAGCGAGATCCCGCGCAGGGCATGGACGGTCGTCTGCCCCTTGCCGTGAACCCGGCGCACCTTCCTGAGCTCGAGGACGGGGCCTTGGGCGGTCATCGTTGTACCTCCTCGGTGTTCGCGGCCGGTGCTTCCGCGCTCCGGAAGTCGGAGCCGGACTCGCCCGCGGCTCGGGCCAGCCGGGCCTCGCAGTGGTCGAGCCAGCGGATCTCGGCCTCGGCCTGGAAGATCATCGAGTCCAGGACGAGGAGCCACGCGAGCTCGTCGGCGCTGCCGCCGCTGGGCGTTCGCGACTTCAAGAGCGTGTACTCCTGGATCGCCTTCATGGTTGCGCTCCGTTGCGCCTGGACGACCTCGCGCACGTCGAGTCCGTGGACGGAGACGGCCATGGCGAGCTTGATGGCGAGCTCGTCGCGCGGCGGGCTCGTCCGGCTGACCGGGGTGGCGAACCAGTCGTGCACGGCCTGCCGCCCATCCGACGTGATCCGGTAGTAGACGTGGCCCTTGTGGTCTTCTCCGGCCGCCTCGACGAGGGCGTCACGCTCGAGTCGCGAGAGCGTCGAGTAGACCTGCCCCACGTTGAGCGGCCATGTGCTCCCCGTGCGCGCCTCGAACTCGGAACGAAGCTCGTAGCCGTACATCGGCCGGCCTTCAAGGAGTGTCAGGAGCCCGTACCGGATGGACATACTGCGTATATATACGGGGTATGTACCGCCGTTGTCAAGCGTTTTTCCGTCCCGACGCCGATCGTCCGCTAACCGGCGCACTTTCGACACGGTCCGCGCGCCACGCGCGCGCTTTTCCACGCGACCATCGAAGGCATGCGAGCCCTACTCCTGGCGGTTGTCATCGTGGCCCTCTCGGTGGGCGACTCTGCGCGTGCCGCGGTCGTGTCGATCCCGACGGAAGCGGACATCGGCCTCCCGTACTGGTGCGACTGGAGCTACGACTGGGAGTCGCGCTGCTACCGGGACGACGGCGCGCGCCTTCCTATCGGCGGCGTCGACGACAAGGTGTGGCGTGCCGCCCTCCGGTTCCCGCTCGTCCAGGTGCCGGCGGGTGCTGCGATCTCCTCCGCGGAGGTCTCGATCTACCACGACGGGACCTGCGTCGCGCCGCGCCTGGCAGCGGTGCCGTGCGCGGTCGGCTACGTCGTCGACGCCCACCGCATCCTCTCGCCGAGCTGGACGCGCGAGCGCGAGCCGGACGTCGACGAGCGTGTCGCGGCGACGGCGGTCGTACTCGCGGCGCGCACGCCGCAGTGGCTCACCTGGGACGTCACGCCCCTCGTCCGTGCCTGGCATCGCGGGACGTCGCCGAACAACGGGCTGCTCCTGAAGCTGCAGGACGGCGACGAGGCGTTCGGCTCGAGCGGGCCGTACGGGCCCTCCGCGAGCTCACCGCACGTCGCGCTGCGGCCCCGGCTCGTTGTCGGCTACACGGCGCCGCCCGGCTAGCGCGATGCAGATGCCGACGATCTCCCGGGCGCGTGCGCTCGCCTACGCGGTCGCGCTTCTCGTCCTCCTGACCGTCGCCGGCCGCGTTGCCCTGAGCGGGGGCGAGGCCCGGCCTGCTCCGAGCGTTGCGTCCGTCGCGCTGGATGTCGAGGAGTCGCCGCCCCGCAAGCTGGTCGTGCACGTGGCGGGCGCCGTCAACCGTCCAGGTCTCTACGAGTTGGCCGACGGCAGCCGTATCGACGACGCGATCGCGGAGGCCGGCGGGGCGAAGCCGAAGGCGGCGCTCGAGCTCGTCAACCTGGCCGCTCCGGTTGCGGACGGCCAGCAGGTGCTCGTTCCGCTTCGTGGAGCCCCGGGAGGGGGTGCCGGCACCGGTGAGGGCGGAGCAGCCCCTGCACCGGGCACGAAGGTGAGCCTCAACGCCGCGACGCTCGAGCAGCTGGACGCGCTTCCCGGAATTGGGCCGGTCACGGCGCAGCAGATCATCGACTTCCGGACGGCGAACGGCGGGTTCGGCTCCATCGAGGAGCTCGACGCGGTTCCGGGCATCGGCCCGGCCCGGCTCGAGCAGCTCAGGCCGCTCGTGGGGCTGTGACCGAGCCGTGGCCGTCGATCTCCTCAGGCGGGTGCCGGCGGCGCACCTTCTCGCCGCCGCGCTCTGCGCGGGCCTCGCGCTTGCCCTCCTCGGCCGCGAGGCCCACGCCGGGCTCGCGCTCGCCGCCGCCGGGGCCGCGCTGGTCGCCGTCTGCATCGCGCCGGCACGAACCGTCCTGTTCGTCGTCGCCCTTGTCCTCGCCGGGCTCTGGTGGGGCAGCGTGCGGCTGGCGACCCTCGACGCGAGCGTGCTCGAGGAGGAGATCGGGCAAGCTGCGCTCGCGCGTGTGGAGGTGACGGGACCGGCGCGCCGGAGCGAGTTCGCGGTCCGCGTTCCCGTTCGCGTCTTGCGTTTCGGTCGCGTCGAGCTCCACGAGCGTGCCCGTCTCGACCTGCCGCCGGAGCGGGCGCCCCCTCAGGGAGCGCAGCTGGAGGTCGTCGTCACGGTTGGGCGCCCGCGAGGCCCCGAGACCGAGGGTGGCTTCGACGAGGCGGCCTACCTGCGTCGGCAGGGCATTCACGTCCTGCTGCGGGGAGGGAGCTTCCGCGTGGTCGGCCACCGCGGTGGCCTGGGTGCCGTCGCGGATGGGCTGCGCCGAGGTGTTGCGCGCTCGTTGGAGGCGGTCCCGCCCGGAGAGCGCAGGGCGGTCCTTGCAGGGGTCGTCCTGGGCGAGGACGAGGGGCTCGACCAGGAGCTGCGAGACAGCTTCAGGGCGTCGGGCCTCTACCACCTGCTCGCCGTCTCGGGCCAGAACGTCGCCTACGTCGTCGCCGGGATGATCCTTCTAGCGTGGACCCTGGGGTTCCCGCGCTGGATCGGGGAGGTCGGGGCCCTGGCCGCGGTCTTCGCCTACGTCCTCGCGGTGGGCTGGCAGCCCTCCGTCGTGCGTGCGGGGGTCGCCGGCGGCCTTGCCTCGCTCGCCTGGCTCGCCTCGCGCCCGCGCGACCGCTGGTACTTCCTGCTTGTCGGCGCGGCCGTGCTGCTCGCGTGGAACCCGTACAGCCTGCTCGAGCCCGGGTTCCAGCTCTCGTTCGCGGCCGTCGCCGCCATCTTCGTGCTCGTTCCCCGAATCGAGGCGAGGCTCGAGGGCTACCCGCTCCCGGCGAAGCTCGCCGGCGTCCTCTCCCTCTCCGCCGCATGTGGCGCCGCGACCGCTCCCATCCTCTGGCTGCACTTCGGGGCGATCCCCGTCTACTCGCTCGTCGCCAACGCCCTGGCGGCGCCAATTGTCGCACCGCTCCTCGGCCTTGCGCTCGCCGCCGCGGCTCTCCATCCCGCCCTGCCCGAGGCCGCAGGCGCCCTCGCCTGGATCGACAGCTGGCTGGCCGCGTACCTCGCAGCGTGCGCGCGCCTCGTCGGCGGGCTGCCGTATGCCCAGGTCGAGTCGGGTCGCGCGCTTCTCGGCCTCCTCGGCGCGACGGGCCTGCTCGTCATGCTCGTCCGGACACGTCGCCGCTGGGCCTGGGCCGCAGCCGCCTGCGCCGCCGTCATGGTCGCCCTCGCCGTCGCCTGGACGAGTGCGCCGGGGAACGCCCCGCCGCTCCCGAACGGACTGCGGATCACCGTGCTCGACGTCGGCCAGGGCGACGCGATCCTGCTGCAGGTCCCGGAGGGCGCCGTCCTCGTCGACCAGGGCCCGCCGGAGGCGGACGTCGCCGGCCAGCTCGAAAGACTCGGCGTCGAACGCCTTGCAGCGCTCGTCCTCACCCATCCTCAGCGCGACCACATCGGCGGCGCCGCCGACGTGCTCGAGGAGCTCGATGTGGGCGCTGTGCTCGACCCACGTCTCCCGGCCGAGAGCGCGGACCACGATGCCGCCGCAGCGGCCGCCCGGGCGCGCGACGTGTCCGTCGTCGCCGCCCGCGCGGGCCAGCGACTGCGGGTGGGGGCGCTACGTCTGGAGGTGCTCTGGCCGGACGGCCCGGGCCCTCCGGGCGACGATCCGAACAACCACGCGGTCGTCCTGCTCGCGCGCTATGGACAGGTCGACGCGCTCCTGACCGCGGACGCCGAGGGCAACGTCACGGTGCCCATTCGCCCGCCGCCCGTGGAGATCCTCAAGGTCGCCCACCACGGCTCCGCGGACGCTTCGCTTCCTGCGTTGCTCGAGCTCGTCGACCCGCAGATCGCGGTCGTCTCGGTCGGACGGGACAACGACTACGGTCACCCGACGCCGTCCACGATGGCCGCCCTCACGGGCTTCGCGGGTCTCGACGTCTATCGCACGGATCTCGACGGCCGCATCACGATCGAGACCGACGGGCGGCGCATCTCGGTCTCCCGGGAGCACTGACTATGCTTGGCCGCAGTGGCCGAGGGCGAGCTCCGTCCCATCTATCTCCTCACCGGCGGAGACCGTCCGAAGATTCGACGCGCGCTCGAGCGCCTCCGCGCCCGCTTCGGGCCGGAGTCGGTCGAGACGCTTGCGGCCGACGCGGTGAGCGGGGAGGAGGCGGTCGCGGCCTGCAACTCGCTCGGCCTCTTCTCCGGAGCGGGTGGCCGGCTCGTGCTCGTGGAGGGCGTCGAGAGCTGGAAGAAGGACGACGAGGAGGCCGTCGCCGCCTACGTCCGCGATCCTGTCGTGGGCGCGGTGCTGGTGCTCGTCGCGGGCGGCGAGCTCAAGGGCTCGTCCCTTCCCGCGCTCTGCAAGAAGGCGGGCGAGGTCCTCACGTACGAGGTTCCCAGGCCGCGCGACCTGCCCTCCTGGGTCAGGGCCCAGTTCGAGCGCCTCGGCATCAAGGCAGATGGCGATGCCGCGCGTGCGCTCGTCGACATCGTCGGGGAGGACGCGACGGCGCTGAGCACAGAGGCCGAGAAGCTCGCCGCCTGGGCCGGTGGGGAGCCGATCGGCCGTCGGGAGGTCGAGCTGCTTGCCGCGCCCTCGAACGACGCATCCGCCTGGGCGATCATGGACGCCTGGGGGGCGCGGGACATGGCCGGCACGCTCGCCGCGTGCCAGGCGGACCTCGAGCACGGCGAGGAGCCGTTCGTGATCGCCATGCGCCTGGCCTCGCAGGTCGGCCTGGTCCGCCAGGTGCAGGCGCTTGCCGGGGAAGGGCTCGGCGCGAAGGACATCGCGAAGCGCATTCGCAAGCACGAGTTCCGCGTCCGCAAGGCGCTCGGCCATGCGGACAACTACTCGCGCGACGAGCTGGACGACGCCGTCGTCAGGCTGGCGGCGCTCGACGCGGCGCTCAAGGGGTCGAGCAGGCTGACCGGAGAGCTCGAGCTGGAACGCGCGCTCGTCGAGCTCGTGGCCCGGCCTGAGACTGCGGTCGCGCGGAGCTAGGCGCCGGCGACGAGCCGGGCGGCCTGAGACTTCTTGCGAGCCGCTCGGTTCGGGTGCATCGCACGCGTGGCGGCGGCCCTGTCGAGGCAGCGGACGAGGTCGCGATGCGCGTTCGCCGCGCCGTCCTTGTCGCCGTCGGCGATCGCCGTCTCGAGCCGCTTGTAGAGCGTCTTGGCGGTCGAGCGGTAGTGCAGGTTCTCGAATCGCTGGCGGGCGGCGATCGAGACTCGGCGCTTCTGTTGCTTGATGTTCGGCATACGGAGAAATGGCCCCTACGGGCCGCGCAGATCGTAGCAGCAGCCGCCCTTCCGGCCGCTCGCCTATCCTCGATCCGGTGACGATCGAGGCGGAGGCCGACCCGGCCAACTCCACCAGGCGGCCCCGCCGCCTCGCCTGGTCGACAGCGATCTTCGCCGCGGCGACCGGTCTCTCCCGTGTCCTCGGGCTGGTCCGGGAGATCATCGTTCGGAAGTACTTCGGCGTCGAGGGGGCCGCCATCAACGCCTTCACGGTCGCCTTCCAGATACCGAATCTCGTCCGGGCGCTCGCAGCGGACATGGCGCTTGGGGCCGCGTTCGTGCCGGTGTTCAGCGAGCTGCTCGACAAGGGGGAGCGAGCGCGGGCCTGGCGGCTGGCCTCGACCTTCCTGTGGCTCTCCGTCCTCGTGCTTGGCGTCGTGACCGGCCTCTTCATGCTGCTGGCGCCCTGGATCATGGGCCTCTTCGGCTACGGCGAGTTGGCCGCGGACCTCGCCCGCGTGCTGTTCCCCGTCGTCCTGTTCATGGGCGTGTCGGGGGTCGTTGTCGGCGTCCTCAACTCCTACGAGGAATTCGTCGTCCCGGCGCTCATGCCGGTCCTGTGGAACCTGGCGATCATCGTCTCGCTCGTCGTCTTCGTCCCGCGCTACGACAGCGTCGAGGCACAGCTCTACGTCTACGCGGGCGGCATCCTCGCCGGCACGGTCATCCAGGCGATCACCCCGGTGTGGTGGCTCCGCGGGCGCGACGGCCGGATCCGCGCGGTTCTCGACCTACGCGACCCCGCGGTCAAGCGCGTGCTCCTGCTCATGCTGCCGGTGACGCTCAGCGTCGGGCTCATCAACTTCAACCTCGTGATCAACACGTTCTTCGCCGCCCGTTTCGTCGACAAGGACCTTGGTCCCAGCTCGATCGACGCGGCGTTTCGCCTCTACATGCTCCCCCAGGGGATGTTCTCGGTGGCCGTCGCCACCGTCCTGTTCCCCCGGCTGTCGCGCCTCGCCGCCCGCAACGACGTCGTCGGGTTTCGCGAGACGGTGTCGCTGGGCCTCCGCCAGATCGGGTTTCTCCTCGTGCCCGCG
The DNA here is from genome assembly GCA_963784175.1 of uncultured Actinomycetes bacterium. Taxonomy (GTDB): domain Bacteria; phylum Actinomycetota; class Thermoleophilia; order Gaiellales; family Gaiellaceae; genus JAIBJN01. The sequence goes on along the minus strand of CAWAQJ010000018.1, from coordinate 603,746 downwards.
AGCGCCATCGGCGCGGTGCTCGCCGTTCCGATCACCCGCCTTCTCTACGAGCGGGGCGCCTTCGACGCCGGCGAGACGCGCGTGGTCGCCGCCAACCTCGCGGCCTTCGCGGTCGGGCTGACGTTCAACGGCACGATGCTGATGCTCAACCGGGCGTTCTTCAGCCTTCAGTCGGCGTGGGTGCCGACGGCGATCGCGCTCGGCAACCTCGCGCTCAACGTCGTCCTCAACACCGCGCTGTACCGCGTCGGCATCTGGGGCATCCCGCTGGCGACCTCGATCGTCAACCTCGCGGGGACTGCGGCGCTCCTCGTCATGTTCCGGAGGCGCATCGGCCGAATAGACGGCCGCGCGCTCGCCTCCTCCTACGCGCGCATCACCATGGCGGCGGCCGGAGCGGCGGGAGCCGCCCTCGCAGTCTGGTACGGGCTCGACGAGCTGCTCGGGCGCTCGCTCGGCGCCCAGATCGTGTCGGTGGGGGCCGCCCTCCTGGTGGGCACCGGCGCCTACCTCGGCCTGGCGGCTCTCATCCGCGTCCGCGAGCTGCAGACGCTTCTGTCGCTGCGGCGGCGATCAGCTACAACGAGCGAGGAATGAGCTCGCTCGACCGCATCCGCAACTTCTCGATCGTCGCCCACATCGACCACGGCAAGTCGACCCTGGCCGACCGCGTGCTCGAGGTGACGCAGACGCTCTCCGGGCGCGAGATGCGCGAGCAGGTGCTCGACTCGATGGAGCTCGAGCGCGAGCGCGGCATCACGATCAAGGCGCAGGCCGTTCGCGTCATGTGGCGCGGTCACCAGCTCAACCTGATCGACACGCCCGGTCACGTCGACTTCACCTACGAGGTCTCGCGCGCTCTCCAGGCGTGCGAGGGGGCGATCCTGGTCGTCGACGCCGCGCAGGGGATCGAGGCGCAGACGCTTGCCAACGCCTACCTCGCGCTCGAGAACAACCTCGAGATCGTCCCGGTCGTGAACAAGATCGACCTGCCCCAGGCCGACCCCGACGCGGCAGCAGCCGAGGTCGCCGAGCTCGTGGGGGAGGACGCCGCCCGCGTCCTGCGGATCTCGGCCAAGACCGGCGAAGGGGTCGAGGCGGTGCTCGACGCCGTCGTCGACCGCATTCCGGCGCCCGTCGGCGACCCCGACGCTCCGCCGCGGGCGCTCATCTTCGATTCCTCCTACGACCAGTACCGCGGCGTTGTCGCCTTCGTCCGCATGATCGACGGCCGCTTCTCGACCCGGCAACGCGTGCGAGCGATGGCCGCAGGCACGCGCTTCGAGGCGGAGGAGCTCGGGTTCTTTTCGCCCGACCGGAGTCCGACCGCGACCCTCGAGGCGGGCGAGGTCGGCTACGTCGTCACGGGCCTGAAGGAGGTCAGCCGCCTGCGCGTCGGCGACACGCTGACGGCCCAGGACCAGCCCGCCGCCGAGCCGCTTCCTGGCTACAAGGACGTGAAGCCGACCGTGTTCGCGGGCCTGTTCCCGACCGACGGGGAGGACTATCCGGCGCTTCGCGACGCCCTGGAGAAGCTGAAGCTCAACGACGCGTCACTCTTCTACGAGCCCGAGACCTCACAGGCGCTCGGCTTCGGCTTCCGGTGCGGCTTCCTCGGGCTCCTGCACATGGAGATCGTGCGCGAGCGCCTCGAGCGGGAGTTCGACCTCGACCTGCTCGTGACGGCGCCGAACGTGGCCTACCGCGTCCTCACGAAGGCCGGGGAGGAGCTCGAGGTGCACAACCCGGCCGACATGCCGCGCGAGATCGAGCTGGTCGAGGAGCCCTACATCCGTGCGACCACGATCGTCCCCAAGGACTACGTCGGCGCGGTCATGGAGCTCAACAACGACCGCCGAGGGCGTTTCCACCACATGGAGTACCTGAGCGAGGAGCGCGTGCTCCTCTCATACGACCTTCCGCTCGCGGAGATCGTCTACGACTACTACGACCAGCTGAAGAGCCGGACGAAGGGCTACGCGAGCTTCGACTACGACATCGTCGGGTTCGAGCCCGGCGAGCTCGTCCGCCTCGACGTCCTGCTCGCCGGCGACCCAGTGGACGCCCTCAGCCTCATCGTCCACCGAGACGCCGCCTATCCACGCGGGCGAGCGCTGGTCGACCGTCTGCGGAAGGAGATCCCGCGGCAGATGTTCGACGTGCCCGTCCAGGCCGCGATCGGCGCGCGGATCGTGGCGCGCGAGACGATCAAGGCCAAGCGCAAGGACGTGCTCGCCAAATGCTACGGCGGCGACATCACCCGCAAGCGCAAGCTTCTGGAGCGTCAGAAGAAGGGCAAGAAGCGCATGAAGCAAGTCGGGGCGGTCGAGGTGCCGCAAGAGGCCTTCCTCGCCGTCCTCAACCTGGACGATGATCGCAAGTGAGCGGCGTCCGCCACCTGTACGTGCACGTGCCCTTCTGCGCCCACCGCTGCGGGTACTGCGACTTCGTCACGCTCGTCGGGCGACGGGACGGCCACGAGGGCTACGTCGACGCCCTGCTCGGCGAGCTCGACCTGCAGCGCGACCTGCTGGCCGACGAGCTGGAGACCGTCTTCCTCGGGGGAGGAACGCCGACGTACACGGAGCCGCGTGCGCTGGCCCGCCTGCTGGAGAGCCTGCCGCCTGCCGGAGAGATCACCGTTGAGGCGAATCCCGAGACCGTGACGCCCGAGCTCGCTGCGCTCCTGGGCGACCGGGGCGTGTCGCGCGTCTCCCTCGGCGCCCAGAGCTTCCAGCCTCACCTGCTCGAGGTGCTCGAGCGACGGGCCGACCCGGAGGCCGTCCGCCGCGCGTTCTACCTTCTTCGTGATGCCGGATTTGACAACATCTCGCTCGATCTCCTGTACGGGGTTCCCGGCCAGAGCCCCTCCGATCTCGAGCGAGATCTCGCAGAGGCGATCGCGCTCGGCCCGGAGCACCTGTCGTGCTACGAGCTCGAAGCGAAGCCCGGCACCCGCTTCACCTACGCGCACGGGGATGAGCTCGCGCGCCAGGCCGAGGCGATGGAGGGTTACTTCGAGCTCGTCGTCGACGAGCTGATCGCGGCCGGCTACCGCTGGTACGAGACGGCCAACTTCTGCCGGCCCGGACGGCAGGCGCGGCACAACCTCGGCTACTGGCTCGGCAGGGACTACCTCGGCCTCGGGATCGGGGCGGTGTCGACCGTCGGCGGCCTGCGCTGGCGGAATCGGCCCGTGCTTCCGGCCTACGTGGCGGCGCTCGCGCGCGGGGAACGGCCGCCCAGGGACGAGGAGCCGCTCGAGTCGGAGGTCGTGAGCCGCGAACGGCTGATGCTCGGTCTGAGGCTCGACGAGCCGGTGCCGTTCGCCGACGTTGCCGACGCGCTCGACCCCGTGGCGCTAGACCGCATGGAGCGGCTCGGCCTGGCCGAGCGGCGTGGTGGCGGGCTCGCGCTGACGACGCGAGGACGCTTCCTCGGGGGCGGCGTCACCGCCGAGCTCATGGCCGAAAGCCCTGCAAACGTACAATTTGAATAGATGGTGGACTCTCAAGAACTCCGCCTGTCGGAGCGGCAGGAGCTGATCCTCGCCAGCGTCGTCGAGACGTACGTCTCGACCGGCACCCCGGTCGGGTCGAAGGCGCTCGTCGAGCTCGCCGGGCTAGACGTCTCGGCCTCGACGGTGCGCAACGACCTCGCGGTGCTCGAGGAGCAGGGCCTCCTGATGCACCCGCACACGTCGGCCGGGCGGGTGCCGACCGAGGTCGGCTACCGGTTCTTCGTCGACCGCGTTCTAGATCGGCCCGGCCCGCGCGCCAGCCTGCTCGAGCTGGACCTCACGGTCGTCGAGAGCGAGGTCGACCTGGCGCTGCGCGCCACGACGGAGGCCCTGGCCGACCTCACGCACCTCCTTGCCCTCGTCTCGGCGCCCTCGCCGGAGACGACGATCGTCCGCCACGTCGAGGTGCTGCTCCTCCAAGCGCACGTCGTCATGGTTGTCGTCATCACGTCGACGGGCGGGGTCGCGAAGCGCGTGCTCACCTTCGACGAGGCCGTCGATCCTGGTCTCGCCGAGTGGGCGGGCCAGTACCTGAACGAGACCGTCGCGGGGCTGCAGCTCGGGGCCCGGTTGCTCCGCATCCGCTTCGACGACCCGGCGCTCTCGCAGCGCGAGCGCGGGTTCCTCGAGCGCATGCGCCCGGCCTTCACGGACGTGATGGAAGCCGACGAGCAAACGCTTTACGTCGGCGGCACCGCGGGCGTGCTGGACGAGTTCAGAGCGGACGAGCTGACGACGTACCGGCGCCTACTCGAGATGCTCGAGCACCGGGCCACTGCGCTCGACTTGCTGCGGGCGAGCCTCGTCTCCAAGCGCCCGTTCGTCCGTGTCGGCCCCGATCTCGAGGACCCGGATCTCGCCGGCGTCGCGCTCGTTGGGGCACCCTACGGCCTCCAGAACCGCAACCTCGGCACGGTCAGCCTCCTCGGCCCGATGCGCATGGACTACGTGACCGCGATCGGGGCCGTCCGCTCGGCCGCGCACGAGCTCTCCCGGTTCGTGGAGGAGCTCTACGAGAGCTGATCGCCCGCCGGGTGCCGGCTCCGGGCGGGAGTACCCTACGATCGTGGCGACCACGCGGCGCGACTACTACGAGATCCTCGGGCTCTCCCGCGACGCGGACGACCGCGCGATCAAGTCCTCGTTCCGCCGCCTGGCGCGCGAGCTGCACCCGGACGTCTCCGACCACCCTGAGGCGCACGAGCGGTTCCGCGAGGCGGCGGAGGCCTATGAGGTCCTGTCGAAGCCCGAGACGCGGGAGCTCTACGACCGGTACGGCCACGACGGGTTGCGCACGGGCGGGTTCCGGCCGACCGATTTCGACTTCGGCAACCTCGCGGACATCTTCTCCGCCTTCTTCGGCGACGACCTGTTCGGCGGCATGGGCGCACGCGCGGGCCGGTCGGCGCGCGGCGCCGACGTCCTCGCCGAGATCGAGATCGACCTCAGCGACGCCGCCGAGGGTGTGATGCGCAAGGTCCCGTTCCCGGTCGTCGTCTCGTGTGCCACCTGCGGAGGGAACGGTGCGGCGCCCGGTACCTCCCCTGTGAAGTGCTCGGCCTGCGACGGGCTCGGGCGCATCCAGACGGTGTCGAGCTCCCTCTTCGGCCAGGTCGTTCGCACGCAGGCCTGCGCGCACTGCGGGGGGAGCGGGCAGACGGTCGAGACGCCGTGCGAGGACTGCTCCGGAACCGGGCGCACGACGACAGAGCGCGAGCTCGAGGTCGAGATCCCGCGCGGGATCCACGACGGCCAGCGGATCCGGATCAGCGGTGAAGGCCACGCGGGCGCGCTCGGCGGCAGGGCCGGCGACGTCTACGTGATGGTGCACGTTCGGCCCGACCCGCGGTTCGTTCGGGAGGGCAACGACATCATCTCGTCGGTCGACCTGACGATGACGCAGGCGGCTCTCGGCGCGACCGTCCAGGTCGCGACCCTCGAGGGCGACGTCGAGCTCGAGTTCGAGGCCGGAACGCAGCCGGGCGAGATTCGCGTCTTGCGCGGCAAGGGAATGCCCGTGCTGCAAGGCCGCGGGTCCGGCGACCACCGGGTGCTCGTCAACGTCGCCGTCCCGGGGCACCTGTCGGACGAGCAGCGCCGGCTGCTCGAGGAATTCGCCCGGAGCGAGCACGACCGCAACTACGGGTCGGACGGCGGCCTCTTCGGCAAGCTCCGGTCCGCGTTCCGCTGAGCGATCTCCGTCGCGTGACGGTCTCCGTGCCGCGCGAGCGGGCGGAGGAAGCGCGCGCGACCATGATCGAGCTCTTTCCCGAGGGCTTCGAGGAGCGCGAGGGCGGCGCGGAGGTCGAGCTCACGGCATATACCGAGCGGGGAGACGCGGTCGTGCGCCTGGAGTCTTTCGGCCGTGTGAGCGAGAGCCCGGTGGCCCTGGGGTGGGAGGACGCCTGGCGGAGCTTCCACAAGCCCGTCAGGATCGGCCCGCTTTGGATCGGCCCACCGTGGGAGACGGCGGATGCAGGGACGCTCCCGATCGTCATCGATCCCGGACAGGCATTCGGGACCGGGGCGCATGCGACGACGCGGCTCTGCATCGAGCTCCTGCTCGGCGTCGAGCCGTCCGGCCTCGTCGATCTCGGCTGCGGCTCCGGCGTGGTCGCGGTTGCGGCTGCGAAGCTCGGGTTCGCGCCCGTGCTCGCCCTCGACAACGACGAGCTCGCCGTCGAGGCAGCGCGCGTGAATGCGGCGCACAACGAGGTGGCCGTCGAGGTGCGCGGCGCCGACGTCCTGGCCGACGCTCTGCCGCAGGTCGCCGTCGCCGTCGCGAACATCGCCCGCGCGCCGGTCGAGCGGGCGACCGAGCGCTTCGCCGGGCGGCTGGTCGTCGCCTCGGGATATCTCGAGGCGGAAAGACCCGAGCCATCCGGTTGGCGCAGCGCCGACCGTCGCGTCGCCGAGGGGTGGGCGGCCGACCTGCTCGTGCGCGACTAGCCACCCGAGTACGGACAGCCGGGTGGGCTAGCATCGCCCCGCATGGCCTCGTTCACCGTCGACTTTCTCGGGTGCAAGGTCTCACAGACGGACGCTCAGGACATTCGCGAGCGGCTCGTCGCCGACGGGCACCTCGAGTCGGGCGACGGCGGCGCGGACATCGCCGTCGTCAACACCTGCTGCGTCACCAACGAGGCCGTTCGGAAGTCCCGCCAGGCCGCGCGCCGGGCGGCCCGGACGGCGAAGCGCGTCTACGTGACCGGCTGCGGCGCCAACCTCGGCGGCGACGGGCTTGCCTCGCTGCCGGAGAACGTCACCGTTGTCCGGCAGCCGAGCGAGCGAACGCCGGCTGTCGTCGCCGGGGACGTTGGCGCGATCGGCTGCGTCGACGCGAACGTCGGCCTCGACCGCACGCGGGCGTTCGTCAAGGTGCAGGACGGCTGCAGCTTCTCGTGTGCGTTCTGCGTCATCCCGCAGGTGCGGGGTGCGTCGCGAAGCCGCCCCGCGGAGGCGGTGCTGCGCGAAATCAGTCGGCGGGTTGAGCAGGGCCATCGCGAAGTCGTCCTGACGGGCATCAACCTTGGCTGCTACCGGGACCGGCCGGCGGGGATCGACCTGCCTGGGCTTGTTCGCGCAGCCGGAGCGACTCCGGGGCTCGAGCGCCTTCGCCTCTCCTCGATCGAGGTCAATCACGTCAGCGCAGGGCTGCTCGAGGCGATGCGCGAGACGACCTCGGTCTCGCCGCACCTGCACGTCCCGCTCCAGTCCGGCGACGACGGGGTGCTCGAGGCGATGCGGCGCCGGTACTCGGCGGCGACCTATCTCCGCCGCGTGGCCCTCGCCGAAGGCTTCAACCTGACCACGGACGTGATCGTCGGCTTCCCGGCGGAAGACGACGCGGCATTCGAGCGGACGCTGCAAGTCGTCGAGGAGGCCGGGATCACCAAGGTGCACGTGTTTCCGTACTCGCCGCGCCCGGGAACTCGAACCGCCGCCGACGACCCGGTTCCGCCGGCTGTGAAGAAGGATCGCGGTGCTCGCCTGCGCGCGCTTTCCGGCGAGGCGTCGCGCCGCCGGTGGCAGTCGAAGCTCGGCGGCGAGGACGTCGTGCTGGTCGATCGACCGGGCCGAGGCTACGGCGACGACTACACTCCCTGGCTCGTGCAGGCTCAGGTCGGGGCGCTCGTTCGAGCGAGGGCGGTCGACGTGAGCGAGGAAGGAGTCGTCGGTGCCCCAGTCTGACTGCCTCTTCTGCGGCCTCTACGCCCAGGGCGACCACGTCCGAAAGGACGAGGGGTTCGCTGCCGTGCGCGACATCAACCCCAAGGCGCCCACGCACCTGCTCGTGATCCCGGAGCGCCACGTCGACACCTTCCGCGACGTCGGTGAGTTTCCGGCCGAGGAGGCGAAGCGGATGCTGGAGTTCGTCGCCGATACGGCGCGCGATGCCGGCCTCGAGGACTACCGCGTGGTCGTCAACGTCGGCCCGGGCGGAGGCCAGACCGTCTTCCATTTGCACTGGCACGTGCTCGGCGGGAGCTCGACGCTGGCGGGGTTCGAATGAGTCTGATCGCCGAGATCGAGGGCGAGATCAAGGACGCAATCCGCGGCCGCGAGCAGCTCCGCGCCGACACGCTTCGCCTGACCCTTGCCTCATTGCGGGCCGCCGAGAAGGAGCTCGGTCGTCCGCTCAAGGAGGACGAGGAGCTCCAGGTGCTGCAGCGCGAGCGCAAGCGCCGCGCCGAGGCGGCGGAGGCGTTCCGCTCGGCCGGGCGCGACGAGCAGGCGGAGACCGAGGAGGAGGAGCTCGAGATCATCGAGGAGTTCATGCCGGAGGCCCTCGGCGAGGACGAGCTCGAGCAGATCGTCGACGACGCCATCGCCGAGACGGGCGCGACGTCTCTCCGCGACCTCGGGCGCGTGATGGCCGACGTGATGCCCCAGGTCGCCGGCCGTGCCGACGGCTCGGCCGTGAGTCAGCTCGTCCGCGAGAAGCTCGCCTGATTCGCGGCGGTCGCGCGCGCGTTTCGCCACGTTCCGCGCGCCCCGCGTGCGAATTTCCCCGCTAGCGTGAAATCGAGGGGTTCCCCCGGCCGGTCCGGTGGCCTGGTGGCCGCGGGCGGCCCGAAAGCCCCTGCGCGAATGCCGTTCTGGCGCCGACTACAATTCGAATCGTTGCAGCAGGTCCTTTCGGTCTCCAACGAAGTCGCCGCCGAGCTCGCAACCGTCGACGACGGGATCCTGCGGGCGCTCCGCGACCGGATGGAGGTCGCCGTCCGACTGCGCGGGAACCAGCTGACGCTCGAGGGCGAAGACCTTCGGGTCGACGAGGCGCGGCTCGTCCTCGAGGAGCTCGTCGAGCTGGTCGAGAGCGGGCACGCGATCGGCCCCAGCACCGTGGACGCCGTGCTCGCGGCGCTCGACGCGGCCAAAGATCCGCGCGAGGTCTTCGAGGACGTCGTCTGGCGCCATCGCGGCAAGAAGATCACGCCGAAGACCATCAACCAGAAGGCTTACGTGGACGCGATCCGGTCCGGAACGATCACGTTCGGGATCGGCCCCGCCGGCACGGGGAAGACGTACCTCGCCATGGCGCTCGCCGTCGCGTCGCTCGCCGACCGGGACGTCAACCGCCTGATCCTCACCCGCCCTGCGGTCGAGGCCGGCGAGCGGCTCGGGTTCCTCCCTGGCGACATGCTGGCCAAGGTCGACCCGTACCTGCGCCCGCTCTTCGACGCGCTCTACGACATGCTCGACGCCGACCGCCTCAACGCCTACATGGAGCGTGGCACGATCGAGGTCGCACCGCTTGCGTTCATGCGCGGCCGGACGCTCAACGACTCGTTCATCATCCTCGACGAGGCGCAGAACACGACGCCCGAGCAGATGCAGATGTTCCTGACGCGGCTCGGCTTCGGCTCGAAGGTCGTCGTCACCGGCGACGTGACGCAGGTCGACCTGCCGCAGGATCAAGCTTCGGGGCTGATCCACGTGCGGAAGATCCTGGGCGACATCGACGGGATCGAGTTCGTCGAGTTCGGCAACCAGGACGTCGTCCGTCACGTGCTCGTCCAGCGGATCGTCGAGGCGTACAAGCGGCACGCCGAGGAGACGGGCACGCAGCGCCGCCGGTGATCCGGATCGAGGTCGCCAACCGCAGCGGTGTCTCGCAGGACGAGGACGCCGTCGTCGCGGTCTGCCGGAACGTGCTCGCCGAGGAGGGGGTGGACGACGCCGACCTGGGCGTCGTGTTCGAGCCGCCCGACCGGATGCGGGAGTTGAAGCGCGACCACCTCGGGATCGACGAGCCGACCGACGTGCTCTCGTTCCCGATCGACGGGCGCGAGCCGCTTCCCGACGGAGTGCCCCGACAGCTCGGAGACGTCGTTCTGTGCCCGCAAGTCGTCGGGGACGCCTGGCACGGGCCGCTCGTGCACGGGCTCCTTCACCTGCTCGGTTACGAGCACGGATCCGAAATGGAGGGCCGCGAACGGGCGCACGCTCGATGAGCGCCTCGCGGACACCGGCAATTCTCCAGAGCCTCAACTGGGCCTTCGAAGGCGTCATCCACGTGCTGCGCACCGAGCGCAACATGCGGATCCACTTCGCGCTCGCGACGGCCGTGCTCATCCTCGCGTTCTCGTACGGCGTCACGAAGCTCGAGCTGATGGCACTGCTCGTCGCGATCTCGTTCGTGCTCATCGCCGAGATGGTCAACACCGCCATCGAGGCGACGATCGACCTTGCGACGACCTCCTTCGACCCGCTGGCGAAGATGGCCAAGGACATCGCCGCAGGCGCCGTCCTCATCGCGGCGGTGAACGCGGTCGTGATCGGCTACCTCGTGTTCGCCGACCGCCTCACGGAGCCCAGCTCACGGCTGGTCGAGCGCGTCCGGGAGGGGTCGGCCAACCTCACCCTGATCGCGCTCATCCTCATCGTGCTCATCGTGATCGCGAGCAAGGCGCTCACCGGTCGCGGGACGCCGCTTCGCGGCGGCCTGCCGTCGGGGCACGCCGCGCTTGCGTTCGGCGGCTGGATGGCGATCACGTTCATCGTCGAGGAGGAGCGCGTCGTCGTCTCGTTCGTCGCGCTGATCATGGCGCTCCTCGTCGCGCAGACCCGCGTCGAGTCGGGGATCCACACGACTTCGGAGGTCGTGCTCGGAGCGGTGACGGGTACGCTCGTCAGCATGATCCTCTTCCAGGTGCTCGCATGACCGACGCCGAGCTGGCCGAGGTCGCCCGCGAGGCGGCCGGCAACGCCTACGCGCCGTATTCCGACTACCAGGTCGGAGCGGCGGCCCTGCTGCGGGACGGCCGCATCATCACCGGTGTCAACGTCGAGAACGCCTCCTATCCGCTCGGCATATGCGCGGAGCGCTGCGCGCTCGCCCGCGCGGTCGCGGAGGGCGTGCGCCCGGGCGAGGTCGAGGCCGTCGCCGTCACCGCGTCGCCGTGCGGCGGCTGCCGCCAGTGGCTGTACGAGTTCGGAGTCGACCGCGTGGCGTTCGTCCACGAAGGAGAGCTCCTCGTCCGCCGGCCGGACGAGCTGCTGCCCGACTCCTTCGAGCTTTGAGAAGCGGCTTCGTCGCCGTCGCCGGCCGCCCGAACGTCGGCAAGTCGACCCTCGTCAACGCAGTCGCCGGCGAGAAGGTCGCCATCGTCTCCGACAAGCCGCAGACGACCCGCCGGAAGATCTCGGCCGTCGTCAACGGCGAGGCGGAGGACGGGCCCTACCAGCTGATCCTGGTCGATCTCCCGGGATTCCAGCGACCGCGTGACCCGTTGACCGAGCGCATGCAGCGCACGGTGAACGAGACGCTCGCCGACGTCGATGCGTTCCTCTTCGTCCTCGCCGCGAACGAGCGGATCGGCGGCGGCGATCGCTTCATCGCCGAGCGGATCTTCGCGGCAGGCCCGCCCGTCGTCGTCGCGCTGAACAAGGTCGACCGCCTCGACCCTGCCCGGATCGCCGAGCAGATCACGGAGGCCGCAGCGCTGGGGGATTTCCACGCGCTCCATCCGATCAGCGCGCTGAAAGGAGACGGGCTCGACCCGCTCCTGCACGACCTCGTCGCCCTGCTGCCCGAGGGCCCGGCTTACTTCGAGGAGGGCACGCGAACCGACCTTCCGATCGAGGCTCGGATCGCCGAGATCGTGCGCGAGAAGGCGCTCGCGCTGACCCGCGAGGAGGTGCCGCACGCGATCTCGGTGGAGGTCGACGAGCTCGATCTCGAGAAGGGCAGGGTGCGCGCCCTCGTCTGGGTTGAAACCGAGTCCCAAAAGGGAATCCTGATCGGGAAGGGCGGAAGTATGATCAAGACGATTGGCATCCGAGCGCGGCAGGAGATCGAGGTGCTGCTTGGGCGAAAAGTGTTCCTCGATCTCGGGGTCAAGGTTCGGCCGAGCTGGCGACGAGACGTCGGCGCGCTCGAACGGCTCGGTATCTAACAACTTGGGGGGTTCTTCATGGCCGTGGTCAGGACACCGGACGAGTTCGAGGCGCAGCTGGCTCGTTTTCTCTACGAGCGATCGGAGGAGGCGCGGGCGGTCCGCGTCGGCGAGAAGGAGACGAGCGAGCAGGCCGCCATCGTCGCGCGCTACGAAGACCTGTTCTCGCGGGAGCAGCACGATGCTCTGCGTGCGGACGAGGACGCCGCGCGCGGGGAGGACCGGGAGCGGCTTTTCCGGCTGCGTGAGGCCTGCGCCGGCGGAATCGTCGTGCGCGAGCTCGCCGACGAGTCCGACCAGCTCGAGAACGCGATCCTCGCCGCGCGGGTGGAGTTCCGCACCGAGTCGCTTCCGCTCCGGTCCGCGCATGCGCAGCTCGCGGTCCTCGACGACTACGACGCGCGCCGCGAGCTCGGCGAGCTCGCCGGGGACGCGTCCGCCGGCTTCAACTGTGAGCGCTACACGCTCCTCCAGCGCGCGGAGGCGCTCGATGCGGAGCTGTCAGGCGATCCGGACCCGATCCACCGAAGCGCCGATCGCAAGGCGATCGACCTACGGGCCCTCGCCCAGGCCCTCGCCGAGGCGTCCGCGCGGCAGGTGGAGAGCTGGGAGCCGCTGCGGGACCGCTGGCTCGACCTCGTTCTCGGCCCGCAGCGCGAGGCCGAGCCCGACTCCTACCACGTGGCCTACCTGCGACGGATGTCGCCCTTCACCGAGCTGTACGCGCGGGACCGTTCCGTCCCGGTCTGCCTCGACACGCTCACGAGCATCGGGCTCGACCTGGCGTCCAACGACCGCATTCGCCTCGACCTCGACGACCGGCCGCAGAAGAACCCGCGCGCGTGTGTGATCGCGTCCGACCCGCCGTCCGTCGTGCACCTGATCACGCGCGCGCAGGGCGGCCTCCACGACTACCAGGCGCTCCTGCACGAGGCGGGTCACGCGCTGCACTACGCCGGCATCGACCCCGATCTTCCGTACACCTTCCGCCGCCTCTCCCGCGACCATGCGCTGACCGAGATCTACTCGTTCCTGCTGGAGTCGATCACCCGCGAGCCCGGCTGGCACGCGATCCACTTCGGCCTCTCCGATGCCGACGACGCCGAGCGTGCCGAAGCTGCCCGCTTCCTCGAGGTGCTCCTCTACCGGCGCTACGCGGCCAAGCTCGAGTACGAGCTCGACTTCTGGGGTGACTTCGAGAACGCGAACGACCACGCGCAGACGTACGCCGACAAGCTGCGGGGCGCAATCGGCTTCCGCTACCGGGCCGACGGCTACCTGGCGGACATGGACGGCGACTTCTACTCGGCCGACTACCTGCGGGCCTGGATCCGCACTGCGCAGCTGCGCGCGCACCTGCGGGAGCGGATCGGCGAGGACTGGTGGCGGCGGCCGGAGACCGGCGAGATCCTGCGCGACCTGTGGGCGGAGGGCACGCGCCCCACGAGCGAGGAGATCGCCGACCGCATCGGCTTCGACCCCCTCGACACCGCGCCGCTGGTCGAGGAGCTGGTGACCGCCTAGGAAGGTCTGGCGGCCCGGCGGCACCGCCACTATTCCGTCAGACCCTCCTAACGCGTGTCGAGCGCGAGGCGGCCGGCGAGGGCGAGGAGGACTGCGCCGGTGAGCTGCTCGACCCGCCGCGCGAGCCGGCTGCTCGCCACGACGCGCGTCGCCCGCGCGACCGCGGCGCCGAGCGAGACGTAACACAGGAAGTCGGCGGCGATGAGGATCGCCGCCATGGCGAGTGCGTACGGGAGGACGGGCGCGCCGTCAGGGATGAACTGCGGGAACAGCGCCAGGAAGAACACCGCGAGCTTCGGGTTGGCGATGGCCGTGAGCAGCCCGCTCGCGAAGTCGCGCCTCGCCGGGTCGCGCTCGGCGGCGGCAGCCTCGCTCCCGCGGAGCGCCTGGACGCCGAACCAGACGAGGACCGCGACGCCGGCGATCTTCAGGCCAACGTAGGCCAGCTCGGACGCGGCGACGAGCGCCGAGACGCCGAGCGCCGAGAGGACGGCCCAGACGCCGACGCCGATCGAGCTGCCGACCGTGGTCCGCGCGGCCGCACCCGTGCCTCCGACCGCCGCGTTGCGGACGACGAGCGCCATCCCTGGCCCCGGTGTCAGGCTGAGGAGAACCGCGACGGGAACGAAGGTCCACAGCAGCACAGCCGCAATCCTACGAGCGGTGCGCGTCTAGCGGCGCTGGCCGAAGTACGCGACCGAGGCGACCGCGAACCCGGCGAGCGACGCAGCGAGGCCGACGAGGGCCGTCTTCGTGCTCATCGAACGCTTCATGCTCTGTTCATCGGCACGGATCGCCTCCAAACTGAGCAACGGGGCAAGGATCGGGGCGGGCTACACTTTGTCTCCATGGCGCAGGCTCCCGCCTTGCCGAGCGGGTTCGAACTCCCGCTCGAGCCGCGACTCCCTCGCATCGGCTCCGTCGACCAGGTTGCGGTCGAGGAGCGCGCGGCCACGCTCGCGAAGCGCTCGATCAAGCGGGACTCGAAGGTCTTCGCGCTCGATCTCGCAGTGCGCATGATGGATCTGACGACGCTCGAGGGCTCCGACACGCCCGGGAAGGTCGCCGCGCTCTGCTCCAAGGCGATGCGGCCCGACCCGGCCGACCTGACCGTGCCGCCGGTCGCCGCCGTCTGCATCTATCCGAGCCTCGTCCCGCACGCGCTCGAGCGCCTGGAGGGAAGCGGCGTCAAGGTCGCCTCCGTTGCGACCGCGTTCCCGTCGGGGCAGGTGCCGACCGAGCTCAAGGTCGAGGAGGCCGCGCGCGTCGCCGAGTCGGGAGCGGACGAGATCGACATGGTCATCGACCGCGGCGCGTTCCTCTCCGGCCACTACGCGAAGGTCTACGACGAGGTCAGGCGCGTGAAGGATGTGAGCGGGCGGGCGCACCTCAAGGTGATCCTCGAGACCGGCGAGCTCGGCACCTACGACAACGTGCGCCGCGCGAGCCTGCTGGCGATCGCCGGCGGCGCCGACTTCATCAAGACCTCCACGGGCAAGATCCAGCCCGCCGCGACGCTCCCGGTGACGCTCGTGATGCTCGAGGCGATCCGCGACGTCTACGAGGAGACCGGCAAGAAGATCGGGATGAAGCCCGCCGGTGGCATCCGCCACGCGAAGCAGGCCGTCCAGTACCTCGTGATGCTGAACGAGACGCTGGGGCCCGAGTGGCTGACGCCCGACCTCTTCCGCTTCGGCGCCTCGTCGCTCCTGAACGACGTGCTCATGCAGATCCGCAAGGAGAAGACGGGCCGCTACCAGAGCCCGGACTACTTCACTATCGACTGATGGCCGAGGTCGAGAAAAAGCAGGACCGCTCGCCGGTTCCCTCAGCGTTCGAGTACGCGGAGGCGCCGGAGTCGCGGGAGATCGTCCGCCTCGAGGACCGCTACGGGATCTTCGTCGGCGGCGAGTGGGTCGAGCCGCGCTCGGGGGAGTACGCGCAGAGCATCGCGCCGCGCGACGAGGAGGCTCTGGCCGAGGTCGCCTATGCAGGCGCCGAGGACGTCGATCTCGCCGTCGGCGCCGCTCGCGACGCGTTCGAGAACGGCTGGTCGACCCTGGCGCCGGGCGAACGGGCGAAGTACCTCTTCCGCATCGCGCGCATCCTCCAGGAGCGCTCCCGGGAGTTCGCGGTGCTCGAGTCGCTCGACGGCGGCAAGCCGATCCGCGAGTCCAGGGACGTCGACCTGCCTCTCGCCGCCGCGCACTTCTTCTACTACGCGGGCTGGGCGGACAAGCTCGAGTACGCCTTCCCGAACCGCAAGCCGCGCCCGGTCGGCGTCGCAGGCCAGGTGATTCCCTGGAACTTCCCGCTGCTCATGCTCTCGTGGAAGATCGCGCCGGCGCTTGCGGCCGGGAACACGGTCGTCCTCAAGCCGGCCGAGACGACGCCGCTCACTGCGCTCCTCTTCTGCGACGTCCTGCGCCAGGCCGAGCTTCCGCCCGGGGTGGTCAACATCGTCACGGGCGACGGACGCGCGGGCGCCGAGCTGGTGAAGCATCCGGGCGTCGACAAGATCGCCTTCACCGGCTCGACGGAGGTCGGCAAGGAGATCATGCGCTCGACCGCCGGGACCGGGAAGCGCCTCACGCTCGAGCTCGGCGGCAAGGCGGCGAACATCATCTTCGACGACGCCCCGCTCGACCAGGCGGTCGAGGGGATCATCAACGGCATCTACTTCAACCAGGGCCACGTCTGCTGCGCCGGTTCGCGCCTCTTCGTCCAGGAGTCGGTCTTCGAGGAGGTCGTGGCGAAGCTCAAGCGGCGCATGACCACCCTGCGCGTGGGCGACCCGCTGGACAAGAACACCGACGTCGGCGCGATCAACTCGCAGGCCCAGCTCGAGCGGATCAAAGAGCTCGTCGCTGCCGGCGAGGAGGAGGGCGCCGAGATCTACCAGCCGCCCTGCCGGCTGCCGGAGAAGGGCTGGTGGTTCCCGCCGACGGTCTTCACCAACGTGGCGCAGAGCTACCGGATCGCGCAGGAGGAGATCTTCGGCCCCGTCCTCTCGGTGCTCACCTTCCGGACGCCCGACGAGGCCGTCGAGAAGGCGAACAACACGCCGTACGGCCTGTCCGCGGGCGTCTGGACGGAGAAGGGCTCGCGGATCCTCTCGATGGCGCAACGGCTGCGCGCGGGCGTGATCTGGGCGAACACCTACAACCGCTTCGACCCGACCTCGCCGTTCGGCGGCTACAAGGAATCCGGCTTCGGCCGCGAGGGCGGCCTTCACGGCCTCGCGCCCTACCTGGAGTTCGACGAGTGAGCCGCTTGCCCGTCAAGAAGACCTACAAGCTCTACATGGGCGGCGCGTTCCCGCGCTCCGAGTCGGGCCGCACCTACGAGGTCGAGGGCGCGAACGTCGCGCTCGGCTCCCGCAAGGACGTCCGCGACGCCGTGCGCGCTGCCCGCGGGGCCTTCTCCAAGTGGGCGGGGATGACCGCGTACAACCGCGGCCAGGTGCTCTACCGCGTCGCCGAGATGATGGAGGGCCGGCGCGCCGAGTTCGCCGAGCTGACCGGGAGCGACGAGGAAGTCGACGCGGCCGTCGATCGCTGGGTCTGGTACGCGGGCTGGGCCGACAAGCTCGCCCAGGTGCTCGGCACCTCGAATCCCGTCGCGGGGCCGTACTTCAACTTCACGATCCCGGAGCCGACGGGCGTCGTCGGGATCGTCGCGCCCGAGGAGCCGCCGCTCGCCGGCCTCGTTTCCCGGCTCGCGCCGGCGATCGTCGGCGGGAACGTCTCCGTCGTGATCGCGTCCGAACGGCGTCCGCTCGCGGCGGTGACGCTCGCGGAGGTCCTGGCCACCTCCGACGTCCCGGGCGGCGTCGTCAACGTCGTCACCGGCAGGAAGCGCGAGCTCGCACCAGTGCTCGCGGGCCACATGGACGTGAACGCGCTCGACCTCGGGGGCGCGGAGGACGATGTCGAGGAGCTCGAGCGCGTGGCGGCCGAGAACGTCAAGCGGGTCGTCCGCAACGGCGAGGGGCAATCGCCCTGGCACGCGGCCTCGTTCCTCGAGCTGAAGACCGTCTGGCATCCCATCGGCGTCTAGCTGCTGCACTAGGGTTTCGAGACTTATGGCACGCCGGCTCCAAGAGCTCGCCAAGACCATCGACCATACGCTGCTGGACAGCAAGGCCTCGGAGGCGGCGATCGCGCGACTCTGCGACGAGGCGCGCGAGCACCACTTCGCGTCGGTCTGCGTCCTGCCCGGCGCGGTCGCCTTCGCCGCCGAGTGCCTGCGAGGCTGCGACGTGAAGGTGACCGGCGTGGTCGGCTACCCGGAGGGCGACGCCGAGTCACGCGCGAAGCTGCACGACGTCGAGCGGTGCGCTGCGGAGGGCTCCCACGAGCTCGAGTTCGTGCTGAACTCGAGCGCGATGCTCGCCGGTGACTTTCATCTCGCCCGCGACGAGCTGGCGGCGGTCGTACACGCCGTGGGCGTGCGAAGCGTGAACTCCGGCCGCGGCCACACGCTCGTCAAGGTCGCATTCGACTGCGAGCGTCTCGGCTCCAAGCGAACGCAGCTCGCGTGCTCGATCGTCGAGGGGGTCGGGGCGGACTTCGTCTCGACGTCGGTCGTCGCCGGCAGCGAGGCGTCCACGCTGTCCGCGGTCGAGCTCCTGCGCGAGCACCTCTCCGAGCGCATCGGGGTCAAGGCCTCGAGCTCCGTCGCGACGGCGGGCGAGGTCGACGAGCTCATCGCCGCGGGCGCCGGTCGGATCGGGACGCCCTACGCGGTCGACGTGATGGCAGTCCCGGCATGAGCCGCTTCAGCCAGGCGATCTCCGAGGGCGACGGGATCTCGGTCATCCCTGTCCTCGAGGGCGATGTCGAGGCCCTCGCCGCGCTGGCCGAGCAGTCCGGGGCCGAGGGGATCGCCGTGCACGCGGCCGACGTCGAACGGGCCCGCGCGGGCACCGGCCTGCCGATCCTGGCGCGCGACGGCGATCCGGCCGGAGTCGCGGCCGCCGGGGCAGATGCGGTCGTGATCGACTTTCGCGCCGCCGAGGGAGAGGGCAGGCTCGAGGCGCTCTACACGATCGCCTACGACCTCGAGCTCGACTGCGCGGTCGAGGTCCGCGAAGAGGAGGACCTCGAGCAGGCGCTCGAGCGCGTCGATCCGGAGGTCGTCCTGATCTCCGAGGCCGGGCTGGACGAGGACGAGGAAGACCTCGAGCGGACGCTCGACCTCCTCGCCGACGTGCCCGCGGGCAAGCTCGTCGTGTCCGAGGCCTGGATCGAATCGCGAGAGCAGGTGCTCGCGCTGGAGCGTGCCGGGGTCGATGCGATCCTCGTCCACGGGCTCGCGCGGGAACCGGAGTTCGGCGCGGTCCTCGAGGAGCTCGTCCGTGGCCCAGAAGCTCGACGTTAGCGAGCCGCTCCCCCGCGATCCGCTGACCGACCCCGGCGTCGGCCCGACGGCTCCGCGCGCCCCGGACCGGTGGGCGCGCTTCGACGGCGTCCCGGTGATGGTGGCGGTGTTCGTCTCCGGCGCCGTCCTCCTGGGCGTCGAGATCGCCGCCAGCCGCGTGCTCGCGCCGTACTTCGGCAACTCGCTGTTCGTGTGGGGCTCGCTGATCGGCGTCGTCCTCACGGGGCTCGCCGTCGGCTACTGGCTCGGCGGAGCGCTGGCCGACCGGCTGCCCGCCACCGGGCTCCTGCTCGGGGTGATGGCGCTGGCCGCGCTCTCGATCCTCGCGATCCCGGTCATCGACGAGCCGGTGCTCGAGGCCGTCGTCTCCTGGGACCCGGGGCCGCGGCTCAATCCGCTCCTGGCTTCGATCGCCCTCTTCGGTATCCCGAGCGTGCTCATGGCCGGCGTCACCCCGATCGCCGTGCGCCTGCGCGCGCAGTCCCTGACGCGTGTCGGACGCACCGCAGGCCGTCTCTTCTCCATCTCGACGGCCGGGAGCATCTTCGGGACGATCGCGACGTCGTTCTTCCTCATCCCGGAGTTCGGGACCGACCAGCTCATCGGAATCGCCGCGGTCGCGCTCTTCGCCGCGGTCGCGGCGGTGGCGCTCGCCGAGCGCATGCTCGTGGCCGCGGTCCTCGCCGCCGTCGCGACGGTCGGTGCCGGATTCGCTGCGTCGGCCCTCGCTCCCGAGACGGGCGGGACGCTTTCGGAGGCGGCGGCACAGAACTGGTCGCCGCTCTACCGCATGCGCGGCTCGCAGACCGTCCTCGACGCGCGCGACCCGCGGGCCGTCGTCCCGGTCGAGAACCTTCGGGTCGTCTACGAGCGCGACACGCAGTACCACCGCCTCTCGGTCGTGGAGGCCGCCGACACGCGCTTCCTTCGCTTCGACAACTCGCTTCAGAGCGCGATGTACATCGACGATCCCGCGCGGACGCGATTCGCCTACACCGACCTCTTCCATCTGGCTGTCGCCTACAACCCGGACGCCGAGAACATCCTCTTCATCGGGCTGGGCGCCGGCTCGTCGGAGAAGCGCATGTTGCGCGACTTCCCCGACGTACAGCTGCACGCGGTCGAGATCGACCCGGTGGTCGTCGACGTCGCGCACGACTACTTCGCCGTCCCGCGCGACGACCCGCGGCTCGAGATCGACGTGGGGGACGGGCGGCGCTTCCTCGCTGACGACGACACGAAGTGGGACGCGATCGTCATCGATGCCTTCTTTGCGGACGCGATCCCGTTCCACCTCGTGACCCGGGAGTTCGTCCAGCTCGCCCAGTCGCGCCTCAACCCGGGCGGCGTCATCGTCACGAACGCCATCGGCGCGATCGATGGGCCGGGGTCGCGGCTGTTCCGGTCGATCTACCGGACGTACCGCACCGTGGTTCCGACCGTCCTCGTCCATCCCGCCATCCTCGAGGGCGACCAGGGCGACGAGACGTTCAGGAACATCATCCTCGTTGCGACGGAGCAGGCGGCGCCGCAGCGGACGTTCGTCGCCCAGCGCTGGGACGAGATCCGCGAGGAATCACCGACCGCGCCGGACCTCCGCCAGGCGATCCTCGACCGACACGATGAGTTGATCCCGGCCGAGGACGTGCCCGTCCTCAC
This sequence comes from uncultured Actinomycetes bacterium, assembly GCA_963784175.1. Taxonomy (GTDB): domain Bacteria; phylum Actinomycetota; class Thermoleophilia; order Gaiellales; family Gaiellaceae; genus JAIBJN01. The sequence goes on along the minus strand of CAWAQJ010000018.1, from coordinate 583,259 downwards.
CGACGACTTCGCGCCGACGGACGCGCTCCTGCTCCTCTTCCAATAGACGCGCGCGCGCCGGGGGCGCCCCCAGATTTCACGCTAGCCGGTCGGGGCGCACGCGTGGCGCGCGGATCGTGCCGGAAGCGTGTCGAGTCGTCAGGAGTCCGCTACGTCGGGGCAGCGGTTGTCCGGCGGGAGGGCGCGGCCGTCGTGGTCGAAGCGCCGGCGCGGGTCGTGGGCGCCGGCCGCCGACATGACCTCGGGCGGGGTCGACGCATCGAAGCAGACGTACCCCTGCAGGCCCATCCCGTCCTCGTAGAAGCACAGGAACCCGCCGCCCTCGTCCTGGGCGCAGTCGCCCGCGAAGCGGCCCTCGGGCCACGGCTGCGTTCCCTCGGGCTGCGCCTCGCTCGGGAACACGGCGTGCTCGTCGGCGACGCGCGACTCGATGTCCTCGGTCTCGTCCGACCCGCACGCGGCCACGACGAGCGCGGCGACGACCAGGACGGCTACGCGGGACCTCCGCCGGCCCACGCCTATCCGAAGAACGCCCGCGCCACCTCGGACCACTCCTTGGGCACGGTCTTCAGCTCCGCGACAGCGTCGCGCAACGAGACCTCGACGATCGAGTCGCCCTGGAGGGCGGCCATCACGCCCCAGCGCCCCTCGTGCACCAGGTCGGCGGCCTTGAGCCCGAAGCGCGTCGCCAGCACCCGGTCGCGCGGCGTCGGCGTACCGCCGCGCTGCACGTGCCCGAGGACCGTAACGCGGGTCTCGTAGCCCGTCCGCTCCTCGATCTCGCGGGCGAGGGCGTCTCCGACGCCTCCCAGCCGGACGTGGCCGAACTGATCAGTCGGGGACGGCTCCTGGGCGATCCGCTGCTTCTCGCCCGAGGAATAGGTGAGCTCGTAGCCCTCGCTCACGACGACGATGGAGAAGTCCTTGCCGCGCTCGTGGCGGTGGCGGAGGTCGTCGCAGGCGTCCTCGACCGTGACCGGGTCCTCCGGGATCAGGATGACGTCGGCGCCGCCGGCGATCCCGCTCATGACGGCGATCCAGCCCGTGTGCCTGCCCATCACCTCGACCACCATCACGCGGTTGTGCGACTCGGCGGTCGTGTGCAGCCGGTCGATCGCCTCCGTGGCGACCGTCACTGCCGTGTCGAACCCAAACGTGTAATCCGTCGCGGAGAGGTCGTTGTCGATCGTCTTCGGGACCCCGACCACCGGGTAGGCCTGCTCTTCGTGGAGCCGGGCGGCGACGCCCAGGGTGTCCTCTCCGCCGATGGCCACGAGCGCGTCCAGCCGCTGCTCCTCCGTGTTCCGGAGCACGCGCTCGACGCCGCCGTCGACCTTGTACGGGTTCGTCCGCGTCGTGCCGATGATCGTTCCGCCGCGGGGCAGAATCCCCGAGATCGAGCGGTAGTCGAGCTCCTCGAAAGTCCCGTCGACGAGACCGCGCCAGCCCCCACGCACGCCGATGACCTCGTAGCCGCGGTCGAGCGAGCGTCGGGTCACTGCCCGGATGACGGCGTTCAGCCCCGGGCAGTCTCCTCCTCCGGTGAGCAGCGCAACGCGTTTCGCCACGGATCTAACTTCGGTGAGGCTCGAACGTCTTTGGTGACGTACCCGCACCGAACGATGTCAACCACGTGGGCGCGAGGAGAGGTGAGCTGATGCCGAAGGCGGGGATCGAACCCGCACGGGGCGATGCCCCACTGGATTTTGAGTCCAGCGCGTCTACCAGTTCCGCCACTTCGGCGTGCTCCACTGTGGCGCATCGTAACCGGAGGGGGTTGCAAGGGCGCGGAACCCGGGTCCATAATCGAGCACTTCTGAACGGTGCTCGCCGGGCGCAAGCGCCGAAACAGGAATCGGGCGAAGAGGAGGAGTAGTGAAACGAAGGACGATTTTGGCGTTACTCGTGCTTCTGATCGGCGTGTTCGCCTTCGCAGCGGTGGGCTGCGGCGGCGATGACGACGACGGGGACGATGGCGGCGCTGCAGCGACCGGCGAAGATAGTGGCGACGGTGGGGAGGCGCTTGATCTCCCGCCGGTGACCGCGCTTCCGTCGGCGTCGTGCACGGACATCGAGTACGAGGGTGAAGGCGATCCGGACATCCTGATCGCTTCCGACCTGCCGCTGCAGGGGTCCTCGCGGACGCAGACCCTGCAGATCACGGCCGCGATCAACCAGGTCCTCGAGACCAACGGCTGGAAGGCCGGGGATGCGAACGTCGGCTACCAGTCGTGCGACGACTCGACGGCTCAGGCCGGCAAGTGGGACCCGGGCAAGTGCAGCCAGAACGCGAACGCGTATGCCGAGAACCAGAGCCTTCTGGGCCTGATCGGCACGTTCAACTCCGGCTGTGCCGCGGTCATCATCCCGGTGCTGAACCAGGCACCCGGCGGCGGTCTCGCAATGGTCTCCCCTGCGAACACGTACGTCTGCCTGACCGAGGGCGGACCGGGCTGCGCGGATGACGAGCCGGACAAGTACTACCCGGCCGGCTCGCGCAACTACGCCCGCGTCGTCGCTCACGACGCCTACCAGGGCGCGGCTCTGGCCGAGTTCATGCAGGCGCAGGAGACGACGAAGCTGTTCATCCTGAACGACAAGGAGGCGTACGGCCTCGGCGTCGCGACCAACACGCGCAACGCCGCCGAGCACCTCGGCATCGAGGTCGTCGGCTTCGACGCGTGGGATCCGAAGGCGTCGAACTACGAGGCGCTGATGAACAAGATCAAGCAGTCGGGAGCAGACGGTGTGTTCCTCGGCGGCCTGATCGACGAGAACGGCGCCCAGGTGATCAAGGACAAGGTCAAGGTCCTTGGCCCGAACGACGGCGTCAAGCTGTACATGCCTGACGGCTTCACGACGCAGCAGACGATCGACGAGGCCGGCGTGGAGAACACGCGCGATGCCTTCTTCTCGGTTGCCGGTATCCCGGTGGACGAGTTCACGGGCTCCGCGGAAGAGTTCATCACGCAGTTCCAGGAGACCCTGGGCGGCGAGCCCGTCGACCCGTACGCGGTCTACGGCGCTCAGGCGGCTCAGGTCCTGCTGGACGCGATCGCCGCTTCGGACTTCAGCCGTGGCGACGTCATCGCCAAGCTGTTCGAGACCCAGGTCGCGGACGGCTTCCTCGGTGACTTCGAGATCAACGAGAACGGCGACCCGTCTCTTGCGAGCGGCGCGGTTGTCGGCTTCACGATCTTCCGCGGCCAGGAAGAGCTCGAGACCGAGACGGTGCTCTCGCCTCAGGACGAGAACGTCGAGGCTGCGAGGGGTTAGGAGTAACTCGCTAACAACCCGGGGGAGGGCTTCGGCCCTCCCCCGGTTGTCTTCGAGGTAGCCATTGCGATGAGCGTAGACGCGGGCAGAGTGGCCGGGATCCGGAAGCGGGGCGGTCCGAGCTTTACCTCGATCCTTGGGATCCTCTTCCTGGCCTTCATCGCGATCGTCCTGCTGCGGAACCTGATCAACGATCCGTCGCAGTTCTTCAGCATCTCGGTCATCGGCCTCACGACCGGCTCGGTCTATGCGCTCGTCGCGCTGGGCTACACGCTCGTCTACGGCATCCTGCAGCTGATCAACTTCGCGCACGGCGACGTGTTCGCGCTCTCAGGCCTCGTCGCGAGCTCGATCATGATCGACCTGCTCGACCTCAGCGGGGACGAGGCCGTGCTCGTCGTCATCGCAGGCCTCATCGCGACGCTCCTCATGACGATGGGCTTCGGGTCGGCGATCAACGTCACGATCGAGTTCCTCGGCTACCGCCGGCTGAGAAGCCAGCCGCGCCTGACGATGCTGATCAGCGCGGTCGGCATGTCGTTCATCGTGCAGAACATCTCGCTGATCGTCTACGACGTGAACTACCGCAGCGCGCCCGACCTCATTCCTTCGTCGGCCGCGTTCTCGATCGGCGACGTCTCGATCGCCTGGAACAAGCTCACGGTCATTCTGGTGACGATCCCGGTGCTGCTCATCCTGACCTGGCTGGTCAAGTCGACCAAGCAGGGGAAGGCGATGCGCGCAACGGCCCAGGACCAGGACGCCGCGGCCATGATGGGCATCAACGTCAACCGGACGATCTCGTTCACGTTCCTGCTGGCAGGCGCCCTCGCCGGCGTGGCCGGCGTTCTGTACCTGCTCCAGTTCCAGATGCGCTACGACACGGGCTTCGAGCTCGGCCTGATCGCCTTCACCGCTGCCGTGCTCGGCGGGATCGGCAACCTCTTGGGCGCCACGCTCGGCGGCCTGATCATCGGCTTCATCCAGGCCTTCAACGAGGGCCTGTCCATCTGGGTGCTCGGGAGCGACTGGACGCGCTCGATGGTGTTCGGGATCCTGATCGCGATCCTGGTCTTCCGCCCCGAGGGGCTCCTCGGAGAGCGGACGCCGGAGGGCGCCTGATGGCCACCGAGGGAGCGAGCGGCCCCGGCACGCCCGAGCGGAAGGGCGTCAAGCAGACTCTGAGGCTCGACGAGGTCGGTCGCGCGTGGCGCAGGATTCCGCGCCGCGCCCGCACCTGGGTTCCGGCGCTGATCCTGCTCGCGCTGGCTGCGCTCTATCCGACGTTCTACGAGAACGCTCTCGGCGAGATGGAGCTTCCGGTCATCCGCGAATGGCCGAGCGTAAGCACGGCCGTGATCATGATCGTCTTCATCATGATGGCCGTCGGCCTCAACATCGTCGTGGGCTACGCGGGGCTACTCGACCTGGGCTACGTCGCCTTCTACGCGGTCGGCGCTTACACCGCCGGCTGGCTCGCGTCGGGCCACTTCCAGCAGGTCAAGATCCACGTCGGGTCGGCAGGGGTCAACCCCGAGCTGCGCGGCATCCACCTCAACATGTGGGTGGTGCTGCTCATCGCCGGATGCATCACGGGGATCGCGGGCATCCTCATTGGCCTGCCGACCTTGCGACTGCGCGGCGACTATCTGGCGATCGTGACGCTCGGCTTCGGCGAGATCATCCCCCAGTTCGTCCGCAACGCGGACGATCTCGGCGGGTTCAACCTCACGGCGGGCACCTTCGGGATCAACCCGATCGACTCGCCCGGGTTCGGGACGGGGTTGAACGACTCGCTGGGCCTGCCGGTCAGCTTCCAGCAGTCCTTCGACAAGATCAACCTCTTCTACTACAGCGCGCTCGTCCTGCTCCTGTTCACGATCTTCTGCTCGGTGCGCCTGCGCGACTCGCGACTCGGCCGCGCCTGGATCGCGATCCGGGAGGACGAGACCGCGGCTGCCGCGATGGGCGTCCCGCTCATGAAGACGAAGACCTGGGCCTACGCGCTCGGCGCCTTCTTCGGCGGTGTCGCCGGCGCCTTCTACGCGAGCTTCAAGGGCGGCGCGTTCCCGAGCGAGTTCTTCTTCAACATCTCGGTCTTCCTGCTGTGCATGGTCATCCTGGGCGGCATGGGGAGCGTCTGGGGGGTGGTCGTCGCCGGCGCGATCCTCACGTACCTGAACCAGGAGGGCCTCGCGAACATCGGCAGCTACCTGAACCGGGAGACGCCGCTCGACTTCGAGGTCGCGAAGTACCAGTTCGGGATCTACGGCGTCATCATCGTGCTGATGATGCTCTTCCGCCCAGTCGGGCTGATACCCGAAAGCCGGCGTAAGCGCGAGATCGAGGAGCTCGGGCCCGAGACCGAGACCCTCTACGGAGACAGGCACGCCTGATGGCCGACGAGATCCTGATCGCAGACAACGTTCGCAAGGAATTCGGCGGGCTGGTCGCCGTGAACGACGTCGACTTCCGCATTCCGCAGGGCGCCATCGTGAGCCTGATCGGGCCGAACGGCGCCGGGAAGACGACGTTCTTCAACATGCTCACCGGGGTGTACAAGCCGACCGATGGGGCGATCATCTTCGACGGCAAGAACGTGACGGGCCAGCCTCCGCACGTGATCACCAAGCTCGGCGTCGGGCGGACGTTCCAGAACATCAGGCTCTTCCAGTACATGACCTCGCTCGAGAACGTCCTCGTGGGGATGCACCACCGGCTCAAGGGCGGGATCCTCGGCTCGATCTTCGGTCTGCCCAGGGTGCGGCGCGAGGAAAAGGAGGCCGAGCAGACGGCCCGCGAGCTGCTCGCCTTCTGCGGGCTGAAGAACCGCGACGACTCGCTCGCGCGCAACCTTCCCTACGGCGACCAGCGCCGGCTCGAGGTGGCGAGGGCGCTCGCGACGAACCCGAAGCTCCTTCTCCTGGACGAGCCGACTGCCGGGATGAACCCGCAGGAGACGGCGACGTTCACCGGCTTCGTCTCGAAGCTCCGCGAGGAGCAAGGGCTGACCGTGCTCCTGATCGAGCACGACATGAAGGTCGTCATGGGCATTTCGGACCGGGTGACCGTCCTCGACTACGGCGAGAAGATCGCCGAGGGCCTCCCGGGCGAGATCCAGAAGGACGAGCGCGTCGTCGAGGCATATCTCGGCAAGGCGGCCACCGCCGCGGGAGGGACGGGATGAGCGAGCACACCCCCGAGCAGCCCACGCAGCCCGAGGCGCCGGCGACGCCGCCGGCCGCCGCCGAGCCCGCAACCGCTCCGGCCGCGCAGGCCGCAGGCGGGAACGGCGTCATCCTCGACGTCAACGACATCCACACGTACTACGGGTCGATCCACGCGCTCAAGGGCATCTCCCTCGAGGTGCGCCAGGGCGAGATCGTGACCCTGATCGGCGCCAACGGCGCCGGCAAGTCGACGACCCTGCGCTCGATCAACGGGCTCAACCGCCCGCGAAAAGGGACGATCCGCTTCCAGGGCAAGGACATCACGAGCGAGGCTCCGCACAACATCGTCGGGATGGGCATCGCCCAGTCCCCGGAGGGCCGCAAGCTCTTTCCGTACATGAGCGTGCTGGAGAACCTCGAGATGGGGGCGTTCCAGCGGACGGACCGCGCGGGGATCAAGGAAGACCTCGAGCGCGTGTACCACCTCTTCCCACGCCTGAGCGAGCGCAAGACCCAGAGGGCCGGGACACTTTCGGGCGGCGAGCAGCAGATGGTCGCGATGGGCCGCGCGCTGATGGCGCGTCCCAAGCTCCTCATGCTCGACGAGCCGTCGATGGGCCTCGCCCCGATCTTCGTCGAGAAGATCTTCGAGATCGTCGTCGAGATCAACCAGCAGGGCACACCGATCCTGCTCGTCGAGCAGAACGCCCTCATGGCGCTCGACGTCGCGAAGCGCGGCTACGTCATGGAAACGGGCCACATCGCGCTCACCGACGAGGCCAACGCTCTTGCGAAGAACGAGCAGGTTCGCAAGGCGTACCTCGGCGAGACCTAGCGCTCGGCTCACGTCTGCTCCCGGGGCCACCCCGGGCCACCACCCGCTTTGAACGCTAGCGCCGAAAAGCGCTCCCGTGGCGCGCGGACCGTGCCGGAAGTGTGAAAGCGGGCACGGCGGCGCCGCGGACTAGACTCGCAGGGCGATGCCGAAGACGCTGACCGGAGCCGAGCTGCAGCTCGACGACGCGCCCGCGCGCGCGGCGGAGCTCTTCCTCGTAGACGGAAACAACCTCGCCTATCGCGCGTTCTTCGCGCTCCCCGAGGAGCTCGCCACGACCGAGGGCTTCCCGACGAACGCGCTCCTCGGCTTCACGAACATGCTCTTCAAGCTCCTCTCCGACTACAAGCCCCGAGGTGTCGCGGTCGCCTGGGACACGAGCCCGGTGCACCGCAAGGAGCTCGACGCCGAGTACAAGGTCGACCGGCGGCCGATGCCCGACCTCCTGCGGGAGCAGTTCCCGCACTTTCGGCCGATCGTGGCGGCCTTCGGCTACCAGAGCCTCGAGTTCGAGGGGTGGGAGGCCGACGACGTCATCGCGACGCTCGCCTCGCGCGCGGACGAGGCAGGGGTGAAGACGTGCGTCGTCTCCACCGACCGCGACGCCTTCCAGCTCTGCACCGAGAACGTCTGCCTGATGATGACGCCGCGCGGCGTCGCCGACGTCCACGTGTACACCCCCGAGCGGGTCTTCGCGCGCTACGGCGTCACGCCCGAGCAGGTGCCGGACTTCATCGGGCTCAAGGGCGACACGTCCGACAACATTCCCGGCGTTCCCGGCATCGGGGACAAGACCGCGGGCCAGCTCATCTCGCAATACGGTTCCCTCGAAGGCGTGCTCGAGCACGTCGACGAGCTCTCGCCCGCACGTGCGAAGAACCTGCGCGAGCACGCCGACCAGGCGCGCGGGTCGAAGGTGCTCGCCACGATGCGCCGCGACCTATCCCTGGACGTCGACCCTGCCCAGCTCGTGCTCTCCCCGCCGGACCGCTCGCAGCTGAAGGAGATCTTCCGCCGTTTCGAGTTCAGGAACCTCCTCGGCCGGGTCGACGAGCTCGACGAGGCGATTCCGGCCGCGCCGATGGAGGTCACGGGCGTCGAGGTGCCGTGGGTCGAGGGCGAGCTGCCGACAGGCTCTGGGCCGGCCGCGATCCAGGTCGACGACGGCCGTTTCGCGCTCGCGCGCGAGGGCGAGTCCGTCGTGGTCGGCGCGTGGTCGCCGGAGAGCGCCACCAGGCTTCGCGACACCGCGCTGGTCGTCCACGACGCCAAGGCGGCCCGGCTCGACGCGACGGACGACACGCTGCTCATGGCCTACCTGATCGAGCCCGGGCGCTCGACGTACGTCCTCGACGACCTCGCGGCCGAGTACGGCGTCGAGCTCGTCCCCGAGCCGGCAACGGATGAGGAGACTGCCGCGCTCGTCCGCCAGGCTGCTGCGACGCTGCGGCTCGAGCCCCAGCTCCGGGCCCGCATCGTGGAGCGCGGGCTCGAGCCGCTCTACCGCGACGTCGAGCTCCCGCTCACCGCCGTCCTCGCCGCCATGGAGGACGTCGGCGTGCGCATCGACACCTACCGCATGGGGGAGATCACGGCCCGCCTCGCGGACCGGATCGAGGAGCTCGAGGCGAGAGCCCACGAGCTGGCGGGCGAGGAGTTCATGCTCGGCTCGACGCAGCAGGTCGCGCGCATCCTCTTCGAGAAGCTCGGCCTCACCGCGGGGCGCAAGGGGAAGACCGGCTACTCCACCGACTCGCGGGTGCTGCGCACCATTCGCGGCGACCACGAGATCGTCCCGGTGCTCGAGGAATGGCGCGAGTACTCGAAGCTCCTGAACACATATCTGGGGCCGCTGCCGAGCCTGATCTCGGCCGAGGATGGGCGCCTGCACACGAGCATCAACCAGGCCGTCGCCTCGACGGGCCGCCTCTCGACCTCCAACCCGAACCTCCAGGCGATCCCCATCCGCACCGAGCTGGGCCGGGAGATCCGCAGTGCGTTCGTCGCCGAGCCGGGCTTCCGGCTGCTCTCGGCCGACTACTCGCAGGTCGAGCTGCGCATCCTCGCGCACGTCTCGGGCGAGCCGAAGCTCCGCGAGGCGTTCGCGCGCGGCGAGGACATCCACGCGGCGACGGCCGCCGAGGTGCTGGGGAAGGAGCGCGCCGAGCTCACGAAGGACGAGCGCAACGTGGCCAAGATGGTCAACTTCGGGATCATCTACGGGATCTCGGCCTTCGGGCTCTCCGAGAACCTCGACATCCCGCGCGAGGAGGCGCAGACCTACATCGACACGTACCTCGCGCGCTTCCCGCACGTCCAGGACTTCATCCAGCGGACGATCGAGCAGGCCGAGCGCGACGGGCACGCGACGACGCTCTTCGGGCGCCGGCGCCCGGTTCCGGAGCTCAAGGCCCGCAACCGCCAGACCCGCGGTTTCGGGGAGCGCCTCGCCGTCAACTTCGTCATGCAGGGCACGGCCGCGGACGTCATCAAGGCCGCCATGGTCGCCATTCACCGTCGCCTGAGAGACGAGGGGCGGGCCGCCCGGCTCGTCCTCCAGGTGCACGACGAGCTTCTGCTCGAGGTGCCCGAGGTGGAGACCTCCGCGATCAAGGACCTCGTCCGCGAGGAGATGTGCGGCGCCTACCCGCTCGATCCCCCGCTCGCCGTCGACATCGGCGTCGGCGACGACTGGAACGAAGCGAAGTCGTAGGGCCTAGCTGCGGCGCCAGGCGAGCTGGATCCCGCCTACGTCCCAGACAACCGGCTCGGCGGTGCCCGTCAGGTCGTAGAAGGTGATCTCGGTCGGACCGCCGATCGCGATCCACTCGCCGCTCGGCGACCAGGCGGCGGCATGGCCCGGGAAGAGGGTGCCGTCCGGGCCGAGGCTCGAGCAGCCGACGTCCAGGATCCGCATCCGGTCGCCCGCCCGGTACGCGGCCGAGCAGTTGTCGGGGGAAAGCGTGGGCTGGCGGCCGTGGTAGCGCGCCTGGAGGTCGAGCGCGTCGGTGAGCTTGCCGTTCACGTAACGCTCGATCCGCCGCCCCTCGACGACGACCGCGACCGAGTCGTCGCTCCCGTAGTGCACCTTCGTGATCGTCCCCGACGCCTGGAGGCCCGGCCGGTCCTCGACGAACAGCCGATCGCCCCGCGCGTAGACGACCTCGCCTTCGGGCGAGTACCCGCTCGGGCAGTCCGGCAGGACGCTCCGGCGGGCGCCAAGCTCGAGGTCGAACCCCATCCGCTGACCGGTGCACCACGCTGCCCGCTGGCCGTCCTCGCTCCAGGAGAGGGCGCCAAAGAGCGCTTCGCCGCCGCTGAGCTCCTGGTTTGGGTTCGCGAGGTCGATGAAGCGAAACGGTACGGCGTCGCCGCGCGGCTGGCCGATCCCGACGGCGATCTTCGCCGTCACCGGGGCCGCCCACAGCTCGCATGTGGACGCCTGGACGACATTCCGGTAGACCAGGCCGGTCGGCAGGTCGACCTCGCGCACGGCGCACGAGCCGACCTCCGTGAAGACGAAGTCGCCTCCCGCTCCGCGCACGGCCGGCAGCCGCTGGATCGCCCGTTCCTCCTCGGTCGACGTCGTCGCGGGCTCGGTTGTCGCCGGCTGCGCCTCGCGGGGGTCCGAGGACGCCGTATCCCGCAGGACATCGGCCACGGCGAAGCCTCCCAGAAGCAGGACACCGGAGAGGATGAGGAGGTCGCGGCCTTTCACGAGACCCTGGCTATAATGCGCGATCCCGCATGGTTTCGAACGACACGACCACCGAAGCAGACATCCCGCAGACAGACGATGACGTCTGGACCACAGGTCCCGACGGCGAGCTGATCCCCGACTACGACGCGACGTTCCCCGTCATCAACGAGGGGGAGGTCGTGCGGGGCAAGGTCGTCCGCGTCGACAAGGACGAGGTCCTCGTCGACATCGGCTACAAGTCCGAGGGCGTCATCCCCGTCTCGGAGCTCTCGATCCGCCGCTCGGTCAACCCGGCCGACGAGGTCAACCTCGGCGACGAGATCGACGCGCTCGTGATGACGAAGGAGGATGCCGAGGGGCGTCTGATCCTGTCGAAGAAGCGAGCGCGCTTCGAAATGGCGTGGAAGCGCATCGAGGGCGCCGCCGAGAGCGGCGAGCCTGTCGAGGGCACCGTCATCGAGGTGGTCAAGGGCGGGCTGATCCTCGACCTGGGCGTGCGCGGCTTCCTGCCGGCCTCCCTCGTCGACATCCGCCGCGTGCAGGACCTGGACGAGTTCATGTCGCAGACCCTGCGCTGCAAGGTGATCGAGCTCAACCGCAGCCGCAACAACGTCGTGCTCTCGCGGCGGGCGGTGCTCGAGGAGGAGCGGCGCGAGATGCGCCAGGCGATCCTCGACCGGCTCTCGCCCGGCGACGTCGTGGAGGGCACGATCTCCAACATCGTCGACTTCGGGGCGTTCGTCGACCTCGAGGGCATCGACGGCCTCATCCACATCTCCGAGCTCTCCTGGAGCCATGTGAACCATCCGTCCGAGCTGCTCGAGATCGGGCAGGAGGTCCGGGTGAAGGTGCTCGACATCGACCGCGACCGTCAGCGGATCTCGCTCGGGCTCAAGCAGACACAGTCCGACCCGTGGCAGCAGGTCATCGACGCGTACGAGCAGGGGGACGTCGTCGAGGGACGCGTAACGAAGGTGGTCACCTTCGGCGCGTTCGTCGAGGTCGTCCCCGGCGTCGAGGGTCTCGTGCACATCTCCGAGCTGGCGGCGCACCACGTCGAGAACCCTCGCGAGATCGTCGAGCAGGGCACGAACGTCAGGGCGAAGATCATCGAGATGGACGCCGAGCGCAGGCGCCTCTCGCTCTCCCTCAAGCGCGTCGAGGAAGGCGAGTCGGCCCGGCCGGGAATCGGCGAGGACGCGACGCCCGACCTCGGGCTCTCGGAGGAGGTCTTCACGGAACAGCCTGCCGCCGAGGCCGAGCCTGGCGCAGAGCCCGTTTCCGAGGTCGAGGCTGTCGGCGTGCCCGAAGACGAGGTCGTCGAGGAGGCCGCGCCCGTTTCCGAGGAGCCTGCTGCCGAGGAGCCGGTGGCCGAGGTTGCCGAGGAGGCCGCGCCCGAGGCCGAAGAGCCTGCTGCCGAGGAGCCTGCCGCCGAGGAGCCGGTGGCCGAGGAAGCCGCGCCCGAGGCCGAAGAGCCTGCCGCCGAGGAGCCGGCGGCCGAGGTCGCCGAGGAAGCCGCCTCCGAGGGCGAGGAGCAGGCCGTGCTCGGCGATGCGCCCGAGCTCGAGCACGGGCCGACGGAGACCGACGAGGCTTCTGCCGACGATGCCGTCGCCGAAGGCGACGCCGCCTCGACTGAGGACGACGAGCAGTAGTCGCCGTCCCGTGGCGGTTGCCGTCACGGGCGGGATCGGCGCGGGCAAGTCCGAGACGCTGCGCGCATTTGCGCGCCACGGCGCCGCGGTCATCTCGAGCGACGAGATCGTCCATCAACTCTTGCGCGAGAACGACGACGTGAAGCGCGCGGTCGTCGAGCGGCTCGGGGAGGGCGTGCTCGGCGACGACGGCGAGATCGAGCGCGGCAAGGTCGGCCGGATCGTCTTCTCCGACCCGCCGGCGCTCGCGTGGCTGGAGGGCCTCCTGCATCCGCTGGTCGTCACGCGGTATCTCACCTGGCGCGAGGAGCTCGCCGAGCTGCCCGACCCGCCCGCCGTCTGCGTGACCGAGGTTCCGCTCCTCTACGAGGTCGGCGGCGAGACGCGCTTCGACAAGGTGGTGGTCGTGACCGCGCCGACGGAGGTGCGCATCTCCCGCCGAATCGGGCCGCTCCGGGACCGCGAGCAGCGTCTGCTTCCCGACGAGGAGAAGGCGCGGCGTGCGGACTTCGTCTACGTCAACGATGGGACCCTCGACGACCTCGACCGCTTCGTGTCCGGCGTGGTCGCCACCCTGTCCGGATGAGAGTCGCCGTCGCAGGCGTCGCGGTCCTCGGCGCGCTCCTCGCCGGGCTCCTCTACGTGGAGGAGACGGAGCCGACCTGGTACGCGCGCATCCGCTACCCGCTCGAGTACGAGCACATCGTCCGCGGGCACGCCGAGAACTACGAACTGGATGCGGCCCTCCTCGCCGCCGTCATCTACCGCGAGAGCAAGTTCGATGCCGACGCGCGGTCGTCCTCGGGCGCCATCGGGCTGATGCAGCTCCTGCCCGACACCGCGATGGGGATCGCCGTGAACACCGAGGGCCATCAGTTCGAGGTCTCCGACCTCTACAACCCGGAGATCAACGTCCGCTACGGCTCCTTCTACCTTCGCCGGCTGCTCCGGAAGTACGGCGACGAGCGGCTCGCGCTTGCGGCGTACAACGCGGGACAGACCAATGTCGACGAGTGGATCGCCGCGGGCGGCGAGATCGAGTTTCCCGAGACGCGCGAGTACGTCGAGGACGTCCTGCACGCGCGCGAGGTCTACGCCCGTGCGTACGCCGACGAGCTCGGGCTCGACTAGCGCTACCTCGGCGGATCCGCTCGCAGCCGGAGACAACGTCTCCGGGATTGACGTAGACGGTGTCGAGGCCGTCGCCGCAGCCGACGATGTCGCGTTGCCCGTCGGCGGCGTAGACGACGTCACGACCGATCCCGCCGTAGATCCGGTCGAGGCCCGGGCCGCCGTAGATGCGGTCGTGGCCGCCTTCGCCATACAGGAGGTCGTTGCCGTTGCCCCCGTAGAGGAGGTCGTCGCCCGAGCGCGCCTCGACCCTGTCGGCGCCGTCGCCCGCGCACACGTAGTCGTAGGCGGCCGTCCCGCGCAGCCGGTTCGCGCGGTCGTTACCGAGGATGAGGCACGGGCTGCGAAGCGTCATCCCCGGCGGCGGGGGGTTGCAGAGCGCCAGCGTCCGCTGTCGGAACGAGACCAGCGACGGGCGGAGCGCGGGAGCCCGGGCGAGGTTCTGGAGCTGGCCGGGGTCGGTTGACATGTCGTAGATCTCCTCCTCGCCGGTGCCGTACTGCACGTACGTGCGCGCCGCGTTGCGTACGACGCAGTAGGAGGGCACCTGCGGCGCCGTCAAGCTCTTGCGGTTCTCCACGAGGACATCCGGTCGCCACGCCGCGTTCGGGTTGGGGAGGAGGCTCAGGAAGCTCCGGCCCTCCGCGCCGGGCGCTGCGACGCCCCCCGCCTGGGCGAAGGTCGGCGCGAGGTCGATGTTCGCCACCAGTCGAGGGCTCGTGGCCGCCGCCTGCGCCACCCCGTCGTAGCGGACGACGAGCGGCACACGGATCGACTCGTCGTAGGGCACGATCTTCGAGCGCCAGCGGTGCTCGCCCCAGAGGTAGCCGTTGTCCGACGTGAACACGAACAGCGTCTCGTCGAGCCGGCCGGTGTCCGCGAGCGCGTCGAGGAGGTCTCCGACCGCGTCGTCCACCGCCAGGAGCGACTCCAGCTGGCCACGGCGGAAGGCGTCGACAGCCGCGCCGTCCCCGATCGTCAGCGGCGCGAGGGACCGCACCCAGGCCGGCTTGTCGGCGGCGTTTGGCTCGTTGTAGCTTGCCGGCCGCCACGGCGGCAGACCTGCGAAGGCGCCCTCGTGCCGGGGCGCGGGTGTCGGGGGCCCGTGCGGCGCGAAGGGCGCGAAGAGGACGAAGAGCGGCTCGGTGCCGGCGCCTCGGATGAATGACGACGCTTCGTCGGCGAGCACGTCGGTCGAATAGTCGCCGGGGGCGCTCCCGTAGTCGACCATGGTTCCGTCGATGTTGAGCCGGTAGCGTGTAGTAGTTCTCGGTGTTCGGCGGCGCGAACGCGACCCAGCGGCTCCAGCCCGGCGGTACGAAACGGGTGCCGTAGTTGTTCAGGTACTTGCCGAAGAAGCCGGTGCGGTAGCCGCCGCCTTCGAGCCAGGTGGCGATCGTGGAGCCCTCGCGCGTCCGAAAGGAGGGCCAGCCCCCGTACGGGCCGTTGTTGTTGTAGACGCCCGTCGAGTGCGAGTAGCGGCCGGTGAGCGTGCTCGCCCGGCTCGGGCAGCAGACGGGATTGACGACGAACGCGTTCTCGAACGTCACTCCCCGGTCGACGAGCTGGCTCTGCACGGTCGGCATGACGCCGAGCGTGTCCCAGCGCTGGTCGTCGGTGAGGACGAGGACGACGTTCGGCGAGGTCTGCGCCCCCGCGTTTCCGGTCCCGATCAGGGCGACGGCCAGGACCGCGCAGAGCAGAGTAGTGGTACGCCAGACCCCTCTCACGCGAGTCGAGGCTACCGGAAGGCGCGGCCTATACTTGCCGGCGCCGTGCCGACCACCACCGCAGCCAACCGCGTCCGCCGCTCAGCCAAAGGCGTTCTGCGCCGGCTCGGGCTCGAGGTCCGCCGCGTCGGCGGGCCGGACTCGAACGGCGGCTCGAGCGAGCTCGAGACCCTGCCGGCCCCGGGGGCGGAGGCCGTCTCGCGGGCCGAGGCCTCGTTCTCGGCGGAGTTCCCGCTGGCGCCTGGCCTCTCGCTCTCGCCCGACGAGCTCGAGCGCCGAATCACGTCGTACTACTGGCACTACCCTTTCCGCTTCGGCGACCGCTACGTCGAGGCCGACTGGGAGCCGGGCAAGGGCATCCACGGCCGCCACTACCGCCGCTTTCTCCATCTGTTTCCGGCGCTCACGTCCGCCGCCGGGGGCTCGCTCGAGGGCAAGACCGTCCTCGACGTCGGCTGCAACTGCGGCTTCTGGTCCATCCAGGCCCGCCTCGCCGGCGCCAAGTCGGTCCTCGGCGTCGAGGCGAGCGCCGGGAACGTCGAGCAGGCGCGCTTCATCACGGAGGTGGCCGGGCTGGACGGGATCGAGTTCGAGGTGGCCAGCGCCTACGACCTCTCGAAGGAGCGGCACGGGGAGTTCGACGTGGTGCTCTACTTCGGGCTTCTCTACCACCTCGAGCACCCGGTCCTGGGCCTCGAGCGGCTGGCCGAGGTGACGCGGGAGCTCGCGCTCGTGGACACGACCATCGTGCGAGACCGCGGCCCCGTGTGCCACGTCGTCCCGGACGCGGTTCACGAGCAGAACTACTCCAACCGGCTCGCCATGGTGCCATCGCGGACCGCGGTCGCCCGCATGCTCCGCCACGCCGGCTTCGCGCGCGTGCTCGCCGTCCCGAGAACGACCGAGCCGCTGCCGCCCGACTACGCGTCGGGCACCCGCGAGGCGTACGTCAGCCTGAAGTAGCTAGCAGGCGGTCCTTATGTCGGTGCGGTCTGCGCGGCAGTTGTCCACCGCGGGGCCGCCGATGAGACGGTCGCCCGGCCGGTTGTCGCGCGCGTCGAGGACATCCGCTCCGTCGTCGCCCCGGAGCAGGTCCAGTCCGCTGCGGTCGAGGAGGAAGTCGTTCCCCGGCCCTCCGCGGATCGAGTCCGTGCCTCGGCCGCCGAAGATGAGGTCGGCGCCGCCGGCGCCGGCGATCGTGTCCTCGCCGCCCATCCCGCGGATCTCCTCCGCGGCCGGCGTGCCGGTGATGATGTTCGGCGCGCCGTTGCCGAGGATGAGCGGCCCCCAGGAGAGCTTGATCGGGCCGGCCTCGAGGCTCAGCGGGCTGATGTTGATGTAGTAGTTCGTCATCGCCTGGACGTCCACGAGCCCGATCCAGCTCGAGCAGCAGCCGCGGTCGGGGTCGTCGTCGTTGATCTCGATCAGCTCGATGTCCTCGAGGCTCGAGCCGGTGTAGATGGCCATGAGCGTGTCGAAGCCGCTGCCGACGGTCGAGAACTTGTAGGTGCCGTCCGCGGGCGGCACCCAGTGGTACCAGACGCTCTGGAGGGAGGCGAAGACGTCTTCCCCGAGCTCCGTCGTCGCGCCGTTGGCGGTATCTCCGCTGCGGGCTCCCGAGGCGCCGGGGAGCGAGACCGCGTCCGCGAAGTTGTCGTTGGCCGGCGACTCGCGCCATTCGAGGAAGGCGACGCCCGACTTGCCGAGGAACCCGTCGATGGCGATGTGGTACGTCGTGCCGGCGACCGTCGCGAAGCTCACGCTGCTCCCGCCGCCGAAGCCCGCGACGTCGTCGTTCGAGGCGACCGGCGTCAGCGCGTTCACCGCGGTTCCCGTGTACACCCCGAGGAGGGTGTCGAAGTCGCCGCCCGCGAGGAAGGCCACGTGCGGGATGCTGCCGTCGCCGGGAGCCGTCCACGAGTACCAGATCGACTTGCCGCCGACCTGGCCGGCGTGGGTGGGCTCGCCCGCCTCGACGCCGGCGTTGACGTTGTTGGCCCGGACGAAGCCGTCCGTGTCCGCGATCGCGTTCAGGCTGACCGCGTCGGCGAAGTCGTCGTTGGGCGGCGCCATCGCGGCGGACATGGCCGACGGGACGGCGAGCAGGAACAGGGCGGCGACGAGCGGGACGAGACGCACGGGAGACCTCCTCGGAGATTCACGCGACCGTAAAGCCTGGGGTGGACGGAGACAACCCGCGAGGCTGCTGGCACTCCGAGGCGCCAGGCTACGATGACTCCGATGCCCGAGTTCCGCGTCTCCGAGGCCTACACGCCGACCGGCGACCAGCCGCAGGCCATCGAAACGCTTGCCGCGTCGATCCGCGCCGGCGACCAGTTTCAGACGCTGCTGGGGGCGACCGGCACCGGCAAGACGGCCACGATGGCCTGGATCGCCGAGCAGATACAGAAGCCGACGCTCGTGATCGCGCACAACAAGACGCTCGCCGCGCAGCTCTGCAACGAGTTCCGCGAGTTCCTCCCTCAGAGCGCCGTCGAGTACTTCGTCTCCTACTACGACTACTACCAGCCCGAGGCGTACGTCCCCCAGGCGGATCTCTACATCGAGAAGGACGCGTCGATCAACGACGACATCGACCGGCTCCGCCATGCCGCGACCGCGGCGCTCCTGGCGCGCAAGGACGTGCTGATCGTCGCCTCCGTGTCCTGCATCTACGGCATCGGCTCGCCGGTCGAGTACGAGGAGAAGACGGTGGTGCTCGGCGTCGGGCTCGAGATCGACCGCGACGTCATGCTCCGGAAGCTCGTCGACATCCAGTACGCGCGCAACGACTCGATCCTCGGCCGCGGGCGCTTCCGCGTGCGGGGCGACGTCGTCGAGGTGCAGCCGGCGCACATGGAGTCGGCCTACCGCATCTCCTTCTTCGGGGACGAGGTCGAGTCCATCTCGCACTTCGACCCCCTCTCGGGCGAGATCTACGCCCGCCTCGACCACCTCGCCATCTTCCCCGCGACCCAGTACGTCACCTCGCGCGAGACGATCGAGCGCTCGGTGGGGGAGATCCGCCGCGAGCTGGAGGAGCAGGTCAGGCTCTTCGAGTCGCAGGGGAAGCTCCTCGAAGCCCACCGGATCCGCCAGCGGACCGAGTACGACCTGGAGATGCTCCAGGAGCTCGGCTACTGCAACGGGATCGAGAACTACTCGCGGATCCTCGACGGCCGCGCGCCGGGGACGGCACCGCACTCGCTGCTCGACTACTTCCGCGGCGATTTCGTCGTCATGATCGACGAGTCGCACCAGACCGTCCCGCAGATCGGCGGCATGTACGAGGGCGACCGCTCGCGCAAGGAGACGCTCGTCGAGCACGGCTTCCGGCTTCCGTCCGCGCTCGACAACCGGCCGCTGCGCTTCGACGAGTTCCTCGAGCGCGTGCCGCAGATGGTCTTCGTGTCGGCGACCCCGGGCCCGTTCGAGCTGCGCAACTCGACGAACATCGCCGAGCAGATCATCCGCCCGACCGGCGTCGTCGACCCGGAGGTCGAGCTGCGCCCGACGACGAACCAGATCGACGACCTCCTCAACGAGATCCGCCGCCGCGAGGAGGCGGGCGAGCGCGTTCTCGTGACGACGCTGACCAAGAAGATGGCCGAGGACCTCACCGACTACCTGCTCGAGTCGGGCGTGCGCACCCGCTACCTGCACTCCGAGGTGGACACCCTCGAGCGCATCAAGATCATCAGGGAGCTGCGCCTCGGTGAGTACGACGTGCTCGTCGGCGTCAACCTCCTCCGCGAGGGTCTCGACCTCCCCGAGGTCTCGCTCGTGGCCATCCTCGACGCCGACAAGGAGGGCTTCCTCCGCGGCCAGACCGCGCTGATCCAGACCATCGGCCGCGCGGCGCGCAACATCAACGGCAAGGTCGTCATGTACGCGGACAAGATGACCGAGGCGATTCGTGGCGCGCTCGACGAGACGACCCGCAGGCGCGACATTCAGCTCCGCTACAACGAGGAGCACGGGATCACGCCCGAGTCGATCGTCAAGGGCGTCTCCGACATCGCCGAGTTCCTCTCGCTCGAGTCCCAGCCGCACGTGCCGGGGAAGCGCCGCCGGGGCCAGCGCCAGGTCGAGGGCATGACGAACGAGGAGCTCGAGAAGCTCGTCGTCACGCTCGAGGAGGAGATGTTCGCGGCCGCCGAGGAGCTCCGCTTCGAGTACGCCGCCAAGCTCCGCGACGAGATCAAGGACCTCCGCCGCGAGCTCCAGGCGGCCGCCGAGCCCGCCTAGCCTGGCCCCGAAAGGGCGCGGTGTGGAGGTTTCGGTCGTTTCTGCCCGGTAATTCCTGGGTTTCGCTCTGGTGGACCGTCCTTCCGACGGTTGTCAGCGAGGCCCGAAACGGGTAACTTCGGCCGCGTCCTACCCCGGGGAGAGGAGCCCAATGAAACGCAGGATGCGCTTTAGGCCAGCCCTTCTGGCTGCGCTCACATTGATCTTCACGCTGTTCGTCGTCGGCTCGGTGTCGGCGGGAGCAGCAGGCAAGGGCAAGGCGAAGAAGCCTGACGGCGGCCCCACGGGCACGCCGTTCATCTTCTTTGCGGCCGACGGCATGCGGCCGGACCTCGTCGACAAGTACGTCAAGCAGGGCGCGATGCCCACGATGCGCCAGCTGATGAACACGGGGCTGAAGGGCCAGAACGGCCTCCTGCAGGGCTTCCCGCCCAACACCGGCGTCGGGTGGTACACGCTCTCGACCGGCACGTGGCCGGGCGAGCACGGCTCGACGAACAACACCTTCCACCGGGTCGGTGAGGGCAACTTCAACAACTCCACGAGCTTTGCGACAACCGGCATCCTGCAGGCCGACCACATCGGGCAGTCGGCCGAGCGGAGCGGCAAGACGGTCGTCTCCATGGAGTGGGTCGGCACCCGCAACCTCACGCCGGCGCTCCAGGGCCCGGTCGTCGACTTCCGCACGTTCATCGGTGGCCGCGGGATCATGCTCAACTACGACCTGCCCGGGCAGCCGGCGGGCGCGAACGCCTTCGGCGTCCAGTACCAGAAGGTGACCCTCGCGGACGCGTCCGGATGGACGAACGTCCCGGCCTCCTTCAGCCCGGCGAAGCAGGCGTCCTTCACGCACAACAACGCGCAGATCCCCGGGAACGGGGTCTGGGACGTCTACATCTACGACTCCACCAACGACGGCGCGACGAACTACAACCGCGTGCTGATCGTCAACGCCGCCAACACCAAGAACGGCGCCACGGCCGTGGCCGACCTCACCCAGGGCGAGTGGGCCGACGCCAAGCTGACGCTCGCATCCGGCACGTTCGCCGGCAAGACGGGCGGCTTCTACGTCAAGGCGATCGACCTGACCGCCGACCTCTCGAAGTTCCGCCTCTACTTCACCTCGGTGCAGCGCGCGAACGCGACCTACAACGCGCTCGGCGCGACCGGCTCGTCGGACTTCGAGGAGAAGCTGAACCGCGACTTCCCGACCTCCACCGCGGCGGACTTCGCCCCGATGGAGGCAGGCATCGTCGACGAGGACACCTACGTCGAGCAGGGCCTCATGTGGAAGGACGCCCACTGGGCGTACCTCAGCTACATCCTCGGCCCCGCGCCCGCCGGCCTCGGCATCAAGCCGGACCTGCTGCTCGTGGGCTCGCCGACGACGGACGAGTTCCAGCACCAGTTCACGGGGCTCGTGACGCCGACGGACATCGACGGCAACCCGAACCCGTACTACGACGACCTCACGAACGACAACGTGCCTGACGGCCGGATCGACGAGCGTGAGGGCTACATCCGCGCGGCGTACCAGGAGGCGGATCGCACGCTCGACCTGGCCCGCGACCTGATGAAGCAGAAGACGAACACGTTCGTCTCCTCCGACCACGGCTTCGCGCCGCAGTGGTACGCGGTCAACGTGAGCAAGGTGCTCGTCGACCTCGGTCTCCAGGAGCGCGAGCAGAGCGGCAACTGCCGCAAGGCCGCCAACGACCCGGGCACGACGACGCCCGGCGACACGCTGGCGAAGGAGTGCCACGCGGGCGGCACGTCGCAGATCTACATCAACCTCGCGGGACGCGACCCGGCGACGGGCAACACCCCGCAGGTGCCGGCGGCCAACTACGAGGCCGTCCGCAACCAGATCATCGCGGCGTTCCAGAACATGGACGACCCGAACCTGCCGGGCTTCCAGCAGGTCGTGCTCAAGGTGATGAAGAAGGAGGAGCTGTCGAACGTCGACGGCACGAATGCCCTGCATCCGAGCCGCAGCGGCGACGTCATCGTCGTCTTCCGTCCGCCGTACCAGACGGACGCGCAGACGCCGGGGCAGCTGATCGCCCCGTCGCAGTTCTTCGGCCAGCACGGGTACCTGCCGAACCTGGTGAACATCCCGCGGAACGTCAACATGCACGCGACGTTCATCGCGTCCGGCCCGGACATCAAGGCCGGCAAGGACGTCGCGGGCATCAGGGCTATCGACCTCGCTCCGACGATCGCCTACCTGATGGACATCCCCGAGCCGCAGAACGCGCGCGGCAAGGTGCTGCTGAACATCATCAAGGGCGGGAACCGGATCTACGAGTTCCAGGTCCTGAACATCTCCGACTTCCACGGGCAGCTCGTCCCGCTCGCCGAGGCCGCCGACAACGTGGGCGGCACCGGCGCGGCGAACCCGACGTTCGCGATCGGCGGGTCGGCGTTCCTGAATCCGTACTTCGACGCGTTCCGCGCCGACGCGCCCGGCGAGATCCTGACGCTGACCGCGGGCGACGCGATCGGCGCCACGCCGCCGATCTCGGCGTTCTTCGGCGACAAGCCGACGATCGAGTTCATGAACCTCATGGACTTCGACCTCGACGGGCTCGGCAACCACAACTTCGACCGGGGCGAGGCGTACTTCCGCAACGAGATCGTCCCGCTGGCGGCCTTCGACTACCTCTCGGCGAACATCGTCGACGCGGCGGGGAAGACGCCTGCCGAGTGGGCGCCGTCGAAGGTGTTCACGCTCGGGCCGGGCCTGCGGGTCGGGTTCGTCGGGTTCTCGAACCCCGACATCCCCGAGCTGACGAAGCCGGGGTCGCTCGGGCCGTTCCACGTGGCCGACCCGGTCGAGGCGGTGAACGCCGAGGCGAGGCGCCTCGCGCGTCAGAAGAAGGACATCTCCGCCATCATCGCCATGGGGCACATGGGCGCGACGGCCGGGACGCTCACGGAGCCGACCGGGCCAGGCCCCGACCTCGCGGACGCGGTCGACAACGTCGACGTCGTCATGGGCGACCACACGAACCAGCAAGCGATCTCCGAGCGGGCGAACGGCGTGCTCTTCACTGAGAGCCTGAGCCGCGGTGTCCGGTTCACCCGCGTGCGGGTGTTCATCGACATGCAGGACCAGACGGTCGTGTACCGGACGGCCGACTTCCACAAGCCGTGGAACATCGGCATCACGCCCGACCCGGCCATCCAGGCGCGGATCAACCAGCTCAACGAGGAGCTGAAGCCGATCCTGGCCACGCAGATCGGGACCTCGAGCCGGGCCGTGCCGCGGTCGGACTCGTGCGGTCGCGTGGACGGCCGGCTTTGCGAGTCGCTCGTGGGCGACATCGTCACCGACGCGATGCGGCTCAGCTTCGACGGCGTCGACTTCGCGATCACGAACTCGGGCGGCCTGCGCGCCGACCTGACGTGTCCGAATCCGGACATCGCGGACGACTTCTGCGGGTCCTTCACGCCGCCCCCGTGGCCGATCACGCGCGGCCAGGTGCTCGGGGTGCTCCCGTTCGGGAACCTCGTCGCCACCGTTGACGTGTCCGGGGCCGAGCTGAAGACGTACCTCGAGAACGGGGTCTCGTCGATGCCGGCCGCGAACGGGCGCTTCGCGCAGGTCTCCGGCCTGTGCTTCCGTTACGACATCTCGGCCCCCGTCGGGAGCCGCGTGATCGCGTCGAGCGTGGTCAGGCAGGCTGCGGACGGGTCGTGCACCGGCGCCGTGGTCGACCTGACGGCCGCGTCGATGTACCACATCGCCATCAACGACTTCATGGCGGTGGGAGGCGACGGCTACCCGAACGTCGGTGCCCGGGCGCACTCCCGCGAGATCATGGATCAGACCGTGGCTGACTGGATCACGGCGAACACGCCGCTGACCCCGGCCATCCAGGGTCGAATCGTGTGCACCACGACCGGCGCAACTCCCTGCCCGGTCGTGACCGCACCGTAGGAGGTAGCGCGGAGCGGAGCCGGCCTCGGCCGGCTCCGCTCCCACTTCCTTGGGCTCAGCCGCTCGCGCCGAGCGGCGCGGTGCCGCGCGGGAAGCGCCGGTCGGCGATCAGCGCCCAATCGCCGTCGACCCAGGCGTAGGTGAAGACGCGGAGCGTCCGCTCGTCCGCCTCGAAGAGATGAAGGCCGCGGGCCTCTCCACGCCGCCGCGGGCGCGGCTGCCCGAGGCCCGGCGCCGTGACGACGGTCGTTCCGTGGACGGGCGCCTCGACGACCTCGAACTCGCGCCGCTCGCCCACCGCGCTCTGGTGCACGTGGCCGGAGACGATCAGCTCGGCGCCCGCGTCCACGAGGGCGCCCAGGACCGAGCCGCGGTTGGCGATCGTCCGCTTCCGGCTCCGCCAGGGCGCGCCGAGCAGGTGGTGGTGGAGGGCGACCACCTTGAGCGCCCCGGGCGCCGCGTCGGCGAGCACGCGGGCGGCGTGCTCGATCTGGGCGGGCCGAAGGGCGCCGCCCTGGTGCTTCCATGGGCGCACCGAGTTGAGCCCGCAGACGACGAGGTGCTCGGAGCGGTACACGGGCTCGAGCTCTGGCCACTGGCGCTTGAACTCGTCGAAGGTGTTCGTGAGCCGGAAGGGCGGCCAGCGCGGGATGTCGTGGTTTCCGGGGATGACGAGCAGCGGGCGGTCGAGCGACCGCAGGAGGCTCGCTGCGCGCTCGTGCTGCTCGGGCTTGTTCCGATGGGCGAGATCCCCCGTTGCGAGGACGAGCTCCGGGTCGGTCTCGGCCACCAGCGTCCGTAGATCGCCCTCGACTTCGGGCTCCTCGCGCGTCCCGGCATGGAGGTCCGACACCTGCAGCACGCGTAGGGTTGGCATCGGGCGGGCAGACTATAGTGAGAGCATGGTCGACGAACCTGCGGAGATCTTCGACGACATGTACCTCGGCCTCCGGGCCGGTGCGGCAGAGCGCAAGAAACGGCGTGGCGAGACGCTCTCGCCCGAGGAGCAGGAGGTCCTGGGCCGCTGGCACCGTCTTTCGACGTGGCGAAAGACGCTCGCCGTGGGCGCGTTCGGTGTCGGGACGTTCGGCCTCGGCTTCACCCTCGGCGGCCTGATCTTCGGCCGCTGGCGCAGGGCCTAGCGCGCCGGCGGCGAAGTGCGCCGCGTGACCCCGCCACTCGAGCCCGGTGAGGAGGTTCGTCTCGACGCGCGCCCGCACGGCGTCGCGCTCGTGCGCCCGCTCTCCCGCCCGCTCATCCTGGCGGGGTTGGGGGCCGTGCTCGTGATCGTCGGAACCGGCCTCCACTGGGGGCTCGCGCTCGCGGGCGCCGCCGCGCTCGGCCTGGCCTCGCTCTCCGCGCTGCGGGCCGTGTGGCGCTGGGACCGCACCCGGCTCGTCCTCACGACCGAGAAGCTCTACGTCGTCTACGGGCTTGCACGGAGGCGCGCTGCAGCGGTCCACCTCTCACGCGTCCCGGCGCTCGAGTTCGAGCAGGGAATCGCCGGCCGCGTCTTCGGCTACGGGACTCTCGTCGCGGGCGACTTCGAGGTGCCGTACGTGCCCGAGGCCGGCCGCGTGCGGAAGCTGCTCGGCTAGCAGCCGCCGGCCATTTGAGGGCCCTATGATCGTTCGGCGATGACAGTCGTCGTCGACAGCCGCGAGGACTTCACTCTCGAGCACTTTCGCCGCGTCGCGCTCGAAGGCGAGAGCGTCCAGATCGGGCCGCGCGCGCTCGAGCGCATGGAGTCGACGCGGGAGTCGTTCGTGGCGCTCCTGGACTCCGACCGCACCGCCTTCATCTACGGCACGACGACCCGTCCGGGCATCGAGGTGGGGAAGGCTCTCGCCCCGGACGAGCAGCGCGGCTATGCGAGCACGCTGCGCGGAAGCTGGAGCCCGAGCTTCGGCGGCGGCGGCGTGCTCGAGGAGCACGTGGCCCGCGGGATCGTGTTCGCGCGCCTGGCGAACTTCGTGGAGGGCAATGCGAAGACGCGGCCCGTGATCGCCGAGCGCATTGCCGCGCTCCTCGACGGCCCGCTCCCGACCCTGCCGCTCGGCGGACACGTGGCCGCCGGCGAGATTCTCACGCTCGCGCCGCTGATGAACGCGCTCGAGGGCGACTTCGAGGAGGGGGAGACGATGGCGCTCGTCAACGGCTCGCCCTGCGCGGCAGCGCTTGCGGCGGACGTTGCGCTCTCGGCTCGCGAGCGCCTGAACGCGGCGGAACGGGTCTTCGCGCTCTCCGTCGAGGCGTTCGGCGCGCCGCTCGACGCCTACGACGAGGCGCTGGAGGCCCTCTGGGAGGACGAGCACGAGATCGCGGCGCTCCGCGGGCTCCGCGTCCAGCTCGAGGGAGCGGTCGGCACGGACCGCCTCGACCACCAGGCGCCCGTCAGCTACCGGATCCTCCCGCGCGTGCTCGGCCAGGCCCACCGTGCGGTCGGCGCGATCGAGCACGCGGCGAGGGTGTCGCTGCGCTCGGTGACCGACAACCCCGTCTACATCCCGCCGGACGAGGAGCATCCGCTGGGCCGCGCGATCTCGACCGGCGGGTACCACAACGGCATCGCCGCTCCTGCGATGAGCACGCTCTCGGCGGCCTGGGCCGACCTGATCTTCCTCGCCGAGCGCCACGTCACCGCGATGCACGTCGGCGCGACGAGCGAGCTGCCGCCGCTGCTCGAGCGCCCGGGCGCCGGCGGCGGCAAGACGAACCTGCTCGGCTGGGTGGCGGGGAGCTTCCTCGAGGACGCGCGTACGGCCGCCTCGGCGACCCTCCTGCCGGCGGGCGTCGGCGACGCGCAGAACGACGTGGGCGCACCGACATTCCTGGCCTACCGCAAGGAGCTGTTCGTCGCGGACTGCCTCGACTCGGCGCTCGCGCTGCTCGCCGCCAGCTCGAGCCAGGCGCTGTGGGCGACCGACCGCTCGCCGGCTCCTTCGCTTCGCCCGCTTCTCGACCGCGTGCGGGAGCTCTTTCCGCCGGTCGACGATCCTTCCGCGCGACGGATCGGCGAGGAGCTCGGGCGCCTGGCGGAGGCGTTCGGAGCGGCCGCCCGGAAGGGCGTGGGTGAGCTTGCCTGAGCGCCTGCACACGAACGTCTGTTCTATCCGGGCGCAGGGCTAGACTCAGTCCGTGGCCCAAGAAGAGCTCGTCGTACACGGCGCCCGGGAGCACAACCTCAAGGACATCACCGTCCGGCTGCCCCGGAACTCGCTGATCTGCGTCACCGGGCTTTCGGGCTCCGGGAAGTCCTCGCTCGCCTTCGACACCATCTACGCAGAGGGCCAGCGCCGCTACGTCGAGTCGCTCTCCTCGTACGCGCGCCAGTTCCTCCAGATGATGGAGAAGCCCGACGTCGACTCGATCGACGGGCTCTCGCCGGCGATCTCGATCGACCAGAAGACGACGTCACGGAACCCGCGCTCGACCGTGGGCACCGTCACGGAGATCTACGACTACCTGCGCCTGCTCTACGCGCGCACCGGACGGCCGCATTGCCCCATCTGCGGGCGGCCGATCGCGGGGCAGTCGATCGAGGCGATCGTCGACCAGGTGCTGCGGCTGCCGGAGCGGACGAAGTTCACCGTGAACGCCCCGGTCGTCCGCGACCGCAAGGGCGAGTACAAGGACCTGCTGGAGCAGCTGCGCGGCGAGGGCTTCACCCGCGTGAAGGTTGACGGGGAGATGCGCGAGCTCGACGAGGAGATCGAGCTCGACAAGAAGCTGAAGCACACGATCGAGGTCGTCGTCGACCGGCTCGTGATGAAGGACGACCTGCGCCACCGGCTGACCGACTCCATCGAGACCGCGCTCGAGCTCGCGGATCGCCTCGTGACGATCGACGTCGTCGACGGCGACCCGCTGACGTTCTCCGAGCGCTTCGCGTGCCCCGAGCACGGCGTCGGCCTCCCGGAGCTCCAGCCGCGCGTCTTCTCCTTCAACTCGCCGCACGGGGCCTGCCCGCGGTGCATGGGCCTCGGGGCGCAGCAGGAGATCGACCCCGACCTGCTGGTGCCCGACCCGAGCCTCTCGATCGCCGAGGGCGCGCTCGTGCCCTGGTCGGTGGGGAGCTCGAGCTACTACGAGTCGATCATCCAGGCGATTGCCGAGCGCTACGAGATCGACGTCGACAAGCCGTGGCAGGACCTCACGGAGGAGCAGCAGAACCTCTTCCTGTACGGGACGAACGGCGACAAGATCTACGTCACGTACCGCAACCGCATGGGGCGCCGGCGCGCGTACATGCTGGCGTTCGAGGGCATCGTCCCGAGTCTCGAGCGGCGCTACAAGGAGACCGACTCCTCGCAGCAGCGTGAGCGGATCGAGGAGTACATGAGCTTCCGCCCGTGCCCGGCCTGCGGCGGGGCGCGCCTGAAGCCCGAGGTGCTCGCGGTCACCGTCGGCGACAAGAACATCCACGAGCTGACGCGCCTCTCGGTCGCCCGCGCGATCGAGTTCCTGGACGGGCTCGAGCTGACCGAGACCGAGCGCCTGATCGGCGAGCGGATCATCAAGGAGATCCGCGAGCGGCTGACGTTCCTCGAGAACGTGGGCGTCGGCTACCTCCAGCTCGACCGTGCTGCATCGACGCTCTCGGGCGGTGAGGCGCAGCGGCTCCGGCTCGCGACGCAGATCGGCTCGCAGCTCGTCGGCGTGCTCTACATCCTCGACGAGCCGTCCATCGGGCTCCACCAGCGCGACAACGAGAAGCTGATCACCACGCTCGACCGTCTGCGCGACCTCGGGAACACCGTGCTGGTCGTCGAGCACGACGAGCAGATGATGCGCTCGGCGGACTGGCTGGTCGACATGGGTCCAGGCGCGGGCGAGCACGGCGGCTACGTCGTGGCGGAGGGCACGGCCGCTCAGGTGGCCAAGAACAAGGGCTCGGTCACCGGCCAGTTCCTCTGCGGCACGCGCACGATCGCCGTGCCGGAGCGGCGCAGCGAGGATCTCGGCACGTTCCACGTGCGCGGCGCGCGGATGCACAACCTCAAGGACATCGACGTCGAGTTCCCGGTCGGGAAGTTCGTGGCCGTCACCGGCGTGTCCGGCTCGGGCAAGTCGACGCTCGTGAACGAGATCATCTACAAGGCGCTCGCGAACCGGCTCCACCGCATGCGTGTGAAGCCCGGCGACCACGACGCGGTCGAGGGCATCGACTGCTTCGACAAGGTCATCGACATCGACCAGTCGCCGATCGGCAGGACGCCGCGCTCGAACCCGGCCACGTACACCAAGCTCTTCGACCACATCCGCGAGCTCTACGCGCAGACGCCGGACGCCAAGGTCCGCGGGTACAAGCCGGGTCGGTTCTCGTTCAACGTCCGCGGCGGCCGCTGCGAGACGTGCAAGGGCGACGGGACGATCAAGATCGAGATGCACTTCCTCCCGGACGTGTACGTCCCGTGTGAGACCTGCGGAGGGAAGCGCTACAACCGCGAGACGCTCGAGGTTCGCTTCAAGGGCAAGGCGATCGCGGACGTGCTCGAGATGTCCGTCGAGGAGGCGCTGGCGTTCTTCGCCAAGATCCCGAAGATCCGCCGGCGGCTCCAGACGCTTCACGACGTCGGCCTCGACTACATCAAGCTCGGGCAGCCGGCGACGACGCTCTCCGGCGGCGAGGCCCAGCGCGTCAAGCTCTCCTCCGAGCTCTCGAAGGTGGCGACCGGGAGGACGCTCTACATCCTCGACGAGCCGACGACGGGGCTCCACTTCGCCGACATCGAGAAGCTCCTCGAGGTGCTCCAGCGCCTCGCCGACGCCGGCAACACCGTGCTCGTGATCGAGCACAACCTCGACGTGATCAAGCAGGCGGACTGGCTCGTCGACCTCGGCCCGGAGGGCGGCGAGGCAGGCGGAGAGGTCATCGCCACGGGCACGCCGGAGCAGGTGGCGGAGGTCGAGGACAGCTACACGGGGCAGTTCCTGCGGGAGCTGCTTCCGAGCCGCGCGGCCGCTGCGGCGTAGGTTCCCGGCGGTAGCCTGACGCCGTGAACGCCGAGGCCCCGACCGCGGTCAAGCCGAGCCTCGAGAAGCAGTGGTGGCTGCGGACGCTCGCGATCTTCCAGTCGCCGCGCCCGGTCTTCGCGGCGCTCCGCGACGAGTCGAAGGCTGAAGTGGAGGCACGGGAGGAGCCCGTGCTCGCGCTCATTCTCCTCGCCGGAATCGCCGGGATCCTGCTCGTGCCGGAGACCGGCCGCCTTCTCGACGACCCGCTCGCGGACGACAGCGGGGCCGTGCTGGCCGTGCTGATCTTCCTGACCGGGGCGATCTACGGGATCGTCACGTACTGGTTCGGCGGCGGGCTGCTCTACGTCGGGCTGCGCGGCGCGGGGTCATCGGGGAGCTACCGGCGCGCCCGCCACGTGCTCGCCTTCGCGGCGGCGCCGACCATTCTCGGGCTCGTGCTGATCTGGCCGCTTCGCCTGGCCCTCTACGGCACGGACTCGTTCCGCTCCGGCGGAGAGGACAACGGCACGCTCCCGCTCCTCTTCGAGCTCGCCGCCGTCGGCTTTGCGCTCTGGTCGCTCGGCCTCTTGATCTACGGGATCTCGGTCGTCGAGCGCTGGCGGCTGCTGCGGGCGGGCATTTCCGTGGCCCTCGCGGTGCTCGCCATCCTCGTGCTCACGTTTCCGTTCGTGATTCCGCTGTCGAGCCGTTGAGGAACGCCTCGAGCTCCTCCTCGGGCATGGCGTACGTGTGCTCCTCGGCCGGGAACGCGCCGGAGCGCACCTCGGCGCCGAAGCGCTCGAGCGCCGAGCGGATCTCGCCGCCGATGTCGGCGTAGCGCTTGGCGAAGCGCGGCGAGCGGCCCTCGTAGAGCCCGAGCAGGTCGTGGAGCACGAGTACCTGGCCGTCGCATTCGGCACCGGAGCCGATGCCGATCGTCGGGATGACCAGCGTCTCCGAGATCCTGGCCGCGACGGGCGCCGGCACCGCCTCGAGCACGAGCGCGAAGCAGCCGGCCTCCTCGAGCGCGATGGCCTCGTCGAGGAGCCGCCGGGCCTTCTCCGCGGTGCGCCCCTGCGCACGGAAGCCTCCGAGCATGGTCGCCGACTGCGGCGTGAGGCCGATGTGCCCCATGACGGGGATGCCCGCGCCGACGAGCGCGGTGACCCGCGAGAGGCTCGGGCCCGCGCCCTCGAGCTTGACCGCGTCGGCCGCCGCGTCCTTGATGAAGCGGATCGCGTTGCGCAGGGCGTCCTCGTCGGAGACCTGGAACGACCCGAACGGCATGTCCGCGACCACGATCGGCCGCCGGGCCCCGCGGGTGACGGCCCGCGTGAGCATCAGCATCTCCTCCATCGTGGCCGGCACCGTCGCCGAGTGCCCGAGGATCGTCATCGCCGCCGAGTCGCCCACGAGCACGATGTCCATTCCGGCCGCGTCCGCGAGGCGTCCGCTGGGAAAGTCGTACGCCGTCACCATGACGATGCGGTCGCCACGGCTCGTCATCTCGTGGAGCTCGGTGAGCGGGAGCTTCCCGTCCCGCTCCGGCCTGCTGGTCACTCGAGGTCTCCTTCCAGGACGACGTTGTCGATCAGGCGCGTGCGTCCGACGCGCGCTGCCGCCAGAAGGTAAACCCGTCCGTTGAGCCGCGCCACCTCGACGTAGTCGGGGGCGAGCCGCGGCTCCTCGGCGAGCACGGCGCGCGCCGCCTCGGCGGCCTTGTCCGGGCCGGCCTGTGCCCCGGCGGCGAGGGCGCGGGGGAGGGCCGCAGCAGCCTCCCGCTCTTCGGCGCTCAGGTAGGCGTTACGAGAGCTGATCGCGAGGCCGTCCGCTTCGCGCACGGTGGGGATGACCCGGATCTCCAGCTCGAGGTCGAGGTCGTGCGCCATGCGCTCGAGGACTGCGGCCTGCTGCGCGTCCTTCTGGCCGAAGTAGGCCAGGTCGGGACGCACGACGTTGAAGAGCTTGAGGCAGATCGTGGCGACGCCGCGAAAGTGGCCGGGCCGGGCTGCGCCTTCGAGCCGGTCAGTGAGCCCTTCGACCTCGACCCAGGTGCCGAACCCCTCCGGGTACATCTCCTCGACCGACGGGACGAAGAGGTGGTCGACGCCCCAGGCCTCGGCGAGGCCGGCGTCGCGCTGCTCGTCGCGCGGATAGCGCTCGAAGTCCTCGGCCGGGCCGAACTGCGCGGGGTTGACGAAGATGCTGGCCACGACGACGTCGCACTCCGCGCGTGCCCGCCGGACGAGCGCCTCGTGTCCGTCGTGGAGCGCGCCCATCGTGGGCACGAGCCCGATCCGGCGGCCCGTGCGAAGGGGAGTGAGCTCCGCCCGCAGCTCGGCGATCGTGCGGGCGGTCGTCACCCCGCGGCGACGGTCGCCGTCATCTCGGTGAGCGCGCGGTACATCGGCTCCAGCTCCGGCCGCCGCTCCCTGATGATCGCCAGATGCCGCTCGACGGTCTCCCAGTCGCCGCGGGTCACGGGGCCGGTGAGCTCGAAGTCGTTGTCCATCGTGCGGCGCATGAGCGGGAGGAGGGCCTCCGGTGGAGCGCCCGCGGCCTCGAAGAGCTCGGCGGCGGCCCAGTGGATGGTCACGAGGAAGTTCGAGGCGATGGCGGCCGCGGCGTGGTAGAGCGGGTGCTCCTCGTCGTCGATCTCGAACGCGTGCAGGCCGAGCAGGTCGGCGACGTCGAAGCCGACCGCGAGCGCCTCGTCGTTCGCTCCGCTGACGGCGGCCCAGGCGCCGTCGAGCTGCTCGGGCCCTCCGCCGGGGACGAACGTCTGCAGCGGATGGAGGCCGAAGCGGCGGACGTGTGGGTCGAGCGCGTCGAGCGTGCGCGCGCCGCTCGTATGCGCGATCCAGGGGCCGACGGGGATCTCGGCCGCGACCTCGGGGATCGCGCGGTCGGGGACGCAGACGAGGACGAGGTCCGCCCCTGCGATCTCCAGCTCGCGACCGGTGATGCGCGTCGGGATCCGCTCGGCGAGGCGTGCCGCCACGGCGGAGCCGACGCGACCGGCGCCGACGACACAGGCTGACGTGAATTCCATTCGGGCTCCAGTTCCGTAGGGATACCGGGCACGTCGAAGTCTACCCGCCGACCCCCTCCTCATACTCGCCACACCTGGAACAAGGAGGATCGATGGCAGACGAGACTCCGTCGCCGGGCGAGCGCGAGGAAGAGCAATTCGACCCCGCGGCGTTCGTCGTCGAGCAGATGCGGGGCGGCGTCGACCAGGAAACGATCGTCGTGCGTCTCGTGGAGCGCGGGATGATGCCGACGGAGGCGCGCCAGGTCGTCGACGCGATCTATCCGCAGGTCATGCAGGCCGTCGAGGCTGAGCGGCTCGAGCCACGAGCCCTGATACCGGCCGTGCTCGCCGGGCTCCTCGCCGCGATCGCCGGTGGGATCGTCTGGGCGCTCATCGTGGTCAAGTTCAACTACGAGATCGGCTTTGCGGCGGTCGGCATCGGGGTTCTCGCGGGCTTCGCGGTCGTGTTCGCGACGCGGGGGCGCAAGGGCCTCCCGCTCCAGGTCACGGCGGTCCTGGCGAGCGCCCTCGGCATCGTGCTCGGGAAGTACTTCTCGTACGTGTGGGAGCTCAGGGACGCCGTCCGGGCGGCGTTCGGCGACGAGGCGGCGGACCGGGTGTCGGTCTTCGACACCCAGGTGGTCCGCTTCTTCTTCGAGGACGCAGACCAGATCTTCAGCTTCTACGACCTGCTCTGGTTCGGGTTCGCGATCTACGCGGCGTGGAGGATCCCGCGCTCGCTGGGGATCGCGGTCAAGCAAGGGCCGGTCTCGGGCATCTGACGGGCGCGACGGCGACGACGGGCGAGGCCCCGTCGCTACGCTTTCTCCATGACAGAGAAGGTTCAGAAGACAGAGCAGGAGTGGCAGACGGAGCTGACCCCCGAGCAGTACCGGGTCCTGCGTGAGCACGGCACCGAGCCGGCGTTCACGGGCGAGTACTACGCGACCAAGGAGCCGGGTGTCTATCTCTGCGCCGGCTGCGGCGCCGAGCTCTTCCACTCCGACACCAAGTACGACTCGGGCACGGGCTGGCCGAGCTTCTACGCCCCGGCCGACGGCGAGGCCGTCGAGACGGACCGCGACTGGAAGCTGCTCGTTCCTCGCACCGAGGTGCACTGTGCCGCCTGCGGCGGGCATCTCGGACATGTCTTCGGGGACGGGCCGAACCCGACCGGCCTGCGTTACTGCATCAACTCGGCGGCGCTCCAGCTCGAGCGCGAGGACGGAGAGTCCGAGTGACCGAGAAGGCGACGTCGGCGCGCTCGCGCGGCCGCGCCGGCTGCCTCATCTAGAGGCGGGCCCGCGCGTGCGGGCCACCCAGCGGTAGCCGCGCTCGGTCGGGCCGGGAAAGGCCGACGCGAGCGCGGCCAGCGGACGGCCTCCAGGCAGGAGGCGAAGGAGCGGCGCGAACGCGGCGCCGGCCGAATAGACGCGCCCGTCGGCCGTGACGAGATGCCACGAGCCCGTCCTCGCGGGCTCCTCCATGTCGCCGAGCAAGGTGGCCGCTTCCGGGTCCTGGAGTGCCACCGGCCTGACCCGTCCGTGGCGATCCCAGCGGAGGATCCGCTCCACGCACCGTCTGCAGAATCCGCAGGACCGGTCGTAGAGGAGGGCGGCCTGCGCCATTCCCGCAGGCTACGCGCCTCCGGTTGCGGAGCGTCCGGGGACCTGCCTACACTGCCTCGGCGATGCCGATCTACGAGTTTGTGTGCATGACGTGCGAGTCCCACTTCGAGGAGCTCGTCGGGGTGAGCGCGGCCGATCCGCCGTGCCCCGACTGCGGCGCCACGAGGGTGGCTCGCCAGCTTTCCGTGTTCGCAACTCACGGCGGCACCGCCGAGCAGCCGAGCTTCGGCGGACCAGCGTCCGGCGGCGGCTGCTGCGGCGGGAGCTGTGGCTGCTGAACCTGACGCTCTGAGTCGCCGGGAAGCCCTCGAGGCGTACGCCGCCGACACCTCGGCCTGCACCCGTTGCCGTCTGGCGGAGGGCCGCACCCAGGTCGTCTTCGGCGTCGGCGACCCGGACGCCGACCTGATGTTCGTCGGCGAGGCGCCCGGCTTCCACGAGGACAAGCAGGGCTACCCGTTCGTGGGCTCTGCCGGGAAGCTGCTCGACAGGCTGCTCGAGGGGATCTCCCTCACGCGGCGCGACGTCTACATCGCGAACGTCCTCAAGTGCCGGCCGCCGGGGAACCGCGACCCGCAGCCGGACGAGATCGAGGCCTGCGAGAGCCACCTCTTCCGGCAGCTCGAGCTGATCCAGCCGAAGCTCGTGGCCACGCTCGGGAACTTCGCCACGAAGCTCCTCTCGGGCAAGCCGACCGGGATCACGCGGGTGCACGGCCAGCCGCAGGAGGCGGTCGTGGGCGGCCGCACGGTCACGCTCTACCCGATCTATCACCCGGCGGCCGCGCTCTACACGCCCGCGATGCTGAAGACGCTCGAAGAGGACTTCGCCCGCATTCCGGCGCTGCTGGCAGGCGGCGCGGAAGCGCCCGCGCAGCAGGCCCAGGTGATCCAGTTCCCCGTGGCGCCGGCGCCCCTCGCGGTCCCAGCAGCGCCTCCCGACGAGCAGCTCGGGCTTTTCTAGCCCTCGGCCGAAGCTAGGCTAGGCACATGGTCGAGCTCGAGTCGTCCTCGCCCGAGGAGACCGAGCGCATCGGCGCCGCGGTTGCCCGGGAGCTCGAGCCCGGCGACGTCGTTGCGGTCTCCGGGGAGCTCGGGACGGGGAAGACAACCTTCGTTCGCGGCGCGGCCCGCGCGCTCGGCATCGCAGGGCCGGTGACGAGCCCGACCTACACGATCGGCCATCGGTATCCCGGCGAGCCGGACGTCTCCCACCTCGACCTCTACCGCTTCGAGGGCGTGGCGGACGCCGAGTGGGGCGACCTCGAGCCGTACTTCGAGAACGCCGTCGTCTTCGTGGAGTGGCCCGAGGCCGGCGACGGCGTCCTGCCCCCGGCGCGCGTCAGTGTGCGGTTGCGGCACCATGGGGAGGCACATAGACTGGTCTCTCTCGAAACCTCCGAAAAAGCCCTGGAAATCAGGCTATCTACAGGTGCTGATCCTCGCGTTTGACACGGCCACGGACGTGGCCACGGTCGCCCTCGCGCGCGAGGGCGAGGTCCTCGGCGAGCGGGCCTCCCGCGCGGTGCGCGTGCTCCAGGACGTCGAGGACCTGCTCGAGGCCGCCGGCCTCGACGCCAACGAAGTCGGAGGGATCGCGGTCGGCACCGGCCCGGGAAGCTACACGGGCCTCCGCATGGGCCTGGTCACCGCCCGCACGCTGTCCTTCTCCCTCGGCGTCCCGGTCGCCGGCGTCTCGACCCTCGACGCGCTCGCGGCAGGCGCGCCGAACGCGCTGCCCGTGATCGACGGGAAGCGCAAGGAGGTCTTCACACTCGTGGCCGGCGAGCCGAGCTGCCTCGCCGCCGAACGGCTCGAGGCCGAGCAGGGCAGGACGTACGTCGGCGACGGCGCAGTCCGCTTCCGCACCGAGATCGAGGGCCGCGGCGGGCTCGTCCCACCGGACGAGGACGAGCGCCACGTCCCCTGGGCCCGGCACCACGCGGCGCTCGCGCGCGATTTCGGCGCCGCCGAGGCGGCGGAGCCGATCTACCTGCGCGTCCCCGACGCCGAGAGGGCGCTCGACCGGTGATCGACGCCCAACGAGTGCGGGTGGACATCCGGCGGCTGACGCTCGGAGACCTGTCCGCGATCGAACGGATCGAGCAGCGCGTGTATCCGACACCGTGGTCGCGCTCCATGTTCGCGGGCGAGCTCGCGAAGCCGTCGTCCGTCTGCCTGGGTGCGTTCGACGAGAACGGCCCGCTCGCCGGGTACCTGATCGTCTCGCGCTACGTCGACGCCTGGCACGTGATGAACCTCGCCGTCGACCTCGAGCATCGCCGCGCGGGCGTGGCGAACCGGCTGCTCGACGCGCTCTTCGACCTCACGGGAGGCGACCTGCACCGCGGCTACACCCTGGAGGTCCGCGTTTCCAACAAGGCCGCCATCGCCCTCTACGAGCGGAACGGGTTCGAGACGAGCGGCCTGCGGCGGGGGTACTACACCGACAATCGGGAAGATGCCCTGATCATGTGGAAGGACCCGATCCGCGAGCAGGCCGCGCGCGATGGGTCCTCCGGATGATTCTGGGGATCGAGACTTCCTGCGACGAGACGTCCGTCGCGCTCGTCACCGCGGACGGGCGCATCCTCGCGAACGTCGTCGCATCGCAGGCCGAGCTCCACGCCCGCTACGGCGGCGTCGTGCCCGAAGTCGCGTCGCGACGCCACCTCGAGCTGGTCGGCCCGGTCCTCGCCGAGGCGCTCGAGGAGGCCGAGGCCGAGCTCCCCGAGGTCGAGACCGTCGCCGTCACGCGCGGGCCGGGGCTCATCGGCGCGCTGCTCGTGGGGATCTCGGCTGCCAAGGCGCTCGCCTGGTCGCGCCGGCTCCCGCTCGTCCCGGTCGACCACCTGCACGGCCACGTCGCGTCGCTCTACCTGGCTCCGGACGCGCCGGAGACGCCTTTCCTCTGCCTGCTCGCGAGCGGTGGCCATACGATGCTCCTGGACGTGCAGGACCGTTCGGGACACCGGGTCGTGGGGACGACCCTCGACGACGCCGCCGGGGAGGCGTTCGACAAGGGTGCGCGCCTGCTTGGCCTGGGGTACCCGGGCGGCGCCGCGCTCGATCAGGCAGCGGCGACCGGCGATCCCGGTGCCTACGCCTTCCCTGTCGCCCGCGTCCCCGGCCACGATTTCTCGTTCTCGGGCGTGAAGACCGCGCTCCTCTACGCCGTCCGTGACCTGCCCGCCGAGGAGCTCGAACGCCGCCGGGCGGATCTCGCGGCCTCGTACCAGCGTGCGATCGTGACCGCCCTCGTCGAGCGCACCGAGGTTGCAGCGGAGGCCCTCGGCGCCGAGCGGATCGCCGTCGTGGGCGGCGTCGCGGCCAACTCGGAGCTCCGTGCGTCGCTTCCCCAAGCGGCCCTCGCGCCGCTCCCGCTCTGTACCGATAACGCTGCAATGATCGCCTCGGCGGCGCGTTACACGCGGGCCATCCCGTTTCCCGAGTATCTTGCATTGGATGCGAATGCCTCGGCGGCCTGACGCGGCGCGGTCCGCGGCGCTTGTCGCGCTCGCCCTGCTCGCGATCGGCCTTGGGCTGGCGGGCACGGTCCAGGGCGCCGGGGACTCGGTGGCGCGTACCGCCGCGAGGGCCTGGCACGGCGTTTTCAGCGACCGTCCGCAGGCGGCCGCCGAGCAGCGCCAGCGCGTGCTCGTCGTGCTCTCGGACCCGTCGCTCGCCGACCGTCTCGCCGCTGTCGAGACCACCCCGACGCCGGAGGAGCAGCGCCGGTGGACGGCCGATGCCGAGGGAGCCCAGCAGCTCCTGCTCGCCGGCCTCCGCGAGCGCGAGGTCAGCATCCGCCGCGACCAGGTCTTTACGCGGACGTTCAACGGCTTTTCCGCGCTCGTCACGGCGCGCGCCCTGGCCGAGCTCGAACGCGCCCACGGCGTCGCAGGCGTCTACCCCGTACGCACGGTCTATCCGGCGTCGCCGAGCGCCGAAGCGCTCGTCGGCCGCAACCTCCAGCCCGCGAACGGACGCGGCTCTCAGATCACGCTGCCCGGCTTCACCGGGAACGGCGTCACGGTCGCGCTGCTCGACACGGGCGTCGACCGCCTGCACCCCTTCCTTCGCGGCCGGGTGATGCGCGGCTTCGACGTCGTGGACGGCGACCGCAAGGTCGAGCCGTCGGCCAAGCCGGGTGATCCCGGGATCGTCGAGGCCCACGGGACGCGCATGGCCGGCATCGTCGTCGGGCGCGAGGGCCCGGGCGGCCTGCAAGGCGTTGCGTCGGGCGCACGCCTGCTCCCGATCCGCATCATGGGCTGGCGGGAGACCGTGGACGGAAACTGGGCCGTGCTGGGACGCGGCGATCACCTGCTTGCCGGCCTCGAGCGAGCCGTCGACCCCGACGGCGACGGCGACGTCGAGGACGGCGCCGCGGTCGCGCTCGTGGGCGGAGTTCAGCCGTACGCAGCCTTCGCGGACAGCCCTGAAGCCCGCGCCGTTGCGGGCGCCGCACGGCTCGGGACGCTCGTCGTCGCTCCCGTCGGGAACGACGGCCGCCCGGGACCGGGGTTCGGCAGCGTGGCAGCGCCCGCCGCGGCGTCCGAGGCGCTCGCCGTCGGAACGCTCGACGCCCGCCGCGAGGTGCTTCAGGTCGATGCAAAGCTCGAAGCCGGCTCCGACACGGTCCTGGACGAGACGGTTCGCGTCCTCGGCGTAGTCGGGCTCGACTCCTCTGTCCGGTACGAGCTTGCTCCTTCCGTCGGGCCGACCCTCTCCGATGCGAACCGGGACGAGGCGACCACGGCCAGCGGTGACGAGCTCGGCGACTTCTTCGGTACCGACGGGGTCAGCCTGGTGGCCGGAAAGGCCGCCGTGGTGAGCCCGGAGGGCGGCAGCATCGAGCGTCGCGTTCGCAACGCCGCCGCCGCCGGCGCGAGTGTCGTGCTCGTCACCGGCACGAGCCTGCCCGCCGGTGCGCTCGACCTCGAGGACGGGATCGCAGTCCCAGTCGTGGCCGTTCCGGCCGACGCGGGCAATCAGGCCATTGCAGCGGCCGCCGAGGGCGAGGCAAGCACGCTCGAGCTCTCGGCCGCAGAGGCGCTGCCGAACGGATCCCTGATGGACATCGCACCCTTCTCCTCGGG
Organism: uncultured Actinomycetes bacterium; assembly: GCA_963784175.1. Taxonomy (GTDB): domain Bacteria; phylum Actinomycetota; class Thermoleophilia; order Gaiellales; family Gaiellaceae; genus JAIBJN01. Next base: position 543,850 of record CAWAQJ010000018.1, on the reverse strand, counting down.
CGGCGTCGCCTTCGACGGCCGCGTCAAGCCCGACCTCGTCGCTCCCGGCGTCGGCCTCGCCACGTCGGACGCGGGCGCCGACGGCTACGCCACCGTCACCGGGTCGAGCGCCGCAGCCGCCGTGGCCGCCGGCGCGGCTGCACTCGTCCTGGAGGCGCGGCCGGGGCTCGGAGCACTCGAGCTGAAGAGCGCGCTCGTCGGCAGCGGCGGCCGCCTGAGGCGCGGCGACGCCCCGCTCGCCGTCACCTCCCAGGGCGGAGGCCTCGTCGACCCCATCCACGCCGTCACCGCCGAGCTCGCCGTCGAGCCCGCGACGCTCGCCTTCGGACGAGCCGACGGCGCGAAGTGGAGCGCAGCGCGCACCCTCACCGTGCGCAACGTCTCCAGCCGGCCGCTGACCGTCGGGCTCGGTTTGCTCCCGGACGACCCGGCCGGCCCCCAGCTCTCGTTCTCGGCCCAGCCCGCGAAGCTCGAGCTGAAGCCCGGCGACTCGGCCGAGGTCGCGATCGGCGTCTCGGCAGGAGAAGAGACGCCTGCAGGCGCGGGAGGCGTGCTCGTCGTCTCCGCCGACGGCGCCCAGCCCGTCCGCGTTCCCTGGGCGGTTGCGCGCCGCGAAGCACGGCGGGCACCGTTGGTCGGGGACGTGCAGCTCTCGCACCACACCTTTGCACCCTCCAACAGGGCCCCGGTCGTCCTCGCTTTCCGCGCCGGCCGCGTCGATCGCGCTGCCGACGGGGAGATGATCGAGCCCGTCGGTGTGCTCGAGCTCGAGCTCTGGACGGCCGACGGCCAGAAGCTCGGCGTGCTCGCGCGCCTGCGCGACGTGCTCCCCGGGAAGTACGCCTTCGGCCTCACCGGCCGTGGGCCCAGCGGACGGCTGCTGCCCGCCGGCTCCTACGTTCTCCGTCTGCGCGCGCACCCGGTCGACGGCGACGACGGCGCCCAGCCGTCGACCGCCGAGGCCGTCTTCACCATCACCCGGTGACGCCCTCCGGGCGCCGGGTGACCCTCTACCGCGCCGAGGGTTGCCACCTCTGCGAGAGCGCCGCGCGCGTGATCGCCGCCGTGCGCGCCGACATCGGGTTCGAGCTCGAGGAGATCGACATCACGGGCGATCCAGAGCTCGAGCGCTCGTACCGGGAGCGCATCCCGGTGGTCGAGGTCGACGGGGAGGAGGCGTTCACCTACTTCGTCCACCCGGACGGCCTGCGCCGACGCCTCGGCGGCTGAACGCCCGACGGGTACTGCATCCCCGCTCGAAGCGCGTCGTTATCCTGTCCTGCGAATGGCCTTGAGGATCGCCAGCGAGGGGGGCGCGAGGACCGGCGAGCGGCTGACCGTGGGCGTCGCGGCGCGCCTGTCCCAGTACCTCCGAGTGCTCATCCAGGCCCGCAAGATGGGCAAGGACCGCATCTCCTCGCAGGAGATCAGCGAGTACACGAACATCAATGCGACCCAGATTCGCCGCGACCTCTCCGCATTCGGCAAGTTCGGCAAGCGGGGCGTCGGCTACAACATCGAAAGCCTGATAGCCGAGATCCGCAAGATCTTGCGGACCCAGGGCCAGCACAACATCGCGCTCTTCGGCGGCGGCCGGCTCGGCCAGGCGATCGCAAGCTCGACGATCTTCGCCGATCACGGCTTCAACATCGCGGGTGCGTTCGACTCCGACGCGTCGAAGGTCGGCGAGCCGATCGGGAACACCACGATCTCGGCCTACTCGGACCTCCGGGACATCATCCGCGAGAAGAACATCATCGTCGCCGTGCTCGCCGTCCCGCCCGACGCGGCCCAGCACGTCGCGGACGAGGTCGTCGAGGCCGGGGTCAAGATCATCTTCAACTACACCGAGGCGCTCCTGGACGTCCCTCCGGACGTCACGGTGCACACGACGAGCCCGGCCGTCGAGCTCCTCTACGCGCTCTACTTCTACCTGACGTAGACGTCGACGATCCCCGAGGGGCGTCCCTCGAGCGCCGCGCGGACGTCGGCCGCCGTTCCCTGCGCCGTGACCGAGCCGTCCTCGTTGACCTCCGCGTCGATGCCTTCGGCTGCCAGCGCGTTCACGACCGCGCTCGCCGGCCCGGCGACCTTGCGAACGAGCGTGCCCAGGGGAGCGGTCGCGTCGGCGGCGCCGGTCGACATCATCTCCACGCCGCCTTCCTCGGCCTGGGCGGCGTCCCCTCCCGCGTCGGCTGCCTCTCCCGCGGACTCGTCGTCGCCCCCGCCGCCGAATTGCGGGTCGGTCGTGACGACCACGGCGGCGAGCCCGGCCGCGACCGCGACCGGCGCGGCGATGAGGAGGCCGCGGCGCACGTAGTCGGAGAGGGTGCGGCGCGGGTGCCGATCGGGGAGCGAGGCCAGCATCTGCGCCCTGCGCTCGTCCGAGAGCTCGAGCGGAGGAGCCGCTTGCAACGCGGTGCGGCCGGTTTCGAGCCGCCGCACGTGCTCGGCGCACGACCGGCACGCGACGAGGTGCTCGGCAACGTCCTGCCGCGCGTCGGTCGGCAGCTCCTCCTCGACGTAGGAGAGCAGCGCGAATTCGTCCGGGTGCTTCTCGGCCATCACTGGTTCGACTCCGTTTCCTGCACTGCGGTTCCCAGGCGCTCGGCGAGCTCGCTGCGCCCGCGGAAGATGCGTGACTTCACCGTACCCTCGGCGACCCCGGTCATTTCCGCGATCTCCGCATACGAGCAGCCCAGCACGTCGTAGAGAACGACTGCGATCCGGTAGTTCTCGTCGAGCGCGTCCAGCGCGCGCTGCAGCTCGCCGGAAAGCTCCTGCTCGGCGAAGCGGTCGCGCGGGTCGGCGGCCTCGGGAAGCTCGTCGGCGGGGGACTCGCGACGCTTGGGCCGCATGTCGTGGGCGGCGTTGACGACGATTCGGTAGAGCCAGGTCGAGAACCGCGCGTCGCCGCGGAACTTCGGCAGCGCGAGCCACGCGCGCACGAGCGCTTCTTGCACCGCGTCGGCCGCGTCCTCGCGCGAGCCCAGGACGCGTGCGGCGAGCGTGTACAGGCGCTGCTCGTGCTGCTCCACGAGCCGTTCGAAGGCGAAACGGTCGCCTCGTTGCGCGCGTCGTACGAGTTCTTCGTCAGGATCCATCGCGGTGAAGGTTCTCATCTGGCACGGCTACCTTCTCGGCGGGACCGGCTCGAACGTCTACACGAGCTCGCTCGCACGCGCCTGGACCCGCCTCGGTCACGAGGTGGTCGTCTTCGCGCAGGAGCCGCATCCCGAGCGTTTCGACCTCGGCGGCGCGACCTTCGTCCGGCCCGACGCGGGCGACATGCTGCCGGTCTTCGTGCTCGACCGCTACGAGGACGCCGAGGCCCGCCTCCTGCCCGAGCTCACGGTTGCCGAGCGTGGGGAGTGGGTGGAGCGGAACGCGGCGGCCGTCCGCGAGCACCTGCCGGCCGACCTCCTGTTCGTCAACCACGTGCTGCTGGGGGCGCCGGTCGGCGTCGCGACAGGGGCGCCGTTCACGGTCAAGGCGCACGGGTCCGAGCTCGAGTTCGCCATACGCGGCAACGAGGAGCTCGCGGCCTGGGCGCGGGAGAGCCTGGCCGGGGCGGACGACGTCCTCGCCGGCTCGGAGCACATCCATCGCGTGCTCGAGGAGGTCGTGGGCCCCGGCGCCTACCTGGATCGGGTCCGCATCGTCCCGCCGGGCGTCGACGTCGACGCGCTCCGGCCGGAGCCGCGGGCGCAGGCGCTGGCGCGTCTGCTCGAGGAGGCCCGCCTCGACCCGCCGCGTGTCGGCGAGCGCTATCCCGATCCGGGCAACGCGGAGCGGCTGGAGGCGTTCCTCGGCGGCGACGGGCCGACCGTGGTCTACGTCGGCAAGCTCAGCCAGGAGAAGGGCGTCGGCCTGCTCCTCGAGGCCCTCGAACGCGTGGAGGCGCGCGCCGTCGTCGTCGGCTTCGGGCCCGAGCGCGCTGCGCTCGAAGAGGCGGCAGCGGGCCGCCCGGTCCTCTTCACCGGGCCGCTGGAGCACCGCCATCTGGCTCACCTGTGGGCGCTCGCCGATGTCAGCGTGACGCCGTCGACGTTCCCGGAGGCCTTCGGGATGGTGGCGGCGGAGGCGGCGGCCTGCGGCTCGCCGCCGCTCGTCGCGCGACATTCGGGCCTCGCCGAGATCGCCGAGGGGCTCGAGGCCGAGTACCCCGCCGAGCATCGCGCGCTCGCCTCGTTCGCCAACGGCGACGTGGACGAGCTCGCCTCGAAGCTCACGGCAATCCTGGCTCTGCCCGACGAGGAACGGCGGCTTCTCGGGGCCGCAGCGCGCCGCGCCGCAGAGTCGCACTGGAGCTGGGAACGCATAGCCACTCTGATACTTTCGGCCCGTGGGTGAAGCCCAGAAACTGACGCCCGACGAGCAGATCAGAAGCGCGCGGGAAGGGTTCGAGTCCGGCCGGGACTTCACGGTCGCCGTGGAGGAGGAGTTCGCGATCCTCGACCCCCAGACGCTCGGCCTCGCGAACCGCTTCGAGGAGCTTCAGGCGGGTGCCGTCGGCACCCCGCTCGAGCCTCACCTCGTCGGCGAGCTGATCGCCTCCGAGATCGAGGTGCGCACGGGCCGCTGCGAGACGTTCGCCGAGGCTGTGGCCGCCATGGCCGAGAGGCGCCGCCAGCTGCTCGAGCTCGCGGCGCGCTTCGAGGTCGTCCTCGGGGCCACGGGCACGCACCCCTGGAGCCCGTGGCAGGAGCAGCGGATCATCGACACGCCGCACTACCGCCGCAACGACGAGATCCTGCGCTACGTCGTCTGGCGCAACAACAGCTTCGGCCTGCACGTCCACGTCGGGATCAAGGGCGCCGACCGGGCGATCGCGGTGACCGACGGGCTGCGCACGTTCCTGCCGCACCTGCTCGCCTACTCGGGGAGCTCGCCGTTCGTGGAGGGCGCCTTCACCTACCTTCATTCGGCCCGGACGCAGATCTTCACGCGCATGTTCCCGCGCTGCGGGATCCCCGACTCCTTCGGCGACTGGGACACCTACGAGCGCTATGTCCGCTTCCTCTACGAGACGGGCTCCATCACCGAGCACACGCAGCTCTGGTGGAGCGTCCGCCCGCACCTGGCGTTCCCCACGGTGGAGATCCGGATTGCCGACGGCCAGCCCGACCTGGCCGAGGCCCAGAGCCTGGCGGCGCTGATGTTCGCGCTGATCGCGCGCATCGCACGTGCGATCGACGAGGGCGAGCCGCTCCCGGACCATCCGCACCGCCTGCTCGAAGAGAACCTCTGGCGGGCGATCCGCCACGGTCTCTCCGGGCACTTCATCGACCTCGACACCGGCGAGGTGCGCCCCGCCCGGGCAGAGATCGAGCGGCTGATCGAGTGGACGCTGCCGGTCGCCGACGAGCTGGGCCTGACCTCGTTCCTCACCGTTCCCTCCATCAGCGCGGCCGAGCGGCAGATCTCCCGCCACGAGGCGGGGGAGACGCTCGAGGAGATCTACGCGCAGGAGATCCTGGAGCCCGTGCGTGTCTGAGCACGACGACGAGCTGGCGCAGGACGAGCTCGCCCGCGAGCTCGCCGAGGAGCTGCGGAAGCTCCGCGTCGAGGACGTGCTCGTGAACACCCTCGTCCACGTCTCGACGATCGGCTACCGCCGCCTCGGGCTGACCGAGGACTCCCTCGCCGAGCGCGACCTCGACCAGAGCCGCCTGGCCATCGAGACGATGCGAGCGCTTCTTCCCGTGCTCGGGGGCTTCCTTCCCGAGGACGTCGTCAGCGGCTTCGAGGAGCAGATCGCCAACCTTCAGCTCGCCTACGCCAAGGCGGCAAAGGAGTCCGATGGAAGCTGAGATCGGCGTTTTCGGAGGCTCCGGCTTCTACTCCTTCCTCGAGGACGTCGAGGAGGTCGAGGTCGAGACCCCGTACGGCAAGCCGTCCGCGCCGTTCACGATCGGCGAGGTCGGCGGCAAGCGCGTCGCCTTCCTGCCGCGCCACGGTCGCAACCACGAGCTGCCGCCGCATGCGATTCCCTACCGGGCCAACGTCTGGGCGATGAGGGAGCTCGGCGTCAGGCGCGTCATCGGGCCGAACGCCTCGGGCGCCCTCAAGGCCGAGCTCGAGCTGGGCGAGTTCGTCGTCTGCGACCAGTTCGTCGATCGCACGAGCGGCCGCAAGGACACGTTCTACGACGGGCCGGAGACGACGCACGTGTCGGCGGCCGATCCCTACTGCCCGGACCTGCGCCGCCTGTTGGTCGACAAGGCCGAGGAGCTCGGGATCAAGGTGCGCGACGGCGGCACGGTCGTGGTCATCCAGGGCCCGCGCTTCTCCACCCGCGCCGAGTCGAAGTGGTTCCAGGCGGCCGGCTTCGACACGATCAACATGACGGCCTTCCCGGAGGGCTATTTGGCTCGTGAACTGGAGCTCTGCTACGCGAACATCTCCATGGTCACCGACCACGACGTCGGCGTGGAGGGCACCGTGCCCGTCTCACACGAGCAGGTCGTGACCGTGTTCAACGAGAACAACGCGCGCCTGCGCGAGCTGCTGTTCGCCGTCATCCCGCGGATTCCGGCGCAGCCCGCCGACCACCTCTGCGCGACCGCCCTGGAGGGCGCCCGCTTCTAGAATTCCCGGAGCGGCCGGCGGCTCCCGTGCGACGGAGCCGTTACGTGTGATAAAAATCCGCCGGCTGTGCGCGGGGCTGGGGAGACGAGCAACGCCTGCCCGGCCCGCTGAGTGATGCCTGCAAGCCCGTGACCGACTTCTTCCAGAACCACACCGTCCTGTTCGCGCTCCTGTGCGCGCTTTTCGGGATCGGCGTCGGGCTCTACCTCACCTGGTGGATCCTCAAGCAGCCCGCAGGCACGGACCGCATGCGCGAGATCGCGCGCGCCGTGCAGGAGGGCGCCGCCGCGTATCTGAAGCGCCAGTACACGACGATCGGGATCGTGGCGATCGTCCCGTTCCTCATCATCGGCTTCTACAACGAGCTCGGGTGGGGCACCGCGATCGGGTTCCTCATCGGCGCCGTCTTCTCGGCCGCCGCCGGGTTCATCGGCATGAACGTCGCCGTGCGCGCGAACGTCCGCACGGCGGAAGCGGCCAAACAGGGCCTGACGCCGGCGCTGAACGTGGCCTTCCGCGCGGGCTCGGTCACGGGCCTGCTCGTCGTCGGGCTCGGCCTGTTCGGCGTCGCGGGTTACTACGGCGTGCTCACGAGCTGGTTCGACGTCGCGCAGGACGACGCGATCGACGACCTCATCGGGCTCGCCTTCGGCGGCTCGCTGATCTCCGTGTTCGCGCGACTCGGCGGCGGGATCTACACGAAGGCGGCCGACGTCGGTGCCGACCTCGTCGGGAAGATCGAGGCCGGCATCCCCGAAGACGATCCGCGCAACCCGGCGGTGATCGCAGACAACGTCGGTGACAACGTCGGCGACTGCGCGGGAATGGCCGCCGACCTGTTCGAGACCTACGCGGTCACGGCGGTCGCAGTCATGCTGCTCGGCACCGCGTTCCCCGCCGGCGGCCTGCCGCTGTACCCGCTCGCCCTCGGCGGGATCTCGATCATCGCTTCGGTGATCGGCATCTGGTTCGCACGCGTCGGCCGCGGTGGGTCGATCATGAACGCCCTCTACAAGGCGGTCGCGGTTGCCACAGTCCTGTCGGCGATCGGCTTCATCCCCGTCACGCTGGCCTTCGACTCGGGCCGCTTCAACTTCGGAGAGCTCTACGTCTCGGCGCTCATCGGCCTGATCATCACCTTCGCGCTCGTGGCCATCACCGAGTACTACACGGGCACGCGCTGGGGGCCGGTGAAGTCGATTGCGAGGTCGTCGCAGACCGGCCACGCGACGAACATCATCGAGGGCCTCGCCGTCGGGATGCAGGCGACCGCGCTGCCCGTGATCGTCATCGCTGTCGGGATCGTCGCCGCCTACGAGGTCACCGGCAGCCTCTACGGCATCGGCGTCGCCGTCATGGCGCAGCTCTCCATGACCGGCCTCATCGTCGCGCTCGACGCGTACGGGCCGGTGACGGACAACGCGGGCGGCATCGCCGAGATGGCCGACCTCGATGAGTCCGTGCGCGGCATCACCGATCCGCTCGACGCGGTCGGTAACACCACCAAGGCGGTCACGAAGGGGTACGCGATCGGCTCGGCAGGCCTCGCGGCGCTGATCCTCTTCGACGAGTACGCGAGAGGGCTCACCGAGGAGGACGTCGCGAGCGTCTTTGCGCTCAACGACCCGTGGGTGATCGCGGGCCTCTTCATCGGCGGGCTGATGCCGTTCCTCTTCGCCTCCCTCGCCATGCAGGCGGTGGGGCGCGTCGGAGGCCTGGTCGTGGACGAGGTGCGCCGTCAGTTCCGCGAGATCCCAGGGATCCTCGAGGGCACCGGGCGCCCCGACTACAGCCGCGCCGTCGACATCGTCACGAACTCGGCCATCAAGAAGATGCTCCTGCCGGCGCTCATTCCCGTGGCGATCCCGATCATCGTCGGGATCATCAGCCCGGAGGCGCTCGGCGGGCTCCTGATCGGCACGATCGTGACCGGCATCTTCCTCGCCATCGCCATGACCTCGGGCGGCGGCGCCTGGGACAACGCGAAGAAGCTCATCGAGGACGGCGCGTACGGCGGCAAGGGCTCGGAGGCCCACGCCGCGGCCGTCACGGGCGACACCGTCGGCGATCCCTACAAGGACACCGCCGGCCCGGCGATCAACCCGATGATCAAGATCGCCAACATCGTCGCCATCCTCATCATCCCGATCATCGCCTCCATCCACGGCTAGTCGCCAGCGGGCAACAGCCCGCTTGTGACACTTGACATTAGACCGAGCAGGCGAGATCCTCGCCCACTGCGGCGTTGCTCCCGACAAGGAGGCACGCATGCACAAGCTCGCGATCGTTCTGGGGGCGCTCGCGATCGTCCTCGCGACGCCGGCTACCGCCCGGGCCGCGGACTGCACGGAGGAGGAGCGCGTCGAGGTCGTCGTCTGGACGGCGATCAACTGGGGGCGGGTCGCGGATGGCGTTCGAGAACAACCTGTCGCCGTGCGCTGAGTACTGGATTTCCGATTCCGCCGACGGCTGCAGATCGGGACCCGACCTCCGCGCGGCCGCGGCATCTTCGACTCAGATCCGCGACCATGGGGCCGCACGTTCCATCCGATGGCGGAGATGACGCTCGGAGGCCCTGGGCAGGCCGGACCTGGGACCGCGTGGTATGCCTGGGTGAACGCGGACGTTGTTCCGCGCCGCACGCTGGTACGAGGCGGGTGTCGAGTTCAGACGAAAGATGGTGGAGGCCGGCCTCGACGTTACGAAGGCGGCGAGACCTGGCTCTTGAATGAGTTCAACCGCAGCACCGTCCGTGACTCGCCGCCGGCGAGCTCGCTCGAGCCGTATCTACTCGCGCGCGGACATGCGGGAGCTCGTCCGCGGGCTCTACGAGGGCGACGTCGGCATGCCGCCCGCGCCCGGCGCCGTCGAGATCGGCATCAACTACACCCACCAGGACATGCCGGACGCTGACGTACGCGCTCTACAAGGAGGAGCTGAAGGACTTTCTCCTCGACTCGCCGTTCTGGGCCGACATGGACGGCCGCGTCCGCTGGATGATCAAGGAGGCCTATCCCGACGCGCGCAAGCACGGCGTGCCCGACTCGACCCGCACGAAGCGTCGGCGCCAGATGGAGCAGTACCTCTTCCATATGGCGGACCTCGCGGCGGACGCGCCCAAGGAGGCCTCCGTGGCGAAGGAGTTCCTCCGCGAGACGTACATGACGCTCGGGAACGCGACTTGGGCAGCCGTAGGGGCCGATCAGAGAACTTCGCGGATCGGGCACGGCTGGACGACTGTTCCCTCTCGAGGACATGCTGCATTTCGTCTCGGAGCAGGTCTACGCGATGCGTTACTACGCCGACGCGCACCCGAAGTTCGGGCCCGCGGGACGACTCGGCTTTTCGTGTCGTGGCAGCCGACGAACAACGCGATCCTCTCCAGTCGATCGTTGCCCTGCCTGAGGCTGAGTTCCTGGCAGGCGCAGGATGCGATCGCCGGCTCGCATGGCGAAGCGCCGATCCAGCACGCATATGCGAGCCCGGACGCGCCCGCGATCGACGCCTGCCGCCCGCCGGGGAGCGGGGAGCAGTGGTGCAACAGCGTCGTCCCCGGCGCCACCTTCACGAGTAACTGGCTGGACTTCGCCTACTGGAAGTAAGACGCCGAACCGTCGCCGCCGCGGCCTACGCGCTGCGGCGGCGGCGGACCTGCGGGCCCTGCGAGCCGAGCGCCGCGTAGGCGAGCGCCTGGAGCGACTCGTTCAGGCTCGAGAGCTCGTGCGCGATGCGCTGGAGCTGGTCGCCCGAATCCAGTCGCTTGTTGAGGGCGTGAACCTCGTCGCAGAGGCGGTCGAGGCGCGCCAGGATCGCGTCCAGCTGGCGGTCGTCGAGGTGGCTGCGCTCAGGCTGCATTGCCGCTGATCTTAGCCAGGTCGGCCAAGGTCACCGCCACGGCTGCCTCGCCTCCGAAGTGCGCAAGAAGCCGCTCGCGCGCGCCTGCCCCGGCCTCGACCGCTTCGACGTGCCTCGCCGCGCCCAGCTGGGCGAGGGCGACGCGGGCGAGCGGCTCCGGAGCGTCCGTGAAGACGCCGATCCTGGCGCCTGAACGCCCGAGCGAGCGCAGCGCTGCGCTCGCCTCGGCGCTGGGGCGGAGGTAGACGGGCGCGCGGTCCTCGGCGAAGCGCTCGAGCGCTGCGCGCCAGTCGCCGATTCCCGCCTCGGCCCAGCGGTCGAGCTCCACGGCGGCCTCGCCCCGGTCGTCCGGCAGGGCGTCCGGGTCCAACGGGGCGATCGACGCGAAGCGGCGGGCGCAGTCGGCCAGGAAGTCCCGCCAGAGCGGCCGCGTGTCGCCGAGGGCGTCGAGGTCGACGGCGACCGCTCTCACGGCCGCGAAGACGTCCAGCGCGCGAAGAGGAGAACCCCGGCGGTGACGCCGACCGTGTCCACGAGCCAGTCGAGCGGCGCACCCTGGCGCCCCGTCACGAAGGTCTGGTGGAACTCGTCGGTGACGGCGTAGGCCGAGCCCAGAAGGATCGCAAGCGGCTCGCGCCCGACGGCCCGCTGGAGCAGCGCGCCCAGTACCGCGTACTCGCCCAGGTGAGCGAGCTTGCGCAGGACGAGGTCCCAGCTGCCGAGCCCCGTCCCCAGGCTCGGGATCGCCGAGAGCGCGAAGATCACCCCGGCCCAGAGGACGACCGGAAGCCAGAGGTTGACCCGCGCCGCAGTCACGCGCGCCAGCCTAGCCAGATGCCCGCTGTGCCCGCCGTGGGAGTATGCTCCCGCCACAGAAAGGCGAGCGGTCAAGGGAAGCCGGTGCAAGTCCGGCACGGTCCCGCCGCTGTGAGGGGAGACGCTCCTCCGCCACACGCCACTGGCCGACGGCCGGGAAGGCGGCGGACGAGGGAGCCCCGAGTCAGAAGACCTGCCTCTCGCCCCAGATCCGTTGTCCTCGCGGAAGGAGAAACGTGTTCCACCGACCTCTCGCAGCCCTTCTGGCTGTCCTTGCCCTCGTCCTCGCCGGGTGCGGCGGGGATTCGGAGAGCTCGGCCCCTCAGCAGCCGACGTCTTCGGCCGTCGTCGAGACGCTTCCGGAGCTGGAGAAGTTCCCGGTCAGGGTCGAAGCCGACAACGGCACGGTGACGATCGAGGAGAAGCCCGAGGCCATCGTCTCGCTCTCCGCCACCGCCACCGAGTCGCTCTTCGCCATCGGCGCCGGAGAGCAGGTGCTCGCCGTCGACGACCAGTCGAACTACCCGGCCGAGGCGCCGGTCACCGACCTCTCGGGCTTCGAGCCCAACGTCGAAGCCATTGCCGGGTACGAGCCCGACCTCGTCATTGCCGCCTACGATCCGGGCGGGCTCGTGGACGGCCTCGAGAAGCTCGACATTCCGGTCCTTCTGCAGGACGCTGCTCCCACCCTGAGTGCCGCCTACGAGCAGATCGGGACGCTCGGGGTCGCGACGGGGAACGTCGAGGGCGCCGAGGACGTGGCCACGGCCATGCAGGTCGAGATCGAGCAGCTCGCCGCCTCCGTTCCGGGCGCCGCGGGCGCGACCGTCTACCACGAGCTCGGCCCGGACTTCTTCTCGGCCACCTCGGAGACGTTCATCGGGAGCATCTACGAGCTCTTCGGGCTCGTGAACATCGCCGACGCTGCGGCCGGGGCAGCTGATGCGGGCGGCTATCCGCAGCTGACGGGCGAGTACATCGTCTCCGAGAGCCCCGCCCTCATCGTCCTCGCGGACACGAAGTGCTGCGACCAGACCGCCGAAACTGTCTCGAAGCGTCCGGGGTGGGCGCAGATCGAGGCGGTCGCGAACGGCAACATCGTCGAGGCAGACGACGACATCGCGTCGCGCTGGGGCCCGCGCACGGTCGACTTCGTCGAGCTGATCGCGGAGTCCCTCGCGGGAGTCGGGCAGCGCTAGTGATGGGCGCCGGCGGCCTGCGAGCCCGTCTTTCCGGCCGGCCCGAGAGGGCGCTGCGGGGCGTCTCGCTCGCCTGGACGCTGGCCGCCGGTGCCTTCGTTCTTTTCGCGACCCTGCTCGGGCTGGCATTCGGGCCGGTCGACCTCGGCATCGGCGCCGTGGCGCGCGAGGTGCTGAGCCACGTGCCGTTCCTCGGCGTCGAGTCGTCCTTCACGGAGACCCAGGACGCGATTCTCTGGGAGCTCCGCGCGCCCCGCGTCGTGCTGGGCCTGCTCGTCGGCGCGATGCTCGCCATGGCCGGGGCCTCGTACCAGGGCGTCTTCCGGAACCCGCTCGCCGACCCGTACCTCCTCGGGGCGGCGGCCGGCGCCGGCCTCGGGGCGACGATCGTCATCGCCTACGACCTCGCCGGCGATGTCGGGCCCGATCTTCGCCCCGTGGCAGCCTTCGTGGGAGCGATGCTCGCCGTCGGTGTCGCCTACGGCCTGGGCCGCTCCGTGGGGGGACGGCAGACCGCCACGCTCATCCTGGCGGGCGTCACCGTCGCGTCCTTCCTGACCGCGCTCCAGACCTACGTGCAGCAGCGCCGCGTGGAGACCGTCCAGGAGGTCTACAGCTGGATTCTCGGCCAGCTCGAGACCGCCGGCTGGACGGACGTGCTGATCATCCTGCCGTACGTCATCGTGAGCGCGATTCTGCTGCTCTGGCACCGGCGGCTGCTCGACGTTCTCGCGGTGGGCGACGACGAGGCGGCCAGCCTCGGCGTGCCCGTTGCCCGGGTCCGGCTCCTGATCGTCGTCGCCGCGACGCTGGGGACGGCCGCGGCCGTCGCGTTCAGCGGGCTGATCGCCTTCGTCGGGATCATCGTCCCGCACGCGATCAGGCTGATGGCGGGGACGAGCTACCGCATCGTCCTGCCGCTCTCGCTCGCCTTCGGAGCCGGCTTTCTCGTGCTCGTCGACCTCGTTGCGAGAACGGTGATCGCACCGGCCCAGCTTCCGATCGGCGTGGTCACCGCTTTCCTCGGTGCGCCGTTCTTCGCGGTCGTCCTCCGCACGACCCGAACGGTGGGGCCGTGATGCTCCGCGTCGAGAGCATTCGTGTCTCGCTGGACGGCGCCGAGGTCGTGAAGGGCGTCGGCTTCGACCTCGCCGAGGGCGAATGGCTCGGGCTCATCGGCCCCAACGGCGCGGGCAAGACCACGGTGCTCCGCGCCGTCGCCGGCCTCATTCCCTATTCGGGCTCGATCCGGATCGTCGGCGACGAGGCGTCGGCGCTCAAACGGCGCGAGCTGTCTCGGCGGGTGGCGGTCGTGCCGCAGATCCCCGTGATCCCGCCAGACACGAGCGTGCTCGAGTACGTCGTGCTCGGCCGCACGCCGCACCTAGGCTACTCGGGCAGTCCGGGCGTCCGCGACGTGACCGCCGCGCGCTCCGCTCTCGCGCGGCTGGACGCCGCCCACCTCGTCGACCGCCGTCTCGGTTCGCTGAGCGGCGGCGAGCGGCAGCGGGCCGTTCTCGCCCGGGCCGTCGCACAGGATGCGCGGCTCCTGCTCCTCGACGAGCCGACGAGCGCGCTCGACGTAGGGGCACAGCAGCAGGTGCTCGAGCTGGTGGCTTCCCTTCGCGCCGACCGAGGGCTTACCGTCCTCAGCGCGATGCACGACCTGACGCACGCGGGCCAGTACGCCGACCGCCTCGTGCTGATGGACGGCGGCCGGGAGGTTGCGAGCGGACCTCCGAGGGAGGTGCTCACCGAGCAGCTCGTCGCGCGGCACTACGGCGCCGACGTGCGCGTGATCGTGGACGAGGAGACCGGCATCGCGGTCGTGCCCCTGCGCCCTCGGGTCGCCTCCGAAGAGTCGGTCGCCTGATGGGCATCACGCTGCTCGTCGGCGGCGCCCGCAGTGGGAAGTCGGCACGCGCGCTGCGGCTCGCGTTGGAATGGGAGGGCCAGGTCGTCTTCGTCGCCACGGGCGAGGGACGCGACCCGGAGATGGCGGACCGGATCGCGCGGCACCAGCTCGAGCGGCCGGCGTCGTGGAGGACGGTCGAGGCGCCGCTCGAGCTCGTCCGGGCCTTCGACAGCATTCCGTCCCGCGCGTTCGTGATCCTGGACTGCCTCACGCTCTGGGTCGCCAACGCGCTCGAGGCGGGCTGGAGCGACGAGGACGTCGAGCGGGCGGCCGCCGCGGTGGCGACGATCGCCGCGGCCCGCGAGCAGCCGACGGTCGTCGTCACCAACGAGGTTGGGCTCGGCCTCGTTCCCCAGACCCAGCTCGGCCGCACCTACCGCGACCTGCTCGGGAGGGTCAACGCCGTCTTTGCGGCCGAGGCGGAGCAGGCCTATCTGATGGTCGCCGGACGCACGCTCGAGCTGACGTGAGCCAGGCGGCACTCGACGCCGTCATCGGCCGCATCCGGCCCGCCGACCGGGCTGCGGGCGAGGCGGCGCAGGAGGCGTTCGACTCGAAGACGAAGCCGCGCGGGAGCCTCGGCGAGCTCGAGCGACTCGCGTGCCGCGTGGCCGCGATTCGCCGCACGCCTTCGCCGGGACGGCTGCGGGCCGCAGTCGTCGTTGCGGCCGCCGACCACGGCTACGCGCGCCGAGAGGTCAGCGCCTACCCCCAGGAAGTCACCGGGCAGATGCTCGCCAACTTCGCCGCGGGCGGCGCGGCGGTGAACGTCCTCGCGCGCGAGACGGGGGCTCAGCTCGTGGTCGTGGACGCCGGCGTCGCCGCCCCCGTCGAGCACCAGGCGGTCCGGTCGCTCCGCCTCGGCGCCGGGACCGCGGACGCGACGGAGGGCCCGGCGATGGAGCGCGACCGGGCGCTTGCGGGTCTGGTCGCCGGCACGGAGCTCGCGGCGGAGCTCGCCGCCGACGGGTTCGCGATCGTCGCCACGGGCGACATGGGCATCGGCAACACGACGGCCGCGGCGGCGTTGTGCGCGGCCTTGCTGCCTGCGGAACCCGACGCGGTCTGCGGGCGCGGCACAGGCCTCGACGACGAGGGGCTGGCGCGCAAGGTGGAGGCGGTGGGCCGTGCACTGGCGGCCAACCCTGCCGACCAGGGCGATCCCGTGGCTGCGCTCGCGGGCGTGGGAGGCTTCGAGCTCGCCGTGCTCGCCGGCGTCTGCCTTGGGACGGCCGCCGAGGGCGGCGTCGTGCTGCTCGACGGCTTCGTGACCGGCGCGGCCGCGCTCGTCGCTGCCAGGTTGGCGCCTGCGGCGGTCGAGAGCATGGTCGCCTCGCACCGCTCGCCGGAGCCGGGGCACGAGCTCGTCCTCGCCGACCTCGGCCTGCGCCCGCTTCTGGACCTTGGCCTTCGCCTCGGGGAGGGAAGCGGCGCGCTGCTCGCGCTGCCGCTCGTGAACGCCTCGCTGGCCCTCCTCGCGGACATGGCAACGTTCGACGGCTGCCGGAGTCACCGATGCCGGCGCGTAGCCTCCGCGCCGCCGCGGCGGCGGTCACGTTCCTCACGCGCATCCCGGTCGGGCGTGTCGTGCTCGACGCGGACGACGTCGGCAGGGGCGCGGCCCTGTTCCCGGCCGTCGGTGCCGGGATCGGAGCGCTCGTCGGCGTCATCGTCGTCGAGCTCGACGGAGAGCTCACCGTTCTCCTGGCAGCGGCGGCGGCCGTGACCGTCGAGGCCCTCCTGACAGGCGCGATCCACCTCGATGCGCTCGCCGACACCGCGGACGGCCTCGGAGCGGGCACCCCCGAGCGAGCGCTCGAGATCATGCGCGACCCCGCCATCGGCTCGTTCGGGGCGACCGCGCTTGCCCTCGATCTGCTCGTCAAGGTCTCGGCGCTCGCCGCGGTGGCCGCCGACTCGCGGGCGATCCTGGTGGTCGTCGCAGCGTTCGCCCTCGGTCGCGCCGCGCCGCTCGCGCTCTCCCTGGCCCTGCCCTACGCCCGACCCGCATCCGGCACGGGCCGGGTTCTGACCGAGCGGGCGGCCCGCGTCTCGCTCGCAGTCGGCATCGTGCTGGCGCTCGGGATCGCCGTCGCCGCGCTCGGCCTGCGCGGCCTGGCTCTCGCCGCCGGCGCGGGCGTCGCCTGCCTGGTCGTCGGCTTCGTCGCCCGGCGGCGGCTCGGGGGCGTGACCGGCGACGTCCTCGGCGCTTCGACCGAGCTGGCCACCACATTCGCTCTCGTCGCCGCCGTGGCGGTTCAGACGTGATCGCCCTTCCGGAACGGGGCAGCGCGACGCGCCTCCTGCTGGTGCGACACGCCGAGCCGGACGAGTCCATGCAGGGCCGTTGCTACGGGCGCCTCGACATCCCGCTCTCCGCGGCCGGCCTGCGCCGGGCGGCCGCGGTCGGCGAGGCGCTCCGCGACCACGACATCGCGGCCGTCTACACGAGCCCGCTCGAGCGCGCGTTCGAGACCGCGCGGGCGATCGCGACGGCGCAAGGGCGTCGAGCCGATCGCCTGCGACGACCTCCGCGAGCTCGACTTCGGTGAGCTCGAGGGCATGCGCTACGACGACATCGCCGCCGAGCATCCGGAGCTCTACCGCTTCTGGATGGACGATCCCGGCGTCAGTTCGCTTCCCGGGCGGCGAGGGCCTCGCCGACCTCCGCCGGCGCGTGCTCACCGAGTTGGCCGCAGTCCGCGCGCGCCACGACGGCGAGGCGGTGGCGGTCGTCGCCCACGGAGGCGTCGTCCGCGTGGTGCTCGCCGATGTGCTCGACCTTCCTGACGCCGCCTTCTTCCGTCTCGACCAACCTTACGGCGCCCTCAGCGTGGTCGACTGGGTCGACGGCGCGCCCGTCGTCCGTGTCGCGGGAGCCGCCCTATACTCGCCCGCATGACGGGGTCGCCCAGCGCCGTCGTCCTCACGGTCGGCAACGAAATCGTCTCCGGGGACGTCGAGAACACCAACGCTTCGTGGCTCGCGCGGCGGCTCGGCGAGCTGGGGCTCGGGGTCAGGCTTCTCGCGGCCGTGCGCGACTCGGTGGACGAGATCGCGGCCTTCCTGCGGGACGAGGCCGAGCACGCGGACGTCGTCATCGTCACCGGCGGGCTCGGCGGAACGCCCGACGACCTCACGCGCGAGGGCGTGGCCGCGGCGTTCGGCGTCCCGACCGAGGAGATCCCGGACCTTGCGGAGCGACTTCGGGAGCGGTTCGGCCAGCGCGGTCTCGGCGACTACGCCGCCCGCTGGGCGCGCCTCCCGCGCGGCTCGGAGGCGCTCGAGAACCCGCTCGGCGGCGCTCCCGGCTTCCTGCTCGCCAACGTCTACGTGCTGCCCGGGCTGCCCAGCGAGATGATGGCCATGTTCGAGACCCTGGCGGACGGATTCCGCGGGGAGCCGATCTGCGCCTGGCGCCGCCGGTATCCCACCGGCGAGGGTCAGATCGTCGCCGTGCTCGAGGAGGCGACGCGCAGGCATCCTTCCGTCATGGTCGGGAGCTACCCGTCGTTCCTGGACACCGGCCCCGAGGTCGAGGTCGTGCTCAAGTCGGCCGACGCCGGCGCGCTCGACGAGGCGGCCGCGTGGCTCGAGGCGGCACTGGATCGGCGGGTCAGCGGCTGATGCGCGTCTTCGTCGTCAGCGACATGGAGGGCGTCTCAGGCATCGTCAACTCACAGCAGACGAACGGCGGAGAGTCGCTCTACGAGGAGGGGCGCAAGCTCTATACCGAAGAGATCAACGCGGCCGTCCGCGGGGCCAAGGCGGCGGGCGCGACCGAGATCGTCGTCATGGACTGCCACGGCGCGGGCAAAGGTTGGGACTTCAACAGCCTCGTGCCGGAGATGCTCGACCCCGACTGCGAGTGGGTGGTCCAGAACGAGTGGACGGAGTACACGGGCGTCCTCGAGGAGGGCTGCGACGCCGCGCTGTTCGTCGGCATGCACGCAAAGGCCGGGACGCCGAAGGGCGTCCTGAGCCACACGATCTCCGGCCGTGACTATCGCGACCTGCGCTTCAACGGCACGTCGGTCGGCGAGACCGGGGTGAACGCGGCGCTGTGCGGGACGTGGGGCTGCCCTGTCGTCCTCGTCACCGGCGACGACGTCGTGTGTCGGGAAGCCGCCGAGCTCCTCGGTCCTGAGCTCGTGACCGTCCAGGTCAAGGAGGCGCTCGGCCGCTACAGCGCCCGCAACCTGCCGCCGTCACGCGCGCGTGACCTCATCGAGGCCGGCGCCAAGGAGGCGGTCGAGAAGCGCGACCGCATCCCGCCGTACGACCCGGGCAAACCGTGCGAGATCGAGGCCGTCTTCTCCGACCCGGGCCTGGTCGAGCGCTACGAGCACCGCCACGGCGTCGAGGTCGACGGCGTCACGATCGTCTCCCGCGCCGACGACTGGTGGTCCGCCTGGCGCCAGTTCTTCTTCTAGGCACGGTCCCCGGCAGCCATGCCCGGGGTCAGACCCCGGACGCGTCCGCCGCGGACGGTGATTTGACCCGGAACGAAGGAACCACGGGTGCCGGGCCACGCGGCGACGAGCGGTGGACGTGCCCCAGAGAGCCATGCCCGGGGTCAGACCCCGGGCATGGCCAGAGGCGGCGAGCTTCCTACTTCGCGGCACGCGCAGCCCGTGCGGGTCGGCGCGGTCGATCCCGGCCCCGTCGACGTTGGCGATCCGGGCGATTCCGCGCAGGGTGCCCGTCCGGCCGTCCTTCTTCACCTGGATGAGCCCGAGGCCCGGCGTGTTGCCGGTCGAGGCATGGGGGTCGCCCGAGAGCGGCAGCGCGCCGCCCTTCGCGCTTCGCGCGCTCGGCGTCGTGCGCGAGGACGAGCGGCTCGTCGAGCAGGCTCGCGACCGCTTCGACGCGCTCGGGCTCCCCTGGCACGCGTCGCAGACGGCCCTGCTCCTCGGGGACGGCTAGCCGCGGCGCTAGGATCGGCGCATGGCCGTCACCTCTCCCGAGCAGTACCTCGCCGACCTGAATCCGGCCCAGCGCGAGGCCGTCCTGGCCACCGAGGGCCCGGTTCTCGTCATCGCCGGCGCAGGTTCCGGCAAGACGCGCGTGCTCACGCACCGCATCGCGCACCTGGTCACGGCCTGCGGCGTCAAGCCGAACGAGATCCTTGCCATCACGTTCACGAACAAGGCCGCCGGAGAGATGAAGAGCCGCCTCGAGGGCGTCCTCGGAGACGTCGCGAACCGCATGTGGGTGATGACCTTCCACGCCGCGTGCGGCCGCATCCTGCGCCGCGAGGCGCCGCGCCTCGCCTACAAGTCGAACTTCACGATCTACGACTCGGCCGACCAGGTCAGGGTCGTGAAGGCGATCGTGGAGGAGGAGGGCTGGGACCCCAAGCGCTTCGTCCCGCGCGGCATCCACTCCCAGATCTCGAACGCGAAGAACCAGCTCGTCAGCCCGGAGGAGTACGCGCGCCGCGTCGGCTCCTTCTACGAGCAGACCGTCGCCGCCGTGTACGACCGGTACCAGCGGCGCCTGCACGCGTCGAACGCGATGGACTTCGACGACCTGATCATGCAGACGGTCGAGGTGCTCGAGCGCTTCCCGGAGGCCCGCGAGAAGTGGCAGAAGGGCTTCCGCTACGTCCTCGTGGACGAGTACCAGGACACGAATCACGCGCAGTACCGGCTCCTGCAGCTGCTCGCCGGCGAGCACGGCAACGTCTTCGCGGTCGGCGATCCCGACCAGTCGATCTACGCGTTCCGCGGCGCAGACATCCGCAACATCCTCGAGTTCGAGCGCGACTTCGGCGGCGCCCAGACGATCGCTCTGGAGCAGAACTACCGCTCGACCAACGCGATCCTGCGCGCGGCCAACTCCGTGATCGCCAACAACCGCGAGCGCAAGCCGAAGAACCTCTTCAGCGAGCTCGGCGACGGCGATCCGGTCCGCGTGATCGAGGTGGAGGACGAGCACGCCGAGGCGCGCTTCGTCGCCGCCGAGATCGCCGGCCTGGGGGACGAGGGAGTGGCCGGCTCCGAGATCGCCGTCTTCTACCGCACCAACGCGCAGTCGCGCGTGCTGGAGGACGTGCTCGTCCGCCAGGAGATCCCGTACCAGGTGATCGGCGGCCCGCGCTTCTACGAGCGCGCCGAGATCAAGGACGCGGTCGCCTACCTCCAGGTCATCGACAACCCCTTCGACGGCGTCTCGCTCGCCCGCATCGCCAACCGCCCGCGCCGCGGCATCGGCGACGCGTCGATCGCCCGCATTCAGGCCTTCGCGGACGCCCAGGGCATCTCGCTCTTCGAGGCGCTCGGCCAGGCCGACGACGCCGGCGTGGGCGCCGCGCCGCTCAAGGCCGTGCAGCGCTTCCACACGCTCATGCAGTCCCTGATGGCGGGCGCGCTCGAGCAACAGGTGCCCGAGCTCCTGGAGAAGGTCCTCGAGCGAACCGGCTACGTCGAGGCGCTCGAGGCCGAGCGAACGGTCGAGGCGCAGGGCCGCCAGGAGAACCTGATGGAGCTCGTCGGCGTCGCCCGCGAGTACCAGGAGGCTTCCGCCGAGCCGACGCTCTCGGAGTTCCTCCAGCAGATCTCGCTCTTCTCCGACCAGGACGAGCTCGCCGAGGAGCGCAGCCTCGTCACGCTCATGACCCTCCACAACGCCAAGGGCCTCGAGTACCGCGCGGTCTTCCTCGTCGGCATGGAGGACGGCGTCTTCCCGCACGCGCGCTCGCTCGAGGAGCAGGGGCTCGAGGAGGAGCGCCGGCTCGCCTACGTCGGCCTCACGCGTGCGCAGGAGCGCCTGACGCTCATCCATGCGGCGACGCGCTCGCTCTGGGGCTCGCGTGACTACCGGCGGCCGAGCCGGTTCCTGGAGGAGCTCCCGCAGGACGAGGTCGAGCGCGAGCGGCTGCGACCGACCTCCTGGAGCGGCTACGGCGCGCCGAGGCAGTCGCTGGCGCCCAGCACGGGGACGGCGCCCGACCTCTCGACCGGCGACAACGTGCGCCACTCGACGCTGGGCGAGGGCGTCGTCGTGCGCATCGAGGGCGACGGCACGGTCACGGTGCGCTTCGCCCAGGACGGCGCCGAGCGGCGCCTCATGCTCGACTACGCGCCCCTGGAGAAGATTCTCTGACCGTCGAGATCCGCACGGCCGGCCGCGACGAGCGGCTCGACGCGCTCGCGCCGATCTGGCACTACTTCGGCTCGGCGACGGGCCCGGAGGAGGACCGCGCGCAGCGGATCCTCAAGGTGCTGCCCGAGGGGCGGATGCACATCGCCGCCGACGGCGACTCGATCGTGGGCGGCGCCGGAGCGTTCCAGCTCGACCTCACCGTTCCGGGCGGATCCGCGCGCACTGCGGGCGTGACCGTGGTTGGCGTCCTGCCCTCGCACCGCCGTCGCGGCATCCTCCGGGAGCTCATGCGCGCGCAGCTCGACGACGTGCACGCGCGCGGCGAGCCGCTCGCGGCCCTCTGGGCCTCCGAGGCGTCGATCTACCGGCGGTACGGCTACGGGCTCGCGGCGCTTTGCGGCGACCTGGAGGTCGCGCGGGCGAACGCGGGGTTCGTCCGTCCGGTCGAGTCGCCCGGGTCGGTACGCATCGTCGACCTCGAGGACGCACTGACCCTGTGCCCGCGCGTCTACGACCGGGTGTGTGCGGAGACTCCCGGGATGTTCGCGCGCACGCCCGAGTGGTGGGAGTCACGCGTGCTCGACGATCCCGAATGGCGCCGCTTCGGGGGTGGGGAGCTCTCCGTCGCAGTGCTCGAAGACGACGGCCGGCCGGTGGCCTACGCGCTGTACCGGCTCAACTTCGCCTACGAGGGCGGCGTGTCGAAGGGCGCGGTCGTCGTGCTGGAGGCGATGGGGGCGACCCCGGAGGCCGAAGTGGCCATCTGGCGCTACCTCCTGGACATCGACTGGATGGAGCGCATCGAGGCGCAGCTGCTGCCGCTCGACCACCCACTGCTGCTGCTCGCCGCCGAGCCCGGCCGGTTGCGCTTCCGGGTCGGCGACGGCATCTTCCTGCGGCTCGTCGACGTCGGCGCCGCGCTCGCCGCGCGGTCCTTCGCGGGCGACGACAGCCTCGTGTTGAAGGTCGCCGACACGTTCTGCCCCTGGAACGACGCGTGCTTCACGGTGCGCGGCCAGAAGAGCATGGAGGAGCCCGATCTCCGCCTCTCGGTAGAGACGCTCGCCTCCGCCTACCTCGGCGGCTTCACCTTCTCGCAGCTCGCGCGGGTCGGCGGGGTGGAGGAGGTTTCCGAGGGAGCGCTCGCCCGCGCGGATGCGCTTTTCCGCACGGACCGGGCGCCCTGGTGCCCCGAGATCTTCTGAGCTTCTGCTAGGGTTCCGCCCCGTG
The DNA here is from genome assembly GCA_963784175.1 of uncultured Actinomycetes bacterium. Lineage (GTDB taxonomy): Bacteria > Actinomycetota > Thermoleophilia > Gaiellales > Gaiellaceae > JAIBJN01. The sequence goes on along the minus strand of CAWAQJ010000018.1, from coordinate 521,137 downwards.
TTTGCCGTCAAGGCCCTGCTAACGGGCCTTTTTTGTTGTCTGGCGCTGGCACAGCCGGCGTTGGGAAGAATCGAAGCGACACCCTCCGAGTCCGAAACGGACTCCCGCTGGGTGCTGCCTTTGAACGGCCCGCTCGGGTCGCCGTTCGGCATGCGCTGGGGGCGGATGCACGAGGGGATCGACATCGAGGGCTGGGCCGAGACGCGCGTGCGCGCCGCCCAGACCGGAACGGTCACCCGGGTCGGGTGGCTCGACAGCTACTCCGGCTACGGGCTCGTGATCAAGATCCGCCACGACGGCGGGATCGTCACGATGTACGCGCACCTCGCCAAGGCGCTCGTGAAGCCGGGCGACGTCGTCGGCACCGGCCAGCTGATCGCCAAGGCCGGCTGCACCGGCTCGTGCTCGGGCGTGCATCTGCACTTCAACGTGTGGGAGAAGGGCAAGCTCGTCGACCCGCTGAAGTACCTCGGCCGTAAGGCGTTCGACCGCCGCTGATGCGCGTCCTCTACTACGTCGCCATGAGCCTCGACGGCCGCATCGCCGGCCCGGGCGACGACCTCTCGTTCCTGCAGACGCTGTCTGGCGGCCCGGAAGCCTACGGCTACAACGAGTTCATCGCCGAGATCGACGGCCTCGTCGTCGGCGCGACCTCCTGGGACTACATGAAGGACTACAAGTGGGCGTATGACGACCGCCCGGCGTGGCTCGTGACCCACAACCCGGACCCGCCGAAGATCGAGGGCGCCGACATGCGCGTTTTCTCCGGCGAGGTCGTCCGCGCTGGTCGAGGAGCTCGAGGCCGCCGGCCTCGAGCGCGTGTGGGTGATCGGCGGCGGCAACGTCGTCGGCCAGTTCCTCGCGATCGACCGCATCGACGAGGTGCTCGTCACCATCGCGCCTACCTTCCTGGGCCGAGGCCCGGCCCTTGCGGACGGCGAGTTTCCGCTCCGCCGTTTCCGCCTGACATCGGTCGGCCGCAACGAGGGCGACGACGGCGTCAGCCTCAGGTACGAGCGAGATCGTTCGGTAGACTGAGAACCCCAAGGGCGGTTAGCTCAGTTGGGAGAGCACCAGCTCGACAAGCTGGGGGTCACTGGTTCGAGCCCAGTACCGCCCACCTAGGAAGCGCGGTCACCGGCATGCGGGCCGTAGGTAGTGAAGCCGAGCGACTGCCGCACGATGACGTGCGGCTTCGTCGCCTGACGGTTCGTGTAGACCGACCACCCGATCGTCCACAGCAGCGTTGCACCCGAGACGATGAGGGCTGCGACGGCGAGGTCCATCGCCTGAATCGTGTCTCGCTCGTCGGATGCTTCAGGGGGGTGGGCACCCTCACCCCCCGACGCCGACGCGAATACCCGGAGGGAACTAATCCGGGGAAGAAAAGTCACGCGCATTTTTGCGCGTTACGGCTCCGGCCCCTGAATCATGCGGGTTTGCGGAAGGGCGACGGCGGGCGGACAAATCGCCGAGCTCCGGGACCGGCTCTAGCCTGCCCCACCCTCCCAACTCTCGCGGGAGAGGAGGAAGGAGCCGTTACTGGCCGTGTTGAAGCAGAGCAAGCCGGATCGTTGCGACTCGCACCAGAGCCGGGCCTGGTGCCACAGATCGCCGTAGGCCAGCACCGGAGAGCCTCGGTCATAGACGGTGTCGCCCGCGCAGTTCGGCTCAGGAGGGCCTTCCGAGGAGAGGACGAGGCCGACCCAGTCGAGCTCGCACTGCTTGGCCGGCTCCGGCTTGAGCCCGCTGAGGATGTCACACCGGATGGCCGCGTCGGACCAGACGCAGCCGATGTTGCGGGAAGGCATTTGGAAACTCGGCGTTCTGAGAACGGTGGGTTGCGGATAGCCAAGCGTTCGGCAGGCTCGACGAATCCGGGTAGGAAGCGGCGGGAGGCTCGTCGTGTCCTCGCACCCGATGCCTGTGCCGAAATCGACGACGCGCCAGCCCTCACCGGTCCACCGGACGTAGGCCTCATACTGTTGGTAGCAGGTCGGCGGGCACCGGGAGCTGTCGGGCACCGCATTCACCCGCGCGTAGTCGTTTTGACAGCGAACGACCTTCGTTCGCACGACCTGGTGCCCGATCCTGCGCCGGAGCACAGGCAGAATGTCCGCCTCGGTGCACGGCGCCGCCGCGCTGATCTCGGCGCTCGTGGCCGGGCTCGAGGTCGTGGGCTCCGACGCAGAGACCGAGCCGGAGGTTCCGGGCTCGCCCGCCTTCGTATCCGCTGCGGTCGGTTCCGAATTGCCCGAGCAGCCTGCGAAGAACATGGCCACCGCACCTGCGAGGGCGAGCCTCTTGATCACGATGTCCTAATTGTTGCTAAGCCGGACGCTTGCGGAAGGGCGGCGGCCGAGTAGCCTGGAAACCGTGACGGTCGCGCTCGAACGTCGCTGCGCGTTCCGCCGGCTCAGCCGCGGTTGTGGTTGACGACCTCGACGTTGTGCCCGTCCGGGTCGAGCACGAACGCGCCGTAGTAGCCCGGGTGGTAGACCGCGCGCTCGCCCGGCGCGCCGTTGTCCTCGTAGCCCGCCGCGAGCGCGGCGGCGTGGAACGCGCGCACCGCGGCGTCCTCGCGCGCGGGGAACGCGAGGTGGACGTGCTCCGTGAGCGGCCGCTCGTCCCGGACGAGCGAGAAGCTGTAGTCCGGGCCGGAGAGCTGCACACGGCCGGGCTCGTCGTGCGTCAGGCGGAGCCCGGCGTGCGGGGCGATCGTCGTGTAGAAGCGCCGGGAGTCCTGCAGGTCGCGGACGCGGAGCCACAGGTGGTCGATCCGGCCGTCGGGCACGGCGTCCTCGCGGTCGCTGTGGACCGCCTCGACGCTGTTGCCGTCGGGGTCGAGCAGGAACCCGCCGTAGTAGGTCGGGCCGTACTGGGTGCGCGGCCCCGGCGCGCCGTCGTCGCGGTACCCCGCGTCGACGCCCGCCTGCCAGAACGCGTCGACCTGCGCGCGGTCGCGGGCGCGGAAGCCGACGTGGAGCCCGCGGGTCAGCGGGTGCTCGCTGTCCGTCGGACCGATGTCCCAGTCCTCCCACTCGACCAGCTCGGCGTCCGCATGGCTGGGCTCGACGCCCAGGACGCTCAGGACGGTGCGGTAGAAGCGCTCGGAGGCCGCGAGGTCCGAGACCGCGATGCCGACGTGGTCGAACACCCGGCCGAGGCTACCGTGCCCGGCATGCTCGGGTGGATCTAGACTCTCGCTCGTGGCCCGTCCGAGTCAGTTGTCGCCGGAGGTCGGGGAGCAGGACGAGCGCGAGCCATGGCCAGCCTGATCTACTCGGCGATCGCTTCCCTCGACGGCTACATCGCGGACAAGGATGGGAACTTCGACTGGGCCCAGCCCGACGAGGAGGTTCACTCGTTCATCAACGACGTCGAACGGCCGGTCGGCACGCACCTGCTCGGACGCCGGATGTACGAGGTGCTGGCGTACTGGGACGATCCGCCGGCTCTCGACGAGCAGCCGTCCTGCGTGCAGGAGTTCGCGGAGATCTGGCAAGCCGCGGACAAGGTCGTCTACTCCAGGACACTCGAGACGGCGCGGACTGGCAGGACGCGGATCGAGCGCGAGTTCGACCCCGAGGCGGTCCGGCGGCTGAAATCGGAGTCGGATCGCGATCTCGCAATCGGCGGTCCCGATCTCGCCGCCCAGGCGATTAGGGCGGGGTTGGTCGACGAGTACCTGATGTTCGTCGTGCCGGTCGTCGTGGGAGCGGGCAAGCCGGCGCTGCCGCACGATGTCCGCATCGAGCTCGAATTGCTGGAGGAACGCCGATTCCGCAACGGCACGGTGTTTCTGCGCTACCGCACCCGGACGTGATGATGGAAGTCCCCGTAACGGGGGTCTCAGCTTTCGGGACGAAGGCCGGCGCGCGCTACGGCACTGCGCAGATCGCGTAGGCGGTGTACGTCGACGCCTGTCCCGACTCGCGCGACCCGCGTACCGGCAGGACGAGCCGAGTGGGAAGCTGCGCCGAATCTCGGCACGGCCCGTCGTGGTGAATCCTCCGAGCGGGCGAGATGTCAGTACGAGCGCGGCAACCCGAGCACGTGCTGGCCGAGGTACGCGAGCACGAGGTTGTTCGAGACGGGGGCCACGGAGTAGAGGCGCGTCTCGCGGAACTTCCGCTCGATGTCGTACTCCTGCGCAAACCCGAAGCCACCGTGCGTGTCGAGGCAGACGTTCGCCGCCTGCCACGACGCCTCGGACGCGAGGAGCTTGGCCATGTTCGCCTGCTCGCCGCACGGCTCTCCCTCCTCGAAAAGCGACGCGGCGCGGTAGCGGACGAGGTCGGCGGCCTCGATCGCGGCGTACGCGCGCGCGATCGGAAACTGAACGCCCTGGTTGGCGCCGATCGGCCGGTCGAAGACGACGCGCTCCGACGCGTAGCTCACGGCTTTCTCGATGAACCACCTGCCGTCGCCGATGCACTCCGCAGCGAGCAGGATGCGCTCCGCGTTCATGCCGTCGAGGATGTAGCCGAAGCCCTTTCCTTCCTCACCGACGAGCGCGGCGGCCGGCACCTCCACGTCATCGAGGAAGACCTCCGTCGTCGCGTGGTTCATCATCGTCGGGATCGGACGGATGGTCAGCCGCTCGCCCGCCGCCTTCATGTCGATCAGGAAGACGGAGATCCCGTCGCTCTTGCGCTCGACCTCCTCGAACGGCGTCGTTCGCGCGAGCAGCAGCATGAGGTCGGAGTAGAGCGCGCGGGACGTCCAGATCTTCTGCCCGCGGATCACGTAGCCGTCGTCCACGCGACGTGCGCTCGTCTGGAGGCGTGTCGTGTCGGACCCGACCGTCGGCTCGGTCACCCCGAACGCCTGCAACCGGAGCTCTCCCGACGCGATGCGCGGTAGGTACCGCTGCTTCTGCTCCTCGCTCCCGTGCCGCAGCAGCGTCCCCATCGTGTACATCTGCGCATGGCACGCGGCGGCATTGCCGCCCGACGCGTTGATCTCTTCGAGGATCACGCTCGCCGCGGTGAGCCCGAGGCCGGCGCCACCGTACTCCGAGGGAATCAGCGCCGCGAGCCAGCCGTGCTCGGTGAGCGCCCGCACGAACTCCTCGGGGTAGCGGTCCGGCTCGAGCGAGCGCCAGTACTCACCCGGGAAGCGGCCGCAGAGCTCGGCGACCGCACCACGGATCTCGAGCAGCTCGTCTGGCGTCGAGGTCGTCATGACGCTTGCCGGGCCACGATATCCGCCAACTGGCCAATATTCTGCGGGCTCAGTGACTGAACGTGATCTCGGGGACCTGGCGCGGTCGATCGTCGACTCGAACCGCTTCATGGCGCTCGCGACCGCGGATGCGAGCGGGCTGCCGTGGGCCTCGCCCGTCTGGTACGCGCCGAGGGGCTACCGCGAGTTCTTCTGGGCGTCCTCACCCGAGGCTCGGCACTCGCGGAACCTCGCGGAGCGCTCTGAGCTAGCCATCGTGATCTTCGACTCGCACGAGCCCGGCACGCTGGAAGGCGGTCTACATGTCCGCCGTCGCCGAGCTGGTCGCGGATGTCGACGACGCGATCGAGGTCTACGCGCGCCGGTCGGTCGAGCAAGGGCTGCCCGTCTGGACGCGCGACGACGTCCTTCCGCCTGCGAAGCACCGGCTCTACCGCGCGACGATTCAGGAGCACTTCGTGCTCGACGACCACGACGAGCGGCTGCCGGTCACCCTCGACTGACTCTGGGAGCCCGCCCGCGAGCGGGCTCCCAGCAACGACTCGCTACCTGAGCCAGCCGACCTTCGGCGCCGCTGCGCGCGTGCGCGCGGTTGCGGGCGCAGGCGGTGGGATGTCGCTCTCGAAGCGCTCGTACTTGCCCCTGCACGTTCCGCTGAAGATCACTCCGGGCTGGCGTCCGTCGGCGGACGCGCCGCCGATCTGCATGACCGCCGCGCCGTTCGGCATGAACGTGATGCGGTAATTCGCGTGGATGTCGCCGGTGCCGGAGGTCGCCTCGCCGCCTGAGCCGCGGTCGCGGACCTGGCCGAACGCGAGGCCTTGCCAGATCTCGGTCACGCCGGCGTCCTTCACGCGGGCCTTGACCTTCGTGCGGCCGGTCTGGGCGTCGCTGATCTTGATCGTCCCGTTCTCTGTCCCGACGCCGTTCTCGACGTTGACGATGACGTAGACCGAGAACGTCACCTTCCCGGACAACCTGGGGTCGCCGGTGGACATGCCTGTCACCGTGACGTGCTGTTCTGCGTACTCGCCGTCGACCCCTTCGCAGCTGCGAGTCTTCCCTTCGACGTGTGAGAAGACGACGGTGGCCATGACGCTGTCGGTGTCAGGTTGTCTCCCGTTCGCGGCAACCGCGGCAGCGATCACCCCCACGACTCCAAGCGCGACCAAGACGGCGAGACTGCGCCTCGCTCGAAACATCGGTCCTCCCTTTTCGACGACGGTGCGCTGATCCTACGACTCGAGCGCAGCCGCGACAGCCTGCTCCTGGAGCCAGCTGAGGTAGGCGAAGACCGAGAGCTCGAAGGCCTGCGGGTGGTCCGGGTCGATCTCCTGGTCGTAGGTGTCCTCGGTGACCTCGAGCCGGGTGCCCAGGGCGAGGCGAAGGTCGGTCAGCGCTCGGAGCCAGGCGTCCAGCTGCTCGCCGCTCAGGCGCTCGCTCCGGGCCGTCTCGGCGAGCACCTGCAAGGCCTCGCGCCGGCCGGCGAGGAGCTCCTCGTGCATCAGCCGGCGATACTCGTCCTCGCTCTCCTCGTCCTTCTCGTACGCAGGCGGGAAGAGCCGCCGGAGACCCGGATCCGCAGGATCGGCTTCGATCAGCGCCGTGAGCTCTGCCGGAAGGGACGCGAGCAGCTCACGCTCGCCCTCCGAGAGCTGCAGACGGAAGTCGCCGTCCGGGGTCCGCTCGATGGGGGAGGGGATGAACACCGCTAGTCCTGGCGCATCGTGGCCCAGAGGCCGTGGGAGTGGAGGCGGGCGACGTCGTGCTCGGCCTTCTCGCGCGAACCGCCCGAGACGATCGCCTTGCCGTCGTTGTGCACCTGGAGCATGAGCTCCGTCGCCTTCTCGCGGCTGTAGCCGAAGAGCTTCTGGAACACGAAGGTCACGTAGGACATGAGATTGATCGGGTCGTTCCAGACGATCACGATCCAGGGCTTGTCGTGTTCCGGGACGTCCTGCTGTTCCGGCTCGCCGAGCTCGACCTCTGCCGGCTTCAGAGTTGCGGGAGACACGGGTCCAGCGTGCCACACACGGCGAGAGCGCTCTAGCCGATGTGCTGGAGCGGCGGCCCGACCGGCCCCGCGCGGCGCGAGCGTCCTGCCGCCCTGAGCGCCCGTGCGTACGCCTCGGACGGCGTCGAGCCGCTCGCCATGACCTCTCCCGTGGACCGCATCTCGGGCCCGCGCTCGTCCGCCCCGGCGAAGCGGTCGGCCGGGAAGACGGCCTCCTTCGCCCACGCGCGCGCCGGTACCGGGCGGTCGGGCAAGTCGAGCGCCGACAGGGGCTCGCCGAGCATGAGCCGGCAGGCCAGGTCGACCAGCGGCAGGCCCGTCGCTTTGGCGACGAACGGGACCGTTCGCGATGCCCGCGGGTTGGCCTCGAGCACGAAGAGCTCGGTCCCGCGCAGCGCCAGCTGTAGGTTCAGGAGACCGCGTGCGCGGAGCCCGCCTGCCAGAGCCGAGGCGATCGCCTCGATCTCCCGTTCGAGCCCTGGCGTGACCGACAGGGCGGGAATCACGCACGCCGAGTCCCCGGAATGCGCCCCCGCGGGCTCGACGTGCTCGAGGATCGCGGCCACCCAGGCCGACTCGCCGTCGGCCAGCACGTCGACGTCGAGCTCGTGCGCGCCCTCGAGGAACTCGTCGACGAGGCAGGGCCCGTCGACGACGAGCTCCTCCGGCCCGCGCGCGACGCGCATCCCGCGGCCGCCGAGCACGTAGTGCGGACGGACGAGCACCGGGTAGCCGATCTCCGCTGCGATCTCGCGCGCCTCCTCGGTGCTCTCCGCGACGCCCCAGGCGGGCGCCCGGAGGCCGAGCCTCGCCAGCAGCTCGCCGAAGGCGCCGCGGTCCTCCGCCGCCTCGATGGCCGGGAGCGGGTCGCCGAGGAGCGGGACGCCGGCGTCTGCGAGGGCGCGCGCCAGGCGCAACGGCGTCTGGCCGCCCAGGGTGACGACGACGCCGAGCGGCTGCTCGAGCGCGCAGACGTCGAGGACGCGCTCGAGCGTCACGGGCTCGAGGTAGAGCCGGTCGCTCGTGTCGTAGTCGGTCGAGACCGTCTCGGGGTTCGAGTTGACCATCACGGCCTCGTACCCGAGCTCGCGCAGCGCACCGGCCGCGCGCACGCAGCAGTAGTCGAACTCGATCCCCTGCCCGATCCGGTTCGGCCCGGAGCCGACGACGACGACGGCGCGGCCGGTCGCGGCATCGACGGGGTCGGCGTCCTCGTACGAGAGGTAGTAGTAGGGCGTTCGCGCCTCGAACTCGGCGGCGCAGGAATCGACCGCGAGCCGGCCGGGGAGGCCTCGCCCGGCCCGAATCTCGCTCTCCGGGACACCCAGCGCCTCGGCGATCAGCGCGTCCGGAAGCCCGAAGCGCTTCGCCGCCGCCAGATCCCCGTCGGCCCGCACCTGCTCGACCGCGGCGCGGATCTCCGCCAGCTCGTGCTCGAAGTACGGGTGAAGGCCTGCGATCTCGGGCAGCTCCCAGCCTTCCTCGCGACCCTCGACCGCCTTCAGGAACGCCTCCGGGAACGTGCGCCCGAGCCCGAGCGCCTCGCCGGTCGCGCGCATCTCCGTGCCGAGGGTGGTGTCGGCGCCGGGGAACTTGTCGAAGTCGAAGCGCGGCGCCTTGACCGCGACGTAGTCGAGCGCCGGCTCGAACGCCGCGGTGGTCTTGCCCGTGATGTCGTTCGGCAGCTCCTCGAGCGTGTAGCCGACCGCGAGCAGCGCGGCCAGCTTCGCGATGGGGAAGCCGGTCGCCTTCGATGCCAGCGCCGAGGAGCGCGACACCCGCGGATTCATCTCGATCAGCGCCAGCTCGCGGCTCTCGGGCTCGTAGGCGAACTGGACGTTCGCGCCGCCGGTAGCCACCCCGACCGTACGCGCGCAGGCGAACGCGGCCTCGCGCAGGCGCTGGTACTCCTCGTCGGGCAGCGTCTGCTGCGGAGCGACCGTCCAGGAGTCCCCCGTGTGGACGCCCATCGGGTCGAGGTTCTCGATCGAGCAGACGACGACGCAGCTCCCGGCCTCGTCGACCATGACCTCGAGCTCGAACTCCTGCCAGCCGGCGAGCGAGCGCTCGACCAGCACCTGGCCGACCGGGCTTGCGCGGAGCCCGGCCTCGACGCGCGCGCGCAGCTCCACGGGGTTCGACGCCAGCCCGCCGCCCTCGCCTCCGAGCGTGAAGGCCGGGCGAACGACCGCGGGGCACGGCGCGGCGTCCAGCTCGGCCACGGAATGCACCACGACGCTCTCCGGCACCGGGAGCCCGGCTGCCTCCATCGCCGCGCGGAACGCGGAGCGGTCCTCGGCCCTGCGGATGGCGTCGACGCGGGCCCCGATGAGCTCGACCTCGTACTCGTCGAGCGTCCCTGCCTCTGCGAGCTCGACGGCGATGTTGAGCGCGGTCTGGCCGCCGAGAGTAGGGAGAAGGGCGTCCGGTCGCTCGCGTGCGATGACGCCGGCGACGGCGTCGGCGTCCAGCGGCTCGAGATAGGTGGCGTCCGCCCACTCGGGGTCGGTCATGATCGTCGCGGGGTTCGAGTTGACGAGGACGATGCGGTAGCCCTCGGCCCGCAGGACGCGACACGCCTGCGCGCCGGAGTAGTCGAACTCGCAGCCCTGGCCGATGCGGATCGGCCCCGAGCCGACGATCAGGATGCTGCGAAGATCGGTGCGCTTCGGCACGCAGCCGCGATGCGATCGAAGAAGGGAAGGGCGTCCAGGGGCCCCGGTGCGGCTTCCGGGTGGAACTGCAGCGTGGTGACGTCCTCGCCCTCGAGCCCTTCGACCGTGGCGTCGTTGAGGGAGAGGTGGCTCACCTCGGCGGCGTCCGACGCCTCGACGGCGTAGCCGTGGTTCTGCGTCGTCACGAGCACGCGGCTGCTCCCCCGCTCGCGCACGGGGTGGTTGGAGCCGCGATGGCCGAACGGCAGCTTGAACGTGCGCATCCCGAGTGCCAGGGCGACGAGCTGGTGTCCCAGGCAGATGCCGAAGAGCTGGACGCGGCCGAGCAGCTCGCCGACCGTCTCCACCTGAGGGGAGGCTGCCGTCGGGTCGCCGGGGCCGTTCGAGACGAGCACCGCCGCGGGGTCGAGCGCGAGGATCTCGTCCGCAGGCGTCGTCGAAGGGACGACGACCGCCTCCAGCCCCGACTCCGCGAGGCGGCGAAGGATGGACCGCTTGCAGCCGAGGTCGAGGACGACCACCCGGGGACCCGAGCCGAAGCGATACGGCACGGGCGTCCCCGCCTCGGCGACAAGCGTCTGCCCGGCAAGGGGCGGCTCGGAAAGGGCGAGCCGCTGCAGCTCTTCGGGCTCCGCGGTGCCGAGGGCGCACCGCATAGCGCCCTCGGTGCGGATTCGGCGGACGAGCGCGCGCGTGTCGACGTCGTCGAGCGCAGGCACGCCTTCGTCCGCCAGCCAGGCTGCCCACGCCGGCCGGACCCGGCGCATGACGACGCCGCGCGTCTGGGCGCGCGAAGACTCCCGCCGGCCGGGATCGACCCCGTAGTTGCCGACGAGCGGATAGCTGAACGCAAGCACCTGTCCCGCGTAGCTCGGGTCGGTGACGGCCTCCTGGTAGCCGGCCATCGCCGTCGTGAAGCAGATCTCACCCGCGGCCGCTCCCGGCGAGCCGACGGAGCGCCCGTTGAAGACCGTGCCGTCCTCGAGGACGAGGTGTGCGTGCATCCTGTCTTGCATCTTACGCATAGTTCTGCATAATACGCAACCATGCTTGCCGCGATCGTCGGTGCCTCCGGCTACTCCGGACAGGAGACGCTCGACCGGGTGCTCGCGCACCCCGAGCTCGATCTGGTCTCGCTCGGCTCCGATTCGCTGGCGGGCCAGCCTGCAAGCGCGCTCGACCCGCGCCTGGCGCGGAACGGCGCCGCCTACGCGCCCGCATTCGTGCCCAACGACGAGGCGCTTGCGAGCGGCGCCGACATCGTCTTCGTGTGCCTCGGCCACGAGGACGCCGCCGCTCTCGAGCCGCCCGCGAAGGGCGTCGTCGTCGACCTCTCGGGCGGCCACCGGCTGGGTGACCCGCTCGCCTACGACACGTGGTACGGCTTCGTCCATCCCCGGCCCGACGACCTGGGGGACTGGGAGTACGCGCTCCCGGAGCTCCTGCCGCCGACCGGCCGGCTCGTCGCCGCTCCCGGCTGCTACGCGACCGCCGTGCTCCTCGCCCTGCTCCCGCTCGTCCCGGCCCTCGACCGGGAGAGCGTCGTCGTCGACGCGAAGTCGGGCGTCTCGGGCGCCGGGCGCGCCCTGAAGCCCGAGTCGCATGCGGGCCACGTCCTCGAGAACGTGACGCCGTACCGGGTCGGACGGCACCAGCACACGGCCGAGATCGAGCAAGCGCTCGGCTTCCCGGTCTGCTTCGTCCCGCACCTGCTGCCGGTGCGCCGCGGCCTCGTCGCCACCTGTTACGCCCACGCGGTCGAGAACGACCTGCGGGAGCGGCTCGAGGAGGCCTACGCCCGCTCCGACGCGGTCACCGTCCTTCCAGACGGGGTCGCGCCCGAGCTTGCGCGCGTGCAGGGAACCGACGCCGCCGAGATCGGCCTCTTCACCGACCGCTCGACAGGCCGCGCGATCGTGATCTGCGCGCTCGACAATCTCGGCAAGGGCGCCGCCGGGCAGGCGATCCAGAACGCGAACATCGCCCTCGGGCTGCCGCAGTCCGAGGGCCTACGGCTCCCTGGAGTCTTGGTGTGAGCGTTACAGCGGCAAAGGGCTTCGTCGCCAGCGGCATCGAATGCGGGATCAGGCGCGCGCACCGCGACCTCGCGCTGGTCCGCTCGCTCACACCGGCGGTCGGCGCGGGGATGTTCACGACGAACCGCGTCCAGGCCGCGCCGGTCAAGATCTCGAAGGCGCACCTGGCCAACGCCGCCCCGCGGGCCGTCGTGATCAACTCCGGCGTCGCCAATGCGGCGACCGGCGACCGGGGCGAGATCGACGCCATCGCCACTGCCTCCGAGGCGGCGCGGCTCCTCGACCTGCGCGTGGAAGAGGTGCTTGTCCTCTCGACCGGAGTGATCGGCGTCCACCTGCCGCTGGGGAAGGTGCGCGATGGCCTGCGCTCCGCGGCCGCGGCGCTCTCGCCCGCCGGCGGCGCCGACGCCGCCGACGCGATCCTCACAACCGACACGCGGGCCAAGGTGGCCGTTGCGCAGCGGAGCGGGTTCGCCGTCGGTGGAATGGCCAAAGGCTCGGGGATGATCCACCCGGCGCTCGCGACGATGCTCGCGGTCGTGACGACCGACTATCCGCTCGAGCCGGGTGAGGCCGAGGAGTTCCTGCGCCCCGCGGTCGAGCAGTCCTTCAACCGGATCTCGGTCGACGGCGAGTGCTCGACGAACGACGCCGTGCTCCTGCTCGCCAACGGCGTCTCAGGCGCACCGCGTGACGACGAGGCCTTCGCCGAGGCGCTGCACGAGGTCTGTGCAAGCCTGGCCCGCCAGGTGGTCGAGGACGGGGAGGGCCGAACGGTTCTGATCGAGGTCCGTGTCGCCGGCGCCGTCGACGACCCGGAGGCCGATGCGATCGCACGCCGCGTCGCCACGTCGCCGCTTGTGAAGACGGCGGCGTTCGGGCGAGACCCGAACTGGGGCCGCGTGCTTGCGGCGGCAGGCTCCGCACCCTTCAACGGCGGCTTCGCCCAGCTCGAGACCAACCGGGTGCGGCTGGCGCTCAACGGGACGACGGTCTTCGACGGCATCCCGCTCGGGGAGGACGCGACCCTCGGCGGCGCCTCGCTCGACATCGAGCTCGACCTGCGCATGGGCGCGGGCTCGGCGTCCTATCTCGCCTCCGATCTCACCTACGACTACGTCCGGCTCAACGCGGAGTACACGACGTGAGGCTCCTCGTCGTGAAATGCGGAGGCGGCGTGGCGCACGCCTCGGCCGCAGCGATCGAGAGGCTCGGCGCCGGCTGGGACGGCGTGTGCGTCGTGCACGGCGCCGGCCCGCAGATCTCGTCCGAGATGGACCGCCTCGGCTTGCCCGTCTCCTTCGTCGGCGGCCGCCGCGTGACCGGCCCGGCCGCGCTGGCGGTCGTACGCGAGTCCTTCGCGCGCGTGAACGCCCAGCTTTGCGACGCGCTCGGCCCCGGTGCCGTCGGCTTCATGGGCGACGAGATCGGCCTCCGGGCGACACCTGTACCCGAGCTCGGTCTCGTCGGCGAGCCGCTCCTCGCCCGCCCTGCGGCGGTCGTGGACGCGCTTGCGGCGGGTCGGACACCGGTGATCGCGCCCCTGGCGCGGGGACCGCTGAACGTGAACGCCGACGAGGCTGCGTGGGCGCTTGCAGTCGGCCTGGGCGCTCAGCGGCTTCTGTTCCTCACCGATGTCCCCGGCGTTCTCGTCGAGGGATCCCTCCTCTCCTCGATCGGGGCCGACGAGGCCGACCGCCTGCTCGACGACGGCTCCTTCGAGGGCGGCATCGTCCCGAAGCTGCGCGCCGCAGTGCGCGCCGCGCGCTCGGGACTCCACGCGGAGATCGGCGAGACCGTGGTGCTGCCGTGAGTCGCACCGCCCACCCGGCCGTGCTGCCGACGTACGCCAGGCTCGACGTCACGTTCGTCGAGGGCGTCGGCGCCTGGCTCGTCGCGGACGACGGTCGCACCTACCTCGACTTCGCCGCCGGCATCGCCGTCGTCGGGCTCGGCCACGGCCACCCCGCCGTGACCGCGGCCGCCCGTGACCAGCTCGAGCGGCTCTGGCACGTCTCCAACCTCTACTGGACGCAGCCCATGTCCAGGCTCGCCGAGCGGCTCTCGGAGCGGTTCGGCGGCGCGGAGGCCTTCTTCTGCAACTCCGGCGCCGAGTCGGTGGAGGCCGCCCTCAAGTACGCGCGCAAGGCGACAGGCAGGCACGCCGTGCTCGCGCTCGAGGGCTCCTTCCACGGGCGTACGCTCGGCGCCCTCGGCGTCACCGGGCAGCCAGGGAAGCGAGCGGCCTTCGAGCCGCTCCCCGGGCCGGTTCGCTTCGCGCGGCCGAATGACGCCGAGTCCCTGGGGGCGGGTGTCGACCACGACACAGGCCTCGTCCTCCTCGAGCCCGTGCTCGGGGAGGGCGGGGTCGTTCCGCTGACCCCGGAGTTCATCCAGGCGGCCGCGGAGGTCGCCGCCCGCGCGGGCGCGCTCCTCTGCCTGGACGAGATCCAGACCGGCGTGGGGAGGACAGGCACGTTCTTCGCCTTCGAGCAGAGCGGCGTCCGTCCAGACATGGTCACGCTCGCCAAGGGCCTCGCCAACGGGCTTCCGCTCGGCTGCCTGCTCGTGGCCGAGGAGGCAGTGGGCGGGTTCGAGCCCGGCGACCACGCCTCGACCTTCGGCGGCAACCCGGTCGCCTGCGCGGCCGCGTGCGCCGTCTGCGACGCCGTCGACGACGACCTGCTCGCCCGCGTGCGCGACGTCGGCGCCGAGCTGCGGACGGGCCTCGCCCGCATCCCGGCGGTAGAGGACGTGCGCGGCGCCGGCCTCTTGATCGGCGCCGAGCTCGATCGCCCGGCGGCTCCCGTGGTCGCGGAGTGCCTCGAGCGCGGGCTGCTCGTGACGTCCGCCGGCGAGCGTGTACTTCGGCTGACGCCGCCGCTCGTGATCGACCGCGGCGACGTCGACGAGGCCCTCGACATTCTCACGGAGGTGCTTGCATGACCGACAAGACACGTCGCCAGGGCGCCATCCTGCGCCTCGTCCGCGAGCGTGAGATCTCGACGCAGAGCGAGCTCGTGGACGCCCTCCGCGCTGCCGGCCACGAGGTCGTGCAGACGACGGTCTCCCGGGACGTCCACGAGCTCGGCTTGCGCAAGGTGCGCACCGGGAGCGGCCAGCTGGCCTACGCGCCGCCGGATGCTCCGGACGCCGACGGCCTGCGCGCCCTCGGCGCGGCGCTCCGACGCTGGGCGCTCGATTTCCAGGCCAGCGCCAACATCCTCGTCGTGCTCACGCCGCGCGGATATGCCGCGCCGCTGGCAGACGCGATCGACGCATCGGGGCTGACGGACGCGATCGGAACGGTCGCCGGGGACAACACGATCATCGTCGTCGCCCGCGAGGGCGTCTCCGGCGCGGCCCTTGCCGACGAGCTGCGCGCATACGCAATGGAAGGCGCGGCATGACGGTCGCTCGCCTCCGGCTCGCTCACGTGGGGGATTCGCCCACAGCCCCCTTCTTTGATGCAGTGAAGGAACCTCCCGGACACCCTCCCCCTCATCGGCCGGAGACCGCGGTCCTCGCCTTCAGCGGCGGGCTCGACACCAGCTGCGCCATCGCCTGGCTCAAGGAGGACTACGGCTTCGACGAGGTCGTGGCCGTGCTCGTCGACGTCGGCCAGGACGTCGAGCTCGAGCCGGCGCTCGCGCGCGCCCGCGCGGCAGGCGCGGACGACATCGTCGTCGCCGAGCTGCGCGAGGAGTTCGCGGACGAGCAGGTGGCCAAGGCGCTCAAGGCCAACGCGCTCTACGAGGGGAAGTACCCGCTCATCTCCGCGCTCTCGCGGCCGGTGATCGCCGAGGCGGTCGCCTCGGTCGCGCTCGACGTGAACGCGGACGCGGTCGTCCACGGGTGCACCGGCAAGGGGAACGACCAGCTGCGCTTCGAGATCGCGCTGCGGGCGAACTACCCCGGCGTGCGGGTGATCGCGCCCCTCCGGGACCGCGTCTGGGCGCGCGAGGACGAGATCGCCTACGCGCTGGCCCGCCGCATCCCTGTGGCCCAGACCTCGGCCTCGCCGTACTCGATCGATGCCAACCTGCTCGGCCGCTCGATCGAAGCCGGGATCCTCGAGGACCCGTGGACGGCGCCGCCCGAGGACGCCTACGTGCTGACGAGCTCGCCCGACGACGCGCCCGGGCCGTCGGAGGTGCTGATCGGCTTCGCCGAGGGCCTCCCCGTCGCGCTCGACGGCGAAGACGCTCGGCCTCGTCGACCTCGTCGCCGAGCTGAACGAGCGTGCCGGCGCGTACGGCATCGGCAGGATCGACATGATCGAGAACCGTGCGGTGGGCATCAAGAGCCGCGAGGTGTACGAGGCGCCCGCCGCCCTCGTCCTGATCGAGGCGCACCGCGCGCTCGAGGACCTCGTCCTCACGCGGGCGGAGCTCCAGGAGAAGCGACGGCTCGAGGACCGCTGGGCGACTCTCGTCTACGAGGGGCACTGGTTCAGCCCGCTCCGCGAGGCGATCGACGCATTCGTCGACGCGACGCAGGATTTCGTCGAAGGCGAGGTCAGGATCGAGCTTCGGCCCGCGACGGCGGTTGTGACCGGCCGGCGCTCGCCCCAGGCGCTCTACGCCAAGACGCTGGCTTCGTACGGGGCCGACGAGACATTCCCGCATGCGGCGGCCGAGGGGTACGTGCAGATCGCGGCGCTGGAAGCCGAGCTGGCTGCCGCCCGCGCGCGGAAAGGAGCTCCGGTCTGACCCTCTGGGCCGCACGCGTCGAGGCTGCGCTCGCGCCCGAGGTGGAGGAGTTCCTCCGCGCCGACGACGCCGAGCTCCTCCCGTACGACTGCGAGGCGACGCTCGTGCACGCCCATCGGCTGCACGACGCGGGGTTCCTCTCCGACTCCGAGCTGCGGGAGGTCGACGCCCGGCTGGCCGCCGTCCGCGAGGAGGGGCCCGACTTCGTCGCCGGGGACGAGGACATCCACTCGACGCTCGAGCGTCTGCTCGGCCCGGTCGGCCGCAAGGTGCACGCCGGGCGTTCGCGGAACGACCAGGTCGCGGCCGCGTTCCGCCTCTACGTCGCCGACGCATGCGCCGAGGCGCGGGAGGGGATCGCCGACCTCGCGGACGTCATCCTGGGGCTCGCCGAGCGCGAAGCCGACACGCTCTTCCCCGGCTACACCCATCTGCAGCGGGCACAGCCGGTCACGCTCGGGCACCACCTCCTCGCCTGGACGGAGATGCTCGAGCGCGACCTCGTCCGCTTCGCCCACGCCGAAGAGCAGGCGGAGCCGAGCCCGCTCGGCGCGGGCGCGCTCGCCGGCTCGACTCTGCCGCTCGCGGCGCCTCCCGGCCCGCAGGCCGCCAACTCGCTGGACGCAGTCGCGGACCGGGACTTCGCGCTCGACTACCTGTACGCGTGCGCCGTCCTGCTCGGGCACCTCTCCCGGATCGGCGAGGAGATCGTGCTCTGGTGCACGGCCGAGTTCGGCCTCGTCACGCTGCCCGAGTCCGCGGCGACGGGGTCGTCGATGATGCCCCAGAAGCTCAACCCCGACGTGGCCGAGCTCGTCCGCGGCAAGGCCGGCACCGCAGTCGGCCGCCTCACCGGGCTCCTCGCCGTCGTCAAGGGCCTTCCGCTCGCGTACAACCGCGACCTCCAGGAGGACAAGCCGCCCGTCTTCGCCGCGCGGCGCGACGTCCGCGGCGCCCTGGGGGCGCTGTCGGTGCTCGTCGACGGCCTGGAGATCGACCACGAGCGCGCCGCCGAGGCCGTCTCCGATCCGGCCCTGCTCGCCACGGACACGGCCGAGGGGTTGGTGCGCACCGGCGTTCCGTTCCGGGACGCCTACGAGGAGGTCGCCGAGGCCGTGCGGGAGGGACGGCTCGAGCCTCCGCACGACGCGGAGGACAGCGTGGCCGCCCGCGGCGCGCCCGGCCCGGGCGGCGTGGCGACCGCGCTCGCCGCCGCGCGCGCTCGATTCGACAAGACTTAGCCCGTGCGCACGCTCGAGGATGTCGCCGGGGCCGTCGGCACGCCCTTCTACGCGTACGACGCCGATCTCTTTCGCGAGCGGATCGCGCGCTTTCGCGCGGCGTTCGGCGACACCGCGCCGGAGGTCTGCTACGCGCTGAAGGCGAACGACGCGCTGGCGCTCGTGGCCGTGGCGGCCGGGGAGGGCCTGGGGGCGGACATCGTCTCGGGCGGCGAGCTGGCGAAGGCGCTCCGGGCCGGCATCCCCGCCGGACGCGTCGTCTTCTCGGGCGTCGGCAAGACGCGCGCCGAGATCGCGGCGGCGCTCCAGGCCGGAGTGCGGGCGCTCAACGTCGAGTCGCTGGGCGAGCTGGAGGCGATCGCGGAGGAGGCGGCCGCCCTCGGAATCGTCGCGCCCGTCTCCGTGCGGCTGAATCCCGACGTCGAGGCGAACACGCACGCCTACGTCGCCACCGGCTCGGCGGCGAGCAAGTTCGGCCTCGGCCTCGACGACGCCCGGGCTGCCTACGAGCGGGCCGCCGAGCATCCTGCGCTCGAGCCGATCGGGATCTCGTTCCACGTCGGCTCGCAGCTCCTCGACACCGGCCCCGTGCTCGCCGCGGCCGAGCGGGCGGCGGAGCTCTGGCGGGAGCTCGGCGCGACAGGGATCGAGCTGCGAGACCTGGACGCCGGTGGCGGCCTCGGGATCGCGTACGACGACGGCGCCGATGCTGACGTCGACGCCTACGCGGCGGCACTCTCGGCGATCGCGGGCGCTCTCGGCGCGCGCCTGGTGCTGGAGCCCGGCCGCTGGCTCGTCGGGCCGGTCGGGACGTTCGTCACGCGCGTCCTCTACGTGAAGGACGCCCCCGGGAGGCGGATCGCCGTCTGCGACGGGGGCATGAACGACCTCATCCGTCCGGCGCTCTACGGCGCGCGGCACCCGATGACCCTGCTCGGCCCGGCCGAGCGCGAGCGGGGGACGGTCGACGTCGTCGGGCCCGTCTGCGAATCCGGGGACTTCTTCGCGCTCGGCGTGGAACTGCCGCTTCCCGAGCCGGGCGACCTGCTTGCGATCGGCCAGGCCGGCGCCTACTGCCGGGTGATGTCTTCGGCCTACAACGCCCGGCCGTTCTGCGCCGAGGTGCTGCGCGAGGGTGGCGGCTATCGCGTCATTCGCGAGCCGATTGCGACCGACGCCCTGGCCTGGGCCGAGCACATTTGACTTCATTTCGTAAAGGGCTTTACTTTCTGAAGTAACGCTGGTAGCGTGCCCGGCACGATGAGCGCGCGCACGTCCGCCACGCAGCGACTCACCACGGCGGACATGCGTTGCACGGTCGGCGCCATGTGTTGCGCCGCCGTCGGCTAGCGCGCTCCCTCGCCCAGGCCCCGACCCGAGGAACGCGATGTCAGACGCCGCGACCGTTGCCCGTACCCCGAAACCCGAGCCCGACTGGGAGCTGGTCCTCAAGCGCAACCCGGTCGAGCGGATCAAACGCGACAAGAACCCGCTGGGCATCCGCGACGAGCTGCCCGCCCTGATCGCCGCCGGCTACGAGGCGGTCGCCGAGGAGGACATCGTCCGCCTCCAGTGGTGGGGCCTCTACCACGACAAGCCGAAGATCGGCCGCTTCATGCTGCGGATCAAGCTGCCGAGCGGCCAGGTCAGCCCGGCCCAGCTACGGGCGATCGGCGAGGTCTCGCAGCAGTTCGGCCGAGGCGACGCCGAGCTCGCGACGCGGCAGAACATCCAGCTGCACTGGCTCGAGCTGTCCTCGCTCCCCGATGTCTTCGCCGCCCTCGACGCCGCGGGCCTCTCGACCGCCGGCGGCTGTGGGGACACGGTGCGGAACATCACCGGCTGCCCGGTGCAGGGCCTCGCCCACGACGAGCTCTTCGATGCCTCAGCGGTGGTCGAGGAGGCGGCGGCGTTCTTCTACGGCAACCCGGACTACACCGATCTCCCGCGCAAGCACAAGATCACGATCTCCGCCTGTGCGCACGCGTGCAACGCGCCGGAGATCAACTGCATCGCCCTCGTGGGCGCCATCGTGGACGGGCGCGAGGGTTTCTCCGTGCGCGTCGGCGGCGGGCTCTCCTCGGTGCCGCGGATCTCGCGCGACATGGGCGTCTTCGTCCCGCGCGAGCAGGCGGTCACGGTGCTCGCGGCCATCCTCGACGCCTGGAAGACGGATCTGCGCTACCGGGTCTCGCGGGTCAAGGCGCGGCTGAAGTTCATGGTCGACGACATCGGCCCCGAGGGGATGCGCGAGCGCGTCGAGGCTCTCCTGGGCTACCGCCTGGAGGACTACGAGCCCGAGGAGCTCCCACGCCCAGTCGACCATCTCGGCGTCCATCCGCAGAAGCAGGCGGGGCACTCCTACGTCGGCGTCCCTGTGCACCTCGGCCTCGTCAGCGCCGACCAGCTCGTCGCCGTCGGGGACCTGGCGGAGGAGGTCGGCGCCGACGTGCGCATCACACGCCGCCAGAACTTCATCGTCGCCGGCATCCCCGACGAACGGCTCGACGACACGCTCGCGCGCCTGGAGGCGATCGGCTTTCCGCTGAGCCTGAGCGGCCTTCGGGCGCGCGGGGTCGCCTGCACGGGCGAGCCGCACTGCAACTTCTCGGTCACGGAGACGAAGAGCCGGCTCGGGCGTCTCGTCGAGCACCTGGAGGAGCGCTTCGGCGCGGCGGCCGACGAGCTCGGCCTTCAGCTGGACGGGTGCCCGCACTCCTGCGCGCAGCACTGGATCGCGGACATCGGCTTCCAGGGCACGACCGCGCGCGACAACGACGGCAAGCGACGGCAGGCCTACGACATCTTCGTGCGCGGCGGCCTCGGCCCCGAGGCGCAGATCGCGACGCCGCTCTTCCGCCGTATCCCGACGGAGGAGCTCGACGCGGCCGTCGATGGGCTCGTGGGCGGCTGGCTCGAAGGACGGGCCGAGGGCGAAAGCTTCTCGTCGTTCGCGCAGCGGCTGACCGACGACGAGCTCGGCGCGCTCGCAGGCCTGGAGCCCGCGCGCAGCCGGGCGCGCGAGCGGGAGGTGGCGGCCTGATGGCGGTCGAGCTGATCGACGAGCTGGAGGCCGGCGAGCTCTCCGTCGAGCTCGAGGGCGAGGAGCCGCAGGTCGTCCTCGAGTGGGCGCTCGAGCGCTTCGCGCCGCGCATCGCCCTCTCGACGGCGCTCCAGATCGACGGCGTCGCCCTCCTGGACATGGCGTACGAGATCGATCCGGACGTCCGTGTCTTCACCGTCGACACCGGGCGCCTGCCCGAGGAGACGTTCGAGCTCGTCGAGCGGCTCCTCGAGCGCTATCCCGGGCTCGGCCTGGAGATCCTCGTGCCGGAGCAGCGGCACGTGCAGAACCTGGTCGGCAAGCACGGCCCGAACCTCTTCTACCGCTCGGTCGAGAACCGGCTGCTCTGCTGCCAGGTGCGCAAGGTCCAACCGCTCCAGCGCCACCTCGCAAGCCTCGACGCGTGGATCACCGGCCTGCGGCGCGACCAGTGGGCGACCCGCACGAACATCCGCAAGGTCGAGATCGACCACGACCACGGCGCGATCGTGAAGCTGAACCCGCTGGCTGAGTGGACCGAGGACGAGGTCTGGGACTACGTCCGCGAGCGCGACGTCCCGTACCACCCGCTCTACGACCGCGGGTACACCTCGATCGGCTGTGCGCCGTGCACGCGGGCGACGAAGGCCGGCGAGGACAAGCGCGCCGGCCGCTGGTGGTGGGAGACCAATGCTCCGAAGGAGTGCGGGATCCACTGCGCGATCGAGACGGGCGGATTCGAGCACGAGCTGCACGCAATCCTCGGACGAGGACGACAAGTGACCGCCGTCCGCCTCAGCGAGGAGGCTCGAGAAGTAGCCCTGGCCGAGGCGCAGGCCGTGCTCGCCATGGTGCACGACGAGGGCCGGCGCGACCGGCTCGCGGCGCTCGTCGCCGACGTGGGCGAGGGCGAGGTCGAGGGCGCGAGCGCGGACGCGCTCGAGGAGCTTCTCGAGCTCGGGCTTGCCACGGGACGCCTGCGGGCGCTCTACGGCCCGGGCGGCGAGCAGGCCGCGCTGCTCGCGTTTCGCAAGCTTCCCCGCGGCGCCGAGCTCGCCGCCGGGGCCCGCGAGGTGACCGACGCGCTGCTGGCGCTCGAGGGCAAGCGGATCGACTCGGTCTCGCTGGCGAACGTCGGCCCGGGCGCCTACGTCCTCTCGCTCGCGGCCGACGGGCTCGACCTGTCCATTCGTGTCGACCGGCAGGGCGCACGCATCCATTCGGTGGGGATCTAGGAGAGGAAGTCTGCTTGCCTGGCAGACCCGACAGGCGGTACTACATGGCCTGCCTCGACCTCGAGGGGCGTAGGTGCCTCGTGGTCGGGGCCGGTCCTGTCGGGCTGGAAAAGGCAGCAGGCCTCGTCGAGTGCGGCGCCCGGGTGACGGTCGTCGCGCCGCGCGCCGTCGCGGGCTTCGCGACGCTCGACGTCGAGCTGCTGACGCGCGAGTACGAGCCCGCCGACCTGGAGGGGCGGTTCCTCGTGATCGCGGCGACCTCGAACGAGGCGCTGAACCGCCGCGTCTTCGCCGACGCCGAGGCGCGGGGACTGCTCTGCAACGTCGCCGACGTCCCGGAGCTCTGCAGCTTCATCCTCCCGGCAGTCCACCGTGAGGGGCCGATCGCGGTCGCCGTCTCAACCGGAGGCGCGTCGCCCGCGCTCGCGCAGCTGCTCCGGAGCCGGATCGCGACCCAGATCGGCCCCAGGGAAGCGCTGGCAGCCGAGCGGCTTCGGGCGCTGCGGCCGTGGGCGAAGCGCACGTTCCCGACCTACGAGGAGCGGCGGGACTTCTTCCAGCGCGAGGTCGAGAGGACGCTGCAGTGACGGTTTCTCTCGTCGGCGCGGGCCCCGGCGACCCGGGCCTGATCACGGTGCGGGGCCTGGAGCGCTTGCGTGCCTGCGAGGTGCTGGTCTACGACCGCCTGGTGACCGGCGAGCTCGTCGCCGAGGCCCCGGACGGCGCGCTTCGCATCGCGCGAGACGGGCGCACACAGGAAGCGGTCAATGCCTTGCTCGTGGCCCATGGGTCGCAGGGTCGCGCCGTCGTCCGGCTCAAGGGCGGCGACCCGTTCATCTTCGGGCGAGGCGGGGAGGAGGCGCTTGCGCTTGCCGCGGCCGGGGTGCCGTTCGAGGTCGTCCCGGGCGTCTCCTCGCTCGGCGCCGTGCCGGCGTCCGCCGGCATCCCGGTGACGCATCGCGGCGTAAGCGGAAGCGTCACCGCGGTGGCCGCGCACGATCCCGGGCGCCTCGACTTCGCGGCTCTCGCGGCGGTGGGCGGCACTCTCGTGTTGTTCATGGGCCTCGCTCGCGTGCGCGAAGTCGCCGCTGGGCTGGCCGGGCACGGCCTCGACCCGGCCACGCCCGCGGCGGTCGTCGCCGGCGGGACGACCGAGGCCCAGAAGACGGTGACGGCGCCTCTTGCGCGGCTCGCCGATGCGGCGGCCGGCCTCGAGTCCCCGGCCCTCGTCGTCGTCGGCGAGGCCGTCTCACTGGCCGACCGGCTCAGGCCGCTGCGCCCAGCCGCTCCAGCAGCGCGTCGGCGTCCGCCTCGATCTCGACCGGCTGCAGCAGCCCTGCGACCGGCTCCGGCGTCTTCAGCCCGTCACCGGTAACCAGCAGGACGACCTCGTCGCCGGCGCCGAGCTCGCCGCGCCGGACGGCCTCGCGCAGGCCGCCGAGCGTCACGCCTGCGGCGGTCTCGCCGAAGATTCCGGTGCGCTCGGCCAGGAACGCCATGTTCTCGCCGACCTCGTCCTCCGGAATTGCGTGGATGGCGCCGCCCGAGACGCGTGCGGTGGCCACCGCCAGGTCGCCGTCGGCGGGGCTCCCGATGGCGAGCGACCGTGCGCGCGTGTTCGGTCGCACCGGGATGACGCTCCGCTCCTCCGCGAAGGCAGCGGCCACAGGCGAGCAGCCTTCGGCCTGTGCCCCGATCAGCCGCGGCGGATTGCCGGTGACGAGCCCGAGGTCGAGGAAGTCGGCGAAGCCGCGATGCAGGCGGGCGAAGAGCGCGCCCGAGGCGATCGGCGCCACGACCGCCGACGGCGTCCGCCAGCCGAGTTGTTCGGCGATCTCGTATGCGAGCGTCTTCGAGCCTTCGGCGTAGTACGTCCGCAACCCGACGTTGACGAATGCCCAGGGCAGCTCGAACGAGAGCTCGACGGTCAGCCGCGAGCAGTCGTCGTACGTCCCGTCCACGGCGTACACGGTCGCTCCGTAGACGGCCGTGGCGACGAGCTTCTCCGGCTCCAGGTCGGCCGGGCAGAAGACGGCAGCCTCCAGGCCTTCGGCCGCGGCGCGCGCAGCGACGGCGTTGGCGAGGTTGCCGGTGGACGAGCAGGCGATCGTGCCGAAGCCGAGCTCCTGCGCTTTTGCGCAGGCGACGGCAACGACGCGGTCCTTGAAGGAATGGGTGGGGTTCGCCGTGTCGAGCTTGAGCCAGAGCTCGCCGACGCCGACCGCCTCGGCCAGCCGCGGCGCGCGGACGAGCGGGGTGAGCCCCGGCGCGAGCAGAGGCTCCGCGGGCGGGGCGACGGGGAGCAGCGGCGCATAGCGCCAGAGGGAGCTGGGCCCCGCGGCGATGCGCTCGCGGGTGGCGGTGCGGGCGAGCTCGTCCCTGTCGTAGACGGGCTCGAGCGGCGCGAAGCACTTGGGGCAGACGCCGACGGCCTCGAGGGCGACCTCGGTCTCGCAAACGCGGCAACGTAGGGCGGTGGCGGGCACTGGAATCCTCCTTCTGTCTCGCTCGACATCCATCGGGCCGGAGCCCGCCGGGATTGGCACCTTGCCGCTGGGGCAGGTTGCCGAGGCTTCACAGGGCCGGTTCCCTCAGCCTCTCTCGATGCGGAGCGGGACGCGCCCGCTTCCGGGAACGACTTTACCTCACGCAGGCCCGGCGCGACGGGCCAATTCCTCCTCGACTGCAGCCGGGTCGAGGCCGCGCGCCGCGAGGGCGACGTACGAGTGGAACCAGAGGTCGGCCACCTCCTCGATCACGCGCCGGTCGTCTTCGGAGGCGACCGCCAAAGCCGCCTCGACGCCCTCCTCGCCGAGCTTCTGCGCGGACGCGCCCGCGCCGGCGCGGAGGAGACCGGCGACGTACGAGCCTTCGGGCATGGTCTCCGCCCGCTCGCGGACCCGGCGCCAGAGCCAGGGCGCGAAGCAGGAGACCGAGCCGGTGTGGCACGCGGGGCCGTTGGGCGAGACGCGGAGCAGGAGCGCGTCGCCGTCGCAGTCGTCCCGGATCTCGTCGACCACGAGCGTGTTCCCGGAGGTCTCGCCCTTGTGCCAGATCGTCTTGCGGGAGCGGCTGTAGAAGTGCGCCTCGCCGGTCTCGCGCGTGAGCCGTTCCGCCTCGTCGTCCATCCAGGCCAGCATCAGCACGCGCCCGCTCCGGGCGTCCTGCACGATCGCCGCGCGAAGCTCGCCCTGGGCGCTCACCGGACCTGTCCTTCTCGTCCGTCTCTCGGGGCCACCCCAGGCCACCACCCGCTTTGGACGCTAGCGGGGAAAAGCGCACGCGTGGGGCGCGCAACGTGCCGAATGTGTGTCGAGAGGCTACGCGGCATCGCGGAGCGGGACTCCGAGGTCGCGCAGCTCGGTGCGGAGTGCTGCGAGACGCGCGGGGTTCTCGTGGAGGATGGACGCCAGGAGCGCGGCCTGGGCGACCTCGAGGGCGGCGGCGACGTGTGCTGCCGAGCCGGCTCCCCCCGAGGCGATCACCGGCACCGACACGGCCTCGGCGACCTCGCGGGTGAGGCCGAGGTCGTAGCCGTCGCGGGTGCCGTCCGTGTCGATGGACGTGAGCAGGATCTCGCCGGCGCCTCGCTCCTCGCCTTCACGCGCCCACTCGACCGCGCGGCGATCGACGGCGCGGCTGCCCGCGTGCGAGCGCACCTCGCCGCCGGTCGCGTCGATGGCGAGCACGACGGCCTGCGATCCGAGGCGCTCGGCGAGCGCGGTCAGGAGCTCGGGCTGAGCGAGTGCGGCGGAGTTGACCGCCACCTTGTCGGCACCGGCCTCGAGCAGCGCCTCGGCGTCGCCGACCGCACGCACGCCGCCGCCGACCGTGAACGGAATTGCCAGCCGCGCGGCCACTCGCCGCACGAGGTCGACGAGCGTCTTCCGATCCTCGACCGTCGCTCCGATGTCGAGGAAGACGAGCTCGTCCGCGCCCGCCTCCGAGTAGGCCTCGCCCAGCTCCACGGGGTCGCCCATGTCCCGCAGCTGCTGGAAGCGCACGCCCTTGACCACGCGGCCCTCCGCGACGTCCAGGCAGGGGATCAGGCGGGGGAGAGGCATCGCTCCAGGAAGCGCGCGCCGGCGCGCCCGCTCTTCTCGGGGTGGAACTGCACGCCCAGGAACCCGTCGCTCTCGGCGACGGCGACGACCCCTTCGGAGGTCGCTGTGGCGGCCGGTGTCTCGGCCGCGAACGAGTGCGCGAAGTAGAACTCCTCGCCGCCCGGCTCGACGCGCGCCCACCCGATGCGGGGAACGCGCCCCTGTTGCAGCCGCGCAGCGCGTCCTGTGAGGAGGGCGAGTCCACGGACGCCGCCGTCTTCGTCCGACCACTCGAGAGCCAGCTGGAGACCCAGGCAGATCCCGAGGGTCGGCCTGCCCACGGCGACCCGCTCGCGGAGAGCGTCGTCGAGCCCGCGGGCGGCGAGACCTTCCATAGCGGAGCGCGCCGACCCAACACCGGGGAGAACGGCCAGATCGGCGCGCGCCACCTCGTCGGGGTCGCCCGTCGCGCGCGCATCGACGCCGAGGCGCTCACAGGCCACGATGACCGAGCGCACGTTCCCGGCGCCGTACTCGCATACGGCGACCCTCACAGCATTCCCTTCGTCGACGGGATCCCGGCGCCCTCGGGGCGCACCGCTGCGCGCAGCGCCCGTCCGACGGCCTTGAACGCCGCCTCCGCGACGTGGTGCGCGTCGCGCCCCTCCGCCTGGACGTTGATGCCGAGCCGCCCGGCCTGCGCGAGGCTGCGAAGGACGTGGGCGGCGAGCCCGGGGTCGAGCTCGAGCGAGAGCTCGGCGGCCGGCCTTCCGCCCAGGTCGACCGCGGCTCGGGCGAGCGCGTCGTCCATCGGTACGACGGCGTCGCCATAGCGCGCGATTCCGCGGCGGTCGCCCAGCGCGCGGTCGAGTGCCTCGCCGAGCGCGATGGCGGCGTCCTCGGCGGTGTGGTGCTCACCCGTCTCCAGGTCTCCGGAAGCCTCGAGAACGAGATCGAGGCCCGCGTGAAAGGCGAGCTGTTCGAGGAAATGGTCGTAGAGCCCGGCGCCCGTCGCGACACGCACGCGGCTCGCCCCGTCGAGGGCCAAGCGGACGCGAATGCGCGTCTCGGCAGTGGCGCGGGCATGGCGCACGCTCCTGCCGGACGAGCCCGCGACGGGCGCGGGCCGGTCGAGCGCGCGGGCGATGCCTTCGAGGAGCAGGTCGTCGTCCTCGGGATCGCGGACGGAGGCCCGGATCCCGTCCGGGAACACGCGGACGACCAGCCCCGACCCGAGCAGCATGGCGCCGAGCGACTGGGGGTCGTCGACCGGGACGAAGAGAAAGTTCGTGTGAGAAGGGAGAGGCTCGAGCCCGAGGGCCCGGAGGCCTCGCGCGAGCCGCTCACGCTCCTCCACCTGCGGTGAGACGTCCGGCGGGTCTGCGAGCCCTGCGAGGGCGAGCGCCGCCGACAGCGTGGAGATGGGCGCCGGCGACTGTCGGCGGTTCAGCTCGGCGGCTGTCGCCGCGTCCGCGAGGGCGTATCCCGCGCGTCCGCCAGCGAGCCCGAAGGCCTTCGAGAACGTCCGGATGACCACCACCCTGTCGTCGATGAGCCCTGACGCGGTGTCGCCTGCGTACTCGTAGTACGCCTCGTCGACGACGAGCGGCCGCGCGGACGGGAGCTCGCCGAGCGCTCCCGTCGGGTTGTTGGGGCGGCAGGTGAAGGTGACTGCGGGATCCGAGTCGCCCACGTCCGCGCCGGCGAGCTGCGCGGCGATTGCGAAGAGCGGATAGGTGGGATCGTTCGCGATCGCGACCCGGTCGCCCGGTCCCGCGAAGGCCCTCGCACACAGGAGAATGAGGTCGTCGGCGCCCGCGCCGAGGACGATGTTCTCCGCTCCGACGCCTGCGTAGCGCGCGACGGCCTCGGTCAGCTCCGTGTAGCCGCCGTGCGGGTAGTTCTGGACGTCGGCTACGGCGCCGGCGAGCGCACCAGGCCGGGAGCTCGGGAGAGGCCAGGCCGGGACGTTTCCGTCGAAGCGCACGATCTGCACCGGGTCGAGCCCGATGCGGGCCGCAAGCTCGGCGGTGGACGGCGCCCAGGCATAGGCGGCGAACTCGGCCGGGAGCGACCTCATCGCCGGACCGCCTCCGCATGCGCGGGCATGCCCTCGACGGCAGCGAGCGCCTCCACGATCGGCCGGATGCCGGCCAGGCCCTCGCGGGTCAGGCGCTGGATCGTGACCGGCTTCAGGAACGCCTCGAGTCCAAGCCCGCCGACGGCCCGCGCTCGCCCCCCGGTGGGCAGCACGTGGTTTCCGCCGGTCGCGTAGTCGCCGGCCGCGACGGGCGACCAGGGGCCCACGAACACGGCGCCGGCGTTGCGGACGCGGGGCGCGAGCCGCTCCGCCTCCTCGCCGAGCAGGACGAGATGCTCGGGGGCGAGATCTTCCACGCGTGCGAACGCGCCCTCGAGGTCGCCGTTCGCTTCGACGAGCCGGCACACCGCGTCCGGGCCGTGCTCCCGCTGAGCGGCGAGCTCGAGCTCGGCCACCTCGAGGTCGGCGCCCTCCGACGCCAGCACGACCACCTCCGAAGGGCCGGCGGGAAGGTCGACGGCGACGTCCTGCGAGACGATTGCCTTCGCCTCGCTCACGAAGGCGTTTCCCGGCCCGACGATCTTGTCGACCGGAGCGATCGTCTCCGTCCCGTACGCGAGCGCCGCGATCGCCTGTGGGCCGCCGACCGCCCAGACCTCGTCCAGCCCGAGAAGCTCGGCCGCACGGGCGACCGCTCCTGCGCCCGCGGGCGGCGTGGCGACGACGATTCGCTCGACCCCGGCGACGAGCGCCGGCACCGCGCACATGACCAGTGTGGAGACGAGCCGCTGCGGCACGTAGATGCCGACCGAGGCGAGCGGCACCCAGTGCCGCTCGAGGACGACGCCCGGGGCGATCTCCTCCCGGAGGTCGGGGGGCCGCTGAAGCTCGTGCCAGCGCCGCACGGACTCGGCGAGCGCGAGGAGCGCGTCGTCGGCAGCATCCTCCTCGGGCACGGCGCGCGCCGGCTCGACGCCGTCGAGGCGCAGCGACCAGTCCGCGAGCGCCGCGTCGCCGCGCTCGCGAACGTCGGTGACGATGTCGGCCACGTCGCTCACGCCAGCATGCGCTCGACGGGCACGAGCAGGATCGAGGTGGCGCCGGCGGCCTCGAGGCGGGGGAGGAGGCGCCAGACGTCCGCGGCCGGGACGAGGGCGTGCACGGCCACCATGCCGGGTTGCGCGAGCGGGATCACGCTCGGCGCTCCGGAGCCGGGGACGAGCGCGCAGATCTCCTCGAGCGCTTCCTCCGGTGCGTTCAGCATCAAATAGCGGGCCTCGCGCGCCTGGACGACGCTGGCGAGGATGGGGGCGAGGCGTAAGGACGCGTCGTCGGGCTCCTCGGCTGCCACGAGCACCGCCTCCGAGGAAAAGAGGGCGCCAAGTGAGCGGAGCCCGTTCGTGCGCAGCGTGTTCCCGCTCGAGACGAGGTCGACGATCGCGTCGGCGAGGCCGAGGCGCGGAGCGACTTCGACCGAGCCCGTCACGTCGACGAGCTCCACGAAGACGTCGCGCTCGGCCAGCAGCCGGCTCGCCAGGCTCGGGTAGACGGTCGCCACGCGGTGCCCGCCGAGCTCGTCGATGCTCTCGACGGCAGATTCCTCGGGAACGGCGGCCTCGAGGGTGCAGCTGCCGAAGCCGAGCCGCAGGAGCTCGGTGACCCGGGCGCTGCGCTCTGCGACCAGGTCGGCGCCCGTGATGCCGCAGTCGACGACCCCGTCCTGGACGTACTCGGGGATGTCCGCCGCTCGAACGAGCAGCACCTCGACGGGCGCGTTCCGGCAGGGGAACGCGAGCGCCCGCTCGCCGGGCTCCTCGGGGCCGAGCCCCGCGTCCTCGAGCAGGCCGATCGCCGGCTCCCGGAGGCGTCCCTTGGCCGGGACGGCGATCTTCAGGAGGTCGGAGAGAGGCGAGCGCGCCGGTCGAGCGCCGTCCGGTACCCGCCCTCGCCGTGGCGTAGCCAGTGCGCCACGCGCGTCACCGTCGTCGTCGAGGCGCCCGTCTGCCTGGCGATCTCCTGGTAGGGGAGCCCCTGGTCGAGCAGCTTCGCCACCTCCCAGCGGTGCGCCATCGCTTCGAGCTCGCTCAGCGTGCACAGGTCCCTGACGAAGCGCTCCACCTCGTCCCTGTCCTCGAGGCTCAGAATCGCCTCGAAGAGATCTTCCATCTCCGCTGTTCGCCATGGGTGTGATTGGTCCGCCATCGCCGTCTGCCGCAGCATATTATCATGTTAACATGACAGCGCAAGAGGACTTCCAGCTCGTCCCGGCGGTGGACGTCGTCGGCGAGGAGGCCGTTCGCCTGCGGCAGGGGGCCTTCGACAGCGTCGTCGCCAGGGCAGGCGACCCGGCAGGTCTCGTGGCCCACTACGCCGAGGCCTCGCCGCCGCTGATCCACGTCGTCGACCTCGACGGCGCCCGCGCGGGCGCGATCCGGCCCGGGCTCGTGCGCACGCTCGTCGCCGCGGCGGGCGAGACCCCGGTGCAGGCCTCGGGCGGGATCCGCTCGCTCGCCGACGCACAGGCGCTCCTCGCTGCGGGCGCGGCACGGGTGGTCGTCGGGACGGCCGCGCTGGCCGACGAGGACGCCCTCGGGCAATTCGCCGGTGAGCTCGGCGATCGGCTCGTCGTCGCCGTCGACGCGCGCGACGGCAGGGTCGCGGTCGCGGGCTGGACCCGCACGACGGATCTCACCCCGGAAGACCTGGCCGAGCGTTGCGCCGTCGCCGGCGTCACGCGTCTCCTGTGCACCGCGATCGACCGCGACGGAACGATGGGTGGGCCAGACCTCGCGCTGCTCGGCCGCGTGCGCGAGCGCTCGGGGCTCGCGGTGCTGGCGGCGGGCGGCATCCGCTCGGAGGAGGATCTGTACGCGCTCGCGGCGCTCGGGCTCGAGGGCGCCGTCGTGGGGCGGGCGCTGCTCGAGGGCGCGATCTCGCTCCCGCGCGGCTAGGAGACCCGGGCGGCGCGCGGCCGAGCCTCGGCCGGCTCCGGGAGAAGCAGTCCGATGAGGACGGCCTCGAAGACGTCGCGTCCGTCGAGCGAGTACGCGGCCGTGAACTCCGGCGCACCGTTCACCTCGAGGACGGACAGGCTCCCGTCAGGCTGCGGGATCAGGTCGACCCCGGCAAGCTGCGTTCCAGCCGCGGCGGCCGCGGCCACCGCGAGCGCGCACTCGTGCGGCTGCGGCTGTAGGGGGTGGCGGACCGCGCCCAGGGCGACGTTCGTCCGCCACTCGCCGGGCGCAGCGACGCGGCGGACGGCGCCGACGACGCGCCCGCCTGCGACCAGCAGGCGGAGGTCGTAGCCGGCGGGAGGAACGAGCTCCTGGAGCAGCGCACCGTGCTTGCGGAACCAGGCCTGGCGCCGGAGCGTCCGCAGGAGCTGTCCGAGCTCGTCCGGATCGGCGCACGCGGTCACGTGCTCGCCCCGGCTTCCGAAGCGGGGCTTGACGACCAGTGGAAAGCGAAGGCGCGACACGTCGCGACGCCCCGAAGCCGCGCTGAGGTAGGCGGTCTCCGGATGCGGGAGCCCGGAGCGGCCGAGGCGGAGGGCCGTGACGAGCTTGTCGTGGCAGGCGCGGAGAGCGTCGGGCTCGTTCATGACCGTGACGCCGCGCGAGCCGAGCCCGCGGAGCTTCGCGATCCCCGGCTCGATCCCGTCGAGCGTGGGGCGGACGTCGAGGTAGCCGAGCACGAGATCGTCCGTCGTCGCTGCCTTGGCCGCCTCGGGCGGGGTCAGGACCTGCACGTCGAGATCGATCCGGCGTCCCGCGGCCGCGAGGGACGATGGAACGTGCGCCTTGCGCCACGCGACGACGAAGAGCCTCATTCCCGAAGATGCTGCGGGAAAAGCCGGTTGCGACGCGGAGAAGGTTCGGTGTCGCTCTGGAGACCGGCGAGCCCGGTTCGGGCTCAGATCTCCTCGAAGACGATCGGCTGCGCGCCCTCCCAGAGGACGATGCGGCCCAGCTCCGGAAGCTGCTCGCGGCCCTCCTCGATCGTGGCGAAATGGTTCCCCGCGAGCTGTCCCATCTTGCTCGCGAAGCAGGTCGCCCCGTACGGGAAGAGGATCTCGACCTCCGAGAGCCCGCCCGGGTAGAGGAGGATCTCTCCGGCGGCCGGATAGCTGTTGGCATTCTCGGGGCCGAGGTCGAGCTCGAGCTCCCAGCCCATCGGAACCCAGGCCGACTCGCCGCTCCACCGCGCCTGCACGAGCTGGCTGCGGAGCGGCAGCAGCTCGCGAAGGACGGCGAGCGTCTTCGGCGCTGCCTCCTCGAGGCGGGCGGTGAAGCGGAAGCTGCCGGCGGAGATGGCGAGCACGGCGAGACACTACACGCCTGGTTTGCCGATCCTGGGGACCGGGCACGAACAGGCGCATGGCACCCTGGATCATCATCGCGGTCATCGGCATCGCCATCGCGATTGTCATCGCCGTCGTGATCGAGCGCAGGTCGAGACGTGCGCGCCAGCTCGAGGAGCGCCGCGTCGAGGCGGGCGAGCACCGGGAGAAGGCCGAGTTGCAGACGCTGCGCGCCAATGAGCGCGAGCAAGCCGCCCGAGACGAGCTCGACCGCGCCGAGCGGGAGCGTGCCGCGGCACACGCGCACACGCAGCGGGCCGACGAGGTCGACCCGGATCTCGACGAGTCCCAATCCGGCTAGCGAAGACCGACCCTTAGCCGGTAGCGTCGGAGAGCCGTGAAGCTCTCCACCGAGTCGATCGCGCTCGCGTGCGCCCGGCACCCTTGGCGGACCATCGGCGCCTGGATCGTCCTCGTCGTCGTCTCCTTCGTGGTCATCGCCACGCTCTTCGGCGACCTGACGACCGAGGGGGAGGTCACCAGCGCGACCGACTCCAAGCGCGTCGACGAGCTCCGTTTCGAGCGCTTCACGCCGACCGCCCAGGACTTCCAGCAGCAGGTCAGTGAAGTCGTCGTGATCAGCCTCGAGGAGGGAACGCTCGACGATCCCGCCGTCGAGGAGCGCGTGCAGGCGCTCGCCGACGAGCTGCGCGAGGTGGGTGCGACGAACGTCGTCACCCACGCCGACCAGGAGGAGCTGGTCTCCGACGATCGCGAGGCCACGGTTGTCCTCGTCGGGCTCGGCCCGAACGAGGACGCGATAGGCGACGTCGTCGACGCCGTCGACCGGCTCGACGCCGAGCCCGGCTTCGATGCCGCCGTCACCGGTGAGGTCGTCCTCGACGAGGACTTCAGCGCGCTCTCGGAGCAAGACTTGCAGGAAGGCGAGCTCTTCTTCGGGGCCCCCGCGGCGCTGATCGTCCTCCTGCTCGTCTTCGGGGCGGTCGTCGCGGGCGTCATCCCGCTCGTCCTGGCGCTCCTCTCGATTCTCGTCGCGATCGCGCTGACTGCGATCGTCGGCCAGGCGTTCGAGCTCTCGATCTTCGTCACCAACATGATCTTCGGGATGGGCCTCGCGCTGGGGATCGACTACTCGCTCTTCATCCTCAGCCGCTTCCGGGAGGAGCGCAGGGGAGGGCGCGAGAAGGCCGAGGCCATCGTCACCTCCGGGGCCACGGCGAGCCGCGCGGTGCTCTTCAGCGGCGCGGCGTTCGTGCTCGCGATGACGGGGCTCGTGCTCGTCCCGAACACGATCATGCGGAGCCTGGCGACCGGCGCGATCCTCGTGGGCATCGTCTCGGTGATCGCCGCGCTGACGCTCTTGCCGGCGGTCCTGAGCCTGCTCGGAGACCGCATCGACTCCCTACGTGTGCCGTACTTCGGTCGCGCCTCGGCCGGGGCGGAGAGCCGGTTCTGGGGCACGATCGTTCGCGCGGTCATGCGTCGTCCCGTCGTGAGCCTCGTCGCGGCCGTCGCCCTCCTGCTCGCCGCGGCGGTTCCCTTCCTCTCGCTCGAGACCGGGACGGCCGGCATCAGCACGCTGCCCGAGCGCTTCGAGTCGCGGCAGGGCTTCGAGCTGCTCAACCGCGAGTTCCCCGGGCAGACCACCGATCCCGTCCTGATCGCCGTCGACGGCGACGCCGAGTCGGACGAGGTCCAGGGCGGGGTGGAGCGGCTAACCGCGGCGCTGGGGGAGCGCGAGATCTTCGGCGAGGCGCAGGAGGAGACGAGCCCCGGCAACGACCTGGTGCTCGTCACGGTTCCGGTGGCCGGGGACTCCGTCTCCGCGGAAGCCGTCGCCGCCGTCCGCGAGCTGCGCGAGGACGTGATCCCCGAGGCGTTCGCCGGCACGGGGGCCCAGGTCTTCGTGGGCGGCGACACCGCCGAGGACATCGACTACTACGACGTCATGAACGCGTGGCTCCCGATCGTGATCACGTTCGTGCTGGGCCTGAGCTTCGTCCTGCTCACGATCGCGTTTCGCTCCATCGTCGTCCCGGCGACGGCGATCGCCATGAACCTGCTGGCCGTCGGCGCCGCCTACGGCCTGCTCGTGCTCGTGTTCGTGAAGGGCGTCGGGAACGAGATCTTCGGCTTCCAGCAGGTGGACATCATCGAGGCGTGGGTGCCGCTCTTCCTCTTCGCCGTCCTCTTCGGGCTCTCGATGGACTACCAGGTGTTCCTGCTCAGCCGCATCCGCGAGCGCTACTCGCAGACGGGCGACAACGAGGACGCTGTGGCGTTCGGGGTCGGCTCCACGGCGCGCCTGATCACCGGGGCAGCGCTGATCATCATCGCCGTCTTCGCGGGCTTCGCGCGCGGCGACCTCGTCATGTTCCAGCAGATGGGGTTCGGGGTCGCGGTCGCCCTGTTCATCGACGCCACGATCATCCGGTCGGTGGTCGTTCCCGCGACGATGACGCTCCTCGGCCACTGGAACTGGTACCTGCCGTCGTGGCTTTCGTGGCTCCCGGACGTGCACGTCGAAGGCCACGAGGAGGAGCCGCAGCCCGCCAAGTAACAGGGTGCTACCTGGGCTCGTCCGGGTGGTGGCGGCCGTGGTACGAGATGAGCGTGCAGAGGAGGCCCGTGAGCGCGACGCCGGGACCGACCTCGAACAGCAGCCGTGACTCGTCGGAGCGGTCGACGCCGGTGACGAGGCCGCCGACGCAGATCCAGACGGCCGCGAGGATCGCGGGCAGCAGCAGGAGGATCACCGTCCAGTCGTGCCAGGGCCGGCCGCGGGTCTCCCAGAGCCGGTAGTCGACCAGCGCCAGGACGAGGACCACGAGCGCGGGGAGGACGCCGGTCAGGATCTCCTGCGAGCCGATCGCCACCCAGAGCGCGAGGGCGACGGCGCCCGCGGTGAGGTAGCGCGGCACGCGCTACCCGGCGCGGTCGGCGCGGGTCAGGCGCGCGCCTCCCGGGGACTGCGGAAGCGGCGGAGCCGCAGCGAGTTGCTGACGACGAAGAGGCTCGAGCCGGCCATGGCGGCGGCGGCCACGATCGGGTTGAGGAGCCCGGCAACGGCGAGCGGCACGGCGGCAACGTTATACGCGAACGCCCAGAAGAGATTGCCCTTGATCGTGGACAGGACGCGCCGCGAGAGGCGGATCGCGTCCGCGGCGGCGCGCAGGTCGCCGGAGACGAGCGTCAGGTCGCTCGCCTCGATGGCGACGTCCGTTCCGGTCCCGACGGCGATGCCGAGATCGGCCTGGGCCAGCGCGGGCGCGTCGTTGATCCCGTCGCCGACCATGGCCACGACCTCGCCCTCCGCCTGGAGCCTGCGCACCTCGGCCGCCTTGTCGTCGGGGAAGACCTCGGCCACGACCTTCTCGATCCCCACCTCGGCGGCGACGGCACGCGCGGTCTCGGCGCGGTCGCCGGTGAGGAGGACAGGCGTCAGCCCCAGCGCGCGCAGCTCGGCGACCGCCTCTGCGCTCGTCGGCCTCGCCGTGTCGGCGACGACGAGCGTCGCCCGCAGCTGCCCGTCCCAGGAGACCTCGATCCCTGTCTCGCCGCGTCCGACCGTGACGTCGTGCCCGTCGACTCGCCCCGTGACGCCGAGGCCCGGCCTGTTCGCGAAGTCCTGGGCCGTCGGGAGCGAGCCGAGCTCGCTGCGGGCCGCCGCGGCGACGGCGCGGGCGATCGGATGCTCGCTCGCGTCTTCCAGGGCGCCGGCGAGGCGGAGCACGTCGGCCCGGGCGGCGCCGTTCGCCGGGATGACGTCGACGAGCTGCATGCGGCCTTCGGTGACCGTGCCGGTCTTGTCGAGCACGATCGTCGTCACGCGCTTCGTCTGCTCGAGCACCTCCGGGCCCTTGATGAGGATCCCGAGCTGGGCGCCGCGGCCGGTCCCGACCATCAGCGCGGTCGGGGTCGCGAGCCCGAGCGCGCAGGGGCACGCGATGATGAGCACGGCCACGGAGGCGGTGAACGCGTCGGCGACGTCCCCGTCGAGGGCGAGCCAGCCGACGAGCGTGGCGAGTGAGAGCCCGATCACGATCGGCACGAACACGCCGGAGACGCGGTCGACGAGACGCTGGATGGGCGCCTTCCCGGCCTGCGCCTCGGCCACGAGCCGGGCGATCTGGGCGAGCGCGGTCTCCGCTCCGACGCGCGTCGCGCGCACGACGATCCGACCGTGGGCGTTGACCGTCGCTCCCGCGACCTCGGCGCCGGGCCCGACGTCGACGGGCACGGGCTCGCCGGTCAGCATGGACTGGTCGACCGCCGAGGCGCCCTCGATGACGACCCCGTCCGTCGCGATCTTCTCCCCGGGCCGGACGACGAACAGGTCGCCGACGGCGAGCTCCTCGATCGGCACCGCGACCTCCACGCCGTCCCGCAGCACGCGCGCCTCCTTCGCGCCGACCTCGAGGAGCGCCCGCAGGGCGGCGCCCGACCGGCGGCGGGCCCGGGTCTCGAGCCAGCGGCCGAGGAGGATGAGCGTCGTGATCACGCTGGCCACCTCGAAGTAGACCTCGGCGTCCTCCAGCGCGAGCAGGGCGACGACCGACCAGACGTAGGCGGCCGTCGTGCCGAGGGAGATCAGCGTGTCCATCGAGGCCGCCCCGTGACGTGCGTTCGCAAGCGCCGCCCGGTGGAACGGCCAGCCGGCCCAGGCCCAGATCGGTGTGGTGAGCGCGAACGCCACCCATTCCCACCCGTCGAAGCCGAAGGCGGGAACCATGGCGATCAGCGCGACCGGCACGGTGAGGACCGCGGCGACCGCCAGCCGGACGCCGAGGAGGGAGCCGGCGCCCGCCGCGTGCTCGGCTCCCGGGGCGTACGCCCGGTACCCGACGTTCGTGACAGCGGCCAGCAGGTCCTCGACCTCGATGCTGGAGTCCTCGTACCGCACCGCGGCTTCCTCTGTCGCGAGGTTGACCGTCGCGTCGACGCCGTCCAGGCGGTTGAGCGCCTTCTCGATGCGCGTCGCACACGCGGCGCAGGTCATACCCTCGAGCTCCAGCCTGACGGTGCTCATGAGCTCCGGATTATACCCGCTAGGGGTATATGATGACCTCGTCCAGAACGCGTCCCATCGGGCCGATCGCCCGCACGCGCAACGAGGTAGGGCTGGCCAGGAGGTGCACCCATCCGCGGACAGCGCGCGCGACGCGGCGCTTCGGGAAGCCGCGCGGACAGCCGCGAACCGGATAGAGGCGCGCGCCGCCGCCGCCGTGGACGACGTATGTGACGCCGTTCTTCGGTCCGAAGCGCTGGTAGTTGTGGTCGTGCCCGGAGAGCACGAGGTCGACGCCGTGGCGCTCGAAGACCGGGGCGAGCTGGCGCCGCATCTCCGCGACGCCGCTGTACTCGCCGCAGGTGTAGAGGGGGTGGTGGAAGGCGACGACCTTCCACGGCGCGACGGAGCCGGCCAGCGCCTGGTCGAGCCAGCGCGTCTGCGAAGCGACGCTGCGGTTCGAGTTGATCAGGAAGAGCGCCACCTCCCCGACCGCCCGGCGGTAGAAATGTCCGCGGATCCCGAGGAGCTCGTGCTGGTAGCGGCCGCCGTCGACGAGGACGTCGTGGTTTCCGAGCGTGCCGGCCACGACGAGCCCGTTCTCGGCCGCCCAGCCGAACGAATCGAGCCAGTTGCGCCTGAACGCTGCCGGGCTCTCCGTGTAGTCGTTGTCCCCGAGCGTCACGAGCGCATCGGCCTGCGCACCGGCCGCGAACTGCTCCATGGCCGCGCCCATGCGGCGCTCGGCCGCGCCGCCGACCCCGAAGTCGCCGATGGCGAGGATGCCGGTGTCCGCACCGGCCGAGGCGGGAATCAGCAGTGCAAGCGCGGCCGCCCCGGCGGCAATGTGTCTAGTTGGTGACCGCATGGTGAACCTGTACCATCTCGCGCGCCTTGAAGCTCTCGCTCGTTCCGCGCACCAGTGAGTTCTACGACCTCTTCTCGAGGGCGGGGGCGAACGCGCTGGAGGCTGCGCGACTGATCGAGCGGCGGTTTCGAGAGTATCCCAACGTCTCCGTGAGCCAGGCCGACGTGAAGGCCGTCGAGCACGAGGGCGACACGATCACGCGCGAGCTCATCCAGCTCCTGAACACGCAGTACATCACCCCGTTCGACCGGGAGGACATCTACGCGCTCGCGACGAGCGTGGACGACGTCGTCGACCACATGGACGAGGCGTCCGAGCTGCTCGACCTCTATGGCGTCGAGTCGACGACCCGGCAAGCGATCGAGCAGTGCCGCATCCTCGTGGGCGCATCCGAGCATCTGGCGGCCTCCCTGAGGGAGCTGAAGGGCCTCCACGGCGTCGAGAGGGAGCTGGTGGCGCTCAAGGAGCTCGAGGACGAGGGAGACCGCGTGGTCCGCGATGCGATCGCCGACCTCTTCCGCGACCCGCGAATCGACCCGCTCATCGTCATCCGCTGGAAGGACATCTTCGAGGCGCTCGAGGACGCTCTCGACGCCTGCGAGACCGCGGCCAACGTCGTGGGGAACATCGTCGTCAAGAACGCGTAGCGAGCGGGAGCGTGGAAGACCTCACCCTCGTCGCAGTCGTGGCGGTCGCGCTCTTCTTCGACTTCACGAACGGCTTCCACGACACTGCGAACTCGATCGCGACGAGCGTTTCCACCCGCGCCCTCGCGCCGCGGCCGGCGGTCATCAGCGCCGCGTTCCTGAACGTCGCGGGGGCCTTCGTCTCCTTCGAGGTGGCGGCGACGATCGCCAACGACATCGTCGAGCCCGGGATCATCACGCTCGACATCGTCCTCGCCGGCCTCGTCGGCGCGATCACCTGGAACCTGATCACGTGGTTTCTGGGCCTCCCGTCGAGCTCGAGCCACGCGCTCATCGGCGGCGTCGCCGGCTCCGCGATCGCGGCCGGAGGATTCGACGTCGTGCAGTGGAGCGGGCTGGTCGAGAAGGTCGCGATCCCGTCTCTCCTGGCGCCGCTCTTCGGAATCGTCTGCGCGGCCGCGCTGATGCTCGCCGTGATGTGGATCGTGCGGCGGCGGGCCCCGGGGCTCGTGAACCGCGTCTTCAGGAGGCTCCAGCTCGTCTCCGGCGGGTTCGTCGCCTTCACGCACGGGACGAACGACGCGCAGAAGACGATGGGCATCATCGCCCTCGCGCTCGTAGCCTCCGGCCACCTGGCCGCCGACTTCGACCGGCCGCCCACGTGGGTGATCGT
Organism: uncultured Actinomycetes bacterium; assembly: GCA_963784175.1. Classification (GTDB taxonomy): domain Bacteria; phylum Actinomycetota; class Thermoleophilia; order Gaiellales; family Gaiellaceae; genus JAIBJN01. Next base: position 481,393 of record CAWAQJ010000018.1, on the reverse strand, counting down.
GAGCTCGGCGCTGGCCATGGGCCTCGGCACCTATGCGGGTGGCTGGCGCATCATCAAGACCCTCGGGACGCGCATTGCCAAGCTGGATCCGCCGCGCGGGTTCGCGGCCCAGACGGCGACGGCCGGGATTCTCTGGACGACCGCCCACTACGGCTTCCCGGTCTCGACCACGCACACGATCTCCGGCTCGGTTCTCGGCGCCGGCGCCACGCGGCGGCTCAACGCGGTGCGCTGGGGCGTTGCGGGCAACATCCTCGTCGCCTGGGTGCTGACGATCCCCGCGGCCGCGACCGTCGGGGCCGGAATGGAGGTCCTGACGCGACTCCCGGCCGGTGACGCGCTCGTCTTCGCGCTCGCCGCGGTGATCGCCACGGTTGCCTTCGGCGCACGCTCCTGGCAGACCAGGCGCGTGGCCCTCGCCCGCGCCTAGCCCAGCTCGCGCGGCGTTGTGCCCGGGTCGTGCGATGCATCCGTGAACTCGCGGAACTCGCCGCTGACCAGGTACGCGGTCTGCTCGCCGATGTCGACCGCGTGGTCGCCGATGCGCTCGAGGCACCGCGACACGATGATCATCCGGAGACCCCATTCGCGCAGGGCGATGTCGCTGCCGAGCGAGAGGACGTGCCCGACGACGCGCCGGTTGGCCCTGTCGATCAGCTCGTCCAGGTCGACGAGCGACTCCGCCCGCTGCGCGTTGCGGTCGCGGAACGAGTCGAGCGCCACGCGGATCATCTCCTCCGCGCGCGTCCCCATCTCCTCGAAGCCTTCGAGGATGGTGGTGTCGTGGGGAACGTCTCGCACGAGCTTCGTCAGCTTGGCGATCGTGACGCAGTAGTCCGCCATCCGCTCCAGGTGGAGGTTGTTGTGGAGGATGGCGAGCACGAGGCGCAGGTCGACGGCGACCGGAGTCTGGCGCGCGAGCAGCGACTGGATGCCTTCCTCGATCGAGAGGTAGGACTGGTCGATCTCGTCGTCGAAGGCGATGACCTCGTCCGCGAGCTCGACGTCGGTCTGCTCGAGCGCGTTGAGGCAACCGCGCAGCGCGCGCAGGACGAGGGCGCCTTCCTCCTGGAGCGCAGCCTCGAGCTGGTCGAGCTCCGCCTGGAGCGTGACCCTCATCCGAATCGTCCCGTCACGTAGTCCTCTGTCCGCTTGTCGCCGGGGTTGGTGAAAATCGTGGGCGTCTCGTCGTACTCCACGAGGATCCCGGTGCGGTGGTCCTTTTCCTCGTCGACCTCGACGCTGAAGAACGCCGTCATGTCGGCGACGCGCGCCGCCTGCTGCATGTTGTGCGTGACGATCACGATCGTGTACTCGCGCTTGAGCTGGTGCATCAGGTCCTCGATCGCCGTGGTCGAGATCGGGTCGAGGGCAGAGGCCGGCTCGTCCATCAGGAGCACGTCGGGCTCGACCGCGAGGCAGCGCGCGATGCAGAGGCGTTGCTGCTGGCCGCCCGAGAGGCTGTAGGCGCTCGACTTGAGGCGGTTCTTGACCTCGTCCCAGAGCGCGGCGTTCCGCAGCGCGCGCTCGACGCGGTCGTCGAGGTCCTTCTTCCAACCGAGGACGCGGGGGCCGAACGCGATGTTGTCGTAGATCGACTTCGGGAACGGGTTCGGCTTCTGGAAGACCATCCCGATCCGCTTGCGAACCTCGACCGAGTCCACCTCGTGTCCGTAGAGATCGGTGCCGTGGTAGAAGATCCTTCCGTCCACGAACGCCGTCGGGATGAGATCGTTCATGCGGTTGAAGCAGCGGATGAAGGTGCTCTTGCCGCAGCCCGAGGGCCCGATGAAAGCCGTGACGAAGTTCTTGTAGATCTCGAGCGAGACGTTCTTCAATGCAGGCACGTCCGAGTACGAGACCGTCAGGTCGGCCACGTCGAAAAGGACGTCGCGGCGCGTCGATGCCACCGCCTCACGGCGCTCCGTGAGGATCTTCTCGTCCATGCCGGCGATTCTCGCAGGTGCGGCCGGTGCGCTTTCCATGTCGGGCATCACCACCTTCTCTGGTAGCGGTTGCGGAGCCAGATCGCGAAGGCATTCATCGTGAGGAGGATTGCGAGGAGCACCATGATCCCGGCCGCGGCGAGGTACCGGAACTCTTCCTGAGGTCGTGCGATCCACTGGTAGATCTGGACCGGCAGGGCGGTGAACGACCCGAGGAGGCTCGGGTTCACGGTCACGTACGTGAGCGCGCCGACGAGGAGCAGCGGCGCCGTCTCACCGATCGCGCGGGCCAGAGCCAGGATCGAGCCCGTGGCGATTCCGGGGATCGCGGCCGGGAGAACCTGGCGCGAGACGACCTGCCACTGGGTCGCGCCGAGGGCGTAGGCGCCCTGGCGGATCGTGTCGGGCACGGCGCGGATGGCCTCGCGGGCCGCGACGATCACGGTGGGGAGCACGAGGAGCGTCAGGATCAGCGCCCCCGCGAGCAGCACTCGCCCGAGGCCCAGGCCGCGGACGAGGAACGCGAGCCCCAGGATCCCGTAGACGATCGAGGGGACCGCGGCGAGGTTCTGGATGTTGAGCTCGAGCAGCCGGTTGTACCAGCGCTCGCGATCGGCGTACTCCTCGAGGTAGATCGCCGTCCCCACGCCGATCGGCACCACGAAGATGAGCAGGAGCACCATCAGGTAGATCGTCCCCAGGATCGCCGGCTTGGCGCCCGCCTCCTGCGGGTTCGTCGGGTTGTTGGGCTCCGTGAAGAAGAGCGGGTCGATGTATCCGATCCCCTTCTGCACGACGTCCACGATGAGCGTGAAGAGCAGGATGAACCCGACCGCCACCGAGATGAGCAGCAGGATGTAGAAGAGCGTCCCGCGCACCTTGTCGCCGCGAGGGCGCTGCCCGATGGGGGAGGAGACGGCGCTCATCGGCCGGTCTCCGGCCGAGGGGGAGGGTGTGTGAGGGAACCGGGCGGTTCCTTCACTGCATCAAAGAAGGGGGCTCGTGGGGGAAACATGGTTTCCCCCACGCGAGCGAGCCGGAGGCGAGCGACCCTCATTCGTAGATCTCCCGGTACTTCCGGACGAGCCGGATCGAGAAGATGTTCATGGCGAACGTGATCACGAAGAGGGTGAGCCCGACCGCGAAGATCGTCTTGTATTCGAGCGACCCGGTCGGCACGTCGCCGAGCCCCGTCGCGCCGATGAACGCGGTCATCGTCTGTGCCGGCTCGCGCGGGTCGTACGTGATCTGCGCGAGTCCCCCGGCGGCGATGAGGACGATCATCGTCTCGCCGACCGCGCGGGAGATGGCGAGCACGTAGCTGGCGATGATCCCCGAGACAGCGGCCGGGATGACGATCCGCGTCGCAACCTGGAGCCTCGAGGCGCCGAGGCCGAAGGCGCCGTCTCTGAGGTCCCGGGGCACGGCGGCCATTGCGTCCTCGGAGATGGAGGCCACGGTCGGGATGAGCATCACGCCCATCACGAGGCCCGCGGCGAGGATGTTGAAGATCCCCACCCCGACACCCAGGTCCTGGAGCAGTGGGGTGAAGAACGTCAGGGCGAAGAACCCGAAGACGACGGTCGGAATGCCGGCGAGCACCTCGAGCGCCGGCTTGAGGGTGTTGCGAACCCTTGGGCGCGCGTACTCGCTCAGGTAGACCGCGGCGCCGAGCCCGAGGGGCAGTGCGACGACGCAGGCCCAGAAGGTGACCATGAAGGTTCCGACGAGCAGCGGCCGCACGCCGAACGAGGCGGGCTCGAAGAGGGGCGCCCAGCGCTCGCCGGAGAAGAAGTCCACGATCGAGACCTCGCGGAAGAACTCGATCGACGGCTCGAGCAGGGCAATGATGATCCCGATCGTCGTCGCCACGGAGACGAGGGCACAGAGGGCGAGGAGCCCCTTGATGACGTCCTCGCCCCAGCGCCGGCCCTCGGCGCGCAGCCGGATCGGTGCCGGCTGCGCGTCTGCGGTCGTGTCTTGCGTTGCCACTCGGTTAGGTGCCTCCGGCCGCCTCGAGTGCCGAGAGGTTCGTGTCCACCTGGTCGTCGGGCACCGGGATGAACAGCGCGTCCTCCGCGAGCGAGATCGAGTTGGTGAGGAAGTACTCGACGAAGCCGTAGACCTGGGGCTTCGCGAGGGACTCGTTCTTCACGTAGATGAAGAGCGGCCGCGAAAGCGGGGCGTAGCTCCCGTCGCGCGCCGTGTCCACGCTCGGGGCGACGCAACCGTCGCCGCCGTCGATCTCGAGGGCCTTGAGTGTGTCCTGGTTCTCCTCGTAGTACGTGTAGCCGAAGTAGCCCAGTCCGCCCGGGTCGCCGGCGACGGCCTGGACGATGACGTTGTCGTCCTCGCTGGCCGTGTAGTCCGCGCGACTCGCGCCTTCCTCGCCGTTGATCTCGTCGGTGAAGTAGTCGAACGTGCCCGAGTCCGTGCCGGGGCCTGCGAGCGCGAGCGCCTGGTCGGGGAAGCTCGGGTCGACCTGGTTCCAGTTCGTGATCTTGCCTTCTGCGGCCGGTTCCCAGATCTTCTTCAGCTGGTCGACCGTCAGGCAGGTGGCCCAGTCGTTCTCGGCGTTGACGACGACCGTGAGGGCGTCGACGCCGACCTGGAGCTCGGTGTAGTCGATTCCGGCCTCCTCGCACACCGGAACCTCTTCCTCCTCGTCGATGCCGCGGGAGGCGTTGGAGATGTCGGTCTCACCGGCGCAGAAGCGCTCGAAGCCACCGCCCGTTCCGGACGTGCCAACCTCGATGTTGACACCGGGCTGCTCATCGCCGAAGGCGGCGGCGGCCGCGGTGGTCAGCGGCCCGACCGTGCTCGAGCCGTCGATGATGATGTCTCCGGAAAGCTCTTCGGCGGGCGCCTCGCCGGTTGTCTCCTCGATGGGCGCCGCGTCGGCGTCGTCCTCCGAATCCTCGCGACCGCACCCGACCGCGCCGAGCGCCAGGGCCGCGAGCGCCAGCAGAAGGAGGACAAGCCTCGGGACAGGACGAATTCTCACCGTTCTCCTTTCGCGTCGTGTCATCGAGGCGAGTGTCGCCCTGTGCCTTCAGCAGGTGGGCTGAAAGGCTGTGAACGAGTGGTGAAGAGGTGGTGAACCGCTGCGCTGGAACCCGCGCAACCCGTAGGGTCAGCGTGCGCAGATGAAGGCGATCGTCCAGGACAGGTACGGGCCGCCGGAGGTGTTGGAGCTCAGGGAGATCGAGCGCCCGGCGGTCGGCGACGGCGATGTGTTGGTGCGTGTCCGCGCGGCCTCCGCCAATCCTCAGGACTGGCACCTCATGCGCGCCAGCCCCTTCGTCGTGCGCGCGACGGGAACCGGCCTGCGCGCCCCCACCAACCCGGTCAGGGGAACGGACGTGGCCGGGGAGGTCGAGGCGGTCGGCAAGGACGTGACGCGGCTCCGACCGGGCGACGAGGTCTTCGGCTGGTGCCAGGGTGCGTTCGCCGAGTACGTGAGCGCCGACGAGAGCCACTTCGTGCCGAAGCCGGCGGGGCTCTCCTTCGAGGCCGCCGCCGCCCTGCCGCTGGCCGGGTGCACGGCACTCCAGGGACTGCGCGACACCGGCGCAGTGGAACCGGGCGAGGAGGTCCTCATCATCGGGGCGGGGGGAGGTGTGGGCACGTTCGCCGTGCAGGTCGCCAAGGCGCTCGGGTGCCGTGTCACGGGTGTTTGCAGCACGACGAAGCTGGATCTCGTCCGTTCGCTCGGCGCCGACGATGCCCTCGACTATGCGCGGGAGGACTTCACGCGCGGCGAACGGCGCTACGACCTGATCTTCCAGCTCGCGGGGACCGCTTCGCCCTCGGCCTGCCGGCGCGCGCTCACCCCGAACGGGACGCTGGCGCTCAGTAGTGGGGAGGGCCGGTTCGCCGGAATCGACCGCGTCGTGCGCGCCCTCGTCACGTCGCCGCTCGTGGGCCAGCGGCTCCGCCCATTCCTCACGAAGGAGACCAACGAGGACCTGGTGGCCCTGGCGGAATTCGTCGAAGCCGGCCAGGTCACGCCGGTGATCGACAGGACGTATCCCCTCAGCGACGTTCCCGCGGCCATCGCGTACCTGGAAGAGGGGCACGCGCGCGGGAAGGTGGTCATCACGGTCTGAGGCTGCGGAGGGGCAGCTCGGCGAGGGGCCGCGTGTTGACGACGTCGGCGGCGGTCGCCCAGCCGCGCCGCGCGGTTGCGACCGCGAGGCGCATGTTCCCCAGGCCGCGGACCGAATGCGAGTCGGTCGAAGCGACGATCGGGACGCCGGCTTCGATCGCCAGGCGGACCTGCGGCCCGGCGAGGTCGAGCCTGTCGGGGAGGCCGTTGGTCTCGAGCGCCACGCCCGTCTCGAGGGCGGTCTCGATCACCGCCTCGAGGTCGAGCGCGTTGGGAGGACGGCGGTTGATCATCCGGCCGTGTGGGTGACTGAGGCAGGTAACCGCTGGATGGCGCATCGCCTCGGTGACCTTCCGCGTCAATGGCTCCCGCGCCTCGCGCTGGCCCGCGTGGAGGCTGAGCTGCACCCAGTCGAGCTCCGCCAGGATGTCGTCCGGCAGGTCGAGGCTCCCGTCGCTGCGGATGTCGACCTCGCTCCCGCGCAGGACGCGGAACGGGGCCAGCTGGTCGTTCGCAGCCGCGATCTCCTCCGCCTGGCGACGGAGATCGTCGGCGTCGAGGCCCGGCACGACCCGCACGTTGCGGGTGTGGTCGCAGATCGCGATGTACTCGTAGCCGAGGTCTTTCGCCGCGGTGGCCATCTCGAGGACGGACTCCTTCCCGTCCGACCACGTTGTGTGGCAGTGCAGGTCGCCGCGGATGTCGTCCAGCTCGACGAGCGCCGGCGGCTCACCACTGAAGGGTTCCTCGCGCAGCTCGGGCGGGCACCAGGGCACGCCAAGCGCCGCGTACACAGCCGCCTCGTCCGCGGCCGCCGGGAGCGGGCCGAGGGCCTCGACGTAGGCCCGGCTGCCGGTCGCGTGCAGGAGCTCCGTCCCGAAGCGATCGGGCTCGGCGACGATCAGCTCGAGCGGGACGCCGTCGACCGTGACTCCGACCGCGCGCTGTGGCTCCCGCTCCGCCACGGTGACGATCGCCGGGAGGCCCTCGAACCGCTCCAGCACGCCGGCCGGGCTCGTCGGACTGCCACCACGACCGCGAGGTCGAACGACGCGTCCGCCCAACGGCGCGGATCGCCGGCAACCTCGCCGCCGAGCGCGGCTGCGATCTCCTCGGTCAACGGCACGGGCGCGGTTGAGGGTCAGGCCCTGGCGCGGCGCGCTTCGTTCCTGGTCGAGCCGATCGACGATCTGGCGCTTCTCGGTGTACGGGCCGATGCCGGGCACCTCCTGCAGCCGGCCCTCGCGGGCCGCAGCCCGCAGCTCGTCGACCGTGCGCACGCCGAGCACCCGCCCGATCTCCAGCATCCGGCTTCGTCGAGACGCCGAGGAGCCTTCCGAGGCCCACCAGCTCCGGCTGGACCTGCCGTTCGAGCTCGTCCAGCTCGGCGATCGTCCCCGTCTCGACGAGCTCGCCGAGCCGCGCTGCGATGCCGGCTCCGATCCCGCGGAGCTCTTGCACGCGTCCGGCGCGGACGAGCTCCTCGACGGGCGCGGGCGTCTCGCGGATCGTCTCCGCCGCCCGGCGATAGGCTCGAGATGTATAGCGCTCGGAGCCGGCCAGCTCGAGCAGCGCTGCGAAGGCGTCGAGCCGCTGGGCGATCGCCTGATTGTCGAGCGGGGTCGTCACGTTGCGACTACTGTGCCAGCGCGGTGGAGAAGGAGCTCGACAGCCTCTTCGCGGCCCCGCTCGACGAGTTCGTCGCCGAGCGGGACGCGCTGGCGAAGCAGGTTCGCGCCGACGGCGATCGCGAGGCCGCCGAGCGGGTCAAGGCGTTGCGCAAGCCTTCGGCCGCCGTGTGGGCGGTCAACCAGCTTGCGCGCAGGCAGCAGAAGGACTACCGCGCACTCCTGAAATCCGGTGACAAGCTTCGCGCGGCGCAGGAGAAGGTCCTCGGCGGCGAGTCGCCGGAGAAGCTCCAGGAGGCGGCCGCCGCCGAGCGCGAGCTCGTCGACCGGCTGACCGAGAAGGGCCGGGCGGTGCTCGAGGTCGCCGGGCACTCGCCGACCGAGACGATGATCCGCCGCGTGAGCGGCACCCTCCACGCTGCCGCTACGAGACCCGACCTGCGCGACGCGGCCGAGAACGGACGGCTCGAGCACGAGGAGGAGACGGCAGGCTTCGGCTTCGACCTGCTCAGCAGCGTGCCGGCCGCACCGAAGTCGAAGCCGAGCGAGGACAAGCGCACCCGCGAGCGCAAGGACGCAGCGCGTCGAGCAAGTCCAGGAGGCCGAGGACGCGCTCGCGGAGGCCCGACAGGAGGCCAAGGACGCTGCCGCGGAGGTGAAGCGGCTCACCCGTGAGCTCGACCGCGCCACGGCCGACGAGGCGCGGCGCGGCAAGGAGGTCGAGCGCCGCGAGCAGGCGGTCGAGCAGGCGCAGGCGAAACTCGACGAGCTCGACTGAGCCTGCTCGACCCGTCGCTAGGCGCGGGACTCGGCGATCTCCCTCGTCTCGTGACGCTCGTCTGCCTCGTCGACCTGGTCGGCGATCTCCGCGGCGCCCTTCGCGACCTCGAACGTGAGACCTTCGTCGCCGGCCTCCACGACGACGCGATCGTCAGGCGCGAGCTCGCCGCTCAGCACCAGGCGCGAGAGCTCGTTCTCGAGCTCGCGCTGGATCGCGCGCCGCAGCGGTCGAGCGCCGTACTCGGGATCGAAGCCGATCTCGGCGAGCAGCTCGACGGCGGAGTCCGCGATCTCGAGCTCGATGTGCTGTGCGCGCAGGCGACGACTGACCCGGTCGATCAGCAGCCTCGTGATCTCGGCCACCTGAGCCCGGTCCAGCGCGCGGAAGACGATGATCTCGTCGATCCGGTTGATGAACTCCGGACGGAAGCTCGTGCGGAGGGTCTCCATCAGCTCCTCCTTGAGCTCCTCGAACGACTCTGCGCCGCGCCGGGCATGTTCCTGGATCCTGGCCGCGCCGAGGTTGGACGTCATGATCACGACCGTGTTCTTGAAGTCCACGGTCCGGCCCTGGGCGTCCGTGAGCCGGCCGTCGTCGAGGATCTGCAGCAGGATGTTGAAGACGTCCGCGTGGGCCTTCTCGATCTCGTCGAAGAGGAGCACCGAGTACGGCCGGCGACGGACCGTCTCCGTCAGCTGTCCCGCCTCCTCGTAGCCGACGTAACCCGGCGGGGCGCCGACCAGCCTCGAGACTGTGTGCCGCTCCTGGAACTCGCTCATGTCGAAGCGGGCCATCACGTCCTCGTCGCCGAAGAGCGCCTCGGCGAGCGTCCTGGCGAGCTCGGTCTTGCCGACCCCGGTCGGGCCGAGGAAGAGGAAGCTTCCGACAGGTCGCCGGGGGTCGCCGAGCCCGGCGCGGGCGCGACGGATCGCCTCGGCGACGGCGGAGACGGCCTCCTCCTGGCCCACGACGCGCTCGTGGAGCGTCTGCTCCAGCCGCAGGAGACGCTCTCGCTCTTCCTCGGTGAGCTGTGAGACGGGGATGCCGGTCCGGCGGGACACGACCTCGGCGATGTCCTCGGCCGTCACCTCGGGCGCGCGCGAACGGCCTTCGCGCCGCTGGCCCAGCTGTTCTCGCCGTTCGTCGACCTGCCCCTTGAGCTCGTCGGCTCGCTGGTAGTTCTCGGCCGAGATCGCCTGGTCGCGTTCGCGCTCGGCATGGCGAATCTCGTCCTCGACGGCCTTCGTGTCCTCCGGCTTCGCCCGCGAGCGGAGGCGGACACGTGCGCTCGCCTGGTCGACGAGGTCGATCGCCTTGTCGGGCAGGAAGCGGTCGCGGATGTAGCGGTCGGACAGCTCTGCCGCCGCGATGATCGCCTCCTCGGTGATGCGTACGCGGTGGAAGGCCTCGTAGCGGTCCTTCAGGCCGGTGAGGATCTCGATCGTCTCGTCGACCGTCGGCTCGCTCACCAGCACGGGCTGGAAGCGCCGTTCGAGCGCTGCGTCCTTCTCGATGTTCTTGCGGTACTCGTCGAGCGTCGTCGCCCCGATCATGTGGAGCTCCCCGCGGGCGAGCGGAGGCTTCAGCATGTTCCCGGCGTCCATAGATCCCTCGGCGGCGCCGGCGCCGACGACGGTATGCATCTCGTCGAGGAAGACGATGAGCTCGTCGGCATTCCGGGTGACGTCGTCGATGACATTCTTGAGACGCTCTTCGAACTCACCCCGGTACTTCGTGCCGGCGATCATCCCTGCGAGGTCGAGAGCGACGAGGCGCTTGCCGCTCAGCGTCTCCGGGACGTCGTCGTTGACGATCCGCTGGGCAATGCCCTCGGCGATCGCCGTCTTCCCGACGCCCGGGTCGCCGAGAAGAACCGGGTTGTTCTTCGTCCGGCGCGAGAGGATCTCGATCGTCTGCTCGATCTCGTCTGCGCGCCCGATCACCGGGTCGAGCTTCCCGTTACGAGCCTCCTCGGTGAGGTCGCGGCTGTGCTCGTCCAGCGCCTTCGTGGTGCTCGCGGGGCGGCCGCCGCCCTCCACGGCCTCCACGCCGCGGATCACTGCGCCGCGAAGCTTGGTGTGGGTGACGCCGAAGCGCGACAGCAGCTCTCCGGCCGGCTCCTCCTCGTCCCGCGCCAGCGCGAGCAGCACGTGCTCCGGGCCGACGTAGGAGGCGCCGAGCTGGCGCGATTCCTCGTAGGCCGCGAGCAGGACGGCCTTCGCGTCGGGGGTGAGGGACGGCGCGACGTCCGTGCGCTCACCGATCTCGGCCTCTTCTTCGATCTGCGCGGCGATCGCGCCCGCGTCCGCGCCGAGCTGCTTCAGCACGTGGCTCACGACGTCGTCCTGAACGGTCGCCCAGAGCAGGTGGTCGGTGTCGAGGTCGAGACTGCCCCACTCCAAGGCCTTCTGCGCCGCGCGCTGGAGGAGCTCGCGCGTCGCGTCGCTGAAGGATTCGGTCACGTCGATCTGCTCGACGGGGCGCTGGGGTCTCGCGCTCGCCCGGCCTGCCGCGCTTCCGCCGAAGTCCTCGAAGAAGTCGGAGAAGAACTCGTCGAACAGGCTTCGTCCACCGCCACTTCCTCCGTCTCCGAGCCCGAGCCGACCGGCTCGCACCTCGGCGAGATGGATCTCACAGAGGTTTCGCGTCACGACCCGGCCGTTCTCCCTGATCCGTACCGTCGCCACTGCCGGGCGACTGCCGTCGATGTCGCATAGTGGGGTGGCCATAAGGCCCTCCTCCCGATCGACTTGTATCCATAGGTACTACCCATTCGGGCGCGCCCTAACCGGTCGAGCCGTAGCTGTTCTCGAAACCGATCCGTGAGAGACTCGAGCTAGTGGCCGAAGGCGAGCCTGAGGAGATTCTCAGAGCGCTCGACCAAGCTGAGGAGCTGGGCGGAGCGGCCGAGCGTCGCGCGCGGACTTACCTCGCGGTACATGACGTGCTCGACCACACAAACCGCGACCTGCGGCTCCTCGTGCTCGAGGTCTCGTCAGGCGATCAGGGCGCTGGGAAGTAGCAGCGGATCGTCAGGCCCTGCCCGCGCTCGCCCTGCGCCTCGACGGTTCCGCCGGCCGAGTTGATCACGTGCTTCACGATCGCGAGGCCGAGCCCGGTCCCGCGCGAGGCTCGCGCCCGGTCGCCTCGGTAGAAGCGCTCGAAGAGACGCGGCACGTCCTCGGCGAGGACCCCCACGCCGTCGTCGGCGGCGATGAACGCGACGCCGCCGTCCTCGTGACGCAGGCTCAGGGTCACGTGGGCGCCGGGCCCCGCGTAGCGGACGGCGTTCTGCGCGAGGTTCTGGACGACCACGCGGATCATCCGGGGACGCATCGGGAGCTCGGCGTCCTCGTCCGCCTCGACCTCGATCACCACGCCGGCGCGCGCGGCCTGCTCCTGGAGGCTCTCGACGACCTCGACGATGATGGGGAAGACCCGAGTCGTCCCGAGCCCTACGACCTCGTGCCCGGACTCGAGCTCGGAGAGGAAGAGGATGTCGTCGATCAGCTCGCGGATCTGGTCGACCTCGCCCTGGGCCTGCTCGACGAGCTCGATCACGTCGGAGCCGGGCAGCGTCGCCATCTCGAGCAGGGCTAGCACCCGCGCGAGGGGCGTGCGCAGCTCGTGGGAGACCGCGGCGGTGAAGCCCGCGCGCAGCTCCTCGTAGGCCGCCATGTCGCCCGAGTCGCGCGCATAGACGATCGTCTCCCGCCGTCCGTCGACCTCGTACGGGATCGTGAGGGTGTCGGTCTGGCGCAGCGCGTCGGGCGCGACGGCGCCTTCGTCCAGACCGCCCAGGAGCTCACGCGCGCGGCGGCTGGCGGCCACGACCCGGTCGTGGTCGTCGAGGACGACGACGATCTCGCGGCTCTCCTCGACGAGCGCCCGCCCTCGCCGCGCCTCCAGCCGAAGCTCGTCGAGGCCCGCGTCCGACCTCGGGCTATCGCCGTTGCGTCCGAACAAGCGCCGCACCTAGTCGGGATCGTAGCCCGGCTGCTTCGCGCGACGGGCAACCGGGATCCGCTCGGCCAGGCGCTCGACGGCCTCGGCCACATGCCGGCCCGGCTCGTCGGAGCGCCAGACGACCAGCGCGGCGGGCAGGTCGCTTGCCTGGAAGGCATCGTCGATGCGGTCTCGCGCCCGCTCGGCGACCGCATCGACCACGAGTACGTAGCCGGTGGCGTCGTAGTACGCGGCTAGCCGCCGGCGGACGACCTCGAGCCGTCGAAGGGGCGCATCCTCCGTCGTGACGTCGTGCATGACGTCGACGAGGATCCGCTCGGTCTTCTCGACGATCGCCCGGTCGTAGCCGATCTCGCCGAGGAGCTTCTCCGTCTTCCAGTCCGGGAGGTTCTTCCGGAGCGCCGAGCGGAGCGTGTCCTCGTAGGGCTCGCGGTGGCCGACCCAGATCGCGCGCACGACGCGGATCAACGGGAGGATGACGCACGCGGTGAAGACGATCAGGAGCAGCCCGCCGAGCGAGTTCTCGAACTCGAAGGGGAGCGACCACTGGAGGTTCTGGGGGATGTCGAGGAGCGGGACCGTGTCGAGGAGGTGCCAGACGTAGACGACCATGAACTCGAAGATCACGTCCTCCTGCGCGGCCGGCTCGCTGATCTCGACCGCACCTTCGAGGTAGAGGAAGCTCGTCACGCTCGCGAAGCTTGCGAGTGCGAAGAGCCCGACCATGAGAGCCCGGAGCGCCGCGGCCGATCGGCTCTCGGACAGGATCTTCGATAGCCGCTGCTCGTTGAAGGCCCACCAGAGGGCGATCGCCGTCAGGGGCATGAGGGCCGCTGCGACCGCGGCCTCGAGCGCGAAGATCCCCGTCTTGAACGACCACTGTGCGATAGCAACCGCTAGCCACAGCGGCAGGAGGACGACGAAGAGGAGCACTCCGACGGCGATGGCGGCCGCCTGCACCCAGTCGCCCGCGCGGGTGAGCCAGTCGGAGGTCCTGCGCCGCGCCATCTCGGAACAGCTTGTAACAGATGGCGCGGGGGCCCTTCACCACTTCTTCACCACTTCGCTACCTTTCCGGTACCCCCGTACGGCCGTCCGGTAGGCAGAATCGAGGTCAGCGTGCCGAAGGTGCTCATCATCGAGGACGACGACGTCATCGCGGATGGCATGTCGCGACACCTCACCTCGGCGGGCTTCGACCCGCTCTGGGTGAACAAGGGGGAGTCAGGCCTCGCACGGCTTCGCTACGAGCGGCCTGACGTCTGCGTGCTCGACCTCATGCTCCCGGGCATCGACGGCTGGAAGCTGATCGAGACGGCGCGCTCCGAGGGGATCGGGACCCCGATCGTCGTCGTGAGCGCCCGCGGGACGGAGCACGACCGGGTGCACGCCCTCGAGATCGGGGCGGACGACTACCTCGTGAAGCCGTTCTCCATGAAAGAGCTTGTCGCGCGCGTGCGCGCGGCGGCTCGTCGCGGCGTCCGAGTTCAGGACGAGCGTCGCGGCGAGCCAATCGAGATCGAGGAGCTCACCGTCGATCCGCTCAACGTCCAGGCCTACGTGAACGGCGAGAGCGCCGAGCTGACCCCGACGGAGTTCCGGTTGCTCTACGCGCTCGCCATGGAGCAGGGGCGGGTCGTGACGCGCGACGAGCTCCTCCAGAAGGTGTGGGGCCGGCGCCTGACGCACCGGGACCGCACGGTCGACGTCTTCGTTCGCAAGATCCGCGACAAGCTCGAGTCCTTCGGCCCCGGCCACACGTTCGTCCAGACGCGCTACGGCGTCGGCTACAAGCTCGAAGCAGTCCCCAAGTAACTCGAGCCGACGTAGCAGCGCGGTCGCCTTTAGGATCGGGCGCGTGCCGGTGATCGGGAACCACATGTCGCGCGAGCTCCTGACGATCGACCCCGAGGAACGGGTCGCCGAGGCCGCGCGGCAGATGGTCGGCCGCGGTGTGGGCGCCGTGCTCGTCATGGATGGGGACAAGCTCGAGGGGATCCTCACGGAGCGCGACGTCCTCAAGGCGGTCGCGACGGGTCTCGCCGAGGACGCGCGCGTGCGCGAGTGGATGACGAGACACCCCGAGACGATCGAGGCTTCCGAGGCGACCGGCCAGGCGGCCGCGCTCATGATCCACGGCGGTTTCCGCCACCTCCCGGTCGTGGAGGACGGCAAGATCGCCGGCATCGTCTCGATCCGGGACCTCATGCGCGTGACGCTCGAGGACTCCGCGCCCCGCGGCGCGTAGTCCTTTCACCTCCTCGTCACCGCCCGTTCACCGATCCGCCCCCCACGGCCGAGGGCTCCTGGCCGAGACTCGGGCCGCAGCTCACTAGTCGACTGGGGGAGGTACCACGACATGGACACGCTCGACCGCAAGACGTTGCTGCGACGGGGCTTGCTCGCGGGAGGAGGGATCGCAGCCCTCGGCCCGCTGCACTCGCTCGGCGCGCAGGTCGCGCACGGGGCGAGGCCGCCCCGGGTGCCGGGCTACGGACCGCTCGTCAACAAGGGCGACCTCTGGCTGCCCGAAGACTTCAACTACGCCGTCATCCAGCGCCAGGGCGAGGTGATGAGCGACGGGAACCTCGTGCCCGGCATCTTCGACGGCATGGCCGCCTATCGCGGCAAGCGCGGCACGATCGTCCTCATCCGCAACCACGAGAACCGCCGTCAGGCGGGCGAGATCCCGGTGATCGTCCCTGATGCCCTCAAGTACGACCCGACGCCGTCCTACAACGCCGGCAACACGAAGATCGTCATCGACACCGGCCCGCGCAAGGGCACCTTCGAGGTGCTCGAGACCTTCGCCATTCTCGGCGGGACGGACACGAACTGCGCCGGCGGCACGACGCCCTGGGACTCCTGGCTCACGTGCGAGGAGGTCGTCAACCGCAGCGCGGGCGGGATCAAGCACGGGTACGTCTTCGACATCCCGTCCGGGGCGACCGGCCCGGTGAAGGCCGAGCCGATCATCGGCGCCGGGCGCTTCGTCCACGAGGCGGCGCTCTTCTTCGGCGGCGCGCTCTACCAGACCGAGGACCGGACGAAGTCCGCCTCCAACCCGGCAGGAGCCGCGTTCTACCGCTACATCCCGAACCCGCCTTACGGCGCCAAGAGCCCGCTCTCGAAGACCACCGGCATCCTCCAGGCTCTCAAGCTCAAGAACGAGCCGCTCGCCGACATGGACCTGAACCGCGTCCCGCTCGACCCGATGGCAGTCGAGTGGGTGACGATCGACAGCCCCGACCACGAAGACGACACGGACAACGGCCCGCTCGCCACGCGCAACCAGGCGCGGGCGAAGGGCGCGGCCGCCTTCAACCGGCTCGAGGGCATGTGGGTCGGCGGGAAGAAGATCTACTTCGACGTCACCAACGGCGGCGAGGCCGGCCAGGGCCAGGTCTGGGAGTACGACCCGGAGCGCGAGACGCTCACCCTCATCTACGAGTCGCCGAACGAGGGCGCCCTCTCGTTCCCCGACAACGTCGTGATCGTCCCGAAGACCGGCCACATCCTGCTCCAGGAGGACGGCGCCGGCGAGCAGTTCATCCGCGGCGTCTCGTTGAAGGGTGAGATCTACGACTTCGCCAAGACCGCGGCGAACGCGACCGAGTTCGCCGGCGGCTGCTTCGACCCGAACCGCCAGATCCTGTTCGTGAACCAGCAGGGAGACCGCGGCAACCTCCCCGCAGGCCCGCCCAACGGCGGCGCCGTCACGTACGCGATCTGGGGCCCCTGGAAGTCCGTCAACTGAGCTAACCCCTCTTCTCCGCAGGGCCTCGCCCGCCCGTCACCAGCAGCAGCCCGCCTCCCTCACGGCGGGCTGCTGCCTTTTCCCACGACATTCACCAGTCCGTTGCCCACGCGGGGGCGCCACGGCAAGACACTCTGTTCATGGGTCAGGGGAACGGAACGCGCACGCTCCTCTGCGAGTTGCACGCGCACACGACCTGGAGCGACGGCGAGCTCACGCTGCGGGAGCTCGTCGACCTCTACGGCCGTGCGGGCTTCGACGTTCTCTGCGTCACCGACCACGTCCTCCGCAGCGCGGATCCCTGGCGGGTGCCCGAGACCTGCGTCCACGAGGCGAACTTCCACGAGTACCTCGCGGCCATCGATGTCGAGGCGGAGCGGGCACGGGCGCTCTACGGGATGCTCGTCGTCCCCGGCCTCGAGTTGACGCACAACCACCGGGAGCCCGACCTCTCCGCCCACGCGCTGGCCATTGGGCTCAGGCAGTTCGTCACGCCCGACCTGGGGCTCGTCGGCGCGCTCATGGCCGCGCGCGAGGCCGGCGCAGCGCTGATCGCCGCGCACCCACACGGGCCGGAGGGCGACCCGAACCCCGCGCGGACGACGCGGCGCTTCTGGCGCGAGTGGGACACGCTCTCCCCGCTCCTGCACCGTGTGGAGCTCTTCAACCAGGCGGACGTCTACGGCTGGGCCGCGACCGGCGAGCTCCCCGCCGTCGCGGGCGGCGACGTCCACCGAGCCGAGCACCTCACCTCCTGGAAGACCCTCGTTCCCTGCGAGCCGGAGGAGCGGGCGCTCGTCTCCTACCTGCGCTCGAACCGTGCGACCTACCTCGTGCCCTTCCGGGCGGCGGCGGTCGAGGCTTCCGTGGCCGCGGCCTGAGGCCGCAGGCCGACCAGGAGCGGCGCGAGCCCGATCGCAGCGACGAGCGGTACGAGGCCGATCCACGCGAACGACAGCCCTTCGGCGACGCCGCCGCCCGCGAGCGGGCCGATCAGGTAGCCGGCGATCGCGATCTGCGAGTACACGATCATCGCGGTGACGATGCGCTCGGTCCCGACCGCCTCGAAGAGGAGGCCGACCGACCCGGTCTCGGTGAACGCGAACCCGACCCCTGTGACGAAGAGCGCCGCGATCCAGGCGGGCACGCTGTCGGCGATCCCGACCCAGGAGATGCCGATCACCGTCAGGACGACGCCCGTCGGGACCACGAGGCGTGGACGAAGCTGTCCGGCGACGACCGCGCCGCCGCCCAGCACGAACGCCAGGCCGACGAACAGCGCACCGATCTCGGCCTGGCTGAGGAGGCTGTCGAAATGGAGCGGCAGAACGCCCTCGACGATCCCGAGGGCGAGGACGGCGAAGAGCACGACGCCGCAGGAGAGCCAGAAGCCGGGCACGCGCAGGGCTCCGCGATCGGAGAGGAACACCTTCCGCTCGACCGGGAGGGGGAGCAGAAGGGCCAGCGGGACGGAGGCGAGCACGAGGACGAGGTACGCGCCGAACGGCGCCCGCACCCCGCCGAGCGCGCCCAGCGCAGGCCCGATCACGCTGCCGACGGAATAGGCCGCCAGCATGCGGCTCATCCCCGCGTACTCGTTGCCCGGGCTGCGCTCCAGGGAGGCGAAGGTCACGCCCATCCAGAGCCCGCCGGACCCGAAGCCCATCAGGGTTCGGGCCGCGAAGTAGACAGCCAGGTCGTCGGAGACGACGAATCCGAGGCACCCGACCGCGATCACGAGGAGCGACACGGCCAGCAGGGCGCGGGTGTGGCCGCGGGCGATTCCGGGCGCGGCGGCGACGAACCCGAACAGCATCCCCGCGGGGAAGGTCGCCACCAGGGCTCCCATGACCGCCGGCCCCGCATCTGCCGCATCGGAGATCTGCGGGAGGACCGGGGCGATGACGCTGTAGCCGGCGGCGTCGAGCGCGCTCAGAGCGATGATGATCGGCCACGCAAGCGCTGCGCGATGCGCGCTGTTTTCGCCCGTCAGGGCTGGCCCCTTCTCCGCTTGTTCACCAAACCGTAACCCCGACTGGCCCTGGGAACCGAGATCATGCACTCTCTAACAATGCGCGCCGAGCTGGAAGCCGTCCCCAGGGGCGGCGATCGTCTTCTCAATCGAGAGCTGTCGTGGCTCGATTTCAACGCGCGGGTGCTCGACCTTGCCAGCGATCCGGCCGTCCCGCTGCTCGAGCGCGTCAAGTTCTGCTCGATCTTCTCGAACAACCTGGACGAGTTCTTCATGGTGCGCGTCGCCGGCCTCCTGGGCCAGGAGGCGGCGGGGATCGCCGTGCGCTCGATCGACGGCCGCACGCCGACCGCGACCCTCGCCGAGATCCGTGAGCGCGTGCTGGGGCTGACGGCGCGCCAGTCGCGCCTGTGGGGCCGTGAGCTCGTGCCTGCGCTCGCCGAGCACGGGGTGCTGATCGCGCAGGTCGAGGAATGCCACGAGAAGGAGCTCGTCGAGCTCGAGAAGCGGTTCGACCGTGAGATCTACCCGGTGCTGACGCCGCTCGCAGTCGGGCCCGGGCAGCCCTTCCCGTACATCTCTGGCCTCTCGAACAGCCTCGCCGTGCTCGTCCGCGACCCGGAGACCGGGGAGGAGCGCTTCGCGCGCGTGAAGGTCCCCGAAGGCCTGCCGCGCTTCCTCGAGGTCGGGAAGCGGAGCGCGCTCGTCCCGCTCGAAACCGTGATCGCCCACTTCCTTGCGCGTCTCTTCCCGCAGATGGAGGTTGTGGAGCGCGCCGTGTTTCGCGTCACGCGCGACGCGGACTTCGAAGTCTCGGACGAGGCCGACGACCTGCTCGAGGCGGTCGAGCTCGAGCTCCGGCGCCGCCGCTTCGGCGACGTCGTCAGGCTCGAGGTCTCGGGCTCGGTCTCCAACCGGATGCTTGCGCGCCTCATGGACGGTCTCGCCGCCGGCGACGACCAGGTCTATCCCATTCGCGGGCCGCTCGACCTCGCCGACCTCTCACAGGTCGCCTCGCTCGACCGGCCCGACCTCAAGGACGAGCCGTGGGTTCCGCGCACGCCGGCGAGGCTCGCGTCCGTCACGAGCGGAGAAGACTTCTTCGCCGAGATCCGGCGTAGCGACGTGCTGGTCCACCATCCGTACGACTCCTTCGTGACCACGTTCGAGCGCTTCGTCCGCGAAGCCGCTCGCGATCCTGCGGTGCTCGGTCTCAAGACGACCGTGTATCGCACGAGCGACGACTCGCCCGTCGTCCCGGCGCTCATCGAGGTGGCCGAGGACGGCCGCCAGTCGGTGTGCATCGTCGAGTTGAAGGCGCGCTTCGACGAGCACCGGAACATCGAGTGGTCCCGGGCAATGGAGCGCGCGGGCGTGCACGTCGTCTACGGGTTCCCGAACCTGAAGATCCACGCAAAGACGACGCTGGTCGTGCGTCGCGAGGGCAACATCCTGCGACGCTACGTCCATCTCGGCACGGGCAACTACCACGCGCTGACGGCGCGCATCTACGAGGACTTCGGCCTCTTCACCGCCGACGAGGAGATCGCGGCCGACGTGGCCGACCTCTTCAACTACGTGACCGGCTTCGGCCGCCCGCAGCAGTTCCGCAAGATCCTGGTGGCGCCGTTCAACCTGCGGCGAGGGATCATCGAGGAGATCCGAACGGTCGCGAAGGCGGCCGGGAACGGCGAGCACGCGCGCATCCGCCTCAAGACGAACGCCCTCACCGACCCGACGATCATCGAGGAGCTCTATTCGGCCTCGCAGGCCGGGGCCGAGATCGACGTCGTCGCCCGCTCGATCTGCATGCTGCGCCCCGGCGTCCCGGGGCTCTCCGAGACGATCCGCGTTCGGAGCGTCCTCGGCCGCTTCCTCGAGCACAGCCGCTTCTACATCTTCGAGGCCGGAGAGGAGGCCAAGACCTTCCTGGGCAGCGCCGACCTGATGATGCGCAACCTCGACCATCGGATCGAGATCGCGGCGCCTGTCGAGGACGCCAAGGTACAGGCACAGCTCGCGGGCGCCTTCGACGTGCTCCTCGACGACAACACCGCCTGGACGCTCCAGCCGGACGGCGGCTGGAAGCGCGTCAAGCCCAGGAAGGATCAGAACGCGCGCGGCAGTCATGACGCGCTGATGCGCAAGGCCCACACCCGCGCGCGCCGCCGAGTCGCCCGTCGCCCGCGCTAGCTCGGAGGGTTACAGCCGACGGTGATTGGAGAATGACGACGCTGTGAACGTTGCCGTCGTCGACGTAGGCTCGAATACCGTCCGCCTTCTGGTGGCCCGCCATGACGGGTCCGGCCTCGTCTCGCTGGAGGAGGGTCGCGAGCACCTGTTCCTTGGCGAGGACGTCGAGCGGGACGGGCGCCTCTCCGCGGCGCGCATCGACGAGGCCGCCGAGTGCGTCGCGGGCTTCGTCCACACCGCGCGCGTCCTCAGCGCAGCGGCGGTCGAGGTGATCGTCACCGCGCCGGGTCGCCAGGGCGCCAACGGCGACGAGCTCGTGCGCGCGCTCCTGGCGGCCGGAGGCGCGCCGGTGCGCGTCCTCTCGGCGGACGAAGAGGGTGAGCTTGCGTTCACCGGCGCCGTCGCCGCTGCTGGACTGTCCGCCGGGAGCATCGCCGTCGTCGACGTCGGGGGCGGCTCGACCGAGGCCGTCGTCGGGACGACCGACGGCGGGCCGGCGTGGTCGCGGTCGCTCGACATCGGCGCCGTGCGCCTGACGGCGCGCTTCCTCGCGGACGATCCGCCGGGCAAGCGCGCGCTTGCGGCGGCCAAGGACGAGGTGGAGCGGCACCTGCACGGCTTCGCCCCGCCGCTGCCACAGACGGCACTCGCTGCGGGCGGGACTGCCCGTGCGCTGCGCAAGCTGGTCGGCAAGGAGCTCGACGACGAGGAGTTCGACGCGGCGCTGAGGATCCTCAGCAAGCGTCCCGCGGCGAAGACGGCGAAGACGTTCGGGCTCCACGAGCGGCGCGCGCGGACGCTGGCTGCGGGCGTGATCATCCTCGCGGCGCTCCACGAACGCCTGGGGGTGCCCATCCAGGTGTCACGCGCCGGTCTCAGGGAGGGCGCGGCGCTCGCGCTCCTTACCGACCTCGCGGCTTCGGCCGCGTAACCGCTTCTTCACGGCCCCGTCACCCACGGCCCGCGGACCACGCGGCACGATTGAGGTCATGGAGACCAGAGAGAAGAGAGACGGCCGGCGTGCCGGGCTCGCGTGCTGCGAGGGCTTCGGCGTCTACGGCCCGGCGGCGCGGATCGGCGTCGTCGAAAGCGTCCGCTTCGACGGGGAGACCGGGGAGCCGAGGCTCCTCGCCGTGCGCGCAGGGCTCCTCGGCAACTGGCTCGTCCACGTGCCGGTCGACCAGGTGCAGGAGGTGAGCCTGCTGGAGCGCAGGATCGCCCTGCGCTCGGGCGGCCTCCTCGCCGGGCCGCGGCAGGCCGCCTAGTCCCGCTGCGCCTCCGCGGATCGCCAGAGTGATTCGAGGGAGCGCGCAAGGCGCTCGGGCTCGGCCCGGTGGGGCGGGTCGAAGTGATGACGCTCGTCGAACACCTCGAGCTCGAAGCTGGTGAAGACCCTGCCCAGTCGGTTCGCGATCTCCGCGTACTGATCCGGGTTGCTGAGGGCGCCCAGGGCGAGGTAGACCGGGCGATCGAAGGCGGACAGGGCTTCGCGGTCGATGGAGCCTCGCCGGAACGCTCGGAGGATGGCGCGGATCCCCGCCGGCCTTGTCGCCATCCAGGGTGGAGGATCGCCGGGAGGGGGTGACGGGACCGCCACGCCGGGCCTCAGGTTGAAACGCACAAAACCCGGCATCAGCTGGTCGTCCGGGAGCCCGGCGAGCCGGTCGAGCTCGACCGATGCCGCCTGCTCCGCGGGGCTGAGATCCCAGGTCCCGGCCCAGGCCGGGTCGAGCAGTGCGAGGCTCGCCAGCCGCTTCGGCTGGGCCGCCGCGAAGGCGAGCGCGGCCGCACCGCCGCCCGAGTACCCGACGAGGTGGAACCGATCCCACCCGCGTCCATCCGCCTCGCGCAGGACGCCCTCAACCTCGAGCTCGAGACCGTAGTCGTCCGGAGGCTCCGGCGCTCTGTAGACCTCCAGATCCTTCGCGACCGCCTCGAAGTCGGAGCCCAGCGCGGCGATCAGGCCGCCGTACGCGAGCTCGGCCGGGAGCACGATCCCGGGAAGAAGGATCACGCGGACTACGGACAACGCGGACAGATTTGTGCCAGATCTCGGTGAGCTGGGCAAGCTCGCGGCCGATCCGGCCCTACGCCGGGGCGGCGATGTGGTCCCGTCGCTCGAGTAAGCCGTCCGTGCCCACGTCGAGCACCCAGGTCGAGCCCTTCTTGCTCTCCTCGCCGAGGAGCTCGCCCACGACGTCTCCATGGGTGCAAAGGACGGCCGTCTCGCCGTTGAGCGAGCTGACGAGGCCGAGCACGTCCTCGACGGTCGAGCCCTCGGCGAGCTCCTGCCGCTCCACGACGGGTAGTCCGAGGGAGCCCGCGAGCGGCTCGACGGTCTGCCGGCAGCGGACGGCCGGGCTCGTCAGCACATGCCGGATGTCGTAGTCCGCGAGCGCATCGACAAGCCCTTCGGCCTGGCGCCGCCCTCGGTCGTCGAGCGGTCGCAGCTGGTCGTCCTGGTCGTCCGTCCCTTCGACGCGATGGCCGGCGGTCGCGTGGCGCACCAGGAGCACCGTCATCGCGACTCGCCCTCGGCGAATGCGCTCAGGATCTCCTGGTCGCGCTCGTAGCTCAGCTCGGCGTCGGCAGTCTCGAGCGGCAGCCAGCGGGCCTCGTCGACCTCCTCGTGCGGCCGGAAGGTTCCCTCGAGGGGCCGCATCGCCCAGTAGCGGACGACCTTCGGCCGGCCCTTCGCATCCCGGTAGTGGCTCGAGGGCAGCTCGCGCTCGAGCTCGCACCGGAGCCCGGTTTCCTCCTCGACCTCGCGGAGCGCGCCCTCCTCGTGGCTCTCGCCGCGGTGCAGCTTGCCCTTCGGCAGCGTCCAGTCGTCATAGCGCGGCCGGTGCACGAGGAGGACCTCGAGGGCCCCATCGCCGTTGCGCCGGTACACGACGCCGCCGGCCGCCTGCACGGTGCTCGCGCTCAGCTCCAGGCCTTCTTCCCGCTCTTCTCGACCGCGTCCCAGGCGTCCGGGAAGGCCGCTCGGGCCTCGCGGCGCCTGACGCGCTCACGCTCGATCAGCCTGCCGCCGGCCAGGTGTGCCTGAGGGCTGCCCGTCCGGCCCAGGAGGTCTCTGATGCGCTCCTCGGCGACCACGGCATCCTGATGCTCGCCGACCACGTCCTGAAAACGTTTCGCGTCCTCCACGAACTTCCGCGCGGGCTTGCCGACCGCTCCCTCGGCCAGCTCTGCGGCGTAGCGCGCCCGCTTGCCGCGGATCCGGACCGCGTGCAGCTCGTCGTCGAGGGGGTCGGGCGGCATCGTCTTCACCGCCTTGCGCAGCTTTCTGAACTCCGCCGCCGCGATGTCCGCGAGCGACACGTCTGCCTCGCGCGCCCGCGGCGCGGCCGCGGCGGCCTCCAGGCGGTCGAGGAGCTCGTTGTAGCGCGGCTCCGACATCGCCTCGAGCATCGCCTGCCGCGCCATGTCTCTGTCGGCCTCGAGCAACTGGAGGAAGCGCCCGGCGGCGCGGCGCTCGGTCGGTTCGAGCTCTTCGATCTCCCCGCGCAGCCGTTCGATGAGGACGTCGAGGTCGCGGACCGGGCCGAGTGCCGAGCCCAGCCAGGACAGCTCGGCGCGGAGGGGCTCGCTCCACGCCGGGTCGAGCAGGTCGCGGGCGGCGCGCAGGATGGCGCGGAGGCGGCGTGTCGCGACCCGGAGCTGGTGGAGCTCCTCCGGATCCTCGCCGAAGCGCGTTCCCGGATCGTGCGCGAGCAGCTCGGCGAGCTGACGCGCCAGTGCGATGCGGACGTGGTCCAGCGCAGGCGCCCAGCGTGGAGGCGGCGCCTGGTCGGCCGGGAAGAAGCCCATCGCCTGGAAGGCCTTCGGCCGTCCGTCGGTCGGCCTCGCGCCCGCGTCCGCGAGCACGCGGCCGAGGCCGGGGAGCGCGTCGGCGCCTCCGTCGAGCGCCTCGACCTCGATCTCGACGAACGATTCCCGGACGCGCCGGCCGTCGAGGACCGCAAAGCGGTCGATGGTCACGTCGGCGACCGGGCGCCCGTCCTCGTGGGCGCGGATCCCCGCCCGCCGCGTGCGCAGAACGGCGGTGCGCTCGAGGCTGCGGCCGCGCAGGATGCCGACGAGCAGGTCGGCGAGGTTCGCCGGCGGGTTCGTCGAGGTGCCCGGCGACTCCAGCTCGAGCCGCTCGCCCTTGCCGGGGAGCTTGAGCTGCCAGCGGCCGCGCCGGTTCTCGACACGCCTGCGGAGGGTCACGCCGGCACGTGCCAGAGCGCGGTCGGGCGTGTCGAAGTACGTGGAGGTGAGCGTCCGCGGCTCCAGCGGCTCGCCCGGGAGATCGGGGAGCGAGAAGCCTGGGGGAACCGAGAGCTTCAGCTCGCGCTCGCGGGTCGTGCGGGGCCGTGCCACCGTCGGATCGTAGCGCCGAGAAGCGTGTGGTTAGACGAATGTCTTCGGGTCGACATCTGGCCGGCCCTGACGGGCGCACGGATGGGCTGCTACGGTTGTCATAGATCAGAGCGAGTTCGGTTTGCGTTTTCGGCGCCTTCCCACCCGTTCGTGACGTAGTGAGGGAGGTGTTTTTATGGCAAACGGAACCGTCAAGTGGTTCAACGACAGCAAGGGTTACGGCTTCATCACTCCTGATGAGGGCTCGAAGGACCTGTTCGTACACCACAGCAGCATCGCCGGTGAGGGCTTCAAGTCCCTGGCCGAGGGCGCAAGGGTCTCGTTCGACGAGCAGGAAGGCTCGAAGGGCCCCGAAGCGACCAACGTGGCTCCCGTCGCGTAGTCCGTGAATGAGTGGCAGGCCCGCGACCTGCGGGCCGCCGCTCTCCACCCGTTAGGGATGGAGCGACAAATGATGTGCCGAATTGAGTAGTTGGGCGCCGACCCGCGTGCCCGGAACCATGGTGTGGTTCAACGCGGCGAAGGACGTCGGTGTGCTGCGGATGGCCCTCGGCGAGCGGGTTGACGTCCCTGGTTCGGCGTTCCTGCCGGGCGAGAAGCCGGTCGGGCGCTGCTCCGGGAGGGCGGTCGAGTTCGAACGGTCGGAGGGTGCCGTCGCGCGCGTTGCGTTCGTGCCGGAGCCGAACCCACGCCGGGCGCGTCGCCGCCGCCACAACTAGCGTCAAACCTCAGGTCGAACGGGACGATGCCGGCCTTCTCCGGGAGCTCAGCTTGGGATGCCGGCCACCCCTCGCATGGTGTGGTTAGCCGTATTCCCGGGGATGCACCGATTTGTCACCATTTGAGCACGCAATGGCAAATCGAGTCATCATCGTCGACGACCACCCCAGCTTCCGCGCAACAGCGAAGGCGCTCCTCGTCGCCGAGGGATTCGAGGTCGTCGGCGAGGCCGAGGACGGCCGGTCGGCGTTCGAGGCGATCATCGAGCTGAAGCCCGATCTGGTGCTTCTGGACGTTCAGCTCCCGGACACCGACGGCTTCAGCATCGCCACCGAGCTCTGCAAGCTCAACGGGGGCGGCCCCATCGTCGTCCTCACGTCGAGCCGCGACGCGGCCGACTTCGGCCCGCTCGTGGGCCAGTGCGGCGCCTCAGCTTTCGTGCCCAAGGCCGAGCTGACCGGCGCTGCGCTTCGCGCTGTGCTTCGATAGTCACATGCGACGACTGACGGTGGCCGGCGTCGTCGGCCTCGGGCTCCTCCTGACCGCGGGCGCGCTGGCGCTCGTGCTCACGAGCAACCACGAGGAAGACCCGATCTTCAGGGCAACGGCGTATCTCCTCATGGCCTGGTCGTTCATCGGTGCGGGCATCGTCGCGTGGATGCGCCGCCCGGACAATCCCTTCGGGCAGCTCATGACTGCGGTCGGAATGACCGTCTTCCTCGGCGCGCTGGGAGCCGCCAACGACTCGATCCCGTTCACGCTCGGCTACGTGTTCGGCGGCATCTTCATCGCCGTCTTCATCCACGCGCTGCTCGCCTTCCCGCGCGGATACCTGGAGACGACGCTTGTCTACTGGATCGTCACGACGGCGTATCTGATCCTGACGGTCGGCTCCCTGCTGACTGCTTTTTTCGACGACGTTGCCGACGACTGCCCGGAGTGCCCGGCGAACGCCTTCTTGCTGGTCGACTCCCCGGGGGCGGTGGCGGCGATCAACGTCGTGCTCATCGTCGTCGGGTTGCCGGCGCTGGCGGCATCGCTTTTCGTCTTCTGGCGCCGCTGGCACGCGGCGTCGCGTCCGATCCGGCGCATCCTCGCGCCCGTGTACCTCACGGCCGGCGTCACCCTCGCGTTGCTCGGGCTCACCCTGGTCGTCAGTTCGATCTCGGAGGACGCGGGCGTCGTCGCCTTCTGGGTCGTCATCTTCAGCTTCGCCTCCGTCCCGTTCGCGTTCATCCTGGGTCTGCTGAGCGGCAGGCTCGCGCGTGCCGGCGTCGGCCAGCTCGTGCTCGACCTCGGCAAGCCGCACGCCCCCGGCGAGCTACGCGAGGCGCTGGCCCGCGCCCTCGGCGACCCGACCCTCCGGCTGGCCTACTGGATCCCCGAGACGCGGTCGTTCGCCGACCTCGAGGGGAACCCGATCGAGCTGCCCGAGCCCAACGGGGAGGAGCTCGTGACCATGGTCGAGCGCGAGGGCCGCACCGTGGCCGCGCTCATCCACCATCGCTCGCTCGAGGAGGACCCGCTCCTCGTCGAGTCCGCGGCCGCGACTGCCGCTCTCGCGCTCGAGAGCGAGCGGCGTCATGCGGCGCTTGCCAAGGCCCAGGCCCGCAACCGCGCGCTCCTCGACGCCTTGCCCGACCTGATGTTCCGCATGACCCGGGACGGCGTCTACCTCGAGTTCAAGGGGCCGGCCGAGGATCTCGCCGTGCCGCCCGACCAGCTGATCGGGTCCTCGGCGTACGACATCCTCCCGAAAGACGTCGCCGACCCGCTCGTCGAGGGCATCAGGCGCGCGATCGACACCGGCGAGATCGTCACGGGCGAGTACCGTCTCGAGCTCGACGGCAGGCTCCGCGACTTCGAGGCGCGCATCGTCAAGGCCGGCGAGGAGGCCGTGCTGATCGTGCGCGAGTTCACGGAGCGCAACACGGCCCAGGCCGAGCTCGAGCGCCTGCACCTCGAGCTCCAGCAGCGCCACCGCGAGCTCGAGCACGAGCGCGACTTCGCCGGCACGGTCGTCGACTCGACTCCGAGCCTTCTGTGCCTCGTCACGCCCGGGGGCTACATCGTGCGGTTCAACCACTCCCTGAAGCAGCTGAGCGGCCGCGTCGACGACGACCTCACCAAGGGAAATGCCTTCTGGGACGTCTTCATCGCGCCCGAGGAGCGGGAGGCCGTTCGCCGGCGCCTGGCCGAGGTCGCCGAGGAGGGCGGAGGCGGGGAGTACGAGAGCATGTGGATCACGACGAGCGGCGAGCGCCGCACCGTCGCGTGGACGACGACGCCCCTCCGCGACGACAGGGGCCACCCGCGCCTGCTCATCTGCGGCGTGGACATCACCGAGCGGAAGGAGTACGAGGACGAGCTCCGCCGTTCCCGGGCCCGGCTCCTCGAGGCCAGCGACGTCGAGCGGCGCCGCCTGGAGCGCAATCTCCACGACGGCGCCCAGCAGCGTCTCGTTTCCCTCTCGCTCGCGCTCCGGCTGGCCCAGGCGCGGGTCGCCGACGACCCCGAGGGCGCCGACCGGCTCCTCAGCCAGGCCGCCGAGGAGCTGTCGCAGGCGCTCGAGGAGCTCCGCGAGCTCGCGCGCGGCATTCATCCCGCCGTGCTGTCGGACCGCGGGCTCGGCCCGGCGCTCGAGGCGCTCGCCGCACGCTCTCCGCTCGTGATCGACATGACGCTCGTGGAGGAGCGGCTCCCGGAGCCGGTCGAGGCCGCCGCGTACTACGTCGTCTCCGAGGCTCTGGCAAACGTGGCGAAGTACGCCGAGGCGTCCTCGGTGGCCGTTAGCATCGCGCGTGTGAATGGACGTGCGGTCGTGGAGATCGCCGACGACGGCATCGGCGGAGCCGATCCGACGCGGGGCTCCGGCCTGCGCGGGCTCGTCGACAGGGTCGAGGCGCTCGACGGCGGCCTCGAGGTCGAGAGCCCGCCCGGCGCAGGGACTCGCATCCGCGCGGTGATCCCGTGCGAGTAGTCCTCGCCGAGGATTCCGTCCTCCTGCGCGAGGGCGTTGCCCGCCTCCTCGAGGACCAGGGCTTCGAGGTCGTCGCACAGACGGGCTCGGCCGAGGATCTGATGCTGAAGGTGCGGAGCTACTCGCCGAACGTCGTGATCGTGGACATCCGCATGCCCCCGACCCACACCGACGAGGGCCTGAGGGCGGCGCAGGAGATCCGCGAGGCGTTCCCGGATGTCGGAGTGCTCGTGCTCTCGCAGTACGTCGAGTCGGCGTACGCGATGGAGCTCCTCGCCGAGAGCGCCGAGGGAGTCGGCTACCTGCTCAAGGACCGCGTCTCCGACGTGAGCGAGTTTGCCGCTGCCGTACGACGCGTGGGGGAGGGAGGCTCGGCGCTCGACCCGGCGATCGTCTCCCAGCTCGTCGGCCGCCGCCGCCGCGACGACCCCATCGACACGCTCACGCCCCGTGAGCGCGAGGTGCTCGAGCACATGGCCCAGGGCCGCTCGAACTCGGGCATCGCGTCGGAGCTCGTCGTCACCGAGCGCGCGGTCGAGAAGCACGTGACGAGCATCTTCGGGAAGCTCAGGCTCCCGCGCGCGGACGAGGACCACCGGCGCGTGCTCGCGGTGCTCACCTTCCTGCGCCAGTAATCGCCCCGCCGGGCTCCGTTTCGTGCGGGCCACTGGTCGTCCCAGGGTGGGGGAAACCGCACCAAGGGAAGACGGCTGGCCCCATACCCGTCGAGTTGGCGGGGAGGGAGAGTGTCCGCATGAAGACGAAGCTCTATATCGGCGCAGCGATCTTCGCCATCCTGGTGCTCGCAGTCGGCGGCTGGACCGTCCGCGGCGTGCGCTGGGCGACCGCGGTGTAGGCCGATGTCGCCTGCGCCCCGGGTCGGACGGTTCCTGGGCGCTCTCGCGCTTCCCACCTTTGCGCTCGCACTCGGGATCAGCGTCCTCACGACGTACGCGCCGCTCCTCCTCGGAGAGGCCACCTCGTCGGCCGGGGCGATCGGAATCGCCGTGGGCGCCGAGGGCGCGTTCGCGCTCTTCCTGCCGCTCCTGATCGGCTCCCTCTCCGACCGGACGCAGAGCCGCTTCGGCCGCCGCATCCCCTACGCGCTCGTGGGCGTGCCGCTGCTCGTGGTGCCGCTCGCGATCCTCCCCTTCGCGCACGGTTACGCGTCGACGGTGGCGCTCGTCTCGCTCTTCTTCGTGGGCTACCACGTCTACTACCCGCCCTACCAGGCGCTCTTCGCCGAGCTGGTGCCCGCGACCCACCAGGGCCGCGCGCAGGGCTGGCAGGGCGTCATGCGCGGGCTCGGCCTCGGCGTCGCGCTCGTCGCGGGCGGGCTCCTGCTGTCCGTGTGGACGCCGCTCCCGTTCCTGCTCGCCGCCGCTGCCGCCGTGCTCGCCACGGTCGTGCTCGTGCGCGAGGTGCGGGGCAAGACGCTCGTGCCGGTCTCGCCGACCCCCGACGTTCCGAGACTCCCCGGGCCCGGCGTCTTCAGGCTCGTGCGCGAGCGCCCGGACGTGCGCGCCTTCGTGGCCGCGAACGCGCTCTGGGAGCTCTCGTTCATGGGCCTCAAGACCTTCATCGTGCTCTTCGTCGTCAAGGGCCTCGGCGAGTCGGTCGGGACCGCGTCCGCCGTGATGGGCGTCGTCGCCGGCGCCTACGTGCTCGCCGCCTTCGGGGCCGGCCGGCTCGCCGACGCGATCGGCGTCCACCGGCTCATGCGCGTCTCCATCTGGGTCTACGGCGGCGGACTGCTGGTCGGCGCCGGGCTCTCGTCGTTCGGCTCGTTCCTGATCGGCCTGCCGCTGATCGCCCTCGCCGGCGCGGTCGTCATGACGCTGCCGTACGGGATCCTCGTCGGGATGACGCCCGCCGGGGCCGAGGGCGCGCTCACCGGCCTGTTCAGCTTCTCCCGCGCGCTCGGCGCCGTGCTCGGCCCGATCGTCGTCGGCGTCTCCATCGACGTGCTCGCCCCGGTCTTCCCGGCCACGAACGGCTACGGCGCCATGTGGATCGCCATCGGCGCTCCGATCCTCCTCTCGCTGCCGTTCTTCAACGCCCTCAAGACCGGCGACGAGCCGCAGGTCGAGCCCGCAGAGCCGGTCGTCGCAGCGATGGACGACCTCGCGCTGGCCGCCTAGGTCGGATGCTCGGTCACCAACCGGCCCACTCGCGGATGGCGCCTGCGACACGGCGCCGGATCGTCGCGCTCGCCCTTACGCGTACCTAGGTTCGGTACGCGCTGCGGTCGACCGCGGCGCCCGGCTTGGTCGCAGACGTCCCCGCGAGCAGACCGGCCGGCAACCGAACATCCACGACTCGGGCTAGCACCACCCGAAGACGCGGGGTGGCCTCATTCCGGTCTGAAGCCGTCGCTGCGAGCCTGCGGTCACGCACCCAAGACCCAAGGACGTGATGCCATGACCCCCCTCGCCAAGTCTCAGAATCTCGCAGCCCGCATGGGCCGCTGGAGCGCAGCCCACCGCAAGACCGCGATCTTCGGGTGGCTCGCGTTCGTCGTCGTGGCCGTCGCGCTCGGTAGCGTCGTCGGCACGAAGACCCTCGACCCCGCCGATGCCGAGGCGGGCGATTCCCGCCGTGCGCTGCAGATCGTCGACAACGGCGGCTTCGACGAGACGGTCGACGAGTCCGTGTTCATCGAGCACGAGTCGCTACCCGCCTCGAGCCCAGAGTTCAAGGCGGTCGTCGACGACGTCGTCGCGGAGCTCAACGCCGCAGCTGGCGTCTCCCGCGTGCGCTCACCGCTGGACGACCCGAAGCTCGTCTCCCCTGACGGCCAGGCCGTGCTCGTGCAGTACGAGCTGGACGACACCGGCGTGGCCGCGGTCGACCGGATCGAGCCGATCCTCACGAGCGTGGACGACATCGAGGCCGCCAACCCCGGCTTCACCGTCGACGGCTTCGGCTCCGCGAGCGGAGAGAAGTCGGTCGACGACACGATCGCGTCCGACTTCCAGCGGGCCGAGTTCACGGCCGTGCCGCTCACGCTCGGCATCCTGCTGATCGTCTTCGGCGCCGCCGTCGCGGCCGGCATCCCCTTGCTCCTCGGCCTCTCGGCCGTGATGGCGACTCTCGGTCTGCTGGCGGTCCCGAGCCAGCTCGTCCCCATGGACGAGGCGTCCGCGTCGATCATCCTGCTCATCGGCCTCGCGGTCGGCGTCGACTACTCGCTCTTCTACCTCAAGCGCGAGCGTGAAGAGCGGGCGGCCGGCCGAGGCCCGGCGGCCGCACTCGAGGCTGCCGCCGCCACGTCCGGCCGGGCGGTCCTCATCTCCGGTCTGACGGTCATCATCGCGCTCGCGGGGCTCTTCTTCGGCGGGACGGCGATCTGGACCTCGATCGCGGTCGGCACGATCATCGTCGTTGCCATCGCGGTGGCCGGCTCGCTGACGGTGCTCCCGGCACTGCTCTCCTGGCTGGGCGACCGCGTCGAGAAGGGCAAGATCCCCTTCCTGCATCGCCTGAGCCGCAAGGACGGCGACTCCCGCTTCTGGGGCGCCATCCTCGACCGCGTGCTGCGGCGGCCGCTCGTTTCCGCCGTCGCCTCGGCCGGCGTGCTGGTGATCCTCGCGCTCCCGGCGTTCGGGATGCACACGGCCTTCCCGGGCATCTCGAGCATGCCGCGCGAGATCCCGATCATGAAGACCTACGACCGAATCCAGGCGTCCTTCCCGGGCGGCCCGCTGCCCGCAGTGGTCGCCGTGGAGGCCGACGACGTCGCCTCGCCCGAGTTCGAGGCCGCGTTCGCCGACTTCCGACGTCAGGCCATCGCCACGGGCCAGATGGAGGACCCGATCGAGGTACAGGTGAACGACGCGGCGACCGTCGCGGTCATCTCCGTGCCGCTCGCCGGCACGGGCACCGACGACGCCTCCACCGAGGCCCTGCTGACGCTCCGCGAGGACGTCATCCCGGCCACGATCGGCAGCGTCGATGGAGCCGAGGTCGCGGTGGCCGGCGAGGCCGCCTCGTCCTACGACTTCAGCCAGCTCACGAAGGACAGGGCGCCGTACGTGTTCGCGTTCGTCCTGCTCCTGGCCTTCGTGCTTCTGCTGGTCGCCTTCCGCTCGCTCGTGATCGCGGCGAAGGCGGTCGTGCTCAACCTGCTGTCAGTGGCGGCGGCCTACGGGCTCCTCGTCATCATCTTCCAGTGGGGCTGGGGCGAGTCGCTCCTCGGGTTCGAGTCGACCGGCGCGATCACCGCCTGGCTCCCGCTGTTCATGTTCGTGATCCTCTTCGGCCTCTCGATGGACTACCACGTGTTCATCCTCAGCCGGATCCGCGAGGCATACGATCGCGGGCTCGACACCGAGGCGGCCGTGACCCACGGGATCAAGTCGACCGCCGGTGTCGTCACCGCGGCGGCGATCGTGATGGTGGCGGTGTTCTCGATCTTCGCCACGCTCTCGACGATCGACATGAAGCAGGCCGGAGTTGGCCTGGCGGCCGCGATCCTGATCGACGCGACGATCGTCAGGGCGGTTCTCCTCCCGTCGGCCATGAAGCTCCTGGGCGACTGGAACTGGTACCTGCCGCGCTGGCTCGAGTGGCTGCCCGAGGTCTCGCACGAGACCGAGCGCTCGCCGCAGAACGTGCCGTCCCCGGCGCCCGCCGGCCGGTAGGCCCAGACCTCCCATCCACGGACGGTTCGCGCCCCCGCAAGGGGGCGCGGGCCTTCCTGCGTCCGATGCGCAGGGTTACTCTTTAGAGGGCGTACGCGAGGCGGAGCCCGTTGCGGCGGGGCTCCGCCTCGGCGTCCGTGGGCTACGAGCCGGGGGAGAGATCCGGGAGCCTGCGGCCAGCTCCGGGGCCTCCGGCCCGCTAAGAGCCAGAGAGTACGCTTCTCGTTTCAGCCCGAACATCCAACCACCCAAAAATTTGCAGAATCCTCACAATTGTCGACAATTTTTGTCGGGGTAGCGGAACTGGTTAGGCTGGCGCCGTGCCCGACCTCGACGACCTCGCCGAGCAGCTCCGGCAGCTGGCGCTCTCGTTCCCGGAGACCTACGAGGACGAGCCGTGGGGCCACCCGGTCTTCAAGGTGGGCGAGAACTCGATGTTCGCGTCGATGTCGGTCGCCGAGGAGTGCGTCCGCCTCACCGTCAAGCTGACGGCGGAGGAACGCGAGATGGCGCAGCTCCTCCCGTTCGTGAGCACCGCGCGCTACGTCGGACGCTACGGCTGGGTGACCGCCGAGGTGGCCGACGACGAATCGCTCGAGGCCGCGCTCGAGTGGCTCCGCGAGAGCTACTGGCTGAAGGCCCCGCCCGCGCTGCGCTCCGCGGTCGAGGGCGACGACTAGCCCTCGTCGTCGCCGAATCCGCCCGCGAAGATGTCCTCTTCCTCGGGCACCGCGCCGGGAGCGACCTCGATGCGCCGGCGCAGATGCGTGTCGGGGCCCATCTCGTCGGACTTCACGTCGATCTCCCAGAAGAGCTCGCCGTGCTCGGAGCGGTAGCCGGGAAGCGCGTCCGCGGGGAGCTCGAGGGCGAACGCGAGCGACTGACCCGTCTGGACGTCACCCGTCTGGAGCGGCTGCGACCGGCTGACGGGCACCTCCTCGTAGTCCGGGCTCTTCTCGTGGAACGCGAGCACGACCTCGAGGGCCCGCGAGCCGCCGCCCTCGGTCACGAGGACCGACCCGGCCACGCGCTCGCCGGGCGCGAAGGTCTCGCGCTCGAGCTGAAGCTCGAAGACCGGGCTCACGGCTGCACCTCGAACGTGCAACTCGCCACCGCGTCGGGACGGAGGCGCGCGATCTCGAGCGCCTCCGCGTGCCACTCGAACGAGAGACAGGAGCCCGTGTAGGAGTACGGGGCCTCGACCGGGACCGCGAACGTGAGCCCCTGCTGCGCCTCGGAGGCCGAGACCTCGCGCCACTCCTCGTGTGCGAAATCCTCGCGGGTCACGCGCCGCGTGCTGTTCTTCGTCGACTCCTCCACGTCGTAGCGCTCCAGGCAGAGGATTCCGACTCGCAGGCGGACGCCCGTGTGCGCGCCGTCGCGGATCGTGATGGCGACGTCGAGGCTCCCGCCGCGGCGAACGGCCCCCGGCGTGGAGATCTCGACCCTGTCCGAACGTGGGCGCAGCTTCCGTCGATAGCGGCGCCCGAGCCCCAGCAGTGTGATGCCCGCGACGGCGGCGAAGACGATCCAGAAGAGCGAGAACGGAAGCTGCGCGTCCAAAGGGAGGCCAGTGTAATGCTGCTGCCATGGCGCCCCGGGCCGTTCAGGAGCTTCGCCCCGGCCTGTACCGCTGGACGGCGGTCCATCCCGACGCCGAGCCGGTGCCGACGGTCGGCAGCCCTGACGACTGGGGGCCCGACGTCGCCTCGATCGCCTACGAGGCGCCCGATGCGCTCCTGCTCGTCGACCCGCTCGTCCCCGAGGACAGGACGGACCTGCAGGCCGAGCTCGACCGGCTCGTCGAGAAGCATGGGCAGCCGGTGGTCATCGTGACGACGCTCCAGTTCCACCGGCGCAGCCGCGAGGCTCTCGTCGAGCGATACGGCGCCGCGACCTCGCGTGCGAAGAAGAACCTGCCGCGCGACGTCGAGACCGTGGTCCTCCAGGGAGCGGGGGAGACGATGGTCTGGCTCCCGAAGCCGCGGGCGCTCATCCCCGGCGATCGCCTGCTCGGCGACGACAGACGGGGCGGCGTCCGCCTCTGCCCGGACTCCTGGCTGCGCTATCTCCCCAGCGGGATGAGGCAGCGCGAGCTGCGCGAGGCCCTGCGCCCCCTCCTCGACCTGCCGGTCGAGCTGGTGCTCGTCTCCCACGGCCAGCCCGTGCTCGAGAAGGGCCGCGACGCGATCGCGAAAGCCTTGAAGCGCTAGGAGGACCGGGAAGCCGGGGCCTCGAGCTTCGGAAGATCCGCCCGCCGCCAGGCTTCTCCGAGCTGATCGCGGTAGAAGGCCCAGAGGATTGCGCCGACGAGGAGGAGGACGGCCTCGTCGAACGGCCCCGGCACGGGTAGGAGCCCCAGCGTCCCTCCCCAGCGCAGCGGCTTCGGAATGCGACCGTCGCGGACGACGAGCTTCACCGCCCTCGTCGTCCGGATGACAAAGCGACGCACGGCTCCAGCCTAGTCCGCGGTCGGCACGTCCTCCGCGTCGCCGTCGGCTTCCTCGGGGTCGGGAACGGGCGAGCCTTCCTCGGTTTCCTCGGGCTCTTGCTCAGCCAGGGGCTGAGTATTCTCTGTCTCCATGCGGGTCATCCTTCCCGACGGCAAGAACCTCGAACTTCCCGACGGCGCGACGGGGCTGGACGCCGCCCGCGCGATCGGGCCGAAGCTCGCCGAGCAGGCAGTGCTCGTGCGCGCGAACGGGAGCGTCCGAGATCTGCGGTTGCCGCTCGTCGACGGCGAGGAGATCCACTTCCTCACGACGCGCGACCGGCAGGATCCCGACGCGCTGTGGGTGCTGCGCCACTCGGCTGCGCACCTGCTCGCCGAGGCCGCGCGGCGGCTCTATCCGGGGACGAAGGTGGCCATCGGCCCGCCGATCGAGAACGGCTTCTACTACGACTTCGAGTTCCCCGAGCCGGTGGGCGAGGAGGTCCTCGAGAAGCTCGAGGAGGAGATCCGGCGGGAGCTGGCCGAAGGTCGTTCGTGGGAGCGCTGGGAGACGAGCCGCGACGAGGCGAAGCAGTACTTCGCCGACGAGGGCGAGCCCTACAAGGTCGAGCTCGTCGACACCGCGGAGGGCGACATCTCCTTCTACAAGCAGGGCGACTTCGTCGACCTCTGCCGGGGCCCGCACCTCCAGGACTCGAGCCCGATCGGGGCGGTGAAGCTCCTCTCGCTGGCCGGCGCCTACTGGCGCGGGGACGAGAAGCGCCCGCAGCTGACGCGCATCTATGGCACGGCGTTCTTCGACCCCAAGGATCTCGAGGAGCACCTCCACCGACTCGAGGAGGCGAAGCGGCGAGACCACCGGCGCCTCGGCAAGGACCTCCAGCTGTTCGACTTCTCCGAGCTCTCGCCGGGCATGCCGTTCTGGCATCCGCGCGGGATGGTGATCTGGAACGTGCTCGAGGACCTGCGCCGGCGCGAGAACGCCCGCCGCGGCTACCACGAGGTGCGCACGCCCCAGCTCTACGACTCCGAGCTGTGGCGGACGTCCGGCCACTGGGAGAAGTACCAGGAGCACATGTTCGCGGTCGAGATCGAGGGGCGCGCCTTCGGCCTCAAGCCGATGAACTGCCCCGGGCACTGCCTCCTCTACTCGCTCGGCCCTCACAGCTACCGCGAGCTGCCGCTGCGGATCGCCGAGGCCGGCAACCTCCACCGCAACGAGCTCTCGGGCGTCCTGCACGGGCTCATGCGCGTGCGGCACTTCGTCCAGGACGATGCCCACATCTACTGCACGACCGAGCAGATCCAGGACGAGCTGCTCGCCTGCCTCGACTTCGCGTACTACCTCTACGACCTCTTCGAGCTCGACATGCGCGTGGAGCTGTCCCTGCGCCCCGACAACAAGCTCGGCACCGACGAGGAGTGGGACTTCGCCGAGGACGAGCTCCGCAAGGCGCTCGCCGCCAAGGGGCTCGACTACGTGGACAGCCAGGGCGAGGGCTCGTTCTACGGGCCGAAGATCGACCTGCACATGTCGGACTCGCTCGGCCGGAGCTGGCAGCTCGGCACGGTGCAGCTCGACCTCCAGATGCCCAAGCGGTTCGGGCTCACCTACCAGGGCGACGACAACGCCGAGCACACGCCGGCCATGATCCACCGCGCCCTGCTCGGCTCGCTCGAGCGCTTCGTCGGCGTCTACCTCGAGCACACGGGCGGCGACCTGCCGCTCTTCCTGGCGCCCGAGCAGGTGCGCATCCTGCCCGTCGCCTCGACGCACCTCGCCGATGCCGAGTCGCTCGCCGACCGGCTTCGCTCCGAGGACTTCCGGGTCTCGGTGGACGAGCGGGAGGAGACGCTCGGACGGCGGATCCGCGATGCGGAGCTCGCGAAAGTGCCCTACGTCGTCGTCTGGGGCGACCGCGAGTCGCTCGAGTCCGTCGCCGTTCGGCGACGGGGCGGTGACCAGTCTGCAACGAGCGCGGACGCGCTCCTCGACGAGCTTCGCGACGCTGCTAGTATCTGACGCCTGCAAGCAGGAGCTTCGTTTCCTCACCTCCGGAGCCGCGGGCTCATCGGAGGTTCAACCAAATCGGGGAATTGACGGGCTGCCTGCGTGCAGCTTTTCGTTTGTCTAAGAGGAGGACGCAGCACAACTTGGTGACGTATCAGTGAGGCCGCGGCGCAGGTTCGAGCAGGCCAGGCCGCAGCAGGACACGACTCGGATCAACGAGTCCATTCGTGTTCCTCGCGTGCGCTTGGTCGATTCGGACGGCTCCCAGGTCGGCATCAAGCCGACGGCCGAGGCGCTCGAGTACGCCTACTCCAAGGATCTGGACCTGGTCGAGGTCGCCGCAGGAGCTGACCCGCCCGTGGCCCGGATCATGGACTACGGCAAGTACAAGTACGAGCAGGAGCAGAAGGCCAAGACTGCGAGGAAGCACCAGTCGCAGATCCAGGTCAAGGAGATCAAGCTCCGTCCAAAGATCGGCGTGCACGACTACGAGACGAAGAAAGGGCACGTCGTGAGATTTCTGGGCAACCGGGCCAAGGTGAAGGTGACGATCATGTTCAGGGGCCGCGAGCAGACGCATCCGGAGCGCGGTCGCGACCTGCTCATGCGCCTGGCCGAGGACGTGAAGGAGCTCGGGATGATCGAATCGCCGCCGCTCCAGGACGGACGCAACATGGTCATGGTCCTCGCGCCTCACAGGAACGTCGCACGAGAGGTAGGAGCAGCTCAAAGTGCCTAAGCAGAAGACAAAGTCATCCGCGAAGAAGCGGTTCAAGATCACCGGCACGGGCCGCGTGCTGCGGCGCCATGCCATGCAGAGCCACAATCTCGAGAAGAAGTCCGCCAAGCGCGGGCGGGATTTCCGCAACGACCAGGCCGTGGACGAGAGCGACGTCCGCGAGGTCAAGCGCCTGCTCGGCCGCTAGCTGTAGGAGGAGGAAGCAATGCCCCGCGTCAAGCGATCCGTCCACGCGCGCAAGAAGCGCCGCAAGGTACTCGACCGCGCCAAGGGCTACGTCGGCCAGAGCTCCGTCTCCTATCGCAAGGCGAAGGAGGCCGTCCAGAAGGCGGACAACCACGCTTACCGCGACCGCAAGCGCAAGAAGCGCACGTTCCGCAGCCTCTGGATCGTGCGTATCAACGCGGCCGCGCGCCAGGAGGGGCTCTCGTACAACCAGTTCGTCGCCGGCTGCCGGAAGGCGAACATCGAGCTCGACCGGAAGGCGCTCGCCGACATCGCGGTCAACGACCCGCCCGCGTTCACGAAGATCGCCGAGCGGGCCAAGGCCGCGCTCGAGGCCTAGCAGGGCTTGACGAAACGCAGCCTGTGCCGCCGGGCCGCGCTGCTCGCCCCGAGGACTGCGTCCTCAGTCGCGCCCGTATCTCATTCGATACGAACGCTCCCTGCGTCCTTGCCTCGGAACGACCATCGCGCCCCGGCGACGAGCAACGTTCCGTCAAACCCTCCTAGCCTCTCCGCGTGATCACGTCCGCGGCCAACCCGCGGGTCAAGCTCGTCCGGAAGCTCGAGTCTCGCCGGCAACGCGAGAAGCTCGGCCTCTTCGTCTGCGAGGGCGAGGATCTCGTCGAGGCCGGGCTCGACGCCGGCCTCGAGCCCGTAGAGGCGCTGGTCGACGCCGAGCGGCCTGCGTTGGTCGAGCGCCTCTCCGGGTCGGAGCTCGTCGCACCCGAGGTGATGGCGGGCCTCTCGACGCTCGCGCATCCGCCGCGCGTCATCGCCATGTTTCGCCGCGCCGACCTGCCACGCGGAGCGGAGTTATCTGTCGGGCTCGCCCTCTGGCGCGTGGCGGATCCAGGGAACCTCGGGACGCTGTTGCGCGCCGCCGACGGGCTCGGGCCGGCATTCGTGGCGCTCTCGCCCAAGTCCGGGGACCCCACAGGGGCGAAGGCGCTTCGGGCGTCGGCGGGAGCCGTCTTCCGGGTTCCGCTCGCGTCGTTCGAGGATGCTCCTGCCGGGCGGGTGGCCCTGGTTCCGCGCGGTGGCACGCCGCTGGCCGAGATCGAGCTCCCCGACCCGGTGACGTTCGTCCTCGGCGCGGAACGGGAGGGCGTGCCGGCCGAGGTGCTCGCGACCTGCGAGGCTACGGCGACCATCCCGCAGGCCGAGGCCTCGGAGTCCCTGAACGTCGCGGTTGCCGGAGCGATCGCGCTCTACGAGTGGAGGAGACGCCGATGACGGTTCAGGAATGGGTCGAGGCGTACGGCCGCGCCTGGCGCGACAAGGACTCGAGTGCCGTCGTCGGTCTCTTCACGGAGGACGCCGAGTACCGTTCGAGCCCGTTCCGCGAGCCGGCGGTGGGGTCGGACGCGATTCGGGGCTACTGGGAGCGCGCGACGTCGACGCAGGAGTGGGCAGAGGTGCGGATGGGCGCGCCGTTCGTGGAAGGCGACCTCGTCGCG
This sequence comes from uncultured Actinomycetes bacterium, assembly GCA_963784175.1. Taxonomy (GTDB): domain Bacteria; phylum Actinomycetota; class Thermoleophilia; order Gaiellales; family Gaiellaceae; genus JAIBJN01. The sequence continues at coordinate 441,447 of CAWAQJ010000018.1, read as the reverse complement.
GTCGAGTGGTGGACGACGATGGTCGACGACGGGGTGCAGATCACCCTCCCCGGCTGTCTGCTCCTCCGCTTCGCGCCCGACGGCCGCTGCCAGACGCTCCGCGAGTACTGGCACCTCGAGCCCGGCCTGCACGACCCGCACCCAGGCTGGGGCGAGTAGCCGCGTCCCCATCGGCCACGTCCCGGTGCCAGGCACCTGGACCTGTCCGGCGCGGACACCCTGTGGACGACGCTCCGAACCTGGAGCCGCATCGCGGGCTCCCCGTTCACATTTCGTCCCCCGAAAGACATGCCCCGGGGTCAGACCCCAGGACGTGGCCGCTAGGGACGGCGCGCGAGCCAGATGGAGTCCTCGCCGCCGGCGAACGGCCGCAGGTCGAACCAGCCGTAGCAGGCGACGATCTCGAAGCCCGCCTCCTCGAGGAGGCGGCGCCAGTCCTCGGTGGGGAGCCAGGAGAGCGTCATGGACGTCTCGCTCGTCTCGCCGCGGACGCTCAGCGTGAGGACGCGGCGCTCCAGGTCCCACTCCGCGCGCTCCCAGATGCCCGGCTCGCGCTCGAGCCAGCGGCCGTGCGTCTCCTCGACGTCCTCCGGGCTCGGCGCGAACACGTCGAAGACGAAACGCCCGCCGGGGAGCAGCAGGCGGAACACCGCTGCGAGCGCCGCGCGCCGGTCCTCGTCGCTCTCCAGGTGCAGCAAAGCGCGAAACGGCGACGTGACGAGCCTGACCCGCTCCGTCACCGGCGGGTCGCGCAGGTCTCCAGCGCCGGAGGTCGACCAGGCGCGCGACCCCGGCCGCCTCCGCCCTCCGCCGGCATACCTCCAGCATCCCCTCCGAGGAGTCGACGCCGATCACGGGCACGCCCGCAGACGCCACCGGAACGGCGATCCGGCCGGTCCCGACCCCCAGCTCGACCACTGTCCCGCCCGCCTTGCGGGCCTCGGCGACGTAGAAGCCGACGTCCTCCGTGACGCCCCGGCTCCAGGGGTCGTACAGCTCCGCGATGGCGTCATAGGACGACATAGGGCCGATGATACGCTCCGCCGATGGACCCGCAGGCCCTGGAAAACGAGGCGCGAAGCGCGATTGCGGGCGCTTCGACCCTGGACGACCTCGACGAGGCCCGCGTCCGCTACCTCGGCCGCCGCAGCGACCTGAAGCAGGCGCTGCGAGAGGTTCGCGACGCCGAGACGGGCAGCGTCCTCAACACGCTGCGCGAGGGCCTGGAGCAGGCTGTGGCCGAGCGCCAGGCCGAGCTCGAGCGCGCGGAGCTCGACCGCCGGCTCACCGAGGAGGTCGCCGACATCACGCTGCCGGGCGAGGCGACCCCGCGCGGCCGGCTCCACCTCATCACCCAGATCCGCCGCGAGGTGGAGGACATCTTCCTCGGGCTCGGCTACCAGGTCGTCGACGGCCGCGAGGTGGAGACGACGCGCTACAACTTCGACGGGCTCAACTTCCCGGCCGACCACCCGGCCCGCTCGCCGCTCCAGTCGCTCTTCCTGAACGGAAACGTCCTCCTGCGCACGGAGACGTCGCCGTCCCAGATCCGGGTGATGGAGACGCAGCCGCCGCCGATCTACATGGTCTCTCTGGGCCGGGTCTACCGCCGCGACACGCCCGACGCGACCCACACGCCGATCTTCCACCAGATCGAGGGGCTCGCCATCGACCGCGGCATCACCATGGGCGACCTCAAGGGGACGCTGCTCCACATGATGCGGGCGCTCTTCGGCGAGGAGCGCCAGATGCGCTTCCGCACGCACGAGTTCCCCTTCACCGAGCCGTCGCTCGAGCCCGACGTGAGCTGTTTCCTCTGTGAGGGCCGCGGCTGCTCCGTGTGCCGCTACTCCGGGTGGATCGAGATCGCCGGCTCCGGGATGGTCGACCCGACGCTCTTCGAGTTCGTCGGCCTCGATCCAGAGGAGTGGAGCGGGTTCGCCTTCGGGATGGGCCTCGAGCGCGTCGCCATGCTCCGCCACGGCCTGCCCGCCCTCGGGCTGCTGTGGGAGAACGACCTCCGGGTCCTGAGCCAGTTCTGAGATGAAGGTCCCCGTCTCCTGGCTCCGCGAGTACGTCGACGTCGACGCGACGACGGCCGAGATCGCCGACCGCCTCGCCATCGCGACGGGCGAGGTCGAGCGCATCTCGTTCCGCGGCGTCGCCGACGTGGACGGCAACTACGGCCGCTACCTCGTCGGCCGCGTGCTCGAGGCAGGCAAGCACCCCAACGCCGACCGGCTTCAGCTCTGCAGCGTCGACGTGGGGGAGGGCGAGCCGCGGCAGATCGTCTGCGGCGCATGGAACTTCGAGGCGGGCGCCACCGTGGCCGTCGCCCTGCCGGGCGCCGTGCTGCCTGACGGCCGCACGCTCGAGCGCGCCAAGCTCCGCGGCACGGTCTCGGACGGGATGATCCTCTCCGAGTCGGAGCTGTCCATCAGCGACGAGCACGCCGGCATCCTCGTCCTCCCCGAGCCGTGGGACCCGGGCACACCGCTCGGCGACGTCCTCCCGCTCGGCGAGGAGGTGCTCGAGATCGAGATGACGCGCAACCGTCCGGACTGCCTCTCGGTCTACGGGATCGCGCGCGAGGTGGCGGCGCTCTTCAAGGGTGAGCTCCGGCCGATGCCGGGCGTCGACCCGGATCCTGCCGGGGACGAGCCGCCGGACATCTCCATCGAGGACTTCGAAGGCTGCCCGCGCTACGTGGGGCGCCTGTTCCGGGACGTCAAGATCGGCGACTCGCCGCCGTGGATCAAGGCGCGCCTGACCGCCGCCGGGATGCGCCCGATCTCGAACGTCGTCGACGTGACGAACTACGTGATGCTCGCGCTCGGAAACCCGCTGCACGCCTTCGACTACGACACGCTCGCCGGGGGGCGGATCGTCGTTCGCCGCGCGCGGGCAGGCGAGGAGTTCACCAGCCTCGACGGCAATCTCCGCAAGCTCGACCCGGCCGACCTCGTCATCGCCGACGCCGAGCGGGCGATCGCCTTCGCCGGGATCATGGGCGGGCTCGACACCGAGGTCACGGAGAAGACGGCCTCCGTCCTCCTCGAGGCCGCGAACTTCGAGCCGGGCACGATCCTCTGGAGCTCCGAGCGCCACGGGCTGCGCACCGAGGGATCGAACCGCTGGGAGAAGGGCGTCGACCCGTACCTCGCCCCGCACGCCGCGCGGCTGGCCACGCAGCTCATGGTCGAGCTCTCGGGCGCGCGCTGGACCGGCCATGCGGACGTCGTCGGTGAGCTTCCCGCGCCGGCGGTGATCCGCTTCCGCACCGAGCGCGCCAACCGGATCGTGGGCATCGAGATTCCCGAGCAGGAGCAGAAGGACGCGCTCGACGCCCTCGGCTTCCAGGTCGCGCCCGGCTGGGACGTGACGGTCCCCTCCTGGCGCGCGCGCGACGTCACCAGGGAGATCGACCTGGTCGAGGAGGTGGCGCGCGTCCACGGGCTCGAGCACGTCCCCTTCACGCTGCCGCTCCGGAGCGCGATGGACGGGCGGCTGACGAAGGACCAACGGCTCCGCCGCCTGGTGGAGGACGTGCTCGTCGGCGCCGGGCTCTTCGAGGTGTACACACTCAGCTTCGTCGCCGCCGACCCGGACCCTGACGCGCTCAGGCTCCCGGACCCGCTCTCCTCGGAGCACGCGATCCTGCGGACAACCCTGCTCTCCGGGCTCACCGGAGCCGCGCGGCACAACGTCAACGCCGGCAACGAGGGCATCGGTCTCTTCGAGATTGCCCGCGTCTACCTCCCGAGCGGGGAGGAGCTCCCGGACGAGCACTGGCACGTGGGCGTCGTCGTCCAGGGCGGCTACTCGCGGGCCAAGGGCGTGCTCGAGACGCTCTACGGCGCGCTCGCCATCGAGGCACGCCTCGAGCGGACGAGCAGGCCGTTCCTGCATCCCGGCAAGGCCGCCGAGCTCGAGGCGGGCTGGGTCGGAGAGCTCCACCCGACGCTCCTCGAAGGCTCCTGGGGCGCGTTCGAGCTCGACCTCTCCACGCTCTTCGCCCAGGTGCCCGAGCGACGGGAGTACGAGGACGTCGTCACCTTCCCGGCCGTGCACCAGGACCTCGCGTTCGTGGTCGCCGAGGACGTGCTCGCCGGCGACCTGGCCGCCGCCGCGCGCGAAGCAGCCGGCCCGGAGCTCCGCGACATCCGCATCTTCGACGTGTACCGCGGCGAGCCGATCCCGGAGGGCAGAAAGTCGGTCGCCCTCCACGTCTCCTTCCAGTCCCCCGAGCGCACCCTCTCTGACGAGGACGCGCGCGAGATCCGCGAGCGCATCGTCGCGGCGCTGAAAGAGCAGTTCGATGCCGAGCTCCGCGCCTGAGCGGCTCGTCGTCGTCCTCGGCTACTCGCGCGGGCGCAAGGGCGAGCTTCACCCGATCTGCGCCGCCCGCCTCGAGCACGCCGCCGCGCTCGCGGGCGAGAACGACGTCGTGCTCCTGTCCGGCTGGTCGCGGCACCCCTCGGCTCTTCCGGAGGCCGAGCTGATGCGCCGCGCGTGGCCCGGCGCGACCGACGCCCTCGTCTGCGATCCCGACGCGCGGATCACCGCCGAGAACGCCGCGAACGCGGCCGCGCACGCGCGGGAGCTCGGAGTCGGCGAAGTCGTCGTCGTCACGTCCAGGTGGCACGGGCCGCGTGCCGGGATCCTCTTCCGGTCGCTCCTTCCAGGCGTGCGTGTCACGGTCTCCGGCGCGCAGACTCCCGCGCCGCCCCAGCTGCTGCTGCGCGAGCTGGCCGTCTTCCCGCTCGTCCCTTTCCAGCTCGCGCTGGCGCGGCGCCGCGCCGCCGAGCTCAGCGGAACAGGTTCCGCAGACGCGTGAAGAAGCCGCCGCGGGGCTCGAGGCGCTCGATCACGGGCTCCTCGTAGGCCGGCAGGCCCTTCAGTTCCTCGGCGGACGCATCGACCTCGACCCGCTTGGGCCAGATCGCCTGCACGCGCTCGGCGGGCAGATGGCGGTTCTTGTCGAGGACGCCCAGGTTGAGGACGAGGCCGTTGAAGATGTCGGCGTCCGGGTCACCCACGATCTCGGCGACGCGCGCGGACTCGTCGCCGTCGGATGTGACGACGGTCGCGTCCTTTTCGAGGGCCTTCCAGGAGACCTGAGGCTCGGGCTCGCTCACACCGAGCGTCCGTCCACCCGCCAGACCGGCCCCTGCGTCGAGACCGGGTTCGTGTCGGAGAGGACGCGGAGGACGCGGACGCGCCCGCCCAGCCCTTCGTCGTCGAGCCGCTCGAGCGCGCGGCGGGCCATGCCCGGCGCGACCCCGTAGCCCTTGCTGCTAGCCGAGCGGAAGCGGAAGGTCGACGGCCCGCCGGAGCGCGCCGGGTTGACCGGCGCGAGCAGCAGCGCTCCGCGGTCGAGGTAGTCCGTCGAGTCGAGCTCCACCTCGGCGTAGAGGTCGGACCAGTCGGGCGGCAGCCGGCGCAGGAGCCCGTCCCAGGCCTCCGCCAGCGCCGTCGGCGCCTCCGGCTCTGCGGCAACCGGCGTCGCCTTCACCGCAGCCTGCTCGTGGCCCGCGAGGCGGACGCGGCCACGGATGCCGGCCTCGTCGAGGCGGGCGACGACCCGCTTGACGAGCCCGACGGCGGGGGAGAGCCCGCTCGCTCCCTGATGGACGTAGAGCGTGAAGGAGCGGCCCTGACGCCCGGGTGTCGCAGAAGCGAGGAGGAGCGACGCACGGTCGGCGTCCTCCGGCTCCTCCACGGTCAGCTCCAGGCGCGCGCGCTCCCAGCCGCGTGGGAGTCCGCGGACGATCTCGTCGACACGATCGGCGAGGGCCATGAAGGCGCAGATTATTCACTCCGGCTGCTAGCTTGTCGTCGCCGTGGCAACGCTCGAGGAGAAGGGTCAGACCGTGTCCGCGGAACGCCTCAAGGACTTCCTGCGGGAGATGCTCCTCATCCGGCGTTTCGAGGAGAAGGTCGAGGAGCGGTTTCGCGCCGGCGAGTTGCCGGGCTTCCTGCACGTGGCGATCGGCCAGGAGGCCGTCGCGGTCGGTGTCTGCAGAGCGCTGGAGGAGGGCGACGTCATCGCCTCGACCCACCGCGCGCACGGCCACACGATCGCCAAGGGCACCCATCCCAACGAGGTCATGGCAGAGCTCTACGGCAAGGTCGAGGGCTGCAGCCACGGCTACGGCGGGTCCATGCACCTCTACGACATCGAGCGCGGGAATCTCGGCGCGAACGCGGTCGTGGGCGGCGGGCTCCCCGGCATCGTCGGGGCCGGCCTCGCCTTCAAGATGCGAGGCGAGCCGCGGGTCGCGGTCGCGTTCTTCGGCGACGGGGCGACCAACATCGGGACGTTCCACGAGTCGCTGAACCTGGCCCAGCTCTGGACGGTGCCCGCGATCTTCGTCTGCGAGCACAACCGCTACGCGGAGTCGACGCCCGCCAAGCAGCACCTGCCCATCGAGGACATGACCAAGCGGGCCGAGGCGTTCGGGATGGTCTCCATGACCGTCGACGGCCAGGACGTCGAATCCGTCTTCGACACGGCCAAGAAGGCGCTCCGGCACGCGCGGGACGGGAAGGGGCCCGTCTTCGTCGTCGCCGACTGCGTCCGGCTCTCCGGCCACTACGTCGGCGACCCGCAGGTGTACCGCCCGAAGGAGGAGATCCTCGAGCTGCGCAAGACGCGCGACCCGATCGAGCTCCTTCGCACGCGCCTCGAGCTTTCCGACGAGGAGTGGGAGGAGATGGACCGCGAGGCGACGCGCATCGCCGAGGACTCGGTCGAGTTCGCCAAGAAGGGCACCGACCCGAAGCCCGAGGACGCGCTGAAGAACGTCTATGCCTGAGCTGACCTACCGCGAGGCGATCCGCGACGCGATGAGCGAGGCCATGCGGCGCGACGACGACGTCTTCATCATGGGCGAGGACATCGCCGAGATGGGCGGGTCGATGGGCGTGACGCAGGGGATGCTCGACGAGTTCGGGCCCGACCGCGTCCGCAACACGCCGATCTCCGAGATGGCGATCGTCGGGGCCGGCATCGGCGCCGCGGTCTCCGGGATGCGTCCGATCGTGGAGATCATGTACCAGGATTTCATGACGCTGGCGATGGAGCAGCTCGTCCAGCAGGCCGCCAAGCACCGCTACATGTCGGGCGGCCAGACCAAGGTTCCGCTGACGATCAGGACGCAGGGAGGCGCCGGCTGGTCGCCGGGCGCGCAGCACGCCCAGCAGGTCGAGGCGTGGTTTGTCCACGTCCCGGGCATCAAGGTGGTCTTCCCGTCGACGCCCGAGGACGTGCGCGGCCTCCTCTGGAGCTCGATCTACGACGACAACCCGGTCGTCTTCTTCGAGCACCGGACGCTCTACAACCTCAAGAACGAGGTGCCCGAGGCGATCGAGGGCATGGAGCTCGGCAAGGCGCGCGTGCACCGCGAGGGCGAGGACGTCACCGTCGTCGCCACCGGGCGGCTCGTCCACGAGGCCCTCGCCGCGGCGAAGGAGGCCGAGGAGGCCGGCATTTCCGTCGAGGTCGTCGATCCGCGCACGCTCCTGCCGCTGGACGAGGAGGGGATCGTCGGCTCCGTCAAGAAGACGAACCGCTGCGTCGTCGCGCACGAGGCCGTCGTCCGGATGGGCTTCGGCGCCGAGGTGGCGGCGATCGTCCAGCACCAGGCGTTCGACTACCTCGACGCGCCGGTCGAGCGCGTCGGGGCGAAGTTCACCCCGATCCCGTTCGCGCCGGTCATGGAGCAGTACGTCATCCCGCATGCGGAGGACGTGCTCGCGGCCGTCAAGCGCACCGTCGGCAAGGAATAGCGGTGTCGAGCCAGGTCACGCTTCCGCGGCTAGGCCAGGGCATGGAGTCCGGGACGATCGTGCGCTGGCTGAAGTCCGAGGGCGACCAGGTCGAGAAGGGCGAGCCACTCTACGAGCTCGACACGGAGAAGGTGACCCAGGAGGTCGAGGCCGACTCCTCGGGCGTCCTGCTCAAGATCCTGGCCGGCGAGGGCGAGGAGATCGAGGTCGGCAAGGCGATCGCGGTCATCGGCGAGGAGGGCGAGGACGTGCCCGACGCCGAGCCGGAGGCGAAGGAGGAGAAGGAGCCCGAGGTCGAGGACGAGGCCGAGGTCTCCGAGGGCGAAGGTCAGGAAGAGGGCGAGCCCGCCGAAGAGCGCGACGAGGACCGTGAGCGAGGCCGGCAGGCCGCCGCTGAGCAGGCCGAGGCGGAGCCTCAGCCGGCCGCGGAGACCAACGGAGACGGCGCCCGCGTCAAGGCCTCGCCGCTGGCGCGCCGCATCGCGCGCGAGAAGGGGATCGACCTGCGCTCGCTGCGCGGCACCGGCCCCGAGGGTCGCATCGTGGCCGAGGACGTCGAGCGCGCACAGGCTGCGCCGGCGTCGGCTGCGGTCACCGCTGCCGCGCCCGCCGGCGAGGTGGAGGTCATCCCGCTCACCGGCATGCGCAAGACGATCGCGCGCCGCATGACCGAGGCATGGCAGGCACCGGCCTTCCAGATCACGATGACCGCGGACATGAGCGCCGCGATCCGGCTCCGCGAGGGGCTGGTGGCCAGGATGGCCGAGGGCGATGCGAAGCCGACCTACTCCGACATTCTCACGAAGGTCTGCGCGGTCGCGCTCATGCGCCATCGCGCGGTGAACGCGCTCTTCGCGGGCGAGGAGATCCACCTCCAGCCGACCGCCAACGTGGGCATCGCCGTGGCGATCCCCAACGGCCTGGTCGTCCCCGTCCTGCGCAGCTGCGAGACGAAGACGATCCCGCAGCTCGCCGCCGAGCGCGCCGACGTCGTCGGGCGCACGCGCGAGAACAAGCTGAAGCAGGAGGACCTCGAGGGCGGCACGTTCACGATCTCGAACCTCGGCATGTTCGGCGTCGAGCGCTTCGTCGCCGTCCTCAACCCGCCGCAGGCCGCCATCCTCGCGGTCGGCGCGATCGAGCAGCGGGCGGTCGTCCGCGACGGCGAGCTCGCGGCCCGGCCGGTGATGGAGATGACGCTCTCGTGCGACCACCGCACCGTCGACGGCGCCACGGCCTCCGAGTTCCTCCGCACGGTCAAGCAGTTCCTCGAAGAGCCCGGGCTCGCACTCTAGGGCGGCCGGGGCCGTGAGCATCTGGTACCGCGTCCGCGATCTCGAGCAGGCGCGGGCCTTCTACCGTGAGCGGCTCGGCTTCGAGGAGGCCTACGTCGACGAGGAGGACCGGTGGGCCCGCCTCGTCCGCGGGAACACCGAGCTCGCCATCGCCGAAGGGGAGCGCGAGGAGGGCGACGCGGTGCTCACGTTGGACGTGACCGACCTCAAGCAGGAGGCGGAGCGGTTGCGCGACGCCGGCGTCGAGGTCGGCACCGTCCTCGAGATCCCGGGCACGATCCGCCTGCTGGACGTCTTCGACCCCGACGGCAACCGCGTCCAGCTCTCGGAGGAGATCTAGTGGGCGTCGAGCGTGCGGTGATCGTGCCGCCCGGAGGGGGTCACCGCGTCGGGAACGTCGAGTTTCTCGCCCGCACGCAGGACACGCCTCGCTTCAACCTCTCGCTCATCACCATCCAGCCGCACCGCGACGGCCCTCCGATTCACCAGCACGCGGCCGAGGACGACTCGTTCCTCATGCTCGACGGCGAGCTGACGTTCATCGTCGACGACGAGGAGGTCGTGGCCGGCCCCGGGACGTTCGTGCTCGTCCCGCCCGGGGTGCCGCACACCTTCGCCAACCGCGGCGACGAGCCGGCGCGCTTCCTGAACGTCCACGCCCCCGCGGGCTTCGACCTCCGCCTCGAAGGCGACTAACGGCGCGGCCGCCCTCCCGTTTTCTGGGAGTGGTGGGCTGCTCTGCGCGGATAGGATCGGTTAGGAACCGAACCGAACGGAAAGGGCACAGATCATGGAATTCGACGTCGCCGTCCTCGGTGGCGGTCCGGGCGGCTACACGGCTGCCATCAGGGCCGCGCAGCTCGGGGCGAAGACAGTCTGCATCGAGAAGGAAGACCGGCTCGGGGGCACCTGCCTCCGCGTCGGGTGCATCCCGACCAAGGCGTGGGTGCAGACCGCGTTTGCGCTCAAGGAGGCGGAGGAGACCTTCGCCAAGATCGGCGTGAACGTGAGCGCGCCCGAGCTCGACTTCGCCAAGGCCAACGAGTGGAAGGACGGGATCGTCAACCAGCTGACCTCGGGCGTTGCGGGGCTCTTCAAGGCCAACGGCGTCGAGTGGGTCAAGGGCACCGGCCGCTTCAAGGACGCGAACACGATCTCCGTCGAGGGCGGGGAGGACGTCACGTTCAAGAGCGCGATCGTCGCGACCGGCTCCTATTCGCTGCGCCCGCCGATCGACGGGATCGACTCCGAGCGCTGCATCGACTCGACGGGGCTGCTGGCCCAGACCGAGGTTCCGAAGCGCATCGTCATCCTCGGCGGCGGGATCATCGGGTGCGAGTTCGCCTCGATCCTCCAGCGTTTCGGCAGCGAGGTGACGATCGTCGAGATGCTGCCGACGCTGATCCCGCAGGAGGACGATGACGCGGCCAAGGAGCTCCTGAAGCAGTTCAAGAAGCGCGGCATCGCCGTCCACCTCGAGTCGCAATGCGACCGGATCGAGGACACCGGCAGCGGCCTCAGGGTGCACTTCGGCGGCGAGTCCGTCGAGTGCGACGTCATGCTCGTCGCCACCGGCCGCGGCCCCGTGACGCAGGATCTCGGCCTCGAGGAGATCGGCGTCGAGCTCGACCCGAGGAAGGGCATCGCCGCCGACGAGCACCGGCGCACCACCGTCCCGCACATCTACGCGGTCGGCGACTGCGCGGGCTACTGGCAGCTGGCCCACACCGCGTTTCGCGAGGGCGAGGTCGCCGCCGAGAACGCCCTGGGCCACGACGCCGTGGTGGACAACCGCGGCGTGCCGCGGCCGATCTACACGGATCCCGAGATCGCCGGCGTCGGCCTGACCGAGCGCGAGGCGCGCGAGTCGTACGGGGACGATGTCCTCGTCGGCACGTTCCCCTTCTCCGTCAACGGGCGGGCCATGATGCAGAACGAGACCGTCGGCTGGGTGAAGTCGATTCACGAGGCTCGCTACGGCGAGCTCCTCGGGATCATCATGGTCGGCCCGCACGTGACGGATCTCATCGAGGCCGGGGTCGTCGCGCTGGATGCAGAAGCGACGGTCGAGACGGTCGCGGACGGCATGACCGCCCACCCGACGCTCTCCGAGGCCGTCAAGGAAGCAGGACTGCTGGCCCTCGGCCGTGCCATTCATCTACCGAACAGGAAGCGAGCAGCCGCCAAAGCCTGAAGGGGCGAGGAAGGAGGGACATGCTCAACAAACGCAAGGCAATGATCGGCTACGGCGTCTACACGATCGCCAAGCCACTCGCGAAGGCGAAGATCATGAAGAAGGTGCCTGAGCCGCCGAAGAAGCGCTCGAAGAAGCTGATCGGCGGGATCGCAGCAGCCGTCGCAGCGACCGGGGCCGCAGTCGGCGGCCTGGTCTTCCTGCGCAAGCGCCGCTCTGGGAGCGCCGAGTCGACGGACTAGGCACCGCGGACACCGTCGTCGTCGGAGCCGGCATCGCCGGCTGCGCGGCGGCGCGTCTGCTCGCACCGGAGCGGCTCGTGTGATCCGGACGTTCCGCGACCAGGACGCGCGCGTGGCCGTGGAGGTGCTCCGGGCCGCGGCCCGAGACTGGCTGCACTCGCCCGCGAGCCTGCTCCACCGGCTTGCCAGCCATCCGCCGCGGGCGAAGCAACGCGCCTGGGTCGCCGAGGCGGACGGCGAGATCGTCGGCTTCGCCCGCGCACGGCTTCGCTGGGAGGTGAGCGAGCGGAGCCTCGGCTGGCTCTGGATCGGCGTTCGGCCCGAGCACCGCGGCCACAGCCTCGGCGGGGCGCTCTACGACCTTGCCGCCACCCACCTGCTCGCGGCGGGCGCCGAGCGCCTCGAGACCTACACCGCCGAGCCCGCGGGCCGCACGTTCCTCGAGGAGCGGGGGTTTCGGGAGCAGGGCGGCGAGCCGATCCTGCGGCTCGACCTGGCGGACGCCGAAATCTCCGGGCTCCCCGCCCTCCAGGAGGCGAAGGCCGCAGAGGGATTCCGGCTCGTCCCGCTTGCCGACGTGCTCGACCGGCCACGCGAGCTCCACGCCCTCTACGCGTTGGCGTCCGAGGACGTTCCGGAAGAGTCGACGGTCGACGACATCCGCTACGAGGAGTGGGTCAGCGAATGCCTCGAGGATCCCGACCTGTCGCTCGAGGGGAGCGCGATCGTCCTCCACGACGAGGTGCCGGTTTCGCTTGCGTTCGTCGTCTCCGACGGGGAGGGCCGGGCCGCGAGCGACCTGACGGGGACGCTGCCCGAGTACCGGCGCCGTGGGCTGGCGAGGCTCGTCAAGCTCGCCACGATCCGCTGGGCCGCGGAGAACGGGGTCGAGTGGATGCTGACGGCCAACGCCGAGGCCAACGTCGGCATGCGCGCGCTCAACGAGAGCCTGGGCTATCGCTCCGCCGGGACGCAGGCGTTCTACGTCCGAGACGCACTAAGCTAATCGGGATGGATCCACTGACCGAGCCAATCGAGGGCGCCGAGCTCCGCGAGGTCGCCGGCGTCAGGGTCGAGATCGTCAAGGTCGGGAACGGCCGGGTGAAGCGCGCCGTGTACCCGCCCGGCTTCCGGTGGTCGACCGACATGCGGCCGACCGTGCGAACCGAACGCTGCATGCACGCGCATATCGGCTTCCTCGCCCGCGGCCACATCCAGGGCGAGTACGCGGACGGCTGCACCTTCGACTACGTCGCACCGCAGGTCGTGGCGATCGATCCGGGACACGACGCCTGGGTCGTGGGAGACGAGGAGGCCGTGCTCGTCCAGTTCGACTCCGAAGAGGGAACGGCCCGCCGGTTCGGCCTCCCCGCGGAGCACTCGCACTAACGTTCCCAGTCGGATGTTCGAATCGCTGACCGAGTACGTCTCGGGATCGCCGTGGACCTACGTGTTCCTCTTCGTGATCGCGGCGCTCGACGTGATCATCCCGCTGGTCCCGAGCGAGACCTCGGTGATCCTCGCCGGCGTGCTGGCCTCGACGGGCGATCTCCACCTCGTGCTCGTCATTCTCTTCGCCGCCGCAGGCGCGATCGTCGGGGACAACACGGCGTACTGGATCGGGAGGAAGGTCGGGCACCGGATCGTCGACCGCTGGTTCAAGGGGGAGCGGCGCAAACAGGTGGACTGGGCGCACAATCAGGTGCAGCAACGAGGGGGCTATCTGATCATCATCGGGCGCTTCATCCCAGGAGGGCGCACGGCGGTCACCCTCTCGTGTGGGATGCTCGAGATGCCATGGCGGCGCTTCATCACCTGGGACGTCGCGGCAGGCCTCCTCTGGGCCACGTACGCGGCCATGCTCGGCTATGTCGGCGGCCGCACGTTCGAGGAGAACCCGCTCAAGGGCTTCCTCCTCGCGTTCGTGGTCGCGCTGGGGATCGCCGGGGTGATCGAGGCCTACCGCTGGTACAAGAGGCGCCGTGTCGTCGCTGACAGCTGATCTCGAAGCCGCCGCGCGCATCGGCGGCGACGAGCGCGGCGGCGTGACGCGCTTCGCGTGGTCGCCCGAGCTCGCGCAGGCGAACTCCTGGCTCGTGCAGCAGCTCGCCGAGCTCGGGCTCGAGACCGAGCTCGACGCCGCCGGAAACGTGATCGGCCGCTGGGCGGCGGGGGAGGGGAAGGCCGTCGCTCTCGGCTCCCATCTCGACACGGTTCCCTCCGGCGGGCGCTACGACGGCGCGCTCGGCGTGCTGGCGGCGCTCGACGTCGTGCGCCGTCTGAAGGCCGACGGGGTCGAGCCAAAGCGCCCGCTCTGGGTGATCTCGTTCAACGACGAGGAGGGCGGCCGCTTCCAGACCGGGATGCTGGGGAGCCGTGCGTTCTGCGGCGACTGCGACCTCGAGGACTGGGAGCGCAGAGGAGTTGCGGACGCGATGGCCGCCGCGGGCTTCGACTTCGGGCGCCTGGGCGAGGCGGCGCGCGTCGATGAGCTCGGCGCCTACCTGGAGCTTCACATCGAGCAGGGGCCGGTGCTGGAGCGCAACGGCGTCGACCTCGGCGTCGTCACCGCGGTCACGGGCATGCTCGGCTTCCGGGTGCGCCTCACCGGCGAGGCCAACCACGCCGGGACGACCCCGATGGAGCTGCGCCGCGACGCGCTCGCCGGCGCGGCGCGTGTGGTGCTGGCGCTCCGTGAGGTGGCACGAGGCCGCGACGACATGACCGCGAACGTCGGCGTCATCAGTGCGGAGCCAGGCGGGTTCAACGTCGTCCCCGGCGCGGCCGAGCTGACCATCGACGTCCGGTCGCCGACCGCCGAAGGATTCGCGTGGCTGGAGCCGTTCGTCCGCAAGACGCTGAAGCGCATTGCCGCCGAGGAGCAGCTCGGCCTCGAGCTGCGCGAGACGCACCGGAAGCGGCCGGTGGCGCTCGATCCCGCCCTGCAGGACGGCCTGGAGGCCGCTGCCGCCGAGGAAGGGGCGACCACGCTCCGCATGCCGAGCGGCGCCGGGCACGACGCGATGGTGCTGGCCCACCACGTGCCCGCAGCGATGCTCTTCGTCCCGAGCCGCGGCGGCCTGAGCCACACGCCCGACGAGTTCACCGCGCCGGAGCAGTGCGAGCTGGGCGCCCGCGTGCTCGCGCGCGCCGTCCGGCAGCTCGTGGAGTAGTTCGGATCGTGTCCCAGAAGGCGTACCTCCGGTCGCTGCTCTTCGCCGCTCTCCTGGGCATCCCGGTCGCTTTCGCGGCCGTGCTCTTCCAGACGGCTCTCCACGATCTCATCGAGCTCGTGTGGCACGACATCCCGGACGGCTTCGACTGGGACGAGCCTCCCGTCTGGTACGTGCTGCTCGTTCCGGGACTCGCCGGGCTCCTTGTCGCCGCCGTGCTGAGGCTGCCCGGCCACGGCGGCCACACGCCGCTCGAAGGCCTCGGGCTGGTCGCGATCAAGCCCATCGAGCTCGTGAGCATCCTGCCCGCCGCGCTCATCTCGCTGTCGTTCGGAATCGTGCTCGGGCCGGAGGCGCCGCTGCTGGCTCTTGGGTTCGCCATCGGCGTCGTGGGCGTGCGGATGGCGGGCATGGCGGACGACGAGGGCCGGCTCCTGGTGCTCGCCGGCGCGTTCGCTGCTGTCGCCGGGCTCTTCGGCGGGCCCTTGCCGGCCGCCTTCCTGCTCTTCGAGGCGCTCGCGATGAGCGGGCGCATGCAGGCGCAGGACATCGGGCGCGCGCTCCTGCCCGGATTCGTGGCAGCCGGCTCGGGAGCCCTCGTCTACACGGGCGTGGCCGACTGGCCGGGCCTCGACGCGCCGGAGCTCTCCCTCCCGTTGCCCGACTATCCGAGCGTCCGGCTCGTCGACCTCGCCTGGTGCGTGCTGGTGTCCGTGGTCGCGGCGGTGGTCGTCGTCGCCTTCAGGGACGCGGCCGTCGTGCTGTCGAAACGTGTCCTGACGGCCCGGCCGGTCGTCGTCCTCGTCTCGACGGGCGTGGCCATCGGCGCGCTCGCCGTCGTCTTCCGCGCACTGGCGGATCGCCCGGTGGACCTGGTGCTTTTCTCCGGTCAAGTCGTCGCTGCCCACGATCCTGGCCGAGGGCTCGGGCGGCGTGCTCGCGCTGCTCGTGCTCGCGAAGGGCTTCGCCTACACGCTCTCGCTGGCCGCGGGCTTCCGGGGTGGGCCTGTCTTCCCCGCGATCACCATCGGGATCGCGCTCGGCGTGCTCGCGCACATCGTGCTTCCGGACCTCGATCTCGTGCCGGCGGTTGTTGCGGGGATCGCAGCCTCCACCGCGGGCGTGTTGCGGATGCCGTTCTTTGCAGTGGTCATGGCGGCGCTCCTCGCAGGACCGGCGGCAGACGACGTCGCGCCCATTGCGATTCTCGGCGCCGTCGTCGGCTGGATCGTCGCGACCGCTCTCGCGAAGGATTGAGCCTGTACGTGGAGCGGGTCGGCAGCGGCCCGCCCGTCCTCCTCGTCCACGGGAGCGTGACCGGCGCGCGCCTCACGTGGCGCGAGCAGCTTCCGCTCGCCGACCGCTGGACGTTGCTGCTGGTCGACCGCCCTGGGTTCGGTGAGAGCCCGGCGCTCGCGCGGAGCGACTTCGAGGCCGAGGCGCCGCTTCTCGCCGATCTCCTGGACGACCCGGCGCACGTCGTCGCGCACTCCTACGGCGGCGTCATCGCGCTCCTGGCAGCGGCGATGCGCCCGGCGGGCGTGCGTTCCCTGACTGTCGTCGAGCCACCTGCCTTCGGCGTCGCTCGTGGGCAGCCGGCCGTCGAGCGCTTCGTCGCGCGCGCGACCGAGCTCTGGACCGACCCGCCCGAGGATCCCGCAGTTTTCCTCGAGCGCTTCTTTCGGCTTGTGGGAAGCCGGCCGGTGCTCGGCCGCCTCAAGCCGGAGCTGGAGCGCGGCACGAGGCTTCTGATGAGCGAGCGCTATCCATGGGAGGCGCGGATACCGCTGGACGACCTTGCGGCGGCGCCGTTCCCGAAGCTGGCCGTCTCAGGCGCGCACGACGACGCCTTCGAAGCCGTCTGCGACGTCCTCGCGGATCGGATCGGCGCCGAGCGTGAGGTGCTTCCCGGGCGGGGTCATGGAGCCCAGCGGACCGGAGCGCCGTTCAACGAGCGGCTGGAGTTGTTCCTCGCGTCTGCCGAGAGCGGCTAGCGACCGCAGCGGCACACGGGCTCGCCGAGGTGGCGGCGCTCGAGCTTGCGGTTGCAGCTGCCGCACGTCGGCGGCAGGACGCGCGCGAAAACGAGAACTGCACGGGCGACGACGGCCCAGCCGAGGAACATGAGGAGTGCGAAGGGGAGGGGGACTTCCCAGGGCATGGATCCTCTATCGGACGAGGCCCTGCTCTGCCTTAGGCCCCGGTCTACAATGGGTGATGTGGGCTGGATCGCGATCGGGCTCCTCATCGCCGCCGTCCTCGTGGTCATCGGGGCGGAGTGGCCGAGGCTGTCCGAACGCATCGGCGCCGACGCCTGGACGAAGCGCTCGCGCCGCCGGCGCAAGGAGAAGCTGACGCTGATCCGGGGCGACGAGGAGGACGACGAGTTCGTCAAGAGCGTCGAGCGAGACCTCGCCGACCTCCCGGTCTGGGACGAGCACGAAGACCGCCCGCGCCGCTAGCGAAGGCACCGGGCTAGACTTCGTGCTCCGCGCGGATGTGGCGGAATTGGTAGACGCGCACGGTTCAGGTCCGTGTGGGCGAAAGCCCGTGGAGGTTCAAGTCCTCTCATCCGCATCTAGGTCCAGCGCCAAAACGAAGGGCAGTTTGGGGGCGGGCTGTCCACGGCTGGCTGAACGCGCTAAGCTCGCAGTAGGCAACCGCTCGCCGACCTCTTTGACCCCTTCACAGGCCAATCTGGCCTGGAGGGCAGGAAGGAGAGGTCGTGGAGACCGACAGCCGGAAGCCGAACGTGCCCCGGGCGGTCAATGACCACCTCTACAACGCTATGTGGGGCGTCGCCGCGGAAGAGGGACCGTTCCTGTGTGAGTGCGGGGACTCGTTCTGCCCTGTGGTGGTCGTGATGACGCCCGCCGAGTACGTGCGTCTACGCGGGCGGGACGAGTTCGTCTACGCACCGGGCCACGAGGGCGCGGTCACGTAGGCCGTTTCGCCTAGCGGCTCGAGCTAGCCTCGCTGAGTCGGGCGCTGCCCGGTCTGAGCGTCCAGTAGTTCTCGCTCGGTTCTTCCGCGTAGTTGCTTTACCCCCGACTGCGCCCTAGCGACAGCACGCTCGTCCATCCGAGTGTGGTGGGCACTGGCCTTGGCCGGGCACGAACGGCAGCGTTTACAGTCCGAGCATCGGCAAACGTCAAAGGAAGGGGCGGTGACGAGAATGGCTGCTGGAACTCCGACGATCGTCCTTGTCCACGGTGCATGGGCTGACGCCACGGGCTTCGAAGCTGAGATCCGCGCCTTGCAGGACCGCGGGTACTCCGCCATAGGGTTCGGTAACCCGCTTCGGGATCTCGCTGGCGACGCCGCCTACCTGACGGAGTTCCTGCGGACCCTTAGCGGGCCGCTCGTGCTCGTCGGCCACTCCTACGGCGGCAATGTGATCTCCACTGCCGCGATTGGCAACGAGCAGGTCCAGGCGCTCGTCTTCT
Organism: uncultured Actinomycetes bacterium; assembly: GCA_963784175.1. Taxonomy (GTDB): domain Bacteria; phylum Actinomycetota; class Thermoleophilia; order Gaiellales; family Gaiellaceae; genus JAIBJN01. The sequence goes on along the minus strand of CAWAQJ010000018.1, from coordinate 423,306 downwards.
TCAACGGCTGGATGTGCGACGTTGGCGAGAGCCAGCAGCAGCTCCTCGAGAGGTTTGAAGGCAGCCTTGTTGGGCCTTCAATCAGGCCCGTTTCGTTCACCAACCCCGACGGGAGCGAGGGCACCGACCTTTACCTCGCGCCAGAGGCATTCCGCGAAGCTTTCGCCGCTGATGTCGATCCTGAGACGGCCGCGGTGATGGCCGCGGCACAGCGGCCCTATGCCGCCGCCGCGTTCGCAGCCACGCCGTCGGCCCCGCCAGCGTGGAATACGTTGCCGTGCTGGTATTTGCTCGGTACCGAGGACAAGGCGATCCCGCCGGCGCTTCAGCGGTTCATGGCCGAGCGAGCGAACGCGACGATCGTGGAGACTCCGGCTTCGCACGTCTCGTTCGTTTCCCAGCCTGAGGCCGCGACCGAACTCATCCTGCAAGCCGTCGAGGCGACCGCCGCAGCCGCCTGACCAGCGCCTGCGGTAGCCGCCGAGTGTCAGTCTGCGTTCATGCCGAGCGGTCTCGGCGGCCTCGGCCTGGCACCAGCTCGAGCTCGCGGAAATCGAGCGTTCTCGCCCCCGCGGGGACGAAGGAGGCTACGACCGGCTTCTTGTCGGAGCGACGGCGGAGGATTCGAGGCGGCGTCTTGCTGAGGTAGGTATCGCCCCACTGCCGCAGCCCGGCGAGCGCAACGTCTAAGTGGCGGCCCTTCTTCGTCAGGTGGTACTCGTAGCGCTCGGGCCGCTCGCTGTACCGAACCCGCTCGAGAATGCCCTCCTCGACGAGTCGGTTAAGACGGTCGGTCAGCACGTTGCGGGCGATGCCGAGACTCTCCTGGAACTCGTCGAAGCGGCGAAGGCCGAGGAAGGCGTCGCGGATGATCAGCAGTGTCCAGCGTTCGCCGACGATCTCGAGGGCGCGGGCGATCGAGCACTCCTGTCCTTCGTAGTCGCGCTTGAGCACACCGCAAAGGTAGCAAGGGAGAGTTTCATCACGCAACTCGATCTGCTACGCTCGCGGCCTCAGTTTCTTGACGCAACTTGTTGCAGAAGGAGATGTCAGATGAGTGCTAATGCGGTTTCGCCGGTCACGACCTACTTCCGAGTCTGCGACGGCGTGCGAGTGCGGTTCGCCGACAACAAGGCAGACTCGGACATCACCGTTCTGCTGCTGGCGCCGTGGCCCGAAACCCTGTGGGCCTTCCGTCGCATCTGGCACCGCGTCGCGGCAGTCGGGCGGGCGGTCGCCATCGACATGCCGGGATTCGGCCACTCCGACGGTCGCCCGGAACTGATCGCCCCGGACGCCTCGGGAGCGTTTCTGGCCGGCCTAATCGACGAGTGGGGCCTGGGGGCTCCGCACGTCGTCGGCCCGGACGTCGGCACGGCCGCAGCGCTCTTCCTTGCCACGAAGGCTCCGGAGCGCGTTACGAGCTTGACCGTCGGCGGCGGCGCGGTCCGCTTCCCGATCGAAGCAGGCGGCGCGCTCAAGGAGATCATCGAAGCGCCGAGTCTGGACGTCGTGCGCGGGCTGGACGCCAGAACCAACATCGGCTACGCCGTCGAGTCCGGGGCCGCGAGCGAAAGCGAGCCCGAAGTCCACGAGGACTATGTCAGCGCCTACGACCTCGGGCGCTTCGCGGAGTCGGCCCGGTTCGTGCGGCATTACCCCGAGCAGAACCCGGTGTTGCGCGATCTGTTGCCGACGATCAGCACGCCGACCCAGATCGTGGCCGGGCGCGACGATGACCTCGTGCCGTGGTCGAACAACCAGTACCTCGACGACCTCCTCCCCAACAGCGAGATCTATCCCCTCGACGCCGGTCACTTCGCGTGGGAGCAAGCAGCGGAGGAATACGGCCGCCTGGTCGTCGATTGGGTCAAGGGCGGGTTTCGACACGTCGGCGCGGGCTAGCTGCTGGGTGGACCGCGTCGTGGGGCCCGGCTGACCGCGTGTTCTTCATGGGACGTTCCCGAACACTGGCCCACGCGACGCCTCCGAGCAGGAGGGTGGTAGATGGCAAGATCTCCTGAGGAACGAAGTCCAACAGGGGCTAGGGGAGCGGTGTGCTAGCGGTACGGCTGCACGATGACGGCTTGAAGGTTGAGGAGATCGAGACGCCGTCGCCGGATCCGGGCGAGGTGCTGGTGCGCGTGCATGCGGCAGCGATTACACGTGCCGAGCTGGAGTGGCCGGTCGATCGATTGCCGGCGATTCCGTCTTACGAGCTTTCGGGCGTTGTCGTCGGCAGCGGTGACGAGGTATATGCGCTCACGCCTTTCGATCGCGACGGCGTGGCTGCCGAGTACGCCGTCGTCCCAGCCGATGTGCTTGCACCGAAGCCCTTGCAGCTGAGTCACGTCGAGGCGGCAGCTCTGCCGATGGGCGGGCTGACCGCCTGGCAAGCACTGTTTGTGCACGGGCGGCTCGCCCAAGGCGAGCGCGTGCTGGTCACGGGCGCCTCGGGCGGCGTTGGGCACATCGCCGTCCAGCTTGCGCGACACGCCGGCGCAGCGGTCGTGGAGAGCGGTCCAGTCGATCTGGTCTTCGACACTCGTGGCGGCGAGGTGCCCGCTGGCGAGCGCGTGGTCACGATCGCAGAGGAGATGCCGGGCGCGATCTACTTCGTCGTCGAACCCGACCACGAGCAACTCCTGGAGTTGAGAACGCTCGTGGACGCAGGCGAGCTTCGCGCGGAGGTCGACTCGGTTTTTCCGCTCACGGAGGCCCGGGCGGCGTTCGAGCGAGTCGCGGGCCGCGGGAAGCGTGGCAAGGTCGTGCTCGAAGTTGGCACTGACTAGCCGGCGGGTGCGGCCGTCACCTCTTGCCGTTGGCGTCACGCGTCGAGTCGGAGCACGACCTCGTCCGTTTCCTCGTTGCGCCCATGAGCGAACCCGCGCCCCTCGCCCACGATAAGAAAACCGCACTTCGTCAACACACGAATCGACGCGGCGTTGTCGCTCGCGGCGCGAGCGTAAAGCGGACGGGTTGCCTCCAGCTGCAAGAACTCTTGTAGGGCACGCGTGGCAATGCCGCGGCCCCAATCTTCACGGCCGATCCAGTAGGTGACCTCGCGGTGGCCCTCCAGGTCGAAGCTCGCAATGTGCCCCACAACTCGACCGTCGATCTCGACGACCCTGTTCGTCGTAGAGTCGTCGCTTCTCAGCCGCGCCCACCGTCGCTCGAAGCTCGTTCGATCATCGAAATCCGGCGAAGTGAACGCGGCCATCCGTATCGCCTCGCGATCCGTCGAGTGCTCGAACAGCACGCCGAGATCACGATCTTCGATCTCGCGAAGGACAAGCTGTCCCGAGCCCTCCCGCACAGCCGTGCTAGCGCCGCTGGAGCTGCGCGTAGACCCCCGTCGGCTTCGCGTACGGCAGCAGTGCAGGGTCGTAGTAGACGAGCTCCATCCGGTCGAGAGCGTCCTTGCGGAGCGTCGGTCCCTTGCCGCCTCTATGCGGGATGAAGTCGGCGTCGGCGAGCTCGCCGTAGCGTGCCTCCCAGACGGCCACCATGTCGCCGCGCGAGGCCGCGCCGCGGGTGTAGCCGCCCTTCTGGTCGACGAGCACGAACCGGAAGACCAGGTAGATCCCGGCCGTCTTCGAGCCGCCGACCGGGCGGCCGGTCTCGAGCGCCGTCTTTACGACCATCTCCGGGAGCCCGTGCTGGAGCGGGAGCAGGTCGGGGTGCTGCTGCGGCCCGTTCTGGACATAGAGGCCGTTCGACGCCTTGGCGACGCCGCTGGCGAGCACGCCGGCGAGGACGCCGTTGAGGTGGTCGACGCCGACGAGCTCGACGAGGGTGGGCGAGCCCGACTCGCGCATCTGCTCGTCGATCACGTCGAGCCGGCGGTAGGCCGCGTCGATCGCCTTGCGGACGATGTGGCCCGAGAGCCATGTCGTCTCGGTGAGCCGCTCCGACTCGACGATGGAGTCCGGCTTCGCGTACCGCCTCGGCGGTGCATGCACGAGCTCTACCTCGGGGACGAAGCCGCCGTTGGCGTCCTGCTCGGCCTCGGCCACCAGGTCGGAGAGGCTCATGCCGAGCGCCTCGGCCAGGCTGGCAGCGACTGCGAGCGTCGGCTGTCTCGCCTTTCGCTCGACCAGGCCGATGTAGGTCTCGTGCACCCCGGCCCGCTCGGCGAGCTCGTCCGTCGTCAGCCCTTCTCGACGACGCGCGTCGGCGAAGAGGCGCGCGACGATCTCACTGATGTCAAAGCCGTGTTGCGACATCCGGCCTGGGCAAGATAGCCAAGGCTGCCTCGGCGGGCCAAGGAGCCTCTCTATTTCTTAATAGTTGCGTGCGGGCGTCGGCCGAGCGGGAGTCCGATACGGGCTGCTCCACGAGCGCGTGACGTCGTAGCCCCACACCCGGGTCATGTCCCCGGGCTTGATGGGCGTGGGCGCGTGGACGTAGCTCCAGACCGTCTCGCGCGCCGAGCCGGCGACACGAACGATCTCGAGCGCGCCGACGATGCCCTCACGCCGCGGGTCGCGGCGCTCGAGGTAGTCGAACGCGAAATCCACGGCCGCTCCGAAGTCCGACGTCTCGAAGCGCCGTCCGAGATCCAGGGCGGGCTCCCCGCCAAGGAGCTCGTGAACCTCGTATCGGTTGTGCTCTGCCGCATGGCTTGCGGTCAAGGCCATGCTGCCACTCCTTTCCGCTTCTGACGGTACGCGCGCGCGGTCGTCCATACAATCCCTCGAACGGGGACGGGCGCCGAGGCGCTGTCTTCACCCCATGCGGTACGTCGGGCATACCCCGATCGTGGGTTGAGGTGGTCCCTTCTGCGGCCGATGAGACACTTGATGAGAGGGCTGATACGCGTGTGCCGTTCCCCCCGTGGGAAGCTGGCGCTGAATCTTGTTGTGGGCGCATTCGCGATCACGGTCTCCGTGCTCGCTGCCCGCCACTTCGCCGACATCGGCTGGCCCTTCGCCGGCGCCGACTTCCGGTTCGTGGCCGCAGCCGGCCTGCTCTTTCTTCTCGCGTTCGCGTTCAAGGCGTACGGCTGGCACCGTCTCTTCGCCCCCGAGGAGCGCCCCAAGCCGCTGACGCTCGCCGCTTCGTGCGGGGCCGCGTCGGTGACCGGCGCCGCTCTCCCGGGCCGCTTCGACGAAGTCGTTCGCATCGCCGTCGTGCGGCGAGCAAGTGGCGGCCGCGCGGGCGTCGCTCCGGTGTGCTTCTCGCTCTTCATGCTCGGCCTGATCGATACGGCGGCCCTGGTGCCGCTTGCGTCGACCGCCGCGGCCACCTCCGACGCGTCCGCGGCCGTTCGCGCCGCGATGGGCGTCGTCGCGTTCGCCGGTGTCGGTGCGGCCGTCGTCATCGCCGTCCTCCCGCGCCTCGTCGCGAGCGGCCGGCTCATCCGCTTCCGCCTTGCCCGCTGGCTGGGCCAGCGCACCGTCTCCCCGCGGGACGCCTGGCAAGCTTGGGTGCTCGTTCTCGCCTCGTGGATCGCGCGGGGCCTCGGCCTCTTCCTCCTGCTCTACGCACTCGGCTTCGAGCTGTCGCTGCCGCTCGCCATCGCGTTCCTCTGCGCGGCGGCGGCCTCCGGAGCGCTCCCGATCGCCCCGGCCGGTGCGGCCACCCAGGTGGGCGCCGGCGCAGCGATCCTCATCGCCAGCGGCGTCGGAACCTCGAGTGCCGTCTCCTTCGCCGTCGGCGCGCAGGCCCTCGTCATTGTCGCCGGCGCGGCCGTGCTCCTTTTCGCCGCGCTCTGGCACGGCGGGCGCCGCCTGGCGCTCGCGGTTCTCTAGGAACCGGCGGGAAGCGCTTCGAGCACCGCGTCGGCGTGCCCGTCCGGGCTTACGCCGTACATCGCGCTGGCGACGTTCCCCTCGGCGTCGATGACGAACGTCGAGCGCTTGATGCCCATCGACTTCTTGCCGTAGTTGTTCTTCTCGACCCAGACGTCGTACTGCTCGGCGACCTGGTGCTCGGGATCGGCCAGCAGCGTGAAGGGGAGGCCGTACTTGTCCTTGAAGCGGACGTGGGAGCTCTCGTCGTCAGGGCTGACGCCGAGGATCGTCGCTCCGCGCTCCTCGAACTCACCGTAGAGGTCGCGGAAGCTGCAGGCTTGCTTCGTGCAGCCCGGGGTGTCGTCCTTGGGATAGAAGTAGAGGACGACCGGGCGTCCTCGAAGACTGGAGAGCGTGATGTCCTCGCCCGCGTCGGAGCGCAGCGTGAAGTCTGGAGCCGCCTCGCTTTCGCGAATCACCGATGTACCTCCTCGCGTGTCCCTGTGAACAGCGAGAGGGTATCGATCCGAGCGCGATGGCTTCCCGGGAGCTAGCCGATCCTGAACGTCGTCCAGCCCAGGACCCTGCCGTAACGAGCGGCGGCCTTCGGACCGAATCCCGGCCAGACCCAGACGGTCACGGGCCCCTCGTGGAGCGAGTAGCGCTTGCCGCGGAAGATCCAGCTGGAACGCAGCTGGAAGCGCGACTCGAAGGGCCAGACGCTGAGGATTTTTCGCCCATCTCGCCAGACCTGCATGTTGTAGTACGTCGCCCTCCTGACCGACGTCCAGTCGACGAGAGGCGGTTTATTGACGACGGCACCCGCCGGCGGCGAGAAGACGGGGCTGGGACGCGCGCTGAGCTCCACGGGCGCCGCGACGTTTCCGGCCGCGTCGAGCGTCGCGAGCCGATAGCGGTAGATCACATGGTTCGCCACCGTCCGGTCGATGATCGCCGTGGCGGAAACTCGATCGGCGAGGTGCCTCCACGCGGTCGAGCCAGCCCGCCTGCGCCAGATCCTGACGCGGTCGTAATCTGCATCCGCGGGCTTCGCCCAGGAGAGCCTCACGAGCCGGTTGCGGGCCTGTACGGCAAGTCCTGCGAGGGGCGCCGGGGGCGTCAGGTCGACCGTCCATGCGTAGGACGCTTGACTGCGGTTGCCGATCGAGTTCGTCACCTGCACGGTGAAGAGATAGCCGCCGTCGACGAGGCCCGAGTAGGCCTGCGGCGTGCTTCCCGAACAGGGCGTGAAGCCGCCGGAGCCGAGCGGCCCGTCGAGGCTGCACTCGACCGAGGCAGCTGGCTCGACGGTCAGCTGAAAGGAGGCGTCGGCGCGGTTGGTAAGCCGTGGGACGTCCGCGACGATGGCGGGCGCGGCCGGCTTCGGCCCCGCCTGGACGATGACATCGAAGGTGACCGGCACGCTCGTGAGCCCTGCGGCGTCCGTGGCCGTGCACGTCACCGTCGTGGCGCCCAGAGGAAAGGTCGACCCGGCGGGCGGGTTGCACGCAACTGCCGTGCTCGGGTCCGCGGCGTCCTCGGCCACCGGGAGCTCGTACGGAACGACGGCGCCCTGCTGCGACTGCTGCGCTGCGATCACGTCCTGGTGAGGCGCAAGGGTCGGCGGGGTCGTGTCTCGCACGGTGACCGTGAGCGTGCCCGGGGTCGTGTTCCCGGCAGCGTCGGTGGCCGCGCAGGAGACGGTGGTGGTTCCGAGCGGGAAGGTCGACGTGGAGGCGGGGGCGCAGTCGAGCCGCGGCGAGGGGTCGAGGTTGTCGAGTGCGGCGAGGATGACGACGGCTCCGGAGGGGGCCGTGGCCTCCACAACCACGTCGCCTGGAAGCGATGGAGCGGTCACGTCGGTCGTCCACTCGAACGTCGCCGGCGGGCTTTCGCCGGACGCGTCGACGGCCCGCACCTGAAAGGTGTGGCTGCGTTCCCCCAGTGAGCTGTAGGAGACCGGAGACGTACAGGGTGCCCAACCGGCCGCGCCCGAGTCCAGCCGGCAGATGAAGTCCGACGCAGTCCCGGTGAAGTTGAAGGTCGCGCTGGTCGAGGCGCTCCACCGCTGGACGTCTGTCCAGAGCGTCGGCCTGTCCGGCGCGAAAGCCCCGCCCGCCGATCCCGACAGCGTTCCGGCAACGCTGACCAGGACGAGGAGCGGTGTGAAGCGGCGCAGGCTCACGTCATCAAGAGGACGAGGAACATGACCGCGGTGACCGTCATGCCCACGACCACCGCGAGCCCGATGTCATCGCGATGCTCGGTGAGCCGTGTCGAAACGGTCCCGAGGACTCGCCCGGGAATCGCTGCGAACGCGAGCGCCAGGCAGGCCGCGGCTAGAAGGACGGCGAAGCCTGCTCGGACCGCTAGTGATCCTCCGGCGTTTTCGTCCCCGAGCGCGACCGCAGGGAGCGCCGCGGCGGAGGGCTGGGGAGGCGGCGAGGCCGGCGCGGCGGCGTTCGGCCTCGCGTCGATCGGCGGAGCGTGCGCCAGCTTCACGGGCTTGGCCGGCTTGGGCTTCTTCGCGGGCTTCGGAGGCTTCTTGGGACACCCGCGGAGGCTCGGATTCGGAGGCTGGGGGAGGCGCCGGCGCAACAGTCGGCGAAGGTGTGGCCGGCGGCGGCGCAGGCGGCGGGGTCGGGTCGGGCTGGGGAACGGGCGCCGGATCGGGGGCAGGCTGAGCGTGCCCAGAGCTCGCCACGCCCAGGATGACCGCAACGGCCATCAGTACGACTAAAGTTTTCGCGGAATGCCTCCGGAACGCCAGGAGAGCCCAGCGTAAGGGTGCGTTGCCCCCGCTGCAAGGCTCCGGAGCAGAGACTGAACGAAGGGATGGGTCGCTACCGGGAGCACCCCTCTTCGGTAGGGCACCCTCGACCGTGGACGCGAATTGTAGGCTGAGGCGCGGTGCGCGAGCTGCATGTGCTGAATGCCGTGGTCGTGATCGCGGCGAATCTCCTCGCCGGAGGTTGGGGCTTCGTCTATCTCCGCCGCCGGCGGACGCCTGGCCGTCTCTACGCGCACCTGCTCGCGCTCGCGCAGGCGCTCGTCATCGCGCAGGTGGCAATCGGGCTCCTGCTGCTCGCCGAGGGCTATTCGTCGCCCGACGACCTCCACGCCGTCTACGGGAGCCTCGCGCTGGTCGCCGTTCTCTCGCCGTGGGTCTACGCGCCGCCGGTTCCCGCGCGCAGGCTCGCGTGGTTCACGGGCGCCGCGTTCGTGGCCGCGGCCCTGTCCGTCCGCGCCTACGTCACCGGGGTATGAGCGTCAGCCCGAGCCTCCGCGCCTTCGGGATCCTCGTCGCCATCGCGGCGATCATCACGGCCCTCCAGATCGGCATCGGGCTGAGGATCGTCCTCTACTTCCTGCAGGTCCTCTTCCTCCTGGCGATCGTCTACGTGCTCTTCATGCTCTGGATGCGCCGGCGGGAGGAGATCGCGATGTGGTCGCTGCGCTCGCGGGTCGTCTTCTACGGCGGCGCGGCGCTGGCGATCGTGACGATCGGCTTCGCGTTCACGCCCTGGTTCCCGAACACCGGGCTCGAGACGATCGTCTTCCTCGCGTGCATCGCCGCGGGCGGGTTCGCCATGTGGCGCGTCTGGCGCGACGAGCACACCTACGGCTACTAGCCGGCCTACCGAACTCGCACCTCACCCTCCATGTCCTGGGGGTGGAGCGTGCAGGTGTAGTGGAAGGACCCGGCCTCCGGGAACTCGTGCTCGAAGGTGTCTCCGGGCTCGAGCTCGGCCGTCTCGTCCTCGTCGTCGAAGCGGATCGTGTGCGTGAAGTTGTCGTCGTTCTCCCACGTGACGGTCGCGCCCTGCTCGACCTCGATCACGGCCGGCTCGAACTTGTAGCTCTTCGGCAGCGAGACCTCGGTCGTCGCCACGGGCTCCGAGTCGAGCGGATCCGCCCCGCCGCAGCCCGCCGCCAGGGCGGCGAGCGCGGCGAGGAGGGGGAGGAGGCGAGAGGCGCTCACGCCCCGCCGGTCTCGAGCGACGCCCGGTGCGGCTCTGCGACGCGCGCCACGGCCGCCCCGAAGACGAGGACGAACGCCACGAGGTCGAGGACTTCCGCGATCGTGTGCGCGAAGAGGAACACGGTCCAGTCGAGGTGGTAGGTGATGTAGCTGACCTCGGCGAGTGCGAACAGCGCGAACGCCCAGGCCAGCAGCGGGAGGTCCCGCTTGTATGCCGTCCAGGCGAAGAATGCGCCGATCGCGAGTGCGGTGAGGTGCACCGCGAGGAAGAAACCCATCGGCAGCTCGTTGATCCAGTCACCCCAGGGCATGACGCCTCCAGTCGGTCGGTTGCATCCCGTTTCGTGACCCGGACAGCGGCGTTCGTACGCCGGTCGCCGACGACGGTAAGAACACGCGACCCGGCGACACCAACATGAACGTGGGGACCGTCCTTACAGCCGAGCGAGCAGAGCGCGCCGCGGTCGCGGCCTGGCGGCGCCGCCAGCTCGACGAGGCCGGCTTCCCAGACTGGCTGGCGGCCCCGCTCGCCGACGACCGGCGTGTGGATGTCCACGCGCTGATCGAGCTCGTCGAGCGCGGCTGCCGGCCGGATATTGCCGCCCGCATCGCCCTTCCGCTCGAGGTGGATCCGTTCTCGTGAGCGCCGGGCCCGTTGTTAGCGTCGGCCGCGTGGGCGTGCCTGCCGGAGACGCGGAGACGCAGGAATGGCTCGACGCGCTCGCGGGGAAGGGCGCTCGCCGCGAGGAGGCCGTCTCCCGGCTCCATGGCCTCCTCCTGCGGGCGGCCCGCTTCGAGGTCGCGCGCCGTCGCCGCGTGCTGCCGCACCTCCGCGGCGAGGCGCTCGACGACATCGCAGTGCAGAGCGCCGACGACGCGCTCGTCTCGGTCCTCGCCCGCCTGGGCGACTTCCGCGGCGAGAGCCGCTTCACGACCTGGGCCTACAAGTTCGCCATCCTCGAGGCCGCGGTCGCGCTCCGCCGCCGGGCCTGGCAGGGACGGGAGATCCCCATCGAGCCCGAGCGCTGGCCGCTGGTGCCTTCCCGCGGGCTCTCGCCCGAGGCCGGCACCGAACAGCGCGAGCTTCTCGCGGCTATCTCCGACGGCGTTCGCGAAGCGCTGACCCCGCACCAGCGGCGGGTCCTGCTCGCGGTCGTCCTCGAGGACGTGCCTATCGACGTGCTGGCCGAGCGGCTCGGCACGACGAGGGGCGCGCTCTACAAGACATTGCATGACGCGCGCGTGCGCCTCCGGGCCGACCTGGAGGAGCGGGGCCTCGCGCTTCGAGACGAAGGGAGCAGGAGCAATGGCTGACACCGACGTTCTCGTCCGGCGCCTGCTCGGCCCGGGGGCGCCCGAGGTCGGCTGCGAGGAGTGCTTCTTCGAGCTCGACCGCTACGTCGACCTCCGGCTTGCCGGAGGAGACGCGGACGCGGCCGTGCCGGGGATGCGCGCGCACCTCGAGGGCTGCCCTGCCTGCGCCGAGGAGCACGAAAGCCTCCTCGAGCTCGCCGCCGGCTAGCTGTTCTCGACCGGCCGGGCCGCGTCGTCCCGGAGGATCCAGAAGACGAGCGCCTCGCGGTCGGAGAGGTTCCGCCAGCTCTCGATGCGGCTCGATTCCGCGAGCAGCGCCTCCCCGCCGCGCAGAACGGGCTGACCGCCGGTGAGCTGGACCTGCACGAGCCCGCTGGCGACGGTGACGAGCTCCACGCCCTTGTGGGCGATGCTGGGCGTCGCGGACTCCCCGGGGCCGAGCCTGAGGACATACGCGCGGATCCCCGCCCGCGGATCGTCGAGAAGGGGATGGGGTCCGCCGGCGCTGCCGGTCCAGGGGTCGTCGCGCCGGACGATCCGGTAGCCGGGAACGACGTCGCCGCGGAGCAGCTCGTCGAGCGTGACGTTGAGCTTCGCGCTCAGGTCGAGCAGGGTGTCGAGCGAGAGGCCGCGCTGACCGCGCTCGGCCTGGGAGATGGCGCTCGGAGAGACACCCGCGAGGCGGGCGAGCGCGCTCTGCGAGAGCCCGCGTGTGGTGCGGACGGCCTTGAGCGCGGCGCCGAGTCGGGCGGCCGCGGGCGCCGCGGCGAGCACCGGGGCGCCGTCCTCGACCCGGTAGCGGAAGACGCTGCCCTCGATCCCCGGCGGGCGGCCTTCGGCCTTGGCCACGCGCAGGCGACCGTCCTGGAGGACGACGACGCATTGCGTCACGCCGTGGATCTCACGAAGCATCGCCTGTGGGTGCGCCGTCGGCGCGAGCGACCAGTAGGCGATCGCGCCGAGCTCCAGCAGGAGCGGGCAGCTCAGGGTGAAGAACCGCTGCGCCGTCTTCGCGCCCCAGCGCTCGCTCATCGGCTCGAGGCCGTCGAAGACGACGAGGTCGTGCAGGCGCGAGGAGCACGCCTGCCTCACCGCCTGGATCAGTGCTCCGGGCTGCGCGAGGTCGCTCTCCGGCCGCGCGTCGATGACCTCGAAGCCCGGATACCGCTCCTGGAGCTCCTCGGGCGAGCGCGTGAGCGTCACCCACGCGGCGAAGTCGTACCGGGGCCGGCTCTGCACGAGCGCGCCGAAGAACGGCTCGAGGGAGTCGGCGTCCTCGGCCTCCCAGACGACGTTGTCGCCCCAGAAGAGCCCGCCGAGAGCGGCGTCCAGCTCGGGGAGGCCGGTCGTCGCGGTCGGCGACCGGGGAACTCCAGCTTCAGGGTCAGACGGTGGCACGGGCGGCAGAGGCACCTCTATGAAGCATTGCTTACAGAAGCTGGCGGTATCTTGCCAGATTGCTTATAAGGAGGGCGAGTCAAAGACCGCGGAAGGAGCGAATCCCATGGCCCTCAGAATCTGCACCGTCGACCACACCACCAACTCCACCGAGGCCGTCTCGGTCGCGATCGAGCGTTCCGCCAAGAGCGGCGACGAGCTGCTGTTCGTCGGTGTCGTCCAGCCGTTCGCCGATGCCCCCGGGCCTGCCTACGGAGAGCGCGTGCGCCGCTTCGGGCTCGTGGAGATCAACCTCGTGCACGCATGCAGAGCCGCGCGTGCCGCGGGCCTCGAGCCGACCCTCGAGCGCCGCTACGGCCACCTCCTCTCCCAGGCGGTCGCAGCCGCCGACGAGACGGGCGCGGACGAGATCGTCCTGGCCGAGCCCAGGGGGCTCTTCCAGCCGCGGCGCCGACGTCGTCACGGTGAGCCGGCCGCAGCTCGAGCGCCGGCCGCTCGCGCTCGTCGCCTAGCGCCTACGAGCCGGAAGCGACGCGCGACGACGCGCCGTCGAGCGAGTCGAGGATCTCGCGGATATCGAGCGCGGTGCCCACGAAGATCGGGGTGTCGCGCTCGGTGTAGCGGCTCGCCTCGGTCTCACGCAGCGTCTTCATCAGCTGAAGGAAGTCCGACGGCGCCTCGCACTCGAACGCGGTCATGAACTCCTGGTCGTCGATCCCGAACGAGTACGTCGTGTGGTTCGTGATCGTGACGAAGCGGCTGCCGATCGTCGCGTGCTCCTGCATCGCGCGGCGCCGGTCGTCCATCGAGAGCGTGTACCACTCGCGCTTCTTCACGAACGGGTAGACGACGAGGTAGGGCGCGCCGCGCGGGACGACGCGGCGGGGCCGCTTGCTCTTCTGCTCGAAGTACTGCGACGGCTCGCTGGCCGCGAGGTAGGAGTACGGGGTCGTGAGCCAGCCGGCGAGCGGGGTCGCGTTCAGGGCGGTTCCGAGCTCGCGCAGGTCGTCGTAGCGCTCCGTCAGCTTCCAGAGCATGAAGTCGGCCTCCGGGCGCACGCCGACGAGGCTGTAGGAGCGAAGCTCCAGGCGCTCGGCCCAGTCCTCGATCGTCTCGGCGAAGGCCTCCTTGGCCGCCGCGCGCTCCTCGATCGGGAGGCGCAGCCAGGCGGGATCGGCCTTGTAGAGCGTGTAGGCGACGTATTGAGTCGAAGTCTCCTCGGGCACGGCTCAATCGTACCCACTCGCTTGACGCCTTCCTTCGTAGCCTCGAACGCGGGCGCGCGTCGTCCGCCGGCGGGCAGGCGGGCGCGCCGCCCACCGTTGACGCCGGAGATGAAGGTGTGTGAGAATCCGCACAAGCAGCGAGCGGAAGGACGCGCATGGCGCCGCGACCTCAGAGCTGCGGCGTGTGGGCACCTCGGCTCACCGAGCTCGGGACCCCGAGTGCTGGCCGAGTGATCCCTACGCCGACCCGCTGCCGCGCGCCGGCGCGAACGCGTGGCTGCCGGCCGCTTCGTCCTGCCGCTCGATCACCGAAACAGGCCTGCGGAGTCGCGGCAGCGCGCTCACGCCGGCCGCCTACGGAGGTGTGTCATGCCGAAGCGCAGAGCCGAGCCCAAGGGCCCACACGAGCACGACCACGGTCATGGCGACAAGCCGGGCCACAGGCCCCATAACCCGCCGTACTTCGATCCGGACTACGAGCATCCGCCGGACCATGAGATGGAGCCTCCGGACAACCCACGGTATCCCGACCCGCGCATCTACGGACGTTACGCGTCGAAACGACCGCCGCGCTATGTGCCGCATCCGATCGACCACGCCTGCTTCAAGCCGCGCAAGGACGACTACAAGCCGCCGATCACGTGCAACGGGGACGACGACGAGCTGTGCATCCGCAAGGATCACCGATCGCTGACCGCCGACGAGCAGAACCGCTTTCTCAACGCCTTCACGCAGGTCAATGCCATGAACGCGCTGGGGCCGTTCGTCGACATCCACGCGAACGGGATCCATCAGATGCACGGGAACCCACGCTTCCTCCCCTGGCACCGGGTGTACCTCGTGCGGATGGAGGAGCTGCTCATGTCGGTCGACCCGACCGTGTGCCTTCCGTACTGGAAGTCGAGCGAGGAGCAGGCGTTTCCATCCTGGCTTCTGGGATTCACCCCGACGGTGAACCTTGTGAGCGGGCCTCACACGGTCGTCCGGAACATCGGTGGCGCTCTCCTCCCGGGAGTGGCGGCCGTCGCAGCGGCGATGGCCAACGGCACCTTCAACCCGTTCGCCGGGGCGCTCGAAGGGATCCACAACTCCGGCCACGTCTGGGTGGGCGGCTCGATGGGCGGCATCGCGACCGCGCCCTGCGACCCGGTTTTCTGGATGCACCATGCTGAAATCGATCGAATCTGGGCCGAGTGGCAGCAGGCAAACCCTGGCCAGAATCCGCCGCTGGCCGGCGCCGCAGCGACCATGGATCCCTGGACCGAAACGGAGGCCGACACCAGAGACACCGTCGCCATGGGATACCAGTACGCCTGATCCCGCCTACATATCGACGACGAGGGCCGCCCAACCGAAGCGCTCGGCACCCACCGGGCGGCCCTCCAGCGGGTCGTAGAACTCATTGAACCCGCCCAGCTCGACCACCTCGCGGGAGCGTCCCGCGATCCGGGCGGCAAGCTCGTCTCGACCGTGTCCGCGGAGCCCGTGGACGAGGAACCAGTTCGTGTTCAGCGAGAGGGGCCCGCGCCAGATGAAGCGGAAGCCGCGCAGCCGGTGGTCGGGCGTGAAGGTCGGCTCGTCGAGCGCGACCGACGGGACCGGGAACGGGGCGCCGAACGTCTGCGGGTCCTCGAGGTGGGTGGCGAGCCTCTCCACGATCTTCGCCGGGAGGTCGGGGAGGATCAGCGGCATGAGCCCGTGAATCGTCTTGACGGATGTGCGCCTCTCGTCAGGCCCGGCGAGGTTGAAGAAGAGACCCGCCTCTTCGTCCCAGGCCCGTTCCACGAGCGCGGCGGTGACCTCGTCGGCTGTTCGCGTCGCCCAGCGGGCGACGGCCTCGTGCCCGGCCCGGCCGGCGAGGCGCGCAAGCGCTCGCAGGCCCTGCCCGTAGACGGCGTTCACGAGCACGTCCTCCTGGTGATGGTCGTACCGGCGGAAGATCGCGTCGAGGTCGTAGTTCGCCAGCTTGTTGCGGAGCTGGAAGAGCCGCGTCCGCGTGATCAGCGACACCGGCCCCGGTTCGCAGACGCCGAGGGCATCGTCGTAGGCGGGGCTGAAGTCGAGCCCGCTCTCGAACTGGGAGACGATCGAGACGAGCCGGTCGCCGTCGGGGTCGCGGAGCGCAGCGAGGTAGCGGTAGTAGCGCTCGAGGTGGGGGAGGGCCTCCCCGAGGAAGCCGTCCGCGCCTGCGTCCACGACGCGCTCGACCGCCTGGGCGATCACGGGCGGCTGCATCTGCGCCGTCGTGTGCGGCGTCCGATGGAACGGAACGCGGCCGCTCGTCCGGCTCTCCAGGTGGTGCCACTGGAGGCGCGAGACGAGGTCGCCCTTCCAGAAGACGACGTGGGGGATGAGGCCGTCGGGCTCCTGCGCTGCGAGCAGCCCGCGCAGCTCGTCGGCCGCGCGCTCGGCGTCGAAGCGCGACCAGACGATCGCGTGGAAGCACGAGTCCCAGAACCACTGGAACGGGTAGTCGCGCACGGACGGCACCGTGAAGCGGAACCGGCGCCCGTCGAGCACGGCGGTCTGCGTGTTCGCCTCGAGGAGCGCGCGTGCGCCCTCGTCGAGACCGGTCATGGTCGTGGCCCCAGCGATGGACTCACCGTAGGCGAGGCAGACGACGGCGGGTAGCCCGGCGGCTAGCCGTTGGCGAAGGCGAGCGTGATGCCGGCCTCGGGCACCTGCGTCACTTCGGCCGAGCGCGTGAAGAGGCTCTCGCGCGACATGAGGAAGAGCTCGGGGATGATCTCGGCCCTCACCTCGCCGCCCGCGAAGACCCGCACGACGGAGCTCTGGGAGACGACGATCGCGATCGCGCCGGTCGTGCGCGAGATGGACGCCGCGGCCGCGTGACGCGTCCCGAGGCCGGGCAGGAAGTTCTCCGCAGCGGTCACGTCGACGTCGATGAACCGCCCGGCGGACACGAAGGTGCCGTCGTCCTTGAGGAGAAACGCGCCGTCAAGCTGGGCCAGTTCCTTGACGGTCTCGCGAAACTCCGGGAGCTCGACGCGCAGCAGCTCGTCCGGGTGGCCGTAGAGGGGGTCGAGGATCAGCGCGCGCGAGCGCTCCGTGAGCGCTTCGACGTCGCCGATCACGAAGAGCGTGCCGATCTTGCGCCCTTCGCGCCCCTCGCGCGCGAGCTCGACCGCAAGATTGACGACCTCCTCGACGGTCTGGCGTCGATCCGCGCTGCAGCCCGTGCTGTCGCACACGACGCCGAACGTGGCGTCGAGCATCTTTTTGCGGCCGTTCTGCTCCATTCACCGAGTTCTAACGAAGGCCGGGGGGTCGGTGTTCCCTAGAGTGGCGAGCGTGCCCGAGCGGCTTGCCGCGCTGATCCGCGAGAACCAGCCATGCGTCGTCCTCACGGGCGCCGGCGCGTCCACCGAGAGCGGCATCCCCGACTTTCGCTCGCCCACCGGCATCTGGGCCGAGTTCGACCCGCTGGAGTACGCGACCCTCGGGGCCTTCCGCGCCGATCCGCGGAAGGTCTGGCGCTTCTACGCGCCGCGCTTCGACATGCTCGGAGCCGCCGAGCCGAACCGCGTCCACCTTGCGCTCGCCCGGCTCGAGAGCCGGGGACTCGTGCGCGCGATCGTGACGCAGAACATCGACACGCTCCATCAGCGGGCCGGGTCGCAGGACGTGATCGAGATTCACGGCTCGATCCGAACGTCGTCGTGCCCGTCGTGTGCGAGCAGCTACCCGTTCGCCGACGTCGTGCCGCTGATCGAGGCCGGCGACGGCGCGCCCGCGTGCCCTTCCTGCGGTGCGATCCTCAAGCCGGACGTCGTCTTCTTCGACGAGCTGCTCCCGCCCGGCGCGATGGAGCGTGCGACGCAGCTCGCCGCCGAGGCGCGGCTCATGCTCGTGATCGGCTCCGGGCTCGAGGTCTACCCGGTCGGCGGCCTCCCGCACATCACGCTGGACATGGGTGGCAAGGTCGCCGTCGTGAACCAGACGCCGACCTGGGTGGACGACCGCGCCGCGCTGATCCTCCGGGACAAAGCCGGCGACGTCCTCGAGGCGGCCGCGCTGCCCTCGGCGCCCGTCTGTAGGGGAGGCCAAGAGGGCTACGCTCTTCAAGACGTGGCGGCCACGACCGAAACGACTCGCGAGGAGCGCATCGAGGCGCAGCTGAAGGAGATCCCGGCGAAGCCGGGCGTCTACCTGTTCCGCGACGCGAAGGACGACGTTCTCTACGTCGGCAAGGCGAAGTCGCTCCGCGCCCGCGTGCGCTCGTACTTCCGCGGCGGCGACGCCCGGCTCGGGCTCGACCGCCTGATCGAGCGCATCGAGCGCATCGAGGTGATCGTCACCCAGACCGAGGTGGAGGCCTTCCACCTCGAGCAGAACCTGATCAAGCGCCACCGGCCGACGTTCAACGTCCGCCTGCGCGACGACAAGAGCTACCCCTACATCGCCGTGACCGTCGAGGACGAGTACCCGCGCGTCATGTTCACGCGGGAGCGGCACCGGCGCGGTGTCGTCTACTTCGGGCCCTACGCCTCGGCGAAGAAGGTGCGCGAGACGCTCGACGTCCTCAATCGCGTCTTCCCCTACCGGCCGTGCGAGGGCCCACAGCCCGGCCGCCACTCAGGAATTCCGTGCCTCGATTACCACATCGACCGGTGCCTGGCCCCGTGCGTCGGCTACGTGTCCAAGGAGGACTACCGGGCGATCATCGACCGCGTGATCGGGTTCCTCCTGGGGGAGACGCGACCCGTGCTGGACGAGCTCGACGACAAGATGCGCGCCGCGGCCGAGCGCCAGGACTTCGAGGAGGCCGCGCGCTACCGCAACCGCCTCCAGTCGGTGCGCCACCTGGCCGAGCGGCAGGCAGCCGACAAGCGGGCGATCGGCACGGTCGACGTCATCGGCCTGGCCGCCAGCGGCGAGACGGCAGCGGTGCAGGTGTTCCCGCTCCGCGACGGCAGGCTCGTCGACCGCCACACGTTCTACCTCGACAACGAGGCATCCGAGGACGTCCCCGAGCTCCTGGAGGCGTTCTGCCTCGAGTACTACGGGAGCGCGCCGGCCATTCCGCCGCTCATCGTCGTCCCGCCGGAGGCCGGCCCGACCGAGGCGTTCGCCGAGTACCTCTCCGACCTCCGTGGCTCGACCGTCGAGGTCCGCGCGGCTCGGCGCGGGGAGAAGAGGCGCCTCCTCGACCTCGCCCAGCAGAACGCCGAGCTCGCGCTCGAGAGCGACTCCGCGCACCGCGAGCGCAAGCGCCTCCGTCGCATCGAGGCGCTCGAGGAGCTGCGCGAGTGCGTCAACCTCGAGAGCCTGCCGTTGAGGATCGAGTGCTTCGACATCTCGAACATCCAGGGCGAGTCGCCGGTCGGCTCCATGGTGGTCTTCCAGGACGCCGTGCCGAAGAAGGCCCACTACCGGAAGTTCGGGATCAAGGGCGTCGAGGGCCAGGACGACTTCGCGATGATGCGCGAGGTGATCTCGCGCCGCTTCTCGCGGGCGAAAGAGGTGACGGCGGACCGCTACGACGAGGGCTTCGCCGCCATCCCGAACCTCGTCGTCATCGACGGCGGAAAGGGCCAGCTCTCGGCCGCGCTCGCGGCGATGCAGGCGCACGACCTCCCGCGCGTGGCGGTCATCGCGCTTGCCAAGCGCGAGGAAGAGGTCTTCGTGCCCGGTCGCTCCGAGCCGGTCGTCCTCTCGCGGGACTCGGCAGGGCTCCAGCTTCTCCAGCGGATCCGCGACGAGGCACACCGCTTCGCGCTCGGGTTCCACCGCAAGCGCCGCGACGCGAAGGCGCGGGAGTCCATCCTCGACGCGCTTCCGGGCGTCGGGCCGGCGCGCCGGCGCGCGCTGATCCAACACTTCGGTTCGCCCGAGCGGCTGCTGGCCGCCTCCCGCGAGGAGCTCGAGGGTGTCCCCGGCGTGCCGGCCAAGACCGGCAGGCAGATCTACGCGGCGCTACACCGGACCGGGCGCGCCTAGCCGGGCTTCGCGGAGCAGAAGCGGTCGAAGCCGATCGCGAACCCGATCTTGTACATGATGTCCGTGCTCTCCGAAACGAGACGGTTGCCCTTGGCGTTGAGCTGCTCTCCTGCAGCATTGTCTCCGCTCGAAAATGCGGCGTTCGCTTGGGCCTGCGCCTGGAGAGAGGCTGCGTACTTGGCGAGGAAGCGCTTGATCCTGGGCGCGTACTGCTCGGGAAACCCAAGCGCCCGCGTCTGGCGTAGCCAGCGGCGGGTGGCGGCGTTGTACCGAGCGATGTCCGTGGGCCGGAAGCTCATGAACGCTTTATCCCGCGCCCTGCAAAGCTGCGACGCTCGGTCGCCCCACCGGACAGCGGCCAGGCCCGCGACCGTGGCGTACGGCCCTGTGGGGGCGGTGGCGCAGCTCTCGGCGCCGAGCTCCGTCGCAATGGCGTCACCCGTGGCCTCGGCCTCCTCGGCCTGTCCCATCAAGGAATAGAAGCGGCCATCGCCGTTCGCGAACTTCGCACGGACCGCTTGCGCCGTCAGGTCGCTGGCCTCCTGGTAAGCGGCGGCCATCTCTTCCACCTGCGCCTCGTCACCGGGGGCAGGCTCGGCAGCAGCCACGCTCGTCTGCATCGTCGCATCGGCCGCTGCGAGCGACTCGGCGGCAGCGGGCAGGCCGTCTCGCTGGACTACGCCGGGAAGGGCTTGGGCCGCCGTCGCGAACTCCTCGTCGCGCTGCGTGCATGCAGCGTCGACCTCTTCCGCCCAGGCCGCTCGCAGTGTCTCGACGTCGGGTCCGGTCTCGGCGGCCCCGGTTTCTTCACCGGCGTCCTGAGGCTCTGCCTCGCTTTCGCCTCCGAGGCTGCAGCCGGTGATGAGGAGCGTGAGCGCCGCCAGGCACCCTGCTCCGCGCACCCCCCGGTTCTTCAAGCGAACCGGCACTCGCGCCTTCCATTTGGAAGAACATGGCGATAGTAACAAGTGTGTCATTTGAGGAACTTGCGCTCGCAGCTAGCCTGGGCTCGTGAGCGAGCTCACGGCCACGATCTGGAGCGACTACACCTGACCGTTCTGCTACGTCGGCCTTGCGAGGGCCGAGTGGCTCGAGCGCCGGTTCGGCGCGCAGGTCGAGTGGCTTCCGTTCTTCCTCCACCCGGAGTACCCGGACGAGGGCAAGCCGCGCAGCTCGCTGGAGCAGAAGTACGGCCCCGGGATTCAGGGGCACACGCAGCGCGTGATCGAGTCGGCGGGGCTGACCTACAACCCGTCGCAGACGCTCCCGAACACACTCCACGCGCTGCAGGTGACCGAGCTCGCGCGTGACCGAGGGCTCCACGGGCCCGTCCACACCCGCCTCATGCACGCCTACTGGTCGGAAGCGCGAGATCTGACTGACGACGAGACGTTGCTCGACCTCGTCGCGGAGGCCGGCCTCGACCGGGACGAGGCGAGCACCGTGCTCGCCGAAGGCCCCTATTCCGAGCGCATCGCCGCCTCGACGCAGGAGGCGAACCGGCTCGGCATCCACGCCATCCCCGCCTTCATCCTCGGCGGCCGGCTCGTGGTCATGGGCGCGCAGCCCGAGGAGGTCTTCGAGCAGGCCGTCGCGCAGCTATCCGAGACCGCCGGCTAGCCGCCGTCGGGCGACATGAACGGGTAGCGGTAGTCCCGCGGCGGCACGAAGGTCTCCTTGATCGTCCGCGGGCTCACCCAGCGGATCAGGTTCCACAACGAGCCGGCCTTGTCGTTCGTGCCGGAGGCGCGCGCGCCGCCGAACGGCTGCTGACCCACGACTGCGCCCGTGGGCTTGTCGTTCACGTACAGGTTCCCGGCGGTGTAGCGCAGCACGTCCGACGCCTCGAGGACCGCCTCGCGGTCGCCCGCGAAGATCGCGCCGGTGAGCGCGTACGGCGCCGTGCCGTCGATCAGCTCGAGCGTCTCCTCCCAGCGTCCGTCCGGGTAGACGAACGTCGTCACGACGGGCCCGAACAGCTCGTCGCGGAGGAGCCGGAAGTCGGGATCCTCGGTGCGGATCACCGTCGGCTCGACGAAGTAGCCCTTGCTGTCGTCGTAGCCGCCGCCGACGACGACCTCGCTCTTCGCATCGGCCTTCGCCTCCTCGATCGCCTCCTTCTGCGTGGCGAACGAGCTCGCGTCGATCACCGCCCCCATGAAGTTGGAGAAGTCCGAGACGTCGCCGTGCTTGAGCTCGCCGACCTGCTCCACGAGCTGGTCGCGAATCGCGGGCCACATGCTTTCGGGCGCGTACACGCGCGAGGCCGCCGAGCACTTCTGGCCCTGATACTCGAAGGAGCCGCGCAGGATCGCGGTCGCGACCGCCTCGGCGTCGGCGGTGGGGTGCGCGACGATGAAGTCCTTGCCGCCTGTCTCGCCGACGATGCGCGGATAGCTCCGGTAGTTGGCGATGTTCGCGCCGATCGTCTTCCACATGGCCTGGAAGACCGCTGTCGAACCGGTGAAGTGCACGCCGGCCAGTTCCGGGCTCGCGAGCGCCGGGTCGCCGATGTCCTTGCCGGCGCCGTAGACGAGGTTGATGACCCCGTCCGGCAGGCCGGCCTCCTGGAAGATCCGCATCGTGTAGTACGCGGAGAGCATCGCCGTCGAGGCGGGCTTCCAGAGCACGGTATTGCCCATGAGCGCGGGCGCGCCGGTGAGGTTGCCGCCGATCGCGGTGAAGTTGAAGGGCGAGACGGCGAAGACGAAGCCCTCGAGCGGCCGGTACTCCATCCGGTTCCAGACGCCCGGGCTCGACGCCGGCTGCTCCTCGTACATCCGCGTCATGAAGGCGGGGTTGAGGCGCCAGAAGTCGATCAGCTCGCACGCCGCGTCGATCTCCGCCTGGTGCACGGTCTTCGACTGGCCGAGCATCGTGGCCGCGTTCAGCGTGTCGCGCCACGGGCCTGCCAGGAGCTCCGCCGCGCGGAGGAAGACCGCCGCGCGCTCCTCCCACGGGACGCGGTGCCAGTCCTCCCATGCCTCTGCAGACGCCTTGATCGCGGCCTCGACCTCGTCGGGGCCGCCCTGGTGCACGTCGGCGAGGACATGCTCCTTGTCGTGCGGCATGACCGCCTGCTTCAGATTGCCCGGTCGTGACGTCCTTGCCGCCGATGACGAGCGGGATCTCGATGCGCTCGTTCCGCATCTGCTCCAGCCGGAGCTGGAGGCTCGCGCGCTCCGGGCTGCCGGGCGCGTAGTCGCGAACGGGCTCGTTCACGGGCGTGGGAACACGGAAGATCCCGGGTGCGCTCATGCGGGGCATTCTATGGTGGCGTGAGCATGGACGTGGTCCTGTACGACATCCCGGCATGGGGGGTCGGAGAGCTCTATTTCCGGGCCGACAGGCTCCTCTATCACGAGCTTCCGCACGCCGGATCGACTCCGGACGAACAGGGTGAGCATCCGCTTGCAGAGCGGATCCGCGCGTACTTCCGCGGCGAGAAGACGTCGTTCGACGACGTCGAGATCGAGGCCGAGTGGGCGACGCCGTTCCAGGCGGCGATCGCCGACGCGCTCCGGAGCATCCCGTGGGGCGAGGTGGTCACCTACGGTGAGCTCTCGGCCATGGCCGGACGCCCGCGAGCGCCGCGCGCGGCGGGCACGTTCTGCGCCGAGAACAACTTCCCGCTCGTCGTTCCCTGCCACCGCGTCGTCTCGTCGTCGGGCCTCGGCGGCTACGGCTCGCTCGGTTCCGACTACAAGCGCCGGCTGCTCGCACTCGAGGGCGTCGACCTGTGAGGCTGTCGGAGGACGTTCGAGCCGAGCTCGCCGCCATCGAGCCGCGGAAGCCTTGTTGCCGCCTCGCCGAGCTGTCGTCGCTCGTCCGCGGTGCGGGGAGCGTCCACCTCCGCGGCGGCGGGCGCATCGGCGTGCACCTGGAGGTGGCGAGCGGCGCCGTCGCGCGCAGGGCCTTCTCGCTCCTGCGCTCGTACGGCGTCGCGTGCGAGATCCGCACCTACAAGCGGCGCGCCTTCGAGCGCGGGACGCGGTACCAGATCCACCTGGAGGACGACGCCCGCGCGCTCCAGGTGCTGAACGAAGCGGGGATTCTCGACTCCAGGCTCGCCCCGCTCGCCGAGCCGCCGCGGCGGGTCGTCGCCCGGACGTGCTGCCGCGCCGCCTACCTGCGCGGAGCCTTTCTCGCCGCCGGCTCGGCGAGCGGGCCGCGAAACGCGCACCTCGAGCTGCGCGCAGCGGACACCGGGGCCGCCCGCTTTCTCGCCGACCTGGCGGCGGGCGAGGGGTTCGCGCTGGGCGTCCACGAGCGCGAGAGCCACGCGCTCGCCTACGCCAAGGGCACTGAGACGATCGGCGAGCTGCTCGCGTTCCTCGGTGCGCACGAGTCGGCGCTGGCGCTGGGCGAGGAGGCCGTCGTGTCGGCCACGCGGGCGCGGGCGAACCGGCTCGCCAACGCCGACCACGCAAACATTGTGCGGACGAGCCGCGCCGCGGACGCGCAGCTCCGCGCGATCCGGCGGCTGGAGCGGGAGGGGAGGCTCGACGAGCTCGCGCCCGAGCTGCGGGAGGTCGCGCGGCTCCGGGTGCGCCATCCCACGCTGTCCCTGCGCGAGCTGGCCCGCCGCTGCAGGCCGCCCGCGACGAAGGCGGCGACGCACCGCCGCCTGGCCAAGCTCCAGCGCCTGGCCGAGCTCTGAGGAAGAAAAGACGAGAGCGGGCCGGAGGGGAAGCTCCGAGGACGACCTCCCCCTCCGCTTCTAGCCACGCTCCAGACCGTGACGCCGGACGGGGTCTGAATCCGACGCCCGACGAGCGCAGACCCGCTCTCCCGGCGAGCGTAATCTGCACCGCGAAGGTGCGCAAGAGCCTGCCGTCCAGTTTTTCCCACTGCGCGTTTTCCGCCGGGCGCGCCCGGATAGAATCGCCGCGCCGAAATCGTCGAGGGGAGATGGAATGAGCGTGCGGGTGGGAATCAACGGGTTCGGGCGGATCGGGCGCAACTTCTTCCGCTCGGCACGCAAGCGGGACGCCGATGTCGAGATCGTCGCTGTCAACGACCTCGGCGACGCCGAGACGATGGCCCACCTGCTCAAGTACGACTCGGTCCTCGGCCCGTTCGATGCAGACGTCGAGGCCGCCGACGGTGCGATTCGGATCGACGGCGACGAGCTCAAGCTCCTGAACGAGCGCGACCCTGCCGCCTTGCCGTGGGGCGATCTCGGCGTCGACGTCGTCCTCGAGTCGACCGGTCTCTTCACCAAGCGCGACAAGGCGCAGCTGCACCTGGACGCCGGCGCGCCGAAGGTCGTCATCTCGGCGCCGGCCACCGACCCGGACGTGACCGTCGTCCTCGGCGTCAACGACGACTCCTACGACCCCGAGCAGCACCGCATCATCTCGAACGCCTCGTGCACGACGAACTGCGTCGCGCCGCTGGCCAAGGTCCTCAACGACGCGTGGGGGATCGAGTCGGGGTTCATGACGACGATCCACGCGTACACGAACGACCAGCAGATCCTCGACCTCCCGCACAGCGACCTCCGGCGCGCGCGGGCTGCTGCGATCAACCTGATTCCGACGTCGACTGGCGCCGCCAAGGCCATCGGCCTGGTGATCCCCGAGCTGCAGGGCAAGGTGGACGGCATCTCCGTGCGCGCCCCGGTCTCGGACGGCTCGATTGTCGATCTCGTCGTCACGCTTGGCGCCGAGGTGACGATCGACGAGGTGAACGCGCGCTTCCGTGAGGCAGCCGACACGGGCCCGTTCGAGGGCATCCTCCAGTACACGGACGAGCCGCTCGTCTCCTCGGACGTGGTCGGCAACTCCTTCTCCTCGATCTTCGACAGCGACCTGACGATGGCTCGCGGGAACACGGTCAAGGTCTTCGGCTGGTACGACAACGAGTGGGGCTACAGCTGTCGGCTGGTCGACCTCATGCAGCGGCTCTAGGCACATTGCCGCTGCCGCGTTCCGTCCGTGAGGCCGACGTCGCGGGCCTGCGCGTTCTCGTCCGCGTCGACTTCAACGTGCCGCTGGAGGACGGCCGCGTCGCCGACGACACACGCATCCGCGCTGCGCTGCCCACCATCGAGCTCCTCCTCGGGAACGGCGCCGCCGACGTCGTGCTCATGTCCCACCTGGGCCGTCCGAAGGGCCCCGACCCGGCGTCCTCCCTGAAACCGGTCGAGGCACGGCTCCGCGAGCTGATCGACGACGACCGCGTCCGCCTCCTCGAGAACACGCGCTTCGACCCGCGCGAGACGGCGAACGACCCGTCGTACGCACGCGAGCTGGCCGCGAACGGAGATGTCTTCGTCAACGACGCGTTCGGCTCGGCGCACCGTGCCCACGCCTCCACCGAGGGCGTCGCGCACCTGTTGCCGTCGTACGCCGGGCTGCTCCTCCTGCGGGAGTTGGAGGAGCTCGGCTCGCTCCTCGAGGGGCCCGCGTCGCCGTTCGTGGCCATCCTCGGGGGCGCGAAGGTCGCGGACAAGATCGGCGTCCTGCGCGCGCTGGGCGAGAAGGCCGACACGGTGCTCATCGGCGGCAAGATGGCGGAGGAGGTCGACCGCGACGCCGGGTACGAGCTCCCCGAGGACGTGGTCGCTGCGGCCGCCTTCGAGGCCGACGCCGAGTCGAAGGTCGTGGCCTGGGACGAGGTCCCGGACGGATGGCTTGCGCTCGACGTCGGCCCTGCGACGCGGGAGCGGTACGCGGCGCGCATCGCCGAGTCGCGAACGGTCTTCTGGAACGGCCCCATGGGCGTCTTCGAGTGGCCGCGCTTCGCGGAGGGCACGAAGGCGGTCGCGGAGGCGGTCGCGGCCGCCGGGGAGGCGCGGACCGTCGTAGGCGGAGGAGACTCGGTGCGCGCCGTCGAGGAGCTGGGCGTCGCCGAGCGGATCGACTGGATCTCAACAGGCGGCGGCGCCGCGCTCGAGCTGCTGGAGGGCAAGGAGCTTCCAGGTATCGCCGTCATCCCGCCTGCATGAACATGCACAGAGTCGTCACGATCCCGTCTGCCCTGCGCGCGAGTTTCAGCGATAGGCTGAATTCGGGGGGCGCCCCTGAGAGGCCACCCAGGAGGACATGTCCGTGTTGATTGCCGGCAACTGGAAGATGCACAAGGGGCCGGGGGAGACGGCGGCGTTCTGCGCCGGTCTCTGGGAGCGCATCGGCGAGCTCGAGGGCGTCGACGTCGTGCTCGCGCCGCCGTTCGTCTCGCTTCATGCGGCCGTCGAGGAGCTCGAGGAAAGCGGCATCCGCGTGTACGCGCAAAACGTCCACTGGGCCGAAGAGGGCGCGTTCACGGGCGAGGTCTCCCGCTCGATGCTGATCGCGTCGGGCGTCGCGGGCGCGATCGTCGGGCACTCGGAGCGCCGGCAGTACTTCGGCGAGACCGACGAGACCACCGCTCAGCGTGCCGCGGCGGCCCTGGAGGCCGGGCTCGGTGTCATCGCGTGCGTCGGCGAGACGCTCGAGGAGCGCGAGGAGGGCGAGACCGAGGACGTCCTCCGCCGTCAGGTCGGCGCAATCGCCGAGGCGATCCCCGAGCCCGACGCGGCGCTCGCCGTCGCGTACGAGCCGGTGTGGGCGATCGGCACCGGCAAGACGGCGACTCCCGACATGGCCCGCGAGGCGCATGCGCTGGTCAAGAGCATCTATCCCGTCGAGCGGGTCCTCTACGGCGGCTCGGTGAAGGCCGAGAACGCCGAGGAGCTCCTCTCCCAGGACGACGTCGACGGTGCCCTCGTCGGCGGTGCCTCGCTCGAGGTCGACTCCTTCACGGCGATTTGCGAGACGGCAGCGCGCCTCAACCGCTCGTAGCGCTCGTCATCCTCGACGGCTGGGGCTGCGCGCCGCCTGGCCCGGGGAACGCCGTCGAGCTGGCGGACACGCCGGTCTTCGACGACCTCTGGGCGCGCTACCCCCACACGACGCTGCGGGCCTCCGGCGAGGACGTCGGGCTGCCGCCGGGGCAGATGGGGAACTCCGAGGTCGGCCACCTGACGATCGGTGCCGGCCGGGTGATCTTCCAGGACCTCATGCGCGTCAACCGGGCGATCGAGTCAGGTGAGCTCTTCGAGAACCAGGCGCTCACAGGCGCCTTCCGGCGGGCGCGGGAGCGCGGCGGCAACGTTCACCTCCTCGGCCTCGTCTCGTACGGGGGAGTCCACTCGCACATCGACCACCTGAGGGCGCTGCTCGAGCTGGCCCGCCGCGAGGACATGGCCGAGCGGACGTACGTGCACGCGTTCACAGACGGCCGCGACGTCTCACCGACGGCGGCGCGCTCCGACATCGCCGAGCTCGTGGCCGAGGGCGCCCACATCGTCACGGTCTGCGGGCGCTACCACGCGATGGACCGCGATCAGCGCTGGGAGCGCACCGAACGGGCTCTGGCGGCGATCCTCGGCGGCGAGGGCGAGGGAGCGACCGATCCCGTCGCGGCGCTCGAAGCCTCCTACGCGCGTGGCGTCACCGACGAATTCGTCGAGCCGGTCGTCCTGCCCGGCCCGCGGATCGCCGAGGACGACGCCGCGATCCACTTCAACTTCCGGCCCGACCGGGCCCGGCAGCTCACAGAGAAGCTTCTCGAGCGCCGGATCGATCTGACCACGATGACCCGCTACCGCTCCGACTTCGACTGCCCGGTGGTTTTCGCGGAGCAGGAGGTGCAGGGGACGATGGCGGAGGTGCTCGCAGCGCACGACGCGCGGCAGCTCCACGCTGCGGAGACCGAGAAGTACGCACACGTGACGTACTTCTTCAACGGCGGTCGCGAGGACGAGTGGCCGGGCGAGACCCGCATCCTCGTGCCCTCTCCGCGCGACGTCCCGACCTACGACAAGAAGCCCGAGATGTCGGCCGCCGAGGTCGCCGCCCGCGTCGCCGAGGAGATCCCGAACGGCTACCGCTTCGCGATCGTCAACCTCGCCAACCCGGACATGGTCGGCCACACCGGCGTCATCCCGGCGGTCGTCGACGCGGTGGAGGCCGCCGACGCGGCTCTCGGCCAACTCGTCGAGGCCGTCCATGAGCTGGGCGGCGTCTGCCTCATCACCGCCGACCACGGGAACGCCGAAAAGCTGCTCGAGGACGACGGGGTCAGCCCGCACACTGCGCACACGACGAACCCTGTGCCACTCGTCATCACCCTGGAAAAGACTGGGCTTGAGGAGGGCGGGGCCCTTGCCGATCTAGTACCGACGTGTCTGTGGCTTCTGGGAATTCCCCTCGCGGAAGGGATGACCGGCAGGAACCTGCTTCGTCCGGTCTAAGGTCCGGGCTATACTCCGATCACCCCGCGGCCCGGGCCACAAGCGTGCCACTTCCTCAACCCGATCATCTCCTGCTGCGCCGAGCGCAAAAGCGGGAGGAACGCGCCTTTCAGACGATCCTCGAGATGTACGAGGGTCCCGTCTTCAACTACGTGCTGCGCATGGTCGGGGATCGGGCGCTCGCCGAGGACCTGACGCAGGAAATCTTCATGCGCATCTACCAGGGGCTGCCCGGCTTCTCGCTCCGCTGCCGCTTCACCACCTGGCTCTTCCAGATCGCCAAGAACCGCGTGCTCGACGAGCTGCGTGCCCGCGATCGCAAGCCGCAGGTGATCGTCACGCTCGACGACGCGCCGCCGCTCGAGGTCGTCGACACCCCGCCGGAACGCACTGAGATCATCGACGCCGTCTGGCGCGCCGTCGCGCTCCTCAACCCCGACCTCAAGATGGCTCTTCTCCTCCGCGACGTCGTCGGCCTCTCCTACACGGAGATCGCCGACTCCCTCGAGATCACGCTCGCCACGGTCAAGTGGCGGATCTTCAAGGCGCGCGAAGAGGTGCAGCTCGCGCTCGAGCGCGAGGGCATCGAGGTCGAGGTCTCGCGCCAGCCCGCAGCACAGCGCTAGACCCTCCTAGCTAGACGCCGAACTCCAGTCGGGCCGCCAGGGCCTCGGGGAGGCCGCGATCGCGGATCTCCTGCTGCGTCTTGGCCACGTCGTACTCGACCCGGTGAAACGACGCGCGCCGGCCCTCGAGGTCGAGGAGCAGCCAGGCCGCGCGCGGGTCCGTGTCGCGCGGCTGGCCGACGGACCCCGGGTTCAGGAGCCAGCGGTCGTCCGAGAGCTCCAGCTGCGTGTCGTCCCCTGCCGGGAGGAGCGTCCCGTCGGAGACCCGGTAGTAGAGCGCCACGTGGCTGTGCCCGACCAGGACGAGCTCCTGGCTCGCCGCAGCCATCGACGCGTCCGCGACCTCCGACGAGAGGACGTACTCCCAGATCGGATCCCGCGGGCTCGCGTGGAAGAGGCCGACGCCCTCGCGCTCGCCGCTCGCGCCCAGTGACTCGAGGTACGCCCTCGGCTCGTCCTCGAGGGCCGCGGTCGTCCAGCGCGCGGCGACGGCCGCGTCGGGCTGGAACTCGTCGAGGTCGAGCCGCCCCAGGACGGCGAGGTCGTGATTTCCTATCAGGCAGAAGTCCGCCCGCTCGGCGACGACGGCGCAACAACGATTGGGGCGCGGGCCGTACCCGACGAGGTCTCCCAGGCACCAGATCGCGTCGGGGGCGTCTCGGTCGATCGCCTCCAGTACCGCCTCGAGGGCATGGAGGTTCCCGTGGATGTCAGAGACGATCGCGACCCGCACAGCAGGCTGACGTTAGCGCAGCGCCTCGCCGTGCTCGCCGCAGCCGCGGGCGCGATCGCAGCGGGCATCCTCCTCTGGAGAACCGAGGTCCCGGACCTCGCGCTGCCCGACCTCGATCCCGGTGCCTATTTCTCGGCGGCCGAGCTCGACCGCATCGACGACTACCGACGTGTGTCGCGCCTGCTCTACCTGGGCGGGCTCCTCGCGGAGATGTGCGTGCTCGCGCTCTGTGTCTGGAAGGCGCGGCCGCTGACTGCGCGGCTCCAACGCCTCGGGCGTGGGCGGATTCGGACGGGCGTCCTCGTCGGCCTGGCGGTCGTGCTCGCGATCTGGCTGTCGCGCCTTCCGTTCGGTGCCGTCACTCATGTGCGCCGCCGCGACTACGGGCTCAGCGAACAGGGCTGGGGAGGGTGGCTGACCGACCGGCTGACGTCGCTCGCGCTCGAGGCGGTGCTGGTGTCGATCGCCGTCGCGGGCACGCTCTGGCTCGCGGGTCGCCTCGGCAGGCGCTGGTGGCTCGCCGGCGCGCCTGCGCTCGTGGGAATCGCGGCCGTGTTCATCCTCGCGCAGCCGCTCGTCGTCCAGCCGCTCTTCAACCGCATCGAGCCCCTCCGGGACCGGGCGCTGGCGACGCGTATCGAGGCGCTCGCCGCGCAGATGGGCGTGGACGTCGACGACGTCCGGGTCGCCGACGCGAGCCGTCGCACCACGACGGCGAACGCCTACGTGGCGGGCATCGGGCCGACGCGGCGGGTCGTTCTGTACGACACGCTCCTCGACGGCCGCTTCACGGATGGCGAGATCCTCGCCGTCTCGGCCCACGAGCTGGCGCACGTGGAGCGGCGCCATCTCTGGAAGGGTCTCGCGTGGTTCGCGCTCCTGGCCGTGCCCGGGGTGTTCCTGCTCGCACGGATCACCGACCGCTGGGGCGGACTGGCTCAGCCGCACCTCGTCCCGCTGGGCCTCGCGATCGCGTTCGCCTACATCCTCGTCACGCAGCCGTTCGCCAACGCGGTCTCCCGCCGCTACGAAGCGGAAGCCGACTGGATCGCCCTACGCACCACGGAGGACCCGGACAGCGCCGTCTCGCTCGAGCAACGTTTCGTGACCACGAGCCTCTCCGACCCGGAGCCTCCGGTTTGGTTGCGGCTCTGGCTCGGCACACACCCGACTCCGCTCGAGCGGATCGCGATGGCCGAAGAGCTCAGACGTCTTCAGACGGCTGCTCGGGGAGGTTCCTGATGCCCTCGCGGGTCGACCACTTCGACCAGCTGTCGTTCATGGCATCGAGGAGCTCCCGCAGGAAGCGCGGCGACATGTTCACCCTGCTGACCACGACGCCGGGGACGTCACCGTCCTCCACCTCGTGGTCGATGCGCGCGAACGTGACCGTGAACTCGTAGTCCGAGAAGCTGACGTTGGCAAAGTTCGCATAGACGCCGGCGAGGTTCTCCGGGTCGAGATGGATGTTGAGCTGTCTCTCTCGGGGCTCTTCCTCCACGGCTCTACGATATCGGGGATGGAGGTGAGGGACACGACGCGGACCGCGCTCCGCCGACTCGAGGACGAACTGGGCCGCGCTGCGGGAGCGCCGGTCACGCTCGAGCGTCCCGCGAACGCCGAGCACGGCGACTACGCGACGAACGTCGCCCTGCGCCTGGCCGGGATCCAGAAGCGGCCGCCGCTCGACATCGCGGCCGACATCGCAGCCGCGGCGACGTCCATCGCCGGCATCGAGCGCGCAGAGACCGCGCCTCCCGGGTTCGTGAACCTGTGGCTGTCGTCGCCCTGGTTCGGTGAGGCGCTGGCCGAGGTCGTTGCCGGCGGGCTCGAGTACGGGCGGGGCTCGCCCGACGCGCCCGAGCGCATTCAGGTCGAGATGGTCAGCGCGAATCCCACAGGTCCGATCACGGTCGCATCGGCCCGTAACGGCGCCTACGGCGATTCGGTGGCACGCCTGCTCGCCTTTGCGGGCCACCAGGTCGAGCGCGAGTACTACTACAACGACGCCGGCTCGCAGATGGACCGCTTCCGCGCCTCGGTGGAGGCCGTCCGCCGTGGCGAGCCGATCCCGGAGGACGGCTACTCGGGCGCCTACATCGAGAAGCTCGCCGCCCACGACGAGGATCCGGTGCCGTCCATGCTCCACCAGATCGAGCAGAGCCTGGAGCGCTTCCGCATCCACTTCGACTCCTGGGCGCTCCAGAGCGAGCTGGCCTCCCATCTTCCCGAGCTGCTCGACCGGCTCGACACCTACCAGCACGACGGCGCGGTCTGGATCCGGTCGACCACCTTCGGCGACGAGAAGGACAGGGTCCTGATCCGCTCGGCCGAGCGCGGCGGCTTGCCGACCTACGAGGCCGCGGACATCGTCTACCTCCGGAACAAGCTGGAGCGCGGCTTCGACCGTGCGATCTACGTCCTCGGAGCCGACCACCACGGCGTTCGCGGCTGGTACGGCGTCGTTGCGACGATGCTCGGCTACGACCCCGAGCGGGTCGAGGTGATTCTCTACCAGCTCGTGCATCTGACCCGCGGCGGTGACGTCGTGAAGATGTCGAAGCGCCGCGGCGACGTGGTCACCCTCGACGAGTTCGTCGACGAGGTGGGCGTGGACGCGGCACGGTGGTACCTGGCCTCGCGGGGGCCCGACCAGGCGATCACGATCGACGTCGACCTCGCGCGCGAGAAGAGCGAGAAGAACCCGGTCTACTACGTGCAGTACGCGCACGCGCGCATCGCCGGGATCCTCGCCCGCGCCGAGGGCGCCGGCCCCTCGGCGGAGGCGCCGCCTGAGATCGCCCCCGAGGAGCGCGACCTCGTCAAGCGCCTGGCCGAGTTCCCGACCATCGTCGCCGAGGCCGCCGAGCGCCGGAGCCCGCAGGCGCTGCCCACGTACGCCATCCGCCTTGCCGACGACTTCCACCGCTTCTACCACCATCACCGCGTCCTCGAAAGCGACGCGCAGGCCTTCAGGCTCGCGCTCGTGACCGCAGTGAAGGCCGTGATCGCGCGCAGCCTCGATCTCGTCGGGGTCGACGCGCCCGACCGGATGTAGCCCACTGCGTGCGGGTAACCGCACGTTCCGGACACCGGTTCTCCTCCAGCAAGAGACGAGTTGCCCCCGTATGAGGGCGACCCGCGCTGCTTCAAGGTTCGGATCACTTCAACCCGAGCCCCAAGGAGACCCCCCGAAATGAACTCCATGACTACATCCATCCGCTCCGGCAAGACGATCGAGAACCCCGTCACGGGCGAGAAGATCCTCTTCCTCCAGACCGCCGCCGAGACCAACGGCGAGCTGGTCGAGATCGAGGTCGCCGTTGAGCCGGACGGCGCCGTCGCCGCCGCCCACGTCCACCCGTACCAGAGCGAGCGCTTCGAGGTGCTCGAGGGCACGCTCGAGTTCCGCCACGGCCGCACCAAGGTCGTCGCCGGGCCCGGCGAGGTCGTCACGGTCGAGGCCGGCACGGTTCACAGCTTCCGCAACGCCGGCGAGGGCGTCGCCCGCTTCCGCTGCGAAGTCCGCCCGGCGCTGCAGTTCGAGCGCTTCCTCGAGACCATGTTCTCCCTCGCCGCCGACGGCAAGACGAGCAAGAAGGGCATGCCGAGCCCGCTCCGCCTGGCCGTCATCGCCAACGCGCACTTCGACGACGTCCGCCTCCCGTACGTCCCCGCGTTCGCGCAGAAGGCAGCGCTCGTCAGCGGCGCCGCGCTCGGCAAGCTGGCCGGCTTCCGGCCCACGTACGAGCCCACCCGCGAGCTCGAGCCCGTCTACGTCTCGTAGCTCCCGGCGCTTCGATGAACCACGAGGGCGGCCTCCGGGCCGCCCTCGGCGTATCCTCGCCTGGCGAAGCAACCCCGCTGAGGAGGCAAGCCATGCTGGCGCAGGCGCGAATCGCGGCCATCGTCCCGGTGTCGGACGTCGAGGCCGCCGTCCGGTTCTACGGCGACACGCTCGGGCTCAGGCTCAAGGAGCGCCGCAGCGACCTCCCCGAGAACCGGGAGGCCGAGTTCGAGGCAGGTGACGGCACGCTGCTCGTCTACGAGAGCGTCGGAGCGGGGCAGAGCCGGCACACGGTCGCCGGCTTCCGAGTCGAGGATCTCGACGAGGTCGTCGCGACCCTCACGGAGCGCGGCGTCGCCTTCGAGGAGTACGACCTGCCCGATCTGAAGACCCAGAATGGGATCGCCACCGTCGGTGACGTGCGCGCAGCCTGGTGCCGCGATCCGGACGGCAACATCCTCGCCGTCGAGTCAGTCGGCGTGGGCTAGAACGGCCCCTCGGCGAGGAGCTTGCGGAAGGCCGGGTACTGGCCCAGCTTGCCGACGGTGACGAGCGTGTCGCCCTGCTGGACGACGTCGCCGGGCTGGGCGCCCGCGACAGGCTCCGGTTCCCGCAGGATCGCGATGATGGTGATCCCGGTGCGCTGGCGGAATGCGCACTCTGCCAGCGTCTTCCCGATCGCTGGGCTTCCGTCGGGAACGGCCACCCACTCGATGGCGAGCTCGCCGAAGGCCATCTCGAGCTCCTCCACGATCTTCGGCCGGTCGTAGGCTCCGCCGATGATCGCGCCGAGCTGGCGCGCCTCGTCGTCCTCGAGCTGGATGACCGCCGTCGGCTCCTCGTCGTCCGCGCGCCGGAACCAGTAGATCTCGCGCTGGCCCTCGTTGTGGAGGATCACGGTCAGCCGGCCCCCGTGCGCGGTGAAGGCCGTGTATTTGACGCCGACGCCTGGGAGGCGCGTTTCACGGAGCTCGCGGGCCATCTGTCCCTCCTTCGGGATTGAGTCTAGGCGGCGCCGGGAAGAGCTTGCGCCCGATGCGTTTCGACTCCTTCATGAGCACGACGCCGACGATCGACGTTGCCAGCACATAGAGGCCGGAGAACGCGACCAGGTCGCGCCGGGCCGTTGCCCCGAGGGCGGCGTTCGTCTGCGCGACCTGGGCGAGGATGACGGTGAACTCACCGTGCGCGACCATCGCCGACCCGGCGTTCAAGCTCTGGCGCCGCGTGAAGCCGCCCACCCTCCCGGCGGCGTACGTCCCTCCGACCTTGCCGACCACGGTCAGGACGACGGCGAGCGCGATCAGCCAGCCGAGCGAGTCGAGCGCGTTCACGTCGATGGAGAGGCCGAAGACGAAGAAGAAGAGGGCGGCGAAGATGTCGCGGAAGCTCAGGAAGCCCTCCTCGATCTCCGCCCGCGCGGAGGTGTCCGAGAGGATGATCCCCGCCATGAGCGCTCCGATCGCCTCGGAGAGCCCGAGCTCGTGGGCGAGGGCGCTCATCCCGATCAGGAGCGCGAAGGTGAAGAGGAGGAAGAACTCGCGCGGCATCCACTCCAGGAGCCGGTCGATCGGCCGGGCGAGCCAGCGCGAGGCCGCCAACGAGGCGGCGATGAAGCCGATCGCCTTCGCCGCGAGCTCGAGCGAGTCCGTGAGCTCGCCGCCCCCGCCGCCGGCGAAGGCGAGGACGAACGCAATCACGATGTCCTCGACGATGAGGATCGCGAGGACGAGGTCGGTCTCGTCGTCGGCCAGCCGCCGGAAGTCGATGAGCCCCTTGACGGCGACCGCCGACGAGGAGACGTAGATCGCGCCCGCGAGGACGATGGCCGGGAACGTGAACCCGAACGCCACCACGCCCACGACCAGGCCGAGGCCGGCGTTGACGACGAAGTCGATCGTCCCGCCGATCCCGAGGTGCATGCTGCTGCGTCTGAAGCGCTCCAGCGTGAACTCGAGGCCGAGGAAGAAGAGCAGGAAGATGACGCCCAGCTCGGCGACGAACTCGGTCACCTCGGACGGCTCGATGATCGCGAGCGCCTCCGGCTCGTTCGGCCCGAGGAGGAGCCCGGCCAGGAGGTACGCGGGGATGGCGGAAAGGCCGAAGCGGCTCGCCACGAGGCCGAGCACGGCGAGGACCGTCACCGTCACGGCCAGCTGGCTGAGAGTCAGCGCCGCTCCCTTCGGTCGGTGGCCGTGATCCTATTCGGGGGGTGCCGTAGGATGCTCCGGTCATGGCCGACGGCTCCGTTCCCGACCGGAACCTCGCGCTCGAGCTCGTCCGTGTGACCGAGGCCGCCGCCCTGGGCACGGGCCGGTGGATCGGCAGGGGCGACAAGATGGCCGCGGACCAGGCGGCCGTCGACGCGATGAGGGCGATGCTCGACACCGTTTCCATGAGCGGCGTCGTCGTGATCGGCGAGGGCGAGAAGGATGAGGCGCCGATGCTCTACAACGGCGAGGAGGTTGGCAACGGCCAGGCGCCCGAGGTCGACGTGGCCGTCGACCCGCTCGAGGGGACCCGCCTGACCTCGGTCGGGCAGCCGAACGCGATCGCCGTCATCGCGGTCGCCGAGCGCGGATCGATGTTCTTCCCCGGCGCGGCCGTCTACATGGACAAGCTGGTCGGCGGCGAGGCAGTCGCAGACGTTCTCTCGATCGACGCGTCGCCCGGCGAGAACGTCCAGGCCGCGGCGAAGGCGAAGGGAGTGCGGCCGAGTGAGATCGCCGTGGTCATCCTCGATCGGGAGCGCAACCAGGGGATCATCGAGAGCGTGCGCGAGGCGGGCGCCAAGGTGAACCTCATCACCGACGGCGACGTCGCGCCCGCGATCGCCGCCGCGCGGCCGGGTACCGGCGTCGACCTGATGATGGGGATCGGCGGCACGCCGGAGGGTGTCATCGCCGCCGCGGCGGTCAAGTCGCTGGGCGGCGTCGTCCAGGGCCGGCTCTGGCCGCGGACCGACGAGGAGCGGCAGACCCTCGTCGAGGGCGGCTACGACCCCGAGCGCGTGCTCACCACCGACGACCTCGTCGGCGGGGACAACGTCTTCGTGGCGGCGACCGGCGTCACCGACGGCGCGCTTCTGCGGGGCGTCCGCTTCACGCCCGGAGGGGCGATGACGGACTCCATCGTCATGCGCTCGCGCTCCGGCACGGTGCGGCGCATCGAGGCCCAGCACGCCCTGGACAAGCTCGAGCGCTTCTCCGGCCGCCAATACCGCTAGGGCTACGCCGCAGTAGGCGGTCCGAACCAGGTGGTGAGCGCGTCAGGGAGCCCCAGCTGGGTTTGGTCTCCCACCCAGGCCACGTATCCATCGGGCCGAATCAACACGGCGGTGGGAGCAGTGACCTCTCCGAGTGCCGGAAGCTCCCACGCACCAGCGTAGGTGGCGTCGACCACCTGAACCCGATCCGCCCATGGGGTGATGTCGAAGCCGCCGGGCTCACCGAGGTTGAGCAGCACCGGCCGGGCGTCGTGCAGCAGGGTGAAGACCCGCAGCGGGCCGTCGGCGGTGACCAGGTCGAGGTCGGGCATGCGGCGTCCGAGCAGCGGGTGACCCTCGCCCAGGTCGTAGTGAATGTCCAGACCGGACATCATCGCGGCGAATCGTTTGCGAGGCTCGTCCATGCTCAGCAGCTCGGTCACGCTTTCGCGCAGTGCCTCGATGCGGTCGTCGGGGCGCATGAGCGCGACCTGCGCCATCGTGGTGCGCAGCACGCGGGCGGCGACCGGGTGGCGCTCGGCGTGGTAGGTATCGAGGAGGCTGTCCGGCGATGTCCGGTTGACCACCTGGGCCAGCTTCCAGCCCAGGTTCACCGCATCCTGCACGCCGGTGTTGAGGCCCTGTCCACCCACCGGGCTATGCACGTGCGCGGCGTCGCCGGCCAGCAACACCCGTCCCGCGCGGTAGGCCGCGGCCTGCCGGGTCATGTCGGTGAACCTGGAGAGGAACGTGGGACTGTGGATCCCGTAATCGGTCCCGTAAACGGCGATGAGCCTCTCGCTGAGATCGCTCAGGGTGGGTTCGCTCGTGGCTCCGACGTGCTCTTCGGTCACCATGACCCCTACCGTCCCCCCGTCCTTGTAGACCACCTCGCCGTCGCGGATCTCGTACTCCACCTTGCCGAGGGCATGGGTGCCGAGGGCGTCCTGGCGGATGCCCAATTCCGGCTCCTCGGTCATCTCGACCTGGGCGATCAGGGCGCTCGTGGTCGCATCCCAGCCGGGGAACTCGATCCCGGCTGCCTTCCTGACCAGACTGCGTCCACCGTCGCACCCGACGAGATAGTCCGCCCGCAGCGACTGGCCGTCGGACAGCTCGACGTCGACGCCGGTGTCGTCCTGCGCGAATCCCGTCACGTCACGCTCGCGATAGAACGGCACCTCGAGCTCGTCGACCCAGCCGGCCAGGATGCGCTCGATGTGGTTCTGCCACAGCCCGAGCCCGTAGGGATGCCGGGTGGGAAAGTCGCTGATGTCCAAGGGGGTCCTGGCGAACCCCGCGACCTGGGCCACCTGCCCCTCCGAGAGGAACCGATCGGCGATTCCGCGCTGATCGAGAACCTCGATGGTCCGTGAGTGCAGACCGCCTGCGCGCGAGCCGGGGAGGTCCTGGCTGGCGCGCCGCTCGACGATGGCGACGTCGACGCCGGCCAAAGCCAACTCGCCGGCCAGCATCAGGCCCGTCGGGCCTCCTCCGGCGATCACCACCGCATGCTCGGTCATAGCCACACTCCGGCCGGCATCACGCCGGTCGCGACGAGCCGCTCTAGTCGCGGCTAGGCGCCGACCGGCACCTTCTCCATGTCGGACGTGTAGCTGCCGTCGCGCGCGGCGCCGTTCATGCGCGCGCGGTGGGCGAGCGCGTCCTGGCCGGCCTGCACGTTGGCGTCGTCGCCGCGCCAGGCCTTCAGGGACGGCGCCTGGAGAGCGCGCCCGTAGGAGAAGGAGAGCTGCCAGGGGTGCGGTCCCTTGGCGTTCATCGCGTTCAGGTTCGCCGTCGCCTCCTCGTCCGACTGGCCGCCCGAGAGGAACACGATCCCCGGCACGGCCGCCGGGACGACGCTCCTGAAGCAGCGGATGGTGCGGTCGGCCACCTCGTCCGGGCCTGCCTGCTGCGGACAGTCCTTGCCGGAGATGACCATGTTCGGCTTGAGCAGCATCCCCTCGTAGACGACGCGCTGTGAGAAGAGCTCGTTGAAGACTGCCTCCAGCGTCGCCTCCGTCACCTCGTAGCAGCGTTCGATCGTGTGGTCGCCGTCCATCAGGACCTCGGGCTCGACGATCGGAACGAGCCCGGCCTCCTGCGAGAGGACGGCGTAGCGCGCCAGCGCGTGGGCGTTCACGTGGATGCAGTACGCGCTCGGCTTCTTCTCGCCCTCGATGGTGATGACGGCGCGCCACTTCGTGAACTTGGCGCCCATCTCGCGGTACTCGTTTAGGCGCTCGCGCAGGCCGTCGAGACCTTCGGTGACCGTCTCGCCCTCGGCCCCGGCCAGCGGCTTCGCCCCCTTGTCGACCTTGATGCCGGGGATAACGCCCGCGTCCTCCAGCACCTTCGTGAAGGGCACGCCGTCCTTGCCGGACTGGCGGATCGTCTCGTCGTAGAGGATGACGCCGGAGATGTGGTCGCCCAGGCCCGGCGTCGTGAAGAGCATGTCCCGGTAGTCCCTGCGCTTGTCCTCCGTGGACTCGACCTCGATCGACTTGAGGCGCTTCTCGATCGTCCCCGTGCTCTCGTCCGCGGCCAGGATCCCCTTCCCGGGGGCCACGAGCGCGTGCGCCGTCGCTTCCAGCGTTTCCTTCGCCATCACCAGCTCCTTCCCAGGTTCTCTGGGAAGAAGTATTCCATCACCCTGAACGGAGAGGCCCGGGAAACCGGGCCCCTCCGGTTGCTGCCAGGCTCGAGGGCTAGGTCAGGAACCCGATGAGCGTCGTGATGCGATCGACCAGCGGGTCGAGAAGCGACGTGAAGAGGAGCAGGATGACAGGGGTGATGACGCCGAGGATCACGGCGTACTCGGCCATCGTCTGTCCTTCTTCACGGCGGATCGCCTGTCGTGCGGTCACTGCGACACCTCCTGCGAACGTGAGCGGAGGCCGCCGCCGCACAGTCCGAAGTTATGGTCACATCGTCGTCAAGGGCGACCTTTCGGGCATCCCCCCGATGAGTTATTCCGTCAGGAGGGCCTGCGCGGGCCGGTGGTATCGTTGGCGCCCTCAGGCGGACGTAGCTCAGCTGGTAGAGCATTGGCTTCCCAAGCCAAGGGTCGCGGGTTCGAGTCCCGTCGTCCGCTTCCCGCTTTCTCGCCGCAAATCAGCAGGTTTCGCTCGTTCGCCGTTGCCGGTCAGTCGGCGTCCGACGCCACCTCGACGCCAGAACGTCCCGATCTCGCGTCTAGACGCGCCCGGATCGCTGCCTCGGAGTCGCGGGCGAGGTGCCCGTAGCGTTCGTCGATCATCGCAACCGACGTGCCCATCAGCCGGCCGAGCTCGCCGCCAAGTCGTAGCCTGACTGCCGGGACGACCGCCGCACTGCGGGGCCGTCTGACCTAGATCCAGTTGCGGACGCGGGCGAATGAGAGTACGACCACGGCGATGGCGAGCATCGTGGCGATCACAACCCAAAATACCCAGGCTAGGTCGAAGAGGCCGACTTGGAAGTTCATGCCCATGATCCCGCCGAGCACAGTTGCCGGTAGCAGGATCACGGTGACCAGCGTGAGCAACTTCATGATGTCGTTTGTCCGTTGTCCGATTCGGGTGACGAGGAGATCGAAGGAGCCGAAGGTCGACTCCTTCGCCTCGCGGGCGGCGTCCAGCGCCTGCATCACGCGGCGCTCGAGGTCGG
Organism: uncultured Actinomycetes bacterium; assembly: GCA_963784175.1. GTDB lineage: Bacteria > Actinomycetota > Thermoleophilia > Gaiellales > Gaiellaceae > JAIBJN01. The sequence continues at coordinate 382,450 of CAWAQJ010000018.1, read as the reverse complement.
CGAAACGCTGTGCTGATTGTTCGCTCGAGAGGTGATCGAGTTCTGGGTGCGAGAGAGAAACGACCACTTCGCGATGCGGGGCGAGCGCCCGTCGCAGCGTCCCAATCGTGCGGCGGATCTCGACGAGCCGGTTCAGGTCGTCAGTAGCCATCTTGGGGGTATTAGTCATGACCCTCGCGTCGAGATCCTCCAGCTCCCTCTCGATGTCATCCAAGGCACGAAGGTAGCTGGAGACGATCCAGTCGAGAATCGTGGCGACGAACGAGGGTGCGTCAAGCGCGCCGACTTGACCTCCCCCCTGGACGCGCTCGAAGAACTCCTCGAGCACGTCGGCCCTCTCACGGTAGGCGGTGACGATCCAGTTCACACCGAGAACACACTCGATTGGAACGAGCTCAGGCGCATCCCCGCCGCTGTTTACGACGTACAGCGTCACGTACATGCGCTCGCCTTCATCGGCCATGGAGGCGCTTCTCGGGTGCTCGCCCAGGCGGTGCGCGAGCGCCTCGCCGAGATCGAGGGTCTCCCGCAGCGCCGCCACTTCCTGCTCCGTCGGGTCGTGCAGTGCTAGCCACAGCAGTTGGCCGCGATTGAGCCGCTCGATCGCGGCCCTCCAATCCTCGACCTGTTCGGACTGTTGCTCGTCGAACACGAAACCTGTGAGCACCGGCCTGTTGTTCCAGAGCCGCCTGCGTTTCCCTCTGTCCGCCGGCGACGCCAGAACAACGCCAGAACGTCCCGGATCCGCGGCCGGGCGGATCCGCATGGCTTCTAGGCCGGTCGCCTAGCAACCCGCATGGCCTGTGGCATTACGCGTTGTCTGTCGCCGGTCGTCGTTCCCCGTCGCCGGCGTCTTCGCGGCTTCCCAAGCCAAGGGTCGCGGGTTCGAGCCCCGTCGTCCGCTTCGCTCGCCACCGCAGTATCCATGCCGCTTCGCAGAGGTCTCGAGGGAGTTCTTGGCGGCCTTGGCGAGGCGCACGAGAAGGTCGAGCGCGGCGAGCTCCGGTACGGCTACCCGCACCGAGGAAGTGGAGCTGGCGCCCTTGGACGTGCCCGCTCGCTGCGGGAACATCTCGGCATGAAGTTGAAGCTCTTCCTCATCTGTCTCGCGCTTGCGATCGTCCTCCTCGCTCTCGGCGGCTGGACGCTCAAGGGCATCCGCCGGACGCTTCGCGTTCCCGCGCTCGCTCTCGCCGGCGCGCGACCGAGCGCCGCGGGCGCCTCCGCCTAGGCGGCGCATCCGAAAGGAGATGCCCATGTCCACCACCGCCTCCGAGGCGACCGGTCGCCTCCTCCATCGCCCCGTCCAGACAGGACCTGCGTTCTGGGGCCCCGGCGACCACTACACCTTCCTCGTTACCGGCGAGGAGTCAGGCGGGGCCTACTTCGCCATGGAGGCGCTCGTGCCCCCGGGCGGAGGCCCGCCGTCGCACATCCACAGCCGCGAGGACGAGACCTTCTACCTGCTCGAGGGAGAGATCGAGTTCCTGCTGGGCGAGAAGACGATCCTCGCCGGCCCCGGAGACTTCGTCAACGTCCCCCGCGGAACGGTCCACCGCTTCCTGAACATCGGCACCGAGACGGCCAAGTTGGTGCTGACCTTCACGCCGGCGGGCATCGATCGCTGGTTCGCGGAGATCCTCGACGCCGCGCCGAACGAGGTGCGCGCCGAGGACGTGCCCGACAACGTCGAGGAAGTCGCCGCGCGCTACGTCGCCACCGCCGCGAACTACGGCATCGAGTTCGTCTGATCATCGTCGCCGGGGCGTAGGTCAGGGCCATGGCCTTTCGGTCCTACGCCCCGGCGATTACTTCGCGGAACCTGTCGGCTCGGCTGCGCGACACCGCCGCGACGAATGCGCGAAGCTCCCCTAGATGCGGACCCTTCTGAACATCCTTTGGCTCGTCCTAGCCGGCCTTTGGCTCGCGCTTGCCTACGTGCTTGCTGGGCTCATCCTCTGCATCACGATCATCGGCATCCCCTTCGGGGTGCAGTCGTTCAAGCTGGCCGGCTATGCCCTCTGGCCGTTCGGTCGTGTGCTTGTCCCGAGCCCTACGCGGCTGAAGGGGTTGAGTGTCGTCGCCAACGTCCTCTGGTTCATCCTTGCGGGATGGTGGCTCGCGCTCGCCCATCTGCTGACGGGCATCCTTCTCTGCATCACGATCATCGGTATCCCCCTAGGCGTAGCCGATTTCAAGATGGCGGGCGCCGCTTTGGTTCCGTTCGGCAAGGAGATCGTGCGAACCACCGATCTGGCTCAGCCCCCAGCTGGCGCGATCAGCGTTGCTGGCGGGCAGTAACCGGCCGAAAGAGACATCTAGGCGAGTTCGCCGCCAAGTCGCGGGCTCGGCCTTGGCAGGGTAGTCCTAGGGTCACCTTGCGGCCCGCGTCCGGGCCTTCGACGGCAGCTGATGCCGGTTCACGCCCAGTCGGGGCCACTGGCCGGCTCGCTTCAGAGAGTGGGGCGCCTTTCGAGGCTTCGGATTCGAGCCGCAAGCTCGGCCATCATCGACAGCGCGATCTGGGGCTCCTGGTTGAGGAGCTTGAGAAATGGCCGGCGGGGAAGCTTCATCGCCTGGAGATCGCCTTCGGCGGCGATCGTTGCAGAGCGCGGCTCGCCGTCGATCAGCCCCATTTCGCCGAAGTAGTCGCCGACCCCCAGCGTGCGGCGAGACTTGCCGAGCAGCTTCGCGCGGCCGCTGAGGATCAGGTAGAAGGCGTCAGAGGGCTGGCCGCTCTCGACGACGATGGCGCCGGGCGAGAACTCCTGAATCTGCGCCAGGGACGCAATCTTCCGCAGACGACGCTTGCCGATGCGCGCAAAGAGCGGCAGGTCCGCGAGCACTCCCGCCCAGTCGCTCGCCGTCGGGCGGGTCCGGGAGCCGAGAATCTCGTGGAAGTCGAATGCGCGGGCGCGGGTCGCCATCGAGCGCGAGACGCTACTCCGTGAATCGTTCGGTTTCAATCCCAGCTCCGCTCAGCCGGCACCGAGGACCACCGGGCGGGCGTAGGCCGACTTGCGGCAGCCCTAGAGGTCGCTCTCGATCGCGACTCGGTCCGCCGGCGCTTCCGGCTCACCTTCTCGAACCGTGGCACCGACCCGCCGGTGATTTCGGCGATCCAGAGGGCGAACGCGGCCGGCCAGTCCTCGGGGATGTTGTGCTCGGCGCCGACGGCGCAACCATCGGCCGGTACGCTCGTCGGGTTTGCGTCTCCAGGCGACAACACGACTAGAGGGGGCCGCGTGACGCTTCAACGCATGGACAACGTCGGGATCGTGGTGGAATCCCTCGATACCGCTATCTCTTTCTTCGCCGAGCTGGGCCTCGAGCTCGAAGGTCGAGCGATGATCGAAGGGGACTGGTCAGGGCGCGTCACTGGACTGCGCGACCAGCGCGTCGAGACCGCCATGATGCGTATGCCGGACGGCCACGGCCGGATCGAACTCTCGCGCTTTCTCACGCCGCCCGTGGTTGCCGATCACCGAAACGCCCCGGTGAACGCGCTCGGCTATCTGCGTGTCATGTTCGCCGTGGACGACCTCGACGATACGCTCGCCCGGCTCCGGAAGCACGGCGCGCAGCTCGTCGACGAAGTAGTCCAGTACGAAGACACGTATCGGCTCTGCTACGTCCGAGGCCCCGAGGGCATCCTCGTCGGGCTGGCAGAGCAGATCGGCTAGCGGATTCAACCTTAGCGAGGGAGAGGCGCCCCTTCGATCTCGCGAGTGGCCGTGGCCGCCGGTGACGCAATGAGCCCCTTCAGTGCGGAAGAAGGTGAACTTAGCGCAGCTCGGCTGTCACGACGTAGCGGTACGCGGACGACCCTGGAGGGTGGCAGGCAGCCAGCAGCAGAACGTCTTCGCCGAGCGTGGGACGAAATGTCGACCAGGCGTTCGCCCGGACGACCTTGTGGCCGCGGACGCGGTAGACGTAGCGGCCGTAGGGCATGCGCACGATGATCCGGTCGCCCCGGCGCAGCCGGTTGATGTAGCGGAAGGGGCCGTGCGCCCGTCCCAAGGTCGGAGTGACGCGGTGGCCGAACAGGGCGATGTTGCCGCCCATGCCGGGGCCGTAGGTGCTCGGCAGGTGGCCCACTCCTCGATCCAAAACTCGTGTGCCCGGCCCGCGCGGTGGTAGCTGGCGGATCGGGGCCCGGATTCCGATCGCCGGGATGGCGATCGTCCCGTACGCCGCGCCGGTGGGCGGTGGCGTTACGTCGATCGGGGGTGGAGCTGCGGGGGTGACCGTGAAGGCCACCCCCAAAATCAGCTCAGCCAGCATCGGCCTACAGCGAGAACGGCAGGGTGCTGCCGGTCGGCGCGTCGGAGGTGGTGGCCGCCTTGACCTGCGGGCCGGAGCTCGCGGAGCTCGAGGAGCTCCCGCTACCGCTCCCGCTACCGCCGGAGGTTAGGGCCGGGTTCACGCCCGATCCGGGAATCGGATCGTTGGGATCCTTTTCGCAGGTGGACGGGTCGAACGAGTCGAAAGTGATCTCCCACTCGTCGTCGCCGATGAGCTCGAAGCCCGCCTTGGCGGAGGCCGTGACGCTGACGGTCGAGCCGGGGGCGATGTTGCCCTCGATCGAGTAGTCAACCGCGTCCTCGTTGCCGAGGAGGAGCCCGATCTCGCCTGCGTTCTCGCAGGACGACTGCAGAGGCTCGACCGAGGCCGAGGTCTCCACGAGCTCCTCGCCGGGGCAGTCCACGGCGGGGTGGTCGAACGCGAACCTGAACTCCTCGTGGGTGACGGCTTCGTGATCGACCGTCTCGCCCTCGACCCACTCGAGGTAGAACCAGTCGCCTCGACCGGAGTTGCCGTGCGAGACGTAGTACGCGCCCGCGGCACCGATGCGGTGCGGGTCACCCTGCACGTTCGACTGCCAGTCGTCAGACGGGAACGAAGGCGGGCTGTCCTCGACATGAGGGCCACCCGTCCACGAGTACCGCTGCCAGTGAGACTCGCTCACGGTCTCGGTCCAGGCCTCCTCGTCGACGACTGTCTTCTCGTCGACCTGGTTCCAGCCGGCGCCCGGTGACTCGAGCACCCAGCCGGTGGTTTCCGTCCGGGCGTCCTGCGGCTCGCAGGGCTCCTCGGAGGACGTACCGGCTGTGCCGGTTGTGGCGACGACGCCGACCATGACGATCAGCGCTGCCGCGATGGAAAGGTACTTCTTCATCTGTCTCCCCTCATGTGGAACGGCGTACCCGTTCCGCGCTCGGCTCCGGATGGGGAACCGAGCGCGCAGCAGGCGCTGCGCGGAGAACCTGGTACCTACTACTTGGCGAGACGACCCAGGCCGTCGAGCACGAGGACGCTCTGGACGACCGCGCTGCGGCCACCCTTGTCAGCGATCTGGTCCTGCACCCAGCGACCGTTGTGCGTGACCTGCGAGGTGTACTCGCCGACGAGGTTGCCCTGCTTCTGCTCCAGAGCCGACTCGTTCCAGATGTAGCCGTCGGCCGGATCGACCGGGGCTGCCAACGCGGCGGACGGAACGACCAGCGCGGCGAGCGCTCCAGTGACGATGAAGTACTTCTTCATTTCTCTCCCTTTTTGCGGGCAATCATGTGATCGCCTCCCTAATAGCGTCGTCTTCCGTCACCTCGCCCACTAGGACACGATCGGGTCAATTCCGCGCGGTCGCCTGCCGCTTCCCAAGCCGAGGGTCGCGGGTTCGAGCCCCGTGCCGTCCGCTTCTCGACGAGAAGTCCCAACGCGACAGCGGTCCAGGCTGCCTCGCCCGGAAAACCGACACGATCGTGTCATGTGGCTCCGCCGGGGTAGCCCGATGGTCTTTGCGGAGAGCAGCGTGACAATCCCAGGCTAACGCCGCTCCCGCTTGTCGCTGATGAGGGCCTGGGGAGAAGAGAGGAACGATCTTGAAAAAGGGAATCACCCTGATCGCCGCGCTCGCCGCAGTGCTCGCGATCACCTCCGGCGCATTCGCCGCCAACCACCACCTGATCACGTCGTCCGGCCAGATCAAGAGCGGCGTCATCGACATCATCGATCTCTCGTCCAAGGCGCGCACCGCGCTGAAGGGCCAGAAGGGGTCGAAGGGCGTGCAGGTCCAAGGGCGCCAGGGGCGCCAAGGGCGACAAGGGCGACGCCGGCGCGACCGTCGGCAGCTTCGGCCCCGTCCACCTCAGCAATAAGCCCGACAACGGTTGTGCCACGGCGACGCCAGGAGGTGTAGGGCGACGACCGCTCCGACCGGCCACTACAGGCCGTCGAGCGCCTTCGACGCCACCGGCTACCTCGTGACTACGCTACGACGCCAACGGCACGTTCGAGCACGCATCCGCGGCGTGCGCCAGGCATCCCGGCTGCGAACGACCAACTACGTTCGCCACTCCGGTGGCGAGCGGTGCTGGGCCGCGTGTGGACGCAGAACAGTCCGCAACACTACGCCCGGTCTTCGACTACGTCCCCGACGCCGCGATGCCGGCTTCGGGAGCTGGAGCGAATTCCCCGTGGCGGCGTCAACGTGGACGGCTGGATCGTCCAGTTCGGCGACAACGCCGTGAGTTCGACTACTACAACAACCGAGTGTCGACGGCCCTGGGCGACTCGTGTCCACGGTGCCAGCGTCCCAGTGCGGCTCGGGCACGCATCAGGACTGCTAGATCCACAGCTAGCGCAACACCAGCTCCACCTGAACGCGAAGGGCGCCGGCGACGGCGCCCTTCTCCGTTTCGGCGACGGGTGACAAGACGTTGTCGATCGGCCACACTCTCGGAATGGCTTCAACCGCAGACGGGCTAGCGGTCGGCGGCGACGTCGAGCAGGCGCTCACCGGCATCCCAGTCCCGAGCTACGTCCTCGACACGGAGGGGGTCATCCGTTGGATCAACCCCGCGGCTGAGCGCCTCCTCGGCGACGTCCGCGGCCGCCACTTCACGTCGGTTGTCGGCCCGGAGGACCGGGCGCGGGCGCGGGAGCTCTTCGCCCGCAAGGTGCTCGGCACGACCGCGGCGACCGAGACGAGCGGAGTCCTCGTCTCGACCGACGGAGCCCGCGTCGCGCTGGAGGTCAGCGCCGTGCCGCTGATGGACGGCAAACGCGTGGTCGGCGTCTTCGGGCTGCTGACCGGCCCGCTCGACGCGGACGCGAGCACGCCGCCCGCACACCTGACGCCCCGTCAGGCCGAGGTGCTGCATCTCCTCGAGCAGGGACTCTCGACGAAGCAGATCGCGCAGGAGCTCCACCTGAGCCCGGAGACCGTCCGGAACCATGTCCGCCACCTGCTGCGAGCCCTCGGAGTGAACACGCGTCTCGAAGCCGTCGCCGCTGCCCGACATGGCCGGCCTTCCGAAGCGCGCGCAAGTTGATTCAGGCGCGCGTAGACCCTGAATCCGAGCTCGCCGGTCAGCTCCGCGCCGGGTAGATCCCCTCGAGCGCGATGATGTAGTTCAGGCTCAGATAGGGCTGCCGGTTCTCGTGCTCCTGGCCGCCGCCCGTCCGGCCGATCATCGTCGCCTTCATACGTGCGTTTTGCTGCGCGGCGTACGCGCCTCCGGCCGCCGGGAACGCCGCCGTCGGGTTCTTCGTCGTGCCGGCTGCGCTGCTCGCGTGTACGGCGTGGGCGTGTCCTGGGAGCTGGCCCGTCGTCAGCTTGACCGTCTCCTGCCCGCCCGTCGCGCCGAGCTCGTAGCTCGATCCGGCGGGCGGCTGGCCGGCGCCGACCGGAATGCGTCCGCGTAGGTCAGGGAGGGCGAACGTCGTCCGTCCGTCTCCGCCGTACGACGTGCCGAGCAGAGAGAAGAGCGCCTGGTTCTGGCTGATCGGCAACATTTGCCCCGCGCAGAGCGCCCAGCCTCGGGGAGCGAAGTTGAAAGGAACCAGTCGGATCTCACCGATGAACGGATCCATGTCGAGCCTCCCGAATCGCAGTTGGCGCGGCCTCCGGCCGCAGTGGACGACCGAAGGTATCGCCTAACGTTTGCCTAGCCGGTTCGCCGAAGCCGCAAGCCCAGGTAGACGGCGCTCGGCAAGCCGCCGATCACCCACAGGACGAAGAGGATCGTTTCGAACGTGGTGGACGTGCTTTCCGAGTAACTGTCGACGATCGCGAGCGTGAGAAACGGAACCACCGCAAGCAACGCGAGCGCCGTTCCGATGGTCTTCTCGCGGTTCGACCACGCCTTCGAGATCAGAACCATCGCGATGCCGAAGAGCCAGCCGATGAACGGGACGACGAGCGTGATCATTGCGGCCACCTCGAGCTTGCCCGTGGGCCGCTGCTCGGCCTCCGGCGCGGGCTCGGCGGCCTCGACGATTTCCTCCGGCGGCCCTAGCCGTTCGAGCACGTTGCGGACTGCGACCTCGCCGGCAGCGTCCTCCTCGCGCAGCGCCGCCTCGATGTGCTCCCGGATTTCCGCGATCAGCTCTGTGCGTCGTGATCGCTGCAGGTGCGCAGCGGCCTCTTCGAGCCGGCTCAGGTAGTCGTCGACAAGCCGGTCTGCCTGCATGGTGGTCATCCTTCCTCCCTCGTCAGGATCGCATCGACTGAGTTACGGAACCGGGCCCATTCCTTCGCGAAGTCGTCGAGCGCCTCCCGGCCCTCGTCGGTGAGCTCGTAGTAGCGCCGTGGGGGGCCCGACTCGGACTCGCGCCAGAACGTCGTCACGAGCTGCTCCTTCCGCAGGCGCGTCAGCAGCGGGTAGATCGTCCCCTCGCTCGTGACGAGCCCGTCCACCTCGGACAGCTCGCGAACGAGCTCGAAACCGTAGCGAGGGCCGCCGCGCAGGAGCGCGAGCACGCAGTACTCGACCGTGCCGCGACGCAGCTGGGAGAGGGACTTGCGTGTCTGAACAGGTTCCATGTAATGCATAGTACCTTGCGAGCGTTAGTCGAGTCAAGTGAACGGTGGTCGGTCGCCGCTCAGCACAGAGACGACGCCGGTCGCTCACAATCCGGCGGATGGGCGCCGATCGCCGACGGAGAGTTTCGAAGCGGCACGTGCTCGGCGGCGGCGTCGCTGTCGCCGTCGTCGTAGCGACCTTCTTCTTCGTCCTCCCGCGCATCGCCGACTACCGGGATGTCTGGGGCGTCGTCAAGACGCTCTCGTGGACGGACGTCGCTCTCCTGGTCGGAGCAACGCTGCTGAACCTCGCAACGTTCGCGCCGCCCTGGATGGCGGCACTGCCGGGCCTTCGCTTCCGCCAGGCGTTCGTCGTCACCCAGGCTTCGACGGCATCGACCTACGTCGCTCCCGCGGGAATCGCCGTCGGGATGGCGCTGTCGTTCGCGATGCTCCGCGCCTGGGGCTTCGCGAGCTCGGCGGTGGGTCTGGCAGTGGCGGTGACCGGCGTCTGGAACCAGCTCGCGATGCTGGCCTTCCCGACGGTCGCGCTCGCGCTCCTGGCCCTGAGCGGCGACGGTCACGCCGCCCTCGACACGGTCGCCGTGGTCGGCCTCGCGATCCTGATCGTCGTCGTGGCGGGCTTCGCGGCCGGCCTGAGCAGTCCCAGGCTCGCCCGCCGGGTCGGTGACCTCGCGGCCCGGATCGTCTCCCGGGGGCTCCGGTTGATCCGACGGGAGCCCGTGCGCTGGGACGGAGAGTCATTCGTCCGCTTTCGCAGCCGGACGAACCTGCTCCTCAGAGGCCGCTGGCACGTGCTCACGCTCGCCACGCTCGCCGGGCAGCTCACCGTCTTTCTCGTCCTGCTCGTCTCACTCCGCGTTCTCGGCGTCTCCGGAGGCGAGGTGAGCGTGGTCGAGGCCTTTGCCGCCTGGGCGCTCGTACGTCTCCTCGGTTCGATCCCGATCACGCCGGGCGGGCTCGGTGTCGTCGAGCTCGGGCTCACGGCCGCTCTCGTGCGCTTCGGAGGCGACCAGGTGGAGGTCGTCGCGGCGGTGCTCGTCTATCGCTTCATGACGATCGTGCCCACGTTGGCGATCGGCCTGCTCGCCGGGATGACCTGGAAGCGGCACCGCCCGGCCTCTCTCCCGACCGACGATTGACTTGGAACAGACCGCTGGTCACACTCGGCACGAGGAGGCCGTGGCTCGGGATCGTCGCCGAGCAGCTGATCTTCCTCGAGCCCGCCCGCGCTTACGTCGCCCGTGCCGTCGTCCGCCCGCGAAACGAGACTTCCCTAGATGAGGCTGATCAGGTGGATCAAGGCGAAGCGGGACGCGTTCGAGACCTGGCTCCGGGACCTTCCGGACAAGGGGCTGACGCTGCGCGTCCTCGCGTTCGTCGCCGTCCTTCTGCTCGCGCTCGGCTTCCTGATCCTCATCAACTGGCTCCTGCGCGGAGGCGGGCTGTGGGGGGATCTCGTCTTCGCGATCGTGATCATGACGCTCGCCCTCTGGACCCTCCGGAGACTCCAGCTGTCGTGGTTCCACCGGGACGATAGGTTCGTCCTCACGAGGGCACTTGCGGCGACGCTCGTGGTGCTCGTCGGCATTCCCATCGCGCTCGTCAACCAGCTTGCCGGCGCGCTCATCATCGGTGGCGCGTTCCTCGCCTGGCTCGTCGTGGCGATCGTCCGCAAGCTGCGGAAGGAGTCGGTCCCGCCGCTCTGGCCGGCCGCGTTCGTGGCGGTCGGTCTCCTGCTCGTTGTCCTGTTCATCCAGAAGCCGTTCACGCCTTCGAACCTCGTGCCCGAGGCCGCTCCTGTCCCACGGGCGGCGGCCGAGGGCTCGGATGCCCAGCTCGCCATGACCTTCCGGCCGCTGCTCTTCTTCGACTCCGGCGAGACCCGGTATCCGCTCGACATCGACGAGGCGATCGAGGACGACCGAGTCGACCAGTGCCGGAAGTACCTCGTTGTGGACCGCTGCCCGGACGTCAACAGCGCCGAGGAGATCGACATGACGTTCGACTACCTCGACTTCGACGAGTCCGCTCCGCCGCCGCGCGGCGGCGGTGACGAGAGCGCCTACTACTACCACGTCACCCGCGACGGGGACCGGCGCTTCCTCGACTACTGGTGGTTCTACTCGCGAAACCCCTCGCCGGTGGCCGACAAGGTCTTCTGCGGGCCCGGCTTCAGGACGCCGCCGTTCACGTGTCAGGAGCATGCCGGGGACTGGGAGGGAATGACCGTCGTCGTGGCGCCGTGCGAGGAGGAGTCCGAGACCTGCGTCGACGTGGGCGGAGAGCTCCTCGGCCCGACCTCTGTGCGCTACGCGCAGCATGCCCACCTGCTCTCGTACTCCTGGGCGAAGACGCTCGAGCCTGTTTGGGGGAACCTGCCAACGCCGCAGGCGAGAGCGCTCGCGGTGGTCTGGAACGAGGTCGTGCTCCCGACGGTCGAGAACAACGGCGTTCGCCCCGTCGCGTTCGTCGCACGCAACAGCCATGCCTCGTATCCCGACGCGTGCTTCGGCAACTGCAGGCAGGAGGTGGGGTCGCTGCCCGAGGCCCGCTACGACGGAGGGATCCCGTGGGCGCACAACCTCGCCTGCGACGGCTGCCTCAAGCCATTGCCGATCGACGAGGACGGAAACGACGCGTCCTGGAACGCCTTCCCCGGGCGCTGGGGCTCCCAGGAGTGCATCCTTGCTGGGGCGTACTGCGACCTGTCGCCGGCCCCGAAGGGCCCGTCCTTCCAGGGCCGCTACGACGAGCCGACCGACGACGGCGAGTGGATCTGCATCCTGGGCACCGGCTCGGGCGGCTCGTTCAGGCTCGGCCCCTGCAGTCAGCGCTAGGCGCGGCCCGTCAGGCCTCGGCGGCCGGGTCGCCCCACGTGTGCCAGTGCTCGATCTCGATGAACGCTGTCACGCCGCGGTAGTCGCGGTCATCGTAGGGCCCGCCTACGTAGTGCTGTGAGAGCGCGTCGATGTCGGCCAGGTCGGGATCCGGCCGGAACTCGACGGCGCGGCCGACGATGGACACGTGCGAGTACCAGTTGTCGCCGAGCACGGTGAGCGCCACGCGGGGGTTCGCCTGGAGGTGGCGTAGTCGATGGCTGTCGTCGCCCATCGAGACGAAGATCCGTCCCTCCGCGTCGATGCCATACCAACAGGGCGTCGTGATGGGCGCCGAGTCCGCGCGGACCGTGCCGACGACCGCACGGCGCGGCTTCGCGATGAAGGCCTGAAGTTCATCCGGCAGCGGAGCGGGGGGCATCCCCGCGTACCTTAGAAGGCCGCGCGGTAGAACGAGTACGCGCCGTCCCTAACCGCCCGCGTCGTGACAACACGGGTGAGCGCGATGCCGACCGGGCAGATGATCAGGAAGACGGCGGGGCCCGCCCACACGCCGAGCAGCGCGGTGAGCGGGAACGAGGCGCCGACCGCGAAGGCCGCGACGACCGCCTGGATCCCCACGGCGGGGCCCGGCCGCCCGAGCCAGACGAGGACGAGCAGCTCACCGTGCAGGACGCCAACCGCCGCATACCCGGCGACGCTCATCGCCAGGAAGCCCGCGTCGTCCCAGCTGAGGCTCCCGGTGTAACCGGCGAGCAGGGCTGCGATACCGACGACGATGGCGACAACTCCGACCACGCCGACGATGGCAACACGCCGCCGCAGGCCGAGCTCCGAGCCCGTCCACGCGGTCAGCGTGTCCTCGGAGTCGACGTTCGTGTCGGCCAGGACCTCTTCGGCGTTGCGCTGGAGCCTGGCGAGCGAGAGCTCGTAAAAGAGGACGGCGGCGACGACCGCGAAGGTGGCCGCGGTCGTCAGCGCGAGCAGGCCGGTGCGGTCGACGCCCAGCAGGTGGGCGGCGGGCCAGTCGGCGAGCACGATCACGGGACCGAGAACACCGTAGAACGCCGCCGGGAAGAGGCTCCGCATCTGCCGGCGCAGGGGAGGCACACGGGTCGACATCGGCGGGCTGCGCAGGAGCGCGATCGCGACCGCGAACGTGCCGCAGGCGGCGAAGGCGACTGCGCCCGCCGCCGTGCCGACGGTCACGCCGGTGAACGACGTCACGAGGATCCCGACGCCGAGCGCCGCGATCACCGCACCGTGGACGTGCAGCTCCTTCTCCAGCGTCAGGAGCAGGCTGACGAGTGCCCAGAGCGCTGCCGACACGAGCCCCACCGTGGCGAAGCCCCATTCGGAGCCGAGCATGCCGAGCCCGGAGGCCGCGATCGTCCCGCCGACCACCGCGAGCGCGAGCAGCGCGGTGCCGACCCAGAGGAGCCGCAGGGCCGCGACCGCACCGGGGCGCATGTAGCCGCAGACGACATAGCGGCTGCCCAGATAGCCCGCGGGCGCGAGCACGACGGCGCTGCCGAGCATCGGGATGACGAGTGCCGCCGCCAGCTCGCCCCGGCTCAGGTTCGCCAGCTGGTCGCCGAGGATCGCCTGGAGGAAGAGCACGGTCAGGATGGGGGCGAGGCGAGCGGTCGAGCGCGCGGGGGTAAACGTGATGTCGGACTCGGGCCGCACGGCGACCGTCGCGCGGCGCTCGGTCTCGGCGAACAGCTCTCGCGCGTACGCGAAGACGTTCTCGTAGCCGTAGTCCTCCTGGACACGCCGGTCGGTGATCCCGCCGGCCTCGAGGAGGGCGGCGAGCTCGAGCGCGTCGGTCGCCGTCTCGGCGAGCGCCTCGTGCTCGGGGTCGAAGCGCGGCAGGCCGGGCGAGGGCCCCTCGGCCCGGCTCAGGCTGACGACGCGGGCGAGTGCTTCGCTCGGGGTCATACCCGCGCCCTCGCGTAGATCTGCCGGTAGGAGAAGAGGAAGCGCGCCATCGTGAAGTTGTCGAGCGCGCGGGCGCGGGCGTCGACGCCGAGCTGCTCGGCCTTCTCGAGGTCGCGCAGAAGCCCGAGGCAGGCGAGCCCGACCTGGTCGGGGCTGCGCGCCTCGACGATCAGTCCGGTGTCCCCGAGTGCTTCGGGAATGCCGCCGATGCCTGTGGCGACCACGGGTCGCGCGTTCATCATCGCCTCGACGACCGCGAACGGGAAGCCCTCCGAGATCGACGTGACGAGGACGATGTGACCGGTCCCGTAGGCGGCCGCGACGTCGGTCGTCGGGCCCATGAAGCGCACCGTCTCCTCGAGGCCGAGCTCTTCCCGCAGCGCGAGCAGCTCCTGGTAGTAGGCCTCGTTGCCGTTCGGGACGGGCCCGTAGATGTCCACGAGGACGTCGGGCCGCTCGGCGTGCACGACCGCGGCGGCCTCGATCATCGTCCCCAGGTCCTTGAGCGGGTCGATCCGGCCGACCGAGACCAGCGTGGGACGGCCGGTCGGGAAGGGCGAGGGGCGGTGCGTGACGGGGTCGACGCCGTTGTAGACCACGCGGATCTTCGCCGGATCGGTCGCCAGCGCGACCTCCCAGCGCTTGTTGAACTCGGCGACGGGCAGCACCTCGTCGGCGGCCTTGAACGCGGCCATCGCGGTCCCGACCGCGAAGCGGCCGAGCAGGTGGCGCACCGCGCTCGACACGGACGGCTTCGCCTGGGCGATGAATGCCTCGCGGACGAAGACTCCGTGCTCGGTCAGGACGAAGCGCGTCCCCTTGCGTGCCTTGGTGACGATGCCGAGGAGCGAGGAGACGCCCGCGGCGGTGCCGTGCACGATGTCGGCCTCGAGCGGCGGCAGCGCCAGCACGGAGAGCAGGCGCCGCAGGACGTGCAGAACCTCGATCACGTCTCGCATCGTCGGGCGGGCGTGCGCGGGGGCGTTCGCCCACCACTCGTCGGCGAAGGCCTGCCAGACCGCCTTGCACGCGAACGTCTTGTCAGGGTCGTGGCTCTCGAGGAAGTCGGCGAGCTCGAGGAAGGTGTCGAGCAGCTCGTCGGGCGACGGCTCGGCGCTCAGCATCTCGCGCGTCAGGCGCGCCCAGGCCGGAACGAACGCCGCTGCGACCTCGGCAGCGTCCGTGCGCCGCCGCCGGGCCCGGCGCTCCTTGCCCGTCAGGTCGAGCCGCTCGTCGACGTACGAGAGGATCCCCCAGAGTGGGACGGGGCGCATCCTCCGCACGTTCTCCGGGAGCGTGTACGCCGCGCGCTGGAACGGGTGTGCGACGATGGCGACGACGTCGAACTCGTGGTCGGGCAGCCCTGTGATCAGCTGCTCGCACCACGTCGCGACCCCGCCCCTCTCGAAGGGGTAGGTGCCCTCGGTGACCAGTGCGACGCGCACGCGCTGTCCCCCCGCGGTGGCTACTGACCCAGTGACCGCTCGACCGCGAAGGCCTGAGCGGCGGGGCCGAAGGCCACGGACCGAATGCTCTGACCGCCGTACAGCTGCCCGCCGGCGAGACCGGTGACCGAGGCGGTCGCCGGGGTGTCGGAGAGGAGCGTGACGACGTTCGTGTTCAGGTTGATCGTCCCGCGGACACCAGCGCCACGGGCGTGCAGGCGCTGCTCGGTGCGCTTGCCGATCTCGTAGTAGGGGAGGCTCCGGATCGGGAGGACCATCAGCGCCTCGTACCGGTCGAACACGGAGTCGAGCCAGTCGAACAGCAGCGTCGAGCCGGTGCCGTCGTAGTTACGGAGGTTGGACTGGTGGAAGAAGTGCGGCCAGGCCTTGTAGCTCAGCATGTGCCGCAGCGTCGTGTCGGCCTCCGCCGCGAGGATCTGCTCGTACGTCCGCGGCGTGCAGATCGCCCCGGGGATCGTGCAGGGATCCTGCCCGGCCTCGAGGAACCGCTCGTTGAAGAGGTAGTTGTACTCATCGGTGTTCTCGGCCGGGGTCGTCGCGTTGTAGAACACGGCCGTCGGGTAGCGCGGGAGCAGCATGAGGTTGAAGCCCGGCACGACCTGCTCGGCCGCCTGCGTCGGGTGCGATGCGTCGGAGGCGAGGTAGCGGACGCCCGCGTCCTGCGCCGCCTGCATCAGCTGCGTGTTGATCCCGGCGGGATAGTTGATGTCGTCGATCGGGTCCTCGTTGCCGCGCCGATCGCGCAGGCCGGAGTGCTCACCGGTGATCAGGACGGAGTCGTTCTGCGCCTTTTCGGGCAGGCCGAGCCGCGTCCACGTGTCGCGGTTCTGGACGATCTCGCTTCGCGAGAAGTCGTAGTCCGCGAGCCCCGCGCCCGCGTCCATGTCCTCATGCGTGTAGGTGTGGTTGATGAAGCGGAAGGCGTCCTTCTCCTGGACGATTCCGGTCGTCAGCTCGTCGAGGCTGGCGTTGCCGCCGCTGATCCGCAGCAGCGGGCGCTTCGACGTGGTCTCCTCGCGGAGCCCAACGGTCCCGAAGCCCGAGGTCGTCCCGATGATGATGAAGCCGTTGTTGGCGCTCGCGCCGCTCAGCCACGAGTTGACGATTGCCGTCACGTCGACCGAGACGTAGCTCTGGTTGCGCAGGCGGAACGCGACGCAGCTCGAGGAGCTGTAGTCGCCGCCGCTCGCCGACCACTGAGTGAACGACCTGCGCGTGAGCCAGGTGGCGCCCGAGAGGGTGGAGCCGTTGCCCTCGTCCCAGCTGTTCGTGACGCGGCAGATCTTCGCGTTCGGCTCCTCGATGCCCTCGGTCCAGAGCGTGAGCGTGGCGTTCGTGGCCGGGGTGGGCACGCCCGTGAGGTCGAAGCGCATCAGGGTTCGCCTGCTCTCGCCTGTCCGCACCCTGACCTCGCCCTTCGTGCGGTTGCCGAAGTTCGAGATCGACTCCTGCTGGCGCAGGAACGTGTCGGCGACGGGGCGCCGGTCGATCGCAGCGGTCTCGGTGGGGTCGTCGATGATCTCGGGAGCGAACTTGACGAGCAGGCTCGGGCGCTTGCTCGTCGAGTCTTCGCGCAGGCTCACTTCGCCGTAGCCGGAGGTGGTGCCGACGATGATCAGCCCGTTGTTCGGGGCGCCGGCGAGCCAGCCTGCCACGATCGGCGTGATGTCGACCGCGACGTAGCGCTCGTTGCGGAGCCGGAAGGGCACGCAGGCCGACGCGTTGAAGTCGCCGCCCGAAGCCGTCCAGCGGATCCCGGTCTTGCGGTTGACCCACGTTGCGTTCAGTGAGCCGCCGCGGCCCTCGTCCCACGAGTTGGTGACGGGGCAGATCTTGGCGTTGATCTCGTCGCTGCCGTCCGTGAAGAGCGTCAGCGTCGCCTTCTCCGCCCTCGAGCCGGCAAGGCCGGCCACGTCGAAGCGCAGGAACGTCCGCTTGGAGTCCCCGGTGCGGGTCCGCACCTCGCCCTCGATCCTCGTCCCGAAGTTCTCGTTCGGGTCGTTCTGCCGCACGGACGTGTCGGCGACCGAGTTGAGGAGCGCGTCGGGCCGCGCGCGGAAGGTCGGCACCGCGCCGGAGCCGTTGAAGGCGAAGTCGACCTTGAAGCTCGAGGCCGTGGAGTGACTCGAGCGCAGCGCGTCGACGGACGCGCGCGTGTTCTGCACGGCGGCGGCGTCCATCCGGAAGGTCCGGCTCAGGTCCGCCCTGTTGGTGGTCGGGTCCCACAGCTCGTTCTCGAGGAAGAGGTCGTCCACGTGCGACTCGAGGTAGACCTCGCGCGAGCCGATGAAGACGCCTTTCGTAGCGAAGTTGAGGAACTCGTACGCGAGCACTTGCGAGTGGATGAGGAACCACGCGTTCGAGATCGTCGAGAGGAGCACCTCACGGCCGTCGTCGTAGCGGAGGTAGGAGACGAACGTCTTCGACAGGTCGTCGCGCCAGTTGAGGAGCGGCTCGACATGGGGGCCGATCCCGGTGTCCCTCGGCTCGCCGGCGTAGATGACGAAAGGCCGCCCAGCGAAGGCGAAGTCCGTGATGGGCAGCGGGTTCGCCTCGTTGACGTACTCGAAGAGCTCCGTGCCGCCCGCCGGCGCCTGCCAGATGCCCTGGAAGTCGTTGCCGGCGATGATGTCGGTCATGCCGTAGTCGAGCCCCAGCCCGGGGTTCGTCGCCGGGAAGCCCGAGAGGACGGACTCGCGCACGCCGAAGTCGCGCTCGAAGGCGTGGAGGACGTCCCACTCGAGGAAGTTGAAGCCGGAGCCGGTCCCGTCGGGCAGGAAAAGCTCTGAGTTGGTGAGGATGACGCCGTTGTAGAAGCCGTGGTCCCCAGCCGAGAGCTGGCCCGGCGTCAGGACGTCGGTGCTGGAGTCGAGGACGTCGTACGGGACGCCGACCTCGTTGAGGAGGTCGTCCATGAGATCGAGCCCCGGATCGGTGCTTGCCGGCCCGGTCGAGATGACGAGGACCTTGAGGTCCAGGGTCTTATCAGCCGCCCAGGCGCCGCTCGCGTGAACGAGAAACAGGGCCAGTCCCGCAACGAGACAAGCAAAACTACGCCGCAACTCTTCCCCTCCTACCGCTGGATTGTCTCCGGAGCGCCGGCTGCAAAAAACGGCCGCATCAACCGTCGCCGTAATAAATCGTCCTTTACATCTCGGAGGCAGGCAAGTCTAGGTTCTGCCGCGACTTGCCAGGTCCACGACGTCGCCTCCCGGCGAGGTTTCGGAAGGTCTCGCTCAGCAGGCGGCGGCCCGCGGAACGCGGGTCAGCCCGATGTTGCTCACATAGGGCAAGGCGCCTGCGCGACACGCATTACGCCGCGCTTCTGCGGTGGCTCCGGGGCGTCCCGAGGGCAGGTAGTCGATCGTCGTGACGAGGAGGCCGCGCTCCCGAATCCGGCGCACGGCGGCCAGCGCGGAGCGTCGCTCGGCCGTGCCTACCCGAACGTAGCGGTCCGTATCGAAATCGTATGAATACGTCACGTCCTCGCGGTTCCAGCCGTCGTAGTAGCGCAAGGTCGTGCCGAGCGACGACTCCCCGTTCTGGGTGAAGAGGAGCCGGTTGCGGGAGTGGACGAGGCGCGCCAGGCGCCGGACGAGCCGCTGCATCCCCTCTCGTTGCGCGGCGTGCGTCTCGATCATCTCGGTGTTGTCGAGGAAGAGGCCGGTGAGCCCCTTGTTGAGCATGCCGGGCGCAACCCGGTTCGCGAGCAGGTCGCGAAAGCCGAGGCGGGACACGTCCGCGTACCACTCGCCCCAGTCTCCCCAGAGCTCGAGCTTGTACGGATCGGCGGCGGAGTGCCACCAGCGGTAGCTCTCGATCGTCCCCACGGAGAGGTAGCCGAGGACGAGCGTGCCGTGGCGCCGAAGCTTGAGGACCTGCGCGCGCCGGATCTCCTCGCCGTCGACGACGACGAGGTCGAAGGCGCCCGGCCGTCGCATGACATTGGCGAGCGCGCCGTTCCCGATGGCCATCGCCCATGTGTGGACTCCGCGCAGCCGCTTGTCCTCGATGGGCGCGGGCGAGGCGGGCGCGGGCAGGCTCAGGGCGGCGAGCACCCCGGCCGAGGCCAGTGCGAGGACGCGTGCGATCCCGGAGTTGTAGCTATTCGCGGTTGAAGCCGCCCTGGAGCTGCGCGACGTAGGCGTTCAGCTCCTGCTCGCGGCGCTCCAGGCGCTCGCGCAGCTCGGTCAGCTCCTGCGCGGCACGGTCCAGCTCTTCCTGTCGGAGCTGGAAGGCGGTGCCGTCGTGCACCCGCCGCTCCTCGAGCTCGTGCTCGCGGGCGTCGAGCTCGCGTCGCCGCTCCTCGAGGATGGTCTCGGCCTCGGCGAAGGAGCGATCGCGCTGGGCGACCCACTGGGTGCCGAGAGCCGCGTCGGGATCGAGGAGGTCGCGCTGATACTCGGCGAGCTCCTTCTCGCGATCCGCAAGCCGGCGCTGCTCGACGCGGAGGCGGTCGGTCTTCTCCGTGAACATCCGCTCGCGCGCCGCCAGCTCGGCGTCGGCCTCGGCGAGCTCACGAAGCTTGGTCTGCAGCGCCGTGGCCTCGTCCGCGAGCTTGCCCGCGCGCGCGTCGAGAATCGTCAGCACTTCCTCCACCGCGCGGCCGAGCCTTGCCGGCATCGGCCCCAGCTCCTCGAGCCGGCGCGTCCGCTCGTCGAGCTCGCGCTCGGCTTCCTCGAGCTGGGCGGCCGCGGCCTCGAGCTCGGCAACCCGATCGGCGTGCTCCGCGCCGCGCTCGTCGAGCTCGGCCGCGCTGCGCGCGAGGTACCCCTCGAGGGAGCCTCTCAGCTTGTCGGTCAGACCTCCGGACATGGCGCTACGCGGCGGCTGCGCCGTGCGCGCCGCGCCTCGCGAGGTCGCCGCCCACGAGCACGCGCTCGGTCGTCGGCCGCTCGACAGCGACGTCGTCCACGTAGAGCAGGAGGAGGTCGCGGCACGAGGGCGTCTCGAGCCGAACGTGGGCGTGGTCTGACCGGTTGATCCAGGCCCTGAGGCCTGTCCCAAACTCGGGAATGCGCGGCGCGTCTTCGTTCATTGCGGCAGTCGCATCATCGGCACAGGAGGGTGAGCCTGTCGTCCCCCGAACGGGGTAGGGCTTCCCGACTCCCCCGAAGGGGCCTATGGCCGGGTCACTGGACGACAGCGCGGGCCGCGCCGAGCACCACGCGCCCGGCGTCGCGAAGCTTGTTCGGGCGGAGCCTTGTCGATCCGGTCGCAGGGCTGGTGCCAGCACGTGTCCCAGCGCCATTCGATCCAGGCTGCGGGGATGCCTCCGCGCGTGAGGTCGTCGTGGTCCGACTGGCCCGTGTCCCTGAGATAGGACGCGCGGATGTTGCGGGCGCGGGCGGAGTTGAGCAGGCGGCGGGCGGAGCGGTTCGCGTTCGACTCGAGCCCCCGGATGTTGAGAGTGGGCCCGAAGCCGACCATGTCGATCGAGAGCGCAAGGCGGACGCCCGCCTTCTGCGCGGCACTGAAGCCGCTGGTCAGGCGCCGCGAGCCGAGATGCCACGAGGAGCCGGTCACCATCCGCTCCTCGGCGCCCATGGCGGCGACGAGCACGCCGTCCTCGCCGGCGAGGAACCGTGCGACCGTGAGCATCACGCCGACGCCCGAGGCGTTGTCGTTCGCGGCCTGCGTCCCGTGCACGCCGTCCATGTGGGCGACGATGATCACCCGCACCGGGCCTGCCGTGCGCCCGACGACGTTCCGCGAGGTCCGGCCATTCGGGAGCGTGAAGCGCTGGACGTTGACCGAGTACCCGAGCGTGGCCAGGCGCCGGCGGACGATCTCCGCGGCCCGGCGCTCGTTCAGCCCGCCGGCCGGGCGCTCGCCGAGGCGCGCGATCTTCGCGGCCCACTCCTTTGCCTCCAGGCCGGGAATCGCCGCCGCCTGCCCGGCGGTGCCGAGGACAAACAGCGTCGAGACGATCGTGACCCCGATGAGACGACGCATCTCGCCGGGGATCGTAGCGGTGTTCGTGGCTGGTATCTTCGATCGCGATGAGCCAGCGGCTCGAGGAGCTCCTCCACACGGCCTTTCCGGATGCCGCCGAGCTGGCGGTCGTCGACCGGACCGGCGGGGGAGACCACTTCCACGTCACCGTCGTGGACGGACGGTTTGGTGGGCTCTCGCTCGTCGAGCAGCACCGTCTCGTCTACGACGCCCTGGCACAGCCGCTCCAGGACGGAACCATTCACGAGTTGCGGATCACAACGAGGGGAGAGGCATGAGCGACCTTCGCGCGCGCATCAAGGAGACGATCGAGCAGGAGCCCGTGGTCGCCTTCGTCAAGGGGACGCACGAGCAGGCCTACTGCGGGAACTCGGACCGCGCGATGCAGGCGCTGCGCTCCGTCGGCGCCGGCTTCACGACGGTCGACGTGCTCCCTGACCCGAGCATCCGCGAGGAGCTCTCGGCTCTCTCGAACTGGCCCACGATCCCGCAGGTCTTCGTGGCGGGCGAGCTCGTCGGCGGCGCGGACATCGTCCAGGAGCTCGCGATGACGGGTCAGCTCGAGGCGACGCTCGACGAGAAGCTCGGCGAGTCGTGGCGCCGCCCGGGCGACGAACGCACGGTCGAGGTTCTGGAGGCGGGCGGCAGCAGCGGCGGTCTCAGGCTCGCCCCGCCCGCCTAGTTCACGACACGCGATAGCGGCGCGGACTAGAGCGGTCCCGTCACGGGCAGGCCCGCGTTGAACTGCCGCTGCTGGGCGTCCGTGAACGGCCCACCCTGCAGCGCGGCGTCCAGCTGGCGCGACCGAAACAGGTCGACGATGTAGCGCATCCGGTCGGCGAGCTCCGTCCAGTTGACCGCGCCGCCCAGGGGCGCCGGCTGGTCGGCGTCCTGCCGGCGCAGGAAGTCCAGCGTCTCGGGATCGTCGATCGGATCGAGCAGCGCGGGGTAGAGCGGCTGCCCCTTCGGGGCTGGGAGCTGCCGGCCGAGGAGGAGC
Organism: uncultured Actinomycetes bacterium; assembly: GCA_963784175.1. Lineage (GTDB taxonomy): Bacteria > Actinomycetota > Thermoleophilia > Gaiellales > Gaiellaceae > JAIBJN01. The sequence goes on along the minus strand of CAWAQJ010000018.1, from coordinate 360,424 downwards.
GTCTCGCCCGGCAGCTGGAGGGTCATGAGCTCGCGCGTGCACAGCTCCTCCCAGTGCCGCTCGACCGCCTTGGATGCGTCGCGGAGGGCGAGCCGTAGGGCGCCGCGGCAGAGCGTCCGCAGCCCTCGCGGGAGGCGGCGCGCGGCCTCGTCCGCCGGGTCGAGCAGGGCGAGGCGGACCGGCGCCTCGATCGAGCCGGCGATGAAGGGCTGAAGCCTGATCTGCTCGTGCAGGCCGATGCGCGCGTTCGCCAGGAGCATGAGCTCCGCCTGCCGGTGCGGGCTCGGCTCGGAGCGCGCCCGCGCGTAGCCGTTGAGGGCGAGGCGAAGCCGCGTCTGGCCGCCGCGGTCGCTGGAGCCCTCTGTCAGGGTCTCGCCGAGCCGCCGCAGGGCAGCGCCGTCCCCGTCCTCGTCGAGCGCGGCGATCGCGCGCGAGAAGACCGGCCCGAGCTCGCTGAAGACGGCAAGGTTCCCCCGCGTGATCAGCTCGCCTACCTCGTGGACGATGCGACGGGCGATGTCGAGGACGACGTCCTTGGGGATCGCCGCGTCGGCGTGGAACCGGCCGAGCGCCAGATTGGCCCGCTCGATCCCGCGGTCGAGGTGAGTCGAGCCGGTGAGCACGTCGCGGAAGGCGGCGGGCACCTCCTCGTCGCGGATGAAGCGTCCGGCGGTGCGTGAGGCCCACGTGGCGAACGTGCACCAGTTCGCGTGCTCCGCGCCGAGGCGTTTCCCGAGCGCCGCCGAAAGGTCGTGGTAGCACTGGGTGATCAGGAGGTTGCGCCGAACCGGATCGCTTTCGAGGCCGACGATCCAGGCCACGCGCTCCGGGGAGGTCGGCTCGCCGGGGGGCCGCTCGGCCGCCCGCTCCCTCGGCGTGAGCACACGCCCCTCGCCTTCCATCGGGCCGATGATAGGGCGTAAGGCAGCCCTCGGCGAAGGAGGCACGTGAGGGCCGCGGGCGACCCCTCCTGGGAGCCGCCCGCGACATCCGCTGTCCCGCAGGCCTAGTTGAAGGAGTTGTAGCGCTTGGCCATGTTGTCGATCGCCGTCCCGTTCTTCGTGCGCGGGACGCCCACCTTCTCGACGCCGGTGCACTTGCCGCCCTGGCCGTCGGTAGACGGTGAAGAAGATGCGGTAGACGCGCCCGTTGCCGGAGGCGACCCGCTCGGCCTTCAGCTTCACCTGGTTCGGCTTGCCGGCCACGCGCTGGGCATCCGGGCCCCTTGTCCGTCTTCGAGATCGCCTTGGCCGTCTTCTCGTCCTGGGTCACCTTCGTGATCGACCAGGTGAGCGGATCGCCGTCGGCATCGGTCGCCCCCGAGAGCGTGATCAGGATGAACTTGTGCCGCGGCGGCCACAGCTTCGCCTTCGACGGCTTCACGTTCGTGCAGCTCGGCGCCGTGTTCGAGCCGCGAGACCGTGATCGAGCACGGTGGCCGTGTCGGGCCGCCGTTGCCGTCGGAGATCGTGTAGGTGAACGAGTCCGATCCCGACGTAGCCCGGGTTGGGCGTGTACGTGCACATCCCGGTGGCGAGACAGGCGACGGTGCCGCTCGCCGCCGTCGGCGTGAGCGGTCGTGACGGTAGAGCGTGTCGCCGTCGCCGTCGGAGTCGTTGGCGAGCACGTTTACGTTCCTGGCCGTTTCCGCTGGCGTCGTCAACGAGTCGTCGTTCGCGATCGGGTTGTCGGTCAACCGGCGTGACCGTCACCGTAGACCGTGCCCGTGTCCGTGCCGCCATTTCCGTCCGAGATCGTGTAGGTGAACGAGTCGGGCCCGTGGTAGTTCGGCGTTCGGCGTGTAGGTGCAGCATCCCGCCCGTGCGTGCAGGAGACGGTGCCGTGCGCTGCCGTCGGGCTCGCGCGTCGTGACCGTCGAGCGGGTCTCCGTCGATGTCGGTGTCACCGTCGAGCACGTTCGACGTGCGCTCGCCGTGTCCTCGTTCGTCGTCAGCGTCTCGTCGTCGGCGACCGGCGGGTCGTTGACCGGCGTTGACCGTGATCGTGACGTGGCCGGTGTCGGTGGCGTTCCCGTCGGAGACGGTGTAGTCGAACCCGTCGGGCCCGTTGTAGTTGGCGGCCGGCGTGTAGGTGCAGACGCCCGCGGCCGTGCAGGAGACGGTCCCGTGGGCGGCGCTCGGAGTGAGCGTCGTCACGGCGAGCGGGTCGGGGTCGACGTCGGTATCGCCCGCGAGCACGTTGACGTTGCCGGCGGTGTCCTCGTTCGTGACCAGGAGCTCGTCGTCGGCGACGGGCGGGTCGTTCACAGGCGTGACCGTGATCGTCACGTGGCCGGTGTCGGTGCCGCCCTTGCCGTCGGAGATGGTGTAGTCGAAGCCGTCCGGCCCGTTGTAGTTGGCCGCCGGCGTGTAGGTGCAGACGCCCGCGGTCGTGCAGGCGACCGTCCCGTGGGCAGCCGCCGGGCTTGCGCTCGTGACCGTGAGCGTGTCACCTGCGTCGGGATCGGCGTCGCCCACGAGCACGTTCACGTCTGCAGCAGTGTCCTCGGCGGTGGTCAGCGTCTCATCGTCTGCGACCGGCGGCTGGTTCGGAGGCGAATCGGGCGTGACGGTGACGGAGACGATCGCCGTGTCCGTGCCGCCGTGTCCGTCGAATGCGCTGTAGGTGAACGAATCGGGACCGACGTAGCCCGGGTTGGGCGAGTACGTGCAGACGCCCGTGGCCGAGCAGCCGACGCTTCCGTGCTGCGGCGTCGGCCCGGCGACGAGTCCGGCGGTGAGCGTGTCGCCGTCGACGTCGGTGTCGTTGGCCAGCACGTTCAGAGGCGCCGACGCAGTGTCCTGGATCGTCGTCAGCGAGTCGTTGACCGCATCGGGCTGGTCGTTCACGGACGTGACGGTGATCGAGACGGTGGCCGTGTCCGTGCCGCCGTGGCCGTCCGAGATCGAGTAGGTGAAGGAGTCGGAGCCGTGGTAGTTGGCCGACGGCGTGTAGGTGCACACTCCGGCCGCGGTGCAGGAGACCGTTCCGTGCGCGGCCGTCGGATTCAGGGTCGTGACAGTGAGCGAGTCGCCGTCGACATCGGTGTCGTTGGCGAGCACGTTCAGCTGGCCGGCGGTGTCCTCGTCGGTCGTCAGCGAGTCGTTGACCGCGTTCGGGTTGTCGTTGACCGCGGTGACCGTGACGTTCACGGTCGCCGTGTCCGTGCCGCCGTTTCCGTCCGAGATCGAGTAGGTGAACGAGTCGGGCCCGTTGTAGTTGGCGGCAGGCGTGTACGTGCAGAGCCCGGCGACCGTGCAGGAGACGGTGCCGTGCCCCGCCGTCGGCGTCAGTGTTGTGACAGTGAGCGCCCCGCCGTCGATGTCCGTGTCGTTTGCGAGCACGTTCAGTGGAGCGCTGGACGTGTCCTCGTTCGTCGTCAGGGAGTCGTTGACCGCGTTCGGGTCGTCGTTCACGGGCGTGACCGTCACGTTGACGGTCGCCGTGTCCGTGCCGCCGTTCCCGTCCGAAACGGTGTAGGTGAACGAGTCGGGCCCGAAGTAGTTCGCTGCCGGCGTGTAGGTGCAGACCCCGGCAGCGATGCAGGAGACGGTGCCGTGCGCGGCGCTCGGAGTGAGCGTCGTCACGGTCAGCGTGTCGCCGGCGTCGGGGTCGGTGTCTCCGTCGAGCACGTTCACCTGCCCGGACGTGTCCTCGGCCGTCGTGAGCGAGTCGTCGTCGGCGACCGGCGGCTGGTTTCCGGAAGCGACCGTGACCGCAACCGTTCCGACGTCGGTGCCGCCGTGGCCGTCCGAGATCGTGTACGTGAAGGAGTCGGGGCCGGAGTAGCCCGGCGCCGGCGTGTACGTGCAGCTGCTGCCGGCGCAGGTGACCGTGCCGTGCAGACCCTGCGTGAAGCTCTGGATCGTGAGCGGCGTGTCGCCGTCGACATCGAAGTCGTTGGCGAGCACGTTGACCGAGCCCGGTACGCCTTGGGCGGTCGTGAGCGTGTCGTCGACGGCGTTCGGCGGATCGTTCTGAGGGTTGACCGTGATCGAGACGGTCGCCGTGTCGGTGCCGCCGTGGCCGTCCGAGATCGCGTACGTGAAGGAGTCGGGCCCGAAGTAGTTGAGCGCCGGCGTGTACGTGCAGTTTGCGGCCGTGCAGGAGACCGTGCCGTGCGGCGGCCGTCGGGCTGGCGCTCGTGATCGTGAGCGGATGCCCGTCGGGGTCGGAGTCGTTCACGCGCACGTCCAGTGTCGCCTGCACGTCTTCCATGAACGCGAAGGAGTCGTTGACCGCGTTCGGCGGCTCGTTCGCCCCCGCGGCGCAGCCTCCCGGTCCGGCGGCGCCGGCGACGAGGCGGTCGACGAAGGCGGCCGAGTCGAGGATGTGGTCGCCGGCATCGAAGATCGAGAGGTAGAGGACGTGCGGCCCAGGCGTGACCGGGGTACGCACGTTCAGGAGCGGCGTCGAGCCGTCGTACTGGCTCCCGGTTTCCGTGATCACCCGCTCGGGCGCGAAGAAGGCGCTGTTCACGCTCACCAGCTCGCCGGCGGGGTCGAACGCGAAGTTCAAGGGAGCGGTGATCTCGTTGCCCTCGAGCTGCCAGGTGCTCGCGTCGAGCTCGGCCAGGAAACCGTCGTTGAAGCTGCCGACGAACTCCGGGAACTCCTCGCTCTGGAAAGCGAGATCGAAGGAGAGGCAGTTCGCGCCCGCCGGAATGCTCAGGTCGAGGCGCAGGATGGAGACGTCGAAGGCGCCGCGAAGATCCATCCCGTTGTCCGAGCCGGCGCCGCTCGAGTTGTTCGGGCCGGGCGCGAGCGCCACGTTGCCCGAGGTGAGCAGGGCACTCGTCCCGCCCTGCGGCGGGAAGACGGTCGTCGTCGGGCCGACGGCGCCGTTGGCATGCAATGCCGAGCAGGCGACCCAGCGCTCGCTCGTGACGATGCCGCCGACATCGATGGCGGGCGCGAGCGCCGGGCAGGGCTGGAGCGTGACCGTGGCCGTATCCGTGCCGCCTTGACCGTCCGAGATCGTGTAGGTGAAAGAGTCGGTGGCCGTGAAGTTCGATGTCTGCGTGTAGGCGATCGCGTCCTTTTCGAGGGTGATGGTCGCCGTCCCGTGCGCGGGCTGCGTGACCGTGCTGATCTCGAGCGGGGCGTCCTCGGGGTCGAAGTCGTTGGCGAGCACCTGGAGGGTGATGTCGTCGCCGCGCGCGTAGGTGTCGTCTTCTGCCTCCGGCGGCTGATTGGGAGCGACGGTGATCGTCACCTGCCCGCTGTCGCTCGCGCCCGAGTCGTCGGCGACGGTGTAGTTGAAGCTGTCCGGGCCGACGTAGCCCGCGTCGGAGACGTACTCGCACTGGCCGAACTCGGCGCAGGTGACCGTGCCGTTCGCGGTGTCCATCGCCACGTCCGGCGCCGGCGCCGTCAGCGTGAGGAAGTCCCCGTGCTCCTGGTCCGGATCGTCGTCGTTTGCGGTCACGTGGACGAAGCTCGGGTTGCCGCTCGTTGCCTCGAGCGTGTCGTCGATTGCCGTCGGGGGCGTGTTGGCCAAGACGGTGAGCGAGACGGTGGCCGTGTCCGTGCCGCCCGTCCCGTCCGAGATCGTGTAGGGGAAGCTGTCCGCCCCGCTGTAGCCGGTCGCCGAGATGTACGAGCAGCCGCTGAAGGCTTCACAGGTGACCGTGCCGTGGGCGGTCGCTGTCGGGATCCCGGGCGTCGGCGCCGTGATCGTGAGGGGATCGAAGTCGGGATCGGTGTCGTTGCTCATCACGTCGAGGAAATTCTCGTGACCGCTTCTCACCGTCTCCGCATCGTCGACCGCATCCGGCGGCGCGGCGGCGTCGACGACCGCGAAGGCGGCGGGCGCCTGCGCACCGATGCCGATGGACGTGAGCAAGACGAGTAGGAGGAGGCGAAGGCGGATCAGCTGCATCTCGAGGAACTCCCTTTGTCGGCCGGTTCAGACAGTGCGAACCCACGTGGGGGAGTGATCGCCTTCTGCCACGTGGCATGGCGCACGACAGCGGGCGCAGGCAACGTGCAGCCCGCGCGACGCGCACGCCAATGCAGAAGCTCTTGCCGCAGTGTCATCTCCCCGGACACCGCCGCCCCAACGAGACCCCTGCCGGGCGGCGGCTATGAGTCGGTGGAAGATGTCACGCTACGTGAGCGAAGACAAGACCAGGATCGGTCTAGGTATTCAGCGTCGGCAACGACCGAAAGACTCCCCATGGGGAGTGCTCGCCAAGGCGGCTTTGGCTTGCTAAGAGGCCTCGCCCTCGGTCACTCGGCCTCCGGGGTTCCGCGCGACGCCGAGGACGTACGGAGCCGCCGTGATCGTCAGCACGGTCGATGCCTGAAAGCCCCGGTCGAGGGAGGCGATCTCGAAGCCCGCGTCCTCGATCGCCCTCACGGAGTCCCGCGTCGTCTCGCAGCCGCCCAGGGCCCGTGTCCAGAAGAGCCTGTCGCCGGCGTGCTGGAGCGCGCGGAAGACGGCATTCTCCGAGCGGACGTGCTCGTAGAAGCGCAGCTCGCCGCCTGGGACCAGGACGCGCCGTAGCTCCTGAAGCGCGGCGACCGGGTCGGGGACGCTGCAGAGCACCCAGACGAGGACGGCGGCGTCGAAGAATGCGTCCTCGGCCGGGAGCGGCGAGGCGACACCCTCCACGACGTCGATCGGCACCCGCGCCTCGGCCGCGCGTTCCAGCGCCACGGCGCGCGCATTCGGGTCTGGCTCGACCGCGACCACCCCGGTGACGCCGGACGGATAGTGCTGGAAGTTGCGCCCGTCGCCGCAGCCGACCTCGAGCACGCGCCCGCGCAGCCCGGCGATCAACCGCGCGCGCAGCTCGCGCGCAACGAGGTCCGGGTTGCGGGTTTCGCGCTGCTCGAGGTAGCGCGCGAAGCGCGACTGCTCCGACCCGTAGAGCGGCGGGCTCGTCGCCATTTGGCCAGTCTTGCCGAGCGCGGGCCCTTGTGCGACTGCTAGCTCCGCGGGTCGTGGTCGCGCGCGAGGGCGGCCTCGGCGACGTGCTTGCGTACAACGTAGAAACGTGGATTCTGCGCCACGACCTCTCCGACGTCGAGGATCTCGTGCCCGGGCATGATGGCGAAGAAGAGAGAATCGGCCCGAATGTGCTCGTACTCCTCGTCGCGGAGCGGGACCGTTCCCGTGCAGCCGGCGTCGCCACATTCGCAGACGAAGTCCGTCGTCAATGTGGCGCGGACCTCGCTCACCTCCTGGACGCGCTCGTTGACCTCCCGGAAGAGAGCCTCGTTGCGCGCGATCTGGTACTTGCGGCGGTCTCCGCGCTCGTAACTGCTCACGCGACCTCCTTCCGTACGACGTGGTACGAGCCCACCTCACGCACCACGACCTCGCCCTCGTCGAAGGCGTGACCCGGCAGGACTCCGAACGTGCCGTCCTCGGCGCGCAGCTGCTCGAACTCGTCGAGCGTCATCTCCATGCGCGCCATGCAGAGGTCGTCCGCGCACTCGCATAGGAACGGCACGACGCGGTCGTTTGCGAGCGTGTCCGCGACCTGATCGACCAGCCGCTCGTTGAGCGTGCGAAACAGCTCCTCGTTCTCCCGCATCCGCTCGTCCCGGATCGCCATCCCTGGCGCTGGATTCCCCGTCCGGCGCGTGGCCGAAACCGCTAGACCCGCGAGCCGAGCAGAATCGCGCGGATCGCCTGGCTCGACTCCTCGTCCGGCGACTCCGAGATGACGGTCGCGGGCCGATCGAAGCGTGTTAGAGCCTCGGCGAGAGGGTCGGCTCTGAGCGTGCCCTCGCCGTAGGGGAGGTGCTTCGTCTCGTTTCGGTTCGCGAACGCGATGTCGGAGAAGTGGATATGGAACGGTGCGCCGTCCTCCAGCACGGCGTCCGCGCGCGCGAGGGCATCGGCGAACCCCTCCACCTCGACGTAGGCGCCGTCGGAGGTCGCATGCATGTGGGCGAAGTCGATCACCGGACGCACCCACTCGACACGCTCGGCGATCCAGAGGACGTCGTCGAGGCTCCCGAGATCGCGGACACGGCCCATCACCTCGATGCCGAAGGGGACCGCGCGGCCCTTGCCCTCCAGCCGCTCGCGGAGAGAGCCGAGCTGGTCCACGACCGACGCGAGCGCGTCCTCGCGCTCGCGGCCGAGGAAGAAGCCCGGGTGGAAGACGACAAGCTCGGCGCCCGAAGCCACCGCGACGCCCGCGGAGTGGTCGAGCATGCCCGTGGCCATGTTGTACTTCTTGTCGCGCTCGAGGTGGCCCATGAAGCCGGCGATCGGCGCGTGGACGGAGAGCGCGATGTCGTTCTCCCGGGCGAGCTCGCCGAAGCGCTCGGCCCACGGGTAGTCCATCCAGAACTTGCCCTCGAAGTCGATCTCGCAGGCGGTGTAGCCCCGCTCGAGGAGCAGCGACACGGCCTCCTCGGGGCTTTCGCGCGAGGGAACGCGGGCCGGGCCGATGCGGGTTTGCGCCATGCAGCGTGAGCGTATCTGCCGCCGAAGTCCGTCCGATCCCCCGGCTACCTTCAGCCAATGGCCAAGCGACCTTCGCGCATCGAGCTGCTCGAGCTTGATATCGACCTGCGGCTCGCCGACCTCTGGGGCGAGGCCTGCGGCATCTCCGAGTGGAACCTCGACGTCGTCGCCGCGTTCCTGCGCGCCGCCTACGGCAAGGGCTACTGCGACGCGCTCACCGAGGACGCGCCCGGAAGCCTCTGCCGCGACCACGGGTACCGCATCCCCGAGCGCAAGCACGCCGACGCGGCTACCCCCGAGTAGCGCGCGAAACCCCGGGTAAACTCGAAGCGTGGCAAAGCGGCGCAATCCGGTGCGCCTCGTCGTCGCCCTCTCGATCGCGGCGGTGCTGGCGATCTTCCTCATCTGGACGAGCCTCGCGGGCGGCACGCCCTCCCTCCAGCCCAGCGAGCTGGCCGGCAAGACCGGCGAGGTCGGGCTCGCCGGCGTCGTCGTCGGCCCTGTGGACGAGGCCGTCGACGAGTCGAAGCTCGAGTTCACGCTGCGGGATATCGAGGGCGAGGCGACCGTGCCCGTCGTCTACACGGGCTCGGTGCCCGATCTCTTCAAGGTGGGGCGCGAGGTCTACGTGAAGGGCACGCTCGTGGAGGGCACGTTCGTGGCGACTCCTGACTCGCTCGTCACGAAGTGCCCGTCGAAATACGCGCCGGAGAGCTAGATGCCCGAGCTGGGCCGTGCAGCCCTCGTCGCCGCCCTCGGCCTGATCCTCTATGCGATCTTCGCGGGCGGTTACGCGGCCTACCGCGGCCGGCGCCGGCTGCTCGACTCGGCCACGAACGCCCTCTTCGCAGCGTTCGCTGCGGTCGGCGTGGCGGCGCTCGTGCTCCTCGCCGCGCTCGCGCGCAACGACTTCACGTTCGACTACGTCGCACGCCTGACGAGCCGGGAGCTGCCTACCGGCTACACGCTCGCCGCCTTCTGGAGCGGGCAAGAGGGCTCGCTGCTCCTCTGGCTGCTGGTACTCACCGGCGCGACGTCCGCGGCTCTGGCCCTCAACCGGCGCCTTGTACGGGAGGTGCTTCCGTGGACGGTCGCGATCGTCGGCGGCATCGCGCTCTTCTTCGCGTTCCTGCTCGTGTTCGTGGCGAGCCCGTTCGACACACAGGCCGCGCCCGTCGACGGCGCGGGCATGAACCCGAGCCTGCAGAACCCGTACATGATCGCCCACCCGCCGATGCTCTACCTCGGCTACGTGGGGCTGACCGTGCCGTTCGCGTTCGCCATGGCCGCCCTCGCCTCGCGCAGGGTCGACGAGCGCTGGATCGTGGTCACGAGGCGCTGGACGCTCGCCGCCTGGACGTTCCTCGGCTTCGGGGTCCTCCTGGGCGCCAAGTGGGCCTACGAGGAGGTCGGCTGGGGCGGGTGGTACGCGTGGGACCCGGTCGAGAACGCCGCGCTCATGCCCTGGCTCGTCGCCACGGCCTTCCTCCACTCGGTGATGGTGCAGGAGAAGAAGGACATGCTGCGCGTCTGGAACGTCGTGCTGGTCGCGGGCGCGTTCCTGCTCTCGCTGTTCGGGACGTTCCTGACCCGGAGCGGGGTCATCAGCTCGATCCACAGCTTCACGCAGTCGTCGATCGGCCCCTTCTTCCTCGGCTTCATCGCCGTCGTCGCGGCGTTCTCGATCGTGATGATCCTCACCAGGCTGCCGCAGCTGCGCTCGAAGACCCGCATGGAGTCGCTCGTCTCGCGGGAGGCCGCCTTCCTCTACAACAACCTCTTCCTCGTCGCGCTTGCGCTGACGATCCTCTGGGGCGTCATCTACCCGCTCGTCTCGGAGGCGGTGCGAGGCGTCGCCGTATCGGTCGGGGCGCCGTACTACGACTTCTTCGCGATCGTCTTCGGCCTCCCGCTCGTCCTACTCATGGGCATCGGGCCCGTCGTCGCCTGGCGGCGCGCGTCGCTTCGCTCGCTGGCCCGCCAGCTCGCGTGGCCGACGGGCATCGCCGTCGCCGTCGGGGTGCTGCTTCTGGCCGGAGGTGCCGGGTCGAGCCCCGCGGGCTTGATCGGCTACACGCTCGGGGCCTTCGTCCTGACGACGATCGTCCTCGAGTTCGTGCGCGGCACGCGCGCGCGGAAGTCGATCGGCACCGGCGGCTGGTGGCCCGCGTTCTCGGGGCTCGTGGCGCGGAACCGGCGCCGCTACGGCGGCTACGTCGTCCACGCGGCGATCGTGCTCCTCCTGATCGGCGCCGTGGGCATCGGCGGCTTCTCGTCCTCGCGCGAGGCGCGCCTCGACCGCGGGGAGTCCACCGCGGTCGGCGACTACCGCCTCTTCTACGCCGGCAGCTCGGAGGAGCGGGGGGCCAACGCGCAGGAGGTGCGGGCGCACCTGGAGGTCTTCCGGGACGGCGAGCGTCTCGGGACCCTGGAGGCCGGCAAGAACAGGTACTTCGCCGAGGAGCAGACCTCCAACGAGGTGGGGATCCGCACCGACTGGCTGCGTGGGGAGGACCTGTTCGTGATCGCCGACCGCTTCTACGCGGACGGCTCCGTCCAGCTGGACGTGATCGTGAACCCGCTCGTCAACCTCATCTGGCTCGCCGGGCTGGTGTTCGTCCTCGGCGCGGCCGTCGCGATGTGGCCCGACGCGCGCGAGCAGCGCCGGCTCGCGCAGCGTTTCGCCGGAGAGGGCGCCCTCGCGCGCGCGTAGCCGTGGAGACCTTCGCTCTCGTGCTCGGCGCGCTGCTGACCGTGCTCTGCGTGGTCTTCGTCGCCCGACCGCTCCTCCGTCCCGCGCGCAGCGCGGAGTCGCTCGACGCGCCGGGTGCGGCCGAGCAGCTTCGCATCCGCGCGCTCGAACGCCGGGATCGCGCGCTCGCGGCTCTGAAGGAGCTCGAGTTCGACCATCGCACCGGGAAGGTCTCCGACGAGGACTACCGTGCCTCGCTCGGGCCGCTGCGCCGCGAGGCCGCCGACGCGCTGCGCGAGCTGGAGCATGAAGATCGTCCCGATCGGGAAGGACTGAAGGCCGATGTCCACGGTTGACTGCGTGAACTGCGGCGCGGCCGTCCCGACGCAGAGCCGCTTCTGCCCCGAGTGCGGACACCCCCTCCACGAGGCGGGCGAGCAGAGCGTGCGGCGGAGCTACTGGACTCCTCCCGACATTCCGCTGACCATCGCGATCGTCGCCGGGGTGGTCGGCGTCGTCCTGCTCGGCGCGCAAATCTGGCTCTGGGCCGCAGTCGCGCTGATCGTTGCCGGCGTCGTCCTGCTGTACCGGTGGGAGGCGGGCCGCCGCGGGGCCGGATTGGCGCTCTCGCGGATCGGAGCGCACCGCGAGCTCGTCGCGGCACGGTCGCGCGGGCAGCTCGAGCTGTTCCGCCGCCGCCGGGACCTGGCCGAGCTCCAGGCGGAGCGCAGTCGGGGCTACCACGAGCTCGGCCGCGCAACCCATGCCGGAGACACGGCCGCGGCGGACGCCGCGCGCGCCCAGCTCGACGACGTCGTCGCCCGCATCCAAGCCAAGGAGGCTGAGATCAACACGCTCGCACTCGAAGTCGAGGAGCGCGTGCGCCGCGTCCAGGCGCAGAGCGCGCCGACCCGGCACATGGAAGCTCCACCCGAGCCTGCCCGCATCCCCGAGCCGTACCCTCCGCCGGACGAGGGCGATCCGCCCGAGCCCGCGCGTGTGCCCGAGCCCTCGCCGGCTCCGGTCCCGGAGCCCTCTCCGGACGATCCTGTGCCGGAGCCCGAGCACCCTCCGACTCCGCAGACCAGGCGCCGCAGGGCATCGCGGGCCCGCAAGGCCTGACCCGCCTCCGCCGCGCTCGGCGCCGCACGCCGACCGGGCGACGTGGTACAACAAGGGCCGTTCGAGACCGAAAACCCCCCGTTGGGGCAACGCAGGGACGCCCAGGTCCCTGCCGAACTCGTCCAGGTGGTTGACGCTCGCCTCATCCGTCTAGTTCTTGCGTTCGCAGCCGCGATCGTCGTGCTCGGCGTGCCTTCGGCGCTCGGGCAGTCCATGGACGACCTCAACCGACGCATGACGGGGTTGCGCGAGGAGATCGAATCGGCCAAGGCGAAGGAGGGCGCGCTCACCGAGGAGATCGAGGCCGCCAGCCAGCGGATCGAGGCCCTCGACGGCGACATCGGGTCGCTCGAGACGCTGATCGGCGAGCTCGAGAACAAGCTTGCGCTGATGAGGGAGCGCTTGACCCTCCTGGCAAACCTGGAGGCCGAGCAGACGAAGGACTACGAGCACCTCAAGCGCCAGTTCCGGCTCGCACAGCAGGAGCTCGAGCAGCGGCTCGTCAACCTCTACCAGAACGGCGAGGCCGATTCGTTCGAGATCATCCTCCAGGTTCAAAACCTCGGCGACCTGCTCGACCAGCTCGAGTACTTCGACTCGATCGGACGGCAGGACCAGAGGATCACCGAGGAGATCGCGGGTCTGCGGGAGGAGATGAGGGTCGCCCGCGTCCAGACGCGGAAGACGAAGAAGAAGGTGGCGGAGGCGACCGCGGCCGTCCAGCAGGTGACCGACGAGAAGAAGGCTGCTCAGGCGGAGCTCATCGCGCAGCAGGAAGCGCTCGCCGCGGCCCGCGCCAACAGGCAGAGCGTCCTCGCCGGCGTCAAGGAAGACCGCGCCCACGCGGAGGAGGATCTGGACGAGCTTCAGGCCGCGAGCGCCGCACTCGCCGCGCGGCTCCGCCAATCGAGCGGCGGCGGCGGCGGTTCGACCGGGGACGGCAGTTCGTCGAGCGGGTTCATCTGGCCCGTCAACGGCGTGATCACGAGCGGCTTCGGCTGGCGCTGGGGCCGTATGCACGAGGGCATCGACATCTCCGCCCCGTCCGGAACGACGATCCGCGCGGTGGCGGCAGGCACCGTCATCTACGCCGGCTGGATGGGCGGCTACGGGAACCTGACGATCATCGACCACGGCAACGGCCTCGCGACCGCGTACGGGCACCAGTCGGCGATCTACGTCGGCGGCGGCTCCGTCTCCCAGGGCACGGCGATCGGCGCCGTCGGGTGCACGGGGAGCTGCACCGGCAACCACCTGCACTTCGAGGTTCGGGTCAACGGCAGCGCCGTCGACCCGATGGGCTACCTCTAGCCGGCGTTTTCGGCCGGCTCACCGAGGGGCCACCCCGGGCCACCACCCGCTTTGGACGCTAGCGGCGAAAAGCGCACCCGTGGTGCGCGCATCGCGCCGAAAGTGTGAAAGCGCTCGGAGCTAGCGCTGCTCGGTGGCCAGGCGCAGCCCGAGCGCGACGAGGACGGCGCCGGTGATCGCCTCCATCGCGCGGCGGACGCGCGAGCGCCGGAGCAGGTCGCCGGCGCGTGCTACGACCACCGCGTAGGCGCTCAGCCACACGAAGGTCAGCGCGCAGAAGACGAGGCCGAGGAGCAGGAGCGGCAGGAACGTCGGTTCTCCGGCCGGCACGAACTGTGGGAGGAGGCTGGGGAAGAACGCGGCCATCTTCGGATTGCCGAGGTTGCTGATCAGTCCCTGGCGGACAGCAGTCCGGGCGGCGCAGGCGGCGCTGGGGCTCGGCGACCACCCTGCCGTCGCCGCCGGGCCGGAAGGCCGCGACCAGGGCCTGCAGGCCGAGGAAGATCAGGTAGGCGGCGCCGGCGATCCGCACCGCGACGAAGGCCGGCTCGGACGCGAGCAGGAGCGCGACGAGGCCGACGCTCGTCGCCAGCGCCCACACGGCCTGCCCCGACACGACGCCGAGCGCCGTTGCGATTCCGGCGTTCTGCCCGCCGAGCAGCGTGTTGCGGATCGTCAGCGCCGTGTCCGGCCCGGGGGTGACGATCACGAGGACGGCGACGCCGAGGAACGCGATGAGCTCGCTCACACGGCCAAGTCTGGCGGCCGCGACGGCGCGGCGCCAGGGCTACTCGGCGACGTGGATGTCGGGAAGACCGCGGTAGCGCTCGTGCAGGTGGAACCCGTAGCCCACGAAGAACTGGTCGGGCACGGTGAAGCCCACGTAGCGCATGGGGAGGTCGTCCACGAGGCGCCGGTAGGGCCGGTCGAGGAGCGAGCAGATCGAGATGTCCCGCGGATCGCGGAGCGCGAGGGTCTTGACGACGTAGTTGAGCGTCAGCCCGGTGTCGACCACGTTCTCGACGAGGAGGACGTCACGGCCCGTGATGGGCATGTCGAGGTCCTTGATCAGCCGGATGCGGGAGCGGCCGCCGAGGTCGCCGCCGTAGCCGGCGAGCACGAGGAAGTCCATGGCGTGCGAGATCGGGATCGCCCGCGCGAGATCGCCTGCGAAGATGAAGGCGCCCTTCAGCACCGTGACCAGGACGAGGTCGCGGGCTGCGTAGTCGCGGGCGATCTCCGCGCCGAGCTCGTCGACCCGCGAGCGGATCTCGTCCCGGGAGAGATAGACCTCGCCGGGGCGCGGATCCTCTACGTGACGAGGTTCAGGCCGTATTTCTGACCCAGGCGCTCGAAGTCGCGCCGTGTGAAGAGCTTGACCTTGATGTCCGGATAACGCTCGCGGAACTTGCGGATCTTGCGGTTCTTGCGCGTGATGAGCGACTGCTTCATCACGGTCACCTCCAGGTAGAGCTCCTGCTCAGGGAGGTAAAAGTCGGGAGTGAACGCCTCGAGCACCCTGCCGTCGGCATCGATCTCGAGCGGGAAGGAGTGGGGCTCGTACTCCCACGAGATGCCGTAGTAGTCGAGCAGGCGGGCGCATTCCACCTCGGCGTCATTGGCGAAAGGCGTCCCGGAATCTGCCTGGAAATCGCCGCTTTCTAGGGGCATCCAACAGAAAAGGTAGCAGTCACCCCGGACGGCCCATCACTACACTTCGGCTACCGAACGACGGGAGGCTCGCCTGTTCCGAATCGCCCATTTCTCGGATCTCCACTGCGGCTCGCCGTACTTTCTGCCGAACCTCGCCGAACGGGCGATCACGGAGATCAACGAGCTCGAGCCCGACATCGTCATCTGCTCGGGCGACCTGACCACCTTCGGCTTCCAGCAGGAGTACGCGGAGGCGAAGGGGTATCTCGACAAGCTCGAGTGCGAGCACTTCGTCGTGGTGCCGGGGAACCACGACTCGCGCAACGTCGGCTACATCCACTTCGAGGAGCTGTTCGGCGAGCGCCGGCGCATGCTCCACGTGAACGGCGTCACGGTCGTCGCCGTCGACTCGTCCGAGCCCGATCTCGACCACGGCGTCATCGGCCGCGGGCGCTACTCGTGGATCGAGGAGCAGTTCGAGCCCGCCGCTGACTTCCGCATCTTCGTTCTCCACCACCACCTGCTGCCCGTCCCGGGCACCGGGCGCGAGCGGAACGTCGTCTACGACGCCGGCGACGCCCTCGAGGTGCTGCAGCACTGCGGCGTCAACCTCGTCCTCTCGGGGCACAAGCACGTTCCGTACGCGTGGCGGCTGGAGAACCTCTTCGTGGTCAATGCCGGCACGGTTTCGTCGCTTCGGCTCCGCGGGAAGACGAGGCCTTGTTACAACCTGATCGAGATCGAGGAAACGCACGTGGACGTCTGGCGGAAGTACCCCTTCCACGGGCAGGAGCGGATCATCCAGTTCTCGGTGGACACGCTCGAGTACGAGAAGTACACGGCCCGGATCGAGACCGAGCTGACGGGGCGCCAATGAGAGCGCTCGCGCTCGTCGACGGGGAGCACTACCCCGACGTCGTCGTCGCCGCGCTCGCCAAGCTGCCCTACGACGTCGTCGGCGCCGTGATGCTCGGTGGGCGGGAGAAGCTCCGGGACGGCCTCCCCGACTACGGCGTACCGCTGTGGGACAAGCTCAAGGACGCCCTCGCCGAGGTCGAGGTCGACATCGTCGTCGACCTCTCCGACGAGCCGGTCGCCGGCCCGCGCAGGCGCTTCCGGCTCGCCTCCCGGGCGCTCGCCTCGGGGATTCCGTACGTCGGCGCTGACTTCCGGCTCGACCCGGTCGTGTTCATGCCCTATGCGCAGCCCGCGCTCGCGGTCATCGGCACCGGCAAACGCGTCGGGAAGACCGCCGTCTCCGGTCACATCGCGCGCATGCTCTCGCAGTCGCGCAAGGTCGTCGTCGTCGCGATGGGCCGCGGCGGCCCCGCCGAGCCGGCCGTCGTGGATGTGAAGCCGACCGTCGAGGACCTGCTCGCGCTCTCGCGCTCGGGTGTGCATGCCGCCTCCGACTACCTCGAGGACGCGGCCCTTGCCGGTGTCGTGACCGTCGGCGCTCGGCGCTGCGGCGGAGGGCTTGCGGGCACCCCGTTCCTCTCGAATGTCGAGCAGGCCGCGGAGATCGCCGCCTCCCTCGGCCCCGATCTCGTCCTCCTGGAGGCCAGCGGCGCGACCATCCCTCCGGTGGAGGCCGGGCGGCGGATCATCGTCGCCGGCGCGCACCAGGACCCCGAGATCCTCTCGGGCCATCTTGGCCCGTACCGCCTGTTCCTGAGCGATCTCGTCGTCCTGACGATGTGCGAGGAGCCGCTGGCGACGCCCGCGCAGGTCGACGCCATGCGTGCGGCGGTCGCCGGTGTCGACCCCGAGCTGCCCGTGATCGCGACCGTGCTGAGGCCGAGGCCGGTCGAGCCGATCGCAGGCAGGCGCGTCGCGTTCTTCTCGACCGCGCCCGACGCGATCCACGAGCGGCTGCGCGAGCACCTCGAGCGCGAGCACGGCGCAGAGGTCGTCCTGGTTTCCGGCCATCTGGCCAACCGCGAGGCGCTCCACGAGGACCTGGGCTCTCCCGCGGCGAATGAAGCCGAGGTCTACCTCGTCGAGATCAAGGCAGCCGCCATCGACGTCGTCGCCGAGACGGCCGAGACGCGCGGGATCCAGGTCGTGTTCGCCGACAACGAGGTCCTCCCGCTTCCGGGCGAGCCGGACCTCGACGAGCGGGTGCGCGCGCTGGCCGACTCGATCGCCGGCCAGCCGGCAGCAGCGCGATGAACGCCGACCGCCGTCCGCCCGAGGCCCTTGTCTCCGGAGAGGTCAGCCTCCCGTACTCGAAGGGCCTGATGGCGAAGACACTCATGGGCGCGGGCATCCGGCCCGAGCGCGCGTACGAGCTCGCGCGCCTGATCGAGGGCGAGCTCGTGCGCTCGAACGAGGACTCTGCGATCGGCGCCGAGCGGCTCTTCGACGTCGCGGCCGGCGTGCTTGCCGAGCACGAGGGCGAGGAAGCCGTCCGCCTCCTCCGCCGCCTGCAGGCGCTACGCGAGCTCGATCTCCCCATCGTCCTCCTCGTGGGAGGCGCGACCGGGACGGGCAAGTCCACGGTCGCGACGGAGGTTGCCCACCGCCTCGGCATCACGAGGGTCACCTCGACGGACACGGTGCGGCAGACGATGCGCGCCTTCTTCTCGCAGAAGTTCATGCCGTCGATCCACTACTCGAGCTTCGAGGCCGGCCCCGCCGTCCGTATCCACGAGGGCGAGGACGACGACGCCGCCCTGCTCGGCTTCAAGGAGCAGACCCGAAACGTGCTCGTCGGCGTGAAGGCGGTGATCGCCAGGGCGCTCGAGGAGGGCTACTCGGTCGCCGTCGAGGGCGTCCATGTCGTCCCCGGGGCGCTGCCGCGCTCCTACCAGGGCGCCGTCGTCGTCCAGTGCATGCTCGTCATCGACGAGGAGGACGAGCACGCGCGGCACTTCTGGGTGCGCGACTCCGGCTCCCAGGGCCTGCGCCCGATGGAGAAGTACCTGCGCTCGCTGCCCGAGATCCGGCGCATCCAGACGTACCTCGTCGAGCGCGCCGAGAAGGCAGGCGTGCCCGTGATCGACAACGCCCGCATCGAGTCGGCGGTCAACGAGGTGCTCCACCTCGTCCTCGCCGAGGTGGAGCGGGCACAGGAGCAGGCCCGAGCGTGAGCCCGGCCGCGTGAGCACTCCCGAGCTTCGCTGCCAGTGTGAGGCGTTCGCCGCCGTGACCGAGCGCGCTGCGCTGGCCGGCGCGCGCTGGCTCGGCCGCGGCGACGTCAAGGGCGCGGAGGAGTCTGCCGCGACGGCGATGCGGGAGGGCCTCGACGAGCTCCCGTTCACCGGACGGATCGTCGTGGGTGGCGACGAGGAGACCGACGCGCTCGCGATCGGGGCCACCGTGGGCAGCGGCGGCGAGGAGGCCGACCTCGCGGTCGATCCGCTCGAGGGTCGCGCGGTCGTCGCGCGCGGGGACTACGGGGCCATGTCCATGATCGGCGTGGGGGAGTCCGGGTCGTTCCCGCGCCTCCCGCAGATGTACATGCGCAAGATCGCGGTCGGCCCGGTCGCGCGCGGGAAGATCGACCTCGGCAAGCCCGTGGGCGAGAACGTCGTCGCGATCGCCGAGGCCTACGGCCGCCGGACGAACGACATCACCGCGATCGTCCTCGACCGCCCGCGCCACCACGACCTCGTCGAGGAGATCCGGGCCGCGGGCGCGCGCATCAAGCTCATCCAGGACGGTGACGTGACCGCCTCCATCACCGCCGCGGTGCGCGGCACGAACGACCACCTCGCTGTCGGGATCGGCGGCGCGCGCCAGGCGGTCCTCGCCGCGGCGGCGCTGCGCTGCCTGGGCGGCGAGCTCCAGGCCCAGCTCTGGCCGACGGCCCGCTCCGAGATCGAGGAGGCGCAGGAGCACGGCATCGACGACGTCTACAAGGTCTTCGAGACCGAGGAGCTTGCGCCGGGGGAGGTCGTCGTGGCCGCAACGGGCGTGACGAACGGCGACCTGCTGCGCGGCGTCCGCTATCTCACCGACAGCGCGCGCACCCACTCGATCGTCATGTGCACCCGCCACAACTGGGTGCGCTTCGTCGACGGCGTCCACTTCTTCGCCCGGGACCGGCGCGAAGAGGTGCGCCTCCTCGGGTAGCCTAGGAAGCGATGCCGACACGCGAAGAGATCTTCGAGGCACTCAGGGTCGTCGAGGACCCGGAGCTCGGCATGGACATCGTCGAGCTCGGGCTGCTCTACGACGCCGAGATCGCGGGCCCGAAGGTGCACGTCACCTACAGCCTCACGTCGATGGGCTGCCCGGTCGGGCCGATGATCGAGCAGCAGATCCGCGAGGTGGTCGAGAGCCTCGAGGGTGTCGGCGACGTCGAGACCGAGCTCACGTGGGACCCGCCGTGGTCGCCGGAGCGCATGTCCGACGACGCGAAGTTCATCCTCGGCTTCGGCTAGCCGCTCGCCCGCGTCTGGGCGATCCACACCGAGGCCGGCACGATCTCTTCCCCGTCGTCCTCGGGTGAGACGTCGACTTCCCCCTCGATGCCGTCGAGCACGGCATCGGTGAGGATCGAGCCGGCGACCTTCGGGCGGAAGAACTTCGTGCCGCTGAGCATGGCGCCCGTGAAGTTCACGTCCCGGAGGTCTGAGGCCTCGAAGCGCGTGTCGCGCAGGTTGGCGTTCGTGAGGTCTGCGCCGCTCAGGTCCGCGAGCTTGAAGTTCGCCCCCTCGCAGTCCGCGCCGGCGAGCACGGCGCCCTCGAAGTGCGTCTCGCGGAACTGCGCGCGGACGAGGATGGCGTTCCTGAAGGACGCGTCCTTGAGGCGCGCCCGGTAGAGGTCGGCGTCGGTGAAGTCGACACGCGCCCAGTAGGCGTCGTCGGCCTTCGCGTTCGAGAGGTCTGCCCCGCGGAGGTCGCCGTACTCGCTCTTCGGAATCGCCTGGGCCGAGTCGTCCCAGGGATGGCATCGCCGCGTCGCCTCCTCGTCGTCTGCCCAGGGCTGGTGCAGCACGACCTGGATCGTGAGCGTCTTCAGCACCTTCGCCTCCTTCTCGATGGCGAGCGACGCGGCCAGCACCTGCTTCGTCAGCTGGACGAGCTCCTCGCGCCTCGAGTCGGAGATCTGCCATTCCTGCGGGAAGGCGCGCAGGAGCTCTCCGAGCTTCACGGCGGCCGCCGTGCGGAGCAGCTCGCTCCCCGAGGACAGCTCGACCACCATCTGCTGGTAGAGCTCGTCGACCTTCCTGCGGTCCTCGAACTCGAGTCGCTTCCGCGTCGAACGGCTCTGGCCGACGAGGTAGCCGCCCACCGCTCCGCCGACCGTGACGAGGACGCCGACGAGCTTCAGCCAGAAGAGGCTGCCGCCGGTGTCGCTGCGGATCTGGCGGATCTCGGCCGACAGCTTGTCGATCTCGCGCAGCTCGCGGAGCTCCGCCGGATCCGCGGTGGGACTCAGGGCGTCGCGTTCGATCATGTACTGCGAGAAGTAGACGAGCCCCAGGACGACCACGAGCAGGCCGACGACGGACAGGGCGATCGTCAGCGACTCGTTGAGCCTCCAGGTGCGCGTCACGAGACGCCTCCGTACGTCCGAACCGCGAGCGCTCTCACGTCGACGTGGATGACCTCGCGCCCCATCGCGACCGCGTGCTGCACGGCATCGGCGGTCCCGCCCGGGCCGAGGCCGGGGCGCCCGTCCCAGGCGGCCACGAGGAGGTCGGAGTTCTGCACGACCCACCGCATCGCCGCCTTGTAGGCGCGCCGGGAGCGCGACGCGAAGGGCAGGCGCTCCTCGCTCTCGGCTGCCTCCCGCAGCTCCTCGTAGCGGCATCGGGTCGCGTGGTCGAGGAAGTCCGCCTCGTAGCCGCGGAACGGTGTCACCACGCGCAGCGGGATGCCGAGGGCGAGCGCCGCCTCCGCGAAGATCGTGTCGGCGCCCTCCGCGAGAGCCGAGACCGCACTGACCCGCGGCCACCGGAGCTGGGCGGCTGAGAGGACACCGTGAGAGGCATCGGCGACGAACTCGCTCGTGCGGGCGCCGCCGAGATCCCGGTGGCCGACGATGGCAACGCGGACCACCGCGCCATGCTCCCAGACAGGTCGGTCGGATCCCTGCCTGCCACGCGGCCGGAAACTCGACTTTCGGCGGGGCGCGGACAGGCCCTTCGGCGGTCGCTCCAGGGCCGTTCGTCCCCACACTCTTAGCCATGGGTGAACGGGTGGCGGCGAATCGGAACGGGCTCCCTGAGGCGACGCGGGTGCGGCGCTGGCGGCGGTCTCAGTTCATGGCGCTGGGCTTCACCCCGACCGAGGCGTCGCTGCTGACGAAGGCCTCGGTCGACCTCGGTGAGGTACGCCGGCTCGTTGCGTCCGGGTGCCCGCTCGAGATCGCCCGTCGAATCGTGCTCTAGCCCACCCGGCTAGCCCGGGATGGTGAGGACGACCTTGCCGAGCTGGCGGCCGGACTCGAGATGCTCGTGGGCGGCGGCCGCCTCCGAGAGCGCGAAGGTACGGTCGACCACCGGCTCGGCACGCCCGGCGGCGACAAGCTCGTAGACGGCCTGGAAGTCGGCCTGCGTCCCCATCGTCGAGCCGAGGACGGTGAGCTGCTTCCACCAGATCCGGTGGAGGTTGGCCGGGGGGTTCGGGCCGCTCGTCGCGCCGCAGACGGTCACCCGCCCGCCCGGCGCAGCGACCTGAAGCGAGGTCTTCCAGGTCGACTCGCCGACATGCTCGACGACGATGTCCGCGCCGTGGCCGCCGGTCGCCTCGCGCACCGCCCCGGCCACATCCGCGTCGGCGTGGTTGACGGTCGCGTCGGCGCCGAGCTCGCGCGCCCGCGCGAGCTTCTCGTCGCTGGACGAGGTCACGATGACCCGCGCGCCGAGCGCCTTGGCGATCTGCATCGCCGCCGTGGCGACCCCGCCGCCGATGCCCCAGACGAAGACCCACTCGCCCTCCTGGAGCCCTGCGCGGGTCACGAGCATCCTGTAGGCGGTCTCGAAGACGAGAGGGAACGCGGCCGCTTGCTCGAACGTGAGGCCGTCCGGCAGCGGATAGATGTAGTCGGCCGGAAGCGCGATCAACTCGGCATGCGTCCCGTCCATGTGCTCACCCACGATCCTGGCCCCCTCGTCGAGGCCCGGGTTGATGACGACCTCATCGCCCTCCCGGAAGCGGTCGACGCCCTCGCCGAGCGCCATGACGACGCCGGCGCCGTCGGCTCCGAGGATGCGCGGCTTGGGCGCGGAGGGGAGGCCGCGGCGGAGCCAGACGTCCAGGTGGTTGAGGCTCGCCGCTCGCAGGCCGATCAGCACCTCGCCCGGCCCGGCGACCGGATCGGGCGCGTCCTCGTACCTGAGAACCTCGGGCCCTCCGTCCTCGTGGATCCGAACGGCTTTCACTGCGCGATCCTAGCCGGTGGTACGTTGAGGCCGATATGACGACCGCCGAGCTCGACCGCATCGCGGAGGAGCTCGGGATCGACGTGGTCGGGGCAGCGGCCGCCGAGCCGTACGCCGAGACCGAGCGTCTGATCCTGGAACGCCGCTCCCGCGGCCTCTTCGCCGGGATGCGCTTCACGATGGCCCAGCCCGAGGTGTCCTGCCATCCAGAGTCGCTGCTCCCCGGCGCGCGCACGGTCGTGTCCGCAGCGCAGTGCTACTACGCGTCCGGGCCCGAGCCGAAGACCTCCGAGGGCAGGCTGCCGCGTTACACGTGGGCCGACGGCTACTCCGAGCTGCGCGAGAAGCTCGACGCGCTCGGACGCAGGCTCGGCGGAAGCTACCGCGTGCTGGTCGACGAGAACCAGCACGTCGACCGTGAGGGCGCCGCACGCGCCGGCATTGGCTTCTACGGCAAGAACACGATGCTCATCACGCGCAAGCACGGCTCCTGGGTGGTTCTCGGTACCCTCATCACAGATGTCGAGGTCGAGTCGGGCGCGCCGCTCGACCTCGGCTGCGGCTCGTGCACGTTGTGCATCGAGGCGTGCCCGACCGGGGCCCTGGACGATCCCGGCGTCGTCGACGCGACGAAGTGCCTCTCGTACTGGACGCAGGCGCCCGCGCCGATCCCGGAGCAGTACCGCGAGGAGCTCGGCGACCAGGTCTACGGCTGCGACATCTGCCAGGACGTCTGCCCGTGGAACCGGGGCATCGAGAAGCGGCGGGCCAGCCGGGAGCCGCCGGATGGAGCGGAGCCGGTCGTCTCGCTCGCCGACTGGCTGACGGCCTCCGACGAGAGCCTCAGCGCCCGCTACGGCCGTCTCTACTACCCGCGGAACGACACGCGGTACCTGCGAAGAAACGCTCTTGTTGCCGCGGGCAATTCGGCCGATAGGACACTCGTGGACGCCGTACGGCCGTACGCCGAAGGCGAAGACCCGCTCCTCCGCGAGCACGCCGAGTGGGCGCTTGCGCGTCTCGACGGAGACGGATCGTGACCGAGGCCGCCCGCCTCCGGCAGACCGAGATCTGGATTGCCTGGATCCGGGTTCTCGCCGTCCCGTTCGCCGTCTTCGAGGTCGCCTGGGCGCGTGGCGAGTACCCGCCCGGCTACGAGCGCTGGGGCTGGGGAGCCGCGATCGCGCTCGCGGCCGGATCGGTGGCGTTCTTCTGGCTCGCTCATCGTGACCTCGACCGTCGCGGTCGCCGGCGCATCGGAGCGCTCGCGCTCGCGTTCGACACGGCCATCGTCTACGCCTACGTCTTCGTCCATGCGTTCGAGATGGGGACGCCCTCGTGGGGCATCCTCTATCTGCCGGTCGTCGAGGGCGCGATTCGTTACGGGATCCGCGGCGGCGCCATCATGCCGTTCGTCGTCCTGCCCTTCCTCGGGATCGCCGAGTGGTGGCGCGCCGAGGAGTTCGGCCCGCCGCCGTTCGACCCCGACCGCGTCACGCTGCCCGTCGGCTTGCAGCTGCTCATGGGTCTCGTCGTCGGCTGGCTCGTCGACCGCCTGCGCACGGAGACGGCTGTCGCGGAGGCTCGCGCCGCCGAGGCCGAGGACCTGCGCGACGCGCTCGGGCGCCGCGCGGACCTGCTCGACGCGCTCAACCGCACGGCCCGCGCGCTCGGATCGTCACTGGACCAGGACCTCGCGCTCGAGGCGTTCAAGCGCGAGCTCCACAGCGTCATCGCCTTCGACCGGGTCGAGCTGAGGCTCGCGGCGGGAGGCGACGACTTCCTCGTCGCGTCCGGTGGCTTCCCGGGCGCCGAGCCCGGCGAGCAGGTCTCGGGCCCGCTCGCAGTCGGCAACCGCACGCTGGGGCGCCTCGTCGTCGCGCGCGACGGCGGGCCGCCGTTCACGCCCGAGGAGACCGAGCTCGTCTCGCTCCTCGCGCGCCAGGTCGCCTCGGCGGTGGAGAACATCCGCATGTACGAGGCGGAGCGGAGCGCGGCCGCCGAGATGCGACGGCTCTCCGCGCTGCGCGCCGACTTCGTCTCCATGGTCTCCCACGAGTTGCGCGGGCCGATGGCGTCGGTCATCGGGTGCGCGCAGACCCTGCGCATGCGCTGGCGTGAGCTGAGCCAGGAGCAGCGCGAG
Organism: uncultured Actinomycetes bacterium; assembly: GCA_963784175.1. Classification (GTDB taxonomy): domain Bacteria; phylum Actinomycetota; class Thermoleophilia; order Gaiellales; family Gaiellaceae; genus JAIBJN01. The sequence continues at coordinate 335,739 of CAWAQJ010000018.1, read as the reverse complement.
TCCTTCCTCGGCCTGATCGAGAGCGAGAGCTCGCGCCTGTCCGACCTCGTCGGCGACGTCCTCGACACCTCCCGCATCGAGGCCGGGTCGTTCCCGTATGCCTTCGACTCGATCGACGTGGAGGAGCTGGTCCGGGAGACGGCGACGGTCGTCGCGCTCGGCCAGGACGAGGTGCGTGTGGTCACCAGGGTGGCGCCCACGCTTCCGCGCGTCCACGGAGACCAGGAACGCCTTCGCCAGCTTCTCTGGAACCTGCTGACCAACGCCGTCAAGTACACGGTGGCCGGCGACGAGGTCGAGGTCTCGGCTACGAAGGACAACGGCTCGGTGGCCGTCTCCGTGCGCGACCACGGCCCGGGCATCGCGCCGGACGCGCAGGAGCTCATCTTCGAGAAGTTCGGGCGCGTGAGCGGCGACGGCAAGCCGGGCGCCGGCCTCGGGCTGTTCATTGCCCGCTCGATTGCCGAGGCGCACGGCGGGACGCTCGAGGTCGAGTCGGAGGCCGGGGCGGGTGCGACGTTCGTCCTGCGTCTCCCGCTCTCCGCCGCGTGACCTTCGCCTGGGCCTCCACGAAGGACGGACGGGTCCGCATCAGCTGGCGCGGCAAGGTCGTGACGACCCTGGCAGGCGGGCCGGCGGCCCGCTTCCTCGCGCAGGTCGAGGGCGCCGACGAGGAGGCCGAGCAACTCCTCATGGCGCGCGTGACGGGCAATTTCAAGCGAGGGAACGAACGGCGGTGAGCCGCCCGACGGGACCCGCGCCCCGTGGAGATAGCACAAACGGCTCATTGTGTTTTCGCTCCCGCCCGCCGATGACAAGCCTGCGGCGAGAGGTTCCTTTGCTGGCGTCATCACGGGCTTGTGCCGCGGGCCGGTCGGCGCCGTTTTGTCCTAAGGGGGCAATCACCATGTTCACCGTCATCACATTCGCACTCGCAGTCGGGCTCCTCGGCGGCTGGGTCTACGCAGGCTGCCCGCTCCCGTCCAGGCTGGCCCGGAAGCCGGTCGTGGGCGACGAGGCAGTCATCCCCGCGCCCGTCGGCGGGCGCTTCGACCGCGCGTCCCTGAGCCGACTCGAGCCCGGACGCGCCTCGACCATCCCGGGCGCTAGGGTGCAGGGCGTGGCAGGCAGACGGCGCACTGCGCTCGGGCTCGCAGTTCTCGCGGCGCTCGCGATTCTCTCGGCCTGCGGCGGCGGAGGAGGGGGCCCGAACAGCGTCGAGGAGGACACGCACTCGTTCGAGTACCCGGAGGGCTGGAGCGAGCTCGACGCCGAATTCATCGCCGAGGCGCCCAACAACACCACCTCCGTGTCCGTCGGGCCGGAGGAGACCGGCGTGAACCTCGTCACCGTGGGGAGCTTCAGCGTCCCCGTCGAGGTCAACAGCGGGAACCTGGAGCAGTTCCGCGACCAGATCACGGCCGGTGTCGAGCAGCTCTTCACCCAGGCCGACGGGTCGATCGAGGAAGGGCCCATCCCGATCACGGTCGGTGGGCTCGACGGCTACCGGTTCGAAGGAACGAGCGCGACACCCGTGGAAGGCGGCGGCGAGGTGCACACGCGGTCGATCCAGGTCTACGACGGCACGACGGGGTTCTTCATCAACTGCCAGTACGCGCCCGACGCCCAGGAGGAGATCCTGGCGGGCTGCCAGCAGGTGGTCGACTCGTTCGCTCCGGCCGAGGAGTAGCTAGGCGCGCGCCGGCTTCTTGGCCAGCGCGGCCTTGAGCTTCTTCGCGCGCGCCGCGACCTCGTTGCGGAGGTCCTCCGGCTCCAGCACCTCGGCGAAGCCGCGGTGGGAGAGGATCTCGCCGACGAGCCAGTCGGTGCCGCCGACGCCGACCTCCTCCAGCGCGTAGCCACGGGCGAGCGGGAGGGCGCCGCGCTCGATCCGCCACCTGGCGACCTCGGGGTCGAAGAGGACGCGGGCGACCCGCACGTCGCGGAGCTTGCGCGGCTCGAGACCGGGCCGCGGGTCGAAGGTCTCCTTCAGCAGCTTCGCACCGCGCATGCGGTCGAGCCGGAAGCTGCGCTGGGCATCGCGGGTGCGATCCCACGAGTGCACGTACCACCAGGGCAGCTCGCGCTCGAGGGCGTGGGGCTCGATCACGCGGACGCTGGTCTCTTCGCCGACGGCGACGTACTCGATCTCGACGAGCCGCTGCCCGCGAATCGCCTGTGAAAACGTGCGGATGAGCTCCTCCTCCTCGGAGGCGGTCTCCGGGACCTCGTCCTCGGCCTCGTCCCCCTCGGCCTGGGCGAACTCGCCGAACGTCTCTTCGAGCTTTCTCCGCACGCGCTCGAGCGGCGTCTGCGCCTCGGCGGCGATCATGGGGCCGACGAACTCCAGCGCGAGGCGAATCGCGCGCGCCTCGAGCGGCGTCAGCCGCGGCGCGCGCCGGAACGCGTCGCCGAAGAGCTCCTTGTCCACGCGGACGTCGTCGCCGTCGAGCGACGCGTAGACCGCGTAGCACCCGCCGCCGAAGTTGACGAGGTTGAGGAGCTGCAGATGGTCGTCGAGCTGGTCCGGCGGGATGTGGAAGCGGTCGACGAGCTCCTGGGCGGGAATGATCGCCCGGGACTCGTCGCCGCAGCGCGCGAGCAGGTGCGCGAGCAGAGCCTGGAGGACGCCGAAGCGCTCCGGCGCGAGCGGCCCTGCCGGTCGCTCGAGCGGCTCGACCACCTGGCGCGCCTTGGGCCTGGGCGGCTTCGTCGGCTCGCCCTCGTGGCGCTCGAGCACGCGGTCGAGCCCGTCGTTGACCTCGTCCGCGAGCTCCGGCGGTGACAGCGGCCGGGCGCGCCCTTCCTGGCGCAGCACCCAGCCGGCGAGCAGGTCGAGCCTCGAGTAGGGAGTGGCGAAGACGCCGTCCTCGACGTCACCCCGCTCGACCATGCGCTCCACCCACCAGGCGGTGTCGTGGTCGAGGTCGATCTCCGCGTCGCCCTTTTCCTCCCCGTACTGCCAGGGCTGGCGGCCCCGGAAGCCCGACGGGTCGTACTCCGGCATGCGGAAGTCGCGCTCGCGGCGGGTGGCGAAGCGGATGTCTCCGATGATGCGCGAGACGCGGAAGGTCCGCTCGTCGTCCTCGTCCAGGTCGCGCCCGATCAGGTACCAGGAGCCGGCCTCGGGGAGGAGGGCGTACGGGTTGACCGTGCGCTCGCGGGTGCGGTCGCGCGAGATCGACCAGTACATGAACCGAACCGTGCGCTGCTTGGAGATCGCTCCCTCGAGCTTCGTCAGCCGTCCCGACATCTCGTCGGAGTAGTCCGGGTCGCGCACCTCGACGCGCAGGGCGCTCTCGGGGGCGGCCTCGAGCTGCGTCGGGCGGCCGAGAGCGAGGTTCTGGAGCGCGAGGCGCAGCGGCTCCGCGTAGGCGAACTGCCCGTCGAGCAGGTGCAGGGCGATCTGGAGCGCGGCCAACTCCTCGTCGTCGAGGTCGAGCTTGGGCAGGAAGTACTGCTCGGCCCGGAGGGTGTAGAGCTCCTCGCCGGTGAACTCGTCCCGCTGCGAGTGGAGCGGCACGCCGAGCGCGACGAGCTCGCTGCGGTCCGAGTAGAAGCGCCGCGCGAACGCCTCGTCGGACATCTCGGAGTAGCCCTCGACGACCGACTTGATCTCTCTGGCGGTGAGCGGCCGGCGCTCGGCCATGAGGAAGGCGACGAGCGAAAGCTGGCGGATCAACTTGTCGGTGTCGTGCGACACGGTTCCTATTCTGTCAGCGCCGTGGCTATCGTCGCGCATCTCGACCTGGACGCGTTCTTCGCGGCCGTGGAGGAACTCGAGCATCCGGAGCTCGCATCGGCAGCCGCTCGTGGTCGGCGGCGACCCCCACGGGCGCGGCGTCGTGGCGACCGCGAACTACGTCGCACGGCAGTACGGCATCCACTCGGCGATGAGCTGCGCGGAGGCGCTGAGGCGCTGTCCGCAGGCCGTTTTCGTCCTCCCGCGCCACCGCCGCTACGGCGAATACTCGCGCGCGGTCTGGGCGGCCGTCCGGGAGGTCGTGCCCACTGTCGAGCGGGTGGGGATCGACGAGGGCTACCTGGACGTGGGGGAGGTCGCGCCGGATTACCGCCGAGCCCGGGTCGTCGCCGAGGCCGTGCAGGCTGCGGTCCGGGGAGCGACGAGCCTCTCCTGCTCGCTCGGCGTCGCGAGCTGCAAGGTCGTCGCGAAGGTGGCGAGCGACCGGAGGAAGCCGGGTGGGATCACCGTCGTGCGCGCCGGACGCGAGGCGGCGTTCCTGGCGCCCTTCGCGGTGCGGCTCCTTCCGGGCGTCGGGCCGCGGGCCGAGGAGCGCCTGGCCGGCGCCGGCGTCGAGTCGATCGGCCAGCTGGCCGCGCTTACCGACGAGCAGCTCGCTCGGCTCCTGCCCGGGAAGATGGGCCGCCTGCTCCGCGACCGCGCCTGCGGCATCGACCCGCGCGGCCTCGATGAGCCCGTGGCCAACATCTCGATCGGGCACGAGGAGACCTTCCCGCGCGACGTCTCGGACCGCGAGCGGCTCCACGACGAGCTACGTCGGATGGCGCTCCGCGTCGCCGCGCACTTGACGGAGTCGGGCCAGGTCGCGCGCACGGTGACGACGAAGCTGCGCTACCCGGACTTCTCGATCCGGAGCCGCTCGACGACCCTGTCAGCGGGCCTCTCGGATGGCGAGCGCATCGGCGAGGTGGCCTGCGACCTCCTCGACCGCGCGCTGGCCGACCGTCCGGGCGCGCTGCGCCTCGTCGGCGTCTCGGTCTCGAAGATCGAGGACTTCGAGCAGCTGGCGCTGGCGTAGGAGACGTCCTCCGGAGGGCTAGGAAGTCGCGGCGTCGAGTTCTTGGAGCAGTCGGTACGCGGCTCGCTCAACCTCTTTGTGCCGCCACTCGGCGGCGCGGTACACACAGGCGATCAAGCCGCTTCGGTGCAGGCGGCGGAAGTCACCGCAGACGAACGCGTATCGCGCCTTGGTCTCGTCGGCAGCGCCCTCGGTCAGCCCCAGGAACCAGCCCGCGTACTCCTGCCACGAGTGATTCTCCAGGAAGGCGTTCTCGTCGTCGGCGTTCGGCTGAAGGTCGCCCCAGGTGCTGTTCAAGACGTATTGCTTGGCCTCGATGAGCTTTCGAGCCTGGGCCACTCCGCGTCTGTTCACCGTGTAGGAAGCCACAAGCCCCCTCCTACCCTGAGACGAGGCCCGCGAAGCGAGAGCAGCAGGATTCGGACCGTGCGGCCCGGGGCTCCTGAGGCCGAGACCGCGCGCCCGGAAGCTGCTGGTGCCGCTACGCGGCCTGGCGCTGTGTCTCGAGGTGCTGGTGCGAGGGGCAGTACTCGCGCTCGGGAAGGGGCGTGCGCTGGCACGGCTTCCCCTTGCGCGTCGTCGCCCGGCAGCGGGCGACCCCGCCGTCGAACGCCCCGGCCTCGATCTGGGCCTCGATGTACTCGACGGCCGCCCCGATGCCCTCCGTCACGGCCCAGGCGACCTGCGCCTGGTAGGTGATGGGGAAGTAGCGCCGGATGTCCTGGAAGAGGGTCCGGTCGGGGTGTGCGAAGTAGCGAGGGTCCTTGGCGAGCCGCTCGACGCACTCCTCGCACGCGGCGAGTACCTCCCGCCGGTACTCGAGCTGCTTCTCGGGCTCCGCCCAGGGATCGATGAGATCTTTGATCGAGCGGTAGATCGCCCTGGAGTATTGATACATGCGGGTCAGAATCCTCTCGTGAACTTGCTCGCTCACACGTTATCCTTCGCCGTCACGAAACACCTGCAAAACGCTGTTAACATCGGGTTAAGGGAGCGCCCCCGATCCGCTCCGGCGAGGAGCATAACACGGTTTTAGCAGCTGTTACAAAGTTTCCCAGCGAGAGGTCGTTACAAACGTCTCAGTCCGCGACTTCCCGCACGTAGGCCGTCGGAAACCCCGACGAGCGCGCGCGCGGGAGTGCGTTCTCGGCCTCGTTCTGGGAGTCGTACACGCCCGTGAAGGTCACGTAGTAGCCCGGATTCAGGGTCGTGTAGTTCGACGAGGCGAGGATGCCGACCTCGGGCAGGCCGGCGTTCAGAGCCTGCTGCGCTGACGACTCGGCCGGGCCACGGCCCTCGCTGACCGGCGTCGACTTGAGGACGACCGTGAACCCGTCGGTGCCCGGCGGCCAGAACTGGATCGTGCCGCCGGTCGTCGTCGTCGGCTGGGTCGTGGTCGGGAACGTCGTCGTCGTCGGGAAGACGGTCGACGTCGTCGGGAAGGTCGGGATCGTGATCGTGGACGGAGTCGTGGGCGGCTCGACTGTGATCCCGGTGGTCGGCGGGAGCACGGGAATGGTCGACCCCGTGGAGCTCCCGACCGAGGATCCGCCGTCCTTGTCGTCGTCGGTCGCCGCGAGCGCGACGATCGCGCCCGCCGCGAGGGCGACGAGCAGGAGGGCCACGAGGGCGATCCAGAGCCACACCGGGGACTCGCGCGACCAGACGATCGTCCGCGCGTAGCCCTCGCCCGGAAGCGGGACGAGGCGCTGGCCGCATTCGAGGCAGTACTCCTGGAGCGGCTCGTACGGCGCGGTGCACCGCGGGCAGCGGCGCTCGTCGACGGGCTGGTCACCCGGCGGCCCGGGCGGCGGCTCGAGCGGGGGCGTCGTCACAGGCGTCCCTCGGGGTCGTTCGGGTCGGGCCGGACCATGGTCTCGTCCAGCGGTTCGGGCGCGGGAGAGTAGTCCGCCGGTGCGGCCGGGTTGCCGCAGAACGGGCAGAAGTTGACGTCCGCAGGCAGGGGCTGGCCGCAGTGCGCGCAGGTGACGACCGCGGGCGTCGTCGCCGCGGGCCGTCCGCAGTGGGAGCAGAAGTGCACTCCCGGCGCGAGCGGGGCGCCGCACTTGCAGTGGGCGACGAAGGGGAAGGTGCGCGTGGTCGCCTCGGCCGCGAGGAGCGAGTCGAGCTCGTGCATGCGCTGCTCGAGCGAGAGGACCTCCCCTGCACGCGAGATGAGGAGGTCAGGCTTCCAGCGGTCGCGGCGGACCATCTCGACCGTGAGTCCGCCCACGTCGCGCATCTCGATCTCGCGCTGGCGCGTCAGCGCCATGCGCTCGCGCTGGAGCCGGACAGCATCCGGCTCGAGCGGAGGCGGCACGGGCTCGACGATCTCGACCACCTCGACGACCTCCTCATCGGGCTCGGGCCCGCCTCGGTGATCGGAGAAGGGGTTCATGCGTCCGGGCATCTCAGCCAGCACGCGAGTCTAACGGACGGTCTGGACCGCTCCGGGGCGCCGGAGCAGGTCTCAGCGCGACAGGACAACCAGTCGCTCCTCGGTCATCTCGCGAACCGAGTAGGGCGGGCCCTCCTTGGTGTTGCCCGATGCCTTGACGCCTCCGTACGGCATCTGGTCGGCGCGGAACGTCGGCGCCTCGTTCACCAGCACCCCCCCGAACTCGAGCGCGGCACCGGCCGCGAGGGCCGTCTTGACGTTGCTCGTGAAGATCCCTGCCTGGAGCCCGTACTCGGTCCCGTTTGCGAGGTCGAAGGCCTCCTCGACCGAGTCGTACGGGCTGACCGTGCAGACCGGCCCGAACACCTCGAGGCAGGACACCTTCATCTCCGGCGTGATGTTCGTGAGCACCGTCGGGCGGATGACGCCGTCATCGGTCGTCTCGCCGCCGGTGAGGATGTCGGCACCCTGTGACTTCGCCTCGTCGATCCAGGCGAGGATGCGCTCGCGCGCGCCTTCGTCGATCACCGGGCCGACGTCGGTGTCGTCGTCGCCGGGGTCGCCGGGGCGGAGCGCCTCCACCTTGGGGAGGAAGCGGGCCACGAAGTCGTCGTAGACGGCTCGGGCGACGTAGACACGCTGGATGGAGATGCAGCTCTGGCCCGCGAAGGAGAACGCGTTTGCCGCGGCCTTGGAGGCCGCTTCCTCGACGTCCGCGTCAGCCTCGACGATCAGCGGCGTCGCGTTGCCGAGCTCGAGCAGCACCTTCTTGCGCGCGGCGCGCTCGCGAAGCTTCCAGCCGACCTCGGCCGAGCCCGTGAAGCTGATCAGGCGGACCCGCTCGTCCTCGACGAGGACGTCCCCGATCTCCGACGCCCGGCCGACCAGGACGTTGAGCCAGCCGGCGGGCAGTCCCGCCTCGGCCTCGAGCTCGGCCAGGAGAAGTGCCGAGAGCGGCGTCTGGCTCGCGGGCTTGAGGACGACCGCGCAGCCGGCTGCGAGCGCCGGCGCGACCTTGTGGGCGACGAGGTTGAAGGGAAAGTTGAACGGTGAGATCGCACCGACGATCCCGATCGGAACGCGCGTCGTGAAGGCGATCTTGCCGGCGCCCGCCGGCGAGGCGTCCATCGGAACCACGTCTCCCGCGAGCTTGCGCGCCTCGGTGGCCGCCGAGCGGAAGGTCGACGACGCACGCTCGGCCTCGACGCGCGCTGCCTTCATGGGCTTGCCGGCCTCGTCCGAGATCGTGCGCGCGATGTCCTCGCGGCGCTCGTCGACGAGCTGGGCCGTCCGGTCGAGGATCTCCGCCCTCCGGTGCGCAGGGAGGGGCTCCGCCATGGCCGCCGCAGCCGCATCGACCGCGCGGCGCGTCTCGTCGGCGCCCGCCTGCGCGACCCGGCCGACGACCTCTCCCGAGTACGGCGAGCGAATCTCGCTCCACGTGCCCGTCTCGATCCATTCGCCGCCCAGGAGAAGCTTCTGCTCGCGGGCCGTGACCGCCATGCCCGCTATTCAAGCACGACGCAGGCCGCGCCGCCGTGGGGCACTCTGTGCGAGCCGTGCTTCGCGTTGCCGTCCTCGCGCTCATCCTGCTCCCCGCACTCGCCGCGTGCGCCGGGGAGGAGGGGTCGGCGCCGGCCGACGAGCCGGCCGGAAGCACGAGCGCGGACACGACACCTCCGCCGCGTCAGTCCCCGCAGGTCCTGACGGAGGCGGACTCGGGGGCGGCGATCGCGCTCCCGACCGGCGGCGAGACGAGCCTGCGCCTGTCGAGCGACTGGGTGTGGGAGGAGCCGGTCGTGGACGGAGACGCCGTCCAGCTGGTGACCGTGAACTACCTCCAGGATCCCGGGTTCTCCGAGTGGGTCGTCATGGCGGTGGCGCCCGGAGAGGCCACGATCACGGCGTCCGGGAGAGCCGCCTGCGCCGGTCAGGACGGATGTGCCGACGGGCCGCAGGACTTCCAGGTGACAATCACCGTCGCGCAATGACCGCGAGGGACGTCAGGAGGGTGGGCGTGGCCGGGCTCGGCACCATGGGTGCCGGGATTGCCCAGGTCTGCATCCAGGCGGGGATCGAGACCGTTGGCCGCGAGGTGAGCGACGAGCTCTGCGAGCGCGCGCGCGAGCGGATCGCCCACTACCTCGGCCGCGGGGTCGAGAAGGGGCGCCTGACCCCCGAGGAGCGGGACGCCGCGCTCGCCCGGCTGACCATGACCACGGACCCCGCCGGCCTCGCCGGCTGCGACGTGGTCATCGAGGCGATCGTCGAGGATCTGGACGCGAAGCTGGGGCTCTTCCACGCGCTCGAGGCGGTTTCGGACTCGGGCGCCGTGCTGGCCACCAATACCTCGGCGCTCTCGGTCACCGCGATTGCGAAGGCGTGCAAGCACCCCGAGCGGGTCGTCGGCATGCACTTCTTCAACCCGGCGCCGGTGCTACCGCTCGTCGAGGTCGTCCGCACCGAGCTCGCGTCCGACGACGCCGTCGAGACCGCGTACGCGCTCGCGGAGCGGCTCGGCAAGGAGCCGATCCGCTGCAACGACACGCCGGGGTTCGTCGTCAACCGGATCCTCATCCCACTCCTGAACGACTGTGTGCGCGTCCTCGACGAGGCGGGCGTCTCGCCGGAGGACCTCGACAAGGCGATGACGCGCGGCGTCAACTGGCCCATCGGGCCCTGTGCGCTGATCGACCTCATCGGCGTCGACATCCACGTGCACGCCTCCGAGGCGCTCCACGACGCGCTCGGCGAGCGGCGCATGGCCCCGCCCGAGCGCCTCGTCCGCATGCGCGACGAGGGCCTCCTCGGGCGCAAGTCGGGCCGCGGCTTCTTCAGCTACGAGTAGCTACGGGTAGTCAGTCGACCTCGGACGCGAGCCGGGCAGCCTCGGCCTCGACGGCCTCGGCCTCCTCCGGCGTGAAGGTCCGCTCCGTGAACTCGGCGTCGAGCACGAGCAGCGTGTCCTCGTCGATCTGCACCGGGATGGCCACCTCCGAGCGGACGCGCTCGTCCGTCGCCAGGTAGTCGGGATCGTGGCGCACGTCCTCGACGAGCTGTGGCTTGCCGGATTCGGCTGCACGCCAGCAGATGCCGCCCTGCTCCCGGGGGATCTCGTAGATCAGGCGGAGCCCGCCGACCGACGCAACCACGCGGAGGGCCTCGCCGACCCGCATGTGGCAGTAGACCTGGATCCCGGGCAGGCGTGCGGACAGGCGCTCGACGGCCTGTCGGGCAAGCTCCACGACGTTCTCCTCTCGCTCGGCCGGCCCCTGGGCGTCCGGCCCCGGGGCGCGAAACCCCTGGCGACTGGGCATTGCCCCGGGAGTATGCCCTAGACCGCGGCCGTCGGAAACAGCCCCCGCGCCGTCCGGGCGCCTCCCTACAGTCGTAGGGCAGTGACGCTCTGTGCGCTCTGCCGCCGGAACCTCCTCGCGGGCGAACGGTTCCGCTACTGGCGAAGCATCCAGCAACGCCAGGCGGCCCGCGTCGTCTGCCATCTGTGCGAGCCCGAGGCCACGCGGGACGGCTGGGAGCGAACCGACCGCCACGAGGTGGAGAACGCCGTCGGCCTCCGCGGCACGGTCAGGCTCGTCGCTTAGGCCCTAGGCCGCCAGCGGGCTCGTCCGGCACCACGCCGCACCGGGGTGCCGCTGGGAGACCGCCGACCAGATCGCCCCGGCCTCCTCGAAGGAGAGGAGCTCGAGTGCGACCGCATGCCTCGTCGCGGCGACGGCGGCCACGATCTCGCGGTCGAGGTCACGCTCGCCGCGGGGTGCCCTGGCCGAGGCAATCGCGAGGGCTTCGAGACGCGCCTCGAGAAGCCGGGCCGTGCGATCGTGGCGGGATCGCTCGTCCATGGCCGTCAATCGATGGTACGAGCGGGCCCGGACGTTTCCTTCCCGCACGGCTCTTTGGGTTCTCGGCGTTTACATTTTCTTTACACGCCCGTAATCGAAGTCTCACGGCATGCGAAGATAGTTCGTTGCGAATGCGGCGCAGCATTGTGTTGATTTCGGTCGCGGCCCTCGCGATGGGCGCCGCCGAGGCCTCGTCCGCGCAGGCGGACTACTCACTCCGGACCCCCGGGGCCGAACTGATCGAGCTCCGCGCCGGCTACGGGCGCGCGGTGATCGGACGCCGGGGCTCGGTGCTCATCCGTGTTTCGTTGGGACGTATCCGCGTCGTCGACCTCCCGGGTGGCGGTAGGCCGAACCGCAGCTGCAACAAGCGCGGCGTCAGGGTGAGCCGGTCGACGATCCAGTACAGCGGCTCGGACGTCCGCTGCCGCGTCTGGAGCGGCTCGGCCGGCGGGCCGTGGCAGGCCGTCATCAACGGCCGTCGCATATTCGCGGGCGGAAGCGTGCGCGGATCGCTCACGCTCGACGCCTTCAACCAAGGCCCAAGGGGGAGGTACAGGATCGCCGGTGGCGCGCTTCGTTACTGGCCCCGCGCGGCCCAGACCTTCGAGCTGTGGCGACGGTGAGCGGCGCTCGCCAACCGAGCCCTGTGCCAGGATATGGCGCTGTGACCGGGACGAAGCAGTCCATTCTTGTCGTCGAGGACGAGACCAGTATCGCCTCGTTCATCGGCATGTACCTGAAGCGCGCAGGGTTCTCCGTGCGCGTGTCGGGCACCGGCGGCGATGCTCTCGAGAAGGCGAGTGCCGATCCTCCGGCGTTGATCATCCTCGACCTGATGCTCCCCGACCTGGACGGCATCGACGTCTGCCGGCGCGTCCGCCAGCGCTCGGACGTGCCGATCCTCATGCTGAGCGCCCGCGACGAGGACATCGACAAGATCATCGGGCTCGAGGTCGGCGCGGACGACTACCTCACGAAGCCGTTCAACCCCGGCGAGCTCGTCGCGCGCGTGAAGTCGATCCTGCGCCGGTCGAGCCCCGAGCGCCGCGAGTTCGTCAGCTCCGTTCTCGAGCACGGCGACCTTCGCATCGACGCAGGCCGCCGGGAAGTCACGGTTGCCGGCGAGGAGGTTCAGCTCGCCCCCAAGGAGTTCGACCTCCTCTGGGACCTGCTCGACCACCGCGGGCTCGTCCTGACGCGCGATCAGTTGCTGGAGCGCGTTTGGGGCTATACGTTTGCGGGCGACACGCGCACCGTCGACGTTCATGTCCGCCAGCTGCGGCGCAAGCTGGGCGAAGCCTGCCCCATCGTCACCGTGTGGGGCGTCGGCTACAAGGTCTCGACGGAGCCGAAGGCCGCGAAAGTCTCATAGGGGCGGCCGTGCTGCGCTCCCTGCGCTTCAAGCTCCCCGCGATCTTCTTCGCGGGCGTGCTCGTGGCCGCGCTCGTCACCGTCGCGATCGCGGTCCGCTTCTTCCAGGACGACACCCGGTCGCGCACACTCGCGGAGCTTCAGCGCCAGGCCGAGGGGCTCGCCGAGCTCTACACGAGACAGGCCAACGCGAGCATCGACGAGACCGGCCCCGCGCCGCGGTTTGCCCCACCGACGCTCGAGGAGGCGACGGGCTCGGAGATCTACTACGCGGGCGTCGAGATCTTCCCGGGGCAGGCGTCGGGCCTGAGCAAGCTGCCCCTCGACCTCCTCGACAGGGAAGCCCTCGACGACGGCCGGGTACAGACGTTCGAGTTCAAGCCACCCGGGGTCGACCGCGTGTTCCTCGCCGCCGCGTACCCGATCCGGCTCGGCGGCGAGACCTTCGGCGCGATCGTCGTGGCGAAGCCGCGTGCCGAGCTCCAGGAACAGTGGATGGATCTGTCCCAGCGGCTCGCGCTCGCGTTCCTCGCCGGCCTCGGGATCGCGGCGGGGTTCGTCTGGTACCTGACCAGGCGCCTGACGAAGCCCCTGCTGACCCTCTCGCGTGCCGCGGACGAAGTGGCCCTCCGGCGCTACGGCGCCGAGCTTCCGGAGTCCGGCTCGAGCGACGAGATCGCGCACCTGACGGAGCGGTTCCGTGAGATGACCGAGCGGCTCGCCGCGTCGGAGGCCCACGAGCGCAACTTCCTCGTCCGTGTCTCCCACGAGCTGCGGACCCCGCTCACCGCCATCCGCGGTCACGTCGCCGCCCTGCGCGAGGGCCTGGCGGACGACGCGGCGGCCCGGCAGGCGTCGCTAGACGTCATCCGGGCGGAGACGGACCGGCTCGTCCGTCTCGTCGGCGACCTCGTCGACCTCTCCCGGCTCGAGGCGCACAGCTTCACGCTCGAGGAGCACGAGGTCGAGCTCGAGCGCCTCGTCGAGCAGGGCTACAACTCGTTCGCCGAGGAGGCGCGCCGCCGGGAGATCCGCTACGAGCTCTCCCTCGGCGCCCGCCCGGTGCTGCACACGGACGGCGACCGCGTCCTCCAGATCGTCTCCAACCTTCTCTCGAATGCGTTCTCCTGGACGCCCGACGGCGGCTCGATCTCGCTGGCGGTCTCGAAGGACAACGGCTTCGCCTCGGTCTCGGTCTCCGACTCGGGGCCCGGGATCGCGCCGGTCGACCGGGACCGTGTCTTCCGGCCGTTCGTGTCGGAGAACGGCGAGGGCACCGGCCTCGGGCTCGCGATCTCGCTGGAGCTCGCGCACGCGCTGGGCGGCGACCTAGAGCTCGACTCCACGGTCGGGCGAGGCTCGCGGTTCGAGCTTCGCCTACCGGCTCAGTAGCGCTACTGGGCCTGGCGGCTGTCGATCCGGTAGAGCGCGGCGCCGGGGCGCTCCTCGAGGGAGCGCTCGATGCGGTCGAGGATGCGCTCGGCCCGGTCGAGCCGGCGCTCCACGGAGCGCCAGCCGGATCCGATCAGCTCGACGAGGACGGCGAGATCCTCGAGCCGCTCGCGCCGCTCGGCGGCCACCTCGGCCTGCAGCGCCTCGAGGCGGCGAACGAGCTGGCCCGTCAGGCCGCGCACCTCGGCGATGTGCTTGGCGACGGGGAGTACCTCCGCGCGCATCCCTTCCTCGATCGCGGCCCCGAGACGCTCCGGGACCACGGTCTCGAGCTCGGCGGCGGTTTGCGCGAGTGCGTCGAGCCCGGCCTCGGCACGTGCGAGAGCGGCCTCGAGGTCGGCCTTCGTCGTGCCTCCCTCGCGTGCCTCCGCGATGCGTGCTCTGGCCCGTTCCAGCGCGTCGCGATCCATGGCGGTGACTCTACTCTTGGCGTCGGATCGCATGAGAACCGCCGAGCTCGACTACGACCTCCCGCCGGAATTGATCGCCCAGCGGCCGCTCGAGCGGCGCGACGACTCGCGGCTCCTGGTCGCCGATCGGGCTTCCGGCGACGTCCGGCACCGGCACTTCCGCGACCTGCGGGACGAGCTCCCTGACGGGGCGCTCGTCGTCGTCAACGACACCCGCGTGCTTCCCGCGCGCGTGCGGGCGCGCAGGGAGTCCGGCGGCGAGGCCGAGGTCCTGCTCCTCGAGCCGGCCGGGGACGGCCTGTGGGAAGCGCTCGCGCGCCCGACGAAGCGTCTACGGGCGGGAGCGAAACTCGGCCCAGTCGAGCTCGTGGAGCACATCGGCGCCGGGCGGTGGCTGGTCCGCCTCGCAGGGGAGCCGGAGGGCGAGGCCCCGCTGCCGCCGTACATCACGGAGCCCCTCGCCGACGCAGAGCGCTACCAGACCGTCTACGCGGAGGAGGCAGGCTCCGCGGCTGCACCGACGGCCGGGCTCCACTTCACCCCGGAGCTCCTCGCCGGGCTCGACGTCGAGCGGATCACGCTCCACGTCGGCCTCGACACCTTCCGCCGGGTGACCGCAGACGACCTCGCCGACCACGAGATCCACAGCGAGCGCTACCGGGTGGAGTCCGGCGCGTCGGAGCGGATCCGGGCTGCGGAGCAGGTCGTGGCCGTGGGGACGACCACCGTGCGGGTGCTCGAGTCGCTCGCGCGCGGTGCGCCGCTCGAAGGCCGGACGAGGCTCTTCGTCACTCCCGGCTTCGAGTTCCGGCGCGTGGACGTGCTCGTGACCAACTTCCACCTGCCCCGGTCGACCCTGCTCGCCCTGGTCATGGCCTTCGCGGGCGTGGAGGAGACGCGGAGGCTCTACCGACTCGCGATCGAGGAGCGCTACCGCTTCTACTCCTTCGGCGATGCGATGCTCCTCCTGTGACCTGCTTCCCCTTCTATCTCCGGGGCACCCCGTCCCACCACCCGCTTTCGACGGTAGCGCCGAGAAACGCACCCGTGGCGCGCGGAGCGTGTCGAATCGCGCGCGGAAGCATGTCGTGAGCTTCACGCTGAGCGCCACCGACGGCGCGGCGCGCGCCGGCGTCCTGCACACGGCGCACGGCGACGTGCCCACGCCTGCGTTCATGCCCGTGGGGACGAAGGCGACCGTCAAGGGCCTCGACCCGGTCCGGCTGCGCGAGCTCGGGACGACGATCCTCCTCGGCAACACGTACCACCTGCACTTCCGGCCCGGAGCAGAGCTCATCGAGGAGCTCGGTGGCCTGCACCGGTTCATGGCCTGGGACGGGCCGATCCTCACCGACTCCGGTGGCTACCAGGTCTTCTCGCTCCGCGACACGATCGTCGCCGCCGACGACGAGGGCGTGACGTTCAGGTCGGTCTACGACGGCGAGTCCGCGCGCTTCACGCCGGAGCTCGCAGCCGAGATCCAGCGGCGGCTCGGCTCGGACATCGCCATGTGCCTCGACATCTGCCTTCCGGCCGAGGCCCCGGCCCGAGAAATGCAGCAGGCCGCCGATCGCACCACGCTCTGGGCCGGACGCCAGCTCGCCGCGCCGCGCGCGGACGGGCAGCTCCTCTTCGGGATCTCCCAGGGCGGCACGGACGTCGACCTCCGCCGCCGCTCCATCGACGAGATCGCGGCCCTCGGCTTCGACGGCAACGCGCTCGGCGGGCTGAGCGTGGGGGAGGACCGCGAGCTCATGCTCGAGACCGTCGCGTGGAGCGCGCCGCTCCTGCCGGCCGACAGGCCGCGCTACTTCATGGGGATCGGGGACCCGGCCGGGATCCTCGAGGTCGTCGAGCGCGGGGTCGACATGTTCGACTGCGTGCTGCCCACGCGGCTCGGGCGCACGGGCTCGGCGGTCACGTGGGAGGGCCGCCTGAACCTCCGCAACGCCCGCTTCGCGCGGGACACCGCGCCGCTGCAGGACGGCTGCCCGTGCCGGGCGTGCACCGGCTTCTCGCGCGCCTACCTGCGCCACCTCGTGAACCAGCAGGAGCTGCTCGGGCTCACGCTGCTCTCGGAGCACAACGTCCGCTTCCTGCTCGACCTGACCGCCGCGGCTCGAGCGGCGATCGAGCGCGGTGAGCTCGCAGCCTTCAAGGCGGAGGCGCTGGACCGGCTCGGCCCGCCGGCCACGGCGGCCGCGCCGGAGTGACAGAAGCCACGGCCTGATACTTTTTTCCGGCACACTTGTGTGTCAGACGTCCTTGCGGCGCCCCGCGAGGAATGGGCGCGCGCGGTCGAGACACGTCTAGGAGGCTCAAGCAGTGGACCCAATCTTTCTCTTCTTCCTCGTGATGCTCGTGTTCCTGTACCTCCTGCTGGTGCGTCCTCAGCGACAGCAGGCGAAGCGTCACCAGGAGATGCTCAAGGGCCTCAGCATCGGCGACGAGGTGATCACCGCCGGCGGCATCTACGGCGAGGTGACCGAGATCGACGACGAGCGTGTCCAGCTCGAGGTCGACGCCGACGTTCGCATCGCCGTCACCCGCCGTGCGATCGCCAACAAGGTGCCCCCGGAGGAGTCCGCCGCCATGGCCGAGGAGCCGGAAGAGGCCCCCGAGCCGATGGAGGCGCCCGAGCCGGCGTCGATCGACGACGTCGAGCCTGTGGTGGAGGAACAGGCCCGCCGCTAGGGCCGAGCGCAGCACCCGTGCGTCGCTACCTCCTCATCCTGATCGCCCTCTTCGCCGTCATCGCCGGCGTCGCCGTGCTGAGCATCTTCCGCTCGCCGACGCTCGGGCTCGATCTGCAGGGCGGTCTCGAGGTCGTCCTCGAGGCGCGGCCGGAGGCCGGGCAGGAGCTGACGGAGGAGGACCTCGACCGGTCGGTCGAGATCATCCGAGACCGCGTGGACAAGATCGGCGTCTCCGAGCCGGAGATCCGCAAGCAGGGCGACAACCAGATCGTCGTCGACCTCGCCGGCGTCTTCGACCAGGGCCGCGCCGCGGACATCATCGGCCAGACGGCCCAGCTCGAGTTCTACGACCTCCAGGGCGACGCCATGCCGATCTCGCAGAACCCCGCTGACCCGACCGGGATGCCGCAGGCGAGCCCGACGCTCCTGCCTCTCCTCACTCCGGAGGATGAGCTGCCGGAGGACACGGAGGCGCGCGAGTGGTACCTGTTCTCCGAGTCGAAGTCGCGCCTCGCCGGCCCTGCGCCGACGAAGGAGGCGCTGGCCGCGCAGGTCGAAGGGGGCGAGATCCCCGAGGGCGCCGAGTACTTCGTCGTCCCCGAGGGCACGACGGTCCTGACCTGCGGGCACGCGACCAACGACGAGGCGGCTGCCGCACAGCCCTGCCCGGGCGGTGTCTCGGCCGCTTCGCCCTGGTACTACCTCTACCGCTACGAGCCAGACGCCGCCGAGGACCCGAGCCCGGCGCTGACCGGCGAGGACCTCAACGCCGACGGCACGCGCCAGGACTTCGGCAGCGACGGGCAGCCGAACGTCCTCCTCGACTTCACGGACGAGGGCGGGGACAGGTTCCACGACATCACGCGGACGCTCTCCCAGCGCGGGCAGACCCTGTCCGACACGAACCAGGCGGAAGGCCGCGACCAGGAGCGCGCCTTCGCGCAGAGCTTCGCGATCGTCCTCGACAACGAGATCCGCTCGTTCCCGATCATCGACTTCACCGACCCGCAGCTCGTCGACGGGATCTCGGGCGGCAGCGCTGAGATCACGGGCCTCGACAGCCTCGACGAGGCGAAGGACCTGGCGCTCGTCCTCCAGACCGGCGCCCTGCCCGTCGAGTTCGTCCAGGTCGAGCGGACGCAGATCTCCGCCACGCTCGGTGAGGACTCGCTCCGAGAGGCCATGATCGCGGCGCTCGTCGGGCTGATCGCCGTCGCGATCTTCCTGCTCATCGTCTACCGCTTCCTCGGCGTCGTCGCCATCGTCGGCCTCGCCGTCTACGGCATCTTCCTCTACGGCGCGATCCTCGCCTTCCAGGTGACGATGACGCTGCCGGGGATCGCGGGAATCATCCTCACCATCGGTGTCGCGGCCGACGCGAACATCGTCATCTTCGAGCGCATCAAGGAAGAGGTGCGCGCGGGCAAATCGGTGCGCGCTGCCATCGCCACCGGCTACCGCAAGGGCTTCGCCACGATCGTCGACGCAAACGTCGTCACGATGATCACGGCCTTCGTGCTCTTCGCCGTAGCGACGGGTGGCGTCCGTGGGTTCGCGCTCATGCTCCTGGTCGGAACGCTGCTCTCGATGCTCACGGCGGTGCTTGCCACGCGCGCACTCCTCGGCGTCCTCGCGCGCTTCCGCTGGTTCGACAACCCGAAGTTCATGGGCGCCAGGGCCGAGAGGATCCCGGACTGGCAGAAGATCGACTTCGTCGGCAAGCGCCGGATCTGGTTCTCGATCGCGACCGGGCTGCTCGTCGTCTCGATCGCCTTGATCGTGTTCAAGGGCCTCAACCTGGGAATCGACTTCGAGGGCGGGAGCCAGGTCTCGTTCGAGACGCCGCAGCCGACGACGGTCGACCGCGTGCGCGAGGAGGCAGCGTCCGTCGGCCTGGCCGACGCCGTCATCCAGGGGCGCGGGAACGAGACCGACGGTGGCTACACCGAGTTCCAGATCAAGACAGAGACGCTGACCGAGGCTCAGCAGGCGGAGCTGACAAGCTCGATCCAACGCGACCTGGACGCCGAGGCGATTGGCGTCCGCAGCGTGTCCGGGAGCTTCAGCGACCAGATCCTGCGCGGGGCGATCCTCGCCATCGTCGTCTCCCTGGTCCTGATCGTCATCTACGTGACGATCCGGTTCGAGTTCGTCTTCGCGCTCCCGATCTTCAGGGCGCTCTTCTACGACGTGACGGTCGCGATGGGCGTGTACGCGCTCTTCGGCTGGGAGGTGACGGCCGCGACCGTGGCCGCCATCCTCACCATCCTCGGTTACTCGATGTACGACACGATCATCATCTTCGACCGTGTGCGCGAGAACATCCCGCTCATGCGCAAGTCGAGCTTCGCGGCCATCGCCAACCAGTCGCTGTGGGAGACGATCCGCAGGTCGCTCGCCACGAGCTTCATCACGCTCCTCCCGATCACCGCGCTGATCCTCTTCGGCGGGGAGACGCTGCAGGCGTTCGCGTTCGCGCTGCTGATCGGCATCGGCTCCGGCGCGTTCTCGACGATCTTCATCGCCACGCCGTTCCTCGCGGTGCTGAAGGAGCGCGAGCCCGAGTACGCGCGGCGCAAGGACGCGGGTCTCCAGGAGAAGCTCGACACCGTCGGCGAGCAGGCGGCCGGTCGCCCGGACGACGAGCCCGTCGCAGCCGAGGAGGAGATCGAGGAGCCTCAAGAGGCCGAAGAGGCCGAAGAGGCCGAAGAGGCTGTCACCGCCGACGCCGCTCCGGCGGACGGCGGCGGGGACGGCGCAGCCGCCAGGCGGGAGGCGCGCCGCAAGCGGAGGCGTGCGAAGCCACATGGCCGAGCCCGCTAACGACTCGAACAGCTCGCTCCGCGAGACTGTCGAGGATCTCTTTCTCGCAGGCGTCGGCGTCGTCGCCCTGACGAAGGACCGGGCCGACGAGCTCGTCGAAGAGCTGGTCGGGCGCGGCAAGGTCAGCCGCGAGGACGCGAAGGACGTCGTCGACGAGGTGATGGGCCGCTGGCGCGGGGACGCGCTTCGCGTCGGCGAGCGCGCCGGCTCGACGCTCTCCGGGCTCTTTCGCGAGGTCGGGCTCGTCACGCGCCGTGAGTACGAGGAGCTCGAGCTCCGGCTCGCGCAGCTCGAGCACCGACTCCGCCTGGTCGAAAAGGAAAAGTGAGCGTGAGCTCGAGGCCCGCCGTGCGACAGCTGGGGCGGATCTCGGAGATCGCCCAGGTCGCCGCCAAGCACGGCTTCGGCTACCTGTTCGAGACGCGCGGCTTCGGAGCGGTTCGCTCGCGGCGCGGTCGCGAGGTCGAGGCCGACGGCGCCGGCTCCCCGCGCGGCCAGCGACTGCGGGAGATGCTCGACGAGCTCGGGCCGACGTTCGTCAAGTTCGGCCAGCTGCTCTCGACGCGCCCGGACATCGTGCCGCCCGACGTCGTCTTCGAGCTGAAGGCGCTCCAGGACTCGGTCAGCCCCTTCCCGTTCGACCAGGCGCGCGAGGTCGTCGAGGAGGAGCTCGGGCTCACGCTCGAGCAGCTCTACCTCGAGTTCGACGAGACGCCAATCGCCGCCGCCTCGATCGGGCAGGTGCATCGCGCGGTACTGCCGAACGGCCGCCGTGTCGTCGTCAAGGTCCAGCGGCCGAATGCTCCGCGTCAGATCGAGGCGGATCTCGAGCTCATGTACCAGCTCGCCCGTCTCGCGCGCGAGCGGGTGCGCGCGCTCGAGTTCATCGACACCGTCGCGGTCGTCGACGAGTTCGCCCGCTCGATCCGGCAGGAGCTGGACTACCGGATCGAGGCCCGCAACGCCGAGCAGTTCCACAAGAACTTCGCCGGCCACCCGCACGTCCGCGTGCCGCGCGTCTTCTGGACCTACTCGCGCTCGCGTGTGCTGACGCTCGAGCTGCTCGAGGGCGTGCAGGTGCGGGACGTCGACGTGGCCCGGTACACGATGGAGGAGCGCCGCCGGCTGGCCTACCGCATCGCGGAGACGTGGATGGCGATGATCTTCCGCCACGGCTTCTTCCATGCCGACCCGCACCCGGCGAACATCCTTGTCCTGGAGCAAACCGACCAGATCGGACTCGTCGACTTCGGCACCGCGGGCCAGCTTGCGCCCGATGACTCGTCCAAGCTGACGGGCCTCTTCATCGACGTCGTCAATCAGAACGTCGAGGCGATTCCGCGCCGCCTGGCCTCGGTCGGCGTCAGGTATCCGAAGGACAAGGAGGAGGAGTTCGTCGTCGAGCTCCGCGCGATCTTCGACCGCTACTACGGCGCGAGCCTCTCCGAGATCGACCCGATCCAGGTGATCCGCGAGGCCTTCGCCCTCATCTACCGGATGCATCTCACGCTGCCGACGCGCTTCATCCTCCTCGACCGGGCGATCGCCACGCTCGGCTCGGTGGGCGTCGAGCTCTATCCGGACTTCAACGTGTTCGAGGTCGCGAAGCCGTACGCGCGGGAGCTCATGATCGAGCGCTTCACGCCGCAGCGAGTCGCCGCCCGCATGCAGAACGAGGCGCGCAACTACGCGAGCATGATGCTGGAGCTCCCGTACCAGGTGCACGACGTCCTCCAGGAGGTGCGGGACGGCCAGATCGAGGTCGGGTTCCGCCACGAGGGCCTGGAGGCGCTCATCCACCGCATGGACACGGCATTCAACCGCATCGGGATCGCCATGGTCGCCGTCGGCGGCGCCGTGACGTCAGGGATCCTCGCGGCGATGGTCGAGGAGGGGCACAAGCTGTTGGGCATCTACTGGGTTGCCGCGGTCGGGCTCTTGTTCTCGACGATCCTGAGCCTCTGGCTCGTCTGGGGCGTGCTGCGCTCCGGGAGGCTGTGACTCCTACCGAGGCGGAGCTTCTCGAGCGCTCGGTCGCGCTCGCGCGGACGAACGTGGAGGCCGGCGAGGAGCCGTTCGGGTCGCTCGTCGTCAAGGACGGGGAGGTCCTCGGCGAGGGTGTGAACACGACCGCGCGCGACGCCGATCCGACCGCGCACGCGGAGGTCGCCGCGGTGCGCGAGGCCTGCCGCCGGCTCGGAACTACCGATCTCGGCGGAGCGACCGTCGTGACGAGCTGCGAGCCGTGCCCGATGTGCCGCACGGTCGCGGTGCTCGCGGGCGTCACGCGGATCGTCTACGCCGTTCCGGCCGAGGTCGCGGCGGGCTTCGGGTTCGCGCTCTCTCCGCCCGGCGCCGAGATCATGGCCGCCTGGCCGCTCCCCGACCTCCTGGAGCACGTCCCGACGCCGGGGGCCGAGGAGCCGTTCGAGCGCTACGCCGGGAGGGAGGGCGGGAGCCGCGCTCGCCCCGTTCGGGAGCTCCGAACCGCCGTGACTGTCGAGGACTACGACCGGGTGCTGGCGTTCTACCGGGACACGCTAGGCCTGCCGGTCATCGAATCCTGGGAGGACGGCGAGGCCCGCGGAGTCATCCTCGACGCTGGCCGGGCGACGCTCGAGCTTCTCTCCATTGCGCAGGCAGAGCTGATCGACCGCGTGGAGGTGGGGGAGCGGGTCGCGGGCCCCGTGCGGCTCGCCCTCGAGGTGGCCGACTCCGAGGAGACGGCGAGGAAGCTCGTGGCGGGCGGCGCCGAGTTGCTCGCCGATCCCGTCCTCACGCCCTGGAACGACCTCAACGTCCGCCTGCGGGCGCCCGGCGGGATGCAGCTGACGCTTTTCACGCCCTCGAAGCCCGCGGAGTAGGGAGGAGCCGGGCCGTCGCGCCCGAAGGGGATCCCATGCAGATCCTCTTCTGGTGGCGCCGCCGCAAGGTCATGCGCGCGTGGCGGCGCGGCACGATCGACTACGCGCAGGCGCGCTGGCGCATCGAGCGCCTGGCCCGCGGTCTCTAGAACAAGCGCTCGACGCGCTGGACGCGATCGAGACCGCGGTCGACGTGCGCCCGGTCGAAGCCGGGCCCGCCGCTGATGTCGTCCATCTTGCCGTCCGAGGAGTAGACGATGTCCCTGCCGTCGCCTGCGAACAGGAAGTCGCGATCGCCTCGGCCGCGGATTACGTCGGCGCCACCGCCGCCGAGGATCCGATTCACCATCCTGTCTCCGCGTAGGTCGTCTCCGAAGCGGCTTCCGACGATGCTCTCGATGCTGTCGAAGTTATCGGGGCCCTCGCCGAGCGCATACCCGTTCTTGAGGTCGACGATGACCCGGCTCTGGGCTCGGGAGTAGAGCAGCGTGTCCCTGTTGGCTCCGCCGTCCACGCCGTCGGTACCGGGACCGGGTGCGATCGAATCGATGCCCGGCCCTGCCGTGATGAGGTCGTTGCCCGTCTGACCTCCGAGCCATTGGGGACCGTCCCCACCCTCGAGGACGTCGTTTCCCGCGCCGCCGTCGAGGATGCTGTAGACGTCGCCGCTGACGAGGTGGTCGTTGCCGTCGTTTCCGTACAGCGAGCCCGAGCATGCGGCACACAGCGAGAGCTCGTCGTCTCCCGGTCCCCCGAGGACGCCGGCATGCCCGGCCACGACCACGCCCGTGTCGTTGCCGTCGCGGAGCCTGACCCACGGCGAGCCCTCCGCGCACGTGACCTCGTTGGCGCTCAGAGCGGTGCAGCCTGCGCCCGGGTCGATGGTGGCGCCGTTGTCCATGATGGTCGTGCCGCCGGAGCCCTGGCTGATCTCGACGTCGTTCGTCTCGCCGGGCCCGGCCATGAAGAAGAGTGTGTCTCCGCTCACCCAGGCCTCCGCGGCACTCGCCGGAGCCGCGACGACGAGCGCGACGAGACCCAGGGCAAGCGCGAAGCCAATGCGCCGCATGCCACAAAGCATACGGAAGTCGACCGCTACGGACGAGTGTCGGTCTCGGACGCTTAGCGAACGGTCTGCACAGGAACCTCGAAGAACTCGACGGACGTTCGCCGCTCAGTTCCCCCAGGATTCATGGCGTTCAGTGCCTCGTCACCTCGCTGCATCGCGTCCTCGCTCTCGAAGAGCGTGACACCGAGGCCCTTGCCCGTCTCACGATTCACGAGCATGAGCATCTTCGCCCCTTCGAGTCCAGCCGGAGTCTCCCCCGATTCGACCTGGGCGCGAACCATTTGGATTGCGTCGTCGACACGGGAAGGATCGCCCTCGAATGTCGCCACCCGCGCATACATGTCTCCTCCTTTGTCGGACGGTTGGCTCATGACGAGTTCTACGCTGATCTCGCCGAGCGGACAAGCAACTCGCAGAAGACGGTCGACTACCCACTCGCCCGCCACCCCGGGGGGCACGGGTCGCCTCGAAGGGAAAAGCGCCGGCCGTGACCCGCTGACCTGAGGTCCAGCGCGCTCGCCTCTCGTTCGCTCACGGCGCTTTAGCACGAACGGGTCATCAGGCACAGGCGCGGCATAGCCGACTGTGATGCGAGGGGAGCCGTACGGGCGGCCACGGCGCGGACGCCGATGGACGTTCTGGAGAGGTTCTACACACGACCGCAGGTGCCCTCTTTCGATTGAGCGGGTGCCGCGAAGGATCGAAGGGGAAGATGAGAAAGCTGTTCGTTGTCGCCCTCGCTGCGGCAGGGCTCCTAGCGGCCGTCCCGCAGCTTGCGGGAAGCGCCCACGGCGCGATCCAGGTCGATACGACCGCCGAGGCACAGGCGGCAATCGAACGGATCGGGAACGGGGCCGGCACGATCGTCCTCGAGCGCGGCCGGTACGGGAAACTGGTGGTCGGGCCGCGTGCCCGAAACGCCCGATGGCTAACGATCCGCGCGGAGCCGGGCGCACTCACTAAGCATGTGGTGGTCGCCCGCGCCCGCCGTGTCAGGCTCGTGAACCTGCGGGTGACGAACTACTGGGGCGGCGAGGCGCTGGTGCTCGTCGCCCGCTCGTCCGGGATCCGCTTGGAGCGGCTCGAGGTGGAGGGGAAGCCGGGCCGCGTGGCTCGGTTGCGGGTGTGGCGCTCCGCGAACGTCGGGGTGCGCGGCTCCGACCTTTCCCGCTGCGGCGAAGGAGCCGTCTGCCTGGGGATGCCCGGCTCAAGCTCCATGATCGTCGCGGGCAACACCTTCCACGACTGTTTCGGCTGCGACTTCGTCCATGTCTCCCGCGTTCACGGACTCACCATGCGCGGCAACACGTTCGACCGTGCGCTGCCCGGGCCCTGCGGAACTCAGCTCGGCTGCAACCACCAGGATCTCGTTCAAGTGGTTGGTGGCTATGACCTGCTGATCGAGGCCAACCGGTTCGGGCTCTACAGCTACGGGGCCGCCCAGCTCTACGTGTCGGGCCAGTACGGCGCCGACAACATCACCATCCGAGGAAACGTGTTCCGGCGCTCGGATCCGGCCGTGCCCGGCCTCGAGGCTGCGAATGGGATCATCGTCGGGAATCCGCCGGGCACCCGTGGCCTGCCAACCCACGTGCTGGTGGCCGGCAACACGATCATGTCGGGATCGCCTCGAGATCCGGAGCGGTTCCGGTACTGGCCCGGCGTCTCCAACAGCCTGCTCATCTCGGAGGGTTACGAGACTGTGGCGCCCGAGCTGCGCCCGCTGGTCGTGAACAACGTGGTTGGCCGCACCTCCCACCCGGAGCTCACGTGTGCGCCTGCGCAAGCGTCCGGCTACAACCTGTACGCCGACGCGGCACCGTGCTCGGACCTCGATCTCACGGGCGACCCGATGGTCGACACGGACGGCCTCCCGCTCGAGGGGTCGCCGCTCATCGGGCGGGCGGAGCCGTCATGGGCGACCCCGCTCGACCACTCCGGCTATCCGCGGGACGGTGCCCCCGACATCGGCGCGTTCGAGTGGCGGTAAGCGTGGTGGGCCGCCCGCAGCCGGCGCGCCCTGGGTGTTTGGCCGCCGCCCGGTCTTCTCTCACGCACCGTTAGTCGGTCATGTCTTTCGTCCGCCGCCGGATCGGCCACGCCGGCAACGGCCGTCTCGTCCTCGGAACGCGACCGCAGCGGACGAGTGTGCGGACCGCTGCGGATCGCTCGTGACGGTTCCGTGCGAAAGGACATCTGGCTCCGCCCGGGTGTCGTTGCTAGCGTCGCCGACCATGGGAGAAGCCGTCCTGGTCGTCGAGCACGAGGAGCCCACGCGGGCCTTCCTCACCCAGCAGCTGAGCGACGACGGCTTCGAGGTCTTCGCTGTCGACCGGGCGACGTCGGCGCTCGAGCTCGTGGAGGCAGAGCGCCCGGATCTCGTCCTTCTCGACGCGATCCTCCCGGACGCGTCGGGCTTCGAGCTCTGCGGTCGGCTCAGGGCGGGGGAGCCCGGCCGCGCCTGGAACCGCGACGTACCGGTGATCATGGTCAGCACGCGCGGCGACCCGGTCGACCGGGTGCGCGGCTTCGCCCGGGGCGCCGACGACTACGTCGTGCGGCCGTTCGTCTACGAGGAGCTGGTCGCGCGCATGCGCGCTGTCCTCCGGCGCACCGCACGCCCCAACCACCGCTGCCTCGCCGTGCGCGACATCGACATCGACCTCGCCTCGCGCGTCGTCCGCGTCGCCGGCAAGCCCGTCCAGCTCTCGGCGAAGGAGTTCGACCTCCTGGTCGCGCTCGCTGAGGATCCCGAGCGGGTCTTCCGCAAGGAGGATCTCCTCCGTGACGTCTGGGGCTTCCGCTCCCTGGGACGCACCAGAACCTTGGACTCCCATGCGAGTCGCCTCAGGCGCAAGCTCAACCGCGAGGGCGAGGCCGCCTACGTCCTCAACGTCTGGGGCGTGGGCTACCGATTGGTGGGCTCCGCGTGAACGCCTACGCCGGTCGTCCGGTCAGCTGGGTGTAGAGCCGTGCGGCTCGGTCGCGCAACTCGGTGAGCGCCAGCGTTCCCTCGGCATCGAGGGGAAGGTCGGGGGTCCGTAGGATGACCACCCTCATGCTCTCGACGGTTGCGTAGATCGTCGCGAGGGCGGTCCATTCCTTCTGAGGCAAGGCGCGGGCGAGCACGGCCTTGTGGGCATGCCAGCTGCTGGTGGCGAAGAGAAGTTCGGCGTCCTCGCCCGGCAGGCGCTCCGGCAGCAACTGACCTCGTTCCAGAATCAGATCGACCACGAGCCCAAGACTGTGCAGTTCATCGGCGACCAAACGCGAGCTCTGACGTAGCTCGCCCTTCTCACGCCGACGCGCCATGAAGTAGTCGACGCCACCGGTCACCAGCGCCCCAACGACAACGCCGAGCAGGCCGAAGATCGCGGCCGTCATGACGTTCATTCTCCGCCGGAAGCCGGACGAGCCCGGAGACGACGAGGGCGGCCGCTGGAACGGCCGCCCTCGAAGTCGATCCGGTTGCCGAGCGGGCTACTTGCTCTTGCCCCGCTTGGCCTTGATGGTGAACTCCTGCGTCTGCGGATTCAGGTACGCGAGGTTGAAGTTCCCGTTCACCTTCGGGCCCGTGTACTGGAAGATGTTCAGGCCCTCGGTGATGTTCGTCTCGTAGATGTAGTCGTTGTACCAGTACGACGACCACGCTCCGCCGAGGTCCGTCGGGACGATCGGCGGTGGGTCCGACCAGGCGAGCTCGACCGGAGCTGCCGGGTTGGTGAAGTCGACCACGCTCGTGCCGGACTGGTAGCTGCCGTGCACGAGGACGTCGCGGCCGTTCTTCAGCGGGATCGTGTTCAGGTTGTGCAGGGTGCAGTTCTCGGTCGCGGACTGAGTTCTCGTCATCGTCCACTGGCCG
Source organism: uncultured Actinomycetes bacterium (assembly GCA_963784175.1). Classification (GTDB taxonomy): domain Bacteria; phylum Actinomycetota; class Thermoleophilia; order Gaiellales; family Gaiellaceae; genus JAIBJN01. Next base: position 308,150 of record CAWAQJ010000018.1, on the reverse strand, counting down.
AGCTTCGCGCCCGTGCTGCCGTTGTAGAAGAAGAACGTCCGGAAGAGCGGAGGATCGGTCGCCTCACACTCGGGAGCGACACCGCCGCCGGGCTCGTGTCCGAAGACGATCGTCTGGCCGTCCCACGACCAGGCGGCCGAGTGCCCGACGGTGACGCCGGGCTCGACGATGTGGAAGAGGAGCAGCGGATCGACGAGCGAGCCGCCGTTCGAGCCGCCCAGGCTGAAGACCCGGACGCCCTCGCCGCCTGCGCACGCGCCCTTCATCGCGGCGCCGAGGATGACGCCGAAGTCGTGGCAGGTGTGATCGGTCGGTTCCTGCCGGATCCACGACGCATCCTCGGGATCGTTGAGCGGCACCTGGAGGACGTCGAGCCACGGGCACTCGTTGTTCGAGTTGCTCGAGTACACGATCAGGCGCTTGTTCTTCTTGTCCGGCACGCCCGTTGCGGTATGCGTGCCACAGGGCAGGTCGATCGAGCCGACGAGCTCCGGAGCCGTCTTGTCCGAGATGTCGAAGATGTGCACGCCCTCGAAGCCGGCCGGGACCGGCTCCCCGCCGCACATGGTCGTCCCGGACGCCGGGGAATCCCAGGTGCGCACGACGATGTTCTTGAAGACGACCACGTCACCCTGGCCGCCGTCGCAGAACGCCCGCCCAACCTGCTTCGGGTTGTCGGGGTTCCTGATGTCCCGGATGTTGAAGCCGTCCCAGTTCCCCTGGATGGCGAACTTCCCCTGGAACGCGATGTCCGTGTGGATGTCCGGGTTCCCGATCGCAGGGTTGAGCAGGCTCGCCGGCTCGAGAATGTGACCCCGAGGAACGAGATTCGGGGTGTGCGGGTCCGTGGTGTGACCAGCTCCGGCCGCGAGCGGGAATGCGACGATCCCGACCGCGAGCGCGAGCAGGACCGGCACGCGAAACAGATGCTTCATCTCCACCTCCTACCTGGCAGTCCGCGAGAGTTCAGGCAGGCGGGCGACACCTTGACCGGGCTGGAGTGGTGCAAGCAAATTGACAACGGCCCCTCCCGCGTTGCCTGCTGAGCCGGGAAGTATGCCTTCTCAAGAGGTTTAGTGCCAGAAAACGGGGCGGCCGCCTCTCGGCGGCCGCCCCTCGGTGCGTCCGATCGCCCGGTCTAGCGGTCGATCGTGAACAGCTGGCTCTGCGGATTGGAGAACGGCACCCTGAGGTTCTGGATGACCGCGGGGTCGTCCAGGCGCCAGACGAGCAGGCCCCAGACGAGGTCGGACTGGTAGATCCGGCCGTTGTACCAGTAGGTCGACCAGTCGCCGCCCTCGAAGCCGTCCGCGAAGGCCGGCGGGTCGGCGTAGGCGATCTCCTTCGCCGCCGCCGGGTTCGTGAAGTCGACGACGCTGATGCCGGACATGTAGTTACCGGACACGAGCACATAGCGCGGCTTACCGTTCTTGTTCCTCAGCGGCACGACGTTGTAGTTGTGGATCGTGCACGCCTCGTCGGCCCCCTGGTTGCGCGGCATGATGAACTTGCCGAGCAGCTCACCGGTCTCGACCGAGAAGAAGAAGTACGACTTCATGTCGTCGGTCTGGACTGCGGAGCCGGCGATCGGCGGGTTGAGCGGCGCGCCCGTGGCTTGGCAGGCTGGCCGCACGCCGCCGCCCGGCTCCCACCCGAAGATGACGACCTTGCCGTCATAGGTGAACGACGCCGAGTGGCCCGAGGACGGGATCCCGGGGAGGATGTGGTGCATCTTCATGGGCTCGTCGAGGGAGCCGCCGTCGGGGCCGCCGAGGCTGTAGATGCCCAGGCTGTTGCCGCCCGCGCACCCGAGCTTCATCGCCGAGCCGAGGATGACGCCGATGTCGTGGCACGGATGCCCGTCGGTGGGGATCTGCCGGAGCAGCCGTGCGCCGGCCGGGTTCGAGAGCGGGATCTCGACGATGTCGAAGTTCTGGCACGTCGCGCTCGAGCTGCCGACGTAGACGATCAGCCGGTTGTTCGCGAGGTCGGGGATCATCGTCTGCGTGTGCGATCCGCACTGCAGGTCGACCGACGCGATCAGGTCGGGGTTCGTCTTGTTGGTGATGTCGAAGATGTGCAGGCCCTCGAACCCCGGCGGCACGAAGTCGCCGTCACAGGACGCGCCCAGCGGACCCGTGTTCGAGTTCCACGACCGGCTGAGGATGCTCCCGTAGATGGCGATATCGCCCTGGTTGCCGGGGACGGCGCCGGTCGGGTTCTTCGGCGCGCACTCCTCGTAGTCGATGATCTCCTTCGGCCGCGACGGATAGGTCACGTCGACGAGCCGGAAGCCGTTGTAGTGGCCCTGGACGACCATGTCGCCCCAGAAGGCCAAGTCCGAGTTGATGAAGTTCGATTCCGGGCCGCTCGTCGGGACGCTGCGCTCGGAGAACGAGAGCGCCGTCAGGTTGGGCGTGATCGCCCAGTTGGCGACGAGTGGGACCGGCGGGGGCGTCGCGCTCAAAGGAGCCGCAACGAGCCCGATGGCCAGTGCGCCAAGCACCAGCAGCAGCCGGACCTTCACGTGCAACCACCTCCATATGGTCACGGGAAGCCCGCTCCTGGCCGGCCCCCCTCTGCCTGCCTAGCAGCGTGAGTCTCTTGGACCTCTATGCCACTGTCAAGAACGGAGGCCGCCTTGCGGCGGCCTCCGTTCGAGCTTCGCTGAGAGCGAGGCTTACCTGTCGATCGAGAACTCCTGGGTCTGCGGGTTGAGGTGGCCGGTCCGGAGGTAGGTGTCCACCGCCGGATCGTTCAGCCGCCAGATCGTGAGCCCGCGCGTCATGTCGGACTCGTAGATCCGCCCGTCGTACCAGTAGCTCGACCAGTCGCCGCCGCCCTCGATGCCGACCGGAGGATCCGGGTCGACGAGGGGAGGCGGATCGGCGAACGCGATCTCCTTGGCGTTCGTCGGGTCGGAGAAGTCGACCACGTTCGTCCCGGCCTGGTAGGCGCTCGAGACGAGGATGTAGCGCGGCTTCCCGTTCTTGTTCTTGAGCGGCACGACGTTGTAGTTGTGCCACGTGCAGTTCTCGAGGTCGGTCTGCGGCCTCGGATGCAGGAACGAGCCCAGCTGCTCGCCGGTCTCGACGTCGATGAAGAACACCCTCCGGTTGACGTCGGCACTCGTCGCCTGGCACTGGGCCTGGGTCCCGCCGCCGGGCTCGTGCCCGAAGACGAGGACCTTGCCGTCCCAGGTGAACGCGGCCGAATGGCCGACGGTCACGCCCTCCACCATCTTGGAGTAGAGGATCTTCGGATCCTCGAGCGAGCCGCCCTCGGCCGGGTCGATCGTCCACACGGTGTAGCCGTCGTGCCCGGCGCAGGCGACCTTCATGACGTCGCCCAGGATCACGCCGGTGTCGTGGCACGACCGCTCCGGGGTCTCCGGCATCATGGCCGTGGCGACCTTGCCCGTGGCGGGCAGGCCTGCCTTGATCACGGCGCCGTCGGTCTGCGAGACCATCATCGCCGGGATCGTGACCGTGTGGCCCGGATCCTCACCGCCGAGCGTGATCGGCGCCCCGGCGACGTTGTTCACGACGACCACGGCGACGGCTCCCGCCGCCTGGGCGTTCTGCGCCTTCAGGAGGAACCCGCAGCCGGTCGGGCCGCGGTCGACGACCGCGATCGCGCCGGCCGGGAACCCGATGAGCGGGCCGCAGCCCTGCGAAGGCACGGCGGCGGGGTTGGCCGGGTCGGGGCCGTTCACGACCGCGAAGCTGCCGGCGATTCCCGCCTCAGGTGCCATCGTGCCCCAGTTGGCGCCGCTCGCCACGTACGTCCCGGCCGCGGGGGACGGGGCGTTGACGGTGACGACGTTCGGCAGCGGCGGAACCGGGTCGCCCGACGGCTCGAAGCGCACGAAGTGCGCTCCCGCCGGGTTCGCGAGCGGGATCTCGACGATCTCGAGGCCCGCACACGGGACGCCCGTGGTGGAGCTGTTGTAGATGAGGACGCGCCCGTTGGCGACGTCCGGCACCAGCGTCTGCGTGTGCGATCCGCACGGCAGATCGACCATCGCGACGACGTCCGGATCGAGCTTGTTCGAGATGTCGAACACGATCAGGCCCTCGAAGCCGACCGGGACGGGATCGCCGTCACAGGTCTGCCCAGCCCCTGCGTTCGAGTTCGAGGAGCGGACGAGGATGTTCCCCCAGATCGTGATGTCGCCCTGGTTCCCGCCCTGCCTGTTCCCCTGCGGGTAGCAGTCGGTGTAGTTCAGGATCACCTTCGGGCGCGACGGGAACGTGATGTCGTGGAGCACGAAGCCGTCGTATGTGCCCTGCACTGCCATGTCGCCCCAGAACGCGAGGTCGGAGTTGTAGACCCCGTCGTCGGGGGCGGCCGCCTCGAGCGGCACGGGATTCGCAGAGAATCCGAGCGCCGTCAGGTTGGGCGAGATCGCCCAGTCGCTGACGTGCGGGACGTTCGAGCTCGCGCCGAGCGGTGCGGCGACGACCCCGATGCTCAGCGCCACGAGCGCGAGCATGAGCTTCAACTTCCTCACAGGTACCTCCCCTTAGTTCGCCGGGGACCCACCAGCCCATCGCCGCCGCCCAAGTCCTCGTACCGCCGAGATGGTCGAGCTGGCTCCCCTGATGCCTGCCTGACGGTTTCAAGTTTTCGCCTTTTTCCCTCTCCTTGTCAAGACGAGGGAGGCCGCCTTGCGGCGGCCTCCCGTTCGAGCTTCGCTAGAGCGAGGCTTACTTGTCGATCGTGAACAGCGTCGTCTGCGGGTTGTTCGAGCCCGTAGTGCGCAGGTAGGTGTCGACCGCCGGATCGTCGAGGCGCCAGATGAGGAGGCCCCTCGTGATGTCGGACTCGTAGATGCGGCCGTTGTACCAGTAGGACGACCAGTCGCCGCCGAGCTCGATGCCGACGGGCGGGTTCGGGTCGACGAGCGGCGGCGGATCCGCGTACGCGATCTCTTCCGCGTTCGCCGGGTCGCTGAAGTCGATGACCGAGATGCCCGACTGGTAGTTGCCGCTGACGAGCACGTAGCGCGGCTTCCCGTTCTTGTTCTTGAGCGGGACGGTGTTGAAGTTGTGCGTGACGCAGTTCTCCAGGTTCGTCTGGACACGCGGAATGGGCTCGGAGCCGACGATGTCGCCCGTCTTGGCGTCGAGGAAGAAGAACGTCCTCTCGACGATCGGGTCGAGCGCGTCGCACTCTGCGCCGCTGCCGCCACCCTGCTCGTGGCCGACGACGATGATCTTGCCGTCGTACGTGAAGGTGGCCGAGTGGCCGATGCCGCTACCGCCCGTGGTCTTGTGGTACAGGTACTTCGGGTCGGTCAGCGAGCCGCCCTGGGCCGGATCCGTCGTGTGCACGGTCACGCCAGAGCCCTCGACGTCGGAGCCGCCGCCTGCGCAGGCGACGAGGTTCACGTCGGCGAGGATGATCGAGGTGTCATGGCAGGGATGGTGATCCGTGCCCGGGGGCATGGAGGGATCGCCGGCTGCCTCGAAGCGCACGTAGGACGCCGCTGCCGGGTTGGCCAGCGGGATCGAGATGATGTCGTAGCCGGCGCAGGAGAGCGGCGGCGGGTCACCCGGAGGATCGCCGAAGACGTTGCCGCTCGACGAGTTCGAGTAGACGAGCAGGCGGCCGTTGGCGAGATCCGGAACGAGCGTCTCGGTGTGCGAGCCGCACGGCGTATCGACGAACGCGACGGTGTCTGGGGCCTTCGGATTCGAGATGTCGATGATGTGCACGCCTTCCTGGCCGCGCTCGGCGAGACCGGTTGCCGGGTCCGCAGGCTCGCGGAACATCGGCCAGTCACCGCAGAACGCACCAGGCGTCGTGAAGCGGGCGGGGTCCGTGACCGGAATCGTCTGACCCGCCATCGGATGCCCAACCGGGTACACCGGCGCGGGCGTCCCGGAGTTCCAGGAGCGGATGACGAGATCGCCCCAGACGATCACGTCGCCCTGGTTGCCGACGGTGTTGGTGCCGGCGGCACACTGCTCCCAGTTGACGATCTCCTTGGGCCGCGACGGGTAGGTCACGTCGACGAGCCGGAAGCCGCCGTACGTCCCCTGGACGACCATGTCGTCCTGGAAGGCGAGGTCGGAGTTGAACACTCCGTCCCGATTGTCGGGAGAGTTGTTGTCGAGCGGGACGACGCGCGCGGAATAGCCGAGCGCCGTCATGTTGTCGGAGACCGCCCACGTGCTGACGATGTCGACGCGAGGGTTCGCGCCGAGCGGTGAGGCGATCAGCCCGACGGCAAGCGCAACCAGCGCAAGCGCAAGCTTGACTTTCACCAGTACCCACCTCCACTTGTTTCGCGGGAGTCGAAACGGAGATGCCCGGCATGTGCCCCGCGCCCTGCCGGCCCGGCCCCCTATTGCCTGCCTGAAGTGCAAGTCTCTTTCCCTCGGGGCGGACTTGTCAAGTGAGGCCGTCATGGAAACGAGGGAGGCCGCCTTGCGGCGGCCTCCCCTGGGTTCCAAAGCTCGCCTGAGGCGGGCTCAGTCGATGGTGAACTCCGTCGTCTGCGGGTTGAGGTGGTCGAGCTTCCTCGCTCCGGCGACGGCGTTGTCGCTGAGGTTCCAGATGATGAGCCCGCGCGTGATGTCGGACTCGTAGATGAAGCCGTTGTACCAGTAGGTGGACCAGTCGCCGCCGAGCTCGATGCCGACGGGCGGGTTCGGGTCGACGAGCGGAGCCGGATCCGCGTAGGCGATCTCCTTCGCGTTTGCCGGGTCCGTGAAGTCGATCACGGAGATCCCAGACTGGTAGTTCCCGCTGACCATCACGTACCGGTCGCGAAGCGGGACGATGTCGTAGTTGTGGGTCGTGCAGTTCTCGACGTTCGTTTGCGGCCGTGGGATCGTGAACTGGCCGAGCGAAGCCCCGGTGTCGGCGTCGACGTAGAAGAACGTCCGCTCGAGCGGGTTGTCGGTCGCCTCGCAGTTGGCGCCGGATCCGCCGCCGGGCTCGTGGCTGATGACCAGGACCTCGCCGTCCCACGTGAACGATGAGGAGTGGCCGAGCGCGATGCCGCCCGTCACCTTGTGGTAGAGCCACTTCGGGTCTTCCTTCGAGCCGCCGAGGGCGGGGTCGATGGTGAACACGCTGGCCCCGTTGCCAGGGCCCCCGGAGCCGGTGCACGACACGAGGTTCGCGTCGCCGAGGATTACCGAGGTGTCGTGGCACGAGTGGGCATGCTCGATGTCCTCGTCCGGGTCGCCTGACCGCTCGAACCGCAGGTACGAAGCCGAGGCCGGATCGTCCAGAGGCACTTCGATGATGTCGATGCCGCGGCAGTTGAGCGGAAGCTCGCCACCACCGGGCACGCCGAACGTCGTGTTCGCAGACGAGTTGCTGTAGACGAGGAGCCGGTCGTTCGCGAGATCCGGAACGAGCGTCTCCGTGTGTGAGCCGCACGGCGTGTCGACGAAGCCAATGACGTCAGGACTCGTCGGATCGCTGATGTCGATGATGTGCACGCCCTCCTGGCCGCGCTCGGGCAGCGGTGGCGCCGCCGGCTCGCGGAACATCGGCCAATCGCCGCAGAACGCCCCAGGCGTCGTGAAGCGCGCGGGATCGGTGACCGGGATGGTCTGACCCGCCAACGGGTGCCCGGCCGGATAGTGCGGGGCGGGCGTCCCCGAGTTCCAGGAGCGGATGAGGAGGTCACCCCAGATGATGACGTCGCCCTGGTTCCCGTTGCTGTTGTTCCGGCTCTCGCACTGCTCCCAGTTGACGATCTCCTTCGGGTTCGACGGCGCCGAGACGTCGACCAACCGGAAGCCGGCGTAGGTGCCCTGGACGGCGGTTTTGCCCCAGAACGCGAGGTCGGAGTTGAAGCTTCCCTGCCCGGCAACGGTGTTGTCGAGCGGGACCTGACGCGCCGAGTACCCGAGCGGATGCATGTTCTGCGTGTACTCGTACGTCGCTGTCGCCGCCCCTGCTCCCGGCGGCACTGCCGATGCGGTCAACGGAATGGTCACCCCGATGACCACGACCGCACATGCGATCAAGAGTCGCAGTCTCTTCATAGAAGCTCCTTTCACGCGCAGACCTGCAGTTCGCCGGGGGAGCCGAAGGCCCGCCGTACGGCCAACAGCGGACGCGAGTGATGCGGCGAAGCTTCCCCCAAGTGCCTGCCTGACCCCGGAAGTCTTTTCCCTCTTTGCCCTGATTGTCAAGCGAGAGGTCGCCTCGCAGGCGACCTCTCGCTTGAGTTCTTGCCTCGCAGGGCTAGTCGATGGAGAACTCGGACGTCTGCGGGTTCAGGTGGTCGGTACGGAAGTACGACGTCACCGCCGGGTCGTTGAGGCGCCAGATGAGCAGGCCCCTCGTGATGTCCGACTCGTAGATGCGGCCGTTGTACCAGTAGGTCGACCAGTCGCCACCGAGCTGTGTCGGGACGAGCGGCGGCGGGTCCGCGTAGGCGATCTCCTTCGCGGCAGCAGGGTTCGTGAAGTCCACGACGCTGATGCCGGCCTGGTAGTTCCCGCCCACGAGCGCGTAGCGCGGCTTGCCGCCCTTGTTCCTGAGCGGGACGACGTTGTAGTTGTGGATCGTGCAGTTCTCGGCTGCCGTCTGCGGTCGCGGCAGGACGAACTGGCCGAGCTTGGCGCCGTTGCTCGCGCTGTAGAAGAACCAGCTCTTCTTGACAGGCGGATCGGTCGCCTCGCATTCGGGCTGCCCGCCGCCCCCGGGCTCCCAGCCGAGGATGATGACCTTGCCGTCGAACGTCCACGCGGCGGAGTGCCAGTTCCCGTTGCAGGGGCGTTGCGGATTCGGCGGAACGGTATCGGGCTCGTTGCAGACACCGGGCTCCGAGATCGTGTACAGGAACTGCGGGCTCGTGATGCTGCCGCCCGGGATCTCGTTCGCGCCGATGTCGAACACGTTCGCGTGGTCATGGCTCGCGCAGACCATCTTGTTGACCTTGCCGAGGATGACGCCGCTGTCATGGCAGGCGCCCGCCTCAGTGAGCGGAGCCGTGCCGATGACGCTGGTGCCGGCGAGGTTGTTCAGCGGCACCGAGATAATCGAGATGAACGGCGGCGCGGAGCCCGACGTCTGGTTGTAGATGATCACGCGGTTGTTGGCCGTGTCCGGCACGAGGGTCGCGGTGTGCGACCCGCCGGTCACGGGCACCTGCGCGACGAGCTGCGGGTTCCCGAAGTTCGACAGGTCGAAGACGTGGATGCCCTCGAACCCGGTCGGGATCGTCTGCCCGTCGCACGTCAGGCCGGCTGGAGCAGGTGTGTTGTACGAGCGGACCAGTAGGTCGGGCTTGTCCTTCCCGCTGCCCCAGACGACGATGTCGCCCTGGTTCCCGTTACAGGGCTGGAAGAGCACTTCCTTCGGACGCGACGGCTTCGCGATGTCCACGATCCGGAAGCCGTCGTACGTGCCCTGGAACGCATAGTCGCCCCAGAAGGCGAGGTCGGAGTTGAAGACGCCGGCGGCCGGATTTGGCCGCGGCGCGTACCCGAGTGCCGTCAGGTTGTCGGTGACGGCCCAATCTGCCACGACCGGGACTTTGGGCGGCCCGGACGCGCTGAGCGGCGCGGCGACGATCCCGATCGCAACGAGCGCGAGCGCCGCGAAGAGCTTGACCTTACTCATTGGCACCTCCCTGGGTGTCGAGGGAAGTCCATGCCGAAACACGCCTGGATGGCGAGACCAACTGACTGGCGGGATCGGCACGCGAACTCCCCCAAGGTTGCCGATTCCGGGCAGTGTTAACAGGCCTGGCAGGTCTGTCAAGGAGAACCGTCACGACCGGCTAGATGAACAGCCGAACGACCGCGGTGGAGGCCGCGGCGACGATCACGACGACGAGCAATGGGGCCCGCATGAGCAGCGCGACGACGGCCGCGCCGAGGCCGACGAGCCGCTCGTCGACGACGATCTCCTCGTCTCCCCCGAGCACCTGCGTGACGACGAGCGCGGCCAGGAGAGCGGGGGCGAGGAGGCCGACGATGCCGGTCAGGTGCTCCGGGAGGGGCTTGCCGCCGAGGAGGACCGGGCCGACCGCCTTGAGCGCGATCGTCAACACGCCGACCACGCCGATCACGATCCAGGTCTCGCTCACGGCTTCCTCCAACCGATCAGGCACGCGGCGGCCGCCGCGACGATCGGCACGCCTGCCGGCGTGATGGGAAGCAGGACGAGCGCGATGGTGCCGCCGAGGACGGCGGCGGCGAGAGCCTGGCGGGATCGCACCTGCGGGACGAGCAGTGCGAGGAAGAGCGCGGGGAAGGCGGCGTCGAGGCCGAGATCCTCGGGGTCGGCGAGGGCGTCGCCGGCGATCGCGCCGACCGCTGTGCCCGTGACCCAGCATGGATAGAGCACGAGCCCGGCGCCCACGAGCAGGCGGCGGTCGAAGGCGCCGTCCTGCCGTCGTGAGACCGCCCACGACTCGTCCACGATCAGCTGCGACTCGAGCAGCCGGCGGAGGAAGCTGCCGGTGAAGACAGGCGCCATCGAGACGCTGATGGGGGCATAGCGGGCGTTCAGGAGGGTCGCGGCGACGATGGCCGATACCACGCCCCCACCGGCGCCGAGGATTGACGCGGCTGCGAACTGGGCCGAGCCGGCGAACGTCGTCGCCGACATGACGATCGCCTCGATCGAGCCGAAGCCCGACGTCTGCGCGAGCACGCCGTAGGACGCGCCGAACGCGAATGCGGCAATGCCGATCGGGGCGACCTTTCTCGCCCCGTCGCGGTAGCGCGCTGGGGTCACGCGTCGAGGACCCAGTCGCTCGTGAGAAAGAGCCAGAAGGCGAGGCCTGCGTAAGGTCCGTAACGGCGGAAGCGGCGCTCGATCGTGGAGTCCTTCACGCGCCTGCCGCCGTTCAGCGACGCGTACTTGGGCCGCGTCCACGAGTCGAGCACGAGGCGCGAGTAGCGCCCGAGGAGCATCATGACGTGCGCGGCGGCGTAGGGACCGACGCCGGGAAGCGCGAGCAGCCGCTCGGCGACGTCGTCGTCGGGCAGCTCGTCGCGCCCGATCCGGCCGAGCTCCTCGAGATCGAGCTCACCGGAGGCGACGTCGGCCGAGAGCGTGCGGAGGTACGCGCCGCGATAGCCGGCGCGGACGACGTCGCGATAGAAATCGTCGTCGGCCGCCGCCATGGCCGCCGGCGTCGGGAACGCCCGACCGTAGGGGCCGTCCGCAGCGGCACCGGCCGCAGGCTCGCCGAGGTGCTCGACGAGCGCGCCCACCATCCGCTCGGTCGCCGACCACGCGCAGTTCGTCGTGCAGATCGTCTTCACAACCTCCTCGAAGACAGTTGGGCTGCGGACGAGCCGGCCTGCGCCGGCCGTCACCCAGGCGAGGTCGGCGTCTGCTGCGGCGAGCTCGTAGAAGCCGGAGAGATCTTCGTCGAGGCGGAGCACGTGCGAGACGGCGGCGACGATCTCGTCCGCCTGTCGCCCGCCCGGCGCTCTCCCGGTGACGGCGATCCGTGCGTTGCCGGGGATGCCCTCGCCGATCAGCACCGTCCGGGGCTTCGACCCGGGCAGCGGCACCGTGATCTCGAGCGTCCGCTGCTCCTCGTCGATCAGCATCGGCGGCAGATCGACGAGGCCGTGCGATTGAATTGCGCGCCAGAGGTCGACGGGCTCGCCGCCTGCTCCGACGAGCGGCAGCTCGGCGCTCCAGGAAGTCTTACCTCGGGTCATCGTCGCCTTCGTAACCGATGATCTAGCATAGACGGTTATGAGCACCCAGGCAGCGCCGGGAGACCTCGAGCGCGTGCGGGATTTCGTGAACACGTTGGACGTGGAGTCGGGCGACGACGCCCTCTCGAGCCCGGACGCGCTGCGCGCCTGGCTCGAGGCCCGTGGTCTGGGGCCCGGGCGGACGGCGACCCGGGCGGACCTCGTCTCCGCGCGCCGTCTTCGCGAGGCGATCCGCGCGCTGCTCCTCGAGAACAACGGCCTGAGTGTCCGCAAGGAAGCTGCGCTCACGCTCAACCGCACGGCCGCGCGCGCCAGTCTGGGTCTTCGTTTCGATTCGGGCGGCGAGGTCCGGCTCGAGCCGGCCGCGCGCGGGGTGGACGCCGCGCTTGGACGCCTGCTCGCCATCGCGGCGTCCGCGATGGCCGAGGGAACGTGGGCCCGGCTCAAGGCCTGCAGGGCGGACGACTGCCAGTGGGCGTTCTACGACCACGCGCGGAATCGCTCGCGCCACTGGTGCTCGATGGCGGTGTGCGGCAACCGCACCAAGGCCCGAACCTACCGGCAGCGACACGCCCACTGACGACACGGCGTCGGGCGGCCGTGGTAGGACGTGCGCCGTGGCGATCCTCGGCATCGACGTCGGCGGCACGTTCACGGACGCCGTGCTGCTGACGGGCGGGGAGCTGCGAACCGCCAAGGTCCCTACCGTCCGCGCCCAGGAGCACTCGGTCGTCAAGGCGGCGGCGGCGGTCGGCGCCGACGCCGGCGAGCTCGACCGCTTCACCCACGGGACGACGATCGCCACGAACGCCCTGCTGGAGCGCAAGGGCGCCAAGACGGCGTTCATCGGCACCGCGGGCTTCGAGCACGTCCTTCACCTCCGCCGTCAGGCGCGGGCGCATCTCTATCGCCTGTGCGACAACCATCCGGACCCGCTCGTCCCTCTCGACCGCTGCGTCGGAGTGCACGAGCGCGTCGGGCCGGAGGGCGTCATCGAGTCGCTTGATCTCGACTCGCTCCCCGACCTGGACGCGGAGGCGGTCGCCGTCTGCCTCCTCTTCTCGTTCCGCGACTCGACGCACGAGCGCCTGGTCGCCGAGGAGGTCCGCCGGCGCCTCCCGAACGCCCACGTCGTCGCCTCGCACGAGGTGGCGCCGGAGTTTCGCGAGTACGAGCGGGCGGCGACGACCACCGTCGATGCCTACCTCGGGCCGGTGCTCGCCGACTATCTCGGCTCCCTGGCGGCCCGCTGCCGCGAGGCGGGCCTCTCGGAGCCGCTCGTGATGCGGTCCTCGGGCGGTGTGTGCACGCTCGCCGAGGCGGCGAAGCATCCCGCCCTTGTCCTCGTCTCCGGCCCGGCGGCCGGCGTCGTCGGCGCCGCGCGGGTCGCCCGGCTCGCCGGGGTCGAGAACGCCATCGCTCTCGACATGGGCGGGACCTCGACCGACGTCTGCCTGATCGAGGACGGGCGCGCGGGCCGCTCCGCGGAGCGCGAGGTCGGCGGCTTCCCGATCCGGCTTCCGACGGTCGACCTGCAGACGGTCGGAGCGGGCGGCGGGTCGATCGTCTGGCGAGACGCCGGCGGCGCGCTGCGGGTCGGCCCGCAAAGCGCCGGCGCCGACCCCGGGCCTGCGTGCTACGGGCGCGGCGGGCTCGAGCCGACCGTCACCGACGCGAACCTCGTCCTCGAGCGCCTCCCGGGCAGTCTCGCCGGCGGCCTGGCGCTCGACCGCGCGGCGGCGGAGCTCGCGCTCGGCGACTTCGACGCGCAGGCGGTCGTCGACGTCGTCAACGCCGAGATGCTCCGGGCGCTTCGCCTCGTCTCGGTCGAGCGCGGCCACGATCCGCGCGACTTCGCCCTCGTCGCCTTCGGCGGCGCGGGCCCGCTCCATGCGTGTGAGCTCGCGGACGAGCTGGGCATCCGGAAGGTCCTCGTGCCGGCCGCGGCCGGCGTCCTCTCCGCCCTCGGGCTCGTGGCGAGCGAGGAGCGGCGCGACCGCGTGCGCTCGTACGTGATCCCGCTCGAGGAGGCGGGCCTCCTGCCGCAGACCGGCGAGGTCGACCTCCGCTACAAGGGCCAGTCGTTCGAGCTCACCGTCTCGCTCGAGGCGAATCCTGCCGAGGCCTTCCACCGCGCCCACGAGGAGCGGTACGGCTACGCCGACCGCGAGCGGCCGATCGAGCTCGTCGCGGTGCGCAGCGCCGAGGTGACGCCGGGCCCCGAGCTGACGCTCCCGGCCGGCGAGCCCGAGAGTCGGGTCGGCCCGGCGGTCGTCGAGCTCGACGGCGCCACCTGCTGGATTCCCCCCGGGTGGGAGGGGGCTAGGGATGGGAATAGCACGTGGATCCTGACGAGATCGTGAATATCGAGCTCCAAGTTCTCGGCAGCGCGCTCCGTGCCGTCGCGGAGGAGATGGGCGCAGTGCTCGTCCGCTCGGCGTTCTCGGCCAACATCAAGGAGCGGCGGGATTGCTCGACCGCGCTCTTCGCCGAGGACGGACGCATGATCGCCCAGGCCGAGCACATCCCGGTCCACCTCGGCGCCATGCCCGAGGCCGTCGCCGCGGTGCGCCGGCACGACCCTCGCCCTGGGGACATCTTCATCGTCAACGACCCGTTCACGGGAGGCACGCATCTCCCCGACATCACGCTCGTCTCCCGGACCGGGGTCGGCTACGCGGTGTCGCGGGCGCACTACGCGGACGTCGGCGGCGCCGAGCCGGCCAGCCTGCCGGCTTCCTCGACCGACATCTACCAGGAAGGCCTCGTCATCCCGCCGGTACGGCTGACCGACGAAGTCCTCACCATCCTGTTCGCCAACATGCGCAACCCGGACGAGCGGCGCGGGGATCTCCGCGCGCAGCTCGCAGCCCACCGCCTGGCCGAGACGCGCCTCGCCGAGCTCGTGGAGCGGCGCGGCCTCGACCGGGTCGAGGCGGCCATGACCCAGCTGTTCGCGTACTCGGAGCGGCGCGTGCGGGCGGCGATCGCCTCACTCCCGGACGGCCGCTACGAGGCGTCCGACACCCTCGAGGGGCAGGACGGAGAGCTCGTCGTCCGCGCCGCCGTCACGGTCGCCGGGGACGAGATCGAGATCGACTTCGCAGGCACGGATCGCCAGCACGACGGGAACCTGAACTGCCCGCTCGCGGTCACGCGCTCGGCTGCCTACTTCGTCGTCCGCTGTCTCACCGACCCGGACGTGCCGGCGTCGGGCGGCGCGTTCGCGCCCGTCCGCGTCCACGCGCCGGAGGGATCGCTCGTCAATGCCCGCCCGCCCGCCGCCGTCGTCGCCGGGAACGTGGAGACCTCCAGCCGGATCGCCGACGTCCTCTTCCGCGCGTTCGGCCAGGCGGTCCCGGTGCCTGCCCAGGGGCAGGGGACGATGAACAACCTCGCGTTCGGCAACGCGCGGTTCTCGTACTACGAGACGATCGCGGGCGGCCAGGGCGGCTGCCCGACCGGCGACGGGCCGTCGGCCGTGCACGTGGCGATGTCGAACACGCTCAACACGCCCGTCGAGGCGCTCGAGCTCGCGTACCCGCTCAGGGTGGAGCGCTACGCGCTCCGCCTCGGCTCCGGCGGGAAGGGCCGCTTCTGGGGCGGCGACGGCGTCATCAGGGAGATCACGGCCCTCGAGCCGTGCCGCGTCTCGATCGTCAGTGAGCGGCGCGCCCGCGGACCGGGTGGCACGCGCGGCGGCGAGCCGGGCGAGCCCGGCCGGAACCTCGTGGACGGCGATCCGGTTCCGGGCAAGGTGACGCTTTCGCTCGATGCCGGCGAGTCGGTGACGATCGAGACCCCGGGCGGCGGCGGCTTCGGCTCCGCCGCCTAGCCGAGCACAACCGACCCCGACGCGCCGCGCGTGTATAACCGCGCGCATGACGGACTCGCGATTCACCATCAAGCACGACGGCGACTTCGAGCGCAGCGGCCGCTGGATCCTCGCGCGGCGCTCGCTCGGGCTGAAGTCGTTCGGCATGAACCTCGTCGAGATCGAGCCGGGCGGGACGATCCCCGAGCACGACGAGACGGGGCGGAACCAGGAGGAGGTCTTCATCGTCCTCAGCGGCTCGGCGGCGGCCATCGTCGACGGCGTCGAGCATCCCGCGCCCGCGGGCACCTACGTCCGAGTCGATCCGGAGCCGCGGCGGACGATCGTGAACGTCGGCGAGGAGCCGGCCCGTGTCCTGATCGCGTCCGCGCCGGTCGGCAGCGGGTACGAGCCGATGGACTGGGCCTAGCCGGCTCGAGGGCGACGACCGCCGGGCGCGTTAGGCTCCGCCTCACGGTGCGGCTCTTTCGCAAGCGTGCTCGCCTCCGCCCGCTCGACGAGCAGGAGTGCTACCTCCGACTCCACGGCCCGCGCACCGGCGAGATCGAGATCGTCGGGCTCCGGCGCCCGGAGCCGCCTGCACCGACCCCGGCGGTCGGCCCGACGGAGCAGGGACCCGCCCTGCACCTCCTGATCGCCTATCCGCGCAACGGAGCGCGCCTGACCGGCGAGCAGCTACGCACGGACCTCCTTCGCCGGATGCAGGCCCGTACCGGCGAGGCCGCCTAGCCCGCCGGCTATCCGGGAAGGATCGCTCCCTCGAGCCCGAGAAGTGTGCGCTTGATCTCCAGGCCGCCGGCGTAGCCGACGAGGCTTCCCGTCGAGCCGACGATCCGGTGGCACGGGACGACGATCGGGATCGGGTTGCGGTTGAGCGCCCCGCCGACTGCGCGCGCCGCGCGCGGATTGCCGACGCGCTGCGCCAGTGCGCCGTAGGTATCGATGTGGCCGTACGGGACACGGACGAGCTCCTCCAGCACGCGGCGCTGGAAGTCGGGCAGCGGCGTGAGGTCGACCGCCAGGTCGAAGTCCTGGCGCTTGCCCTCGAAGTACTCGTCGAGCTCGCGGCGCACCCGGTCGACCGGTGAGGCCGACCGCAGCACGCGCGGGCCGAAGGCCCGTGCGAGAGCGTCGAGCTCGTGCTCCGGCTCGGGGTCGAACGAGATGCGGCAGAGCCCGCGGTCGCTCGCCGCCACGAGCAGCGGGCCGATCGGGGAATCGGCGATGTCGTAGGCGACGTCGAGCAGGCCCTCCGCCGCCGCGGCTTCGCGGAAGCGGGTGTCGAGATCGTCGGGGATACCGGTCATTGGCTGTGCCTCCTTCGCAAGCGGCGCACGCCGGACGAGGCGGCCGCACGGGCGGCCTCCGCGCTCGAGCCGAGCGCGGAGCCGATGTCGTCGTAGGAAAGGTCGTAGCCGTAGCGGAGGACCACCGCCGCACGCTCCGTGGGCGGCAGCTCGCCGACCAGGTGCTCGAGCTCGGCGTACGCGGGCCGCTCGTCGGTGACGGCGATCTCGTTTGGCTCCTCCGTCGGCACGGAGCGCCGCCGCTCGTCGACGGCGACGTTCGTTGCGATCGTGAACGCCCACGCGCGAAGGTGCTTCCCGTGCTCGAGCTTCCGATACGCGCGCAGGGCACGCAGGAACGTCTCCTGGAACGCATCCTCGGCGGCGTCGCGGCCCAGCAGGCGCGCGAGATAGCCGAAGATCTCGTCCCGTCGCTCCTCGTAGAAGCGCTCGAACGGGGGTATCGCGGCCACGGCTTCCATCATCCGTTGAAACGTGAGACTGCGCCGAGATGTGAGACTGCCGCGCAATGCGTTTCGCGGTCGTGGGTCACGTCGAGTGGGTCGAGTTCGCGAAGGTCGAGCGAGTGCCGGAGCCGGGCGAGATCGTGCAGGCATCCGACTGGTGGTCCGAGGCCGCGGGCGGGGGAGGGGTCGCATCGGTCAGGCTCGCGCGCCTCTCCGGGAGCTCAACGCTCTACACGGCCCTCGGGCAGGACGCGCTGGGGGAGAAGGCGCTCGCCCAGCTCACCGGGCTGGGGGTGCGCGTCGAGGCGTCCCGGCACGCCGAGCCCCAGCGCCGCGGGTTCACGTTCGTCGACGGGAACGGCGAGCGAACGATCACGATCATGGGCGAGAAGCACGTCCCGCGCGGAGGCGATCCGCTGCCCTGGGACGAGCTGGGTGAGACCGACGGCGTCTACTTCGTGAGCGGCGACGCCGCCGCCGCGAGAGCCGCGAGGCGCGCGCGGATTCTCGTCGCCACGGCGCGCGTCCTTCCTGTGCTCGCGGAGGCCGGGGTCGAGCTCGACGCGCTCGTCCGCAGCGCGCGCGACCCGAGCGAGCGCTACGAAGCGGGCAACCTCGATCCGCCGCCGCGGCTCGACGTCGCCACGGCGGGCGACGAAGGGGGGACCTGGGTCGCGGCCGAGGGGACGTCGGGCACCTATGAGCCGGTGCCTGTTCCGGGCCCCGTCGCGGACTCGTACGGCGCGGGCGACAGCTTTGCGGCCGGCCTCACCTACGCGCTCGCCTCAGGCTCTGACCGTGAGGAAGCGCTCGCCTTCGCAGCCCGGTCGGCGAGCGAGGCGCTGGCCCGCCGCGGCGCCCACGGGCTCGGCTAGCCCGAGGTCCCCTCGAGCTTGCGCAGGATGTAGTCGGCGTACCAGCCGGGCCAGTCCTCGTCCCTGTGCCCGAGCTCCCGCTCGTACTCGCCGTGAGCGTGCTCCGCCTCACGGAGGAGCCCCGCCAGCCTCTCCCTGGTCAACTCGCCTTCCACTCCGGCCTCCTTCGGTGCGTTTGCGCGGTCGCGGCCATTCTGCCGGACGGGTTGCCAAGTGGGGGATTGTGGTCTAAAGTGGGGCGAAGTGGCAGACCTGGAAGGCGTTGCCCAATGCTTCTCGGCGAGTACGAGCACACGATCGACGACAAGAACCGCCTCACTCTTCCCGCGCGGTTTCGCCAATCCTTCGCCGACGGCGTCGTCGTCTCGCGCGGGATCGACCCCTGTCTCGACGTGTACACGCGGCAGGCATGGGAGGCGACGATGGCCTCCCGCCTCGCGGATCTGGATCCCTTTACCCGCGAGACCCGCCAGCTTCGCAGGGCGCTGTTCTCGTCCGGCCTCGAGGCCGACCTCGACAAGCAGGGGCGCGTGACCATTCCTGCCGGCCTCCTCAAGAAGGTAAGCGTGGCGCGCGACGTCGTCGTCGTGGGCGTCGGCGATCACCTCGAGGTGTGGGATCGAAAGGCCTGGCGGGACGAGATCGAAGACGTTGAAGGGAGGGTGGAGGTTGTTGCCGAACGCGTTGCGGCACGAGAACGCTGATCACGTCCCGGTCCTCGCCGACGAGGTGCGCGAGCTCCTCGCGGTCCAGCCCGGGGAGACGGTGATCGACGGGACCTTCGGGGCCGGCGGCCATGCCGACCTCCTGGCAGCCGACCTCCAGGGTCGAGGCCGGTTCATCGCCATCGACAAGGACGCGAGCGTGCGCCCCTACTTCGAGCGCTTCCAGCGAGCTGCGAGCGTCCAGTCGCGCTTTCTCCGGGGCGACTTCGCGGTCGTCCTCGGCCAGCTCGCCGACAACGGCGTCGAGGCCGACGCGATCCAGCTCGACCTGGGCATCTCGAGCATGCAGATCGACCGTCCCGAGCGCGGCTTCTCGTATGCGGCCGACGCGCCGCTCGACATGCGCATGGATGCATCCGCGCCGCGCTCCGCGCGCGACATCGTGAACGAGACCGACGAGCGCGAGCTCGCCGACATCTTCCGGCGCTACGGCGAGGAGCGTTTCTCGCGGCAGATCGCCCGCGCGATCGTCCGTCGCCGAGACGAGCAGCCATTCGAGCGGACCGGCGATCTCGTCGAGGTCGTCCGCTCAGCGATCCCCGCGCCGCGGCGCTTCGGCGACGGCCATCCGGCGAAACGGGTCTTCCAGGCGCTGCGCATCGTCGTCAACGAGGAGCTCGAGTCGCTCGAGCAGGCGCTTCCCGCGGCCGTCCGCCTGCTGCGCCCGGGCGGCCGGATCGCGGTTATCAGCTTTCACTCGCTCGAGGACAGGATCGTCAAGCGCTTCTTCGCCGCCGAGGCGCGCGGTTGCACGTGCCCGCCCGACCTGCCGATCTGCGTGTGCGGCAAGGAGCCGTCGCTGCGGCTGGTCACGCGGAAGGCGATCAGGCCCTCGCCCGCCGAGACGGCCGAGAACCCTCGCGCCTCGTCCGCCCGGCTCCGTGTGGCGGTGAAGACCTGATGGCGACTGCAACCGCACGGGCGGAGCCCCGCCCTCGCCGAGCGCCGCGCCCTCAGCCACGCCCGCGCGCGCAGCCCCGCCCGGCGCCGAGGAAGCGGGCCGCGGCGCGCCCGCGGCTGACCGGGAGCGTCGTCTGGATCCTCGTCGTCGCCGCGCTTCTCGCCGGCATCGTCGCGCTCAACGTCGGCGTCCTGCGGCTGAACATGGAGGGAGAGCGGCTGGACGAGGAGTACAACCAACTCCTCACGCGGCATCAAGAGCTCGAGGCCGAGCTCTCGCGGACCGCTGCCGCCGGCCGTATCGAGGGCCTGGCGCTGCATCGGCTCGGGCTCGTCAGGGCCGAAGATCGCCGCTACCTCCCGCTGGTTCCGTCCAAGAAGGGATAGCTCCCTGTGCGCCAGGCCAACAGGCGCATCCGTCTGCTGATCGCGGTCTTCGCGCTCATCTTCGTGGCCGCGTTCGGGCGGGTCGCGTGGCTGCAGGCGGTCAAGGCGCAGGCGCTCGACCGCATCGCGACGAGCCAGCACCGCGAGGAGCGGACAGTGCCCGCGCGCCGCGGGACGATCTACGACCGGCTCGGGAGGCAACTCGCCATCGGTGAGCGCGCGACGACCGTGTACGCGAACCCCCGGCAGATCGTCGATGCGCGCGCGGCTGCGATCGTCGCCGGGCGGGCCCTCGAAATCGAGCCGGATGATCTGTACCCGCTCCTCTCCGACCGCTCGCGCGGGTTCGTCTATCTCGCGCGCCAGGCGAATGCCGAGAAGGCGGCGGACCTCAAGCGGCAGGAGATCCCCGGGATCGGCTTCTATCCCGAGGAGCACCGCGTCTACCCGCAGAAGACGGTCGCGTCCGAGATCGTCGGCTATGTGGGCACGGAGAACACCGGCCTTTCGGGGCTCGAGCTCCAGTTCGACAAGGCGCTCGCCGGTCACGACGGCTCGGAGACCGTCGTGCGCGATCCGTTCGGCCGTCGGATCGACGTCGTCGACGCGACCCCGGCGCAGAACGGGCGCGATGTTCACCTGACGGTCGATCACTCGCTCCAGCGCCAGGTCGAGAAGATCCTCAAGCGGACCCGTGGCGCCTGGTCCGCAAAGGCGGCGACGGCCGTGGTGCTCGACGTGAAGAGCGGCGGGATCCTCGCGCTCGCCGTCGAGCCCGGCTTCGACGCCAACGACTATCCGGTCGTGTCGCGTTGGGACGAGGAACGACTGCGCAACCGCGCCGTCACGGACACGTACGAGCCGGGCTCGACGTTCAAGGTGGTCACGGTGGGCGGCGTTCTCGAGGAGGGCATCGTCAGCCCATCGACGAAGTTCCGGCTGAAGGGCTCGATCCAGGTGGAGGATCGCGTCATCCACGAGGCCGTCACGCGCGGGACGCAGACGATGACCGTTTCCCAGATCCTCTCGCAGTCCTCCAACGTCGGCGTGATCACGCTTGCGATCCAGCTCCAGCGGCAGAAGCTCTCCGAGTGGATCAAGCGGTTTGGGTTCGGTGCGAAGACCGGTGTCGACTATCCGGGTGAGACACGCGGGATCGTCCTTCCGCCCGACAAGTGGTCCGGCTCGACGATCGGCAACGTCCCCATCGGCCAGGGCATCGCCGTCACGCCGCTGCAGATGGTCGCCGCCTACGGCGCGATTGCCAACGACGGCATGTGGGTCGAGCCCCACTTCGTCGACCGTGTCGCCGGCGCCGAGCGCACGAAGCCGAAGACGCGGCGAGTCATCTCCGAGAGCACCGCGGCGCAGCTGACGCGCATGCTGCGCGGCGTCGTCGAGGAGGGCTCGGGCACGACCGCCCAGATCGACGGCTACCGAGTCGCCGGCAAGACCGGGACCGCAGCCAAGCCGGATTCGTCCGGCGGGTACTCGGAGACGCGGTACGTTGCGTCCTTCGTCGGCTTCGCGCCCGCGAGCAATCCGGAGATCGTCGTCCTGGTCACGGTCGACGAGCCGCGGGGCGCAATCTGGGGCGGCACGGTGGCGGCCCCGGCCTTCGCCGAGATCGCGCAGTTCGCGCTCGAGTACCTCGAGATCCCGCCCGACCGGGCGCAGTAGCACGGACAGAGATTCACGCGCGCGTGCGCGCGCGGGGGACCCCCATCGGGGCACCCCAGAATTCACGCTAGCGAGGGAATCTGCGCGCGTCTGTCGCGGACCGCGCCAGAATGCACGCAGCACCGAGGAAGAACCGCGCGCGCCGCGGCGAAGAGAGCGGAAATCCGTGCCAGAACCGCCTGCAATCGATCTCGAGACCCTCGGCCGGGCCGTCGGCGCGGTCGAGACGGTCGACCCCGCGCCGGTGCGCATCACGGACCTTGCCTACGACGCGCGGACGGTCGCGACTGGATCGCTCTTCGTCTGCGTCCCGGGTCAGAGGGCGGACGGCCACGATTTCGCCGCCGCTGCGGTCGCCGCCGGCGCCGTGGCGCTCGTCGTCGAGCGCGTGCTCGACCTGAACGTGCCGCAGATCGTCGTCGCGGACGCGCGCACCGCGATGGCCCTGGCGGCGGACGTCTTCTTCGGCCGGCCGACGCGCGAGCTCGAGGTCGCGGGCGTGACGGGGACGAACGGGAAGACGACCACGGCGTTCCTGCTCTACTCGATTCTCGCCGCCGCCGGCCGCCGTCCAGGCCTGCTCGGCACGGTCGAGATGCGGATCGGCGGCGAGCGGCGCGCGGTCGTCCGCACGACGCCCGAGGCCATCGACCTCCAGCGCACGTACCGCGAAATGTTGGACGCGGGCGACCGGAGCTGCGCGATGGAGGCGTCCTCGCACGCGTCCGAGCTCAAGCGTCTCCTCGGCACGCGTTTCCGGGCCCTCGTCTTCACGAACCTGACCCAGGACCACCTGGACTTCCACGGGACGATGGACTCGTACTACGAGGCCAAGCGTCGCCTCTTCGTCGACCCGGACGTCGACGGCAACCGGCCGCCCGCGGCCGTGAACGTCGGCGACGGGCACGGACGGCGCCTCGCCGAGGAGCTGCGAGGGCTGGGCAGCCCTCTCCTCACCTTCGGCCTGGACGACGATGCCGACATTCGGCCGGAAGGCCTCGAGCTCACGCCGTCGGCGACGAGCTTCCGCGCGGCCGGTCTCGCGGTGCGCCCGCGCCTTCGCGGCCGTTTCAACGTCGAGAACGTCCTGGGAGCGATCGCCGCCGCGCGCCTGCTCGGCATCGAGGACGACGCGGTCGTCCGCGGCGTCGAGCATCTGGCAGGCGTTCCCGGGCGTTTCGAGGCGGTGGACGAGGGGCAGCCGTTTGCCGTGCTCGTCGACTACGCGCACACGCCGGAGGCGCTGGAGAACGTGCTCGCTGAGGCGCGCAACCTGACGAACGGACGGCTCCTCTGCGTCTTCGGGTGCGGCGGCGACCGCGACCGTGCCAAGCGCCCGCTGATGGGCGAGGTCGTGAGCCGGCTCGCAGACCGCGCCATCGTCACCTCGGACAATCCCCGCAGCGAGGAGCCGACCGCGATCATCGACGAGATCCTCACCGGCATGAACGGCGACGAGGACGTCGAGCCGGACCGCGCCGCCGCGATCGCCAAGGCCATCGAGCAGGCCGACGAGGGCGACGTCGTCGTCATCGCTGGGAAGGGGCACGAGCAGGGTCAGGAGTTCAGCGACCAAACGATCCCGTTCGACGACCGCGAGGTCGCGCGCGATGCGCTCCGGAGGCTCGGCGCCGCGGCATGATCCCCATCGCTCTCGACGAGATCGAAGGCCTTGCGCCAGGCCGGCTCGAGCGGAGCCGCGGGGCCGAGCGTGTCATGGGCGTCTCCATCGACTCGCGCCGCATCGAGCCGGGCGACCTGTTCGTCGCCGTCGGCGGCGGTGTCGACTTCGTCAAGGACGCACTCGAAGCGGGAGCAGCGGCCGCCCTCATTCCGGAGGACGCATTCGGCGCTCTCGGCGCCCTCGGCCGGACGGTGCGCGAGCGGTCGAGCGCGAAGGTGGTTGCGGTCACCGGCTCGACCGCGAAGACCTCCACGAAGGACATCCTCGGCGCCCTCTGCGCTCCGCACGCGCCGACAGTCGTCGCGGAGGGGAGCCAGAACAACGAGATCGGCCTCCCGCTCACGCTCTGCCGGCTCGACGAGAACACCGAGATCGCGATCCTCGAGATGGGCATGCGCGGCCTCGGCCAGATCGCCGAGCTCTGCGATATCGCCCAACCCGACGTCGGGATCATCACGAGCGTCGGCCCGGTGCACCTCGAGCTGCTCGGGACCGTCGAGCGCGTGGCCCAGGCGAAGGCCGAGCTGATCGAGAGCCTCCCGCCCGGCGGTACTGCGGTCGTCCCGGCCGGCGAGGCCTACCTCGAGCCCTACCTGAATCGAGACGACATCGAGATCGCGCGGTTCGGGGACGGGGGAGACGTCAGCCTCAGCTACTTCGCCGCCAAGGACGGGACTGCGCGCATCCGCGTCGAAGCCTTCGGTCGTCCGCTGACGCTCGAGTTCAGCTTCGGCTCGCGCTACAACGCCACGAACGCGCTCGCCGCCATCGCCGCGTACCACGCGCTCGGCCTCCCGCTCGGCAAGGTGCAGAAGGGCGCGCGGCACGTGCAGCTCTCGCGCCTGCGCGGCGAGGAGATCGCTCTCCCGGAGGGCGGCATCCTCATCAACGACTGCTACAACGCGAACCCTCTCTCGATGGCTGCGGCGCTCGAGCACCTGCAGCAGCGCGCCGGCGACTCGCGCAAGGTGGCAGTGCTCGGAGACATGGCCGAGCTGGGCGCGGGCGCACCCGCCTACCACCGTGAGGTCGGCGCCCGCGCGGCGAGGGCCGGGGTGGACGTCCTGGTCGCCGTCGGGCCGCTCGCGCGCGGGTACGTGGAGGGTGCCCGCGGCGTCCAGCTCACGCGGTGGGCGCCCACGGTCGAGCAGGGCCTCGCGGCGCTCCGAAGCGTCCTTCGACCGGGCGACTACGTGCTCGTCAAGGGATCCCGCGCGATGGGCCTCGAGGTCATCGCGGAGGCCGTCGCCGTCGTCCCGGCCGAGGCTTAGGGTCCCCGAATGGTCGAGGTCCTGCTCGCGGGCGTCCTGGCGATGGTGATCTCCATCCTCTCGGGGCCCAAGTTCATCGACTTCCTGCGCAAGAACGAGTTCGGCCAGCAGATCCGCGAGGAGGGCCCGAAGGGCCACGTCGTCAAGCAGGGGACGCCGGCGATGGGCGGCCTCCTGATCATGATCGCGATGGCGGTGCCGTTCCTCATCTTCTCGGAACGCACGGTCCCGGCCGTGACGGCCTTCTTCGTCACGCTCGGCTGCGCCGCGATCGGATTCGTCGACGACTGGACGAAGGTCTCCCGCCGCCGCTCGCTCGGTCTCGCGGGCCGCTGGAAGCTCGTCTGGCTCGGGGCGATCACGGTCGTCGTCGGGATCGTCGCCGCCCGCGGGCTCGACACGCCGCTCACGACCGACGTCTACCTGCCGCTCCTGGACATCGACCTGCCGCTCTCGTGGGGCTGGTACGTCCTCCTCTTCATCATCATCGCGGGAGCGTCGAACGGCGTGAACCTGACCGACGGGATCGACGGGCTCGCCGCGGGCACCACGACGATCGCGATCCTCACCTACACGGCGATGAGCCTCGTCGCCGCGCTCGCCTCCATTCGCGCCGTGGGCGCCGCCGACCAGGTCGACCTCGACCTCGCCATCCTGGGTGCAAGCCTCGTAGGCGCCTCGATCGGCTTCCTCTGGTACAACGCGTTCCCCGCCGAGGTCTTCATGGGCGACACCGGCTCAATGGGCCTCGGAGGCGCGCTCGCCGCCTTCGCGATCATGACCAAGACGGAGATTCTGCTGATCCTGATCGGCGGCATCTTCCTGATCGAGGCGCTGTCCGTCATCGTCCAGGTCATCAGCTTCAAGCGCTTCGGGCGCCGCGTCCTGCTGATGGCGCCGCTCCACCATCATTTCGAGATGAAGGCCTGGTCGGAGACGAAGATCACCGTCCGCTTCTGGATCGTCACCGCGATCCTCTGCGCCTGCGGCTTCGTCCTCTATTACCGCTACGCCTCTGAGTTCGCTTCCTGAGTCTGCGCTCGTTCTGGGCCTCGCGCGCTCGGGCGAGGCCGCGGCGGCCGCGCTCGCACGCCGGGGTGTGCGGGTCGTGGGCGTGGACCGAAACGAGAGCCTCGACGCGGGGAGGCTTCGCCAGGCAGGCGTCGAAGTCGTCCTCGGCGCGGAAGACCCCGCGCTCCTTGACGACGTGGACCTGTTGGTGAAGAGCCCGGGAGTCCCGAGCGAGGCACCCCTCGCGGCCGCCGCACGCGCGCGTGGCCTCACCATCTGGAGCGAGGTGGAGCTCGGCTCGAGGCTGCTCGCGAACCCGCTGGTCGGAGTCACCGGGACGAACGGGAAGACGACGACGAGCGAGCTCCTCGGCGCCGTGTTCCGGGCTGCCAACCGTTCGGTGGCCGTCGCCGGGAACGTCGGCCGGCCGCTCACCGCGCTCGACGGCGCGATTCCCGACGACGCGTGGATCGTCTGCGAGCTCTCGAGCTTCCAGCTCGAGGACATCGAGTCCTTCCGACCGGAGATCGCCGTCCTCCTGAACCTGACACCGGACCACCTCGACCGCCACGGCGACCTCGATGCCTACCGCGCCGCGAAGCTCCGGATCTTCGAGAACCAGGGCCCCGACGACGTCGCTGTCGTCCCGCGCGGCTTCGCCGAGCTGCCGGGGTCGGCCCGGCGCGTCGAGTTCGCCGCCGACGACCCGCTGCCCGCCGAGCCGCGCATCCCCGGCGCCCACAACCGAGAGAACGCCGCCGCAGCGACCGCGGCTGCACGCGCTGCCGGCATCGATGACGCGGCGATCGCCGAGGCGCTGCGCACGTTCGCCGGCGTGCCCCACCGCCTCGAGCTCATCCGCGAAGTCGGCGGCGTGCGCTGGATCAACGATTCCAAGGCGACGAACCCCGAGGCAGCCGAGCGCGCCCTCGGCGCGTACCCGCCGGGGCTCCGCGTCATCCTCGGAGGAAGCCTCAAGGGCTCCTCGTTCACCGGCCTCGCGCGCAGCGCGCAGCAGTCGGGCGTCGCGCGCGCGTACCTCATCGGGGAGGCGGCGGACGAGATCGCCGAGGCACTCGCGGCGGCGGGCGTGCGCTTCCAGAACTCCCGCGACCTCGAGAACGCGGTCGCCGACGCACACGCCGAGGCCGAGCCGGGCGACGTCGTTCTCCTCTCGCCGGCCTGCGCGAGCTACGACCAGTTCCGCGACTTCGAGGCGCGCGGCGAGCGGTTCCGCGAGCTCGTGGAGGCGCTGTGAGCCGCCGCGCTCGCAGCGGCCTCGACTACCAGCTGCTCGTCGTCACGACGCTCGGGCTGGTCGCCTTCGGACTCGTCATGGTCTACAGCGCGAGCTCGGCGCGGGCCGCGCTTGCTGCCGACGACCCCGCCTACTACCTCAAGCGCCAGGCGGTTTACGCGCTCGTCGGGGTCGTCGCGCTCGTCCTGCTCTCGCGCACCGACTACCGGCGCCTGCGTTTCGCCATCCCGCCGCTTCTGCTCGGGAGCTTCGCGCTCCTCGTCGCCGTGCTCGTGCTTGCCGACCCGGTCAACGGCGCGCGTCGCTGGATCGAGGTCGGGCCGGCGACCATCCAGCCGTCGGAGCTCGCCAAACTGGCGATCGCCCTCTGGCTGGCCTCCTACCTCGCGAGGAACCCGGCACCTCAGTCGCTAGGCCAGCTGCTCCGCCCGATCGGCGTCGTCGTGGGCACGGCGCTCGCCCTTGTCGTCGTCGAGCCCGATCTCGGCACCGCCATCGCGATCGCGATCATGGTCGGCGCCGTCCTCCTGGTGGCAGGCACCCAGATCTCGACGCTACTGGGCGCCGGTCTCGCCGGGATGGCGCTCGTAGGCGCCGCCATCTGGCTCGAGCCCTACCGGCGGGAACGCATCCTCAGCTTCCTCGACCCCTGGCAGGACCCGGAGAACGCCGGGTTCCAGAGCGTCCAGGCGATGCTCGCGCTCGGCTCCGGCGGGCTGTTCGGCACCGGTCTCGGCGAGAGCGTGCAGAAGGTCTACTACCTCCCCGAGGCGTCCACCGACATGATCTACGCCATCATCGGCGAAGAGCTCGGGCTCGTCGGCGCGGTGGCCGTGCTCGCTGCGTTCGTCATCTTCGGCTACGCCGGGTTCAACGTCGCCCTCGCCTGCCGCGACCCGTTCGGGAAGCTGCTCGCGGCCGGCATCACGGCCCTCATCTGCGGCCAGGCAGCGCTGAACATCAGCGCGGTCATGGGCCTGGCGCCGCTGACCGGGATCCCGCTTCCCTTCGTGTCCTACGGCGGGTCGAGCCTCATCGTCGGCCTCGCGTCGGTCGGCATCCTCCTTAACATCGCGGTCAACCATGCCGCCGAGTCCACAGCCGAGGTTCCTGATCGCCGCCGGCGGAACAGCCGGTCACGTCCTGCCCGCGCTCGCGATAGCGGAAGCGCTCGGCCGGCGCGGCGGCCTCGTCACGCTCGCCGGACGGCCTGACTCGGTCGAGCAGCGACTCGCGGCGGACGCGGGGCTCGACTTCGACGCGTTCCGCGTCGAGGGGATCCCGCGGAAGGCCTCGCTGCGCACGGTCGGAGCGCTCGTGCGCGCGGCGGTGGCACCCGCCGCGTGCCTGCGGATTCTGCGTCGCCGCCGTCCCAACGCCGTGCTCGGCGCCGGCGGCTACGTCGGGGGGCCCATGGTGCTCGCCGCCGGGACGCTGAGGATTCCGGCCGCGCTCACGGAGGCCGACGCGCACCTGGGCCTGGCCAACCGCCTCGCCGCCCCGTTTGCAAAGCGCGTTTTTTGCGCTTTCCCGATCGAGGGCCTCGACGGGCCGAAGTACGAGGTCGTGGGCCGGCCGATCCCCGACCGCTCGCGCACCCCCGACCAGGCCACTGCGCGGCAGGCGTTCGACCTCCCCGCCGAAGGCCCCGTCGTCCTCGTGTTCGGCGGCAGCCAGGGCTCGCGGCGCCTGAACGACGCCGCGCTCGACGCGTTCGCCGAGGAGGGGCCGGCCGTGCTCCACCTGGCAGGCGAGCGCGACTATCCCGAGCTCGAGCGCCGCCCTCGACGGCAGGACTACCGTCTGCTGCCCTACACGGACGAGTTCGGCGCAGCGCTCGCTGCTTCCGACCTCGTCGTCGCTCGCGCGGGCGGATCCGTGTGGGAGGTCGCGGCCGCGGGCAAGCCAGCGCTGCTCGTCCCCTATCCCCACGCGACCGCCGACCACCAGGAGAAGAACGCGCGCTACTTCGAGCGCGGGGGAGGGGCGGTCGTCGTCCCCGAGTCGGAGCTCGACCTCCGGCGCCAGGTCGGTGACCTGCTTGCCGATCAAGCGAGGCTGGAGGAGATGGGAGGATCGATGCTCGCGCTCGCGAAGCCGGACGCCGCGGAGGTCGTCGCCGAGGAGCTGATGTCGCTTGCCCGATCTTGAGGGCCGTCGGCTCTGGTTCGCGGGCATCGGCGGGGCCGGCCTTTCCGGGTACGCGATCGTCTCGCGCGCGTGGGGCGCGGAGGTCTCCGGGTGGGACCGCAAGGAGACGCCGTACCTCGTGCACGTGCGCGAGGCCGGCATTCCGGTCAACGTCTCCGACGAGGCTCCGGAGCCGCCCACGGACGCCGAGGCCGTCGTCTCCACCGCCTACGTCGGCAAGGTCCAGGGCCGCAGCCGGGCGGAGTTCCTTGCGGAGCTCGTCGCGCTGAGACGCTCGATCGTCGTCGGCGGCGCGCACGGGAAGACGACGACCGCGGCGATGATCGCGTACTGCCTCGACCGCCTCGGCGACGATCCCTCGTTCCTCATCGGTGGAGAGGTGGCGCAGCTGGGCGGCAACGCCCGCGCCGGCGAGGGCTGGCTGGTCGTGGAGGGCGACGAGTCCGACGGCACCGTGTTCTCGCTCCCGGCCGACATCGCGGTCGTCACGAACGTCGACCTCGACCACCACAGCGAGTTCTCGTCGGCTGCCGAGCTCGAGGAGCGTTTTGCGGCGTGGGCGGCAACGATCGACGACGGCCGCGTCGTCTGGGGCCGCGACGTGGAGCCGGTCGACTTCGAGCTCGCCGTGCCGGGGCTGCACAACCGCATCAACGCCGCGTGCGCCCTGGCCGCGCTCGAGCTCGCAGGCTTCGACCGCGCCGACACCGCGGAGGCGATCGCGGGCTTCCGAGGCGCCGGCCGGCGCCTCGAGGAGCACGGCCGCGCCGGCGACGTGCTCCTCGTCGACGACTACGCGCACCACCCGGCCGAGCTCGCGGCGACGATCGCGGCTGCGCGAACGCTTACCGACGGACGGCTCGTCGTGCTCTTCCAGCCACACCTCTATTCCCGGACGATGCACGTCGGAAGGGACCTGGGTGTGGCCCTGGCGGCGGCGGACGCCGCTGTGGTGACGGAGATCTACGCCGCCCGGGAGGACCCCGTCCCCGGAGTCAGCGGCAAGCTCGTCGCCGACAGCGCGGCCGAGGCGCGTCCGGGCATGCCCGTCGGCTGGGCACCCGAGGTCGCCGATGCCGCCAGGCTCGCAGCGTCGCTCGCCCGGCCGGGCGGAATCCTGCTCACCGTCGGCGCCGGTGACGTGGACGGAGCCATCCCGCTTCTCGAGGACGCGCTGGGCGGATGACGGAGAACGTTCCGCTCAGCCGCTACACGACGCTCGGAACCGGGGGGCCCGCGCGCTGGTTTGCGGAGCCGACCAGCGTGGACGAGCTCGTCGACCGGCTCAGCTGGGCGGCGGGCGAGGGGCTACCCGTCGCGGTCGTCGGCCTCGGCTCGAACCTGCTCGTTGCCGACGAGGGCTTTCCCGGGCTGGCGCTCAAGCTTGCCGGCGATCTTGCGAAGGCCGAGGTCGTGGACGGCAGGCTGGTCGGCGGCGGCGGTGCGCCGCTCGCCGTGTGCCTGCACCGCGCGCGGGCGGCCGAGCTGGGAGGCATCGAGTTCGTCTGCGCCATCCCCGGGACGGTCGGTGGGGGCGTCTGGATGAACGCCGGCGCCTACGGCGGCGACATCGCCGGCGTGCTCGAGCGGGCGCTCGTCGCCGATGCCGAGGGGACGCGCTGGCTGACGCCGACGGAGCTGGGGCTCGAGTACCGCTCGTCCGGCCTGCGGCACGGGCAGGTCGTCGCGCGCGCCGAGCTTCGCCTCGAGCCGCGGCCGCTCGCAGAGATCAAGGCAACGGTCGCCGAGATGCAGGCGCGGCGCAAGGACGCCCAGCCCACGAACAAACGGACCTTCGGGAGCGTCTTCAAGAATCCCGAGCACGAGCTGACCGCCGGGCGGATGCTCGAGGAGTGCTCGCTGCGCGGCCACCGGATCGGCGGTGCACAGATCTCGCCGAAGCACGCAAACTTCATCGAGAACGCCGGCGGAGCGACGTCGTCCGAGGCCGTGGAGCTGATCGTCGAGGCCCGGCGCCGCGCGCGCGAGCAGTTCGGTGTGCACCTCCATCCGGAGGTGCAGCTCCTCGGCGCGATCGAGATTCCGCCGCTCGACTCGACGTAGCCCCGGGTAGGACCGCGTGGCTGCGCGGCGAACTCGATTGCGTGGTCCGGCGACCGCATCTCTCTCTCGTGCCCGCACACGGGTTGGGCGGTCGCCTGCGCGCTCCGTCGGCGCGCACCCTCTCGATCGCCGCGAGCATCGTCGCGGGTATCGCCCTGCTCTACCTCGGCGCGCGCGAGACCCCGGTCTTCGCCCTGCAGGAGCTTGAGGTGTCGGGCGTGTCTCCGGCCGTGCGGAGCTCCGTCGAGGCCGCCGCGAAGCCCTACGTCGGAGAGAGCCTGGTCGCCCTCGACCAGGACGAGCTGCGCCGGCAGCTCCTGTCGCTCTCGACCGTGCGCTCCGTTCGGATGGACCGGGCGTTTCCGCACACGCTTCGCATCGTCGTAGTGCCCGAGCACCCGCTGGCCGTCGTGCGTCGCGGTGCGGACGCGTGGCTCGTGTCCGAGCATGGGCGCGTCATGCGCGAGGTCGATCGTGGCCGCCGCAACACGCGGACGAACGTCTGGGCGGGCGCAGACACCGACCTCGTCGTCGGCGGAATAGTCGAGGACACCGAGCTTCGAACGCTGCTGGACGCCCTGCGGCTGGTTCCGGCCGCCTTTCCCGCGCGGGTGAGCATCGCGCGCGTGGAGGAGGGGGATGTGACGCTCGTCCTCGCCGACGGCACCGAGCTCCTGCTCGGCGAGCGATCCGCGTTGCCGCTCAAGCTCGCGGTCGCGGCCCGCGTCCTGGGCGCGCTGACCCCCGAGGAACGCAGCGAGATCGGCTATCTCGACGTGACCGTGCCCGGCCTGCCGGTCGTCGGCGACAAGTCTCAACTCTCAAGTTTAGGGTGAGGGTTTTGACGGAATACCGCTGCAAATAGGCATTTGACATCCCCGGCAACCGGACGTACCCTCAGCCGGACGCTCAAGCTGAGCTTCAAGCTCGGCGTGTCACGGAGAGGATCAGAGTGAGAGATCAATCGGGCAATTATCTGGCCATCATCAAGGTCGTCGGAGTGGGCGGCGGCGGGTCGAACGCCGTCAACCGCATGGTCGAAGCCGGTCTTCGCGGCTGCGAGTTCATCGCCGTGAACACCGACGCGCAGGCGCTCCTCATGGTGGAGGCCGACCAGAAGATTCACATCGGTACCGCCGCGACACGCGGGCTCGGCGCCGGGGCGAACCCGGAGAAGGGCTACGAGGCGGCGATGGAGACGCGGGACGAGCTGAAGGAGGCGCTCAAGGGCGCCGACATGGTCTTCGTCACCGCGGGCGAGGGCGGCGGCACCGGAACCGGAGCCGCGCCGGTCGTCGCGGAGATCGCCCAGGAGCTCAAGGCGCTCACAGTCGGTGTCGTCACGCGCCCGTTCGGCTTCGAGGGCGGCCGTCGTGCCGAGCAGGCCCAGGCAGGCATCGGGAAGCTCCGCGACAACGTCGACACGCTGATCATCATTCCGAACGACCGCCTGCTGCAGGTCGTCGAGAAGCAGACTCCGCTCGGCGATGCGTTCCGCATGGCGGACGAGGTCCTGCGCCAGGGCGTCCAGGGGATCACCGACCTGATCACGATCCCGGGGCTCGTCAACCTCGACTTCGCAGACGTGCGCACGATCATGAACGACGCCGGCTCGGCGCTGATGGGCATCGGCGAGGCCGAAGGCGAGAACCGTGCGGCCGAGGCCGCACGCGCCGCCGTCTCGTCGCCGCTGCTCGAGGCCTCGGTCGCAGGGGCAACGGGCGTCCTCCTCAACATCACGGGCGGGCCGGATCTCGGCCTCTTCGAGGTGAACGAGGCTGCCGAGGTCGTCACGGGAGCGTCGGACCTGAACGCGAACGTGATCTTCGGCGCGGTCATCGACGAGTCGCTCGGCGGCCGGGTGCGCGTGACCGTGATCGCGACGGGCTTCGACAAGGCGTACCGGCGCGACCGCCGCGAGCCGGGCGAGGTCGTGGAGCGCGAGTCGACGGGGGAGGGCTTCGACGTCCCCTCCGACGTGCTCGAGGTCCCCTCGTTCCTGCGCCGCTCGTAGCCGCGTTCGAGACCACACTCGTCACCCGCTGAGTCGCGCGGGGCAGCCCCGCATCGCCCCTCGCGGGCCGCGTCCGGGCGGGTAGGATCTCGACCCGGTGCAGACGCTCCGGCGGACGCCACTCTACGAGCGCCACGCGGCACTTGGTGCGCGCCTCGTCCCCTTCGCCGGATGGGAGATGCCGGTGCAGTACGCGGGCATCGCCGAGGAGCACCGCGCCGTGCGCACCGGGGCCGGCGTCTTCGACGTTTCGCACATGGGCGAGTTGCGGATCGCGGGCGACGGCGCCAACGCGTATCTCCAGTCGCGCCTGTCGAACGACCTCGACCGGATCGAAGCCGGCCACGCCCAGTACACCCTGCTCACGAACGACGACGGAGGCATCGTCGACGACCTCATCGCCTACCGGCGCGGGCCGGACGACTACCTGCTCGTCGTCAACGCGTCCAACGCCAACGCCGACCACGCCGCACTTCGGGAGACCGAGAACGTCTCCGACGAGTGGGCGCTCCTCGCAGTCCAGGGCCCCGAGTCGCTCGACCGTCTCGGCGTCGAGGTGGACCAGTTCACGTTCCGCGAGGACGTCGACGTCCTCGGTGTCCGCTGCCTCGTGGCCGGCACCGGCTACACGGGCGAGCGCGGCTGCGAGGTTGCGTGCGCGCCGGAGGATGCGGTGCGCCTCTGGGACGCGATCCTCGGGCGCGGGATCGTCCCGTGCGGGCTCGGCGCGCGCGACACGCTGAGGCTCGAGGTCTGCTACCCGCTTCACGGAAACGACATCTCTCCGGAGCGGACGCCCATCGAGGCCGGACTGGGCTGGGCGTGCTCGCTCGCCAAGGAGTTTCCCGGCGTGGAGCGGCTGCGCCGCCAGAAGGAGGAGGGCCCGGACGAGCAGCTCGTCGCCTTCGTGATGGAGGACGCGGGCATCCCGCGCACCGGAATGCGGATCGAAGAGGGCGGCACCGTCACCTCCGGGACGCTCTCTCCGACCCTGGGCCGCAGCATCGGGCTCGCCTACGTCTCGGCGCGGCGCGCAGAGGCGGGTACCGAGCTCGTCATTGATCTCCGCGGCCGCCCGCGCCGCGCGCGTATCGTCCCCAAGCCGTTCTACAAGCGAGAGGAGGCCTAGTGGCCGCGGAAGAGAGCTACCCCGACGAGCTTCGCTACCACCCCGAGCACGACTGGGCCCGTGTCGACGGCGACGAGGCGACGCTCGGGGTCACGTGGTTTGCGCAGGACGCCCTCGGCGACATCGTCCATTTCGAGGCCCCCGAGGAGGGCTCGACGATCGCCAACGGTGAGAGCTACGGCGAGGTCGAGTCCGTCAAGGCCGTGTCGGACGTGATCGCGCCGCTCTCGGGCGAGATCGTCGCCGTGAACGCGAAGGTCGTCGAGGAGCCCGAGACGATCAATGAGGACCCGTACGGCGAGGGCTGGCTCGTCCGCATTCGCCTCTCGGACCCGGGCGAGCTCGACGCCCTGCTCGACGTCGGGGCGTACCGGAAGCTCCTCGAGAGCCTGTGAGCCACCTCTCACTTACCGACGCCGACCGCGAGGCGATGCTCGCCGCCGTCGGCGTTGCCTCGGTCGAGGAGCTGTTCCGCGACATCCCGGAAGGCGTTCGCTTCGACCGCGAGCTGGCGATCGACCCCGCGCTCTCGGAGCCGGAGATCGTCGCCCACCTGACGGAGCTGGCCGAGCGCAACGTCGACACGGGGAGGGAGCTGTCCTTCCTCGGCGCCGGGATCTACGACCACTACGTGCCCGCAGTCGTCGACGCCGTCCTCGCGCGCGGCGAGTTCCTGACCGCGTACACCCCGTATCAGCCCGAGATGAGCCAGGGCGTCCTCCAGGCGATCTTCGAATACCAGACGGCCATCTGCGAGCTCACCGGCATGGACGTCTCGAACGCCTCCGGGTACGACGGCACCACCGTGGCCGCCGACGCGTGCTTCGTCGCGAAGCACGCGACCGGGCGCTCGAAGGTCGTTCTCTGCGAGACGGTGCACCCGCAGGTGCGCCAGGTCGTGAAGACCTACGCGCCCGGCTTCGGACTCGAGATCGTCGAGGTGGCCCACGACGGGGGCGTGACCGACCTCGACGAGCTCGGCAAGGCCGCCGCCGACGCGGCGTGCGTCATCTTCCAGCAGCCCAACTTCTTCGGCTGCCTCGAGCCGGCGCCGGACCTGGCGACGGTCGCGAACGACGCCGGGGCGCTTCCGGTCGCGCACGTCGACCTCGTCTCGCTCGGTGTGCTCGAGCCCCCCGGTGCGTACGGCTGCGCGCTCGCGATCGGCGAAGGACAGAGCGCGGGGAACTTCCAGTCCTACGGCGGCCCGCACTACGGCTTCCTCGCGGCGCGGTCCGACCTCGTCCGCCGGATGCCCGGGCGCATCGTCGGAGAGACGACCGATCTCGAGGGCGAGCGTGGCTATGTGTTGACGCTGCAGACGCGCGAGCAGCACATCCGGCGCGAGAAGGCGACCTCGAACATCACGACGAACCAGACGCTGCTCGCGCTCGCCGGCCTCGTGCACCTGTCCTGGCTGGGACCGCAGGGGCTTCGCGAGGTGGGGGAGACCTGCATGGGCCTCGGCGAGTACGCGAAGGAGCGCCTGGGTCTTCCGCTGGTGTTTCCTGATCGGGCAACGTTCAAGGAGTTTGCCGTCCGTGTCGGACGGAGCGCGAACGACGTGATCCGCGACGCACGGGCACAGGGCGTCCATCCGGGCTACGCGCTCGGCCGCGACTACCCGGGCCTCGACGACGCGCTGCTCGTGGCGGTCACCGAGAAACGGACGCCGGAGGACATCGACCGGCTGGCTGAGGTGCTCGGCGAGGTGGCACGGTGAAGCTGATCTACGAGAAGTCGAAGGCGGGCCGCCGCGCGAGCTCGCTACCGCGCTACGACGTGCCGAAGGCGGAAGTCCCGGACGAGCTCCGTCGCACGGCGCCGCCGCGCCTGCCGGAGATCTCGGAGCCGGACCTCGTGCGCCATTTCACCGCGCTCGCCGATCGCAACTTCGGCGTCGACACGGGGTTCTACCCGCTCGGCTCCTGCACGATGAAGCACAACCCGCGCGTGAACGAGCGGGTCGTGAACCTGCCCGGCTTCCGCGACCTCCATCCGTACCAGGAAGAGGAGGCCTCGCAGGGCGCGCTCGAGGTCATGTGGCGCCTGCAGGAGATCCTGGCCGAGGTGTGCGGGCTGCACGCGGTCTCGCTCCAGCCGGCCGCGGGCTCGCAGGGCGAGCTCACGGGGCTGATGCTCATGCGCGCATACTTCGCCGACCGCGGCGAGGCGGACGAGCGGCGCGTCGTCATCACCGCGGACACGGCGCACGGCACCAATCCCGCGAGCGTCGCCATGGCCGGGTTCGAGCTCCAGAAGGTGGGGACGGACGATCGCGGGAACCTCGATCTCGACGACCTGCGCGCGAAGGTCGACGGGCGGACGGCCGGCCTCATGCTGACGAACCCGTCGACGCTCGGCCTCTTCGACGAGCACATCGCCGAGGTCTCGGAGATCTTCCACGACGCCGGCGCGCTCCTCTACTACGACGGCGCGAACCTGAACGCGGTCTGCGGGATCTCCCGGCCCGGCGACATGGGCTTCGACATCGTCCACATCAACCTCCACAAGACCTTCTCGCAGCCGCACGGCGGGGGCGGGCCGGGAGGCGGCCCGGTCGCGGTTCGCGACATCCTCGAACCGTTCCTCCCGGTGCCGGCCGTCGTCCGCGACGGCGACGCTTTCCGGCTCGATCACGACCGCCCGAAGACCATCGGTAAGGTCCGAGGCTTCTGCGGGCCGTTCGGCGTGTTCGTCCGCTCGTATGCATACATCCGCGCCTACGGGCCCGGGTTGCGCGAGATGTCCGAGGCGGCCGTCCTCAACGCCAACTACATGCTGGCGCGCCTGAAGGACGTCTACGACCTTCCGTTCGACCGCCTCTGCATGCACGAGTTCGTGCTCTCCGCATCCAATCTGAAGCGCGAGCACGGGATCACCGCGCTCGACGTGGCGAAGCGCCTGATGGATCACGGCTTCCACCCGCCGACGATCTACTTCCCGTTGATCGTCCCGGAGGCGTTGATGATCGAGCCCACGGAAACGGAGGCCAGGGAGACGCTGGACGCCTTCGTCGAGGCGATGCGTGCGATCGCGGCCGAGGCGGCGACGGACCCGCAGGCGATCAAGGGGGCTCCGCACCGGCGACCGGTTCGCCGGCTCGACGAGGTGAAGGCCGCCAAGCGGGCGGTCGTCAAGTTCGGCTTCGACGAGCACCCCGACCTCGCGCCCGTGAAGGCTGAGCCCGGCGGCGAGACCGTCGAAGCGGCGAAAGGCGCGTGATCGGAGCTCGCGAGGAGATCGGGGCGCGCGTCGACGCCCTCGCTCTCACGCACGAGGGTGACGACTTCGTCGCGGCAGTCCGCCGGCTGGCGGACGAGCTGGACGGCGAGAACAAGGCGGCGCTCCAGCAGGTGCTGCTCGAGCGGGCGGCCGACGAGGAGGACTTTCAGAAGGCCGTCCGGCAACGGTTCGCGGAGAGGGGCTGGACGCGACGGATGTTTGCGCGGCTCGAGCGGACCTGGCGGGACGATCGCTCCGACACGATCGCGGCCCTTCTTCAGTCGGGCGACGAAGGGGCCGAGGAGGTCGCGCGCGAGGTGGAGACGCTGCGCCGCGAGCCGGGCCGCGCGGCGCTCGTGCTCGACGAGCTCTCTCGACACGAGAAGGCGACCGTTCGCGCCTGGGTGCCGCCGGTCGCTGCCGACATCCTCGGTGACGGCGGCGCGCGGCTCATCCTCTCGCTCACTCGCGACCGTGAGCCGACGGTCAGGGACGCCGCGGTCGAGGCGTTGTTCGAGCTGGGGCCGGAGGCCGCCGCTCCGCTCGCGCCGGACATGCGCCGCCGGCTTCAGTCGTCCGAGGCGCGCGAGCGAATCGCGGCGATGTGGGCGCTGGCGGCGCTCGGTGACGACGCCTCGCTGCGCGCCCTGTCCGGTCGGGCAGAGGCGGCCGAGACCGAGGCCGAGAAGAGCGTCGCGCGCGCGGCCGTTCTCGTCCTGCGCGAGGACGAGGGCGCCGTCGCCGAGGGTCTTCGCCGCCACCGGCACGACGACGTTCCCGCGCTGGCGGTCGCCGCGCGGATGCTCGGGACGGAAACGACGATCGCCGCGTTGCGTGAGGCGGCTGCCAAGGCGCCCGACGAGGACTGCCGTGCCGCCTGCGCGGTCGAGCTCGCCATGCTGGGTGACGAGGCTTGACGGAGGTACGCAACCGGGAGCAGGCCGAGGCGTTCACGACGCTCGACGGCTCGACGATCCGCGTCCTCCTCGACGCGAATCTTGGCGGTTCCCGCGAGCAGAGCCTCGCCGAGGCGAGCCTTCCTCCCGGTGGTTCCACGCAACGTCACTACCACGCGCGGACGGAAGAGATCTACGTCGTCCTGGAGGGCGCGGGGGAGATGGAGGTCGAGGGTGACCGGCGGCAGGTTGTTGCCGGCGACGCGATCCTCATCCCGGCAGGGGCGTGGCACGAGATCCGGGCGGCCGCCGACGGGGAGCTCCGTTTCCTCTGCTGCTGCGCGCCGCCATACTCCGACGAGGACACGTTCTTTGAGTGAGCTCATTTCAGCCGTCTACAGCGGCGACCAGGCGCGCGTCGACGAGCTCCTGGCCGACGACCCGGAGCTCGACGTCTTCGAGGCGTCGGCGCTCG
Source organism: uncultured Actinomycetes bacterium (assembly GCA_963784175.1). Classification (GTDB taxonomy): domain Bacteria; phylum Actinomycetota; class Thermoleophilia; order Gaiellales; family Gaiellaceae; genus JAIBJN01. Next base: position 269,157 of record CAWAQJ010000018.1, on the reverse strand, counting down.
GCCGCGTGCAGCGTCTGGAGGAGCTACTCGACGCCGACCCGGGCCTCGTGGCCGCCTGGGCCGACGACGGCTTCACGCCGCTCCATCTGGCCGCGTTCTTCCGCCATCCCGACGCGGCCCGGCTCCTCGTCGAGCGAGGTGCGCTCGTCGACGTCGTTGCACGCAACAAGGAGCTGGAGGTGACGCCGCTCCAGAGCGCGGCCGCGTCCCGCGAGGAGGAGACCGCTGCGCTCCTGCTGGAGCGCGGCGCCGATCCGAACGTGCAGCAGCGAGGCGGGTTCACGGCGCTGCACGCGGCCGCGCAGAACGGCGACGAGCCGCTGGCCCAGCTCCTGCTCGTCCACGGTGCCGACCGGGCGCTGACGGCCGACGACGGCCGCACGGCCGCCGACTTCGCACGCGACGCCGGCCACGACAGCCTCGCGACGCGTCTCGCACCGGAATAGGCCTGCGCGGCCTTCGAGCCTCGCGTCTAACTCTCGGGGCCCGCGCCCTCCACCCGCTCTCGAGCGTAGCGTCGAAAAGCGCGCGTGTTGCGCGCGGATCGTGCCGAGTCTGTGCCGATCCGGGTTTGCAGCGGGCGGCGTTAGCGCGTCGCGGCGAGCTGGCCGCAGGCGGCGGCGATGTCGCGGCCGCGGGTGAGGCGGACGGTCGTCGGCACGCCGGCGCTGCGGAGCGCTCCCGCAAACGCGTCGATCGCCTTGCGCGACGAGCCGTCGAACGCGCCCGTCGGGTTGTAGGGGATCAGGTTCACCTTGAACTCTTTCGAGCCGAGGGTGCGCGCCAGCGCGCGGGCCTGCTCCACCCGGTCGTTGACGCCGGCGAGCATCACGTACTCGACGAAGACCTTGCGCCGACGCAGCGCGACGTAGCGGCGGCACTCCGCGACCACGTCCTCCAGTGGGTAGCGGTCGTTGACGGGCATGAGCGTCGAGCGCAGAGCCGGGTCGGCCGCGTGGAGGGAGAGCGCGAGCCGGATCGGCTCCTCGACCTCGTCGACGAAGCGCCGGAGGCCGGGCAGCCAGCCGACCGTCGAGATCGTCGTGCGCCGATGGGTGATTCCCAGGTCGGGGAGGAGGTGCGCGGCCGCGGCGACGTGGTCGAAGTTGAGCATCGGCTCTCCCATGCCCATGAAGACCGCGTGATCGACCTGCTCCCGCCGGCGGAAGTGAAGCGCCTGGTCGAGGATCTCCCACGGCGTGAGGTTGCGGCCGAAGCGCATCGCGCCCGTCGCGCAGAACGTGCATGTGAGCGGGCAGCCGGACTGGGATGAGAGGCAGAGCGAACGGCGGCCGTCCCGGTAGCGCATGAGGACCGTCTCGACCGGATGGCCGTCGGAGGTGCGGAACAGCGCCTTCACGGTGCCGTCCTTCGAGTGCGCCTCGTCGGCCAGGCTGAGCGTGGAGAACGGGACGCTCGACTCGAGCTCGCGGCGCAGCTCGGTCGGGAGGTTCGTCATCGCCTCGTAGCCCGACGCGCCTCGTGCCGCCCACTGCCACACCTGGCCGCTGCGGTACGACGGTTCCTCGCGCGCGGCGAGCTTCCCCTTGACCTGTTCGAGATCCATGCGCCTCACGGTAACCGCCCGAACGGGTGATGCGGCGAGGTCGGCACCGGCCGATAAAATGATTAACGTTGTTAACTATCTCTGACCCAGTCGCGATCGCGAACGGGCTGCGGCCCGCTCTGCTCCACCTCAACCGTCGCCTCCGGCGCGAGCTTGCGCCCCTGGGCATCACAGGCGGGCAGGCCGCGCTTCTCTGGGGGATCCGCTCGCATCCAGGCATCGGCGTCCGCGGCCTCGCCGATCTCGAGGGCGTCTCGACGCCCGCGATGAGCGCGTACGTCGACCGACTGGAGGCCGCCGGGCTCGTCACACGAAGACGGTCTGAAGACGACCGCCGCCGTGTCGAGCTTGCGGTGACCGAGAGCGGGCTCCGCGTGCTGCGCTCGGCCAGGAGCCGGCGCACGGCCTGGCTCGCCGACCGGCTCCGCCGGCTGGAGCCCGAAGAGCGCGACCGCATCGAAGCGGCGCTCCCGGCGCTGAACAAGCTGCTCGAGGACGTCGCGTGACGGCGGCGCTTCTGCGCGCACAGCGACGCACCTGGTCGAGCCTCCGCAACCACCGCAACTACCGGATCTTCTTCGCGGGGCAGGTCGTCTCGGTCACGGGGACGTGGATGCAGAACGTCGCCGCGGCCTGGCTCGTCCTGACGCTCACTCACTCACCCGTCGCGGTGGGTGTCCTCATGCTTTGCCAGTTCCTGCCCGCCACCGCGCTCGGGCTCTTCGGTGGCGTCATCGTCGACCGCCTCGACGTGCGGCGCGTGGTAATCGCCACCCAGGCGGCTTCCATGGTGTTCGCGAGCGTGCTCGCAGCGCTCACGCTCGCCGGAGCGGTCGAGGTCTGGCAGGTCTACCTTCTGACCGGGCTGCGCGGGATCTCGCTCGTCTTCGACCACCCGGCGCGCCAGCAGCTGACGTTCCAGATGGTCGGACGGGACGAGCTTCCGAACGCCGTCGCACTCAACTCCGGGCTCTTCAACGGCACCCGCGTGATCGGGCCGGCGCTCGGCGGAGTGGTGATCGCCACGGCCGGCGTCGGCGCGTGCTTCTTGCTCAACGCGGTGAGCTTCGTCGCGGTGCTCGTGAGTCTCGCGTTCATCCGTCCGCAGGAGCTCCTCCCGCTCGACCGCGGCGACGATCGGCCGACGCTGATCCGGGGCAGCCGCGAGGCGTTCGCATTCCTGCGCGATGTCCCGGCGGCCGGCCTGGTGCTCGGCCTCGTCCTGCTGGTGACGACGCTGTCGTTCAACTTCAACGTCCTGCTCCCCGTCCTTGCAGCGAAGACGCTCGACGAGGGCCCGGAGGTCTTCGGGATCATCACGGCCTTCTTCGGGGCCGGGGCGCTGATCGGCGCGCTCACGGCCGCCTCCATCTCCCGCGCGAGCCCGAAGATCCTGCTCGCCGGCACTGCAGCCTTCGGCGTGGCGCAGCTCGCGCTCGCACCGCAGACGACACTCGTGGGCGCGGCCCCGTTCCTCTTCGCTGCCGGAATTGCCTTCACCCTCTGGACGTCGAATGCCAACGCCACGCTCCAGCTCGCCACGCCCGACCGGCTGCGCGGCCGCGTCATGGGCCTCTACTACTTCGCGTTCAACGGCGCCGGCCCGGCAGGCGGAATGCTGGCCGGTTGGCTCGCGGCGACCGGCGGAACCTCGCTTGCGTTCACCGTCGCCGGCGCGTCCGCGATCGTCGTGTCGGCGCTCGCATTCATGGTGCTCGGAAGGCGCTCCGAGCGGCGCCGCCTGGCCTCGCGGCCAGGTACCGTGAGCGCGTGATCGACCTCCGCACGGACACCCTCACGCAGCCGACACAGGCCATGCGCCGGGCCATCGCCGAGGCCGTCGTCGGGGACGAGCAGAAGCGCGAGGACCCGACCGTGATCGCGCTCGAAGAACGGGGCGCCGCGCTGCTCGGCCAGGAGGAAGCCGTGTTCGTCCCGACGGCCACGATGGCGAACCAGATCGCCCTCCGCGTCCTCTCGGAGCCCGGAGACGAAGTCATGGCCGAGGAGCTGGCGCACATCTTCCGCTACGAGCTGGGCGGGCCGGCCGTGCACTCCGGCCTGGTCATGAAGCCCATCCGCACCGAGGACGGGCGCTTCGGCGCGGAACAGATCCGCGATCTCGTCAACCCGCCCGCCGACCTGCACATGGCCCCGACGAAGGTGCTCTGCCTCGAGAACACGCACAACGCCGGGGGCGGCCGCGTCTGGCCGCTCTCGCAGGTGCGCGAGGTGGTCGCCGAGGCACGGGCGCACGGGCTCTCCGTTCACCTGGACGGCGCGAGGCTGATGAACGCCTCGGTCGCCAGCGGCACGCCGGCCGCGGACTACGGACGCGAGTTCGACACCGTGGCGCTCTGCCTCTCCAAGGGGCTCGGTTGCCCGCTCGGCGCACTGGTCGCCGGCTCGAGCGAGCGCATGGCCAAGGCCCGCCGGTTCAAGCACCTGTTCGGCGGTGCGATGCGCCAGGCCGGGATCGTCGCGGCGGCCGGTCTGTACGCGCTCGACCATCACGTCGAGCGCCTCGCGGATGACCACGCAAACGCCCGCCGCCTCGCCGAGGGCCTGGCCGAGGCCGGGATGCCGGTCGACGTCGAGCAGGTGGAGTCGAATTTCGTGCTCCTCGACGCCGGGGCGCTGGACATCGGCGCCGACGAGGCTGTCGCGCGCATGCGCGCCGGGGGCGTGCTCCTCTCCTTCGCCTCCCGCCGGAACGTCCTGCGCGCGGTGACCCACCTCGACGTCTCCGGGGAGGACGTCGAGCGCGCGATCGAGCTCATCCCGCAGTCGCTGGCCGACGCTCCGCGAGCCGCCGATCGAACCGCGGACGCGCCGACGCCCTACTAGGGCGCCCTCACCTCAGGCGAGACAGAAAACCGCTTTCCCTTCCGTCGCGTAGTGGCGGTCGGGGGAGAAGGGAGGCAACGGGACCGCGTCCAGCGCGGGCACGAGCCGCACTTCGTCCGTCGCAGTAGTCGAAGTCATTCCCTGGAGGAGGAGAGATGAGTGCACATCGCATGAGCCGGCGGCTGACGCTGCTGGCGATTCTCGGTGCGCTGGTCCTGCCGCAGGCCGCACTGGCCCAGACGGGACCGCCCGAGGTGCTCGATCCCGAGCTCGCCGTTCGCACGCTGACCTTGGGGCTGAGCCAGCCGACCGGGATGGCCTTCATCGGCGAGAACGACATCCTCGTCAACCAGAAGGCCAACGGCCAGGTTCGCCGGGTGATCAACGGCGTCCTGCAGACCGATCCCGTGCTCGACCTGGCCGTCAACTCGAACTCCGAGCGTGGCCTGCTCGGCATGGCCCTCGACCGGAGGTTCCGCGTCAACGGCTGGGTGTACCTCTACTGGACCGAAAGCTCGATCGGCGTCGACACCGGCGTGAACGGCAACGTCCCGCTGCTCGGCAACCGCGTCGACCGCTTCGTCTGGGACGGCTCGAAGCTGACGTTCGACCAGAACGTGATCATGCTGCGGGCCGCGCAGCCGGCTGTGCCGGCGACGCCCGGGCCGGCTCAGGGCGCCGCGGGGAACCACGACGGCGGCGTTCTCCGCGTCGGGCCCGACGACGGCAAGCTCTACATCTTCATCGGCGACACCGGTCGCCGCGGCTGGAACCAGAACCTCCGCTGCGGGCCGACCACGGTGTACGACTGCCCGCCCGGCACGCCGGTCGCCGACGACATCTTCGGCGGCCCGATGCCGGACGACGCCCACTTCACCGGCGTCGTCATCCGCGTCAACCCGGACGGGACGGCGCCCCGCTGGAACCCGTTCTACGACTACGGCGCCGAGGTCGGCGGCGAGGCCGGCGCGAACATCCAGAAGATCTACGCGTACGGCTTCCGCAACGGCTACGGCATGGCGTTCGACCCGCGGGGCCACCGGCTCTGGGAGGCCGCGAACGGCGACGATACGTTCAGCGAGCTCGAGGTCGTCGAGGCCGGCATGAACTCGGGCTGGATCCAGTTCATGGGCCCGGCGTCGCGCGTCTCGCAGTTCAAGACGATCGAGACGACCCCGGGGCCGACCAACGATCCGTTCGCCCCGAACGGCTACGTCGGCCTGCAGCAGAACCGCTGGCCGCCGTCGAACCTCGCCGACACGACCGCCGAGGCGATGTCGCGCCTGCAGATGTACCCGGGCGCGCACTACAGCGACCCCGAGCTGTCCTGGGTCTACGAGGTCGGCCCGGCCGCGATCGGCTTCCTCGAGGGCAAGGGTCTCGGGAACGAGTACGCCAGCGATCTGTTCATGGGCGGCTCCCGGAACTTCCTCGAGGGAGGCCACCTGTTCCGCTTCGAGCTGACCTCGAACCGGAAGGGCATCGACGTCAGCGGCGACCCGAGGCTCGAGGACCTCGTCGCCGACAACGTCGGCAAGTGGAACATCGTCGAGAGCGAGAGCCTGCTCTTCGGCCGGAACTTCGGGATCGTCACCGAGATCCTCACCGGCCCGAACGGCAACCTCTTCCTGCTGTCCAACCAGGCAGGCGCGATCTACGAGATCTACCGGCCCTAGAGCACCCCGGGCAGGCAGGCATGAGGGGCGCGGGAACGATCCCGCGCCCCTCGTCGTTTCCGGCTACTCGTACTGGAGGGCCTGGAGCGGGTTGAGCCGAGCGGCCCGCCGTGCAGGGAAGATCGCGGCGATGATGCCGACGATCACGGCGGCGATCGCGAACACGATCACCTGTCCGACCGGCACGGCGAAGTCGATGAAGTCGATGCGCCAGACGATCAGGCCTGCGAGGACGAACCCGAGCACGATGCCGAGCACGGCTCCGATCAGCGCCGTGATCACGCTCTCGTAGCGGATCATGCGGCGAACCTGGAGCCGCGTCATGCCAATCGCGCGCAGCATTCCCAGCTCGCGCGTCCGCTCGAACACGGTGAGCACGAGCGTGTTGACGATCCCGAAGAGGCTGACGACCACGGAGAGGGCCAGGAGCACGTAGAGAACGTTCAGGATGTTGTTGAGGAACGAAACCTGGTTGTCCTTGAACTCCTCGCGCGTCTGCGCCTTGGCGTTCGGGAACTCCTCCAGCGACGCCTCGAGAGCCGTGGTGTTCGCGGCGGTCACGCCGCCGTCCATGTCCACGAAGGAGTAGAGGTTCTGCGGCTGGTCGTAGTTCGCATCGAACGTCTCGCTCGAGAAGGTGACGTTCCCGAACGGCGAGCCGCCCGCGGGCGGGTCGAAGATGCCCTTGACCGTGAGATCGAGCTTCTTGCCGGCCGGGGTCGTGATCGAGATCGGCGAGCCGACGGTCAGGTTGTGGTCGTCGGCGAAGTCCTCGTCGACGAACGCGCCGTCCGCTCCGAGCTCGGCGAAGACCGCCTGCGAGCCGTCTTCCCAGTCGAGATTGATCGAGGCGCCTGCGTTGGGCGTCACGGCCGTCACGAAGCTCGCGTTGCCGTAGACGAGCGCCTCGCCCGTGCGGACGCTGGCGACATCCTCGGCTCCCGGCGTGTTGGCCGCACTCTGGGCGGCATCGATCGGGATCGGCGAGAAGTTGTTCTGAGCGGTGATCGCGTAGTCGGCGACGAAGATGTCGTCGACGGCGTCCGTGAACGTCGAGCGGATGCCCTGCCCGAGTACGGCGACCAGCGTGACGAGCGCGAGGCCGATCATCAGCGCTGCCGCCGTCGAGGCCGTTCGCTGTGGGTTCCGGCGGGTGTTGTCTCTCCCCAGTTGCGCCGGCACGCGTCCCGGGCGGACGCCGGGGAACTCGGCGGGCCACTCGGGGCGCCAGGAAGTCACGCGCCGTCGCAGCGACATCGCCAGCACCACCACGAGGAGGAACGGGTTCAGGATCGCGCCGCCGAGGAACGCGAGCACTCGCTTGCCGCCGGGTCCGGGCCCCCAGACTCCGTACCGTAGGAGCCAGAAGGGCAGCTGCCAGAACGGCCAGAAAATCGCGGCGAGAACGATCAGGGCAGGCGTCGCCACCGGGCTGACGATCGAGGTAAGTCCCGACACGAGGTTCGATGCGAACAACGCCACGCCGAAGAAGACGAGGATCGCGCCGAGGCCGATGCCGAGGAGCACCGCGGCCGTCCCTTCGGCGGCGAAGAGCCCATAGAGGATGGCGCCGAAGCCGAAAAGGGTGAGGAGGCCGGCGCCCGGGGCGCGGAAGCGAGCAAGCCGCGAAGGCGGGAGCGTCGCGCCTTCGCGAACCGCAGCGATGGGGGGAACCCTCGTTGCACGGAAGGCGGGGCGAAGGCTGGCGATGAGCGTCACGATGATCCCGACGAGCAGGGCCACGACAATGGTGCGGGTCTGGAAGAGGAGCCCGGTGTTCGGGAGGGTGAAGCCGATCAGGTCGAAGAGCCAGAAGAGGCCCTTGGCCAGTCCGAGCCCCAGGAAGAGCCCGATCACCGACGCGATGATCCCGACGGTGAGCGACTCCACGATGATCGAGGTCAGCACCTGCCGGCGCGATGCGCCGATCGTCCGCAACGTCGCGAACTCACGCGTGCGTTGAGCGATCGTGATCGAGAGCGAGTTCGCGATCACGAAGGAGCCGACGAAGAGCGCGATGCCCGCGAACACGAGCAGGAACGTCTGCAGGAAGGAGATGAACTCGTCGGTGTCCTCCGCATCGCTGCGGGCCTGTTCCGCGGCCGTCTGAACTTCGGTATTGGCCGGCAGGATGGGCTGGAGCTCCTGGACGAGCTGGTCGTCCGAGACCCCGGACTGCGCGGCGACCGCGATCTCGTCGAGCTTGCCCTCCTTGTCGAAGATGCGCTGGGCCGTCGGAAGGTCGAATCCGGCCAGCGTCGCTCCGCCAATCGTGGAGACCGAGCCGAACCGGACGAATCCGGAGATCGTCAGGTCCTGAACGCGTCCGGCGCCCTGGATCCCGACGGTGTTCCCGAGCTTGAAGTCCTCCTTGTCGGCGGTGGCCTGGTCGATGACGACCTCGTTGTCGCCAGGCCAGGCGCCGTCGACGAGCTGAAGCGGATTGAAGCGGCTCTCGCCGTCTGCGATCGAGAAGCCGAGGTTCGGGGCGCCGCCGTAGACGATCGCCTTGCCGTCGTCGCCGATGATCTGCGCCTCGCCGTCGACGCTTCCCTCGGCCGCGGCCACATCCGGCGCGCCGCGAACCTCGTCGAGGAGCGACTCGTCGAACGAGGGAGCTGTAGCACCGCTCCCCTCCGTCAGGTCGAAGGCCGACTTGCCGCTGATCACCGCGTTCGAGCCCTGGCGGCTGTCGCTGAAGATGTTGTCGAACGCGCGGTCGATCGAATCGGTGAGGACGTACGTACCGCTGACCATGGCGACGCCGAGGACGATGGCGACCGCCGTCAGCGTGGCGCGGAGCTTGCGCCCGAGCAGGCCCCTGAGCGCGACCCGAATCACAGCCGGCTCACTTCCTCCATCGTCTCGAGCACGTCGTGAGCGGTCGACTTTCCGAGCTCCCTGACGATCAGGCCGTCGGCGAGGAAGAGCGTCCGGTCGGCGATCGCGGTGGCGTTCGGGTCGTGCGAGACCATCACGAAGGTCTGGCCGAGGGTCTCGACGGACTCACGGAGGAGCGCGAGGATCTCCTGGCTCGTCGTCGAGTCGAGGTTGCCGGTCGGCTCGTCCGCGAAGACGACCGTCGGCTTCGAGACGAGCGCCCGTGCGATGGCGACGCGCTGCTGCTGGCCGCCGGAGAGCTCGGCCGGGCGGTGGGTCTTCCGGTCGGAGAGGCCGACGCGCTCGATGACGGAATCCGCCCAGTCCCGGTCGATCTTGCCGCCGGCGAGCTCCAGCGGGAGAACGATGTTCTCCTCGGCCGTGAGCATGGGGAGGAGGTTGAAGAACTGGAAGACGAAGCCGATGTGCTCGCGCCGGAGCTTGGTCAGCTCGGTGTCTCCGAGCTTTGCGATGGGGGTGCCGTCGATCTCGACGTCGCCCTCGGTCGGGCGGTCGAGGCCGGCGAGGATATGCATGAGCGTCGACTTGCCCGAGCCCGACGGGCCCATGACGGCGGTGAGCTTGGCGCGCTCGACGTCCAGCGAGACGCCGCACAGTGCCCTCACCGCGGTGTCGCCTTCGCCGTAGACGCGGACGACGTCGTGCGCCGTGACGACGGCGCCGTTACTGCCTTGGTCTGACTGCTGAGTGTGTTCTGTCTCCATGGCCGTCACTCTACGGACCTCCTGGGCGCTTGGGTGCGACCATGGTTCCAGCCGCCGAGGGCCGCCCCGCAATGAGGCGAGCGCGAGCCGTGAGGTGGGGTTAACCGAACCCCGGCGCTACTCGAAACCGGGGCGGTCGCCGACCGCGAAGAAGGCGATCGCCACGCCGATGTAGGCCGCGATCAAGGCGTAGCCGCGCCAGCGGGTGGAGTACCCGCCCCAGAGGAGCGCTGCGGTGAAGAGCACCGAGCCGCCGACGGCAATGAGCTCGATCGGGCGGAACGCGAGCGAGAGCGGCTCGATCAACCAGGAGAGAAGCGCGACCGCGGGGATGAGGAACACGGCCACCTGGGCGCTCGACGCGAGCGCGATCTCGGCCGCGAGCTTGATGTTCCCACGGTGGGCGACGACGACCGCGCCGCCGTGCTCGGCGGCGTTCCCGACGATGGCGACGATCACGGCAGCGACGAAGAAGTCCGTCAGGCCGAGCTCCTCGGCGAAGGTCTGGAGCGTGTGGACGAGCGTCTCGGCGACGAACCCGGTCACGATCGTTGCCGCGCCGAGGACGACGAGCGAGAGCGGCAGCGACCAGGCGGCCATCGTCGCCGCCTCGTCGGAGACGTGCAGCGACCGGTGGCGCCGGAGCGAATACCAGGTCACGGCGACGTAGACGACCAAGAGGGCGATCGACACGGGCACGGAGAGCACGGCCAGCGAGTGCCGGTCGGGGTCGCCCTCCCAGCCCGGGATCGACGGTATGAGGAAGAGGAGGACGGCGATCGCGACGAGCGCGAACGAGGTCATGCTCGACTCGCGGTCGAGCCGCCCCGAGCCGCCGAAGACGAGCGAGAAGCCCAGCACGAGCAGGAGATTTCCGATCACGCTGCCCGTGAGCGAGCCGCGGACGACCTCCGTCAGGCCTTCGTTGACGGCGATCAGCGCGATGATCAGCTCGGGCGCGTTGCCGAAGGTCGCGTTCAGAAAGCCGCCGATGCCGGGGCCGGTGTGATGCGCCGCGTGCTCGGTCGCCTCGCCGATGAGCCACGCCAACGGGATGAGCGCGGCGGCCGCGAGCACGAAGAGCGTGATGTCGCCGACGTCGGTGAACCGGTCGACGAGAACGACCGCGGGGCCGAGGGCGAGCAGGGCATAGAGAACCTTCCGGATCACGGCCGGGCGCACCCTAACTAACCTCTGACGCGTGCTGCGCGCGGTGCTTTTCGACTGGGGGGACACCCTCTTTCACTTCGCCTACGACGAGACGTTGCTCGAGGCGGGCTGGGAGGCCGGCCTCGCCACCCTCGAGCGCGACGGCCTTCCGGGCCCGGACGAAACCGCCGCCCGCTTCCGCGAGCAGTACCTCCCGCTGCTCTTCGTTCCGGGGTCGGTGGACGAGGTCGAGTACCCGGGGATGATCCGGGAGCTGCTCGAGGGTTTCGGCGTCCAGGTCGACGACGCGGCCCTCGACCGCTTCCTGGCGGCCGAGCACGCGGCCTGGGAGCCGGCGCGCCAGATGGGGGCGCAGACCCACGCTCTCCTCGACTCGCTGCGCGACCGCGGGCTCGCGACGGGGCTCGTGTCGAACGCCTTCGACCCGGGCTGGCTCCTCCACGGCGACCTGGCGCGCATGGGACTGGCCGAGCGGCTCGACGCAGCCGTCTTCTCCTCGGAGATCGGCAAACGCAAGCCGCACCCGGCGATCTTCGAGGAGGTGCTCACCCGCCTCGACGTCGCGCCCGAGGAAGCCCTCTTCGTCGGCGACCGCCGCTACGAGGACGTGCGCGGGGCGAAGGAGCTCGGGATGGCGACGGTCCTCGCGCTGTGGTTCCGCGCGGACGACGACGAGCGCGGCCTCGACCCGGACTTCGAGGCGTTCACGCCCATGGACGTGCTCAACGTCGTCCGACGCCTCACCAACGAAATTTGACGCCTGGCAGCGCTCGGCCTACACCCGAACGCGTGGCATGTCAAGACTTGCGGGGGCGCCGAAGCCTGTCGACAATCCAGTGACGAAGCCTGTGCGGCGACCACTGTTTACCGGCACCGAACTTCCGCTTCGGCCTCAGGAGGAGACCGAGTGTCGACGCTGCCGGGTGCACTGCGACAAGGTCGTCTACCCGGCCGCCTGCGTGGAGCGCGCATGCCCGTTCCTCTACGCGTACGAGGAGTGGGGCCGCACGTACGTCGGCTGCATGCAGAAGGTCTACTCCGTCGAGATCGATCTCGACCTGCTCGACGAGGCACGAGGTCGCAAGGGCGGCTTCGGGGCCGTGCGGGCGGTGCGACAGCCGCTACCGATGTGCCGCGCCGAGGTGTCCAGCTGCTACGGCCACCGCGCGGACGAGCTGGGGTGCGTCAACCCCGAGTTTTTCGAGCTCCCCCGCGGGAAGCCGTCCTTCCGGGTCGTCGAGCAGAGCGACCAGGCCGCGTAGCGCTCGCCCAGCGGGCGTGGAGGTCCTTGAGGCGCTGGACCTCGGCTGCGTCGGGGCCGCCTTTCGGCCCGGGGGTCTCCAGGATGGCCGGCAGCCCCTGGACGCGCGGGTGCGCGAGGAAGGCGCCGAGGCCTTCGCCCATCTCGCCCTTGCAGATGTTGGCGTGACGGTCCCGGTTCGAGCCGAGCCCCGAGTCCGCGTCGTTCACGTGGAGGCAGCGGAGGCGATCGAGCCCGATGCGCCGGTCGACGTCGCCGAAGGTCTCGTCGACGACGTCAGGGTCGGTCACGTCGGTTCCCGACACCCAGAGGTGGCACGAGTCGAGGCAGAGGCCGAGCTTCGGGTGCCCGTCCAGGCGGTTGAAGAGCGCGGCGAGCTCGTCGACGGAACGTCCCATCGTGGCGCCGGTCCCCGCCGAGTTCTCGAGCAGGAGCCACGTCGGGCCCTGACAGGCGGCGAGCGCCTCTTCGAGCGCCGGTGCCGCGTGGTCGAGGCCGGCCTCGAAACCGGCTCCCAGGTGGGAGCCGACGTGGAGGACGACGCCGTCGGCGCCGATCGCGCACGCGACGCCGACCGTGTTCAGCAGGGTGTCGCGCGACTTCTTCCACAGCGCCTTGTCCGCCGTCCCCAGGTTGATGAGGTAGAGCGCGTGGCAGACGACCGCTCCGATCTCCTCTTCCTCGCGCCGCTTCCGGAAGAGCTTGATGTTCTCCTCGGGATGGTTCGTCGGGCGCCAGGCGCGCGGGCTCTGCGTGAAGATCTGGACGGACTCGCACCCGCGCTCGACCGCCCGGTCGATCGCCGTGTGGATCCCTCCGCTCGTGGAGACGTGGGCGCCGGCCAGCATCCGGCCATCGTAAAGGCGCCGGGTTAGAAGAAGAGCTCGATCTCCAGCGCCCGGTCGAGCCCGGCATCGACGTGGGCCCGGTCGACGCCTCGCTGGCCGCGCAGGAGGTCGCGCACGCTGTCGCGGGCGAGCAGCGTGTCCGTGCCCGGGCCCGCGAAGAGGGTGTCGGGATCCGGGCCGCCGACGAGCAGGTCGGCGCCGCCCTCGCCACGGAGCCTGTCCGAGTCTGCCTCGCCGAAGAGGCGGTCGTCGTGCGGGCCGCCGACGAGCAGGTCGACGCCGGCTTTGCCCACCAGCAGGTCGTCGCCGCCGAGACCGGCCAGGACGTTCGCCCCGCTGTTCCCGATGATGCGGTCGTCGAACCGCGTCCCGACGAAGTCCTCGATGCCCTCGAGGCTGTCGGTCCCCGGCCCGGTCACGGTGCCGGTGCGAAGATCGGCGACGACGGCGTGGTTCGTGAAGCCCTCGTAGCTCACCGTATCCCGCCCGGACCCGCCGGCGACTGCGTCGTTCCCCTCGCCCGGGGAGATTTCGTCCCGCCCGATGCCGCTGACGAGCGTGTCGTTCCCCGCACCGCCCATGAGCGAGTCTTCGCCGTTCCCGCCGCGGATCGTGTCGTCCCCGAGCCCTCCGGAGAGCGAGAACGCCCGACAGACCATGCAGAGCGTGATCTGGTCGTTCCCCGCGTCGCCCCGGACGATCCAGTTCGTGCCGCTCGAGATCAGAACCGTGTCGTCGAGGTCGCCGAGACCGAGGAACACGGCCGCGGCCGAGCCGCACGTGACCTCCTGCGGGCTGACGCTCGTGCACCCCGACTCCGCCGTGATCGTTGCGCCCGTGTCGACGATCGTCACGGTGTCGCCGATTTTCGTCGCCTGGATGTCGTTGGTCTCGCCCGGGTCGGCGCCGTAGACGAGCAGGCAGTCGTCCGCAGGCGTGTTGCACGGCGTGCCGTTCTGGTTGGTGAGAAACGCCGAGGCGCCCATGGCGCCGCCGGGGAGCGCGGCAAATACGACGGCCGTCAGGGTCAGTGCTCGAAGCATCCCGATCCTCGCCCGGAAGAGTCCGTGCCGCCGAGGCTATCGTAGGGCGCGTGTCCACACGCGTGCGCTTCGCCCCGAGCCCGACCGGCTTCCTCCACATCGGAGGCGTCCGCACGGCGCTCTTCAACTGGCTTTTCGCCCGCCGCGAGGGCGGCGAGTTCCTCCTGCGGATCGAGAACACGGACACGAGCCGCGAGGTGGAGGAGTCCGTGGAGCAGATTCAGCGCTCGCTCCGCTGGCTCGGCCTCGACTGGGACGGCGAGCTCGCGTTCCAGCTCGACGGGCTCGAGCGGCACCAGGCCGCCGCGCGGCTGCTCCTCGAGGCCGGCCATGCCTACGAGGACGACGGAGCGATCCGCTTCCGCATGCCCGACGAGGGCACGACGGTGTGGGAGGACGCGATCAAGGGGCGGATCGACTATCCGAACGAGAAGCTCGAGGATCTCGTGCTGCTGCGCTCGGACGGGCGCCCGACCTACAACCTTGCAGCCGCCGTCGACGACGCCGACTCGGCGATCACGCACGTGATCCGCGGCGAGGACCACGTCCCCAACACGCCGAAGCAGATCCGCATCCTCGAGGCGCTCGGCCGCCCGCTGCCGGTCTACGCCCACGTCCCGAACGTGATGGGTACCGACGGCAAGAAGCTGTCCAAGCGCCACGGCGCGGTCTCGGTGGAGGAGTTCCGCGAGCGCGGCTACGTCGCGCCCGCGCTCATGAACTACCTCGCACTGCTCGGCTGGAGCTACGACGACAAGACGACGATCATGTCCCGCGACGAGCTCGTCGAGCGCTTCGGCCTCGAGCGGGTTGGCTCGAGCCCGGCGACGTTCGACTACGACAAGCTCGACTGGATGAACGGCGTCTACCTGCGGGAGCTGGCACCCGGCGCCTACGCCGATGCGCTCGTCGCCTACCTCGGCGAGATCGGCTTCGAAGGCGACGAGCAGACGGTCCGGGCGTCCGCGCCGCTCGTGCAGGAGAAGATCGCCCGGCTCGAGGAGTACCCGGCGTTCGCCGGCTTCCTCTTCGAGCGCCGCGAGGCCCCGGCGGAGCTCCTCGACGGCTCGGGGCCCGTGCTCGCCGAGGCGCGCGAGACGCTCGCGGGCGTCGACCCGTTCGCGGCGGAGCCGATCGAGGCCGCGCTGCGCGGGCTCGCGGAGCGGATCGGCAAGAAACCGCGCGAGGCGTTCGGCCCCATCAGGGCGGCAGTCACGGGCTCCAGGATCTCGCCCGGGCTCTTCGAGAGCCTCGAGCTGCTCGGGCGGGACGAGTCGCTGGCGCGGCTCGACGCCGCGCTCGCCGTCCGCTAGGTCTAGGGCCGGTAGAGGACGAAGCCGCCGGCGAAGAGCGCCAGGCCGGCTGCCCACACGGGCCACGCCGCGAGCACGGCACCCGCGGTGAAGAGGAAGGCGCCGCCGATCACGAGCCCCGTGGCGATGATCGCGGAGAGCGACGGACGCTCACGAGGGCGGCGGGGCGGATTCGGCTCGGCGTCCCCGTCCGAGTGGATCGTGACGGCAGTCCGCTCCAGGGCGCGCAGCCGCGCCAGGCGAACGCGGAAGAGCGCGCCGCGCCACTCGGGGAGCAGGGGGTCGACCAGGTCGACGTCGCCCAGCTCGAGTGCGCCGGCGACCTCGGCGGTCACGTCCCGTGCCTCCCCCAGGGCTGCGACGAGCTCGGCGTGCAGGGACTCGGCCCCGCGAGGCGGGTCGATGCCGACCGCGAGCTCGGCGGCAGCGTGGAGGCTGTACTGGAGCTGGGGCAGCTCGTCGACGAAGTCGTCAGTCACGGCGTCGGCAGGCGACTCCGCGACTCGCTCCAGGCGCACGAGGGCAACACCGACGTGCTCCCAGAGGTGTGAGACGGCCACCGCGTAGCCTCTCGGCTCACCCCTACGAACCGTCCGCTCCATCCAGGGCCATCATACGCGGATAGACTCGGCGTCGATGGACGGCCGGGCCGAGCGGCTGGTCATCGTCGCCGACGACGATGCTTCGATACGCCTCCTCTGCCGGGTGAATCTCGAGTTGGAGGGCTACCGCGTGCGCGAGGCCACAGGGCTGGCAGAGATCTCACGCATCGCCGAGGAGGAGGAGGTCGCGCTCGTGCTCCTCGACATCCACCTCGGGCGCGAGGACGGCATCGAGGTCGCCCGAGCGGTGCGCGCGAGCCGTCCCGATGTGCCGATCGCCTTCCTCTCGGGCAGCGTCGACTTCAGCGAGCGCTCCGCGGCCGTCTCCGATGCGGCAATTCGCAAGCCCTTCACGCTCGAGGAGCTGATCGGGACCGTGCACCGGCTTGCGGGAGGGTCGCCTCCCCCTCCGCCGGGTCCGCCGCCGAGCCCCTGACCTCGTCCTCGACGCCGCGCACGTGGCCGCGCCAGCGCAGCGTTCCCATCATGAGCAGGATGCAGGCGAACCCGATCGCGACGTTCACGACCGTGGTCACGAGCTGCTGACCGAAGCTGAACGCGAGGATCGCAGCAGACGAGGCCGCTCCCGAGAGTGCGAAGACCAGGATCGCCTGCTGCGTGCCGGCGCCGCCCGGAGTGAACGGCAGCATCGTGGAGAGACCGCCGACGACCAGCACGGCGAGCGTCGTCTCGGCGGTCGCGTCGACGTGGAACGCGCGCAGGAAGAAGAACGTCGAGGCGATACGGGCGACCCAGCTCGCCGCCTGCCAGGACACGACCTCGCGCAGGTACATCCGCTTGTCGCGGAGGATCGCGAAGCCGAGAGCGACCTTCTCCTTGAAGTTCTTCACGTGCCGCGTCGCCCAGGCGATGAGGATGATGAGCCCGCCGAGGAGGATGCTCCCGAAGAAGAAGGCGAACCGCGGGTGCTCGACGACGAAGCTCCAGTCGAATGCGCGGAGGTCGGGGAGATCGGGAATGCCGGGCAGGATCCCCATCTGGATCGCCACGAGGAAGAGCACCGACGCGACGACGAAGTCGAAGAGCGTCTCCACGACGAGGCTCGATGCGAGCGTCGGGTACGTGGAGCCGTCGACGCGGTGCTTGATCAGGTACAGCTTGACGACGTCGCCGCCGCGCGCCGGGACGATCGCGTTGACGCCGACGCCCGCGAGGTAGGAGCCGAAGACGGCTCGAAAGGGGATCTTGGTCCCCGGATAGGCCGCGTGGAGGATGTTCTGCCACGCCCGGACGCGCAGCGTCAGGCGGAGCACCTGAAAGATGACGGCGAGCGCGAGCGCGCCCCACGCCACGGCGGCGAAGGCCTTGAAGAACGCCTCGGAAGCGTCGAGGAACGCGCGTACGTCGTCCACGAGTTGACGATAGCGCCGGCCCTGGTCGGCCGAGCGGATCGGCTGTTACGCCGCGCGTGGCCCGGGCGGGCCGGGGGAGGCGAGGTGGTCGCTCAGGCGCTGGTAGAAGAAGCCGCCCATGAGGAGCAGCGCTCCGACCGCGAGGAACGAGAGCGACCGCGCCAGCGAGCTGAGGTACGCGAGGTCGTAGAGGAAGAGCTTGGCGAGGCTGATCCCGAAGAGCCCGAAGCCGGCGAGCCGGATGGCCCGCGAGCGGCGGACGAGGCCCAGGGTGAGGAGGCCGAGCCCGATCGCGCCCCAGACTGCGCTGACGGCGGTGTGGCCTCGCTGGAAGTCCGTCGTGATCGACGCCTGCGAGACGAGCTCGGCGAGCTCGAGGACACCGAGCGAGAGCGCGTAGAGGCTCAGGATCCCGGCGGCGCCGAACGCGATAGCGCGGTACGACGACTGCCACGACCGGAGGGCGCCGAGAAGCCCGTCGAGCGTGATCGTCTCGCTCCACGAGAACTCCGCGCGCTCGGCGGGCAGCTCGTGGCGGGCACAGAGGCCGAACGCGATCGCTGCGAGGACGACGAGGACGAGGCTCGGGATGCCGTTCCCCGGGTGCTCGGCGGCGACGACGAAGTCGCGCGGCGGCGCCTCGAGGACGAGCGTGTACCCGGCGCCGACGAGGAGGAAGAGCGCGGAGGCCGCCTGGAAGCGGATCTCGCGCGCGGCGAGCGCCAGCAGCGAGAGAGCGGCCGAGGCGAGCGTGAGCGCGAGGACGAGCCAGACGCCTTCCAGCAGGAGGAACAATGCCGCCGCGGCGATCGTCAGGGCGATGGCCCAGTTGAGCGTCGAGAGGTCGCGGAGGCGGGGCACACGGAAGACCGAGGCGGCGAGGCCTGCGTAGAGGAACGCCATGAGGACGAGGCTGCCGCCTTCCACGTCGATGCCATGCCAGGAGCCCGAGCCAAGGCTGAGCACTGCCACGAAGCCCATGACGGCAACTGCCAGGGCGGCGGCCACCGTCTCGAGGCGGAGGTACTTCCAGCGGCCGACGTCGAGGCGCTGATACTCGAAGCCTGCGAACAGCGTCGCGGCTCCGACAAGCAGGAAGGCGACGGCCCAGCGGTTGACGATGAGCTCGTCGGCGTCGAACGTCGCCGTCTTCAGCACCGCGACCCCGGCCACCGTCATTCCCGCCACGGAGAGGTCGAGCCGCCGCAGTCGGCCTCCCGTCTCGACGAGCGCGAGCCCGAGCATCGCCCAGAAGGCGCTCAGAGCGACCTGTCCTCGCTCGAAGCCCGCCGTCTGGTCGTCAGAGACCCACACCCAGAACTCGAGAACTCCGAGCGACGCGGCGTAGGTCACGAGCAGGCCTGCCACCCACCAGAAGACGACTCGGGCGGCCTGGATGCCGTCGACGATGTCGCTCACGAAGCTCGCCAGCGGGCCCTCGTCCCTGGTTCGCTCGAGGGGCCGTGCGAAGAACCACGCGACGAGTCCTGCGCCGACCGCCGACGCCAGCACACTCGCGACACCGGCGGCAGGGTGGACAGCCGTGTCGAACAGCTCGCTCGGCGGCGCGTCGTAGCCGAAGGTGTACGCGAGTGACAGGAAGAGATATCCCAGCGAGGCGAGCTGGAACCGGCGCTCCTGGATCCTGTGGGCGAGCCACGCGAGGATCGCGGCCTCGCCGGCCCAGGCGATCGCGAGCCATGCTCCGCTGAGCAGCTCGGCCCCGGCGACCGCGCCGACGGTGAGGCCGACGGCCCAGAACAGGCTCGAGAAGTCGCGGATGCGGTGGAAGAACACGGCGCCGAGCACGAGGTAGGCGAGGGCGATCGCTCCGAGGGCGATCCCCTCGCGGCTCACGCCTCCGACCTTGCCGTCGAAGAGGTGCGCCGAGGAGGCCGCGGCCAGCGCGGCCGAGACGAGGAGGAGCGTGGCGGCGAAAGACTCGATCCGGCGGTCGGCCTTGCCGAGCTGGACGGCGATCGCGACCGCGACGAGCAGGCCCCAGAAGACCGCCGTGAGCCAGACCACAGGCCAGTCCATGGGCTCGCTCTGGGCGACGAGGCCGATGCTCTGGGGAATCGCAGCGATCAGCGCGGCGATCAGGAGGCGGCGCCAGCCCTGGCGGAGCGCGACCACGGCGGTGGCGGCGAGCAGGACGGCGACGAAGCTCGTCCCGAGGAGGGTCAGCTCCTCGTCCTCGACGAGCGTCATAAGTGGGATGAGCATGGCGCCGACGAGCCCGAGGGCGGCCACGAGCTCGGCGCGCCAGGCGAGGGCAACCGCGGTGGCGCCTGCAGCGATGCCTGCTGCGGCGACCAGCGCCCACGGGTCGGAGATGAACCCGTAGAGCGCCGAGGCTGCGAGGAGCGTGGCGAAGCCGCCCGCGATGCCTGCGCCGACGGCGGCGAGCGCCGCATACGTCGTCCCGAAGCGGCGCCTGAGCCAGAAGCCCCCCGCGAAGACGGCGAGCGAGGCCGCGGCGCCGAAGCCGAGGCGCAGCTCGGGGCTGATCCAGCCGCGGTTCACGGCGAGCACGAAGAAGAAGACGATCCCGAGGACGGTTACGATCGCGCCCGCCCAGGCGAGCCCGAGGGCGCCGGCGAGCTTGGAGAGGTCGATCTCGCGCCGGGGGCGCGGAGGGCGGGCCGGTCGCGGCGGCTTCACCGGGCGGGAGGGAGAAGGCTTCGGCGCGGCCTGCTGCGGAGCGGGGGCGGGCGCCGCCGGCGCCGGAGCGGGCATCGAGGGCTGCGGGCGGGTGGGCACGCCGACCGAGGCCGCGCCCGCGACGATCGACCGGAGCCGCGAAACCTCGGCCTCGAGTGTGAGGAGGCGCCGCTCCAGGTCTCCGACGCGTCCAGGCTCTTCGTCACCCGTGTCGTCCGTTCCGGAGGGCGCCGGACGCTGCGGCTGGATGAAGATCGCGAGCAGGAGGGCGCCGAACGCGAGCAGGCCGACGACCGGTGAGGCGGCGGCCACGATGATCACCACGAGGAGGCTGCCGGCGATGACCTTGCCGCTCATCGCGCCTTCCTGGAGGAGTCGGTCGGGCGGAGCTCGATGTGGAGATCGCAGTCGAGTGCGTGCGCGAGCTTGAGGAGGGTGTCGATGCGCGGCGGCCGTCCGCCGGACTCGAGGCGCGCGATGGCCGACTGGGTCGTCCCGCACACGCGCGCGAGCTCGGCCTGCGAGAGCCCGAGCTCCCGGCGGCGCTGGACGACTTGCTCGGCGATCTGGGCGAAGAGCCAGCCGTCCTGCGCGCCCGCGAGCCGCTCACGGAGGCGTTCGATCGCCCGCTCGGTGGTGTGGTGGCGCTCTTCCTTGGAAGGTCGACTCATCGCAGTCCTGCTATTGATATAGCACTCCTGCGATGAAAGTCAAGATCCCGGGGCGAGCTCCTGCAGACGGGCGTCAGAGGTGGAGCCCTCGACGAGGTAGACACGCACGCTGTTCTCGCCCGGCCGGTACGCGTCCTCCGGCGTCACCGCCGAGACCAGCGTCTCGCCGGAGTACTCGAAGCTCCGGGTGACGGCGACGATCGTGCCGTTGACGGCGATGGCGACGTCGTGGCTCCCGGGCGCGCCGTCGATCCGTCCGTAGACGCGCACGGGCGCAAGGGGGGCGTCGGGGTCGTACGTGCTCGATCCGTAGCTCTCGAAGGACGGGCTGCCGCCCGCCGCGACCGTGAGGCTGTCGACGCGCTTGCCCAGAAGCTCCGGCCGCGGTCCTCCCGCGTAGAGGCCCGGAGGCCCGTTCCCCTCGCCAAAGAGCGCGATCTGGCGTGCGAGGAGGCGGTCGCGCCGGGAGACGAGCTCGTCCACGTCCCCGACGACAACCTCGCCGGAGGACGTGTGCATCACGACATCGGTCTCTTCGCCCCGCTGAGGGCCGAGGGCCGAGCGCCCGTCCGTCCGCCACGGGATGTCGACGCCGAGGATGTCCGCCATCGTCGGCAGCAGGTCGATCGTGCGCACGTGCTCGTCGACGGTCTCCCCGCGCGCCTGGCCGGGCGCCTTGACGAAGAGCGGTACGAACGCGAGCTCTTCCAGGTTTCCGGTGTGCACGCGGCGCCGCTCGCCGTGCGGGCGGAAGCTGACGCCGTGGTCGGCGACGACCACGACGAGCGCGTCGTCGTAGACGCCCGTCTCCTCGAGCCGGTCGAGGATCCGCCCGAGCGCGAGGTCCGTGTACCCGACCTGGAGGAGGTGGCGCTGCCACGCCTGCGTGGCGAGCTCGGGGTCGCCCGTCCACCGCTCGCCCACCATCCCGGGCTGGAACCCGAGGTCGGCCGCGTAGACCTTCCCGTTCGGGAGGTACTCCCAGGGATGGTGCGGCAGTAGGACGTGGAGGAACGACAGCGTCGGGCGCTCCTCGCGCTCGATCCCGTCGACGAACTCCTGCACCTCCGCGTCGCGCTCCGTGTAGGCGGCCGGCCGCCCGCCGGGCTGGGACGGCCCCTCCTGCAGGCGGACGACCGGCCCGTCGCCTCCGAACCCGCGCCAGGCGGTGGAGATGGCGGGGAGGCGTCGGCTCGTGTCCTCCGGCAGCACGAGGTGGCCGTAGACGATCGAGAGGTCGGACAGGAGCGAGCCCACGCGCTGGACGAGGGGCTCGCGGTCCTCGTCGCAGAGCTGCTGCGGACAAAGGTGCGCCTGCGACTCCATGGCGTGCATGTCGTAGCCGGCGCCGAGCAGCGTGAAGAGGTTGTCCGGGTGGTCGAGGTAGAGCGGGAGGTCGTCCTCCTCCGGCCAGAGGCCGGTGAGCATTGCCGGGACGGCGCCCGTCGTCCACTCGTGCACGGACGTCGCGTTCCGATACCACGTTGCGTCGCCAGCGAGCCGGGCGAAGTTGGGATAGCGGGCCGCGTCGATCTCGCCTTCGGCGTCCATCAGCGAGACCGTCGGCAGCTCGTCGAAGACGACCATGACGACCGGAGCGGTGGACGGCACCTCGGCGAGGCGCGGCTCCGGCGCGTCCTCGAGCACGAGGCGCGAGGTGGGTGAGACGAAGAGGAAGAGGACGAGGAAGACGAGGGGCGCCGCGCCGAGAACGGTGAGGAGCATCCGGGCCGGCCTCGCGCGTGCGTAGAGGAAGACGGCGCCTCCACCAACTGCGGCTGCCGCGGCGATCAGCAGCAGCGACGATGCGTCGACTCCGCGGATCGCCTGGAGGACGATCAGCCCGACGAGGCCGCCGACGAACACGAAGTGGAGCACGGTCGCCGCGAGGCCGTGGACGAGGCCCGCGAGCACTTCCAGCGTCAGCAGCACGAGCGGCGGGATGACGACCAGCCCGACGGCGAAGAACACGATGTCCCAGCGGGTCGAGCCGCGCACCGCGAAGAACTCGACGTTGCGTGAAAGAAGGTCGAAGACCGGCTGGGCGACCGCGACGGCGCTCAGGCCCGCGAGGTGCAGGCCCGCCGTCTCGAGCGACCCTGGCGGGTCAGGCGGGCGGACTTGCACGGTAGAGAATGCGCGTTCCCGAGGGCAGGGTCTCCCGGCGCTCGACCCGCCAGCGCTCGTTCAGGGCGCGCTCGAAGGTCTCCGTGTCGTAGTCCGGGTTCGCGCCTGGCCCCTTGCGGGCGAGCAGGCGCGCGACCATCGGGTCGTCGCGCGTCGGAAACTCGATGACCAGCTCGGTCCGGAGCTCGGCGAGCCAGTCGAGGAAGTCGCGAACCGGCACGTTGCTCGTGAGCGCGACGTGGTGGATGAGCGCGAGCGCGAGCGTGAGCTCGGGTCGGCCGCGCTCGACGAGCGGCCGCCGCTCCTCGCCGCGCCAGCCGAGGCCGGGGGAGGGGTCGGCGAGGTTCCCGACCAGCGGCAGGATGGCCTCGGAGCCCTCCGCACGCAGGTCCCGGTAGAGGGCCTCGACGACGGCTGCGTCGGCGTCCACCGCAAGCGTGTAGTCGGCACCCTGCGCCGCGATACGCGTGTACCGGCCGTCGTTGCAGCCGAGGTCCCACACGAGCTTGCGGCGGCGGAGGCCGGCCGCCTCGCGCACGAAGTCCGCCTTCGCAGCCGCGTCGGCCTCGTCGTAGGGGTTGGTCGTCCCGTACGTCGACCAGGCGGTGCGGCCCGGCGCCCAGTCGAGACGCTGCACCAGCTTGCGGAGCTTGCGGGCGTTGGCGCGGATGAGCTCGGCGTGGAAGCCGGCCCGCTTGAGGTCCTGCTTCACCTCGCGGTCGGCGTAGCGGCTCTCGAGCTTCGCGTGGAGGACGACGTTCGTCAGCACGCCGCGCCGGAAGCGGTCTCGGAAGCTGAGGAGCCGGCGCATCTCGGCGGGCTCGATGCCCTCGAGCGACCCTCGCAGCCACGGCTGGAACGGGACGCCCTTGTACGCCTGGAGCATCAGCGGGTAGAGCAGGAGCGTGCAGAACTGGCGGTAGCCGGCCCAGGGCTCCCCCTCGCGCTGCCGCTCGAAGGAGCCGACGTCGACGAAGACTGGCTGTGTTCCGCGCCACTGGACGTTGTACGGCGAGGCGTCCTTGAGGATCAGGCCCTCGTCGAGCGCCGCGAGCAGCAGTTCGAGCTGGAGCAGGGCCGCGTCCTTGAGCATCCCGAACGTCCACTCGTACGGGTACGAGACGACGGGGACGCGGTCGTGGCGCAGGACGGCGGCGACGCGGCCGGCGTCGAGCTCCGTCGGGAGGCCGTTCGGCTCGGTGAGCTGCTCGGTCCCGACGAGCTTTCCTTCGGCGACCTTCTCGCGGAAGAGCGAGGTCGCCGCGAGCGCCTCCCAGTCTGCGAGGCCGCGCTCCGACAGCGCCCGGTGGACAGCGTCCCCGGCGTAGAAGACTCGGCTGTCCGGGTCGCGAAAGGAGCCGCGCTCGACCCGGGGCTCCACGTCAGCTAGAGGAGTCGTTCTTCCTTCGGATGCCGATGAAGCCCAGGAACCGTCGCCAGTAGAACTTCCCCGCGACGGCGACCGCGGCCACGCCGCCGACGATCGCCTGGACGATCATCGAGCCGGAGCCAGCATCCAGATATGCGAAGAGGCCGCCCATTTGTGTCGGATTGGAGAATACCGACGCGGGCGGCGAGGGCGGGGGCGTGACGCCCCCGCCCGCCGCTGAGACCTTGGACTATTCGGGCTTGTAGAGCCCGACCGCTGCGCCCGTCGGGTCGCCGATGACCGCGAGGCGGCCCACGGTCATGACGTCCATGGGGCCCATGAAGGTCATGCCGCCGAGCTCCGTCGCGCGTGCGACGGACGCGTCCACGTCGCCGGTGGCGACGTAGGGGAGCCACCTGGGCGGGCCCGGGTCCTGTCGGCCGGCTTCGGGAAGGCCCCGGCTCGGTCGACGCCGCTCGAGCTGAAGAGCGTGTAGGCGAAGTCGCCCATGTCCTGCTCGCGGGTCTCCCAGCCGACGACCTCGCTGTAGAAGCTCTTCGCTCCCTCGACGTCCGTCGTCATGAGCTCGTCCCACACGAACACGCCCTCCGAGGTGGGCGGATCGCCGATCGACTGGAAGAGCGCGGCCACGGCGCCCTGCGGGTCGGCGAAGACCGCCCAGCGGCCGACGCCCTGGATCTCGCTCGGCTCGACGATGACGGTGCCGCCGGCGGAGGCGACACGCCCGGCCGCGGCGTCGACGTCCTCCACGACGATGCTCCCGAGCCAGTGCGCGGGCTCGTCGCCGTCGACGGGCCCGAAGCCGCCGTGGGTCTGGTCGTTCACCTTGATCATCGGGTACTCGAACTCGCCCATCGGAAAGACCTCGAGCTCCCAACCCAGAAGCTCCGTGTAGAAGCGCGTCGCCGCTGCAGGATCCGGTGACCTGTGGTCGTGCCACCCGAAGCGGCCGATTGCGGTCTCGACCGTGCTCATCTCATCTCCCTTCGTGGGGTTCGTCGCCACGCTAGACCCGGTCCTGCCTGGGCGCAACCATCGCTTTTCGGTGAAAAGCCGGAGCCTTTCCGAGGGGTTGACCTGAGACTTCGCGAGAGGGAGGATCGCGCGCATGGGGGACACACAGGGGGCCGACGGGTCGCTGCCGTCTGGTCCCGGCCGTCAACCGGATCAGTCCGTATGAGATCGGGAGGGGATCGAGCGATGAACGGATCTATTCACCATGCTTGGCGCTCCATGCGCCGGCGACGCCTGGCAGGGGCGATCGCCACACTGGGAGTCCTCGTCACCGTGGCGGTCGCGATGCCGGCCGCAGGCGCGCCTGGAGGCGCGTCCGACCAGGCGACGAGCGACCTCTGGGATTCCATCTCCGGTGCGCTGCCCGAGACGAAGGGCGGGGCGGAGGCGGTCATCGAGCCGGACAGCTTCCGGGCGTTCGCGCTCGACGTCGACGGTCTCGAGGCCGCGCTCGCGGATGCGCCGCCGGACGCAACGCTCAGCGCCGCGCCGAAAGCCCTCTCGCGCGCTGCGTCGTCGTCTCTGATCCTCTCGCTGCCCGCACCGAAGGGCGGCTTCCAGCGCTTCGCCGTCGAAGAGTCCTCGGTGATGGAGGCCGGGCTCGCCGGGAAGCATCCTGAGATCAAGACCTACGCCGGACGGGGTATCGACGACCCGGCGGCGACCATCCGAGCCGACCTGACGCCGCTGGGCTTCCACGCGTCGGTCCGCTCGCCGCAGGGCGCGTGGTACATCGACCCGTACTACCACCTCGACTCGAGCGTCTACGTGAGCTACTACGGACGCGACCTCGAGGATCCGCACGGGACCTTCGTGGAGCGCGAAGGCGACGACGGCGCGGCGCAGGCTGACGAGTTCCTCGGCCTCGATCTCGCCGCAGCCGACGTGCCCGAGGGCCCGATCATCACGCGGCGGACCTACCGGCTCGCGCTCCTCAGCGACCCGACCTACGCCACCTTCTTCGGCGGCCCGGCCAACGTGACGGCCGCCAAGGTCACGCTGGTCAACCGCGTGAACCAGGTCTACGAGGACGAGACCGCGATCCGGATGATCCTGATCGCCAACAACGACCTCATCAACCTCGACACACCTGCCCAGATGACAGGCCCGAACGGCCCGTGCGGGTCGGCGCCGTGCTACACGCCGGGGCAGGCGACCTCGTGCGCCGGCGCGACGCTCACACGCACGCGCATCGTCATCGGCCAGATCATCGGCGCGTCGAACTTCGATGTCGGCCACATCGGCCTCGGGAACCCGGGCGGCGGCGTCGCCAGCCTCGGCGTCGTCGGCGGCAACAACAAGGCCCAGGGCTGCACGGGCCTCTCGACACCGGTCGGCGACTTCTTCGCCGTCGACTACGTGGCCCACGAGATCGGCCACCAGTTCGCCGGGAACCACACCTTCAACGGCACGCAGTCGAACTGCTCCGGCGGGAACCGCAGCGCGGCCAACTCGTTCGAGCCCGGCAGCGGGTCGTCGATCATGGCCTACGCCGGCATCTGCCAGCAGGACAACCTCCAGCCGCACAGCGACCCGTACTGGTCGCACCGCAGCTTCACCGAGATCACGGCGCTCGTCACGGGCGACCGGCCTCCGATCAACGAGGTGCAGAACGTCTCGCTGACGGACTTCTCGGGCGGCAACGAGACGCAGTCGTTCCAGCTGACCGGCTTCGGCGGCACCGACTCGTTCCAGCTCGAGTACCAGGGGAACCTCTCGGCGCCGATCGTCAACGGGACGAACTACAACGCCGCGGGCATCCAGGCGGCCATCGAGGGCATCGCCGGCTGGCCGGCCGGGGCGACGCTCACGATCACCGGCATCGGCGGCACGGGCGCGCCGGCGGCGGCCGGCTTCGACGTCGCGTTCGGCGGGACCCTCGCCAACACTGACGTGAGCACGTTCGCCGTGGTGAACGGCGTCGGCGTGACGGGCATCGTCTCGACGCCCCTCAACGGCGGGCCGACCGCCGACTCCTTCACGCTCAACTACGAAGGCACGAACACCGTGCCGATCGTGAACGGCTCGAACTACTCGGCGGCCGGCATCGCGGCCGCCCTCCAGGGCCTTTCCGAGGTGCAGACCGTCAGCCTCGCCGGCTACGACGCAGACGGCGACTCGTTCACGCTCAATTACAACGGCGTGGACAGCGTTCCGATCGTCCGCGGCCAGAACAACACCACCGCGGGGATCCAGAACGCCCTCCAGGGCGGCAACGAGCAGCAGCAGGCGATCCTGACCGGGTTCAACGGCGCCACGCAGTCGTTCCAGGTCGAGCTCGGGGGCAGCCTGTCCGCCGTGCTCGGAAGCGGCGGCCTGGCGATCTCGAACGCCAACGTGGCCGCGGCCGTGAACGCGATCCCGGGCTTCGCCGGGACCGTGACCTCGGCCAACGCGGGGAACACGGGCTTCACACTCACGTTCGCCGGCGCCTCGGCGGGGATCGACGTCCCGTCGATCTCGATCGTCAACTGCGCGGGCGGCTGCACGAGCAGCGTCCGTGAGCTCGCCAAGGGCGGCGGCCCGATCGCGGGCTGGCCCGCCGGAGGCACGGTCGCCGTGGACGGTCTCTCCGACGCCGGCTTCACGCTGACGTTCAGCGGCGGCCATCAGGGCACCGATGTCGCACTGCTGTCCGTCACCAACGGCGTCGGCGGCGTCAGCGGGACGGTGGCCGAGACCGTTAAGGGCACGGCCGGGATCCTTCCGCCCGGCGCGACGGCAACCGTCGCCGCATTCGGCGCGGCCGGCAACTTCAACGACTTCGGCTTCCAGGTCACGTTCGGCGGGACGCTCGGGCTGGTCAACGTGAGCCAGCTCGCCCTCACCAACGTGAACGGCTTCACCGGCTACGTCGGCGAGACCGCCAAGGGCGGCCCGATCGACAACAAGGGCTGGGTCATCGAGGTCACCGACAACCACGCTCCGGTCGTCACGACGCCGACCGAGTACACGATCCCCCTGCGGACGCCGTTCGCCCTCACGGGGAGCGCCACCGACTTCGACGGCGACACGCTCACCTACATGTGGGAGCAGAACGACCGCGGCGGCGCGACCGGCACGGCGCTCGTCAACAACATCAAGACCAACGGCCCGCTCTTCCGCCAGTTCGGGACGGCGGCCAACGTCAGTGCGACGGACACGCTCCTGTCGCCCTCGCCCGGCCTGAACGCCGTCGACGGCAACCCGACGCGCGTGTTCCCGGACCTGGCGCAGATCCTCGCCAACAACACGAACGCCGTGACGGGCACCTGCCCGGCGGCGCCTCCGGCTCCGACCCCACTGCCACCGGACGTGAGGGACTGCTTCTCCGAGTTCCTGCCGACGGCCGACTGGGTCGGGTTCCTTGCCGACCGGACGCTGAACTTCAAGCTCACCGCGCGTGACGGCAACCCGGGAGCCGGTGGCCTCGGCTCCGCCGACACGAGGCTCGTGCTCGCCCCGACGGCGGGCCCGTTCCTCGTCACGTCGCACGGCGCCCCCGGCGCGATCACCGGCGGCTCGGCCCAGACGGTCACGTGGGACGTCGCGGGCACGAATCTCGCGCCGGTAAACACGGCCGAGGTGAAGATCAGCCTCTCCATCGACGGCGGGGTCACCTACCCGCACGTCCTCGCCGCCGCGACTCCGAACGACGGGTCGCAGTCGGTGACGATCCCGAACACGGCGACCACCAAGGCCCGGATCAAGGTGGAGGCCGTCGGAAACGTCTTCTTCGACATCTCCGGCGCCGACGTCACGATCCAGGCGGTTCCGGTCGTCACGACGACGGACCGCTCCGTGCAGTACAGCGACGGCATCTCCCCGCTGGTCGTCGTCTCGGCCACCGACGAGGACTCGCCCGGCTCGGCGCTCAGCGCCTCGGCCACCGGTCTCCCGGCAGGCCTGTCGCTCTCGGTCGTCTCGACCTCGAGCGGCTCGACGCTCCCGGGGACGCGGAGCTGGACGCTCGCCGGCACCACGACGGCGGCGCCCGGCGCCTATCTCGTCTCGGTCACCGTCACGGACGACACCGGCGGCTCGACCACGGCCGGGCTCACCATCACGGTGACGAGGGAGGACGCGACCCCGACCTACGTGGGCGACGCCCTCGCCTACGCGGGCCCGGGCGGATCCGCTTCGGTGCTGCTCCGGGCTACGGTGCGCGACAGCGCGGTCGTCCCCGGCTCGGGCGACGCCGCACCCGGTGACATCCGCAACGCGACCGTGACCTTCCGCGAGGGCTCGACGACGCTCTGCGGGCCGGTGCCGGTCCAGCTGATCAACGGCTCCCTGACGACGGGCGCGGCAAACTGCAGCGCGACGCTCGCCCTCGGCTCGCACAACGTGGAGGCCGTCGTCGGCAACTACTACGTCGGAACCGGCGTGGGCCTCGTGCGCGTCGTGACGCCCACGGGATCTCCGGCGCCGAACGACAGCCACACGAACGGCCGGGGCAACATCCTCGCCTCGTCCTCGGGCGGCGTGTACGCCGCCACCTCCGGGACGCGTGAGTACTTCGACTTCGACATCAAGTTCAACACGTCGAGCGGCCCGTCGGGCCAGGTCGAGATCCTCTTCACGTCCGGTGGTCGGTCGTACCAGATCGACAGCAGTGACATCGACTCGCTCGGAGCCTCGCTCGCGAAGGCCGACTTCCGGGCGACCGCGACGCTGACGGACGTCACGAACCAGCGGCGCCCGATCGTGATCGCGAGCAATGTCACGCTGCACGTCATGGCAACCGACGCGGGCGGCGACTCGATCGGCATCGCCCTCTGGAGCGGGAACAGGCTCCTCCACTCCTCCAGGTGGACGGGCTTCAGCACCCTCGAGCAGGCGCTCGCCGGCGGCAATCTGAACGTCCGCTGATCCGCGTGCGCCAGGGGGCGCCGGCCCGGTCCGGCGCCCCCTGTTGTCTGGTGTTGGTGGAATGCTTGCGCGCGAAGAGAGATAATCGCGCTCCCAGCTAGAAGAAGGAGGAGACCCCCCCAGTGCCCTTTGCAGCTGACTATCCGTTCCTGTCAGTCCTGTGGACCATGCTCGTGTTCTTCGCGTGGGTGATCTGGTTCTGGATCCTGATCACGATCTTCGCGGACCTCTTCCGCCGCCACGACATCGGAGGTGGCAAGAAGGCGCTCTGGATCGTGTTCGTGATCATCACCCCGTTCTTAGGCGTTCTGATCTACCTGATCGCCAACAACGAGGGGATGACCGAGAGGAACGTCTCGCGCGCGCACGCCCAACAGGCGCAGTTCAACGACTACGTGAAATCGGTCTCGGGCGGATCAGCCGCGGAGATCGAGAAGGCCAAGGGCCTGCTCGACTCCGGCGCCATCTCCCAGGCCGAGTTCGACCAGATCAAGGCCAAGGCGCTCGCCGGCTAGCCGAGCTCGAGGCAGTCGGCAAGACGTGAGACTCGCGGTCGCACCGCTGGCGGCGCTGCTCGTGCTGGTCGCCGCCGGCGGGTGCGGCGGTGACGAAGAGGCCGCTTCGGACCCGTCGGCGGTCGAAGGCGTGCCCTGGGTGCTCGTTTCGGGCGTCGACGTGGACGGGTGGGAGGACGCGCCGCCAAGCATCAGCTTCGGCGAGGACGGCACGGCGTCCGGATCGTCGGGGTGCAACCAGTGGGGCGGCTCATACACGTTCGACGGCGACACGCTCGAGCTTGGTGAGATCGCGATGACCTCGATGGGCTGTCCGCCCCCGGCCGACGAGGTCGAGCGCGCGTACATGGACGCTCTCCAGCAGGCGAACCGCTGGCGACTGGAGGACGAAGAGCTCGTGCTTCTCGACGACGATGCAGAGCTGCTCCGCTACGGAGCCGCATCACCGGTCGGCGACTGGCAGGCAACGGGGGTCCTTCAGGGAGATGCGTTCACGAGCCTGCTCGTGGGGACCGAGATCACGGCGTCGTTCGGCGAGGACGGCGCGCTCTCCGGCTCGGCAGGCTGCAACTCCTACAACTCCACGTACACGACGGACGGCGGCACCATCGAGATCGCCGAGCCGAGCTCGACGAGGATGGCGTGTCCCGATCCGGAGGGCGTGATGGACCAGGAGGCGGCCTATCTCGCCGCGCTGCCGACAGCGGTGGGGTTCCGAGTCGAGCGAGGCGTGCTCGAGCTTCTGAACGCCGAGGGCAGCGCGGTCGTGTCGTACACGAGCGGGGCGACCGAGTAGTGGTGCCACCGCCCCCGCCGGAGCGCCGCACCGTCTGGATCGTCCGCCGGCCGAGCGCCTGGGCCGCGCAGCACCCCACCGGCTGGGTCGTTCTCACCTTCGCGCTGGGCGCTGCCGTGATCGCGCTGACGATCCTGGTCATCGTCCTCCAGCAGGACAAGGACGATGCCGGCTCGGCTTCGGCGGCCCAGGTCGAGGAGCTCGAGCAGGAGCGCGCCGCGCTCGAGCAGCAGGTGGCCGACCTGGAGCAGGAGCTCGAGGACGCGGAGTCGTCGGGGCAGGGCGCCGCCGCGGCGGCGCAGGAAGCGCTCGATGCAGCCCGTGAGCAGTACGAGGGAATCTCCGGCGAGCTCGGCGCCACGAGCCAGCAGCTCGCCGAGAGGGAGGCCGAGCTCGAACGCCTGGCAGGGAACCTCACAGGCGCCGAGTCCGCGCTCGCGGACGCCGAGCGCGCGCTCAGGGACGCCGAGGCCGCCCTCGCGGACGCCGAGGACGCCGGCGGCTCCGCCGCCGCCCAGGCCGCAGAACAGGCTGCCCGCGCCGAGGCCGAAGCCGCCCGCGCCGAGGCCGAGGCCGCCAGGGCGGACGCCGAAGCGCTCCGGGCCGACCTGGCGGAGTCCTGTCTAGGGGCCGTTGCAGACGTCCTCCGGCGTCTCTACGACTCCGAGGACATCGCCGACGGCCTCGAGCAGGCAGCGGAAGAGCTCGAGCAGGTCGCCGCGGACTGCGATCCGTCAGACTGACGCCGCCCTACGCCTGAAAGGAGCAGCGCATGATCGTGTCCACGGGCCCGAGCATCGAGGGTCGTCCGATCCAGAGGTACCTGGGAGTCGTCTCCGCGCAGGCGATCATGGGGACGCACATCGGCAAGGACATCACGGCGGGCTTCCGCAACATCGTCGGCGGCCGCTCGAAGTCGTACGAGAAGGAGATCGCCACGGCCGTCAGCGAGGTGATCACCGAGCTCGGCGGGAAGGGGGAGGAGCTCGGCGCCGACGCGATCCTCTCGATCGACATCGACTACGAGAGCGTCGGCGGCTCCATGCTGATGGTCGCGGCCAGCGGCACGGCGGTGAAGCTCGGCTGAGCCAGGACGTCGGGGCCGTGGAGCGCGAGACCCGGATCGGCACGACATGAGCGCCATGGACGAGGCGTTGGTCGTGCCCGGGCTCCCGCTGAAGCTGCGGCGGCTCGGCGAGCCGGCCGTACGCTGTGCCGCCGGAGAGAGATCGCTGACGCTGAGCGCCGGACCGCGAACCGACTGGTTCGTTCCGCCCGACGGCTCCGGGCCTCCTGTGACGAATGCGCCGGCCCTCGTGGGAGACACCACTGGCGACTACGTGCTCGCCGCGCTCGTTGCGGTCGACTTTGCGGCGACCTACGACGCGGGCGTCCTCGCCCTGCACGCGGGCGACCGCCTCTGGGCCAAGCTCTGCTTCGAGCGGTCGCCGGAGGGGACGCCGATGGTCGTCTCGGTCGTGACGCGCGAGGTCTCCGACGACTGCAACTCCTTCGCCGTCGACGGTCGCCAGGTCTGGCTCCGAATCGCGAGGCGGGCGCCCGCGTTCGCCTTCCACGCCTCGTTCGACGGGTGCGCCTGGGAGCTGATTCGCCATTTCGCGTTCGCAAAAGCGGCCAACCCGGCCGTCGGCTTCCTGGCCCAGTCGCCGACGGGCGACGGCTGCACGGCGACGTTCGAGGAGATCTCGTTTCTCCCGGAACGCCTGAAGGACATCAGAAGCGGCGCCTAAGCCCCACGATCACGAGTCGTCGAGTGTCTCGTAGTGCTGGATCCAGGTGCTCTTGAGGAGGTGTTCCTCGTCCGGATCGATCACGGCCTCCTGCCAGCGTTCGCCGGCGAAGGCGCGGATCGACTCGACGTCCTCCCAGACCGTTATGTACAGGTACTCGGTAGAGGATGGGTCAAGCGGCCTGCCCACATGCTGAGCGACGATCCCTGATTGCTGCGATACAAGCGGCACGGCCGTCTCCTGTAGGAACGACTCAAACTCATTCTCCATACCGGGTTGGATCGTCGGCCTGAAGACGCGAATGATCATGGCCTTCTCCCTCGCTCGGTGGCTGGTGAGCCATCCTACGATTTGCCTCCCCCGTTCACGACCCTTGGGTCGAAAAAAGCAAAAGGGCGCGTCTTACGCGCCCTTTCGTGCTTGTCCCAACGTCTGCTTAGCAGGCGCCGGACGTGATGTCCGCGGCCGGGCCGGACTTCTTGTACGTGGCCTGGCCGACGACGCTCTGGACGCAGAACGAGGCGGGCGTCGCCCGAACGACCGTGACGTTCTTGATGCCGGCGTCGTAGGACGCCTGGAGCTTCGCGAGCGTGAGCCCGGAATAGCCGGTGGCCGTGTGGTCGGCGTAGTAGGCCTCGACGCCCGGGAGTGTGGACCGCACGTTCGCCTGTGCGGCCGAGCGCTCCGCGCGGGCGCGGAAGCTCAGATACGACGGGATGGCGATGGCGAGCAGGATCCCGATGATGATGATCACGACCAGGAGCTCGATCAGGGTGAAACCACCCTCGCGCTCGGAGGCGGTGATCCGATTCCTGAGCCTCTGAATCATGTGCGAAACCTTCCTTTCGATGCGTAAGCGTGCAGTGGCTCAAGGTTGGTATCGGCTGCAATGCGCACTCAAGTGCCTCATTCGGGGGATCCCAGCCGAGTCGCGAGCCTCACCACGCCGGGGCGCGGCCAGGTCGCGGGTTGCGCCGGTCGAGGGACCATGGAGGGGGCACGCTGCGGGCACGCCCGAGCCGGGCCAGCCGGTGATGGAAGTTTCCGTCAGGGAGACTTCGACTCATCGAGCATG
This sequence comes from uncultured Actinomycetes bacterium, assembly GCA_963784175.1. Lineage (GTDB taxonomy): Bacteria > Actinomycetota > Thermoleophilia > Gaiellales > Gaiellaceae > JAIBJN01. The sequence goes on along the minus strand of CAWAQJ010000018.1, from coordinate 234,998 downwards.
AACAAGTGGCGGTATCCCGGCGGAGACGCGAGTCAGGCCGTTTGCGTGACGGTGCGCCGATCGTCCCTGAGGATCGGCGACGACGCCTTGAATCCCCACACGGCTGCGTAGATCCCGAGGAACAGCTCCCACAGGAACTCGGGGGCGACCAGGAGTCCCGCCGGGCCGGTTGGGTCCCACACGTCGAAGAGCACGCCTACGTTCCCGATCAGGAGGAGCGGCCCTCCGATCATTCCGAGCCAGGGCATCCACCGCGGGACGAGACCGGACTTGTACATCAGGTAGCCGAGGATCAGCCCGTTCCCAAAGGGGACGATGAGTCCGGGGCCGAACAGGAACGTCCAGTCCTTGAGCTGCGCGAGCGAGACGGCGAGGTCGGCCGCATCCGGGGAGTCCTGGCGCAGGCTCACGACCCCGAGCACGAAGATGATCCCGGCGGCAAGGAAGACGCATTCGATGATTCGAGCGGCGACGTAGCCGATGGCGAGGAACTCGTTCTGTCTCCTCACGATCGGATAGAGGACAACCGCGGTTCCGACGTTCGCGAGGATGAGAAGAAGCTCCAGGAAGGCTCCCAGGTAGAGCTGGTTGTCCTTCCCGCCCCCGGCGATGTACGCGGCCGGATCGTCAAGAACTGACTGGAACAGAGCCAGCGCCGAGATCGACGTCACGAACGTGATGAGGAACAGCACACCGAAAACGCGCGCAGCCTTCTGGTCTGAGCTCACGAAAGACCCCTTTCGTTGACGGGACGGCGACGGTGATTTTCGCGGGTGTCGCCCACCGATTTCAAACGAGAACGGAAAGGGTCGAGCGGCGTACACGCGGCGCGCATTCGTGTCGTCCCGTACAGGTGATTCGCTCTACCAGGCGGATCTCGCGTGAGAGCGAAGGGGCTAGAGGCGCATACGGGATTCGAACCCGTGCTACCGCCGTGAGAGGGCGGCGTCGCGCCGCATGAATTGCGGCATCGGAGCTATCCGGGCTTCCGCGCGTGCCAATCGTGCGCCAATCAGGCCGAGTGCGGCCCCGTCCCGGCTGAGGCTGATAGGCCATGGCCAGCCCTTTGTCAATGGGCCACACGGCCTATTGCCTTTCCCTGCCTCGACTGTATCGTCGGTGACCTCCTCGCCCTCGCCTAAGCGAGACGGACGCCAAATGGACGTTCCCATGGGGGGAGTGAGGACTACCAGTTGACTTTTTTTGATTCCCGAAGGGGTCGGGGGCGCATGCCTCGGACTAGCTTCCCACGCGCTCTAACCGGACGGCTCGGTCGCCGGATGGCGGTGGTCGTGGCGGTGGTTGCCGTCGCCGGTTTCTGGGCGCCGGTAATGCGAGTGCGAAGGGTGTTGCGTTCTCCTTCTTTCCTTCTCCGAACGGTTCGAACGGGTGGTACACACAGAACGTCTCGGGCTCGTTCGCATTTGATGTCGACGGGCTGGGCAGCTTCAACATCAATGGCTACTATCACGAGCGGCTCAGCGCACTCGAGTGCGAGGGTTCGCCGACCTTTTCGTGGACGCCTTGGGATGAGTCGTCGTTCCCGTTTATTCCAGGCAACCCCTTTATCCCCGTGCAGATTGGGGTCGCGTTCGGCGGCGACACGACGTTTGCGGGCGTGTCAGGAGCGTGCACCGCAAGTTACGAGCGGATGTTCTTCGACGACTGCCACGACTTGGGACCCTTTGGTAGGTGGTGCGATGACATCACTGAGTGGCTGCCCTGGGGCACGGAGTTTGACTTCAGGACGTTCAGGATCGACACGTCGGCGCCGCAAAACGTGGTCGTCAATAGGTCGAGTTCCCCGAACGCGTTCGGCTGGTACAAGAGCCCCGTAACGTTCACAGTGACGGGCCAAGACGTTCACTCGGGGATCCAGAACTGTGGTTTTGGCAACCCCCCGTTTGCGACCCCGTCACCGATGACGGTTAGCACCAACACCAACTCGAGCGGCTCGCAGGCCGGCTGCCGCAACCAGGCCGGGCTGCTGGGGTTCAGCAGCGTGTCCTGGAGGTACGACAGCACTCCGCCGGCGCTCGCCCCCACCATCAGCCCGACGAACGTGCTCGTGCAAGGTTCGGTCGCGACTGCGGCCGCGAACGCGACGGATGCGCTCTCCCTGATCGACACGGCGAACACGGGCTGCGGCCCGGTCGACACGTCGACGCTGGGCACGCATGCGGTCACCTGCACGGCGACCGACAGGGCGGGCAACGTGACCACGGCGCAGGCGAGCTACGAGGTCGTGTACGCCTTCACCGGCTTCTCCAACCCGATCGCCAATCCGCCGGCGCTGAACGACAGGAAGGCGGGGACAGGAAAGCCGGTCCCGCTCAGGTTCAGCGTGAGCAATGCAAACGGTCCGGTCACCGACCTCACCTCGGTCGAGGTCACGGCGACCTCGCTCGACTGCAACGCCGGGGTGACTCCCGACCTGCCGAGCGAGTCGGGGACCCTGCAGAATCGAGGCAACGGCGAATACCAGTTCGAGTGGAAGGTGCCGAAGAGCTATGCGGGGTCATGCAAGACGCTGAGCGTCGATCTCGGCGACGGGGTCGACCACACGGCCCTGTTCCGCCTCAGCTAGTAGACGCTTCAACCCATCCACGCTCGAGAGGGGAGCGGCCCAGGGCCGCTCCCCTCTGACGTTCCAGCCCGTTTTGCGCCTTCGACGAGCCAAGCCTTAGGGCTCTTCGGCATGACGAGATGGGACTACATCGGCCATCTAGGCACCCGGCCGGCCGGGTCGTAGCCTGAGCTGGGTCAGGGCGTGGGCCAGGACGTCGGTTCTGAAGAAGGCGCGCTCGACTACCGAGACGCCGGGCGCGGACTTGCGCAGTTGGACGAGCGTCTCGCCACACCTGAGGCCGTGTGCCAATCGTGTGCCAATCGTGCGCCTCGGAGCGTCTCTGTGGTCCTCCGTGAGTTGTGGAGCGATCAGCTGTAGATAAAGAAAACCCCGCCTGAGCGGGGCTTTTCATAAAAGGCGCATACGGGATTCGAACCCGTGCTACCGCCGTGAGAGGGCGGCGTCCTAGGCCACTAGACGAATGCGCCGTCGGGGGACAGAGTAGCCGATCGCTCGAAACGTCCACCTCGTAGCGAGAGAGGCCGGGCCGCCGACCTCTCCGCTGCGCTCGCTTCGGACAGATGACCCAAAGCCTTCGTGCGCAGGGAGGATTGTGCGGATTCGTGCATGTGAATTCAAGGGTGTCGCGCACGTTTCCAGAAACTGGGCAGAAGGAGGCCCGGCGTCCTGCGGCCCGAACGCCGAGCCTCCCTATCGTGCCCGAGTCCTTCCGCCGTGCTCCCCTCACGCGGCGAATCCCGAAGGGTGCTCGGGAACGGGACGCTTATCTCACACGGCGCAGGGGCGCGACAACGCGCCAGGGTCGAGGGTTTACCTAGCCCAAAGTTCGGAGTAACGGTGGGGGCGACGCCGCTGGGGGCCCCGCCCCCGCGGAACGGTCGCGAGCTACGGCCCGACGCGACCCTCCCTGACGGGGCCGCCTGGCTGACCCCGACACTCACAGGATCGCCCGGCTCGAGCGCCGCGGCGTGCCCAGGAAGGGGGAAGCGTGCGGTTGGGTTGACGCGGCGCAACGCGAGCGGGACACTGCCCTCGACCCGCGGGGAGCGCCACCTTAGACGCGGCCGACATCGAGGGCCGCAATCGTGCTCCGGCGCGGGTCATCTTTGGTCCGGGCCTATTCGAGCGCGGAGATCGCGAACGCGAGCCCGAAGCCGAGCGTCGTCGCCAGGCCGACCATCTTCCCGCCGCGCGCGAAGGCCTCGGGCATCATCGTGTCGGCCAGCATCGTCAGGATGGCGCCGGCCGCGAACGAGAGCACGAACGCGATCGTGCTCGGCGAGGCGTCGCCGAAGAGCCCATAGCCGGCGAGGGACGCCAGGGCGGAGACGAGCATGACGACGACCCACAGGCCGAGGACGTTCCGCGTCGGACCAGCCTGCCACGCGGAGCCCGGTTGTCGCCGCGATCGCCTCCGGCAAGTTGGAGAGGAAGACCGCGACGAGCATCGCGACACCGACGCTCCCGCCCTGGAGCAGCGTGAGCCCGATGACCGCCGACTCCGGGATGCCGTCCAGGATGATGCCGAGGACGATCGCGAGCGCCACCCCGGACTCCTGTTTTCCGGTCATGCTCTTGCGCTCCGACCCGCCCATGCGGTCGATGACCTCGTCGCCGAGGAAGAAGACGAGCGCGCCGGCCGGAAGACCCAGGGCGATGCCACCCGCGCCCTTGCTCGTCGAGAACGCCTCCTCGACGAGCTCGTAGGCGACCGCGCTGATCAGCACGCCGGCGCCGAAGGCCATGATCAGCCCGAGCAGGCGGTCGCCCACGTTCACGCGCAGGACGAGCAGACCGCCGATCAGCAGCGACGAGGCTGCGAGCAGGCCCCAGCCGAAGGCCGCCGCCCATCCGTCGGCTCGCTACACGCGGGCTTCGTCCGGGTCGGACGGCACGACCAGCCCGTACACCACCGCGATCGAGAGCGAAATCGTGAGGAGACCGAAGATCGGGAACGCGACGAGGAAGGCGATGTGCATGACCGCGCTCAGCATCGCGAGCACGACGCCGACTCCACGCGCCCAGCTGCGGTTCTTGAGGATGCCGGCGCCGACGATCAGCTGGATGACGCCGAGGATGAAGAGGAACCAGCCCCAGGCGGTGTAGTCGACGACGAGGAGCTGGTCGTCGTTGGCGATGAAGAACTCGTCCTTGAAGACGGCGGCGAGGCCTCCAATGATGTTGAACGCCCCGACGACGTAGAAGATGATGCCCGCGAACGAGCGCCATCCCCGGAGCTGGGTGCCCATCTGTGTCTCCCTTCTGTCGGCTCTGTGGAGGCCGATTGTCACACCTTCCGTGAGCCGCCGCACCGTCGGCTAGGCTCGCGCCGCGATGCAGAGCGATGCCGCCAGCGTCCGGGCGTATCTGGCCGAGCTGCCGGAGGACAGGCGCGGGATCGTCGAGGCGGTCCGCGCAGTCATCCTCGAGCACCTTCCGGCCGGCTTCGAGGAGGGGATGCAGTACGGGATGATCGGCTACTACGTCCCGCTCGAGCGCTATCCGGTCACGTACAACGGCCAGCCCCTCGGTGTCGCCGCGCTGGCGAGCCAGAAGCGTCATCTGTCCCTCTACCTGATGGGGATCTACGGCGACGACGGGGAGAGCTCATGGTTCCGCGAGCGCTGGGCGGAGACCGGCAAGAGGCTGGACATGGGGAAGAGCTGCGTGCGCTTCCGCCAACTCGACGACCTCGCCCTCGACGTCGTCGGCGAGGCGCTCGCCCGGACCTCGGTGGACGACTTCATCGCCGTGTATGAGCGCAGCCGGGGCCTCGCTCCCAGTACGTGAAAAACCCCGCCTGAGCGGGGCTTTTACAAGGCTGCGGGGCAAGGATTCGAACCTTGACTACCCGGTCCAGAGCCGGGCGTCCTACCGTTAGACGACCCCGCAACGGCCCGGGCATTGTAGCCGCACGACCGCGCCGCGACCGGTCTCAGAGCTCGAGCCGGTAGAGCGGGATGAGGCGCTTCTCGGCCTCGGTGTCGATGTGTGCGACCACCTCGACGTACGGCTCGAGCCCGGAGCCGCGCAGCTTCGCCTTCAGGAGCTCGTCGACCTGATAGATGCCGGACGAGTTGTTCATGGTGATCTCGATGAGGACGGGCGCGACCTCGCCGTCCTTGATCTCGACGCCCTCGATCGCAGCCGCCGACAGCGAGTGGATGGAGACGCGCCCGTGCTGGAAGGGGATGCGGGAGCGGCCCTCGGCCATGTCCAGCGCGTCCGCGACGCGGATGACGCCGGCCTCGAGCGTGAGCGGCCGGCCGTCCTCGCGGTGGCTCGTGATCGCCTGGAGCACCTCGGACGCGACCACGGTGAGTTCCGGCTCCTCGTAGACGCCGTCGAGGAGCTCGTACATCTTCGGCTCGGCCAGGAAGAGGCTCCAGTCCTCGTGGCGCTCGCGGTGGACGGCCATCCCGATGCAGTGCAGGAAGGCGCCGAGCGCGACGACGATCTCGGCGTCGTCCTGGCTCATCCCGTAGTCCTTGACCATGCCGGGCTCGACGTCGTGCTTGGCCAGTTGGCGCAGGAGCTTGAGGGCGAGGTTGGCCACGATCTGGATGTGCACCCAGGAGTGGTCGTTGATCTGCAGCCGCTTGACCGCGTTGACGTTGGCGACGTGCCACCAGGCCTTGAGCTGCGGGTCCGCGTTCACGCGCTCGACGAGGACGCGGAGCTTCTTGTTCGCCCGCGGCGGGACCCTGATGCGCATGCGCTCGATCGCCTGCGAGGGCGTGAGCAGCGCCTCGCGCTCGACCTCCTGCGGAACGGGATCCTCGATCCGCTTTTCGGTCTTCGGGTCGAGGTCAGCCATCGCGACCGGAGCCTACACCGGAGGCCGGGAACCCCTAGGCCGCGGCCGCCCAGTCCCCGTAGAGCGAGCGGTAGCGGCCGTTCAGCGCGACCAGCTCGTCGTGGGTGCCGAGCTCGACGACGCAGCCGTGCTCGAGGACGACGATCAGGTCGGCACCGCGGATCGTCGAGAGACGGTGCGCGATGATGAACGCCGTTCGCCCTGCGAGGAGGCGGCGGAGCGCTTCCTCGATGCGACGCTCGGTGCCGATGTCGACGCTCGACGTCGCCTCGTCGAGGATGAGGATTCGCGGGTCGGCGAGCAGCGCCCTGGCGAACGCGACGAGCTGCCGCTGGCCGAGCGAGAGCCGGCTGCCCCGTTCGGCCACCTGCGTGTCGTAGCCGTCCTCGAGGTGGAGGATGAACTCCTCGGCGCCGACGGCGCGCGCCGCGGCGGCGACCTCCTCGTCGGTGGCGTCCGGGCGCCCGAAGGCGATGTTCTCGCGCACGGACCCGGCGAAGAGGAAGCCCTCCTGCGGGACGATCCCGAGCTGCTGCCGGAGGCTCTCCTGCGTCACGTCGCGGAGATCGTGGCCGTCGATCGTGATCCTGCCTTCGCGCGGATCGTAGAAGCGCGCGAGGAGCTTGGCGATCGTGGACTTGCCCGCACCGGTGTGGCCGACGAGCGCGACCGTGGTCCCGGCCGGGACGGCCAGGTCGATCCCGTGCAGGATCTCGGGCCCGTCGCCGTAGCCGAACCGCACGTTGTCGAAGCCGACGTCGCCGGCGATCATGGGCAAGGAACGCGCGTCCGGGCTGTCGAGGACCTGCGGCTCCTCGTCCATCACGTCCATGATCTTGTCCAGCGCGGCCGTGGCCGAGAGAAACGTGTTGTAGAGCTGCGACAGCTGCTGGATGGGATCGAAGAAGTTCGAGAGATAGAGGAGGAAGGCGAAGAGCGTGCCGACCGTGACCTCGCCCTCGAACGCGAGCCAGCCGCCGAAGCCGAGCACGGTGGCCGTGGCCACGGCCGCGAGGAAGTCGACGAACGGGAAGTAGAGGCCGTTGAGGATGACGGTCTCCTGGTTCGACTCGCGGTAGTGGTCGTTCACCGACCGGAACTGGCGCTGGTTCGTGTGCTCCCGCGTGAACGACTGCACGACGCGCATTCCCGCGATGTCCTCGGCGAGCGTCGCCGTGACGAGCCCGAGGCGCTCTCGGACGTTGCGATACGCGCGCGAGGAGCGGACGCGGAAGACCTTCGTCGCGATGGCCATCAGCGGGAAGACGGCGAGGGCCGCGAGCGCGAGGCGCCAGTCGAGGAAGAAGAGGATGACGGCGGAGCCGAGGAGCAGGAGGCTGTTCTGGAACAGGCTCGTGACCCCGTCCGTGACGAGCTGGTCGAGCGCCTCGACGTCGTTCGTCAGGCGGCTGATGATGACGCCGGCCCGGTTGCGCTCGAAGTAGCCGAGCGAGAGGCGCTGGAGGTGGCCGAAGAGCTTGTTGCGCAGGTCGGCGAGGATCCGCTCGCCCGTCCAGCCGGTGAAGTAGGTCTGCGCCGCGCTCGCGAAGAGGTTGGCGAGGCCGGCGGCGACGAAGAGCGCGACGATCACCGTGAGCGCCTCGACGTCGCCCTTGCTGATTCCGTCGTCGATGGCGTACTTGGCCAGGAGCGGCGGCGCGAGCGCGGTCAGGGTCGCGGCGATGAGCGAGCCGACGGCGAGGCCTGTCCGCAGCCGGTACGGCGCCGCCAGCCGGGCGAGCGTCGAGACCCGCCGGACCGTGCGCGCCCAGGACCAGTCGTTCACCTCGGCGCCCCGCTGCATCGTCAGGTGGGATCCCGCCTGCCAGACCTTCATCGCGGTCTCCCGCCGGCCTCTGGCGCGCGGTCGACCCGTTCTCCACGCGCGTGCGCGTCGAGAACGGGAGACCCACCTCCCCAACCCGATGGCTCGAGCCTAACGCCGAAAAGCGCGCGCGTGGGGGCCCAAACCGTGCCGAGAGCGTGCCGAGTCCCGAGCCTCATGCGCCGGCTGCCTCCAGCCGCTCCCCGCTCGCCTCGACGCGCTCCGAGAACTCGCGCTCCAGGAGCCCGTGCTCGTAGATCTCGCGGAAGACCGGGCTCGTCTCCAGCAGCTCCGTCTGCGTCCCGCGCGCGGCGATGCGCCCGTTGTCGAGCACGACGAGCTCGTCGGCGAGCGCGATCGTCGAGAGGCGGTGGGCGACGATGAGCGTCGTCCGGCCCTTCATCGCCTCGCGCAGCCCGAGGCGGATGCGCGCTTCGGTGCTCGCGTCGACGGACGCGGTGGCGTCGTCGAGGATGAGGATCCGCGGGTCGAGGATGAGCGCGCGCGCGATCGCGATCCGCTGGCGCTGCCCGCCCGAGAGCGTGATCCCGCGCTCGCCGATCACCGTGTCGTAGCCGTCGATCAGCTCCTCGATGAACTCGTGCGCCTGCGCAAGCCGTGCGGCGCGGACGACGTCCTCGTCGGTCGCGTCCGGCGCGCCGAACGTGATGTTCTCGCGCACGCTCGCCGAGAAGAGGAACGGATCCTGCGCGACGATCCCGATTGCGCGGCGCAGCGATGCGAGCTTGACGTCGCGCACGTCGGCGCCGTCGATGGTCAAGCGGCCGGTCGTCACGTCGTAGAAGCGCGGCACGAGGGAGGCCAGCGTCGTCTTCCCCGAGCCCGTGTGCCCGATGAGCGCGATCGTGCGCCCGGGCTCGACCTCGAGGTCGATCCCGTCGAGCACGGGGCGATCCGGCGTGTACTCGAAGCCGGCCTGCTCGAAGACGATGCGCCCGTCACCCGGCGGCAGCTCGTGCGCATCCGGCGCATCGGTGACCTCCTCGGGCTCGTCGATCACCTCGAAGATCCGCTCGCCCGAGGCCGTGGCGCGCTGGGCCTGGCCGATCCACATGCCCAGCATGCGAAGCGGCATCACGAGCATGAGGACGAGCACGTTGAAGGCGAAGAACGCGGCGAGGCCGAGGGAGCCGTTCGCGACCATCCGGCCGCCGAACAGCAGGACGGTCGCCTGCGCCACCAGCGGGAGGAACGAGAGGAGCGGCACGTACAGCGCCCGCTGTCGGTTCGCGTCGATCGAGCGGCTGAAGACGCTCTCCGTGCGCGCCGAGAACTTCGCGGACTCGTTGCGCTCCTGCGCGAACGACTTGACCACGTGGACGCCGACGATGTTCTCCTCGGCGACGGTCGCGACGTCGGCCATCTTCTGCTGGACGTCCCGGAGAACCGGGTGCGACACGCTCGAGTAGCGGTACGCGAGAAAGACGAGCACCGGTGTGAAGGCCGTGGCCGCCAGCGCGAGGCGCCACTCCACGATGAAGAGCACGATCGACACGCCGACGATCGTCAGCACGTGCTGGAAGAAGAAGATGAGGCCGTAGCCGAGGAAGAAGCGCACCGACTGGAGATCCACCGTCGCGCGCGACATCAGCTGCCCGGTCTGATGACGGTCGTAGAAGCCGAACGAGAGGCGCAGAAGCTTCGCGTAGACCGCGTCGCGCATGTCGTACTCGACTCCAAGCGCCTGACGGCCTGAGATCAGGCGGCGACCGGCCATGAAAAGCGCCCGCGCCAGTCCGACGAGGAGCACGGCGATCGCGATCGCCCAGAGATCGTTCCGGTTCTGCGAGTTGACGGCGCTCTCGAGCGCGGCGCCCGTCAGGAACGCGATCGCGACCGCGGCCGCCTGCGAGCCGATGGCGAGCACGACCGACACGGCCAGCGACCACCGATAGGGGCGCAGGAAGCCGAGCAGGCGGACGAACGTTCGAAGGTACGGATGGGAATCTGCCACCAGTTGACCTAACGTCGAGTCTAGTCCCGGCCATCCCCGCTCCCGCACGGCCGCTCTCGTAAGCTCAGCCCGTGCCGCTACCGCTCGAGTCCGTTCCGAACGTGTCGGAAGGCAGGGATCCTGCCGCCCTCGCGGCGCTCCGGGAGGCGTTCTCGGGCCCGGCGCGGCTGCTCGACGTCCACACCGACTGGGACCACCACCGCTCCGTGTTCACGCTCGTGGGGAGCGGGGAGGAGCTGGTCGAAACGCTGCTCGCCGGCATCCGCGCGGCGGCCGAGCGGATCGACCTGACCCAGCACGAGGGCGCTCATCCACGCATCGGGGCGGCGGACGTCGTCCCGCTCGTGCCGCTCGAGCCCGACGCCGAGCCGCTCGCGCGCGAGGCGGCGCTCGCGCTGGCCGACCGCGTCGGGAACGAGCTCGAGCTGCCCGTGTTCTTCTACGGCCGTCTCACCGAGGATGGGCGCGAGCCCGCGTTCTTCCGGCGCGGCGGACCGGAGGAGCTCCAGCGTCGCGTCGATGCCGGCGAGCTTCGCCCCGACCGGGGACCTGACCGCCTGCACCCGACGGCGGGGGGCGTGCTCGTCGGCGTCCGCAGGCCGCTCGTGGCCTTCAACGTCAACCTTCGCTCCGACGACGTGGACGTTGCACGTGAGATCGCGCGCGTCGTGCGCGAGCGCGACGGCGGCTTTCCCGGCGTCCGGGCCCTCGGGCTCGACCTTCCACGCGCGGGGTTCGTCCAGGTGAGCATGAATGTGACCGACTGGCAGGCTGCGGCGCTCCACGACATCGTCGCCAGGATCAGCCGGGAAGCGGACGCGCGCGGGGTCGAGGTCGCCGGATCGGAGCTCGTCGGGCTCATGCCGGCCGGGCCGGCCGTGGCCGCCGCCGGGGAGATGCTCAGGATCGACGGGTTCGACCCGTCGCATGTGCTGGAGCTGCGGCTCCTCGAGTCGTAGTCAGCGCCCACGCGGCGCAGCTCAGGCCGACGACCGGGAGCGCAAGCGCGGCGCCGGCGAAGACGGCCTCCGGCTCGACCACGACGAAGAGCGGCGCCATGATCAGCAGCCCGGTCGCGTGGGCCCCGCGGTGCACAAGCGAGATGACGCCCATGACCCGACCGAGGACGCGGTCGGGTACCTCCTCCTGGGCGGCAGAGTGGAGGAGCACGACGGCCGTGCTCTCGCCCAGGGCGGCGATGAACGCGCCGACCATCGCGACCGCAAGCGACTCGGCGAACCCGATCACGAGGAACGCCGGCAGGTAGAAGCTCCAGGCGAGCAGGCTGCCGAGCGTCTTGCGCCGCACCGGCCGCCGGGCAAGGAACGCACCAGCTGTGATCGCACCGATCGCGTAGCCCGTCATGACGAGCGAGAAACCGCCGGCGCCGCGATGGAGGTTCTCGCTGACGAGCTGCGGCGTCCCGGCGATCCACGTGCCGGCCGCGATCGTGACCGCGAGACCCAGAGCGACGACCGCAGCCGCCAGGAACGGGCGGACACGAAGCGCCTGGAAGCCGGCGGCAATGTCCGCGAACTTGCCGGCGTCCGGGTCGGCGGGCCTTCCCCCGGCCGAGGGGACGGTTGCGAGGATCGCCGCCGAGACCAGGAAGGTCGCCGCATTGAGGGCGAAGAAGGCGCTGACGGGTAGGAAGGCAAGGAGTCCGGCGGCCACCGCCCAGCCGCCGACCGAAAGCGCCTCGGCAGTCGCGCGCACCAGCCCGTTCGCCTGCTGGACGTTGCGACGCTCGACGAGGCTCGGAAGCAGCGCGCCGTACGCCGGGTCGAAGTAGCTCGTTGCGGAGGTGAGGACGAAGGCCGCCACGACGAGCCCCCAGAGCGGAAGCTCTCCCGCAAGCCCGGCGATTGCGACCGGGATCAGGACCGACGCGCGGACGAGGTCTGCGGCGACGAGCACGCGCCTTCGGTCCCACCGGTCGGCGACGAGGCCGCCGTGGAGCCCGAACACGAGCGCCGGCACGCTGTCCGCGAGGCGCACCGCAAGAACCCCCAGCGGGCCGCCGGCCTCGAAGGCGAACCACATGAGGGCGATGTACTGGAGCGCGTCGCCGAGCTCGCTCGCCGACACGGCCATGTAGACGCGCCGGAAGTCGCGCCGCCGCAGCAGGGCGACTGCCCCGCGCGAAGGCGGGAGGGCGTCGACGCGCGACTCCTCGGGCGCGGCGGTGACCGGATCGGCCATGGCGTCTAGATTAAGCGGCGGGCATGAGTGTCATCCCGGAGAGCGCACGAGCGGTCATCGAGTCGGATGCGCTCGCGCATCTCGTCACCTTGAACCCGGACGGGAGCCCTCAGGTTTCGATCGTCTGGGTCGGCCTGGAGGGCGACGTGATCGTCTCCGGCCACCTCCGCGAGCAGCAGAAGCTCCGCAACGTCCGGCGGGATCCGCGTGTCTCGCTCTCGCTCGAGACCGGGGCCACGAACGCGATGGGCCTGCGGGAGTACCTCGTCGCGCACGGCCGCGCGACGATCGAGGAAGGTGGCGCGCCGGAGCTGCTCCAGAGGCTCGCGCACACCTACATCGGCCCGGACGTGACGTTTCCGCCCATGCCCGACCCGCCGCCCGGCTTCCGCCTGTGCATCACGGTGGAGCGCGTCGGTGGGATTGGCCCCTGGGCTCAGGGCGGCTAGGCTTTGAAGCTCCCCTCGGGGGGAGCTCGGGACAGCGACGAGGGAGGGTGCGGTGCGGAGGCTGCGATCGCGGTGGACGGTTGTCGCGCTGGTGCCTGCCTTCTTCCTGGCGGGCTTCGGGATCGTCTCTGCCCTCGCCGGCGGATCCGACGACCCTGACCCCGCCGCCGCCCAGAAGCAGACCACCGCGGGCGGCGAGGGCGAGGGCGAGGGGGTCACGATCGTCGGCACCACCACCGACGAGAGTGCGACCGCGACTGCTCCCACCACGTCCCCAGCCGACACGCCGGCAACGGGGCCGACGACGACGAACTCCAACGGCGACGACGACAACAACAACGGCGGGAACGGCGGCGGACGCCCTCCGGCGCCTCCTCGTGGGACGATCGCCATCGACTACGGCCAGTGGGACGGCATGTTCGAGATCGCCTCGCCGGAGATCGTGCCCGACTTCGGCATGGCGTCGGTCAACGGTCAGCTCCGGTATTTCGGCGGCGTCGATTGCCAGATCCACAGGATCGTGGTCCGCGGCTGGTTCTACAGCGCGAGCGGGCAGTTCATCGGGACAACGCTCTGGGAGAGCGCGATGGCGACCGGCGACGGCGGCGAGGTCACGGGCCGCGAAGGGCTCCCGTTCGAGGCCTACGGCAACGTGAGCGAGCTTCCGGAGTCGGCCGCGCTCAGGTTCGCGAAGGTCGAGTGCTAGCGGGCGCTGCCCGGTCAGTCGCGCGCAACGAGATCGCAGAAGACGAACCCGTCCCGCTCGACCACGTCGCCGACTCTGACGTTCACAGGCGTTGCGAGAACTGGCCCGGCGTGGACGAACGTGTGGAACTCGCCGCGCTCGCCGCAGGGGTCGACCCCCTCCGGTAGGTCGGCGAGGAACTCCGCGTCGTACGAACGGCCCGCGAAGCTCGGGTCGAGCTTGTCGGGGTCGAGGCAACAGATGAACGCCTCGAAGCCGGCCTTGACGAACTCGTTGGCCAGGACGCGCGTGTCGCGACCCCAGAGGGGGAAGAGCGCGTCCTTGCCGGCCGCCGTCAGGCGCTCCTCACGGTAGGCGCGGACGTCCTCGAGGAAGAGATCGCCCGAGGCCATGGCGGCGATCCCGTCGAGTGGCGGCGCGCCGAACGCCGCGGCCATCCGCTCTTCGTAGGTCGCGTTGACGCAGTCGGGAGGGATCGTCACCTCGACGAGAGGCACGCCGGCGGCCGCCGCCTGGAGGCGGACGAGCTCCCGACGGACACCGTGCATGCTTACGCGCTCGTAGCCCTCCGTGATCGTCGTGAGCAACGCCGCCACGTGGGCGCCGTCTCGACGGAGCTTGTGTAGGGCCAGGGCGGAGTCCTTCCCACCGCTCCAGGCCAGCCCGACGGAGCCCGCATGATGCGGCCGACTGCTCAATACACTTGGCTCGATGGCGCTCACGACCGCCGTGTCGCTGACCGGGGACGACCTGACGCTACAGGACGTCTGGGCCGTCGCGGTCGAGGGGGGACGGGCCGAGCTCGCCGAGCAGGGGAGGGAGCGTTTGCAGGCCGCGCGCGAGCTGGTCGAGCGCACGGCCGCCGAGAGCTCGGGCGAGCACACGTACGGAATCAACACCGGCTTCGGCCGCTTCGTCTCCAAGACGATCCCGCCCGAGCTCGCCGAGGAGCTCCAGCTTCGCCTCCTCCGGAGCCACGCGTGCGGCGTGGGAAGCCCCTATCCGCCGGAGGTCGTGCGGGCCGCGATGCTGCTGCGCGCGAACACCCTCGCCAAGGGCTATTCGGGCGCGCGGCCGGAGACGGTCGACCTCCTGCTCGAATGCCTCAACCGCGGCGTCACGCCGGTCGTGCCGAGCCGCGGGTCGGTAGGGGCGTCCGGCGACCTCGCGCCGCTCGCGCACCTCGCGCTCCCGCTCGTCGGGGAGGGCAAGGCGGTCGTCGAGGGTGAGACCCTTTCGGGCGCGGAGGCCCTGGACCGCGTCGGTCTCGAGCCCGTCCAGCTGCGCGCGAAGGAAGGCCTGTCCCTCATCAACGGCACGCAGTTCATGGCAGGGATCGGAGCGCTCGTGCTGGTGAGGGCCCAACGGCTGGCGCGGACCGCGGACATTGCGTGCGCCCTCTCGCTCGAGGCGCTCCAGGGCTCGCGCGCGAGCTTTCTCCCCGAGATCCACGCCCTGCGGCCGCTCGCCGGGCAGCAGGCGTCGGCCGCCAACGTCGTCCGGCTGCTCGAGGGCTCCGCGATCCTGGAGGCGCATCGGTGGTGCGACAAGGTGCAGGACGCCTACTCGCTCCGCTGCGCGCCGCAGGTCCACGGCGCCAGCCGCGACCTGCTCGCGTATGCCGAGACGACGGTCGCAGTCGAGCTCAACGCGGCCACCGACAATCCACTCGTCTTCGTCGAGCAGGGCGAGCTCGTCTCCAACGGCAACTTCCACGGGCAGCCGCTTGCCTTCGCGCTCGACGCTGCTGCGATGGCTCTCGCGGAGCTCGCGTCCATCTCGGAGCGGCGTGTCGAGCGGCTCACGAACCCGTCTCTCTCGGATGGGCTGCCGGCGTTCCTGACGCACGACGGCGGGCTCAACTCGGGGTTCATGATCCCGCAGTACGTCGCCGCGGCGCTCGTCAGCGAGAACAAGGTCCTCTGCCATCCGGCCGGGATCGACTCCATTCCCACGAGCGCGGGGCAGGAGGATCACGTCTCCATGGGCAACGCGTCCGCGCTGAAGTGTCTCCAGGTGCTCGAGAACGTCGAGCGGGCGCTCGCGATCGAGCTGCTCGCCGGCGCTCAGGCGGTGGAGTTCCTGGCGCCGCTCGAGCCGGGGCTCGGGGTTCGCGCCGCGCACGAATTTCTCCGCTCGCTGTCGTCCACGGTGATCGAGGACCGCCCGCTCGCCGACGACATCGAGGCGGTCGCGATCGCCATCAGCACGGGCGACTTCGTCGCCGCTGTCGAGCGCGAAGTGGGTGCGCTCGCGTGAGCAGCGCCGCCGTCACCGACGCGCGCGTCGAAGAGCTCTGCGGCGATCTCACCTCCATCCGAGCGCCGCGTGGAAGCGAGCTGAACGCCCGGTCGTGGCAGACCGAGGCGCCGCTGCGGATGCTCCTCAACAACCTCGATCCGGAAGTCGCCGAGCATCCCGAGCAGCTGATCGTCTACGGCGGCTCGGGCAAGGCCGCCCGCAACCACGACGCGCTGCGCGGGCTCGTCCGATGCCTCCTCGAGCTGGGCGAGGACGAGACGCTGCTCGTCCAGAGCGGCAAGCCGGTGGGTGTCTTCAGGACGCACACCGCCGCGCCGCGCGTGCTGATCGCCAACTCGCTGCTCGTGCCGCGATGGGCGTCCTGGGACGAGTTCCGGAGGCTCGAGGCGCTCGACCTGACGATGTTCGGCCAGATGACCGCCGGGAGCTGGATCTACATCGGCACCCAGGGGATCCTCCAGGGGACGTACCAGACCTTCGCGGCCGCCGGCGAGGTGCACTTCGGCTCGCCCGACCTGCGGGGGCGGACGATCCTGACGGCGGGCCTCGGCGGCATGGGCGGCGCACAGCCGCTGGCCGCGACGATGGCCGGCGCCGCCGTGCTCTGCGTGGAGGTCGACCCGACGCGGATCGAGCGGCGTCTCGCCACCCGCTACCTCGACGAGGCTTCGGAGTCGCTCGAGGACGCCGTCGGGCGGGTGCGGAGCGCCGCCGCGGAGGGGCGTCCGCTTTCGGTCGGCCTGCTCGGGAACGCGGCGGAGGTCGTGCCGGAGCTCGTCGCCCGCGGCGAGGCCTTCGACCTCGTGACCGACCAGACCGCCGCCCACGACCCCTTGAACGGCTACGTCCCGGCCGGGCTCTCGGTCGAGGAGGCCGCGACGCTGCGAGCGGACGACCCGGACGAGTACCTGCGACGGGCGTCCGAGTCCATCGCGCGCCATGTCGAGGGCATGCTCGGGTTCGTCCGGGCCGGGAGCTACGTTTTCGATTACGGCAACAACCTTCGGGGGGAGGCGCAGCAGGCAGGCATCAAGGACGCATTCACATATCCGGGCTTCGTCCCGGCCTATATCCGGCCGCTCTTCTGCCGCGGCATCGGCCCCTTCCGCTGGGCCGTGCTCTCGGGGAATCCGGACGACATCGCAGCGATCGACGGGGCGCTGCTCGAGCTCTTCCCGGACGACCTTCTTCTGCAGCGCTGGCTCGAGCTGGCGGCGGACCGCGTCGCGTTCCAGGGTCTGCCGGCGCGGATCTGCTGGCTCGGCTACGGCGACCGTGCCAAGGCGGGCCTCGCCATCAACGAGCTCGTGCGCGACGGGCGCGTGACCGCGCCGGTGGTCATCGGGCGCGACCATCTCGACGCGGGCTCGGTCGCTTCTCCGTACCGCGAGACGGAGGCGATGCAGGACGGGTCCGATGCGATCGCCGACTGGCCCATCCTCAACGCGCTCGTGAACACGGCGGCGGGCGCGACATGGGTGAGCGTCCACCACGGCGGCGGCGTCGGCATCGGCAACTCGATCCATGCGGGGATGGTCGTCGTCGCCGACGGCACCGACGACGCGGCTGAGCGCCTCGAGCGCGTGCTGACGACCGATCCGGGCACCGGCGTGCTCCGGCATGCCGACGCCGGCTACGAGGAAGCGCTCGCCGCGGCGCGCGAGCACGGTCTCCGGCTGCCCGGCCGCGGCGACTCCTAGCGGGCCATGCCGGCGTTGCTCGTCCGCGATCTCGGGCAGGTCGTCTCCCCGGCAGGAGGCTCGGCGCCTCTGCGCGGATCCGCTCTTGGCGACGTCCGAGTGATCGAGGGGGGCTACGTCTTCTGCCTCGACGGTCTCGTGCGCGCGAGCGGTGCGATGGCGGAGCTCGACCGGTCGGCGCTTCCGGACGACGTCCTCGAGATCGACGGCCGCGGCCTCGTCGCGGTGCCGGGCCTCGTCGACTGCCACACGCACGCGTGCTTCGCCGGCGACCGCGCGGCGGAGTTCGACCTGCGCGCGCGCGGAGCGTCGTACGAGGAGATCCACGCGTCGGGAGGCGGGATCCTCTCCACGGTCGCGGCGACACGTGCCGCCGGTGAGGCCGACCTGATCGCAGCCGTGGAGCGCCATCGCGCCTGGATGCTGGGGCACGGCACCACGACATTCGAGGGAAAGTCCGGCTACGGGCTCGATCGCGACACCGAGCTCGCGCAGCTGCGCGCCGTCGGCGCGGCCGGCGGCGTGCCGACCTGGCTCGGGGCCCACGCAGTGCCGCCGGAGTTCGACGACGGCGATGCGTACCTGGACTTCGCGCTGGCGGAGGTGCTTCCGGAGGCCGCAGCGCTCGCCGAGGCCGCGGATGTGTTCGTCGAGCGCGGCGCGTTCGACGTCCCGCAGGCTCGCCGTTATCTCGAGGCTTGCCGAGGGGCCGGGCTCGCCCTCCGGCTGCACGCGGATCAGTTCACGGAGATGGGAGGCATCCCGCTTGCCGTCGAGCTGGGCGCGCGCAGCGTCGACCACCTCGAGGCGACCGGCGACGAAGGCGTCCGCGCCCTCGGTGGGAGCGACGTCGCCGCCGTGCTGCTTCCCGTCGCGGCGCTCTTCCTCGGTCGGCCCATGCCGCCCGGCCGTGCTCTGGTGGACGCCGGCGCGATCGTCGCTCTCGCGACGGACTTCAATCCTGGGAGCGCGTACTGCGAGAGCCTGCCCGTGGTCATGAGCCTCGCGTGCACGCAGCTCGGCCTCTCGCCGGCCGAGGCGCTCGCCGCCTGCACGGTGAACGCGGCCCACGTGCTCGGTCGCGCGGATCGGATCGGCCGTCTCGAGCCCGGGTACGCCGCGGACATCGTTCTGCTCGACGCTCCCGACTGGCGCTACCTCGCCTACCATCTCGGAGGAGAGCACGTGGCGGTGGTGGTGAAAGAGGGAGAGGTCGCATGGGAGCGGTGAGGCTGTGAACTGGTGGGTTCCCTTGGCCTTCGTGGGCGCGGGTCTGGTCGGCCTCCTGATCGCGTGGAGCCTCACGGCCGGGCGACCGCGCTCCGAACCTGCCGCGGAGCCCGTCCACGGCCACGGTGCGCCGCGGAAGTCGCGCTATCGCCAGGACAACGATCTCGTCTGGAATCCCGCCGCCTTCGTCACCGCGTTCGGGCTCATCGGGGTGCTCGTGCTCATCGCCGTGCTGATCGAGGCCTTCTAGCTGTGCCGAGCAGAAAGCAGCGCCGGAAGCGCGAGAAGCTCCAGCGTCACGAGTACGAGTACGTCCTCGAGACCGAGGACGGCGAGGAGATCCCGATCGAGGGCGCGCGCGTCTCGGAGGCGAAGAGCGCCGCCACCAACGGCAAAGCGCAGAAGGAGCCGACCGGCCTCGTCGACCGGCGTGGGCGCCCGATCCAGAAGCCGTCCCTGCAGCGAGTCCTCAAGCGCACGGCCATCTTCGCGCCGCTGATCGCGGTGTTCATCTCTGATTACGGCCAATGACCTCACGATCGCGGGGCTGATCTTCAACGTCGTGCTGCTCCTGGCCTTCTTCATGCCGTTCAGCTACGTGGTCGACACGTTCGTCTACCGCATGCTGCTGCGCCGGCACGAGAAGGATCGCGCCGAACGCCGGGCGCGCTAGCCGAGCGCCTCGACCGTCTCGTTGCCCCGGTAGTGGCCCGGGCCGGGCCACGGGGCAAGCAGGAGGAGAATCTTCGCGCCGCCTTCGCTGCTGACGGAGTGGCGCTCGTCCGGCTCGAACCGGGCAAGCGTCCCCGCCGGGGCCTCGATCTCCTCGTCGCCGGCCCGGAAGGTCACGGACCCGTCGACGACGATCACCCAGGCGTGTTCCTTGACCTGGTGATCCCCGAGCTTCTGCCCGGGATCGAGGCCGACGAGGACCGCCCGCGCCTCGTCCTGGCTGCGGAGCACGACCGGCGAGCGACTTCCACCCGGCGTGTCGATCTCCGGGAGAATCCAGGTCTCCATCGGAGGCCAAGTCTAACTCCTAGAGGCGGCTAGACTCCTGCCCCGATGCCCCTCGAAGTCGAGCAACTCGCCCTGGGCCCGTTCCAGTCCAACTGCTACGTGGCCCGGCACACGGGCGCGGACGAGGCGGTCGTCGTCGATCCGGGCTGGCCCGGCGAGACCGAGCGCATCCAGGCGGCACTGGGGGGAGCGCGGTGCGTCGCCATCCTTGTGACGCACGGCGATCTCGACCACATCGGAGGTGTCGTCGAGCTGGTCGAGGCGACCGGGGCGCGGGTCTACATGCCTTCGCTCGAGTGGGATCGACTGGAGCGGCCGGGCGACTACATCCCGGACGGGATCGACGTAAGCCTCCGCGGTCACTCGGCCGAGGTGCTGCTCGAAGGCGAGGAGGAGCTCGACCTTGCCGGAATCCACTTCACGACGCTGAGGGTGCCCGGCCACACGGTAGGCCACCTCGCGTTCGCCGCCGAGGGCTGCGTCTTCTCGGGTGACGTGCTCTTCGCCGGCTCCGTCGGGCGCACCGACCGCACCGGCGGGAACTGGGAAGCTCTGCTGGCCTCGATCCGCCTGCTCGTCGACCGTCTGCCGCCCGAGACCGTTGTCTACTCCGGCCACGGCCCGGCGACGACGCTGGGCCAGGAGCTCATGACGAACCCGTTCCTCGCCGAGCTCCGGGCCGACGCGCCGTGAGGATCGAGGCGCCGCGGGGGACGCTCGACGTCCTTCCCGCCGACCAGCCGCGCCGCCGGACCGTGTTGCGCGCGACCGCCGAAGC
The DNA here is from genome assembly GCA_963784175.1 of uncultured Actinomycetes bacterium. Classification (GTDB taxonomy): domain Bacteria; phylum Actinomycetota; class Thermoleophilia; order Gaiellales; family Gaiellaceae; genus JAIBJN01. The sequence continues at coordinate 214,444 of CAWAQJ010000018.1, read as the reverse complement.
CGCGGACCTGTACGGCTACGGCCTCATCGTCACGCCCACGTTCGAGGACACCGAGCTCTTCGCGCGCACGTCCGGCGCCGGCTCGGACGTCGTGCACAAGGAGATGTACACGTTCGAAGACAGGGGCGAGCGCTCCCTGACTCTGCGGCCAGAGGGAACGGCGGCCGTCGCGCGCGCCTACCTCGAGCACGGCCTGCACCGGGAGCCTCAGCCCGTGAAGACCTACTACGTCGGGCCGATGTTCCGGTACGCGGCGCCGCAGAAGGGGCGCTACCGCGAGTTCTGGCAGATCGGCTTCGAGGCGATGGGGACGGACGACCCGGCCGTCGACGCCGAGCTGATCGAGCTCTTCACCGGCATCGAGCGCCGCGCTGACGTCACGCACACGCGCCTGGAGCTGAACTCCATCGGCGACCGCGAATGCCGACCGGCATACGTCGAGCGGCTCCAGGCCTTCCTCGCCGAACGGCGCGACGATCTCGACGAGGACACGCGCCGCCGGGCCGATGTCAGCCCGCTGCGCGTGTTCGACACGAAAAACGAGGCCGTTCGCCGTGTGCTCGCAGAGGCGCCGACGATCGGCGAGTCGCTCTGCCCTTCCTGCGAGGAGCACTTCTCCGAGGTGCGGGGCCTCCTCGATGCCTACGGCGTCGAGTACGTCCTCGTGCCGACGCTCGTGCGCGGCCTCGACTACTACACGCGCACGGTGTTCGAGTTCGTCAACGAGGGGCTCGACGCTGCACAGGCCTCGATCTGCGCCGGCGGACGCTACGACTATCTCATCGAGGAGCTCGGCGGCGACCCGACCCCAGGGGTGGGCTGGGCCGCCGGGGTCGAGCGCATGGCGTCGTCGAGCACGGCCGACCCGGAGGTGGCCGGCATCGACCTCTTCATCGTCTTCGAGGAGCGGTCGCGCCGTCTCGAGATCCTGCCGTGGCTCGGCTTGCTGCGCGAACGCGGGTTGCGGGCCGACACGGACTACGCATCCCGCTCCCTCAAGGGCCAGCTGACGCAGGCGAAGCGGCTGGGCGCGCGCGGGACGCTCGTCGTGTCCGAAAGCGGGCAGGTGCTCCGACGGCCCGGCGAGGCGGACGTGTCGGTGAGCTCGCCCGACGAGATCGAAGAGCTCCTCGCGTGACCTGGCGCGACCTCATGTGCGGCGAGGTCAGGCCCGAGCATGTGGGCAAGCGGCTGACGCTCTCCGGCTGGGCGGACGGGCGCCGCGACCACGGGGGTCTCGTCTTCGTCGACCTTCGCGACCGGGCGGGCATCTGCCAGCTCGTCGTCAACCCGGAACTGGCGCCGGACGCAGTCGCGGCCGGGCACGCCGTGCGCAACGAGTTCGTCCTGCGGGCCGAGGGGACGGTCGTCCGCCGGGCGCCGGAGAACGTGAACCCGGACCTGCCGACAGGGGAGGTCGAGCTCCAGGTCGACGAGCTGGAGATCGTCTCGCGCGCGCCGGCGCTTCCGTTCCAGCTCGATGAGGAGAACGTGGACGAGACCCTGCGCCTGCGCTACCGCTGGCTCGATCTGCGCCGGCCGCGCATGCAGCGCAACATCGCGCTCCGGGCGCAGATGGTCTCGATCATCCGCCGCGAGATGGAGGCGGACGGCTTCCTCGACATTCAGACGCCGATCCTCTTCAAGCCCACGCCCGAGGGCGCGCGCGACTTCATCGTCCCGAGCCGTCTCCAGCCGGGCCGCTTCTTCGCGCTTCCGCAGTCGCCCCAGATCCTCAAGCAGCTGCTCGTGATCGGCGGCTTCGACCGCTACTACCAGATCGCCATCTGCTTCAGGGACGAGGATCTCCGCGCCGACCGCGTCCAGGAGATCACGCAGCTCGACGTCGAGATGGCGTTCCCCGACCAGGAGTTCCTCTTCGCGCTCATGGAGCGGATGTGCGCCGCGGTCTGGCGCGAGGGGATCGGGGACGAGCTCGTGACGCCGTTCGAGCGCATGACGCACGGCGAGGCGCAGGCGCGCTTCGGCAGCGACAAGCCCGACCTTCGCTTCGGGCTCGAGATCGAGGACGCGACCGAGGCGACGCGGGGATCCGAGTTCGGGGTGTTCGGGAACGCGCCCGCCGTCCGCTTCATCCGGGTGCCGCAGGCGCTTCTCGCGGGCCGAGCTCGAGCGCCTCGAGGAGCTCGCGAAGGAGTGGGGGGCGAAGGGGCTCGCCTACCTCGTCTACGGCGAGGACGGCGACGTGCGCTCGCCGATCGCGAAGTTCCTCTCGGAGGACGAGCTCGCGCTCTTCCGCGGCGAGCCGGGCTCCACGGTCCTCTTCGCCGCAGCCGAGCCCGCGATCGCCGCACGCGTGCTGGGCGCGCTGCGCCTGCATCTCGGCCGGGAGCTGGGCCTGATCGACGAGAGCGCGTGGCGCTTCGTCTGGATCACCGACTTCCCGATGTTCGAGTGGGACGAGGACGACGGGCGCTGGACGGCCGTGCACCACCCGTTCACGCGGCCGGCCCCCGGCTCGGAGGAGCTCGTCTCGAGCGACCCGGGCGGGGCGACCGCGCTCGCCTACGACCTCGTCGTCAACGGCATTGAGATCGGCGGCGGCTCGTTCCGGATCCACGAGCAGGAGCTACAGGCGCGTGTCTTCGACGCGCTCAAGCTCTCCGCCGAGGAGCAGCGGCGGAAGTTCGGCTTCCTGCTCGACGCGCTCGCGATGGGCGCGCCTCCGCACGGCGGCATCGCGTTCGGGATCGAGCGCATGCTCATGGCCCTCGGCCGCGAGGCGAATCTGCGCGACATGATCGCGTTCCCGAAGAACCAGGCGGGCGTCGATCCGATGAGCGGAGCGCCGTCCGAGGTGGAGGAGGAACTGTTGCGGGAGCTTGGAATTCAGCTGCGTGCGAAGCCCGATTAAAGGAAGCCTTGCGAACCAGCCGATGAGGAAGGGCATACTTGTGTCGAGCCCGCGGTCAGAACGCGGAGGGGAGGCGTAGCGAACATGTCCACGCAAGAACCGGGTCGGGTCCAGCCGGGCCTCACGCCCCTACCTCGCCTCGAGGACCTTCCGAGCGCATCGGACGGCTTCGATCGCGCCAAGGTCCAGGAGGCGTTCGACGCCTTCCGGCGCCATGTCACGTCCCTCCAGGCCAACCTGCGGGTGCTCCAGGCCGCGCCGAAGAGCGCCATCACGGAGCCCTCGGGCCACGCAGTCCGCATGGACGCGCTTCACATCGTGCGCGCCGCGGCTGAGTTCGCCGACACGATCGAGCGGGATGCCCAGGACGCGGCTGCGAAGCAGGTCGGCCGCGCCGAGCAGGAGATCCGCGAGAAGCAGATGGAGCTCCAGCAGCAGGAGGCCGAGATCGCGCGCATCCGTCAGGAGACCGAACGGCAGCGAACCGAGATCCTCAGCGCCTCGCGCAAGGAGTCTCGCGAGATTCTCACGAAGGCAAACCGCGACGCGACCGCCGAGCTGCGCGAGGCCGAGAGCCGCGGAAACCGTCTCACCGAGCAGTCGCGCCACCAGGCCACGGAGCTCACGAACTCCGCCCGGGCCGAGGTCGAGCAGACGCTCGAGTGGGCGCGCGCCCAGGCCGACGTCATCGTCCAGCGTGCCCGCATGGGTGCGGAGCAGCTCCTCTCGGCCGCCGGTCACGGCGACGCCGCGATCCACGAGGCGGTCGACGCGATCGTCCGTGCAGCCGAAGCCACGGTGGCGACGCAGCGGGGGACGCCGCAGCCCGAGCTGCGAACCTCGGCCGCGTCGGCTCCGGACGTCGACGAGCCCGTCGTCGAGGAGCCGCCGGCTCCCGAGGAGACTGTCGAGCCGGAGGCCGTCGCCGACGAGACCGGCGGGGACGAGAGCACCGGGGCCCGGGGGTCCAGCGAGGACGAGGGCACGGCGCCTTCCTAGGCGGGGTGCCGGCGCCGGAGCGTGCCTGACAGACGCGCGATCTTTCGCCTTCTCGCGCTGGCGGGCTTCCTCCTCACGGTTGCCCTGGCCCTATGGCTGGCCGAGGTTCGGCCGCTTGTCGTCATCATCGTCATGGCCCTCGCGCTCGGGGTCGCCTGGTCCGTCGAGTGGCTGTCGTGGCGCCAGGAGGTGCCCCGCGAGGTCGTGGTAGAGGCCGCGGCCCCCGCCGAGGGGGAAGAGGGCGTCACCGTGCTTCCGCCCGTCGAGGCTCCGGCGGCCGCAGCGGTCGCCGAGCAGCCGCCGCCGATGCCCGTGGAGCCGGAGCCCGAGCCGATCATGGAGGTCGAACCCGTCCAAGAGCCCGAACCGGAGCCCGTGGTCGACGCGCCGGTGGTTCCCGTCATCGTTCCACCCGTGGCCGAGCCCGAGCCCCCAAAGCCCGAGCCGGAGCGCGTCCTCGAGCCGGTCGCGTCTCCTCCTCCTCCTCCTCCTCCTCCTGCGCCGCCGCCGCCGCGGCCGCCGCTGCGACCCGTGCCTGCGCCTCCACCCGAGCCGGCACCCCCGCCGCCGCTCCAGCCGGCCGCGGCGCCGGTGCGGCCGGCGGCCTCGTCCGAGGTCGTCGACCTGCGAATGCGCGTCACCGCCCAGCCGCGGCACTGGAATCTCTGGGACCTCGAGCGCCGTGCCCGCGACGAGCATCCGCGCGACCCGGTCAGGTACGAGGAGTGGTCGTACCTCTTCGTCCACCTACGTCAGTTCGCGACGCCTGACGGGTCGCTCCCGACCGAGTTCGACGGCCTCGTGCGCGAGTCGTTCGCCGAGCTGCTCGAGCACGCCGGCTGATGAACGCGGCGCTCGCGCGGCGGCAGGCCGCACTGGCCGGCGTCGCGCTCGTCGGAGCGCTGGGCGCGATCGCGCTCACGAGAATCAGCGACGGCTCGAGCGAGCCGCCCGCGCGTCGCGCAGTCGTCGTGTGGGAGGAGGCCCAGGTCGCCACCTTCCCGGTCACCGCGGAGCCGACGGCCTGCGGCGTCACGCTCGCGCCGAACTCGTTCGGCGTCGCGCATCCCGTCCTCCCGTGTGGCGCGAAGCTCCTGATCGACTACCAGGGCCGCCGCGCCGAGACCGAGGTCGTCGAGCGAGGCCCGGTCGACGCGGGCCGGTCGTTCGATCTCACGCCCGCGCTAGCCCAGCAGCTCGGCATCGCCGGCGAGGCGACCGTCCGCTGGCGCTTCTCCAACTAGCGCAGCCACGCCCGCAGCGGACAACGGACGCGCCCCCGCCGGCCATGACCCGGGGTCAGACCCCTGGGCGTGGCTCCGGCGGACGTGGCCTGATCCCGTGAGCAGGGGTTTCCCGTCCTGCGGGCCGGGGCGGGCCTGGCATCCAAGGCGAGGAGACCCGTCCTCGCCGGCCGCGTCCGGGGTCAGGCTCCGGGCGTGGCTGCGGGGGACGCGTCCGCCTAGCCGGCACCGGCGGTTGGCGGCCGCGCTAGAGTGATCCGAGTGCTCGACCCCGTGCGTGGCACCGTGCGCACATGTAGAACCAACACCTACTGAGAGGGAGCCCGAGTCCGGCCCCCGGGTCGGTAGGGCACCCACCTGGCAAGGCCAGGTTCCTCACGCACGGAGCATCATCGGCGGGGTGGAGCACTATTACTTTCATGGCCTCGCGAGAGCTGATCGGCAACGCCGCCCGCGACTGCGACCTGGCCTGGGTCGCCCTCACCGTCGCGCGCGGTAAGGTCGTTGCCGCGCGCGGAGAAGGGCCGGGCACGCAGGCCCTGTGCCGCGAGGTCGAAGGCCTCGGGCTGCTCGAGGCCGCCGCGGTTCCCGGCGAGCCGCTCGCGCTCGACGCGCTGCACGACGCGCTCGGCCCCGCTGTCTCGGCCCGCCCGAGCCCGGACCGCGTGGCGGTCGCGATGAGCGGAGGCGTGGACAGCGCCGTGGCGCTCCTGGAGGCGCGCGACGCCGGCCGCGAGCCGGTCGGTGTGACCCTTCGCCTCTGGATGGATCCCGCCGGGCCCGACGGGGAACGCGCCTGCTGCTCTCCGGCCGCGGTCGTGGCCGCCCGGGAGCTCTGTCACGAGCTCGGCGCGGCGCACGTGACGCTCGACCTGCGCGAGGGCTTCCGCCGCGCCGTCGTCGGTCCCTTCGTCGCGGGCTACGAGCGGGGAGAGACGCCCAACCCCTGCATCCGCTGCAACGGCAGCTTCCGCTTCGCCGCACTCCTCGCGTTCGCCCGCCGGATCGGCGCGGCCCGCCTCGCGACAGGCCACTACGCGCGCATGCGCGAGCACCGGGGCCGCCTGCTCCTCGCCCGCGGCGCCGACGCCGCGAAGGACCAGTCCTACATGCTCGCCCGCCTCGACCCGCGCATGCTCGACCGCATCTGGTTCCCGCTCGGCGAGCGCACCAAGGAGGAGACGAGAGAGCGCGCCCGCGCCGCCGGGCTCGCCGCGGCGCGCCGGCCCGAGAGCCAGGAAGCATGCTTCCTTGCCGGCGGCGACTACCGCGACTTCCTCGTCCGTCACGGCCTCGACCCTGCCGAGGGCCCGATCGTCGACGAGGGCGGGAACGAGGTCGCCCGCCACGACGGCTTCTGGCGCTTCACGCCGGGCCAACGCCGCGGCCTCGGCATCGCAACGGGCGAGCCGCTGTACACGCTGCACACCGAGCCGAGGACGAACACGGTCGTCGTCGGCCCGCGAGCCTCGCTCGCGCGCTCGCAGGTCGGCGTCAGCTCCGGCCGGCTCTACGTCCCGGTCGAGCGGGCCGAAGCCAAGCTCCGCTATCGCTCCCCGGGCGCGCTCCGCGTCCGTGGAACAGACGGCCCGCGGCTTCCGCCTCGCGCTCGACGAGCCCGCCTACGGCGTGGCGACCGGTCAGGCGGCCGTCCTGTACGACGAGGACGTCGTCGTCGGAGCCGGTCTGATCACGGCGGTGGCCTGAGTAGAATCCTGCGATGCCGCTGGCGAGCTTCGAGTCGATCGACGCCCTCTGGATCGCCCTCAGCGTGTTTTTCCTGCTGGTGGGCATTGGGCTCGCGTACCTGCTCGTTCGCCTGGGCGGAACCGTTGGACGGCTTACATCGTTTCTCCAAGGACTGGAACGCGAGGTGCTTCCCGTGATCAACCAGGCCGGAGGAACGATGGAGCGCGTGAACGCGCAGCTGGACAAGGTCGACCTCGTGACCGACAGTGCGGTCGACGTCGCCGACAGCGTGGACACAGCCGTCCGAGCGGTGACGCTCGCTCTCGTGCGGCCCGTCCAGAAGATCTCCGGCCTGGCCGAGGGCATCGCCCACGGGCTCGCCTCGCTCCGAGTGCGCAAGAGCCCGCGGACTGCCTACAAGGCAGGCCGTGAGGCGGCCTCGCGGCGCGAGCAGGAGATCAAGGACGAGCTGCGGCGAGAGGGCACCGATCGTGAGCTCTGACTCGATCACGCTTTCGATCCCGCACGAGAAGCCGTTTCACGGCGTCGCCAGGCTGGTCGTCGGCGGGCTCGCCGCCCGGCTCGACCTCTCGTACGAGCACCTCGAGGACCTGCAGCTCGCGCTCGCGAGCGTGCTCGAGCGCGACGGCTACATCACCGGCCGGGAGGTGACCGTCCGTCTGCTCGTGGGCCCGTCGTCGATCGGCATGGCGATCGGTCCGCTCGACGCGAACGAGCTCCGCGCCGATCTCGAGCGCGAGCCGGAAGGCGGCGTCCCGCTCTCCCGGCTGCTCGACACCCTGGTGGACGAGGTCGCGCTCGAGGAGGGGGAGGGCGGACACTGGCTCCGCCTCGACAAGCAGGTGCCGATGACCAGGCCCGAGCCGAAGGGCGAGCTGTGAGCTCGACCGGAGGGCGGACCGACAAGGAGCTCCTGCGCCGCTACCACACGGACGGCGACCTCGAGGCGCGCCAGCAGCTCATCGAGCAGTACCTCCCGCTCGTGCGCTCCCTCGCGCGCCGCTACGCGAACCGTGGCGAGCAGCTCGAGGATCTGGTGCAGGTCGGCTCCATCGGGCTGATCAAGGCGATCGACCGCTTCGACGTCGACAGGGGCGTCGAGCTCACGACCTACGCGACGCCGAACATCATCGGGGAGATCAAGCGCCACTTCCGCGACAAGGGCTGGTCGGTGCGGGTCCCACGCGGCCTGCAGGAGCTGAACGTGCGCCTCTCGCAGCTCCTCGAGCAGCTCACCGTCCAGTACGAGCGCTCACCGACGATCCCGGAGCTCGCGAAGGCGGCCGGCGTCACCGAGGAGGAGGTCCTGGAGGCGCTCGAGTCCGGACAGGCCTACACCACCGTGTCGCTCTCGGCGCCGTCCGGCCACGGCGAGGACGGCGCGCTCGATCCGCTCGAGTCCCTGGGCGAGCTCGAGCACGAGTACGAGGTGAGCGAGGACCGCGCGGTGCTCGCGCCGGGCCTCAAGGCCCTCGACGCCCGCGAGCGGCGCATCATCCACCTGCGCTTCTGGGAGGGCCTGACCCAGTCGCAGATCGCCCAGCAGGTGGGGATCTCGCAGATGCACGTGTCCCGGCTGATCCGCCGGTCGCTCGAGAAGGTCCGCGACGAGATCGCGACCGGGCAGAACGTCAGATAGCCGGCGTTCGGAACCCTTCCCGAATCTCCCTAGAATCGAAGCGTGCGCACGTCCGCTGAGCTCCGCGAGGGCTTTCTCGCCTACTTCGAGTCGAAGGGCCACAAGCGGCTGCCCTCCTGGCCGCTGATCCCGCGGGCGGACGACCACTCGACGCTCCTCACCTCGGCGGGCATGCAGCCGCAGATGCCGTTTTTCCTCGGCCGGGAGCCGCCGCCCGCGCCGCTGACCGCGACGGCGCAGAAGTGCTTCCGCACGCCCGACATCGACGAGGTCGGGCTCGACGGCCACCACCTGACCTTCTTCGAGATGCTCGGCAACTTCTCGTTCGGCCAGTACTTCAAGGAAGGGGCGATCGAGCTTGCCTCCGAGTTCATTCGCGAGCACCTCCGGATCGACTGGGACCGGATCTGGGCGACGGTGCACGCCGGTGACCCGGAGCTCGGGCTCGGCGCAGGACGAGACCGCGATCGGGCTCTGGGAGGCGATCGGGTTGCCGCGCGAGCGGATCGTGGGTCTGCCGAGCTCGGAGAACTTCTGGTCGGTCGGCGGGCCCGGGCCGTGCGGGCCGGACTCCGAGATCTACTACGACTGGGGCGAGGAGTACGGCTGCGGCGATCCCGGCTGCGCGCCGGCGTGTCCGCGCTGTGACCGGTTCCTCGAGTTCTGGAACCTGGTCTTCATGGAGTACGAGCTGCACGTGGACCGCACGCTGACGCCGCTCCCCACGCAGAACGTCGACACCGGCATGGGGGTGGAGCGGCTGGCCGCGATCATGCAGGACGTCCGCTCTGTCTACGAGACGGACGGCTACCAGGCGATCATGGCCTGGATCGAGGCGGAGAGCGGGGTCCCCTGGGACGCCGACGAAACCGCGACGAAGGCGCACCGGGTGCTCGCGGACCACGGCCGCGGGATGACGTTCCTCGTCGGCGACGGTGTCATGCCCTCGAACGAAGGACGCGGTTACGTCCTCCGCCGGATCGTCCGCCGTGCGGTGCAGCAGGCGCGCAAGATCGGCCTCGACGACCTCTGGCGGCTCTCCGACGTGGTTGTCGAGCAAATGGGGCCGTGGTACCCCGAGCTGGCGGAGAACCAGGCCCGAATCCGGGACGTTCTGCGAGCCGAGGAGGAGCGCTTCTCGGAGACGCTGCTGCGCGGAATGGGGCTCTTCGAGGAGGTCGCCGCAAAGGGCGACGTCTCGGCCGAGGATGCCTTCGCCCTGACCGCGACCTACGGCTTCCCGGTCGAGCTGACGACGGAGCTCGCACGCGAGCGCGGCCTCACGGTGGACGAGGACGGTTTCAGCGAGCTCATGGCGGAGCACCGCGAGATCTCCCGCGCCGGCGCGGGCCGCGGAATCGAGCGCGCGGCGGAGCTCTCGCGCACCGCCGGGTTCGCAACCGAGTTCGTGGGCTACGAGAAGCTCGACGTCCTGACGCAGCTCGGCGCGCTCGAGCAGCTCGAGGAAGGCCTCTTCCTCGGCAAGCTCCGCGAGTCGCCGTTCTACCCGGAGGGCGGGGGCCAGGTGAGCGACCCGGGCTGGATCGAGAAGGACGGCGCGCGCGCCGAGGTCGTAAGCGCGTTCCGCTTCGGCGACGACCAGGTGCTCCTGTTCGAGGGCGAGGGCTTCGCTGCCGGCGACCGCGTCCGCGCCGTCGTCCCGTGGAAGGTGCGCTACCCGACGACGGCCAACCACACGGCGACGCACCTCCTGCACCGGGCGCTCCAGGAAGTCCTCGGAGACCACGTCCGCCAGGCCGGGTCCGCGGTGCGCCCCGACAAGCTCCGCTTCGACTTCACGCACCCGCAGGCGCTGACGCATGAAGAGCGCGAACGGGTCGAGGAGATCGTGAACGAGCGCGTCTTCGAGAACCATGCGGTGCGCGCGTTCCTGACCACGATTGACGAGGCCCGCAACCTCGGCGCGATGATGCTCTTCGGGGAGAAGTACGGCGACATCGTCCGCGTGATCGAGATCGACGGTGTCTCGCGCGAGCTCTGCGGCGGCACGCACGCGCGCACGACGGCCGAGATCGGGCCGTTCGTGATCCTCTCGGAGGGCTCCGTCGGGTCGGGCGTGCGGCGGATCGAGGCTGTCACCGCCGGCGAGGCGTTCGCCTACCTGCGAGGAAAGGCACACGAGGCGGGGGAGCTGCGAGCCGAGCTCGAGGCCGCCCGCAAGCAGACCTCGAAGAAGGCGGCGCCCGAGAGCGGCCCCGAGGTCGTCGACGAGCGCCGCAGCAAGGCCGGCGACGTCGAGGTGATCGTGATGGAGATCGCCTCCTCGACTCCGGACGCCCTGCTCGAGCTTTCGGACGCCCTCAAGCAGAAGCACGCCCCGGCGGCCGTCGTGCTCGGCATGCGCGAGGACGGTCGTGTCCATCTCGTCGTCAGCCTCGACCGCTCGCTCGAGGAACGCGGGCTGGACGCCGTGCAGGTCGTCAGGCAGGCGGCCGCCCTCGTGGGCGGAGGCGGAGGCGGACGCCCGACGATGGCCCGCGCGGGCGGCAAGGATCCCGAGAGGCTGGGCGACGCGCTCGCCGAGGCGGAGAAGGTGCTGCTCGATGCACTCGGTTGATCCCGAGCTCGAGGCCCTCAGGCGCGAGAACGAGCGGCTCCGGCTCGTCGGCGCCCGCGACCGGCGCCTGCTCGACATCGTGCTCGAGCAAAGCCCGCACGGGGTGATCATGAGCGACCCGCAGGGCCGCCTCATCCTCCAGAACGAGGCCGCGGAGCGGATCTGGGCGGGGAGCGTCACGGCCGAGAACGTCAAGGAGTGGAGCCAGTACCGGGCCTTCCACCCCGACGGGCGGCCCTTCGAGGGGCACGACTGGGCGATGGCGCGCTGCCTGGAGTCCCGCGAGGTCGTGGGGCCGGAGGAGTTCCACATCCGCCGCTTCGACGGCACCGACGGCTGGCTCCTGGGTAGCTCCGCGCCGCTTGTCGAGGACGATGGCCTGCTCCTCGGCGCGGTCGCGGTCTTCGCCGACATCACCGAGCTCAAGCGGAGCGAGGCGGCCAACCAGCGGCGCGCGCTCGAGATCAACGACGACGTCGTCCAGAGCGTCAGCGCGGCCCGGATGGCGCTCGACCTCGACCGCCTGGACGACGTCCGCGAGGCACTCACGAACGCGCTCGTCGCGGCGCGCAGGGTCGTGAACGACCTGCTGGCCGGCGAGGACGAGGAGACGGCTCTGCGGCCCGGGGGGCTCAGGCGGCGAGACCCGGCGGCGCGGGAGTGATGCGCGTCCTCCTCTGCGACGACTCGCCGCAGATCCGAGAGCTCCTCCGAATCGTCCTCGAGCTCGAGGGCAACGAGGTCGTGAGCGAGGCCGACAACGGCCGCGATGCGGTGGCCGAGGCCGAGCGCCTCCAGCCCGACGTCGTCCTGCTGGACCTCTCCATGCCGGTGATGGACGGGCTCGAGGCCCTGCCCGAGATCAAGCGGGTCGCGCCCGGGGCGAGGATCGTCGTCCTCTCCGGCTTCGACAACGACCGCCTGGTCTCCCAGGCGCTCGCTCTCGGCGCCGACCACTACGTCCCCAAGGGCGGCGACCCGGACGAGATCGTCGACGCAGTGGCCGGCAAGGCGGCTTGACTGTCACTTCCCGGAACTAGAATCGCGCGTCGGTGAAGGTACTGGCCCTCGACTACGGCTCTGCACGGACCGGCGTGGCCGTTTCCGATCCGACCGGCACGGTCGCCCGGCCGCTCGAGATCGTCGAGCGCGCTGCCTCCGAGGCCGGCATCGCCCGGCTGCTCGAGCTCGCGGAGCGCGAGGGTGTCGAGCGCATCGTCGTCGGCCTGCCGGTGACGCTGCGCGGCGAGCTGGGGCCGCAGGCGATCGAGACCGAGCGGTTCGTCGCGCGCCTTCGCGAGGCGACCGACCTCCCGCTGGAGACCTTCGACGAGCGCTTCACGACGGCGCTCGCACGGAGCAGCGGCGACACGCGGGCCGGCGAGGACGCCGTGGCGGCCGCGCACCTGCTCACGAGCTATTTGCAGTGGAAGGCCAGCAGCCGCCCCGCGTAAGGCACGACTACCGCCGGAAGCGCGGTGGTCGGCTGGCGGCGCTGTTCGGCGTCGTGCTCGGCTTCGGCCTGCTCGCGGCGATCGGGTGGGCCGTGGTCGGCTTCGGGTCGGGGGCCGGCGGCTCGTCGGAGGTGGACACCACCGCCCTGGACACGGCGCCGCCGAAGCCCGTCCTGAGGATCATCTTCCCGGAGGGGTTCACGCGGAAGCAGATGGCGGCGCGCATCGCGGCCGTCAACAAGATCGCGGAGGAAGAGCGCGGGATCTCGCCGTCTCTGCGCCCAAAGGCGTACCTGGCGGCCACGGAGGAGACGGCGAGTCTTCCGGCGGGCTTCAAGAGATCGGACGCGCCGAACCTCGAGGGATTTCTCTTCCCGGCCACGTACGACTTCACCGAGGACACGACCTCCGCGCAGCTCGTCGACGACCAGCTCGCCGCGTTCGAGCGGGCGTGGAGCCAGATCGACATGAAGTACGCGCGCTCGAAGAAGCTCACGCCCTACGACGTGCTCATCATCGCCTCCATGGTCGAGAAGGAGGTGCAGGTGCCGCGCGAGCGCCCTCTGGTGGCGGCCGTCATCTACAACCGGCTCAGGGCGGGCATGCCGCTCGGGATCGACGCGACCGTCCGGTATGGCTTCGACATCCCGCCGACGCAGGCGATCCTCCAGAGCCAGCTCGATTCCGATAACCCCTACAACACCCGCAAGCTGCCGGGCCTTCCGCCGACGCCGATCGCGAATCCGGGCCTGGCGGCGATCCAGGCGGCGGCGCACCCGGCCCAGGTCGACCTCCTCTACTTCGTGCGCAAGCCCGACTGCCGCAGCCACTTCTTCACCGCGAGCGAGGCGGAGTTCGACGCCTTCCCGCGCGGCGGCCTCCAGTGCGGATAGGAGGCGAGACGAGGCTCGTCGGGCTGCTTCGGCACCCGCTTCGGGACTCGCTCTCGCCGCCCATGCAGAATGCCGCCTTCCAGGAGGCCGGGCTCGACTGGGCCTACGTCGCGCTGCCCGTCGAGCCGGAGCGCCTGGAGGATGCGGTCGCCGGCCTCGTCGCGCTCGGCTTCGCGGGCGCGAACGTCACCATCCCGCACAAGACCGGCGTGCTCGCATTCTGCGACGAGCTCGACGAGGTGGCGTCGCGCGGCGGCTCGGTGAACACACTCGTAATCGGCGAGGGCCGCGTGCTGGGATCGAGCACCGACGGGCTCGCGGTGACCGGCGCGGTCGAGGCCGAGGGAGCCCGCGCGCTCGTTCTCGGCGCGGGCGGCGCGGCGCAGGCCGTCGCCACCGCCCTGGTCGACGCAGGCTGCGCCTCTCTGAGGGTCGCAGCCCGCTCGCCCGAGAAGGCCCACGCTCTCGCCGCTCGGTTGCGCGGCCTGGCGCCCGACCACGCGGTCGAGGCCGACGACGCGTGGCCGCCGCCGCCACGAGACGCCGACCTCGTTCTCAACGCGACCCCCGTCCGCGACGAGCTCCTCGTCGACCTCGGCGGCGTCCGGCAGGTCGTCGACATGGCCTACAAGCCGGACGGAAGCGAAACGGCCCTGATCGCGGGCGCCCGGAAGGCAGCCTGCGAGCGGGTCGTGGACGGGCTCGACGTGCTTGTCGCCCAGGGCGCGGCGTCGTTCGAGCGCTGGACCGGAGTGCCCGCGCCGGTCGAGGCCATGCAGGCCGCTGTCCGCGAGCGCACGTAACAACGTGGCCGCGCCGTAGGCTTTCCCCCGTGGCTCTCACCCTCACCACCGCAGGCGAGTCCCACGGCCCCGGGCTCGTCGCCATCGTCACCGGCCTTCCCGCCGGGCTCGTGCTCGAGCGCGCGGCGATCGAGGAGGATCTTCGGCGCCGGCAGCAGGGCTACGGGCGCAGCCCGCGCCAGCAGATCGAGACCGACGAGGTCGAGGTTCTCGCCGGGCTCCGGCACGGGCGCACGCTGGGCACGCCCCTGGCGCTCGTCGTCCGCAACCGCGACCACAAGAACTGGACGTGGGGGATGAGCCCATGGCCGCCCGAGGGCGAGCCGACGGGAAAGGGCAAGGAGGCCGTCACGCTGCCGCGCCCCGGTCACGCGGATCTCGCGGGCGTCATGAAGTACGGGCTCTCCGACGTCCGGGATGCCCTCGAGCGCGCGAGCGCGCGCCACACGGCCGCGATCGTCGCGGCGGGCGGCGCGGCGAAGGCGCTCCTGCGCGAGATCGGCATCGACATCGAGAGCAGCGTCGCCACCGACCAGCTGGAGGCCAAGATCGACGACGCACGGGCCGACCGCGACACCATCGGAGGGGTCGTCGAGGTTCGCGCGCGCGGCGTTCCACCCGGTCTCGGCTCCTACGCGACGAAGGAGGAGCGTCTCGACGCGCGCCTGGCCTGGACGCTGATGGGCACGCAGGCAGTCAAGGGAGTCGAGATCGGCGACGGGTTCGGCCTCGCGGGGCTCCGCGGCTCCGAGGCCCACGACGAGATCTTCCGGGACGAGAGCGGCTACCGGCGGAAGACGAACCGGGCCGGCGGGATCGAGGCCGGCATCTCCAACGGCGAGGAGGTCGTCGTGCGCGCCGCGATGAAGCCGCTGCCGACCCTGATGAAGCCCCTGCGCTCGGCCGACCTGGAAACCGGCGAGCCCGCGCAGGCGCTCGTCGAGCGCTCCGACGTCGCGGCCGTCGAAGCGCTGGCCGTCGTCGCCGAAGCCTGCGTGGCGTTCGAGCTCGCCCGCGCCGCGAAGGAGAAGTTCGGCGGCGACGCGCTCGACGACTTCGTGGGCGCCTGGCGCGCGTACGTGGAGCGCATCTCGTGGTCGGCGCCCTAGGCCGCCACCTCGCCATCTCGGGCTTCATGGGCGCCGGGAAGTCGACGGTCGGTGCCCGCGTGGCGACCCTGACGGCGCGTCCGTTCGTCGACCTCGACCGGCTGATCGAGAAGCGCCACGGCCCGGTCCCCGAGCTCTTCGAGGAGCGGGGCGAGCACGAGTTTCGCCGCCTCGAGGAAGAGACGCTCGCCGAGGTGCTCGCGGGCGCGGACGCCGTCATCGCGCTCGGCGGCGGTGCCGTTCTCTCCCCGCTCTCCCGCGAGCGTCTGCGCGCCCGTGCCTTCACCGTCTACCTGGACGTCGGGGTCGAGACGGCCTGGAAGCGCGTGCGCGGCTCCGACCGGCCCCTGGCGAAGCGCGAGGCCGACTTCCGCAAGCTCTACGAGTCCCGTCAGGCCGTGTACGCGGAGGCTGCGGACGCGACCGCGGTGAGCGTCGAGGACGTGCTGCTGGCCGCCCTGCGGATCGCTGTTCCGGGCGGCATCGTCACGAGCGGGCCTGCCGTCGTCGTGGCGGACGAGCGCGTTCTTCGGCTCCATCCCCCGGCGGGCGATCGGCCGGTGCTCACGGTCCCTGCGGGTGAGGCGGCCAAGTCGCTCGCGGTCGTCGAGCGACTCTGGCGCGAGCTCACGCTCGGCCGCGACGGCACGATCATCGCGCTCGGCGGAGGTTCGACGACGGATCTCGTCGGCTTCGTCGCTGCGACCTATCTGCGCGGGATTCCCTGGATCGCCGTCCCTACGACGCTCACCGGGCAGGTCGACGCCGCGATCGGGGGCAAGACGGGCATCAACACGGCCGACGGGAAGAACCTCGCAGGCGCATTCCACTTCCCGGAGTCGGTAGGCATCAACCCGAGCGTCCTGGCCACGCTCCCCGAGAACGAGCGCCGTGCCGGCATGGCCGAGGTCGTGAAGACCGGTCTGCTCGCGGGGCACGACGTCTGGAAGCTGAAGGAGGCGGACATGATCCGCGCCTGCGCCGCGTACAAGGCCGGCGTCGTCCTCTCCGACCCGTACGAGACGGAGGGCCGCCGCGCGTGGCTCAACCTCGGGCACACGTTCGCGCACGCGCTCGAGGCGGGCTCCGGCTACCGGGTCTCCCACGGCGAGGCCGTCGCCCTCGGCGTTCTCGCCGCGCTCCGCCTCTCGGGGCAGCCCACCGACGCGGTAGAGGAGATCCTGCGCCCCGAACCGGTCGAGGCCGACCTCGACGTCGCGTGGGCGGCACTCAAGCGAGACAAGAAGGGCGAGGGCGTCTACGTCCTCCTGGAGAGGCCGGGACGGCCCGTCGTCACGACCGTTCCGGATGGCGAGGCCCGGGCCGCGCTGGCCGCTCTCATCCGGCAGTAGACTCGCCGCCATGCAGGTAGCCGTCCTGAACGGTGTGAACCTCGACGTGCTCGCCCAGCGCGACCCGGCCCTCTACGGAGGCCTCAGCTACGGCGAGCTCGAGACGCGCATCTACGGGTGGGCGCGCGAGCTCGACTGCTCCGCCCGCTGCTTCCAGACGAACCACGAGGGGCAGTTCGTGGAGTGGTGCCACGACTCCACACGCTGGGCGAACGGGCTCATCGTCAACCCCGGCGCGTGGAGCCACTACAGCTACGCGATCCGCGACGCGCTCGAGCTCTGCGGCGCGCCGGTCGTCGAGGTGCACCTCTCGAACATCGACGAGCGCGAGGAGTGGCGGCGCCAGTCGGTCATCACCGACGTCGTCGCCCACCGCATCGTCGGCAAGGGGCCTGACGGCTACAAGGAAGCACTCGCCTATCTCAAGGAGCAGGGATGAACGACCGCATCGCACGGCTGCGGGGGGAGCTGGACTCGCTCGGCGCGGCCACGTTTCTCGCCACGAACTCCGTCAACGTCCGCTATCTCACGGGCTTCGACAGCTCGAACGCCGCCGTCCTCGTCGACGGCGACCGCGTCCTCGTCGCCACGGACGGCCGCTATACGGAGGCCGCGCGGAGGCTCGAGGGAGTCGAGCTCGTCGAGGCCGACCGCGACATCTTCAGCTTCCTCGGGACGCGCCTCGGCGAGCTCGTCGAGTCGCCGATCGCCTTCGAGGCGGACTTCGTCACCGTCGCGGCGCACGGAGCCCTCTCGGCGAACGGCTCGACGCTCGTGCCGGCCAAGGGCGTCGTGCTCGGGCTCCGCGCGGTCAAGGAGGACGCCGAGCTCGACGCCATCCGCGCGGCGACACGCGTCACCAGCGCCGCCTACGAGCGGCTGGCGCAGGAATCCGTCGTCGGTCGCACCGAGGCCGACGTCGCCTGGTGGTTCGAGAAGACGCTTCGCGACGAGGGGGCGGACGGCCTCGCGTTCCCGACCATCGTCGCCGCCGGCCCGAACGCCGCGCTGCCGCACCACCATCCCGGCGACCGCAAGATCGGTCCCGGGGAGACGATGATCGTCGACTCCGGCGCCCTCGTGGACGGCTACTGCTCCGACTGCACGCGCACGTTCGCGACCGGCGAGCTCCCCGAGCTGCTCCAGCAGGGCTACGACCTGTGCCGCTCGGCCGAGGAGCACGCGCTGGCAGCGGTGCGTCCCGGCGCCACGGGGGCGGAGCTCGATGCGATCGCCCGCGACGAGATCGAGGCGTCGGGCCTCGCGCCCGTGCTCCACGGGCTCGGCCACGGCCTCGGCCTGGACGTCCACGAGCTCCCGATCCTGCGGCCGGGCTCCACGGACACGCTCGTCCCGGGCAACGTCGTCACGGTCGAGCCGGGCGTCTACTTCGCAGGCCTGGGCGGCGTCCGGATCGAGGATCTCGTCATCGTCGGCGAGGACGGGCCCGAGGTGCTGACGACCTTCACGAAGGATCTGGTCACGCTCCACTAGCCACTAGACTCCTGCCCGTGGCCGAGACCGTCTCCACCAACCAGTTCAAGAACGGCATGCACGTCGAGCTCGACGGGCAGGTCTGGCGCATCGTCGAGTTCCAGCACGTGAAGCCCGGCAAGGGCGGTGCGTTCGTGCGCACGAAGCTCAAGAGCCTCGCGTCCGGCTCGGTCGTCGACAAGACGTTCAGGGCCGGCGAGAAGATGCCTCGCGTCCGTACGGAGACGAAGAACGTCCAGTACCTCTACGACTCCGGTGACGAGGTCGTCTTCATGGACGAGGAGACGTACGAGCAGTTCACGCTTCCGCGCAACGACGTGGCCGGCGAGCTCGACTTCTTGCAGCCTTCGGCCAGCGTCCAGCTCCTGACGGTGGACGGGCGCCCGGGCGGGATCCAGCTGCCCACCTCGGTCGAGCTCGGCGTGTCCGAGACGGAGCCGGGCGTGCGCGGCGACACGGTCTCGAACGTGACGAAGCCGGCGACGCTGGAGACGGGGGCCGTCGTGCAGGTGCCTCTCTTCGTCAACGTCGGCGACCGCATCAAGGTCGACACGCGCGAGCGCCGCTACATCTCCCGGGCCTAGGAACGCCCGTGCCGCAGCTGGTCGACACGACGATCCGGCTCCTCTCCCAGGAGCCGCTTGCCGAGCGCGTCTCCGCCGCGGGCCTCTACGAGCTCGCGGCCGAGCTCGACAAGGCGGGCTTCGCCTGTCTCGAGGTCTCGGGCGGCGGCTGCTTCGACAGCGCCGTGCGGCGCGGCGTTGAGAGCCCCTGGGAGCGCATCCGCTCGATCCGCGCGCGCTGCTCGACCCCTCTGGGCATGGCGCTTCGCGGCCGGTTCCTCGTGGGCGCGCGCCCGGTCTCGGGCGACCTCGTCCGCCGCTTCGTGGCGAGCGCGGCGGCGAGCGGCATCGACGTGTTCCGCATCCACGACCCCCTCAACGACCTCTCGAACCTCCGCGAGGCCGCCGACGCGATCCGCGACGCCGGCAAGGAGCTCTCCGTCGGCCTCGTGCACAGCCCCGGGCCGACCGGCGAGACGGAGGTGCTGCTCGAGCGGGCGCACCAGCTGGCCGACCTCGGCGCGGCGCGCGTGCTCATCCACGACCCGGCCAGCTCGCTCCACCCTGCCAAGGCCCGCGAGCTTGTCGAGCGCGTGCAGGAGGCCAGCGGCCTGCCGGTCGGGCTCCACTGCCAGGGCGCAGGCGGCGTCGCCCTCGCAGCCGCGATCGAGGCCGTGCGCGCCGGTGCGGAGCGCATCGCGTGCGCGCTCTACCCGGTTGCACTCTCGCTCCATCGCGTCTCGGCGGAGGCGCTGACGCAGGCGCTCGCCGGCCTCGGGCACGACGCCGGGGTCGACCTCGACGTGCTCTGGCGCGGGTCGGAGCTCGTCGACGAGGCGCTCGGCGACGAGCCGGTTCCTCCTCTCTCCCCGCGCGTGGCCGTTCGCGCCGCGGAGTACAGCCTTCCCGCCGGCCTCGTCGCGGAGCTCGACGCGAGGCTACGCGAGCACGCCTCCGCCGACCGGCTCGACGAGGTCCTCGAAGAGCTGACGACGATCCGGCGCGAGTGTGGGTGGCCGCCGCTCGCGTCCCCGATCGGCCAGGTGCTCGGCTCGCAGGCGCTCCTGCACGTTCTCTCCGCCCAGCGCTGGCGCTTCGTCGTCGACGAGCTGCGCGACCTCGTCGAGGGGCGCTACGGCTCGCCGCCGGCCGACGTCGACCCGACCGTCCGCCGTGCCGTGGAACTGCTCGGCGACGGCGTACCGGTCGTCGACAACGGCCCGAAGGCGCTCGAGGAGCTCCGCGAGGACGCCGAGGGCCTGGCCTCGAGCGAGGAGGAGCTGCTCCTGCTCGCGCTCTACGACGAGGACGCCGAGCCGCTTCTCCGCGCCGTTCGCGGGAGAGGCCGGCGCGACGAGTCCGACACGGCCGGGCTGACGCCGAGCGAGGCCGAGCGGCTGCGGGAGATCATCCGCGTCGTCCAGGAGTCGGGCATCGGCGAGGTGACGATCGAGGAGGGCGAGATGCGGGTCACCGTGCGGCGCTCCGACGAGCGCGCCGAGATGCCCCTCGCCAGCGTCGCCGTGCCGACGGCCCCGGTCCACGAGGAGCCGGACGGCGCGGTCGAGCCCCCGGCCGGCGACGTCATCAGGATCGAGTCGCCGATGGTCGGCACCTTCTACCGCGCGCCCGAGCCGGGTGCGCCGCCGTTCGTCGAGGAAGGGGACACCGTCGAGCCCGGACAGACGCTCTGCATCCTCGAGGCGATGAAGCTCATGAACGAGGTCAAGGCCGAGGCCGAGGCCGTCGTCCGGCGAGTCTGCGTCGACAACGAGACCGCCGTGCAGTACGGCGACCTCCTCTTCGAGCTCGAGCCCCTGAACGGCCGGCCGCTCGACGCGCTCTAGGAGGGTGGAGCCGTGTTCCGCCGCGTCCTGATCGCCAACCGCGGCGAGGTCGCCGTGAGGATCGTGCGCGCCTGCCACGAGCTGGGGATCGAGGCGGTCGCCGTCTACTCGACCGCAGACCGCGACTCGCTGCACGTGACGCTCGCCGACCAGGCCGTCCACATCGGCCCGCCGCCGGCCGCGCAGAGCTACCTCAACATGCCCTCGCTGGTCGCCGCGGCCACGACGACAGGCTGCGATGCGGTGCATCCAGGCTGGGGCTTCCTCGCGGAGAACGCCGCGTTCGCGGCCGCGTGCGAGGACAACGACCTCGTCTTCGTCGGCCCGCGCCCCGAGTCGATCGAGGTCATGGGGGACAAGATTCGCGCGAAGGAGGCGGCCGCGGCGGCCGGCGTCCCGCTCGTGCCCGGCTCGAACGGCGCGGCCACCCTGGAGCAGGCCCGCTCCCTCGCGGGCGAGATCGGCTTCCCGCTCCTCCTCAAGGCGGCGGCGGGCGGGGGCGGGCGCGGGATGCGCCTCGTCGCCGACTCGGAGGAGCTCGAGTCCGCCTACCGCACGGCCTCGGCGGAGGCGCAGGCTGCGTTCTCGGACGGCTCGCTCTACGTCGAGCGCGCGATCGTCGGCGCCCGCCATGTCGAGATCCAGGTGCTCGGGGACGGGGAGGGCCGCGTGTTGACCCTCGGCGAGCGCGACTGCTCCATCCAGCGCCGCCATCAGAAGCTCGTCGAGGAGGGCCCGTCCCCGGCTGTCACGGAAGAGCTGCGCGCCGACATGGAGGACGCGGCCCGGCGGGCGACCGAGTCCCTCCGCTACCGGGGCGCCGGGACGATCGAGTTCCTGCTCGACGCCGCGGGCCACTTCTACTTCATCGAGATGAACACGCGCCTCCAGGTCGAGCACCCGGTGACCGAGCTGCTGACCGGCGTCGACCTCGCCCAGGGGCAGCTGCGAGTCGCCGCCGGCGAAGGCCTCCCGCACGAGGGCAGGGCCGAGCTGCGCGGCCACGCGATCGAGCTGCGCATCAACGCCGAGGACCCGGCTCACGACTTCAGGCCTGCGCCGGGCACCGTCACGCGGTTCCGGCCCCCGCTGGGCCCCGGAGTCCGCGTCGACACGCACGTCGTCGACGGCTACGTGATCCCGCCGTACTACGACTCCCTGGTGGCCAAGGTGATCGTCTGGGCCGAGGACCGGCCTGCGGCGCTCCGCCGCGCGGTGCGGGCGCTGACAGAATTCACGCTCGACGGAGTGCCGACGACACGGGAGCTGGCAATCGACATCCTGGAGAGCGACGAGTTCGCGAGCGGCGACTACACGACGGCGTTCCTGGGCGAGGCCGGCGCGTCGCTCGCCGCCCTGACCGCCGCGGAGGCCCCGTGAGCGGCCGGCGCGCGGCCCGGCGCACCGCGCTCGAGCTCCTCTACCAGTGGGACCTCACCGGGCAGCCGCTGGCGAGCCTCCACGAGGGCGACGTGGACGAGTTCGCGCTCGAGCTCGCCGAAGGCGTCGCCGAGCAGGCGCCCGAGCTCGACGAGCGCATCAGCGAGGCCTCCGACGAGTGGCGCGCCGACCGGCTCGGCGTCGTCGAGCGTAATGTCGTCCGCATGGGCCTCTACGAGCTCGACCGCGGAGACGTGCCCGTCGAGGTGGCGGTCGACGAAGCCGTCACCCTGGCCAAGCGCTACGCGAGCGAGGATGCCGGCCGGCTCGTGAACGGGATCCTCGGGCGGGTCGTGCGGGAGGCGAGGCAATGAACGAGCCCGATTCTGTCGTCCGCCTCCAGGAGCTCCTCGAGAAGGTCGAGGCGGCCCGGGTCGAGCTGGAGCACTCCGAGGACCCCGAGCAGGCGGTGAAGGTCCTGCAGGAGCTGGCCGAACTCGCCAAGGAGGTGCAGGCCGAGGTCGAGCGCGCGCGCAGGGAGACGGATGAACAGGCCTGACGACCTGCGGCGCCTCACGGAGGACTTCCTCGGAGGCCTGCCCTTCGCGGCCGAGCTCGGGAAGCTCGAGGCCGCGCTGCGCTACTCGCTCCTCGGCGGGGGCAAGCGGATCCGCCCCGTGCTCTGCCTCGCCACCGGCGAAGCGCTCGGGCGGGAGGCCGACGAGCTGCTTCCGGCAGCGTGCGCGCTGGAGCTCGTGCACACGTTCAGCCTCGTCCACGACGACCTGCCTGCGCTGGACGACGACGACCTTCGCCGCGGGCAGCCGAGCGCCCACGTGCAGTTCGGCGAGGACGTGGCGATCCTGGCCGGGGACGCGCTCCTGGCGGAGGCCTTCCGCCTCGCGCTGCGCTATCCGTCGCCGGATGTGGCGCGCGAGCTCGCCGACGCGACCCTCGGGATGATCGGCGGCCAGTACCTCGACGTCACGATCGACGGCGAGCTCGACCCGGACGGCCTGCGGCGGCTCCATGCGCTCAAGACCGGCAGGCTCCTGCGCGCGTCCGTGACGAGCGCGACGGCCGTCGCCGATCTCCCGGACGCAGAACGTGAGGCCTGGCGCAGCTTCGGCGACGAGCTCGGCGTGCTCTTCCAGATCGTCGACGACATCCTCGACGCCACCGGCACGGCCGAGGAGCTGGGCAAGACTCCGGGCAAGGACGAGGCCGCCGGGAAGGTCACGTACGTGTCACTCCACGGCCTCGAGCGCGCGCGGGAGCTCGCCGACGAGGCCCGGGGGCGGGTTCAGGAGCGGCTGGAGGCTCTGCCGGCGGACACGTCGGTGCTGGCGGAGATCGTGGCCACGATCCGCGACCGGCGGGCGTAGTCGATGCTCCACCGGGAGACGCCGAACGGCACGGTCGTCATCGGCCAGCCGGCGCATGCCTGGGTCTCGGGCCAGCTCGCGCGCGCCTGGGCGGCGCCCTTCGAGCCCCGGGAAGAGGTGTGCCTGGCCGCCGACCAGCACGACATCGCCTGGACGATGTGGGAGCGCGTGCCGGAGCTCGACCCGGAGACCGGCCTGCCGTACACGTTCTCGGCGCTGCCGCGTCTACGCCGCCTCGAGCTGTGGTCTGGCGCGGCGACGCTGCTCGTCCCGCAGTCGCGCTACGCGGCGCTCCTCGTCTCGCTCCACGGAACGCTGCTCGTGGAGCGTTTCCCGCCGGCCGGCAACGAGGACGTCCAGCGGGCGCTCGCCGACTACCTCGAGCGGGAGCGCGGCTTCCAGGCCCGCATGCTGGAGAGCCTGCGCGGCGACCCGCGCTACGGGGCGCATGCGACGGACGAGGCGGTGGGGCGCAACCGCGACCTCCTCTTCGACTGGGACGGGCTCTCGCTCGCTTTCCTGCACGGTGTCCAAGGGGAGAAGCGGGCCGGAGGGCACCTGCTCGCAGCCGTCGACGGCGATCCGGCCCGCGTCACGGTCTCGCCCTGGCCCTTCCGCGAAGCCGAGGTCACGCTCGCCTGCGACGGGCGCGTCCTGACGGAGAGGTTCGCCGACGAGCGCGAGCTCCGGCGCGGCCTCGCCAAGGCGCCCTGGGTGACGATCGTCACCGAGCTGCGGCCTGGATGACCGACCTCATTCGTGACAGTTCGCCGGGGGGTCGGCGGGGTACGCTCTCGCCGTGAGCCCCAAGAAACGCCTGGACGTGCTGCTCGTCGAGCGCGGGCTCGCCGAGAGCCGCTCTCAGGCGCAGGCGCTCGTGCTCGCCGGGCGCGTGAAGGGGCATGAGAAGGCCGGCGAGCAGGTCGACGAGGGTGCCTGGCTCGAGCTCGCCGAGGGCGCGCGCTTCGTCTCCCGTGGAGGCGAGAAGCTCGCCCACGCGCTCGAGGCCTTCGGGATCGACGTCACGGGCGAGGACTGCCTGGATGTCGGCGCCTCGACCGGGGGCTTCGTCGACTGCCTCCTCCAGGCCGGAGCCGCCCGCGTGATCGCCCTGGACGTCGGCTATGGACAGCTCCACCCGAAGCTCCGTGACGACCCCCGCGTGACCGTTCTCGAGCGGACGAACGTGCGCGGCCTGCAATGCGACGAGCTTCCCTACAGGCCGACCTTCTTCACCTGTGACGTGTCCTTCATCGGCCTCGACAAGGCGTTTCCGCCCGCGCTCGCCTGCGCCGCGCCCGGCTGGCAGGCCGTCGTGCTCGTCAAGCCGCAGTTCGAGGCGGGCCCGGCCGACGTGGGCAAGGGCGGCGTCGTGCGCGACCCGGAGGTCCGTCGCCGCGTCGTGGACGAGGTCGCCGAGCGGGCGAGCGTGTGGGGCGCGCGCGTGCTCGGCGAAGCCGAGTCGCCGGTGCGCGGGCCGAAGGGCAACATCGAGTTTCTCCTCCATCTGGCCGAGGCGCCGTGACGGAGGCGATTCGCCGGGTCGGGATCATGGCCACGCGCGGCCGGCCGGACGTCATCGCCGACGCGGCGCGGCGTGTCGAGGAGGCCGCCGCGGCCGCCGGCATCGAGGTCGCGGACGCGGAGGAGGACGGGCTCGACCTGCTCGTCGTCCTGGGCGGCGACGGCACGATGCTGCGCGCGCTCAGCGTGAAGCTCGGAACGGGCACGGCCGTCTTCGGCATCAACTTCGGCCGTGTCGGGTTTCTGACCACCGCGGACGGCAGCCAGCTCGACGACGCGCTCGCGCGGGCGTTCTCGGGCGACTTCCGCGTCGTCGACCTCTGCTCGCTCGAGGCGCGCCTCAACGGCGACACGCACGCGGCGGTCAACGACGTCGTCATCACGAGCTCGCGCCCCGGCCGCATGGTCGCGCTCGGCTGGGAGGTCGGCGGGGAGCGCCTCGACGACCAGCCGTGCGACGGGATGATCTGCTGCACGCCCTCGGGCTCGACCGCCTACAACCTCTCGAACGGCGGGCCGGTGATGATGTGGGGCCTGGAGGCGATGGCGATGACGTTCGTCGCGCCGCACTCGCTCCGCGCGCGGGCCCTCGTCGTTCCCCGCGGCCTCGACGTTCGCGTCACGAACCGGTCGAAGGAGCTTCCCGTCACCGTCCTCCTCGACGGGCACCCGGTCGCCGAGCTCGAGCGCGACGACGACATCCAGGTGGCGGTCGGCTCGGACCACAGCCGGCTCGCCGTGCTCCCCGAGGTGACGTTCTTCACCCGCTACCACGAGGTCTTCCCCTAGGTGCTTCGTCGCCTGCGCATCGAGAGCTTCGTCCTCATCCGCGAAGCCGACCTCGTCTTCGCGCCCGGCCTGAACGCGATCACGGGCGAGACCGGGGCGGGGAAGACGATCTTCGCGCAGGCGGTCGGGCTTCTGCTGGGCGCTCCCGGCGACGCCGGCTATCTCGGTCCTGGAGCCGAGGAGGCCTACGTGGAGGCCGAGCTCGACCTGCCCGACGGCATCCTGGACGACCCGGAGCACGCGGCCGTCGCCGAGCTGCGGCCGGCCGGCGAGGAGGGGCTCGTCGCCGCCCGGCGCGTCTTTGCCGACGGGCGCACACGCGCCTACGTATGGGGCCGCGCCGTGCCGCGCGAGGACCTGGCCGCGCTCGTCGAGCGCCTGCTCGCCATGTCCGGCCAGTTCGAGCAGCGCCGCCTCGCCCGCCCCGCGCACCAGCTCGACGTGCTGGACGCCTTCGTCGGCGAGGAGCAGCTGCGCCGCCGCGCCGATCTCCGGCGCGCATGGCGTGAGCTGGTCGCGGCCCGTGGCCGCCGCGAGGAGCTGGCCGGAGCGGCCGCCGGGCGCGCGCAGCGCCTCGAGGAGCTCGGTGAGCTCGTCGCCCGCACCGAGGGCATGGAGGCGGGCGACGAGGAGCGGCTTCTCGGGGAGCGGCAGCGGCTGCGTCACGTGACCGAGCTCGCGGAGGCCGCCGCGTCCGGGGCGGAGGCGCTCGACCCCGAGCAGGCCGACACGGCCGGGGCCGTGGAGCGGGTGGCCGAGGCCGTGCGGACGCTCGAGTCGGTCTCACAGCTCGCGCCCGAGCTCGGCGAGGTCGCCGCAGATCTGGGCGAGGCCGAGATCCGCGTCCGCGAGGGCGCCTCGACCCTGCGCGCCTTCCTGGCCTCGCTCGAGGCCGAGCCCGGGCGGCTGGAGGCGGTCGAGGACGAGCTCGAGCGGGTCGCGGAAGCGCGCCGCCGCTTCGGGGCCGCGACGACGGAGGAGCTGCTCGCCCGCGCCGCGGAGGCGCAGGCCGAGCTGGCGCAGGTCGAGGCGGGCGTCGACCCGCTGGAAGAGGCGGAGCGCGCGGTCGCCCAGGCGGAGGCGCGCGCCGGAAAGCTCGGAGCGGACCTCTCGGCTGCTCGCGCCGAGTCCGCGGACACGTTCGCCGAGGCGGTTGTCGGAGAGCTTCAGGGGCTCGGCATGGGGGATGGGGAGTTCCGGGTGGAGCTCACGGACCGCGAGCTCGGCCCGGCCGGCGGCGACGGCGTCGCCTTCCTCGTGCGCCCGAATCCGGGTCTCCCGTTTGCACCGGCGGCCGAGACCGCCTCCGGTGGAGAGCTGTCCCGCATCGCGCTGGCGCTCCGCGCGGTCGCGCACGCCTCGGCCGGCGAGCCGACGATCGTCTTCGACGAGATCGACGCGGGGATCGGCGGTCAGACGGCCCACGCGGTCGCCGACGCGCTCAAGCGCCTCGCGGAGCGCGCGCAGATCCTCACCATCACGCACCTCCCGCAGATCGCGAGCGCCGCCGAGGGACATCTCCGCGTGGAGAAGGTGCCCGGCGACCCGACGCATACCCGTATCGAGCGCCTCTCCGACGAGGAGCGGGGCGAGGAGCTGGAACGTATGCTGGGCGGGGCCGAGTTCCTCTCCACCTTCCGGCGCTGATGGCGACGTTCGTCGAGTTCACCGGCACTGCCAAGCTGGACAGACGCACCAAGCGCCTGGTGAAGCGCCTTGGGCCCTCGGACATCGCGATCATCGACCATCCGAACCTCGACCGCATCTCGGCCGAGGAGCTGCTCGAGAGCGGCGTCCGGATCGTCGTCAACGTCTCCTCGTCCTCGACGGGCGACTACCCGAACGCCGGCCCGCTCGCGCTCGTCCTCGGCGGCGTGTGCCTGATCGACGCCCCTGGCGCGGAGCTGTTCGACGAGGTCAAGGAGGGCGAGCCGCTCGTCGTCCGCGGCTCGAGCGTCTTTCGCAACGGCTCGCGCCTCGCCGCCGGCCGCGCCCGGGCTGCGGACGAGCTCTCGCGCGACCTCGACGAGCAGCGCAGCCGCGTGAGCGAGGCGCTCGAGGCGTTCGCCGAGAACACCCTTCGCCACCTCCGCGAGGAGGCGGCGCTTCTCTCGGAGGACGTGCTGATGCCGCAGATGCGGACGCGCTTCCGCGACCGGCACGCGCTCGTGGTCGCGCGGAGCGCGGAGACGCGCCGCGATCTGCAGATCGTCGGGCCCTACATCGCCGACTTCAAGCCGGTGCTCATCGGCGTCGACGGCGGCGCCGACACCCTCGTCGCGGCGGGCTACAAGCCGGACGTGATCGTCGGCGACATGGACTCCGTCTCCGACAAGACGCTCCAGCTCGGCTCCGAGCTCGTCGTCCACGCCTATCCGGACGGCCGCGCGCCAGGGCGCGAGCGGCTCGACCAGCTGGGGCTGCCCTCGACCGTCATCCCGACGACGGGGATCTCCGAGGACGCGGCCATGCTCCTTGCCTACGACAAGGGCGCCGAGCTGATCGTCGCGGTCGGGACGCGCTTCAACCTGATCGAGTTCCTCGAGCGGAACCGCGCGGGCATGTCCTCGACGTTCCTGACCCGCCTGAAGGTGGGGGAGAAGCTCGTCGATGCGCGGGGCGTCTCGAGGCTCTTCCGGCCGCGGGTGGGCCTCGGGATGGTGCTGACCTTCACGCTCGCGTCGGTTGCAGCGGTCGCGGCCGTCCTGATCGCCTCGCCCGAGCTCCGCGACCTCATCTCGCAGGTCGTCGAGCGGCTGCGGTCGCTCGTCGGCCTCGAATGAGCCGCGTCGAGGCGACCGGCGAGCTCCAGTCCGACCGCCGCGACGCCTGGGCGCTCGTCGCCGAGCCGTACCACCTGCCCGACTGGTGGCCCGCATACACGGGCGTGAAGCCCGACAGGCGTGGCCTTGCCGAGAACGCGCGCTGGCAGGTCGTCCGCGCCAAGTCGCCGGGCTGGCTGCGGCGCCCGGAGGGCGAGGGCCTGATCGTCATCACCAAGGTCGTCGAGGAATGGGAGCTGGCCTGGCACGACGTCAAGCAGGGCCTCGACGTCGCCGTCAGCCTCGACAACGCCGGCACGGGCCGGACGCGCGCCACGATCTCCGTTTCGGGGTCGGATCTCCGCCTGGTGTTCGAAGGCGCGAGAGGCTTCGGGCCGAGCCTCCCGGAACGGGCGCTCATCCGGCTGCAGGACCTCTGCCAGACCGCCGCCTCGCTCTGATCCTCAACTAGGCTGGCCCCATGTTCGGCCTCCGCTACCACGTGGCTTCGCTGGCCGCGGTGTTCGTCGCGCTCGCAGTGGGCATCCTGCTCGGCGTGGCGGTCTCCGGCCGGGTCACGGACGCGAGCGAAGGCCTCGAGGAGGAGAACCTCCGCAACGACAACCAGCGTCTCCAGCAGGATCTCGAAGCGGCGCGCGCGGCAGAGGACGCGGCGAACCTGCGCGGCGAGGGCTCCGAGGAGCTCCTTGCTCGGGCATATCCCGCGCTCATGTCCGGCCGGCTCGAAGGGGAGAACGTCGCGATGATCTTCCTCGGCCCTTCCGACGGAAGCGCGCGTGCGGACATCGAGCGCACGCTCGCCGACGCGGACGCCGGCTCTCCGGCCCGGGTGGTCGCGCTCAACGTCCCCGTGGACGGCACGGACCTCGACTCCACGCTCGAGGGGGACGAGGTCCTGGCCGGCTACGCGGGCGACGACGGCGACTACTCGGAGCTGGGGCGCGAGCTGGGGCGCGAGCTCGCCGAGAGCGGGGAGACGCCGCTCTGGGACGCGCTCTCCTCGCAGCTGGTCGAGGAGCGGGAGGGACCGGAGGCCCCGGCCGTGGATTCGGCCGTCGTCGTTCTCACCTGGATGCCTCCCGACGATGCGAACGGCGACGACGAGGCGGCGGCCGAGGCCGAGGCGACGACCTCGCTGATGGAAGGCCTCGTGCGCGGCCTGGACGACGCCGGGATCCCCGTGGTCGGCACCGCGGCGAGCGAGGACGACCCGGCGATGATCGCCTTCTACCGCGACCAGGGCATCTCGAGCGTCGACGACGTGGACGAGGCGGCCGGGCGGCTCGCGCTCGCGCTCCTGCTCGACGGCGCCGAGCCGGGCCACTACGGGGTCAGCGACGAGGCAGACGGGATCGTCCCGCCGTTCGAACCGGTCACGGACGAGGGTGAGTAGGGATTTCGACGCCCTGACCGTCCTCGTCGCGGCGCGCAACGAGGAGGAAAGGATCGGGGAGACCGTGGCAGCCCTGCGGAAGGACTTTCCCGACGCCGAGATCCTCGTGGTCGACGGGCGCTCGGAGGACGGAACGGCGCGCCGGGCCGAATCCGCGGGCGCCGTCGTGATCAGGGTCGAGCGACTCGGCAAGGGCGAAGCTCTCTCCGCGGGGGAGCGTGCCGCGCCGCCGGGCCGGCTCCTCCTTTGCGATGCCGACCTGCGCGGCACGCTCCGGCCGCTCTTAGAGAGCGAGGCCGATCTTGCGGTGGCGGCCTTCCGGCGCAGGATCGGCGGCGGCTTCGGGGTCGCCAAGCGCGTGGGCCGCGAGCTCGTTCGCCTGCGCACCGGCGTCGCGCCGCGGGAGCCGCTCTCGGGCCAGCGGCTCGTCAGCGCGCGCGCCCGCGCGGCCTGCTTCCCGCTCGCGCCCGGCTTCGGCTGCGAGGTGCGCATGACGATCGACGCGGTTCGCGCCGGCCTCGCGTTCGAGGAGATCGAGCTCGACCTCGACCACCGTGAGACGGGCCGCGACCGGGCGGGCTTCGTCCATCGCGGCCGCCAGCTCGTCGACGCCGTGCTCGCGGCGGGCCCGCTCGCGGTCAACTTCCGCGGCTACCGGCTGCCGCTGATCGGGTGGACGACCGCCAACCAGGGCGACCCCGGCATCACGCTCGTCACGCTCCTCGGGTTCCTGGACGACCTCTACGGCGGCCACCAGCGTGGCTTCCGGGAGCACCTGCGCGCGCGGCGGACGACCGGCGTCCTCAAGGCCGTCGGGATCCCGCTCGTGGGCCTCCTCCGGACGCGGTCGCTGAGCGGCGCGCTGCTCTTCGCGCTCTCTGCCAACTTCTTCAACCAGCTCGACACGAAGCCGGGCCGGTGCCTGAAGGCCTACCTCCTCGCTGCCGGCCCGCTCGGCGCCCCGGTCGGGCTGGCCGTCCTGCTGCTTCCCTACGATCTCGCGGAGAGGACGATGCTGGGGGACGCCGGATCGAATACGCTCGGGGCCGTGGTAGGCTTGAAGTCCGTGGACCGCTTCCACGGTTTTTCACGATTGGCCGCGATCGCAACGCTCGCAGGCCTCAACCTCCTCGGAGAGCGCACGTCCCTCGGCCGACTCATCGAGCGGACTCCCGGGCTGCGCGAGCTCGACGCCCTCGGGAGGAAGCCGTGAGAGACCGCCCGACGAAGTACGTGTTCGTGACCGGCGGCGTCGTCTCGTCGCTCGGCAAGGGCATTTCGGCGGCCTCGCTCGGCCGGCTCCTGAAGGCGCGCGGGCTTCGCGTGCAGGTGCAGAAGTTCGACCCGTACCTGAACGTCGATCCCGGCACGATGAGCCCCTTCCAGCACGGCGAGGTCTTCGTCACCGAGGACGGCGCCGAGACCGATCTCGACATCGGCCACTACGAGCGCTTCGTCGACGAGAACCTCTCGCGGAACGCCAACCACACCTCGGGCTCGATCTGGTACTCGGTCATCCGCAAGGAGCGCAAGGGCGAGTACCTCGGCTCGACCGTGCAGGTCATCCCGCACGTCACGAACGAGATCAAGGCCCGCATCCGTCGCGTGGCCGAGGTGAGCGACACCGACGTCGTCATCTCGGAGATCGGCGGGACGGTGGGCGACATCGAGTCGCTGCCGTTCCTCGAGGCGATCCGCCAGTTCCGTCGCGAGGTCGGGCAAGAGAACGTCGTCTACCTCCATGTCACCTTCGTCCCCTTCATCGAGACGGCGGGCGAGCTCAAGACCAAGCCGACCCAGCACTCGGTCAACGAGCTCCGGCGCATCGGTATCCATCCGGACGTCGTCATCTGCCGCTCGGCCGACACGCTCTCGCGCGACATTCGCGAGAAGATCGCGCTCTTCGCCGACGTCGACCCCAAGGCCGTGATCGCCAACGAGGACGTCAGCGACGTCTACCTCGTGCCCCAGGCGCTCCGCGACGAGGGCCTCGACACGCTCGTCGTGCAGAAGCTCGGCCTACCCGATGTCGAGGCGGATCTGGGCGAGTGGGACGATCTCGCTGTGAGGATCGGCGAGCGCAGCGGCGAGGTGCAGATCGCCCTCGTGGGCAAGTACGTGAAGCTCCACGACGCGTACCTCTCCGTCCACGAGGCGCTCAAGCACGCCGGCATCCACCACCGCGTCGACGTGAAGGTGCGCTGGTTCGACGCCGAGGGCATGAGCCTCGAGGAGGCAACCGCCGAGCTCGAGGACGTCGACGGCGTGCTCGTCCCCGGCGGCTTCGGGTCGCGCGGCTGGGAGGGCAAGATCACCGCCTGCCGCGTCGCGCGCGAGAACGGTATCCCGTATCTCGGCATCTGCCTCGGCATGCAGGTGGCCGTCTCCGAGTTCGCGCGGCACGTGGTCGGCCTCGACGGAGCCAACTCGACCGAGATGGACCCGGAAACGCCCTACCCGGTGATCGACCTCCTGCCCGAGCAGAAGGAGATCGAGGATCTCGGCGGCACGATGCGGCTCGGCGCCGACGCGGTCGACCTCGAAGAGGGCACGGGCGCGCATGCCGCGTACGGCGAGGCCGTCATCCACGAGCGCCACCGGCACCGTTACGAGGTCAACAACCACTTCCGCCCGGGCCTCGTCGAGGCGGGCCTCGTCGTCTCGGGCACGTTCCAGTCCGGCCGCCTCGTGGAGATCGTCGAGCTCCCCGACCATCCCTGGTTCGTGGCGAGCCAGTTCCACCCGGAGTTCAAGTCCCGCCCGACCCGCCCGGCGCCGCTGTTTCGCGACTTCGTCGGCGCCGCCCTCCAGCGCGCCCGCGAGCGGGGCAGGGTCACCGCAGCCGCCGGCCACTAGCCCGCCGCCGCGCACGGTTTCTCGCCCACGGGCGTCTGTGAGGGCAGATGCGGCGTTTTCGTACCGCTTCGCAAAGGGGGTCGCCATGCGCGTCTTGAGAGGTTTCCTCGTGCTTGCGACCTGCCTCGCGCTCCTCGTGCCCGCCGTTGCCACCGCGGGGAAGAAGGAGCCCGGGAGCAGCCGCTTGCCCACCTGCAATCTGCCCGAGTCCAACGCCGAAGGGCTCGTGATCCTGAACAACTTCTATCCCGGCTACTGGTGGGATCACACGAGCCTCACCATCGCCGTCCAGGCGCACCCGAGCGCGACCGCCGAGCAGCTGGCGGCGATCAACGGGGCGATCGCGACGTGGTCGAGCACTCTCCAGGAGTGCTTCGACGGGTTGATCACGTTGCGCAACGTGACCGGCGCCAAGCGCCAGGCCGCAGACATCATCGTCCACTACGTCCCGACCGCCGGAGGCGTGGTGTTCGGCGGCTACGCGATCTGCGGCGATCACAAGTGTCCGAACATCCTGGTGCGATCGGACCTGCCGCCGAGCCTCGGCGAAGATCCGTACGACCCCGAGTACCTCGGCTGGGTCACGCTCCACGAGGTCGGGCACGCGCTCGGCCTCGGTCACGCGACGAACCTGCTCGAGAGCACCGACCTGATGGGCTACGGGTGGCCGGACCTCGGCGACCCCGTGCTCTCGGACTGCGACGTCGACGCGCTCGCGTTCGTCTTCGCCTGGGCGCTCGAGGGGACGGCCCCGACGCCTCCCGGCGAGGGCCCGTACGACTGCTCGCAGAGCTAGCGTCGCCCATAGGCGTTCCCTGGACGCCCCGCCCCTGCCCGGCGGGGCGTCCGGCGCCTGCCGCGGGCCTCGCGCCTACAATCGCCCGCGTGTCGATCACCTGGGCCTCGGACGTACTCCCGCTCTTCCTCGAGCTCGCGGCCATCCCGAGTCCCTCCGGCGAAGAGGAGGCGGTCGCCGATCGCGTCCGCGAGTACCTCCGCGGCCTCGGGATCGAGTCGGAGACGGACGACTTCGGCAACGTCCTCGCCCGGCTGCCGGCGAACGAGGAGGGCGGCGAGCGGATCTTCCTCTGCGCGCACCTCGACACGGTGCCCCCGAGCGGCCCGATCGAGCCCGTGGTCGAGGACGGTGTCGTCACGAACGCCGGCGCCACCATCCTCGGCGCCGACGACAAGGCCGCCGTCGCGGTGCTGCTCGAGGCCACGAGGTTGCTTCTCACCGAAGGCCGGCGCCACGCGGGGGTCGAGTTGCTGTTCACCACGCGCGAGGAGACCGGGCTGGAGGGCGCCTTCGCCTTCGACGACACCAGGCTCGAGGCCAGGCTCGGGTTCGTCTACGACTACTCAGGCACCGTCGGGGACATCGTCGTCGGCGCGCCGTCCGGTCGGGCGCTCGACGTCGTCTTCACGGGGCGGCCCGCCCACGCGGGCATCAACCCCGAGGACGGCAGGTCGGCGATCGTCGCCGCAGCGCGGGCGATCTCGGACCTCCGCCTGGGCCGGATCGACGACGAGACGACCGCCAACGCGGGCCTGATCGACGGCGGGAGCGCCCTCAACGTCGTCCCCGAGCGCTGCCGACTCGCTGTCGAGGCGCGCTCGCGCAACGAGGAGAAGCTCTCCGCGCTCGTCCAGGAGATGCTCGACTGCTTCGCGTTCGCCGCCTCGCTCAGCGAATGCGAGGTCGAAACGACGGTTGAGGACAAGTACCGCGGCTACAGGCTCGAGGCGGACGATCCCGCGCTCGCTCTCGCCCGCAGTGCGCTCCAGCGCGCAGGGTTCGAGCCGCGTGAAGTTCTGGTGGGAGGCGGCGCCGACGCGAACGTCTTCAACGAGCGCGGGCTGCACTGCGTGAACATGGCGAACGGGATGACGAACGTGCACACCGCCGACGAGGAGATCGCCGTCGCCGACCTGGAGGCGATGGTCGGGGTGACGCTCGCGCTGGTCGAGGCGGCGCGCGCGAGCGCCTGAGCATGGTCACGCTCCGGCGCGGGACCGTCACGGAGATCCGGGAGCGACACGACGGCCTCGTCAGGCTCGAGGTCGACGGGCGGCCGTGCATCGCCTATCCGGAGCTGACGGGGCCGGTTGCGCTCGGGGACGACGTGCTCGTGAACGTCCAGGCCCTCGACCTCGAGCTCGGAAGCGGCGGCTTCGACGTCCTCTACGCGAACCTCACGCGCGGGCTCGAGTTGCCCGCGGAGGCAGGCGCGCACGTGATGAAGCTCCCGTATACGCCGCTCCAGCATGCGGTCGTCCATGCCGAGGAGGAAGCCCGCGAGACCACGCCCGATTCGCTCGGTGGGCTCCCGGTCGTCTGCTGCTCGCTCCACAGCCAGCTCGCGCCTGTGTGCGCCGCGCTCGGCCGCGACCTGGCCGTTGCGTACGTCCAGCTTCCTGGTGGGGCGCTGCCCGTGGCGCTCTCCGACACGGTTCGCGTCCTTCGCGAGAAGGGCTATCTGAAGGCGACCGCCGCGGTCGGCCCCTGCTTCGGCGGAGACCTCGCCTGCGTCTCGGCCGCCTCGGCACTGCTCGCCTGCCTCGGGGCAGGCGCTGACGCGGTCGTGTGTGGGATCGGCCCGGGCGTCGTCGGGACCGGATCGCGCTACGGGCACGGCGGTCTTGCGGCCGCCGACGCGGCGAATGCGGCCGGGGCGCTGGGCGGGTCCCCGGTGCTCGCGCCGCGCGTCTCGCAGGCCGATGCCCGCGAGCGCCACCGTGGGCTCTCGCACCACACCGTTGCGGCGCTCGAGCTGATCCCGGGCGCGGTGCCGGTCGCCTGGCCCGCAGGCCTGGATGCTCCTTCCGGCGTCGAGGGCCTCGAGGTGGTCGACGTCTCGGGCTGGCAGGAGGCGTGCGCGGGGCTCCCGCTCTCGCACATGGGACGCGGACCAGACGACGACCCCTGGTTCTTCGCAGCTGCGTTCGCCGCCGGGGCGATCGCGCGCACCCGAACGGCCTGACGCCGCTCTCCTTCGCCCACCGGTCGGAGAACTCCGTGCAAATGCGGCCATCCTGGCCGGGCGCTTCGGTTATCGTTGGCCCGCCTCATGCGGATCGGCGTCGCCAAGGAGATCAAGCAGGACGAGTATCGGGTCGCGCTCACGCCTGCCGGCGCGGGCGAGCTGAGGCAGCGCGGCCACGAGGTCGTCGTCGAGGCGGGCGCCGGGATCGGCAGCGCGTTCCCCGACTCGGACTACGTGAACGTCGGCGCGCAGATCGCATCCGTCGAGGACGTCTGGGCGACGGCGGACATGGTGCTGAAGGTGAAGGAGCCTCTCCCGGAAGAGTACGGCCGGCTGCGCGAGGGCCTCGTCCTCTTCACCTACCTGCATCTCGCGGCCGACGAAGAGCTGACGCGCGCCCTGATCGCGAGCGGCTCGACCTGCATCGCCTACGAGACCGTGGAGACCGACGACGGACGGCTTCCCCTGCTGGCGCCGATGAGCGAGGTCGCGGGCCGGCTGGCCACGCAGATGGGCGCCTGGGCGCTCGAGAAGGCTCAGGGCGGCCGGGGGCTGCTGCTCGGCGGCGTGCCCGGCGTGCCGCCCGCCAAGGTGGTCGTCCTCGGCGGCGGGATCGTCGGCTACAACGCGGCGCTCATCGCCGTGGGGATGCAGGCGGACGTCTGGATCATGGACAAGTCGGTCGAGCGCATGCGCGACCTCGAGATGATGCTCGACGGGCGCATCACCCTGTGCATGTCGAACCGGCTCCAGATCGAGCTGGCGGTGGCCGACGCCGACCTGATCATCGGCGCCGTGCTGATCCCGGGGGCCCGTGCCCCGAAGCTCATCACGCGCGACATGCTCGCCGGCCTGAAGCCCGGCGCCGTCCTCGTCGACGTCGCGATCGACCAGGGCGGATGCTTCGAGACGTCACGGCCGACGACGCACTCGGATCCCATCTACGAGGTCGACGGGATCGTCCACTACTGCGTCGCCAACATGCCCGGCGCCGTTCCGATCACCTCGACCTTCGGGCTCACGAACATGACGCTCCCGTACGTCGAGGCGATCGCCGACCTGGGCGTCCGTGAGGCCGTCGTGCGCGACCGGGCGCTGTGGCGTGGGATGAACGTCTTCGACGGGAAGCTCACCTACGAGGCCGTGGCCGAGGCGCACGATCTCCCGTTCGTGCCGCTCGAGCAGGCGCTGCCGCTCGAGCCGGTGACCTGAAACCGGCTAGGACTGGGGCTTCGGCGCGGCGGCGTCGTCGCCGGGAAACAGCTTGACGACGAGGTAGGTAACGCCTGCGGCAAGCGAGATCGTTCCCGCGATCCAGAAGGCGATGCCGAAGAGGCCGAGGACGGTTTCCATCGCGACCTTAGAATAGCCGTATGCCGCGCGCCTGCGTGATCGTGCTGGACGCGGTTGGTGCGGGCGAGCTCCCGGATGCGCACGAGTACGGCGACGAGGGGTCCGACACTCTGGGCAACGTCGCAAAGGCCGTCGGCGGGCTCGACCTCCCCAACCTCGAACAGCTCGGCCTCGGGAACATCGAGGATCTGGAGGGCTGCCCGCCCCTCGAGCACGCCCCTGCTATCGCCGGGAGGCTCTTCGAGCGCTCGAAGGGCAAGGACACGACGACAGGCCACTGGGAGCTGATGGGCATCGTCACTCCGGTGGCGATGCCGACGTATTCGCACGGCTTTCCCTCGGCCGTGATCGAGGAGTTCGCCCACCGTACGGGCCGCGGCGTGATCGGCAACAAGGCCGCGTCAGGGACCGAGATCATCGAGGAGCTCGGCGAGGAGCATCAGCGCACCGGGAAGTGGATCGTGTACACGTCCGCGGACTCCGTCTTCCAGATCGCCGCCCACGAGGAGACGATTCCGCTCGACGAGCTGTACGAGGCCTGCGGCATCGCCCGTGAGATCCTCACCGGTAAGGACGCGGTCGGACGTGTGATCGCCCGGCCGTTCATCGGCGAGCCCGGGAGCTACACGCGGACTCCCAACCGTCACGACTGGTCGCTCAGGCCGCGGCAGCCCAACTACCTGACGCTCGTGCGCGAGGCGGGGAACGAGGTGCACGGCGTCGGCAAGATCCACGACATCTTCGCCGGCGTCGACGTCGACCATTCGCACCCGACGAAGTCCAACATCGACGGCATCAAGCGGATCGAGACGCTGCTCCGGGAGGTGGACCAGGGCCTGATCTTCGCGAACCTCGTCGAGACGGACATGCTCTGGGGGCACCGCAACGACCCGGTCAACTTCCACCGGTGCCTGCAGGACTTCGACCGGCGCCTGCCCGACATCCTCGATGCCCTGCGGCCGGGCGACCTCCTCGTCCTCACGTCCGACCACGGGTGCGACCCGACGACGCCTTCGACCGATCACTCGCGGGAGCACGCACTGCTCCTCGCCTACGTCGAGGGGAAAAACGCGGCCGGTCATCGGCACGACGGCGAGTTCGCGGACGTCGGTGCGACGGTCAACGTCTGGCTCGGAGGCAAGGCGCCCCGGCGCGGCATCCCGGGCGAGCCCTTCGTCCAGCCGTGATCGTCGCCACACGACGCGCAGCGTGATCCCTCCCGCCGAGCTGATCCAGCGCAAGCGCGACGGCGCGGAGCTCACCGCCGAGGAGATCGGCGAGCTCGTCCTCGCCTACGCGCGCGACGACGTGCCGGACTACCAGATGGCCGCGTTCTGCATGGCCGCGTACTTCCGGGGCCTGACACCCGCAGAGACGCACGCGCTCACCGACGCGATGGTGCGCAGCGGAGAGACCATCGACCTGTCGGCCCTCGGCCGGAAGGTCGTCGACAAGCACTCGACCGGCGGCGTGGGCGACAAGACCTCGATCGCGCTCGGGCCCGTCGTCGCAGCCTGCGGCGTGCCCTTCGCCAAGATGAGCGGCCGCGGGCTCGGCCACACGGGCGGCACGCTCGACAAGCTCGAGGCGATCCCCGGCTTCCGCATCGAGCTCGGCGGCGACGAGTTCATCCGCCAGGTCAGCGAGGTGGGTATGGCGATCGTGGGCCAGACCGCCGACCTCGTGCCGGCGGACAAGAAGCTGTACGCCCTCCGTGACGTGACCGCGACGGTGGACATCATCCCGCTCATCGCCTCGTCGATCATGTCCAAGAAGATCGCCGGGGGCGCAGACGCAATCGTCCTCGACGTCAAGGTCGGGGACGGCGCCTTCATGAAGACGCTCGACGACGCCCGCGAGCTGGCCGAGGCCATGGTCGAGCTCGGCCGGAGGGCCGGCCGGGAGGTCGTGTGCGAGCTCACCGACATGGACCAGCCGCTCGGGCGCTCGGTCGGCAACGCGCTCGAGATCGCCGAGGTCCTCGACACGCTCGACGGGGAGGGGCCTCCCGATCTCGTCGAGCTCGTTGTCGGCGCCTCGGCGCACCTGCTGGCGCTCTCGGACCTCGGCATCGACGTCGCCGAGGGACGACGACGGGCCGAGGAGGCGCTTGCCGACGGCGCCGCACGCGACGTGTACCAGCGCTGGGTCCGTGCCCAGGACGGCGACCCGCGCCGCGAGGCTCTTCCGAGCGCAGCCGTCGTCCGCCCGGTGCCGGCGCCGGCATCCGGGTACGTGGGCGCGATCGCAACCACCGCCGTCGGCCTGGCCGCGCTTCACCTGGGGGCGGGACGGGTGCGCAAGGAAGACGCCATCGACCACGCGGTCGGCGTCGTCTGCCTGGCCAAGCGGGGCGACCCTGTCGAGTCGGGCTCGCCCATTGCCGAGGTCCATGCGAGTGACGAGGAATCGGCCGCTCGAGCGGTGGACGAGGTCACGGCCGCCTATTCGATCGTGGACGTTGAGCCCGAACGGCGGCCGATCGTGCTCGAGGTCCTCGCCTAGGCAGCGACCGCGCGGATGCCCGAGCTTCCCGAGGTCGAGACGATTCGCGCGTCACTCGCGCCTGGGCTACAGGGGCGGAGGTTCGACCGCGTCGCCGTCCTCGATGCGAGGCTGACCAGGCCCGAGCCGCCAGAGGTCGTCGCAGCCGAGCTCGAGGGCGAGCGAGTCGCAGACGTGCGCAGGCGTGGCAAGTATTTGATTGTCGCGTTCGAGAGCGGGCGGCACCTCCTCGTTCATTTGCGGATGACGGGGAACGTCCTGCACCCGGCGCCGGACGGGTACCGGGACGATCCTCACGTGCGGGCAGTTGTCAGATTAGACGACGGATCGGACGTCATCTATCGCGACGTCCGCAGGTTCGGGACCTGGGATCTCC
Organism: uncultured Actinomycetes bacterium; assembly: GCA_963784175.1. Lineage (GTDB taxonomy): Bacteria > Actinomycetota > Thermoleophilia > Gaiellales > Gaiellaceae > JAIBJN01. The sequence continues at coordinate 174,553 of CAWAQJ010000018.1, read as the reverse complement.
TCGAGCCGGGCGACCTCGACGCCTACTTCGCGTCGAGGAGGCTGGGTCGGGAACCGCTCGAGCGAGGGTTCACTGCGAAGAGCCTGGGTGCAGCGCTCGCCGGGCGGCGCGCCCCCGTCAAGGCCGCGCTGCTCGACCAGCGCGCCGTCGCAGGCGTGGGCAACATCTACGCCGACGAAGCGCTCTGGTACGCGCGGATCCATCCGCTCACGCCGGCCGGGCACCTGAGCGAGACCGATGTCGCGGCGGTTCGCGACGGCGTCCGCAAGGCGCTTCGCCTGGGGATCCGGCGTCAGGGCGCGACCCTGCGCGACTACCGGCGCTCGGACGGCAGCCGGGGGCAGATGCAGAACGAGTTCAGGGTCTACGGCCGCGAGGGCGAGCCGTGCGAGCGCTGCGGCACGCCGATCGCCAAGACGCGTGCAGGTGGGCGCGGCACCTGGTACTGCCCGGCCTGCCAGTCGCTCGTCCAGAGCGTCTAGCATCCGCGGCGTGGAGCCCTGGTCGTTCGAGCCCGCGGGCCGCTTCGAGGAGACCGCCTTCGAGAGCGAGGCGCTGAAGGGGAACCCGCTCGGCGACCCGCACGTTCGCCCGCTCTGGGTCTACCTGCCTCCCGGCTACGACGCCGAGCCGGAGCGCCGCTACGCCTCGATCTACATGATCCAGGGCCTCACCGGCCAGCTCGACATGTGGCGAAACCGCGCAGCGTTCCGCCGCAACTTCCCGGAGCTCGCCGACGATCTCTTCGCCGCAGGAGACGCGCCCCCGTGCATCCTCGTCTGGGTCGACTGCTGGACGTCGCTCGGCGGCAGCCAGTTCCTCGACTCCCCGGGCACCGGGAAGTACCACACGTACCTCTGCGACGAGGTCGTCCCGTGGGTCGATGGGCGCTACCGAACGGTGCCGGCGGCGGAGGGCCGAGGCATCGCAGGCAAGTCGAGCGGCGGATACGGGGCGATGGTGACGCCGATGCTCCGACCCGATCTGTTCGGTGGGCTGGCGACTCACGCGGGCGACGCGCTGTTCGAGACGTGCTACCTGCCCGAGTTCCGCGAGTGCGCCCGGGCGTTGCGGGAGGAGTACGACGGATCGTTCGACCGCTTCTGGAAGGACTTCCGCAGCAGGCCAGCGCTGGCGAAAGCGAGCGACAGCGTCCTCCTGAACGGCTGGTGCATGGCTGCGTGCTACTCGACGGACGCCGACGGAACCGTTCACCTGCCGTTCGACGTCGACACGGGGGAGCTCGTCCCCGACGTCTGGGAGCGCTGGCTGGCCAAGGATCCGGTGCGGATGGCGCCGCTTCACGCGGACGCGCTGCGGTCGCTTCGGGCCGTGTACATCGACGCCGGCACCAAGGACGAGTGGTACCTGGATCTCGGCGCCGAGGCCTTCCGTCGCGCACTCGCGGACGTGGGCGTGACCGACGTCCACTTCGAGCTCTTCGACGCGGGCCACATGGGGATCGAATACCGGTACCCGCTGTCGCTCAGGTACCTGGCCGAGCGCCTGTCTCCGGGCGACTAGGCCGCGAGCTCGTCCAGGAAGCCGCGCCGGTCGAGCTCACGAAGCTCGACGTATCCGCCTACAGGCTTGCCGTCGATGACGACTTGCGGCACGGTCCAGCGCCCGGTGAGGTCGAGGAGCTTGGCCCTGAAGGCCGGATCGTTGTCGACGCGTATCTCCTCGTACGGGATGCCCCGCTCGTCGAGCAGCGCCTTGGCCCGCTCGCAGAAACCGCACCAGGCGGTCGTGTAGATCTGGATTCGCATCAGTACCAGGGAAAACGTAGCGGGCGCGTCAAAGGATTCGCCCGAAGGCGCAACTAGACTGGCTCAGTGTCGTCGCGCACGTTCACGACCGAGGCAGTCGTGCTTCGCTCTATCCGCTTCTCCGAGGCGGACAGCGTGCTGCACCTCTATACGCTCGCGAAAGGGCGGGCCGGCGCGATCGCCAAGGGCGTCCGCAAGACGCAGTCGCGCTTCGGCGGCCGCCTCGAGCCGCTCTCGCACGTCGAGCTGCTGCTGCACGAGGGCCGGGGCGACCTGCACACCGTCCGCGGCGCGCAGCTCGTGCGCTCCCATGACCGCTCGCGCACCGATGCCTACCGGCTCGCCGTCGGGCACATCGGGCTCGAAGCCGTCCTCCGCCTCTTCGTCGAGCAGGAGGCACAGCCGCCGGCGTTCCACGCGCTCACGCGCTTCCTCGATCTCCTCGACGACGTCGAGGCCGAGCTCCCGGCGCAGCCTGCCCTGGAGCCGCTCGTCCTCTCCTTCCAGCTGAAGCTCCTGTGGCTCTCGGGCTACCTGCCGCACCTGACGAGCTGTGCGGCATGCGGTGAGGTCAAGCCGCTGGTCGGCTTCTCGGCTCGTGCCGGAGGCGCGGTGTGTCAGGACTGCTCCAGTGCCTCGCTGCCGCTGACCGAAGAGGGCTTTCTCGGCATCCGGTCGCTCCTCGAGCGGCCGCTCGCCGAGGCCCGTGAGGCGGGGCTCGAAGCAGACGCGGGCCGGCAGTGTCTTCGCGTGATCGAGTCCTCCTACGAGGAGCACGGCGGCTTCCGATTGCGGACGCTTTCCGCCTAGGCCGCACCGGCACCGATACACGCGCGCGCGCCGGGGCCACCCCGTGCCTCCACCCGCTATGAGCGTAACGGGCTCGGGCGCGCGCATGGTGCCGAGAGTGCGCCGAGTTTGTGCCGATGTTTCCCCCGCCTGTGGGCTCCGTCCCGTGGCAAGGTTCGGCGATGATCCGAGCGCTTCCCGACGGGTTCGAGCTGGACGATGACCCGGCGCGCGTCGACCTCGACGAGGTGCACCGTTTCCTTTCGACCGAGGCGTACTGGGCGCTCGGCCGCTCTCGCGAGACCGTCGAGCGGCTCGTCGGCGAGGCACAACGAGTCGTCGGCCTCTACCAGGACGGACGTCAGGTCGGGTTCTGCCGGGCGTTCACCGACGGGGTCTCGATCGCCTATCTCGCCGACGTCTACGTGCTCCCGGAGCTCCGTGGGCGCGGGCTGGGTGTGGAGCTCGTTCGCGAGATGGTCGAGAACAGTGGCTTCACGGGCGTGAAGTGGCTCCTCCATACGACCGACGCGCACGGCCTCTACGAGCAATTCGGGTTCGGCCCGCCGGACGCGAAGGTGATGGAGCGGCTCCCGTAGCATGTCCGCGTCGATGGCAGCGCCGACCTACCAGGACATGATCCGCGCGCTCGAGGGCTACTGGGCCGACCAGGACTGCGTCCTCATGCAGCCGTACCACACGGAGGTCGGCGCCGGCACCTTCAACCCGGCGACGGCCCTGCGCTCCCTCGGCCCCGCGCCGTGGAGGGCCGCCTACGTCGAGCCGTCCATCCGCCCGACAGACGGCCGCTACGGCGAGAACCCGTTTCGCTTCCAGCACTACTTCCAGTACCAGGTGCTCCTCAAGCCGTCGCCCGAGAACGTCCTCGAGCTGTACTTCGCCTCCCTCGAGGCGGTCGGGATCGACCTGACGAAGCACGACGTGCGGCTCGTCGAGGACGACTGGGAAGGGCCGACGCTCGGCGCGTGGGGGCTCGGCTGGGAGGTCTGGGTCGACGGGATGGAGGTGACGCAGTTCACGTACTTCCAGCAGTTCGGCGGGCTCGAGCTCGACCTCATCCCGGCGGAGCTCACCTACGGGCTCGAGCGTCTGGCCATGTTCCTCCAGGACAAGCGCAGCGCGTTCGACCTCGTCTGGGCGCCCGGCGTCACCTGGGGCGACGTCTACCGCGAGAACGAGCGCCAGTGGTCGGTCTACAACTTCGAGGAGGCGCCGGTGGACACTCTCACGCGGCGCTTCGAGGAGCACGAGCAGGAGTGCCGACACCTGGTCGAGCGCGGCCTGCCGCTGCCGGCCTACGACCAGGTGCTCAAGTGCTCCCATGCGTTCAACCTGCTCGACGCCCGCGGCGCCATCTCGGTGACCGAGCGCGCGTCGTACATCGGGCGCGTCCGCAACCTTGCCCGCCGCGTCGCCCAGCTCTACGTGGAGCTCAGTGCCGAACCTGCTGTTTGAGATCGGCTGCGAGGAGCTTCCGGCCTCGGCGTGCAGGGAGGCCGGGCGTCAGCTGACCGAACGCTGGCTGCCGACGCTCGGCGGCACCGGCGGACGGGTACTCGTCGGCCCGCGGAGGCTGGCGCTGCTCGTCGAGGGTCTGCCGGAGCGCACCCCCGACGAGTGGGTCCAGGGGCCGCCCGAGCATCTGCGAGAGAAGGCCGCCGCCGGGTTCGCACGCAAGCACGGGATCTCGGCCGAGGAGCTCGAGGTGCGCGACGGCTTTCTCGGGTTGGTCGTGCCCGGGAGGCCGCTGGAGGAGGCGCTTCCCGAGCTGCTGACCGAGATCGTCCGTGGCCTGTCGTTCTCCAAGTCGATGATCTGGGAGAAGGACGGTCTGCGCTTCTCGCGGCCCGTCCGCTGGCTCTGCACGAAGCTCGGCGAACAGACGGTGGAGCCCGACGTTGCCGGCATCCCGTCGGGCGGCGAGACCTTCGGGCACCGGTTCACCCACGGCCGGGTGAAGGTGAAGGATGCGGAGAGCTACCTGGAAGCTCTGCGCAAGGCCGGCGTCGAGCCCGACCCCGACGAGCGGCGCGCACAGATCGTCGCGGGGCTCGACGAGATCGGTGACTGGAGCGACCCGGCGGGCGTCCTGGAGGAGGTCCTCTACCTCGTCGAGAGCGTCACGGTGCTCGAGGGGACGTTCGACGAGCGCTTTCTGGAGCTTCCACCGCTCGTCGTCCAGACCGCGATGCAGTCCCACCAGCGCTACTTCCCGCTGGAGGGCGCACGGTTCGCCTTCGTCGCCAACGGGGGGGACCCGGCGACGGTCATCTCCGGAAACGAGCGCGTCCTGGAAGGACGGCTGGAGGACGCTCACTTCAGCTTCGAGCGCGACGTCGCAAAGGGGATCGAGGCGCTGTCGCAGGAGCTCGGGTCGATCACCTTCGCCGCGGGAGCCGGGAACTTCGAGGACAAGACCGGCCGGCTCGTGCAGCTCGTCGCCGAGCAGGGTGGCGGGGAGGCCTCGCATGAAGCGGCGCGCCTGGCGAAGGCCGACCAGGCCTCCGAGCTCGTGCGCGAGTTCCCGGACCTCGAGGGTCACATCGGGGCCGAGTACGCACGCCTAGCCGGCTTCCCCGAGGCGGTCTGCGCCGCGATCGACGAGCAGTACCTGCCCGACTCCGCCGACGGCCCACTGCCCCAGACCGAGCCGGGGCGCGTGCTCGCGGCGGCCGAGAAGGTCGACAACCTCACCGTCGCGTTCGCCCTCGGCCAGCGGCCGACGGGGTCTCGCGACCCGCACGGTCTCCGGCGTGCTGCGATCGGGCTGTGCCGCCTGGCCGTCGAGGGCGGGCTCGGCATCGACGTCGGGGCGCTCGTCACGCGCGACCTGGCATTGCTGGTCGAGCAGCAGGCGGAGGTCACCGACGACCCGTCGGATGTCGCCGACTTCGTGTTGGAGCGCCTGGAGGGGGTGCTCGACGTGCCGGTCGAGTTCGTCCGCGCCGCGCGGGCCGGGGCGGTGACCGACCTCGGCGCCGTCGCAGAGCTCGCGCGCGCCCTGGCCGCGGGCGCAGCCTCGGAGGAGTTCGACCGTGCGTTCGTGGCCTACGACCGCTCGAACCGCCTTGCCGGAAAGGCCGATGGGGCCGCCGCCGCGCTCGACGCCTCGCTCGCCACCGACGACGCCGAGGTCGCGCTCATCGAGGCGCTCGGCAAGGCTTCGCCACGCATCGAAGCCGCCATGTCCGAACGCGACTTCGACGGAGCGATCGCCGCCGCGGCCGAACTGGGGCCCCCGATCGACCGGTTCTTCGACGACGTGCTCGTCATGGCCGACGACGCCTCGGTGCGTGCGAACCGACTGCGGCTCCTGCTGGACGTCCGTGACGCCGTGGGCGCGCTCGGCGACCTCTCGCAGATCCCGCACTGAGATGGACGAGCCCGTCGAGCTGCACGTCGTCTCGGACTCCACCGGTGAGACGGCTGCCCGGGTGGTCGAGGCCGTCGAGGCGCAGTTCCCGGGGCAGGAGTTCGAGGTCGTCCGCCATCCGCGGATCGCGGCGCCCGAGGACGTGCATCTCGCCGCCGCACGGGCCCGCGGCCGCCGGGCCGTCGTGCTCTTCACCCTCGTCGAGCCCGAGCTCCGCGAAGCGATGCGCGCCCTCTGCAAGCGGTACCGGCTTCACTACTGCGACCTGCTCGGGCACCCGATCGAGGCCGTCGCCCGCGTGTCCGGCTCGCCGGCGACCCGGCAGCCCGGGGCGCGCAGCGTGCTCGACTCGAGCTACTTCAAGCGGATCTCCGCGATCGAGTTCGCCGTGCGCTACGACGACGGCGCCGGCTCGCACCAGCTCGACGAAGCCGACGTCGTCCTGGTCGGGGTCTCCCGCAGCTCGAAGACGCCGCTCTCGATGTACCTCGCCTACCTCGGGTACAAGACGGCCAACGTGCCGATCGTGAAAGGCATCGACCCGCCCGCCGCGCTCTGGAAGCTCGACCCCGCGAAGGTCGTCGGGCTGACGATCGACGCAGAGGCGCTCGCGGCCATCCGCGGCGAGCGGGTCCGCGGGATGGGCGGCGGGGGCCGCTACGCCGACCTGGCGGAGATCTACGACGAGCTCGAGTATGCGGAATCGATCCACAAGCGTCTCGGGTGCCCCGTGATCGAGGTGTCGAATCTCGCGATCGAGGAAACGGCAAGGAGGATCGTTCGTATCGTCGAGGAGCGCCGCCTGCGCGTGGATACGCCTGCGTGACCGTGAAGCCGTCGATCCCCTGGTACTACTGGCCGTTCTGGTTCGTCGTGCTCGCGGCGGGGCTGTTCGTGTTCTACGTGCTGCTGACGCCTGTCTGGATGGGCATCAGGCTCGTTTCCTGGTTCGCCGAGCGGCGCAACGCCTGAACGGAGAAATAGTAAGAGGCGGCCGTGGTGCGAGCCGCCTCTTTCTCGGGCCGAGACGTAGGCTGCGGCGCCCCGCGTCTGCCTAGCCCGTTCACCGCACAATGGGCGACGTCTGCGTTTCGCGCCATTCCCCTGCCGGGGGATTCGGTGCGTCGAGGCTGAACGTGCATGTGACGCGGCTCGATGGGAGAATTGCGGGTCAGGGCGATGGCGAGTACGTACGTTTACGACTTCTCTGAAGGCGGCGAGCTCGGCCGCGAGCTGCTCGGCGGCAAGGGCGTCGGGCTGGCCGAGATGACCGCGATCGGGCTCCCGGTCCCGGCCGGCTTCACTGTGACGACCGCGGCCTGCCGCGAGTACATGGAGCTCGGGGGGAAGCTCCCCGACGGCCTCAGGGAGGAGATCGAGGAGCACGTCGAGCAGCTCGAGGAGACGACCGGGAAGCGTTTCGGCGACCCGTCCGACCCGCTGCTCGTGTCCGTTCGCTCGGGAGCGGCGGTCTCGATGCCCGGGATGATGGACACGATCCTCAACCTGGGCCTGAACGACGACGCCGTCGAGGGGCTCGCCGCGGCGACCGACAACGAGCGCTTCGCCTTCGACGCGTACCGCAGGCTGATCCAGATGTTCGGGAACGTCGTCGACGGCATCGAGGGCCAACTCTTCGAGCGGGAGCTCGCGTCCATGAAGGAGGACCGCGGCGTCTCCCAGGACGTCGAACTCGATGCGTCGGACCTGCGCGAGCTGGCGAAGCGCTTCGGCGAGATCTACGCCGAGAGCTCCGGCGAGCCGTTCCCGCAGGACGCGCGCGAGCAGCTCGCCCGCGCCGTTCGCGCCGTGTTCGACTCGTGGAACACGCAGCGCGCGCAGGTCTACCGCCGCGCGAACCAGATCCCCGACGACCTGGGGACGGCGGTGAACGTCGTCCAGATGGTCTTCGGCAACAAGGGCGACGACTCGGGCACCGGCGTGGCGTTCACCCGCGACCCTTCGACGGGGAAGCAGGGGATGTGGGGCGAGTTCCTCGTCAACGCCCAGGGCGAGGACGTCGTCGCCGGGATCCGGACGCCCGAGCCGATCGAGGGCATGGAGGCGCGCTTTCCCGAGGCCTTCCGGCAGCTCTCCGACACGATGGCGCGGCTCGAGGAGCACTACCGCGAGATGCAGGACATCGAGTTCACGATCGAGGAGGGGTCGCTGTACCTCCTGCAGACGCGGGCCGGAAAGCGCACCGCCGCCGCGGCGCTGCGCGTCGTCGTGGACATGGTCGGCGACGAGCTGATCTCCCGGGAGGAGGCAGTCGCTCGGGTCGACGCGGGCCAGCTCGACCAGCTGCTCCACCCGATGATCGACCCGAAGGCCGACTACCAGACGGCCGCGAAGGGGCTGAACGCCTCGCCCGGCGCGGCCACCGGGAAGATCGTCCTGGACGCCGACCGCGCCGAGGAGCAGGGCAAGGCCGGGGAGGACGTCATCCTCGTGCGCGCGGAGACGACGCCCGACGACATCCACGGCGTCATCGAGGCCCGCGGCGTGCTGACGGCGCACGGCGGCATGACCTCGCACGCGGCCGTCGTCGCGCGCGGGATGGGCAAGCCGTGCGTGGCGGGGTGCGATGCGCTCTCGATCGACCTCGGCGCCCGGACGATCCGCCTGGGCGACGAGGAGCTGGCCGAGGGCGACGTGCTCACGATCGACGGCGGCACCGGCGACGTCATCGTCGGGGACGTCCCGCTCGTCCCGCCGCAGATCGACGAGAACTTCGAGACGCTGCTCGGCTGGGCCGACGAGCTGCGACGCCTGCGGGTGCGCGCCAACGCGGACACGCCCGAGGACGCGGCCAAGGCCCGCGAGTTCGGCGCGGAGGGCATCGGGCTCTGCCGTACGGAGCACATGTTCATGGCCGATGACCGGCTCCCGCTCGTACGGGCGATGATCCTCGCCTCCTCGGAGGAGGAGCGGCGGACGGCGCTCGACAAGCTTCTGCCGTTCCAGCAGCGGGACTTCGAGGGAATCCTCGCCGCCATGGCGGGACTGCCGGTGACCATCCGGTTGCTCGACCCGCCGCTGCACGAGTTCCTGCCCTCGCTGGAGGAAGCCGACTCGGAGGACATGGCGCGCCGCATCCGTGCGCTGCGCGAGTCCAACCCGATGCTCGGGATGCGCGGCTGCCGGCTCGGGCTCGTCTATCCCGAGATCTACGAGATGCAGGTTCGGGCCATCGTCCGGGCCGCTCTCGCCGTCGCCGAGAAGGGCGGAGAGCCACCGCTCGTCGAGATCATGCACCCGCTCGTCGGGTTCGCCGAGGAGCTACGGCGGCTGCGCCGGCTCACGCTCGACACCGCGTCGGCCGAGCTCGAGCAGGCCGACCGCCAGCTCGAGTACCAGATCGGGACGATGATCGAGCTCCCGCGGGCGTGCGTGCGCGCCGACGAGATCGCCGGAGAGGCCGACTTCTTCAGCTTCGGGACGAACGACCTCACCCAGACGACGCTCGGCTTCTCGCGCGACGACGCCGAGGGCAAGTTCCTGACGCGCTATCTCGAGGACCGCATTCTCGATGCGAACCCGTTCGAGACCCTGGACGCGGGCGGCGTCGGCGACCTCATGCGGATCGGCGTCGAGCGCGCACGCGGCGTCAAGCCCGACATCAAGCTCGGCATCTGCGGCGAGCACGGCGGCGACGCGCGCTCGGTCGCCTTCTGCCACGAGCTCGGGCTCGCCTACGTGTCCTGCTCGCCGTACCGGGTGCCGCTGGCGCGACTGGCCGCCGCTCAGGCGGCGCTGGCAGAACGCGGCGTCACGACGGTTCAGGTCGGGGGCTAGCCCCGTCCAGCTCGGGCACCGGCGCCGGCCCGTAGCGGTCCCGCACGCCGTCGATCCACGTTGCGAGCCGGTCGGCAAGCTCGGCATCGCGGATCTCGAGGACGTTCTCCGCGTTCAGCTCGCCGGAGTGGGAGAGGTTGTAGCTCCCGGCGAACACCCGGTCGTCTGCGACGGTGACCTTCGCGTGCATGAAGTCGTGCACGTTGTCGCCGTCGCCGTACGGGGTCGAGTCCTTGCCCGAGAAGCGGGCGCGCCCGAGGACGCGCTCGACGAGCGGGAGCTTCCACGTGGAGTTCCCGTTCAGCTTCCACTGGTGGTAGACGCCCTTCATCTGCGTGCCGTCGACGACGCCGGTGATGTCCACCTTCCCGTCGGAGACGCACTCCGCCAGCGCGCCGAGGATCGGGCCGGAGGTGAGGACGGGCGAGCAAACGCGGACCCTCTGCCGCGCCCGCTTGATCCGGTGCGCGATGCGGGTGGCGAGCGCTTCTCCGTGCCCCGGGGAGAACCAGACGCGTACCTCGCGCCCACCCACGTCGATCGGAGACGGGTCGACGAACCCGCTCTGCTCGACCGAGCCGGTCGTCCAGAGCTGCTCGAAATCCTTTGTGTACGCGGCCGCGACGGGCTCCGACTCGACGACCACGATGATGTTCTCGCAGCGCGTGAAGGAGTCGTCGGTCCAGTTCGTCGAGCCCGTCCAGACGGTGCTCCCGTCGCGGACCGCGAACTTGTGGTGCATGAGGTCGGGGACTCCCGGGATCGGCTTGGTCGGCACCTCCAGGCTGTCGATCAGGCTCGGCTTGCCGCGGGGAGGGGGGAAGAGCGGCGGCGGCTTCTCGTTGTCGACGTTGAATGCGAGGCGGACCGCGACGCCCCGCTGCTCTGCCTCCACGATCTCGTCTGCGACGATCTTCGCGGTCGGCTGCTCGAGGTCGAAGTCGTAGAGCGCGAAATCGAGGCTCCGCTCGGCTGCCCGGAGGAAGCCGGCGAGCCGCTCGGCGACCTCGGGCGCGGTCTGACCGCCGTCGGTGAGGGTGTGCGCCTCGATCACGAGGCGAGACCCTAGCGGTCGCCGCTCAGTTTTCGAGGGAGCTGCAGCCCGTGACCATGCTCACGAGCCACTTGCCGGTGCCGTCGTCGATCAGGTCGACGATCGCGACCGGCTCGCTGCCCCGCACCATCCGCACCCTGGCGGTGTCCGTGTCGGGATAGCCCGCGCGCTCGAAGACGTCGTCGGGCTCGAGCCCGAAGCCCTCGACGGCCTTCCTGGCGGCCACGAGTGGATCGGTGGTCTCGCCGGAGGCGCCCTGGATGTAGTCGAGGACCTGCGAGAACTGCTCGGCACAGCCGAGACGGGTCGAGACCCAGATGCCGTCCTCGTCCACGACCTCGAGCGCCTCGCCGGCGCCCGGCTCGGTGGCAGGATCGGTGCAGGAGACGGTGAGCGCACCCGGCTCGATGTCGACAACCTGGGTCGAGGTGCCTGCGGGGATGCCCATCCCCGTCCCGGTGCCCTCGGCGTTCTGGATGGAGAGGGAGCGTTCGCCGCCGGCCTCGTTCACGATCTCGAAGTGGATCCCGTCGGGCTGCGCCTTGACGGAGGGAGTCTCGAGCCGCGCCCCGTTCTCGTCGCAGACGATGCGGGCGACGTCCGGCAAGGCGGTGGGCTCGGAGGTCGTCGGCTCGGCGGGCCCGTCGGAGCCGGCGTCCTCGCCCGCGCCGCAGGCGGTCAGGCCCAGGAGAGCGACGGCGAGTAGGACGAGAATCCGGTTCATCGCGAGCTTGGACGGACGGACGCGTCCAAAAGTTCCCGGCTCAGGAATATCCGCGGACGCGCATGTACGCGATGACGACGCTGGCCGCCGCGATGCCCAGGAGCGACAGCACCGCGATGGGGTCGAGCCGCCCATAGACCGGGTGGCGGCCGGCCACCGACAGGGCGAGCATCGCGGACACTCCGCCCGCCAGGCCGCCCAGGTGGCCGCCGATCGAGATGTTCGAGACGGCGAACGTGAACGCCACGTTGAGGATGACGACGAAGAGCGCGCCGCCTCCGAAGACGTAGACCTGCTTCCGCTCGAGCACGAGGCCTGCACCGAGGATCCCGAAGACGGCCCCCGACGCGCCGACGGTGTTCACGAACTCGCCCGAGAGGAGCAGCGCCCCGGCAGAGCCGGCGAGCGCGGAGACGAGGTAGATGCCGAGGAACCGGACGCGCCCCAGGGCGCTCTCGAGCGCCTGGCCGAACCACCAGAGCATGAGCATGTTGAACGCGATGTGGAGCACGCTCGCGTGCAGGAACGCGCTCGTGATCAGGCGGTACCACTCGCCTTCGGAGACCGCGAAGCCGTTCAGCGCCCAACGGTTGATGAACGACTGCGCCGGCTGGAAGCCGCCCGAGCCCTCTGCGATCGAGATCAGGAAGACGGCGACGTTGATCCCGATCAGTGTCTTGGTGACCAGTGCGCCCGTCCCGGCGCCCACGCGGCCGATCCGCCTCGTGGCCGCCTTGGCGCCGGTCGGCTGGCCCGCGCACTCGGGGCACTTGATCCCGACGGGTGCGTAGACCATGCAGTCGGGGCAGATCGGGCGGCCGCAGTTGGAGCAGCTAACGGCCGTCTCCCGGCCCGGATGGCGATAGCAGGTCCGGGTCTGAATGCGCTCCGGCGTTGCCATTCGAGCCATCGTATCCACGGGGTGTAAGGTCTCGGGCCGATGCGCGTGCACGTCGCCTTCACGCCCGCTAGAGGCCGAGCGCGCGCCCGTCGCAGTCGTCGTCGACGTCCTCCGCGCGACGTCCACCATCGCCCAGGCACTTGGCTCGGGCTATCGCCGCGTCCTCTGCTGCGCCGAGATCGAGGAGGCCCGGGCGCTTCGCGCGGGGATGGAGGAGGGGGTGCTCGCGGGCGAGCGCCGCGCCGAGGCGATTCCCGGCTTCGACCTGGGCAACTCGCCGGCGGACTTCGTCGAGCCGCGGGCCGAGACGCTCGTGCTGACCACGACCAACGGCACGCGGGCGATCGTGACCGCGGCCGCCAACGCAGAGCACGTCCTCGTCGGGAGCCTCCTGAACCTCGAGGCCGTCGCGGCGGCCGCGCTCGCGGCGGGCGGAGACGTGGAGGTGATCTGCGCCGGCGTCGACGGCCGCTTCACCATCGACGACGCCTACTGCGCGGGACGCATCGCGGAGCTCCTCGGCGGCGAGCGGTCCGACGCCGCCGAGACGGCGGTCCGCCTCGCGCGGTCCTTCGGTAGTGCAGAGGACGCCCTGCGCGCGGCCGAGAACCCTCGGCAGGAGGCCATCCTCGACGACATCGCCTGGTGCGCACGCGAGAGCGTTCTCGAGGTCGTCCCACGCCTGGCGGGCATGGAAGGCCCTGCGGCCGCGATCGTCGCCGACTAGGCCGTGGCCGCCGGGAGCTTCCCGGCGCGCTTCAGCTCCGCGCAGTGCGCGCAGATGTAGGCGTCGGGGCGCGCCTGCTCCCAGCCCTCGGGCCCCTCGGCGGCGTGCCGTCCGACCTCGGAGACCACAGCGCCGCACGGGCACCGGTACACGACCGTGATCCGCGTGAAGGGCGAGTCGGGAGAGCTGTACGCGACTCCCACGCCTCGATTGTACGCGTTCGTAGGATGGACGCCGGATGGAGTTCTCGGCCACCGACAGCCTGGTCCTCCTCGGCCTCCTGGCGGCGGGGACGGCGCTCCTGGCTCTCGCCCAGATCGTGCGCGTCCCCTATCCGATCCTGCTTGTCCTCGGTGGTCTCGCGCTCGGGTTCGTTCCCGGCATGCCGGAGATCGAGCTGGCCCCCGATCTGGTCCTCGTCGCCATCCTGCCGCCGCTGCTGTACGGGAGCGCGTTCTTCACCTCGCTCCGCGAGCTGCGCGCGAACATCCGGCCGATCTCGTTCCTGGCGGTCGGGCTCGTCCTGACCACGACGGTCGTCGTGGCGGTGGTCGCCCACGCAGCCATCCCGGGGATCGGCTGGCCGAGCGCATTTGTCCTCGGTGCGATCGTCTCGCCCACGGATCCGACGGCCGCGACCGCGATCGCGGAGCGTCTCGGGCTCCCGCGGCAGCTCGTCGCCGTGATCGAGGGGGAGAGCCTCGTCAACGACGGGACGGCGCTCGTCGCCTACCGCTTCGCCGTGGCCGCGGTCCTGACCGGCAGCTTCTCGCTGGTCGAGGCCTCGTGGCGGTTCGTCTTCAGCGTGTTCGGGGGCATCGCCGTCGGCCTCGCTGTCGGTTTCGTCATCCGCGAGGTGCGGCGCCGCATCGACAACCCGCCCGTCGAGATCACCATCTCGGTCCTCAGCGGGTATTTCGCCTTTCTGCCCGCTCTGGCGATCGGCGTCTCGGGAGTGCTCGCAGCGGTCACGGTCGGCATCTACATGGGCTGGCATACGCCCCTTCTCACCACGCCGCAGACGCGGCTCCAAGGTGTCGCCGTCTGGGAGGTTCTCTTCTTCGTCCTGAACGCGCTGCTCTTCGCGCTCGTGGGGCTCCAGCTTCCGGCGATCGTCGACGCGCTCTCGGGCATCTCGACGGGAACGCTGATCCGCTACGCGCTCTACGTCACGCTCACCGTGATCGGAGCGCGCTTCGCCTGGGTCTTCGGCATGGCGGGACTCACCCATCTGCTCGGCAGAGCCCGGCGCACCGGCGACCCGGCTCCGTCCTGGCGGGCCAAGACGATCCTCGCCTGGTCGGGCATGCGCGGCGCGGTCTCGCTCGCTGCCGCGCTCGCTCTCCCGATCAGCACCGACGCGGGCACGCCGTTCAACGACCGGGACCTGATCGTGTTTCTGACCTTCGGCGTGATCCTCGGCACCCTCGTCGTCCAGGGCCTGACGTTGCCTCCGTTGATCCGCGTCCTCGGCCTCGAGGACGACGGGCTGGCTGAGAAGGAGGACGCCAAGGCGCGCATCTACGCGGCCGAGGCCGCGATCGAGCGGCTCGATGAGCTGCTCGTGGAGGAGTGGGTGCTCGAGGATACGGCGGAGCGGCTGCGCGGTCTCTACTCGTTCCGGCGAGAGCGTTTCAGCTCACGCTTCGACGCCGAGAGCGACGGTGCGATCGAGGACCGCTCCGCCAACTACCAGCGCCTGCGCCACGAGCTGCTCGAGGCCGAGCGGCGCGCCGTCATCCAGCTACAGCGAAGCGGCCGCATCGACGACGCGGTCGCGCGGCGAGTCGTGCGCGACCTCGATCTCGAGGACGCGCGGCTCGACCTCTAGGAGGATCCGACGCCGGCGCTTACGCCGGGCTGCAGCGCCGGGTACTGCGGCGACGACGGCTACAAGTCCGTGGCGAAGTCGCTGCGCTTCCGCATCGTCCCTCGCTGAGCATCGCCTGCGGTGTGAGACGATCCCTGCCTGTCGCAGAGACGAGAGGAGACGGCGTGAACACACTCGGAGCCACGCGATACCGCTGGGAGGACATGCCGAAAGAGGAGCTGAAGCCGGACCTCCACCGGCGCCTGGTCTCGACCGAGCGGATGATGCTCGCCCACGTGTACCTGGACAAGGGCTGCATCGTCCCGCAGCACTCGCACGAGAACGAGCAGCTGACCTACATCCTCCAGGGGACCCTGCGCTTCTTCCTGGGCGAGGACGAGTCGGAGGTCGTGGACGTGGCTGCCGGCGAGGTCCTGCACATCCCCTCGTGGCTCCCGCACAAGGCCGAGGCGCTGGACGACGTCCTCGACGTCGACATCTTCTGTCCGCCGCGCCAGGACTGGCTCGACGGGTCGGACGCCTACCTCCGCAGCAAGTGAACCTCGGGCTGGACGGCAAGGTCGCCCTCGTCTGCGGCGCGAGCCGCGGGATCGGCCGGGCGGTCGCGGGCGAGCTCGCTGCCGAAGGGGCGTCGCTCGCGCTCTGCTCCCGCGACGGCGACCGCCTCGCTGCGGCCGCAGCGGAGATCGGGCCGGAGGTGCTCGCGATTCCCGCCGACCTGGCCGAGCCGGGCGAGGGGACGCGCGTCGTCCGGGCAACCGAGGAGCGCTTCGGGCGCGTGGACGTCCTCGTCGCCAACACCGGCGGCCCGCCCGCCGGGACGCACGACACGCTCTCGCTCGAGGACTGGGACCGGGCGACCGCGTTGCTCCTCCGCAGCACGGTCGAGCTTGCAACGGCTGTCCTTCCGGGGATGAAGGCGCGCGGCTGGGGACGGATTCTGGCCGTGACCTCGGTGGCGGTGAAGCAGCCGGTCGACAACCTCATCCTCTCGAACAGCCTGCGCGCGGCGGTCACCGGCTACGCCAAGACGCTGGCGCGCGAGGTGGCGCAGGACGGCATCACCGTGAACACGGTCCTGCCCGGGCTACACGGCGACCGAGCGCGTCACCGAGCTCAACCAGGCCAACGCCGAGCGCGAAGGCGTCGCCGTGGAGGAGGTTCAGGCGCGGCTCGAGGCCTCCATCCCCATGGGCCGCCTCGCCGAGCCGGAGGAGTTCGCCGCGCTGGCGGCGTTCCTCGCCTCGGAGCGCGCGGGCTACCTCACCGGCGGGGCGTACGCCGTCGACGGCGGCTGGCTGCGAGGTCTGCTGTGACGGACGTGCACGCGCGTGCGGGCGAGCTGCTGGACCGCGAGCTCGCGCGCTTCGAGCAGGAGCACCCGCGCTCGGGCGAGCTGTCGAAGCGGGCCGCAGCCTCGCTCCTTGCAGGCGTCCCGATGCACTGGATGCTGCGCTGGCCCGGGGCATATCCGGTCTACGCGGAGGAAGCGAGCGGCGCGCGGTTCCGCGACGTCGACGGGATCGAGTACGTGGACTTCTGCCTCGGCGACACCGGCGCCATGACCGGACACTCGCCGGAGCCGGTGGTCCGGGTGGTCGCAGAGCAGGCGGCGCGCGGGATCACGCTGATGCTCCCCAGCGAGGATGCGCTCTGGGTGGGGGAGGAGCTCGGCCGCCGCTTCGGGCTCCCTCGCTGGCAGTTCGCGCTGACGGCCACGGACGCCAACCGCTTTGCGATCCGGCTCGCGCGCCATGTCACCGCGCGTCCGAAAGTGCTCGTCTTCAACTGGTGCTACCACGGCACCGTCGACGAGTCGTTCGCCGCGCTCCGCGACGGGAGGGTGGTCGAGCGCGAGGCCAACCTGGGCCCGCCCGTGCCCCTGGAGGAGACGACCCGCGTCGTGGAGTGGAACGACGTCGAGGCGCTCGAGCGTGAGCTGGCCCACGGTGACGTCGCGTGCGTGCTCGCCGAGCCCGCGCTCACGAACATCGGCATCGTCCACGCGCAGGCCGGCTATCACGAGGCGCTCCGCGAGGCGACCAGGGAGACGGGGACGCTCCTGCTCATCGACGAGACGCACACGCTCTGCGCCGGCCCCGGCGGCTTCACCCGCGCGCACGGGCTCGAGCCCGACCTGCTCACGGTCGGCAAGGCGATCGGGAGCGGGATCCCGTCGGCGGCGTACGGCTTCTCGGCGGAGGTCGCCGACCGTGTCGAGGCCTCGATCGGCCGGGACGAGTCCGACGTCGGCGGGGTGGGAGGGACCCTCGCCGCGAACGTCCTCTCGCTGGCCGCCGTCCGCGCCACCCTCGAGCACGTTCTCACGGAGGAGGCCTTCGACCACATGATCGCCCTGGGCGAGCGCTTCGAGCAGGGCGTCCAGGACACGATCGACAGGTGCGGCCTGCCCTGGCACGTCACGCGCCTCGGCTGCCGCGTCGAGTACCTCTTCCGCCCCGAGCGACCCGTCACCGGCAGCGACGCCGCGGCCGGCGGCGACCACCTGCTCGACCGCCTCATCCACCTGTACGCACTCAACCGCGGCGTGCTCCTGACGCCGTTCCACAACATGGCTCTGATGTCGCCGGCGACAACGGAGGCCGACGTCGACCGCCACACCGAGGTCTTCGGTCAGCTCGCGGGCGAGCTGACCGGCGGCTGAGTCGCGCCGCCCGGCTTCCTAGACGAAGTCTGCGAACTCGGCCAGCGACTTCTTCACGAGCGTGGGAGTCGTGGCGTCGGCCGTCGGATAGCCGACAGGGATGAGCAGGAAGGGCCGCTCGTTCTCCGGGCGCTCGAGGATCTCCTTGAGGAACCCCATGGGCGAGGGTGAATGTGTGAGCGTCGCCAGGCCGGCGTTGTGCAGCGCGGCGAGGAGGAAGCCGGCCGCGATTCCCACCGACTCGCGCACGAAGTAGTGCTTCCGCTTTGCGCCGTCCTCGTCGAAGCCCCAGGGCTGCTCGAAGATCGCGATCAGGTACGGCGCGTCGGTGAGGTGTGGCTTCGACCAGTCCGTCCCGATCGGCTCGAGGACGTCCAGGTACTCACGGGTCGCGCGCTCCGTGTAGAGGAGCTTCTCCTCGTGCTCGGCGGCCTCTCTGATGCGCGCCTTCACCTCGGGGTCGGAGACGACGACGAACGACCACGGCTGCTGGTTCGCGCCCGAGGGCGCCGAGCCCGCGACCCGGACGGCGTCCTCGACGACCTCTCTCGGCACGGGCTCGGCCGAGAAGTGCCGCACCGAGCGCCGACGCAGCATCAGCTCCAGGAACTCGGCCGAGCGCTCGCGCATCTCCGCCTCAGGCAGGCGGTCGAACTCGAGGGGCAGAGGCTGGAACGCGCGGGTCGTCGCTGACATCAGGCGGCCTTGCGGGCGAGCATAGCTTCGACCTCGAGCCGGGCGCGGAGGGCATCCAGCCCGTCGCGGCTCGCGCGGAGCACGCGGCCGCGAAACTGGAGGACGAGCGCACCCTCGGGCGCGAGGCGCCCCTGGCAGGCGTCCAGCAGGCGGCGGTAGGGCCCGAGGCCGTCGTGCTCCGCGAACACCGCGACGGGCGGCTCGCCCGCGAGGTCCGGGTGCTGGGCCCGCTCGCCGGCCGGGAGGTAGGGGAGGTTGGCGACGACGAGGTCGACGGGCCCCGGGATGGGGTCGAGCAGGTCGCCCTCGAGAACGACGACGCGGTGCAGGAGCCCGTGGCGGCGGACGTTCTCGCAGGCGAGGGCGACGGCGGCCCGGCTCGTGTCGGTTGCCCACACACGGGCCTGTGGCGCCCCGGCGGCAAGGGCGACCGCAATCGCGCCCGACCCGGTGCCGACATCGGCGACGGTCGCCGGGCGGTCGCCGAGCACGGCGAGCGCCGTCTCGACGACGTGCTCGCTCGCCCGCCGCGGTGTCATCACGACGCCCGGGCGCGTGGCGACGGCGAGCCCGCAGAATCCGACGTGTCCCATGAGGCCGTTTGTGACGTCCGAGCGGCCGTTCTTACCGAGGAGGCGGTCCCGGAGCGCCCTGGGAACGCTCCGGGACCCGCCGACTCGGCTAACGGAAGCGGCGCTCGAACTGCTTGATGATCCCTGTCGAGAGCTCGTCCGCCATCTCGAGTGCCTGCAGGTGGATCGCGTCGTACGCGGCGACGTCGGCCGCCCAGTCGGCCTGCAGGCGGGCGACGACCTCGGTCGTCGTCAGGTCGAGGTGCTCGTAGAGCATCTCCCGCATCTCGCGGAGCTTCCACGAGCGTGGATTCGCAGCGTTCAGGAAGGCGGCGATCTGGTCGGCGTTCGCCCTCCAGCGCGCCTGGTGCGTGGCGACTGCGGCGCCGTCGCCGGCTCTCGCGGCGGCGATCAGGTCGGCCGCGATGAGGATGTGCTCCCGCAGCAGCCGGCTGAGCTCCTCGCCGGCGGCGTTGCCGTAGAACGGCTTGATCGCGTCACCGATGTCGTCCTGGTTCTGCAGGAGACGGCCGACGGTCGCCTGGGTATCGGGCGAGTCGGTGGTCAGGCTGATGATCGCCAGCCGCGTCCAGGTGATGTGGTCCTCCCACAGCTTGCGCATGTCGTTGCGCAGCGTGAGCTCCTTCTTCGAGATGGAGCCCTTTCCGTCACGTCCGTCGTTGCCGTTGGCCAGGGCTGCCGGGCCGCCCGCCGCGATGAGCGCGATCAGCGCCGCGATGGTTGCGATCGCCAGTGTCAGCCCCACCCGGATCGGCCGAAGTGTGTGAGCCTTGCTCAACAGGGCCTCCTTTTCTTCAGTGGTCTCGCAGCTGTTCGTGACGCCGCGGACGCGGTTCTTACCGCGCGGAAGCCCTGGCGAATTTGTGACGGTATTCACATTCGGCGGAGACAGGCGTATGCTCGCATGAGACGCGTCCTTTCATCCGCCGTTGCGCGCGCGTTCACAGGAACGTCGCGTCGAGAGGGATCCGTCTCGCCGGTTACGACCTTGGTGGGAGAGGAGCGGCCCAAGATGGGCACGGCGCTCGCGCACGAACCGTACGTCGAAAGCCACACCCTGCAGAGGCCTGCCGGCTTCCTGCTCATCGCCGTCGGCGGCGCGGCCGCGGCCGGCTGCTCGATGGCCCTCGCCCTGACGAACGACGTCATCGGCTCCGACCTGGGCGAGCCGCTGGTCATCGCCCTCCTCTCGGTCTGGGTGACGATGTCCTACATCCTCTGCGGCCTTCTGGCCTGGTGGCACCGGCCCGCAAGCCGGTTCGGCCCGCTCATGATCGCTGCAGGATTCGCGAACTTCCTCGCGAGCCTCTCCTGGGCGACCAACGACCTCGTCTTCACGTTCGGACAGTCGCTCGACCTCCTGCCGCCGGTCATCTTCCTCCACGTGTTCCTCGCCTTCCCGAGTGGGCACCTGCACGGGCGATTCGAGCGGGGGCTCGTCGTCGCCGCGTACGTGACCGCGATCTCGCTCGAGCTCGTTCGCATGGCGTTCGGCTTCTTCGGCCCGCACAACCTGCTCGAGATCTCCCCGAACGCAGACGCCGCCGTTGGCGGCCACGCGGGTCCAGCTCACGCTCATCAGCGCGTACTGCCTGACCGGGGTCGGCATCCTCATCGCCCGCAGGCTGCGCACCGGCCGCGCGCTTGCGCCGGTCGCTCACGCTCCTCGCCGACGCCTTCGGGCTCGCACTGATCATGATCGCAGCGCTGTTCATCTCGGCTGCCTGGGGCGGCCCTGCGGTGCCCCAGATCCGCTGGGCGACCTTCGCCGCGCTCAGCCTGGCGCCGATCGCGTTCCTCGTCGCGTTCCTCGACTCGCGCCTCGCCCGTTCGTCGGTCGGCGAGCTCTTCGTCGACCTCGAGGCGGATCCGGCGCCGACCGACCTTCGCGATGCTCTCGCGCGGGCGCTCGGCGACCCGTCGCTCACGCTGGCGTACTGGCTGCCCGACTACGGGTGCTACTCGGACAGCGAAGGCCGGCTGATCGAGCTGCCGGGCCCGGAGAGCGGCAGGACGACAACGTTGATCCAGCAGGGGTCATCGCAAGTAGCGGCCCTGCTCCACGACCCCGCGCTCAACGACGAGCCCGAGCTGCTGGCCGCCGTGACCGCGGCTGCCGGCATCGCCATCGAGAACGGTCGGCTGCACGCCCAGCTCAGAGCGCACCTCGTCGAGCTGAGGGCGTCCCGGGCCCGCATCATCGACGTCGGCCAGAAGGAGCGCCAGCGGCTCGAGCGGAACCTGCACGACGGCGCACAGCAGCGGCTCATCGCGCTTTCCCTCGAGTTGAGCGCGCTCGAGCGTCGCCTGGAGGACGATCCCGAGGCGCGCGCGAGCCTCGACCAAGCCAGGCGCGAGATCGCGATCTCCCTCGAGGAGCTGCGGGACGTGGCGCGCGGGCTCCACCCGGCCGTCGTCAGCGGCCACGGTCTCGAGATCGCGCTGGAGCAGCTCGCCGCGAGGGCGCCGGTTCCGGTCAGGCTCGTCGTGCAGCTCGACGGGCGGCTCCCCGAGCCTCTGGAGGTCGCCGCTTACTACCTCGTCTCGGAGAGCCTTGCCAACGTCGGCAAGCACGCGCACGCGACGTCGGCCACCGTCGCGGTCTCCCGGGTGGACGGAGAGGTGATCGTGGAGATCGTGGATGACGGCGGCGGCGGCGCCGATACGGAGCTCGGGTCGGGGCTCCGAGGCCTTGCAGACCGCGTGGAGGCGCTCGGCGGGCGGCTCCGAGTCTGGAGCCCGGAGGGCGGCGGCACCCGCGTTCGAGCGGAGATTCCATGCGTGCTGTGATCGCCGAGGACAGCGTCCTGCTGCGAGAAGGCGTCGCGCGGCTGCTGAATGAGAACGGAGTCGAGGTGGTCGGAAGCTGCGAGACGGCCGAGGACCTGCTCCTCAAGGTGGAGAGCTACTCGCCGGACGTCGTCGTCGTCGACATCCGGCTTCCCCCGACGCACAACGACGAGGGGATGCAGGCCGCCCTGGAGATCCGGGCCCGCCATCCTTCGGTGGGCGTTCTCGTGCTCTCCCAGTACGTCGAGGTCGGCCTTGCGATGAAGCTGCTCGCCGACTCGGCCGACGGCGCCGGCTACCTCCTCAAGGACAGGATCAGCGACGTCAAGGACTTCATCGACGCAGTTCAGCGCGTTGCGGAAGGTGGCTCCGCGATCGACCCGATCATCGTCTCGACTCTGCTTTCCAGGCACCGGAGCGACGACCCGCTCATCGAGCTCACCCCCCGCGAGCGGGAAGTACTCGAGCTCATGGCCGAGGGTCGCTCGAATCAGGGCATCGCCGACAGGCTCGTGATCTCCCTGCGCGCCGTCGAGAAGTACGTCTCGAGCATCTTCGGCAAGCTCGGCCTCCCGTCGGGCGCCGTCGACTCGCGCCGGGTGCTCGCCGTGCTCCTCTACCTGCGTTCCTGAAGCGCCGCGGCCGGGCCGGGGACACCAGAAACCCGATCCCCGAAACACCAGTTCCCCGCCTTCCGCGCCCCGATGGCCTGTGGGAGCGTCGGAGCCATGACTATCACCCTCCGTCGCGTTTTTCTGGTCGTGACCCCGCTGGCGCTTGCGGTCGTGCTCTGGTTTCACCCACCGGGCGGCGACCACGGCGTCTACGAGGGCATCCGCCACGACGTCAGCGCCTGGGTCTTCGTGCACACGGCGTTCCTCCTGTTCATGCCTCTGATGGCGTTCGCCGTGTTGCTGTTCCTCAGGGGCCTGCAGAGCCGCGCTGCCATGGTGAGCCGGATCTCCCTCGTCGTCTTTCTCGTCTTCTACACCGCCTACGAGGTCACCGTCGGGCTCGGGACAGGCGTCCTGACCGAGTACGCCAATGACCTACCGGCCGCCGAGCAAGCCGTGGTCGCCGACGCCATCCAGTACTACAACGAGGACAACATCCTCGGCGACCCGATGTCGGTCTCGCTCGCCGCCGGTCTGCTGGGCTGGCTCGTTGCCATGGTCGCGGCCGCGGTGGCCCTGCGGCGCGACGGAGCAGGCTGGATCCTGACCGTGCTCGTCGGGCTCAGCGCCCTCTTCGCCATCCATCCACCCCCCGTCGGCCCGGCCGCGCTCCTGTGCTTCGCGGCCGCCGCCGTGCTGCTCGAACGCCGGTGGGCGCTCCTGGCTCGGCCGGAGCCCACCGTCGCCCATACGCCGGAAGCGGTGGCGACGTGATCCCGAACGCCGCCTCCAGAGAGGAGTCGTGATGAAGACCCGGATCATTCAGAACGAGCCGGAGGCGTCGGCTTCCCAGCCGTCGACCTCTCCACCCGACGAGGGGAGACCATCGACCAACCTCGCCGGCCGGATGGGCCGGTGGAGCGCGCAGCACCGCAAGACCGCGATCTTCGGCTGGCTCGGCTTCGTCGTCGTCGCCTTCGCCCTCGGCATTGTCAGCGGCACCACCAAGATCGAGCAGGCCACCTCCGGCGTGGGCGAGTCGGGCCGTATCGACAAGCTTCTCCACGAGGAATTCGTGCAACCGGCCGGGGAGAGCGTGCTCATCCAGAGCGACACGCTCACCGTCAAGGACCCGGCGTTCACGGCTGCGGTCGAAGACGTGATCACCAGAGTCTCCGCCGTGGACGTGGTCACGGACGTCCAGTCGCCGCTCGATCCCGAGAACGCGGGCCAGGTCGGCCAGGCCGGGCATGCAGCGCTCATCGACTTCGAGATCACCGGCGACCCCGACGACGCCCTCACGAAGATCGACCCCGTCATTGCCGCGGTCGGCGAGGCGAAGGCTGCCAATCCCGACGTGTTCATCGGCTCCTTCGGCGTCAGCGGGGAAAAAGAGATCGAGGCCGCCTTCCTGGACGACCTCAAGAAGGCCGGGCTGCTGTCCATCCCGGTGACGCTCATCATCCTCATCGTCGTCTTCGGAGCGCTCGTCGCGGCCGGCATCCCGCTCCTGCTCGCGCTCACGGCGATCATCGCCACGTTCGGGCTGGTCGCGCTGCCGACCTCCCTGATCCCAATCGACGAGGTGACCTACGAGCTGATCCTGCTCATCGGGCTCGCGGTGGGCGTCGACTACTCGATGTTCTACTTGAAGCGCGAACGCGAGGAACGTGCCGCCGGGCGCAGCGAGGAGGCGGCGCTCGAGGCGGCGGCAGCCACCTCGGGCCGCTCGGTGCTGATCTCCGGGCTGACCGTCATCGTCGCCATGTCCGGCATGTTCCTCGCCGGCGTACAGGGCATGTCCGCTTTTGCCCTGGGCACGATCCTGGTGGTCGCGGTGGCCATGCTGGGATCGCTCACGGTCCTCCCGGCGACGCTCTCCTGGCTCGGCGACCGCGTCGAGCGCGGCCGAGTTCCCTTCGTCAACCGGCTCCGACGCGATGACGGCGAGGGCCGGATCTGGGGGAAGATCGTCGGAGCGGTCCTACGCAGGCCCGTGATCTCCGTCGTCCTCTCTGCGGGCTTCCTGCTGGCGCTCGCCGTGCCGGCGCTGCAGCTTCGCACCGTCCAGGCCGGCGTCGAGGCGTTCCCGCAGTCCCTGCCCTCGATCCAGACATACAACCGGATCCAGGAGGCGTTCCCGGGGAACGAGATCCCGGCCGGCGTCGTCGTCAAGGCGAACGACGTCAGCGCGCCCGCGGTGCAGGAAGCGATCGGCCAGCTCGAGTGGCGGGCGCTCGCCACCGGACAGATGCACGAGCCCATCACGATCGACGTGAACGACAGCGGGACGATTGCGACGATCGCGATCCCCGTCGACGGCACCGGTACTGACGCAGACTCGGAGGCGGCGCTCGCGACGCTCAGGGACGAGATCGTCCCGACGACCGTCGGCGCGCTGCCGAACGCCGAGGTCGGAGTGACCGGGACGACCGCGCAGTCGAAGGACTTCAACGACAAGCTCGAGCTCCGTCGCTCCGCTCGTGTTCGGGTTCGTGCTCCTGCTCGCGTTCCTGCTCATGCTCTTCGCTTTCAGATCGATCGTGATCGCGTTCAAGGCGATCGTCCTCAACCTCATCTCGATCGCAGCCGCCTACGGGGTCATGGTGCTCGTGTTCCAGCACGGCTGGGGCAAGAACATCCTCGGCTTCGAGTCCACGGCCGGCATCGACGCGTTCCTCCCCATCTTCATGTTCGTGATCCTCTTCGGGCTCTCGATGGACTACCACGTGTTCATCATCAGCCGCATCCGCGAGGCCTACGACCGCGGCATGAGCACCGAGGCGGCGATCACCCACGGGATCAAGACGACGGCCGGAGTGGTGACCAGCGCGGCGATCGTGATGGTCTGCGTCTTCGCGGTCTTCGCCACGCTCTCGATGCTGATCTTCAAGCAGTTCGGCGTCGGGCTCGCAGCGGCGATCCTCATCGACGCGACCATCGTCCGCGCCGTGCTGCTCCCGGCCACGATGAAGCTGCTCGGCGACTGGAACTGGTACCTGCCCCGCTGGCTCGAGTGGCTTCCGCACCTCGACCACGGCTCGGACGAGATCCACAAGGC
This sequence comes from uncultured Actinomycetes bacterium, assembly GCA_963784175.1. GTDB lineage: Bacteria > Actinomycetota > Thermoleophilia > Gaiellales > Gaiellaceae > JAIBJN01. The sequence goes on along the minus strand of CAWAQJ010000018.1, from coordinate 149,147 downwards.
ACCCCCCGTCCCGTCTCCCACCGGCAGGTAAGTCCGCAACGCAGGCGCGGCCGCCTTACTGGGCGGTCGCGCCGCGTCCCCTAGGAGGGATCGACCATGAACACCGCCACCGCCCCCGTTCGTGCCGAACAGCCGTCCGAGCCCTTCGGGGTCAAGCGGGTGCTTCTGCTCGTCTTCGGCAGCATCGTCGTCCTCATCGCGCTCGCCTTCCTCGCGGGTGGCGGCGTCGGCCTGTGGGCGCTCGGCGAGCGCGACTCCTCCGGCTACTTCACGACCGCCACGCACGAGCTCTCGTCGAGCTCGTACGCGATCGCCTCGGAGAGCCTCGACGTCGACGGCGACGTTCCCGGCTGGTTCGGCGACCGCTTCGCGACGGCACGGATCGAGGCGAGCTCGGCACAGCCGGTCTTCATCGGCATCGCCCGGACAGGCGATGTCGAGCGGTATCTCGCCGGTGCTCAATACGACGAGATCACCGATATCGACGCTGATCCCTTCTCGGTGACCTATCGCCGGGTCGACGGCAGCGCACAGCCGGCGCCGCCGACGGAGCAGGACTTCTGGAGCGTCGAAGCAAGCGGCTCGGGGACGCAGACGATCACCTGGCCTCTGGAAGCGGGCGAGTGGTCCGCGGTGGCCATGAACGCCGATGGCTCCCGTGACGTCACCGTCGACGCGCAGTTCGGCGCCCGTGTGTCCTCCCTCGTCTGGGTTGCGATCGCCTTCCTCATCGTGGGCGTGCTCATCCTGATCGGCGGCGCGACCCTCATCTACTTCGGCGCGCGGCGGCGGCGCCCGGCGCCCGAGACCTCCGGTGTCTGAGCACACGGTCTCGCCGCCGAGAGACGAGTCGCTGGCCACGCGAGCCGGCCGGCGTGCTGCTCTCTCGCGGGTCGGTGCCTTCGTTCGGACCGAGTCGGGCCTTGCGCGGCTCGCGCTCGGCATCGCGGCGCTCCATGTCGTGGACGACAACTTCCTCCAGCCGCAGCCCGGCACGTCGGCCGGCGACCACCTCGTCGGCGGGCTCGTGCAGACCGCGTTCTTCGTCCTCGCGGCCTGGGCCTACCCGCGCCTGCGACCCGGAGCCCGCGCGACGCTCGCGATCTGGGTCGGGCTCTTCATGGCGGTCATGGGCCTCGGCGAGGCCGGCTACTACACGCGCGAGAACGGCCCCTCCGGAGACGACTACACGGGGCTGCTGGTGATTCCCGCCGGCCTGCTCCTCGTCGGCATCGGCTTCGTGACGCTCTGGAGATCGAGGAAAGGCGGCAGCCTCGTTCGCCGGGTCCTGAGGCGCACGGCCGTGGGTCTCGGCCTGCTGGTCGGCACCTACCTGCTCGTCTATCCGGTCGCGGAGTCGTACGTCATCACTCACGCGGCGCGTGCCTACGTGCCGGAGGCCGCTCTCGGAACCTCCTACGAGGATGTTTCGTTCACGACGGCCGACGGACTGCGTCTGGAGGGCTGGTACGTGCCCTCGAAAAACGGCGCCAACGTCATCGTCTTTCCCGGTCGCAAAGGGCCTCAGACGCCGGCTCGGATCCTCGCCCGCCACGGCTACGGCGTGCTGCTCTTCGACCGGCGCGGCGAGGGCGCGAGCGAAGGTGACCCGAACGCCCTCGGCTGGGCCGGAACCGGCGATCTGGACGCGGCCATCTCCTACCTCCAGGCCCGGCCGGACGTCGACGGCGACCGCATCGGCGGGCTCGGGCTTTCGGTCGGCGGCGAGGTGATGCTTCAAGAAGCTGCGGAGACCGACGACCTGAAGGCGGTCGTCTCCGAGGGGGCGGGCATCCGCTCCGTGCGCGAGGCGGTCGACCTGACGGGCTCCGAGCGCTGGTCCGCGGTCCCGATCTTCGGCCTGGTCACCGGGGCGGCCGCGATCTTCGCGAGCGACCTGCCGCCACCGGGCCTCAAGGAGCTGAGCGCCGAAATCTCGGCCCCGGTCTTCTTCATCTACGCCACCCCCGGCCAGGGCGGCGAGAGCCTCAGCCGGACCTTCTACGAGGCCGCGAACCAGCCCAAGCAGATCTGGGCCGCGAAGGGCGGCCACACCGGCGCCGCTTCCGCGCAGCCTGAGGAGTACGAGCGACGTGTGGTCGGCTTCTTCGACGACGCGTTGCTCGACGGCAACTGACCACGAGACACAAGGAGCCAAGCATGCAGCCGACAGTGGTTGAAACGGAACAGCAGGACACTCGGAACGGTCAGCGCGACGGCGCTTCGACTGCGGTCGTCACGGCAACCGACGTCACCCGTCGCTACGGGCAGGGCGACACCGCGGTGGACGCGCTCCGCGGCGTCTCGCTCGACGTTGCCCAGGGCAAGCTGACCGCCGTGATGGGGCCGTCGGGCTCCGGCAAGTCGACGCTGATGCACATCCTCGCGGGGCTCGACATGCCGACGTCGGGCGCGGTCACGATTGCGGGCACCGACATCACGCAGCTCCACGACACGGAGCTGACGAAGCTCCGGCGCAAGCACATCGGCTTCATCTTTCAGTTCTTCAACCTTCTCCCGATGCTCACTGCGCGGGAGAACGTCGTCCTCCCGCTCGAACTGGCGGGAACGAAGGTCGAGCGTGGCTGGGTCGACGAGTTGACCGGCAAGGTCGGCCTGACTGACCGTCTCTCGCACAAGCCCTCGGAGCTCTCCGGCGGCCAGCAGCAGCGCGTGGCGATCGCCCGGGCCCTCGTCTCCAGGCCGACCGTCATGTTCGCGGACGAGCCGACGGGCAACCTCGACTCGACCACGAGCGGCGAGATCCTCGACCTCCTCCAGGACTCGGTGGCCACGTACGGCCAGACGACCGTGATGGTCACGCATGACGCTCACGCCGCTGCGATCGCGGACCGCGTCCTCTTCCTCGCCGACGGACTGATCGTCAAGGATCTCGAGTCCTCGTCGGCCCACGACATCCTCGAGGCGATGGAAGCGGTGAGTGGGCGATGATCGGCGTCACGCTCAAGGGCCTCCTGGGGCGCAAGCTCCGCACCTTCCTGACGGCCCTCGCGGTTGTCATCGGGGTCGCGATGGTGAGCGGCGCCTACGTCCTGACGGACACCATGCAGAAAGCCTTCGACGGCATCTTCGCGGAGTCGTACGAAGGCACGGACGCCGTCATCAGCGGGAAGAAGATCGTCGACTTCTCGTCCAGCGGGCGCGCGACGGTTTCTGCCGACCTGCTCGACGACGTTCGGGCTCTCCCCGGTGTCGAAGCCGCCGCGGGCGAGATCTCCGACCTCGAAGCCAACTCGAACGGGGCGAAGCTCGTCGACGAGAACGGCAAGGCGATCGGGGGCGGCGGCGGGGCGCCGACCTTCGGCGTCGGGATCGACTCGAGCGAGCTCCGCTTCAGTCCACTCGAGCTCACCGCCGGCAAGTGGGCCAAGGGCGACGGCCAGGTCGTGATCGACGCCAACACGTCGGACAAGTCCGGCTTGGGTGTCGGAGACACGGTCGGCATCGCCGCACTCGGGCCGGTGAAGCAGTACGAGATCACCGGCGTGGCCGCGTTCGGATCGGTCGACTCGATCGGCGGAGCGACCATCGCGATCTTCGACCTGCCGACTGCGCAGGCTCTCTTCCAGAAGGAGGGACGCTTCGACGCGATCTCGGTCGCGGCCAAGGAAGGCGTTTCGCCGACCGAGCTCGTGAGCCAGCTGCAGCCCCTCCTGCCGGCGGAGGCGGAGGTCAAGACGGGCGACGCCCGTGCCGCAGCCGAGTCGGAGAACACGTCCTCGGAGCTTGCCCCGATCACCTACATCCTGCTCGGCTTCGGGGCTGTCGCGCTCTTCGTGGGCGCGTTCGTCATCTTCAACACCCTCTCGATCACGGTCGCCCAGCGCACGCGTGAGTTCGCCACCCTGCGAACCCTCGGGGGCTCGCGTCGCCAGGTGCTCCGCTCGGTGATCCTCGAAGGGTTCGTGGTCGGCCTCGTCGCAGGCATCGTCGGGCTCGTCCTCGGCATCGGGCTCGCCAAGGGGATGAACTCGCTCTTCGTCGCCTTCGGGATCGACCTGCCGCAGACCGGGACGGTCATCGCCACGCGGACGATCATCGTGAGCCTGCTCGTCGGAACGCTCGTCACGGTGCTTGCGAGCATCGTCCCGGCGTTGAGGGCGACCCGCGTGCCGCCGATCCTGGCGGTGCGAGAAGGATCGACCCTGCCGAAGTCGCGACTCTCGCCCTGGGCTCCATACATGGCGCTGGTCACGATCGTCGTGTCGATTGCGGCTCTCGGCGCAGGGCTTTTCGTCGACGGTCTGGGAACGCAGAGCGTTCTTCTCCTGCTCGGGCTCGGCGTCATCGCGCTGTTCATCGGTGTTGCGCTGCTGAGCTCGCGCCTCGTCAAGCCGCTTGCCACTGTGGTCGGCTGGCCGGCCGGACACATCGCCGGCTCGGCTGGCCGGCTCGCCCGCGAGAACGCGGTGCGTAACCCCAGCAGGACGGCGGCGACTGCTGCCGCTCTGATGATCGGGCTGGCGCTCGTCTCGGTCGTCGCAGTCCTGGGCGCGAGCCTCCGCGATTCGGCCAACTCGGCGGTCGAGAAGCAGATCGACACCGACTACGCCCTCACGCACGACAACGGCTTCGATCCCGTCCCGGCGGACGCGGGCGACACGCTTGCCGCCGCGCCGGGCGTGGAGCTCGCCTCCAGCGTGCGCTTTGACCAGGCCCTCGCTGCAGGTGAAGAGGTGGACGTGACGGGCGTAGACCCGACGACGATCTCCCGGTTCTACGACTTCGCGTGGTCACCGGGCTCGGAGGGGGCACTGGACCGGCTCGGCGGCGACGGCGCGATCGTGACGGAGGGCTTCGCCGACGACCGCGATCTTGCGGTCGGGAGCCGATTCGCGATCGAGACCCCGAACGGGGACACGCTCAACGTCGTCGTACGAGGAATCTACGAGCCACCGGACCTCGATCAGATGCTCGGCCCGGTCAGCATCAGCCAACGCAACTTCGACTCCACCTTCGCCCGGCCGAGAAACCTCTTCACCTTCGTGAACGTCAGCGGCGGGGAGAGCGAGGAGACGACGACCGCCCTCGAGGGCGCGGTCGCCGGATTCCCCGATGCCAAGCTGCACACGGAGGGCGGCCTGGTCACGAGCCGGACGAAGGACTTCTCGACCATCCTGCAGCTGCTCTACGTCCTGCTCGGTTTCTCCGTCGTGGTGAGCCTCTTCGGGATGGTGAACACGCTGGTTCTCTCCGTGTTCGAGCGGACGCGGGAGCTCGGGATGCTGCGCGCGGTTGGCATGACCCGCCGGCAGGCGAGGCAGATGATCCGCCACGAGAGCGTGATCACGGCGCTGATCGGGGCGGCGCTCGGGTTGCCGCTCGGCATCTTCCTGGCCGCGCTCGTTGCCCAGGCGCTCTCGCAGTACGGCGTCAGCTTCTCGCTACCCGTGAGGACGCTCGCGCTGTTCGCCCTCGTCGCGATCCTCGCGGGCGTGCTGGCGGCCGTCCTTCCCGCCAGGCGGGCATCGCGCCTGAACGTGCTCAAGGCGCTGCAGTACGAGTAGACGTCAAGCGAGGGGGTGCGGCACCCGTCGGAGCCGCACCCCCTCGCGCCTCACCGACCTCCCGACGGGCAGACATAGGCGTCGACCGAAAGTGAGAGACATGAACAGCGACAACCGGGTTCTCTTGCGCCGCACGGTTCTCTTCGGGACCCCGCTGCTCTACATCGTGCTCGGACTAATCCATCCGATGGAGGATCCCGGGATGGGCGAGGCCACCAGCGTGTTCATCGCCCTGCACTTCGCGCAGCTCTTCCTCATCGGGGGTATCGCGCTCTCTCTCTGGTTCCTCGTGGAGGGCCTCGAGAGCAGGGCCGCGACGCTGACGCGGGCATTCATCCTCCCGTACGTGATCCTGTACACGACGCTCGACGCGATCGCCGGCCTCGCGATGGGCGAGGTCGTTGCGACTGCCAACGCTCTTCCGGCAGCCGATCAGGCGGCTGCGGGGCGACTCATCGACGACCTCCGCGAGGAGACGATCACGGGCTATCTGTTCTACGCGGCCGTGGGGCTCGCGTGGCTCGGCGCCGCGTTCTCCGCCATCGTGGCCGTGAGGAAGCGTGCTCCGTGGCCCGCGCTCGCGCTCATGGGGCTGGGCGCGCTCATCTTCGCCGTCGGCCATCCCAAGCCGCCCGGCCCGGCCGGCATGGGCCTGTTCCTCGCCGGCATCGTCTGGCTCGAGCTGCGCCCGCGGTCCGCCGACGCACGGTCGCTTAGCGTTCAACCGACATGAGCCAGCCGGCCGTGACCGAGGCAAACAAGCAGGCCCCGGTCGTGGGCGCGAGCGAGATCGAGATCGCGGCCACGCCCGGAAGCAGTCTGGGAGGTGCTCGCCGGCATCGACCGCTGGCCGAGCTGGAACCCGCAGGTCAAGTCGGCCTCCCTCGAGGGAGGCCTGGAGGAGGGATCCGAGTTCCGCTGGAAGGCGGGGCCGGGGACGATCGTCTCCAGGCTCACCGACGTCCAGGCGCCTCACCGGATCGCCTGGACCGGAAAGTCCATGGGCCTGAAGGCGATCCACGTCCACACGCTCGAGGAGCGCAACGGAGGCACGCTGGTCAAGACGGAGGAGTCGTACGACGGTCTCGTTGCCCGCCTCTTCAGCGGCCGGCTTCGGAAGATGCTCGACGGCGCGCTGAACGACGGGCTACGAGACCTGAAGACCGAGGCCGAGCGCCGGTAGGCTGCGAGCGTGGTTCGGATGGACGCTATCGGCGTGGTCGTCGGCGACCTTCAGCGAGCGGCCGACTTCTACCGGCTGCTGGGGCTGGAGTTCCCGGCCGATCTCGACCCGGAGGGCCACGGCCACGTGGAGGCGAGCATGCCGGGAGGAGGCATCCGCTTCATGCTCGACACGGAGGAGACGGTCCTCTCGTTCGCCCCGGACTGGACCCCGCCGTCGGGCGGACAGCGAACGACGCTTGCCTTCCTCTGCGACTCGCCTGAGGACGTCGACCGGCTCTACCGGGAGCTCGTCGCCGCAGGCGGCGCCGCGTACCGTGAGCCCTGGGACGCCTTCTGGGGCCAGCGCTACGCCGAGGTGAAGGATCCCGACGGCAATGTTGTCGATCTCTTCGCGCCTAGTTAGGGCCTTCGGCGCCTATCAGTCGGTCTTCGGGCTGACGAGGACGATCTGCTCGTAGCGCACGAAGAGCTCTCTGCCGGCCTTCTGGAGCGGAACCCACTCGTCCGCGTAGCGCCCCTCGCGCTTGAGAAACAGCTCGAGCTCCCGTTCGACGGAATTCTCCTGCTCGATCGGGATCGAGAAGTTCTGTCCGTTCACCAAGGTCACTTCGAGATACACGAGGGCTCCTAACGGCTTGGAACGTCCCGCTGGCGCGGACGTCCGCTCTGCTCCGAGGTCAGCGCGAGGTCGGGCGTCTGCCAGGCGCTCGCGCGACACATCGGACACATCGGTGACTCACCGCTGATCATGATGCCGTAGCCGCACTCGGCGCAGCGGAGCTCGGTCGCGGCACGAACGGGCTCGGCTGCGATCAAGGCTTCCCGTTCAAAGGAGACGCGACCACGTTGATCGCCTCCTGGCCCATGCCCCCGTCGCGCCACTCGAACTCGACTCTCTCGCCCTCGGTTGCGAGCACGCTCTCATCGAGGCTTGCTCGATGGACGAAGAGGTCGTCGCCGCCTCCGTCGGGCTCGATGAGCCCGAATCCGCTCGCCCTGTTGAACCACTTGACAGCGCCGTTCGCCACCGGGATCACCTTCCGTTCGCTTGCCGAGAGCCCTGGTGGGGCAGGCCCGTCCCGGGGGCCTGCCCTCCTGGACTGGATGATGCTTAGACGGCTGTGACTACGCCGTTGGTCTTCTTCGCGATGACCTCGCCGAACGTGATCTTCGGCGCGTTCGGAAGCGCACTCTCGAGCTTCTCGTCGCGGATCCAGGTGGCGGCGAGACGGGTCGACTCGTCGGCATGCTCCTGCGAATCGAACAGGCTGATCGAGGTGATGACCCCGGCGCCTGCCTCGACGAGGTAGTAGCCGCTGAAGCCCGGCAGCTCGCTCAGGCGAGGAATCAGGGCCTCGTTGACCTTCTTGGTGAGCTCGTCCCTGCGAGTCTCGTCGACACCGTCGTAGCGTCTAACGGTTGCATGCATGTGCTGCTCCTGACATTTCGTGAGGATGGGAGCTCGGATCGAGCTCTCCTTGAATGCACGCAGACCAGATGTGACAGTCGGAGAGGAGCCTCGGAGCCTCAACGGCTTCCGTGTCCAGGCCTCCGCGTTGCAGTCACCCTAGCAGTCCGGCGGCGCCGCCCCGTACTCCTCATCGGTGACGTGGTCGCCCCAGGTCGCACTGGTCCCTTCCTCGTCGACCTCGACCATCGCGATGTGGGTCATGAATCGCGTTGCCGTGGCGCCGTGCCAGTGCTCTTCGCCCGGCTCGAAGAAGACGCGGTCGCCGGGGCGGATGACCTCGATCGGGCCGCCGCGCCGCTGTGCGTGGCCGACGCCCTCGAGGACGTAGATCGTCTGGCCGTTCGGGTGCGTGTGCCAGGCGGTGTGTGCGCCGGGTGTGAAGTGGACCCTGCTCGCGCTCAGGCGCGAGGCACCTGACGGCGCGGCGACGGCGTCGAGGTAGACGTCGCCGGTGAACCATTCGCTTGGCCCCGTCGCCGTCTCGATGTTGCTCGTGATCTGCATGTTTCGCCTCCTGATCGGCTCGATCTTGCGTCCGTCGCCCCGCTAGACGAGGGCGCGCGTCATGAACACGTTGTCCTGCGTCTGGGAGTACTCGCCGAAGGGCCCGCACGACACGAATCCTCGCGCCGTGGATCGTCGACCTCGATCACGAACCCGGGCACGCGCCGTTCGCCTGTCATTGCACGAGCTCGGGATGCCGGAGCGCTGTTCGGTGCTCGCGATGGCGGATCGCCTCGTAGGCCACGACGAACGAGCACACGGTGCTCACGAGGGCGAGCGCTGCGAGCGACGGGATGGCTTCGGCAGCCGGTATGAGGGCGAGCAACACGAGTGCTCCGATCGTGCGCCGGCGGAAGATGCGGCCGGTCATGCGGAAGAGGGATGCGACATGCCCGATCAGGTACAGGGCCGCCCCGCCGCAGAGCGCAACTGCGGGCACCGTGTCCAGATGCTCCCCGGTGTGGCTGACAGTCGTCTTGAGCCCGAGAGCGAAGAGCACGATGCCGGCGATCATCGGCAGGTGGAGGTAGCTGTAGGCATACAGCGCGAGCCGGTGCAGCTCGAGGCCCGTTGCCCGCATGAGCCGTGTCCTCTCCAGGATCGCGGCCACGTCGAAGTAGAGCCACCAGAGCGCCGAGACGACGACGATCCCGAGCGCCGCCGCCACGATCACTCCGGCGTCGAGCTCGAACCCCGCGCCGAGCCCGATGGCGATGAGGGACTCCCCGAGCGCGATCAGGATGATCAACCCGTGCCGCTCGGCGAAGTGCTCGGGTGCGACTCTCCAGCCTTGTCCGGGGCCGATCACGACCGGGCCCAGGTAGTCGACGGCAAGCGCGACGATCCAGACTGCGATGCGCACGTCCCCCTCGACGAAGCCGGCGACCACGAGCAGTGAGGCGCCGAGGACCGCCGTCGGTGCAAACCGCAGAATCGCCCCGTGACGGTCGGGATCGTCGCGGCTGACGGTCAGAGCGAGAACGAGATGGAGCAGGCGGACGAGGAGGTAGGCGACACCGAACAGCACGGCGTCGTCGCCGAATGCGCCCGGCACCGCCAGGGCGACTCCGAACAGTGTGGCCATCGCGGCGAGCATCACCAGCCTGATCGCGCCCTCGTCGACGTCGAGCGCGCTCGTCAGCCACGCGTAGACGGTCCATGCCCACCAGAGCGCCGCGAGAACGAGCATCCCGCGAAACACTCCGCCCCAGGTCGGGTCGTCCGCGAGCATGCGGGTGACCTGCGTGATCGCGAACACGAAGACCAGGTCGAAGAAGAGCTCGAGCGGGGTGACCCGGTGCTCGTCGCTCCCCTCGAGCTCGCGGTCGGCGTCGGCCACGGGCGGACCCTAGCCCACCGGCCGAGCGACGCGACTAGGTCACGAAGCCTCGCTGACCTCTTGGGCGCTTTGGCTCTCTGAGTCGAGATCGATGCGCGCGAGCGCGGTTCGCGAGGTGATGCCGAGCTTCCGGTAGACGTTGCGGAGGTGGAAGTCGATCGTGCGCGGGCTGAGGAAGAGCTGGGTTGCCACCTCGCGGTTCGTATGGCCCTCCGCGACGAACCGCGCGATCTGGAGCTCCTGTGTGGTGAGGGTGTTTCTCGTGCTCGGATCCCGCTTGCGCGCGGTCTGGCCGCTTGCCCGCAGCTCGACCCGCGCCCGCTCCGCCCACAGCGTTGCTCCGAGCGTCTCGAAGGTGTCCAGAGCCGACCGCAGATGCTCGCGCGCCTCCACCCGCCGGCGGAGCCGGCGGAGGAACTCGCCGTATGCAAGCTCGCAGCGGGCTCGCTCGAACGGTCGGGCGGCGTCCGCGTGCGCGTCCAAGGCCTCCGTAAAGAGACGGTTGGCTTCGTCTTCGTCATCCGAGAGCAGCGCGCGGCAGTGCAGAACCACCGCACGTCCCCAGGCAGCCGCACTGCTGTCCGCCCACAGCTCGAAGACATCCAGCCAAGCGCGGGCGGTGTCCGGTTCACCTGCGCGAATCGCAGCCTCGATCCGATCCAGCCCACCCCAAAAAACAACCAGCGTGGTGGAGACTTCCCGACAGCGCCGGAGAGCTTCCTCTGGTCGACCGAGTCCCAGCTCGAGCAGTGCCAGCGACCAGTCGGCCAGCTCGAGGACGATCCCAAGACGGCGGGCCGAGGCGAGCTCTCGACTCTCGGCCGCCAGCGATCGGCACTCGTCCTCTGACCCGCGTAGGGCGGCGATGAGCGCGAGCAGCACGAGCTGCTGCGCGACCAGATCGTGCTGACCGATCTCGCGCGCGAGCTGAACGCCTTCCCTCGCGTTGGCCGAGGCGGAGGCCCAGCGGCCGGCCCAGAGCTCGGTGATGGCCAGGCGGGGAAGGATCTGCGTCACGATGCTGAGCGCACCGCTCGCACGCGCGCGAGCGGCCGCCTCGCGGTGTGTCCGAAACGTTGCTTCGTCGTCGCCGAGGTAGAGAGCGGCCCGTCCCGCAAACAGGAGTGCAACGGGCTCCCTGGCCGCGTCATCATCGAGCGCCTCTGCCAGCTCGAGCGCCACCCGCAGCATGGAGGCGGCTTCCGCGAAGTCACCGGCGGCGTGGGCTCCAAGCCCGATGAGCAGCTGTGCGAGCATGCGGACGAACGGCGTTTCGGCCAGGTCCAGGTTGCGGGCGAGGTGTGCGATGGCGACGGCCGCCTCCCTGTCGCCGGCGTAGGCCGCGGCGAGCCCGGCGATGTTGAGCAGCTGAAGGGCGCGGTCGCCGTCGCTCGGCGCCACCTCCGTTGCCGCGCGAAGGAGTAGGTGGCACGCGTCGGCCGGGACGCCGCGAGTCATCTCGATGAGACCGAGGAAGCGGTCGATGTCCGCGCGCTGGATCGGCTCTGTCACCAGCCCGCGCGCCGCCTCGAGCAGCATCAGGGCGCGCTCGACACGTCCTGCGAGCCAGGCCGTCTCCGCGGCCGCGGTGAGTCGCCGCGCCCGGTGCTCCTCGTCCGTTGTGAGTGCGGCCGCCCTTTCGTAGGCAAGCGAGGCGGCGGCGAAACCACTCCGCTGCCGCGCACGCTCCGCCGCCGCCTCGAGCTCTTCACCGACGGACGGGTCAGGCTCGACGCTCGCCGCGGCGCGGTGCCAGGCGCGGCGATCTGCGTCGACCTCGCCGTCGAGGACGCGCGCGAGCGCTCCGTGGACGGCCTGTCTCCTGGAGAGCGGCGCCGCCTGGTAGACGGCCGAACGGACAAGTGGATGGCGAAGCTCGAGCCGCGTTCCACGGACATGTACGAGCCCCGCCCGTTCGGCCGCATCGAGCGCCTCGGCCTCGGCTCCGAGGTGCTCCGCGGCGCGCAAGACAGTCGTGAGCTCGCCGCTGTCGTCGGCGCTGGCGACGAGCAGGAGCGTGTGCGTCTCCTCCGAGAGCCGATTCACCCGCGCGAGGAATGCGTGCTCGACCCGGGCACTGACCGGGATGGGAGCAAGAACCGCCTCCGCACCAGACAGCTGAGCCTCGCTCAGAGCAGTGGAAAGCTCGAGCAGGGCGAGCGGGTTGCCGCCGGTCTCAGCTACGAGCCGGTCGCGGAGCTCCGACGACAGCTCGACGCCTGCCGAGCGGTCGATCAACGTCCCGGCCGCCGACGGGTCGAGGCCGCTCAGCTGCAACTCCGGAAGCCCGGGCGCTTCGAAGCGCCGAACATCGCCCTCGCGAGCGCCGAAGAGCATGACGATGCCCTCGGCTTCGAGCCGCCTCGCGACGAAGAGGAGCGCGTCCGCGGATGCGTCGTCGAGCCATTGCGCATCGTCGACCAGACACAGGAGGGGCCGCTCTTCCGCTGCCTCGGCGAGCAGGCTCAGGACGGCGAGTGAGACGAGAAAGCGGTCCTCGCTTCCCCCCGCTGCCAGGCCGAGCGATCCGCGGAGTGCGGCGGCCTGCGGTCGCGGAAGGCTCTCGACGTGCACGAGGATCGGCCGGACGATCTGCTGCAAGGCGGCGAACGGAAGCTGCGCCTCCGATTCGACTCCCGCACCGCCGAGGACGCGCATGCCTTCGGCCTGGCCGCGAGCGTCCTCGAGGAGCGCCGACTTGCCGACGCCCGGCTCGCCGGAAATGACGAGGACGCCGCTGCGCGACGCGCGAGCGTCTTCGAGAAGCTCGCCGATCCGAGACCGTTCCGGGTCTCTCCCGTACAGCACGTGCGGTGATCGTAACCCGCCTTCTCTCGGCTCCTCCTCGGGAATACCGGCGAAATCACCGGTGCGACGCCGACCCCGCTCCGCGAGGGTGAAGACCGATGGCACGGACGACCCAATCGGCTCTCGAGCCCCGGAAGGAGTGCTGCTGATGCCCGTCGACCCCCTCCACTACGCACGCCGTTGGAAGACCCTCGGCGTACTCGCGCTGAGCCTGGTCATCATCGGGCTCGACAACACGATCCTCAACGTCGCGCTACCGACCCTGCAGGATGAATTCGACGCCTCCCCTTCGATGTTGCAGTGGATGGTCGACTCCTACCTGCTCGTCTTCGCCGGCCTGCTGCTCGTCTTCGGCACGCTCGGCGACCGCTTCGGGCGCAAGCTCGCGCTCCAGGCCGGCGTGTCGATCTTCGGCCTCGCCAGCCTCGGTGCCCTGATTGCCGACTCATCCGGTGAGGTGATCGCCGTGCGAGCCGCCATGGGCGTGGGCGCGGCGCTGATCATGCCGGCCACGCTCTCGATCATCGCCAACCTCTTCACCGGCGAGGAGCGCGGGAAGGCGATCGCCATCTGGGCCGCTCTCGCGGCAGTCGGGATCGGGCTCGGCCCGCTCGCGGGCGGGCTCCTGCTCGAGTGGTTCAGCTGGTCTTCCATCTTCATGGTCAACGTCCCGTTCGCGGTTGCGGCCCTGCTGCTCGGGATCCGCTACGTCCCGGAGAGCCGCGATCCCAAGCCCGGCTCGTTCGATCTGCTCGGGGCCGCGCTCTCCACCGCCGGCTTCAGCGTTCTCGTGTACGCGATCATCGAAGCCCCGGAGCGTGGCTGGACGTCCGTCCCGATCGTCGGACTGCTCGCGGCGTCCATTGCCCTACTCGGCGGCTTCCTGTGGTGGGAGCGGCGCATCGCCGAGCCGATGCTCGACCTCGGTTTCTTCCGCAGTGCCCGCTTCAGCGTCGGCACGGCGGCGGTCAGCGTTGCCTTCTTCGCGCTGCTCGGCGGCATCTTCGCCCTGACCCAGTACCTTCAGTTCGCACACGGCTATACCGCAATCGAGGCGGGCGCGGTCATGAGCCCGATCGCGCTCGGACTAATGATCGGCGCCGGCTCCTCGAGCAAGGCCGTGAAGCAACTCGGCACGGCGCGTGTGGTCGCCGCAGGCCTGACCGGCCTCGCGGTGCTCCTCGCGTTGACCACGTTCTGGGAGTCGGACACGGGCACGCTCGGCCTGGTCTTCTGGTTCTTCGGGCTCGCTCTCTCGATGGGCTGGGTCATGGCCCCCGCGACCGAGGCGGTTGTCGGTGCGGTTCCCGCGGCCAAGTCCGGCGTGGCGTCCGCCACCAACACGGTCGCGCGCATGGTCTCGGGAGCGCTCGGCGTTGCCGTGATCGGCTCGCTCATCAGCTCTCTGTACGCACACGAGGTCGAAGGCTCCCTCTCCGGCCTGCCCGTCGAGGCACAAGCACAGGCCGAGGAGTCGGTGGGGGCAGCCACCGGGATTGCGGCCCAGCTCCCAACGGATGCCGGCGACGACCTCCTCGCTGCCACCGGCGATGCATTCGCCCAGGCGATGGGCAGCGGCCTCCTCGTCGCTGCCGTGCTCGCCGCCGCAACGGCAGTCGTCGTCGTCCGCTTCCTGCCCGGTCGTGACCCGGTCGTCGCAACCGCCGAGGTCGTCCGGCTCGACGTTCAGCCGCGTGCCGACACCGCCCGACCCGCCAAGGCGCAGGGATGAGTCGGGTGCCGCCGCGGATCGCGGACTACATGCTCCTGGGGGACAGCCGAACGGGCGCGCTTGTGAGCAAGGACGGATCGATCGACTTGCTCTGCCAGCCGCGCTTCGATTCGGCTGTCTCCCTGGCCGCGCTGGTCGGCAACGCGGAGAACGGTTGCTGGCGGATTGCACCGTCCGGTCAGGTGCGGCGGACTCGGAGTCGGTACCGCCGCGAGTCGCTCGTGCTCGAAACGGACTTCGACACGGCCGAGGGGTCGATTCGAGTGGTCGACTTCATGCCGCCCCACTGCGAGGCGCCCCACGTCGTCCGCCTGGTCGAAGGCGTCCGCGGGCGAGTCCGCGTGCACATGGATCTCAGGCCTCGCTTCGACTACGGCCGGATCCGACCGCGGCTTCATCACCTCGACGGAGCGGATGTGGCGACCGCGGGCCCGGACAGCGTCTGGCTTCGCACCTCAGTCGAAACCGACGTAGACGACGCCGCAGTGCAGGCCCATTTCCCGGTCTCGGCCGGCGAGCTCCTTCCCTTCGTCCTCACACGGCATCCCTCGTACGAGCCCGCGCCCGCTGTGGTCGATCCGCTGCGGGCGCTCGCCGATACGGAGTCCTTCTGGGCCAGGTCGGGTACCGCCGCCGTCGAACGTAGGGCCGCGATGGCCTCCTTCTTTCAGGTCGCTCGCGGCGCCAATGCATTTCTCAATCAGGAGGCTGAACCATGCGCATCGAGCAGACATTCTTCGTGAGCCGGCCGCCGGAGATCGTTTTCGACTATCTCACGAACCCGTCGACCCTCGCCGACTGGCAGACGTCCAAGACGTCCGTGGAGGCGCTCACCGAGGGAGCCCCACGGCTGGGAACACGCGTCCGGGAGCGCACGAAGCCGCCGGGCGGAAAGGAGTTCGAGCAGATCGTCGAGTTCACCGAGTTCGACCGACCGGTGCGCGTTCGAGCCCACATCGTCGAGGGTCCCTACCCGATCGACGGAACGTGGTCGTTCGAGCCTGACGGCGCCGGGACACGGGTGCTCTTCGTTGCCGAGGGTGAATTGCGCGGCGCGATGCGGCTGCTTCAGCCGGTCACGAAAGTCGTCGTGGCACGCCAGATGGCTGGATATCACGCGAACCTTCGCCGCAATGTCGAGGCTAGAGCTCAGCGTCGATCTGACGTGGACTAGCCCGGATGCACGGCGGACGCTGCCCAGGGAATGACTGGCGCCGGGCATCGCGCTAGGGTTGACGCGTGGCGCATGAGCAGCTCACCCAGGCCGAGCTCGACACCCTCAAGGAGCGACTCGCCCAGCTCGAAGGCTCAAAACGGCAGGAGATCGTCGAGGCGATCGCGACCGCACGCGGCTTCGGAGACCTCTCCGAGAACTTCGAGTACCACGCGGCCAAGAACGAGCAGGGCCTGAACGAGCGCGAGATCACGATCCTGCGCGAGCGCGTCCGTAACGCGGTCGTCGTCGAGGCTGCGGCGAGCGACGTGATCGGAATCGGCTCCCAGGTCGAGGTCGAGGACGACCTCGGCGAGCGCATGACGGTGCGCGTCTCGAGCATGAGCGGCGACGGCGCCGTCTCGCCCGACTCGCCCCTCGGGCTTGCGCTCATGGGTGCCAAGGCCGGCGACGAGGTCACCGTTCGCGCCCCGCGGACGACCTACGTCGCCCGCGTCGTCTCTGTCTCCTGGTAGGCGCGCACCGCGACCCGACGCGCCGAAGGTACATTGACTGCGGAGCCGTGGTCGTCAAGGAGGAGGCGTGATGAGTGGTTCGGTCGAGAAGGCGATTCTCGCGGGCGGGTGCTTCTGGGGGATGCAGGACCTCATCCGGAAGCGACCGGGCGTCC
Source organism: uncultured Actinomycetes bacterium (assembly GCA_963784175.1). Taxonomy (GTDB): domain Bacteria; phylum Actinomycetota; class Thermoleophilia; order Gaiellales; family Gaiellaceae; genus JAIBJN01. The sequence goes on along the minus strand of CAWAQJ010000018.1, from coordinate 132,736 downwards.
TGGAGACGAGGGTGGGCTACTCGGGCGGCGACGTCCCGAACGCCACCTACCGCAACCACGGCACGCACGCGGAGGCGATCGAGATCGTCTTCGACCCCGAGCAGACGTCGTTCCGTGAGCTGCTCGAGTTCTTCTTCCAGATCCACGACCCGACGACGCTGAACCGTCAGGGGAACGACACCGGGATGAGCTACCGCTCGGCGATCTACTACCTCGACGAGGAGCAGCGCCGCGTCGCGGAGGACACGATCGCCGACGTCGAGGCCTCCGGCCTCTGGCCCGGGAAGGTCGTCACCGAGGTCGAGCCGGCGGGGCCGTTCTGGGAGGCCGAGCCCGAGCACCAGGACTACCTCGAGAAGTATCCCAACGGCTACACGTGCCACTTCCCGCGGCCTGGCTGGGTCATTCCTCGCCGCGCGCCGGCAGCCGCTGGCTAACGGCGCGCTCGCGCCGGCCGTTAGTCGCGCACAATCGGAGGACGGACGGCAATGAAGTTCTCGCGAAGGGCGGCGCGCTTCAACAAGCGGGTCACCAACCGCATCCAAGGTCTGTACGCCTGGCTCGTCCCGCCGTGGGCGGTCGTCCTGCACCGCGGTCGACGTTCGGGCCGCCACTATCGCACGCCGCTCTTTGCGTTCAGGCGAGGGCAGATGCTCGTGATCGCCCTCTTGTACGGCGAGGAGTCGGAATGGCTCCGGAACCTGCGCGCGGGGGGCGGTCACGTGGTGCGTGCGGGGCGCGCCTACGTCGTCGGGCCGCCCGAGGTCGTCGAGACGAGGACGGCGGGCTCGGTGCTCGCACGCATGTCCCCGCCGGCGCGCGCGTACTGTCGGGCCGCAGAGAAGCTCGCGTTCCTCGAGATCCAGGCGCAGCTACCCGGCTTTGGGCGCCACTCTGAGACCGAGGGTCTCTGACCTAGTCCTGACTCCAGCGGGCGCTGACCGTTCCCGCTGGACCCAGGATTAGGTCTTCGCCGACGTTTTCCGCGCGCGACTCTGGCTGGCGGAATCGAACCCGCGTCCGAAGTCGCCCAGAGATCCAAGGAAACGAAGCACCTCTAACCCGTCCAAGCGTGAACTCGGTCAGCAGGTGCCACGCGCCGAGATTGCCGCAGGCTGGCTCCGCAGGCAGGCTGCCCGAGTTGAAGTCGCTCAGCAGGAGCAACTCGAGCGGGAGGAGGATGACCCATTGAGGAGCGCGTCGTCGAACGCCTGGTCGAGGAAACAGGGCTATCCGAAAGCCACTAGAACGTTCGTCGTCGAGCGGCTTGCGGGTCGTCCGCCGTCTCCCCGCCGAACCCAAACACCGTTCTCCCGGCGCCTCCGTACAGCCCGGGAATCAGCTGGTTCGATCACCCCAGGTGATGTACCGATCGTTGCGATTTGTCCCGCCGGAAAGTAGAAATGCCCTCTCACTAGGAATCGGAGGAGGCATGAACCGGCGTCTCGACCGAACAGCTCGAAACGAGGCACTCATACGTGTGGTAAACGAGCGGATCGAGCAAGTCGACAAGGCTGCCCAAGAAGCCACCTACGATCGCAAAGAGACGCTCTTCGAGTTTCTCTGTGAGTGCGGCGACGGTGATGCCGGCGAGGTCGGCTGCGAGGCGCACGTCGAGATGACGATTCGAGAGTATGAGGCGGTTCGCTCTCAGGACGACCGTTTCGCCCTCCATCCCGGGCATGAACAGGAGGCGATCGAGTCTGTGGCAGCTCGCAACGAGCGATTTGTCGTCGTCGACAAGAGGCCGAGCGTAGAGCGGTTCGTCGAAGACGATCCACGCGGTGCACCGTCCGAGTGAGGACCCCGTCGGGTTAGCGAGGGGTTCAAGCCCTTCTGCGCGTTTTCCTTTCTAGCCGCGGGGCAGGCTGGCAGGACGTGACGTCCGGAGACACTCGCCGTGAGGAGAACCAGAAGTTGTTTCGTACAGGGAATGAACGCCTGCACGACCTCGTAGAGAGCCATGTCAACGACCGTACGCTTGTGCCGTTCCTGTGCGAATGCGCCGCTGAACACTGCTACGGAAGGGTCGAAGTGCAGCTCGGCGAATGGGAAGCCGTCGCGTCGAGGCCGAACCACTACCTCATGGTTTCAGGGCACCAGCGGAGCGAAGGCGAGCAGATAGTCGGCTCGGTCGGCGAGTACAACGTCGTACAGAAGCCGGACTGAGTACGCGTAAGGCTGCTATTCCCCGGCGCCTCCCAGTTCTCGTGCCCCGGCACAACGGGCGGTCGTCAGTCCGGGTTTGCGGAGTTTGGACTAAGGGAAAAGAGGCTTCCTACTGGCGAGTGAAAGGGGCAGAATGTCCACCCAGATGCCCGAGGATCAGGGCGGCGAGGTCGCCAAGAATCTTGAGACCGAGGAGCAGCGCCGCGACCGCGAGGAGCGGGAGCGGGCCGAAGGCTCGCAGGAGGAGCGCCGGCCGTCCGAGGACGATGCGGGGGCGGGCCAGGGAAGCGCGGGCGGCGCCGTCTGACCTTCGAACGATCGACCTGAGGCCCGGCATCTGTCGGGCCTCAGGCGTTTAAGGGCCCTAGCCGGACGTGGTCGGTCTGGTCGTGCGGTGCCTCGACCGGCGCTCAGCGTGCGTTATGCACAAGCCGACCTAGGCGACGCCGAGGACGACGACCGTGCCGTCGTCCTCGAGGGGATCGCGACAGCAGTCGCTCACGGCCTGGAGGAGTGCCATGGCCGTCGCCGAAGCCGTTGGGCTTTCGAGGCCCTCGAGACTCGCGCGGATCCCGTCCAATCCGAATCTCCCACCCGTGTCGGTCTGCCGCTCGGTGATGCCGTCCGTGACGAGGATCAGCCGCTCGCCCGTAGCCATTCGGCGCTCTGTCAGCTGAAAGGTGGGCTCGCCTCCGCAGGTTCCCAGCGGCGCGTGAATCGGACCGGCGAGCGTGCTCAAATTGCCGTCCGTGTCAACCACCATTGCGTCCGTGTGCCCGCAATTGACCCACGTGAAGGTGCCGGTGGACGCATGCCAACGGGCCACGATGGCCGTGACGTGGAAGTCCGCGTTTCCTAGCCCGCGCACGGTCTCGTCCATTGAACGAAGTGCCTCGCCGAGGTCGTCGCCGCTTCTTCGGGCGGCGCGTAGAGCGCCAAGCGCCGACGCGCCAAGGCCGGCCGCCGTCGGGCCTGTGCCGGTAGCCTCGGCGATCGCGAGCCAAGCCCCATCACGGTTTTCGACGAAGTCGAACCAATCTCCGCCAACTTCGTAGGTCGGCAGGAGCCCGCCCGCCAACTGGGCGCCGGCGATCTGCGTGATCCGAGGTGGGAGAAGGTTCTGCTGGATCTCCGCGGCCGGGGTGGTCGGTTTCCGTCGTCGTCTCGCCTCGATGAAGTCCGTGTAGTGGTTCGCGAGCTCCAGGGCGGCGGCGCCCTGCTTGGCGATGTCCTCTAGGGGCGCGACCGGCGTGCCTAAGCAGAGAAAGAGCGCCGTGACGCGGCCCCGCAGCCAGAGAGGCTCAGCGACACAGCCGGGAAGGCGCTGCCGCAGCCTTGCCTCGTAGGCAGCAAGCCCTTCGGGGACGATCTCGGGGCCGAGAGCCGGCGGCGCCTCCAGCTCTTGGGGGAAGTCGTCGGAGCCGGCGAGCCGGATGAGCTGAGATCCATCGATGTCGACGACGTAGAGGGCGACTGCGACGCCTGCTGCCCTTCTTGCTTCAGCCACCAGCTGGTCGGGTACGAGATGGGGAGGCACCTCGTCGAGCACGTGCGTGACCTCGAGGGTGAGCGGGCCCTCGCGTCCCAGCTGGCCTGGGGTGCGAAACGGAAGCGTGGCAATCCGGCCACTTGGCGGGCCAGAGGCACCGGCCATCTCGATCGTCCGTTGCTGGAGAGCTCGCTCGAGCGCCTGGCGGCTCGAGAAATGCCGGTACAGGGTTGATCGGCCGACGCCCGCGGCCGCTGCGATCTCGATCATGCTGGTCCGCCGATCGCCCGCGAGGGCGCTTGCCGCGTCCAGAATCCGCTTCCGACTGGCAACCGCGTCGACACGCTCCCGACCGCGATCACGCCTGTCCACTTCGTCAGGCGTGTTGGAAGGCTCACCCATCGCAGCGCCCAAGGTACCGGTGTGGGTCTGCCCCTGGCGGCGTGTCCATTTTGAGCTCCATTTGTCCCACATTAGTTCGAAAGTGGGGTTTATGTTCCTCCCTTATGGGTCATCGTGTCCTACATGTCCGACGTTCGGGACAGTCAAGAGCAACGCAAGGGGTCACTGACGCGTCTCGAGCAAATTAGCCCCGAGGCCTTAGCGGCCCGGGCTGGGTTCCAACCGATGGAGGAGGACCATGAATCAATTCGAAGACGGCGGAAACACTGTGGCTGAGCAGGCAAGAGGCCTCAAAGAGGAAGCCAAGGACCGCGCGTCGAGCACTGTCAAGGAGCAGATGGACTCCCGTTCCACACAGGCGGGGGAGCAGATGCAGAAGGTTGCCGGGGCGATGCGCCAGTCGAGCAAGCAGTTTCGGGAGCAGGCGGGAGAAACCCCTGCGAAGGTGAACGACGCAGTCGCCGAGAAGGTCGAGCAGTTTTCCGCCTATCTCACGAACGCGAAAGCGGACACGATGCTCTCCGATCTGGAGAACGTCGCACGGCGGCGGCCGTGGCTGGTGGCCGGGGCTGCCACCGTGGTGGGGTTCGCTTTTTCCCGCTTCCTGAAGGCGTCGGGCCGCACTCGCTACGAGCAGGCGTCTGGTTCCTCACAGCAGCGCCGCGAGCTGCCTTCCGCCCCGCCGTCGTCTCCTCAGTCCGCCGCTCGCGCCGCTGAAGCGAGAGCGGTCGCTGCACCAGCCCCAAGCGGACGGTAGGTCGGCGGCCATGCAGAACCGAAGCGAGCCACCGCAGGCAGCGGATCACAGTACGCCCGAACTCGTCAAACAACTCGCCGACGACTCGGCGACGCTCGTGCGCCAGGAAATCCAGCTGGCCAAGTCCGAGATGAGCGAGAAGATCGATGCGCTGAAAGCGGAGATCCGTTGGTCGCTCGAAGAGGGGCGGGCGGTCACCTCCGAGAACGTCAATGCAGTCAAGGGCGAGGCGGGCACCAAGGCGAGGATCATGGGCGCCGCCGCAGGACTCTACGGTGCGGGCGGTGCGATCGCATTGCTCGGCCTCGGTGCGCTGACGGGCGCGTTGATCCTCGCACTCGACGGCGTCATGCCGAACTGGGCAGCGGCCCTGCTCGTCGGAGCCCTCTATCTCCTGATCGCGTACCTCCTGTACCGGTCGGGCAAGGGCCGGATGAGCAAAGCAACGCCGTTTCTCTCGCCGAGCACGATCGACCGCGTCAAGTCGAGCTACGGAGAGCTGGCTGAACGGCGCAAGGCGCGCGTCGTCGAGGCTCTACCGGTTCCAGAACAGACCATCGAAACGCTGAAGGAGGACAAGGAATGGCTCAAGAACCCGACGCCATCCGGGACGAGATAGAGGACACCCGCGAGCGCATGAGCGAGACGGTGGGCGCCCTCAGTTACAAGACGGACGTCAAAAGCCGGATGAAGAACGCTGTCTCGTCGCAGAAGGACAAGCTGATGGGAACCGTTTCGGACAACACCCCGGATCCAGGTCAGGTGAAGGAAAAGGCGAAGCAGGGAGTTGGGATCGCAAAGGAGAACCCACTCGCACTCGCCGCAGGTGGGCTCGCGCTCGGCTTCCTCGGCGGTCTACTTGCACCCTCCACGCGCATGGAGGACGAGAAGATCGGTGACGTTTCCGACAAGGTGACTGACACGATCAAAGAGACGGGCCAGGAGGCGATGGAGCGCGGCAAGTCGGTCGCCCAGGAGGCGGTAGGAGCCGCCGAGGAGTCCGGCAAGCAGGAGGCTCAGAAGCTGGGCGAGGGTCTGAAAGAGCGCGTCCAGGAAACTCAGGCCGAAACCGTGCAGCAGCCGTAACCCACAGAGAGCGCGAGATCGCGCACGAAAGGATCTCGCGCTCGCTGGAGTGCTGGAGGGCCGGTGTTCTACCCGGTTCCTCCAGCTCCGACTCCTCACGGAAGCCCACGCAGCGTTTCAACCTTGTTCACGACTGAACGACCATTCTCGGACTCGATCTCGGCGCTCGCGCGCCGGCTGTTCCTGTTCGAAACCGCCCCGTTCCAAGCTCTGTTCCGGACCTGGAGCGGCATACCGACCGACGACAATCCACTGCACTGGAGGCCCGATGATCCTGCGTCTTGACCGTATCGCCACCGAACTGCCACCGCCCTCCGATCCGGATCCCGCCGGCGCCGCCGCAGTCCAGGAGCTCATGGGCGGGCGCTTCGGCGAGATGTCTACCTTCATGAACTACACCTTCCAGTCCTTCAACTTCCGCAACCGGCAAGGCGCGAGGCCGTTCTACGACCTGATCGCCAACATCGCCGGCGAGGAGTTCGGCCACATCGAGCTGGTCGCCGCGACGATCAACACGATGCTCACGGGCGCGACCCCCACCAACGACGGCAAAGCCCCGAGCGATTCCCTTGCCAAGTTGAAGGATGTCGGCAACCCGCACCATTTCCTCGCCGGCGGGCAGGGTGCGCTTCCGCAGAACTCTCAGGGGCGCCCCTGGAACGGTGACTACGTCTTTTCCTCGGGTGATCTCGTCGAGGATCTGACGCACAACTTCTTCCTCGAGACCGGGGCGCGCAACAACAAGCTCAAGGTCTACGAGATGGTCGACCATCCTGCCGCCCGTGCTCTGACCGGATACCTGCTCGTGCGCGGCGGCGTCCATCAGGTCGCCTACGCGCGCGCGCTCGAGAACCTCACGGGCGCCGACATGATGAAGCTCTTCCCCTCTCCGAGGATCCCGACCGACAAGATCCCCGAGTGTAAGCCGCACATCAAGCGCGGCGACCACCTGCGCCTCTATCGATTCTCTCCTGAGGACTACAAGGAGCTCGCCGCCGTCTTCAACGGCCCGCACCCTGAGACTGGCGAGGAGCTGGCAGTCGTCGACGAGGCACCCGAGGGAGCCCTTCCGAACGATCTGCCCTCCCAGCCGGCCGTCTTCGCTCCCGACTACGCCCCCGAGGAGATCGCCGAGATCGCCAGGAAGCTGCGCGAAGCTGCGGGGCTGCCCAAGGAACCGACGGGCACTGTTGCGAACGACAAGGCCCACACGCGGCGTGCCACGTCGGGGTCCCCCAGGCGCACCACCAAGGCGTCGAGCTCGCGGTCTCAAACCAAGCGGACGACCAAGCCCAAGGCACGGGCGAGGTCCAAGTAAGCAGACATACAGCGAGAGGAGAGTCATGGCGAACCCCTTCCTAGCGGGCAGCGACGTATCGGCTGGCACGCAGCAGCAGGCCGAGTGGACCTACGAGGTGCCCAAAGCGGGAGCGGGTTCGGCTGGACTCGAGGAGTACCAGGTCGAGACGAGCTCAGGCGAACACGCGGGGAAGGTGATGACGGTGCTCAGGAAGGAAAAGAGCATCTACCTCGCCGTCGAGACTGGCACCCCTCCAATCAAGCGCGATCGTCGAGCCATTCCGTGGGGCGACGTTGCCGAGGTCGATCACGCTGCTCTGACCATCCGCCTTCGACCATCGGTCGACGTCGATCAGGCTCTGATGCTCGACCCCGGCAAGGCGGTGGAGCATGGGCCGGCGGATGCGACCCTCACCGAGCCTCCGGGGGAAGGCCCCGGGCCCTTCGATCCTGACGCATCCGGGCCGGTGGATCGCACTCTGCCCTATGCGGCGACCTTTGCTCTAGCGGCCTTCGGCCTGTTCGCACTCTTGGCTATCGTCGCGCTCGCCTCAGCCGTCGACGCCGGCTGGATCTGGGTGCTGCTTGCAGTTCCCGCCGCACTCCTGTTGGGAGCCCTTGTGAGTGGTTACAAGCTTTTCCGCCGACCGTTCGAAAGCAGCTGAACCTCTGTCCATGTTGAGCGGAGACCAAGCTTCGAGAGGCGGTCGGGTGCGCATCTACGGATGCTCGCCAGGCTGCCTCGGTCTTTCTCTGTTCGTCTCGTTGGTTCTCACGATCCTTGTCAACGTGCTGATCCGCCTCTTCTAGGGACGAGCGACAAGACCTGATGCGGCGCACGAAGCTACTCATCCACCTCAAGTCGAGCCTTTGGTTCGTACCTGTGCTTTGCGTGCTCGCGGGGGCAGGTCTCTCATTCGGGACGATCGCTCTCGATCGCTACTTCGACTACGAGGCGCTTCCGACCCGCCTCGTCGGCGGTCCGGATGCCGCGGCATACATCCTCTCGACCGTCGCCGCCTCCATGGTGAGCCTGACTGCACTCGTTCTCACGATCACCATGGTCGTCGTCCAACTCGCCATGGGTCAGTTTTCTCCCCGCATCGTGCAGCGCATTCTGCGGGACAAGCCAAGCCAGCTCGCGATTGGCCTGTTCGTCGCGACTTTCGTCCACGCGATCCTCGCGCTCCGCGAGGTGACCATCAACGGCGACGGCACGGGCAACGTGCCAGGCATCGCGGTCGTGACGGCGTTCGTCCTCGTCCTCCTGAGCATCGCTGTTCTCGTCGTGTATGTGCACCACATCGGACAGGCACTGCGCGTCTCGGCGCTCATCGAACTCGTCGGCGACGAGACGCGCACGCTTCTGAACCGGAGGTATCCGGACAAGGGGCCGGATCTCGACCATCAGCAGGGCTCTCTTCCGGTCGTGAGAGCGAGGGAGTCGGGCGTGGTCACGGGGATCGGCTACGAGCAACTCGTCGAGGAAGCGCGACGTGCGGACTGCCTGCTGGAGCTTGTCCCTGCCCTCGGCGAGTTCGTTCCCGCGGGCGGCCCTCTTTTCCGCGTGCGCGCGGAGTCCACTGCTGTGGATGAGGATCGTCTGCACGGAGCTCTGATCCTCGGCCTGGAGCCGACGCTCGATGAGGACGTCGCCTACGGTGTCCGACTTCTCGTCGACATCGCGGAACGCTCGCTCGCGGACTCGCCTTTTCAAGATCCCACCACCGCTGTGCAAGCGATCGACCGACTGCACGACATCCTTAGGCAGCTCGCCCGCAGGCCCTTTCCTGACGGTCGGCATCTCGATGAAGCGGGACAGGTCAGACTCACCGTGCGAACAATGAGCTGGGAGGCATACGTCCATCTCGCCTTCGACGAGATCCGCCTAGCGGGGGCGGGCTCGCCTCAGGTGACGCGTCGGCTGAAAGCGGCTCTCACTGATCTCAGGTCCATCGCGCCTCCCGAGCGAGTCGGAATCATCGACCTTCAGCTCGACCTACTCTCGACTACCACGGAGGCGGCCCTCAGCGACGAGCGAGACGTCGAGCTCGCGCTTCATGAAGATCGAGAAGGAATTGGCGCCGCGGCCAGCTCGATCGACGGGACTGCGCTCCTCTCGTCATCTGAAGAACCTCCTCGGCGCGGGTAGCGAAGACCTGGTCCCAGAAGATGGAGGACGGAAAGATTAAGGTCGTCCTCGAACCCTGACACTCGGGCTCGGTCACACGGTCGGCCTAGATGGAGGCCTGAGCTCTGGGCTCGGCCGTGCGCACCTGTACGAAGGCGGTGCGGGCGGCGTCGAGCCGGAGGACTTCGACTCGCGCGAGCTGGTCGTCAGCGCGTTGGGCGAGCGCGGCGAAATCGTGCCGCGCGAGGCGTTGATCCTGTGACGCGACGTTCTCGAGGGCTCGCCACAGGGCCTTCTTGCCCGAGATGCCGATCGCCAGGCTCTCGAGCTCCACGACACGGGCGAGCGGCGTGTACTCGAAAAACCTCCCGTTGGGCTTCAGGCGTCGAACCTTCTCCAGCGTCCACCCGGCAGCGACCTTCGTGCGCGAAGCCTCGGCGCCGACGTCGCGCATGACCGCCTGCAGCCTCCGACGGTCTTCCGCGATCTCGGCGGTCAGCTTCGCCAACGGCTCGGCGAGCTCTGAGCCCTCGTTGTTCCGCTGACAACGCTGGACGAGCTGAAGGCCGAACGTTGCTCCCGCGAGATGATCCTGGAGGTAGATGTGGAGAGCGGTGGCCACGAGTTGGTCGTATCCCGCCCTGGCGGCACGGAAACGTCCGTGCGCGTTCCGTGTTTAGGAGCCGACCGCCGGCTCAGTGATCTCGTTACGGGCGAGGCCCGTTGTGGCGGGGCCCTGGAGAAGCCCGCCCTCGGCGGCGAACCGCGAGCCATGGCAAGGGCACTCCCACGTCTTGTCCGCCTCGCTCCAGGCGACGAGGCAGCCAAGGTGCGGGCAGCGGGCCGAAAGGACGTGCGTGTTGCCTGACTCATCGCGATAGACGGCCTGATGGCGAAGGCCGACACGGACGACGGCGCCCTCGCCGGGCGCGAGCTCCTCCCCTGCGGAGCGAGGGCGGACTCGGTCGGCGACGAAGCGCCGGGCCACGCGTCCGTTCTCCGAGGCTAGTGACTTTACGGAGGCGCGCGGCGTCCACCGCCGTGTGTCGTAGAGCGAGGCCCACGGATTCGGTCGGCCCACGATGGCATCGGTGATGATTCGGGCGGCGATCGTTCCCTTCGTCAGCCCCCACTTGGCGAAGCCGGTCGCAACATGCAGGCGCTCGTCCCCCCGTCGCAGGCGTCCGATGTAGGGCAGCCCGTCAGCGGGGATGTAGTCGTGCGCGGACCAGTGCAGCTCGGACGCGACGTCGAACTCGGCGCGCATGAACTCGTCGAGGGCCCGGTAGGCATCCTCGTCGTTCTGCTCGTCACCCGGTCGGCGGCTCTCGCCGCCGACGATCAGCTGGCGGTTCCCGTTGGCCGACGGCGCTGAGCGAATCGAGCGTGTCGACTCGTCGATGCTGATGTACATTCCCCGCGGCGCCCGCGCCTCCGCCACTTCCGCGGAGACGGCGAACGACTTCTGCGGATGCGCCTTGGCGAAGAAGAGGCCGCGATCGAGGAATGGCATCTGGGTCGCGACCACGACATGCCGTGCAAGCACGCGCCCGGAGCTCGTCTCGACCATCGCGGTTTCTCCGCTTTCAACACCGGTCGCCCGCGTCTGCTCGAAGACGTGGCTACCGTCTCCCGGAATCCGGGCAACCAGTCCTGAAAGGTATTTCAGCGGGTGAAACTGAGCCTGCTCGTCGAGACGTATGGCGCCCGCAACGGGAAAGGGAAGGTCGGTCTCGCGCGTGATCTCAGCGGCGATGCCGGCGCGCCTGATGGCCGCCAGCTCTTCCTCGAGCTTGTCGAGCGTCCCCGAGGACTCCGTGTAGACGTAGTTGCTGGCCGGCTCCCAGTCGCAGTCGATTGCAAGGTCGACGGCAAGTGAGTGCAACTGCGAGATCGCCTGTTGGTTCGATTCCGCGTAGAGACGGGCTGCGTCGGCGCCGTGCGAGGAGGAGAGCTTCGCGTACACAAGGCTGTGTCCGACGGTCAGCTTCGCCGTGGTGTTACCGGTCGTTCCCAGACCGATTCGACGCATCTCGAGAAGAGCCACGCTCTTGCCTTCCCGCTTGAGCAGATGGGCGACGGTGACGCCGGTTATCCCGGCTCCGATAACGGCGACGTCGACCTCAATGTCGCCCTCCAGGGCGGAAAACTCATCAACCTCGGCCGTCGCCGACCAGAGGGAGCGGCTTGCATCCGAACCGTCGATGTCGGGGATCTCCCCGACCCGCCGCATCGGTACACCAGCACTACCGCGCCGGGGCGGTTAGCGCCGCGGCTGAACGGGAACCGTGGTGCTCACCTTCGAAAAGGAGACTTGATGGCTACGCAGCAAACTGAACGCCGGAACGCAGGCGGTGGCATCGGTATCGGCCTCGGCGGGATCCTCGTCATTGCAGGGATCGTCATCGCTCTGTTTTGGAGCGTCCTGCTCGGCGTCATCGTCGCCGTGGTTGGGCTTGTTGCCTTTGGCGGCTTTGCGAAGGGGAAGTGGTACTAACGGCGCAAGTCGCCCAGAAGATCGGGGCTGTGGCGCGCCGGCGCAGCCCCGACTTCGCCCTCATATTCGTGCCCAGCTGACGTGCGACTAGCGCGGCGAGTTGATCCGGGCTGCTCACGGTTCGCGGCCGTTCATCTCGGGTACGTCCTTGCAGATGGCCATCGACGAAGCAGCCAACTACCACCTACTGCTGAAGCACCCGGACCGGTCTGAGCCCGAGTATGCGGACTTCACCAGTTTCACAGGCGAGCTAAAGGAGGATGACACCTTCTCCCTTCCCGAGAAGGGAGAATGGCGCGTCGAAGAGATCGAACATCGGCCCGAACTTCTTCACGCCCGCCTGGTCTGCGTCCCCGCAGATTGACGTGGATACGTCGAGTGGATCGGCGTTGAGGACGCCCTGAAGCGCGCGAGCGCTTCCTTGTCGTTCAGAAGCGCGTTCCAGTGAGCCGAGCCTTTCCAACGACTGGCCGACGTAGGCGGTCATCGTCCGCCCGTCGACTCCGGACATCCTCGGGAAACCTCGGCCTTCGTCTAGAAGCCGTCCCACGTCGGTGTCTGCCCCGGACGTTCGGACTTTCGGCTCACCGCCGCTTACCGGGGAGCGTGTAGAGCCATTCAGAGCGAGTGAAGGCGAGCTAGTGGCCGTGTGCCTTGAGCCACGCGATGGTGACCTAAACGCCCGCGTTATCCCGCCAGTCATGGATTGGGTCCTAGCCAAAGACCTAGTCCTGGGTCCAGCGGGAACGGTCAATGGTGCGGCCAAAAATTTCTTCGAAGCCTTGACAGGAGAACGTGTGTTCGTGTAGAACAAACGTTCCCATGGTCGCCTGTCTCACGATTCCGGCTTTCGCTCTCAGGGCTCCGCTGCTTCGCCGGCCCGAGCTGGCAGGCAGGCCCGTGGCGCTCGCGCCGGCGCCGGGAGAGCAAGCCCTCCTCGGCTCGTGCACCGGCGCCGCCGAGCGCGCGGGCGTCCGTCCGGGGATGAGGCTCTCCGAGGCGCTGGCCACGTGCCCGAGCCTCGAGCTGGTCGAACAGGACCCGGCCGGGGTGGAGGAGGAGTGGGAAGCGGTGCTGCTGCGGCTCGAGGGGGCGGGCTTCGCAGTCGAGTCTGTCGAGCCGGGGTGCGTCTACTTCCAGACCTGGGGCATGGAGCGGCTCGCCGGCGGTCTCGGGCAAGCGCTTCGGCGCGCGCTCGACGCGGTCGGCCCGGAGTGGGGGGCCCGTGTAGGGGCGGCCTCCCGTCGCTTCGCGGCGCTCGCCGCGGCGACCGTGGCGCCGGCCGGCCGCGCGCTCGTCATCGACGACGGCGAGACGCACCTCTTCCTCGAACCGCTCCCGCTCGACGTCCTCCCGCTCTCGCCGGAGCGCAGGGAGGAGCTTTCGGAGCTCGGCGTCAAGCGCCTGGGGGAGCTGGCACGCCTCCCCGGAACCGCGGTCGCCGATCGGCTCGGTGCGGACGGCGCGGAAGCATGGCGGCTCGCTCGGGGGGAGGGCGACACCTCCGTCGCGCCGCGCCGTCCGCCGGCCGAGCTGGTGGAGACGCTCACGTTTCCGGAACCGGTTGCGAACGAGCTCACGCTCGCGCGGGCACTGGCGGCGCTCATCGAGCGCCTGCTCGCCCGCCCGGAGCGGGCCGGCCGGGCTCCCAGGCAGCTCGCCATCTCGGCGAAGCTCGTCGGGGGAGGCTCCTGGCGGCGCTCGCTTACGCTGCGCGAGCCGACGGCGGAGCCCGACCGCCTTCGGCTCGCGCTAGCACCCAGGCTGTCGGAGCTTCCTGCTCCGACGGCGGAGCTCCGCCTCGAGCTGGGGGAGCTCACCGAGTCGGTCGGGACGCAGACCGAGCTCGTTCGTCCCCGTGGGAGCCGCCTGCGGGAGCGCCTGCGCGGTGGGTTGCGACAGGTGCGCGCAGCGGCGGGGATGGACGCGGTCTGCACCGTCGTGGAGGTGGCGCCGTGGTCCCGCATCCCCGAGAGCAGGGCCATTCTCGTTCCGCGCGACGACTGAACGAGCCGCGGCCCGTTCAGGTCGTCTGCGAGGGCCGCGTGCCGGCTGCCGTCGACCGGGTGCCCGTGATCGCTCACCGGGACGAGTGGCACGTGGCCGACCGCTGGTGGACGGAGGACCCGGTGCGCAGGAATTACTTCGAGGTCGTGCTCGAGACGGGGCGGAACGTCGTCGTCTTCCGGGACGAGGCGAGCGGCTCGTGGTTCCGGCAGGCCTCCTAGTCGACGGCCACCACGTCGTGTCGGGCGTACAGCTCGCTGTGGCCCTCGGCAGGCGTGACGGCGGCGAGGTCGCGGACGAAGTCCTCCCAGCCGCCCGGCGTGTTCAGGTTGAGGAAGCGCACCGGCCCGTCGCTCCGGTTGGCGAAGGTGTGGACGGTGCCCGGCGGTGCGCAGGCGTACGTGCCGGGCGGCGCCTCCAGCTCGTCGTCGCCGAGCCGGACGGACAGTGTTCCCTCGAGGACGAAGAACGAGTCGAGCATCTTTCGGTGGAAGTGGGGCGGAGGGCCGGCCGTCCCGGGCTGGATCGTGACCTCGGCGAGAGAGAAGGAGCCGGCGGTCGCCTCCCGGGTGGCCTTGAAGACGGAGGTCGCGGCCCCGGCAACGAAGGTCGTGCCCTCACCGGGCCCGAGGACGGTGCCCTCGCCCGGATCCTGCGGCCCGTCGACGTCGACGCTGTCGAACGAGGCGTCTTCGCCTCGCGTGCGCGCGCGCAGGAAGTCGGTGAAGCCGGAGTCGGGAGCGTGGATGTTGAGGAAGCGGGCCCGCCCGCTGCCGTGGCTCGTGAAGGCGTGGACGTTCCCGGGCGGCACGACCACCGCCGTCCCGGCGCGGCCGAGGTGCGTCTGGCGGCCGAGCGTGAACTCGAGCTCGCCCTCGAGGAGGAAGAACGCATCCGTGTGGCGCTCGTGGAAGTGGGGGGAGGCGCCCGTGTAGGTCGGCCCGGTGTCGTACTCGATGAGGCAGAGCTCGGGCCGCGCGACCTTGACGAGGTAGACGCGGTCCTCGCTCTCGAGCCGCTCGCCCTCGCCGGGCCCGCTGATGATCGCCTGGGAAGTGTCTGTCATCTCGACCCGCGGTTAACTCTAGGGGCACCCCGTCCCACCACCCGCTTTCGAGCGTACAGCCGGGATTCGCACCCGTGGCGCGCGGACCGTGACGAAAGCGTGGCGTGACCGTGGCGAAATACGTCGAGCTCCATTGCCACTCGGCGTACTCGTTCCTCGACGGCGCCTCGCTGCCAGAGGAGCTCGCCGCGCGCGCGGTCGAGCTCGGCTACGAGGCGCTCGCGCTCACCGACCACGACGGCGTCTACGGCTCGCTCGAGTTCGCCTACGCGGCCAAGGCGCTCGGGCTCCGGTCGATCACCGGCGCGGAGGTGACCCTCGCCGACGGCTCCCACGTGACGCTCCTCGTGGAGGCGCCGGAGGGGTACGCGAACCTCTGCCGACTTCTGACCGCCGCGCACGCGCACGAGCGTCTCAACCCGCGCCTCGACCAGGCGCTGCTGGAGGAGCAGGGGGAGGGGCTCGTCTGCCTCTCGGGCTGCGCGCGGCACGGTCTGGGGGCCCGCGATCCCGACGCTGCCGCGCGCCTCGCCCGCGCGTTCGGCCGCGACCGCTTCTACGTCGAGCTCCAGCGCCCCTACGAGCGCGGCGACGCCCGCCGGAACGCTGCGCTCCGGGCGCTCGCGGAGACCCTCGGCGTGCGCACGGTGGCCACCGGGGACGTGCACGCCCACCATCCGCGCCGCGCGCGCCTCCAGGACGTCCTCGTCGCCGTCAAGAACCGCACCTCGCTCGAAGGCTGCGAGCCGCAGCGGCGCGGGAACGACGACAGCGTCCTCCTCTCGCCGAAAGAGGCCGCCGCCCGCTTCGCGGACGACCCCGGCGCGGTGAAGGCGGCCGCGGAGCTCGCCGAGCGGCTGACCTTCGACCTCACGCACGAGCTGGGCTACCGCTACCCGGACTTCTCCGACGGGCCGACGCCCGCCGACGTGCAGCTCTTAGAGGTCTGCCGG
Organism: uncultured Actinomycetes bacterium; assembly: GCA_963784175.1. Classification (GTDB taxonomy): domain Bacteria; phylum Actinomycetota; class Thermoleophilia; order Gaiellales; family Gaiellaceae; genus JAIBJN01. The sequence continues at coordinate 116,880 of CAWAQJ010000018.1, read as the reverse complement.
CGCGCCTTCGACGAGCGCTACCGCCACTCGCCCCGCCAGCTGCGGGAGAGGGCGGACCAGCGCCTGCGCGAGGAGCTTGCCCTCATCGCCGAGCTCGGCCTGTCCGGCTTCTTCCTCCTCCACTGGGAGGTGCTCGAGCTCGCCCGCGACGTGGCTGCCCAGGTCAGGGGCCCGGGCTCGCCGCGCCACCTGCTCCCACCCGGGCGTGGCCGCGGCAGCTCGGTCGGGTCGATCGTCTGCTACCTCACGGGCCTCTCGCACGTCGACCCTGTAGACGCAGGCCTCGCAATCGGCCGTTTCCTCAACCGGGAGCTGTCCTCCGTCCCCGACATCGACCTCGACTTCCCCCGGGACATCCGCGAGAAGCTCATCGTCGCCGTCACCGAGCGCTACGGCCGCCGGCACTCGGCGCTCGTCGCCAGCTTCGCCACGTACCGCGCCCGCGGCGCCATCCGCGACGTGGGCAAGGCGCTCGGGCTCCCGCAGGCCGAGCTGGAGCGGCTCGCCCGCGTGACGGACGGCTGGAACGCGCGCAAGGTGGAGAAGGAGATGGAGCTCGTGCCCGGCGCGGAGGCGCGCCTCACCTCACCGCGCTGGCGGGCCTTTCGGGAGCTCTGCGGCGAGATCGCCGGCCTGCCGCGTCACCTATCGCAGCACCCCGGGGGCATGGTCATCTCCTCGCGCCCGCTCGTCGAGCTCGTCCCGGTCGAGCCCGCTGCGATGGAGGGCCGCCAGAACTGCCAGTGGGACAAGGACTCCTGCGCCGACGCCGGCTTCCTCAAGATCGACCTGCTCGGGCTGGGGATGCTCTCGGCCGTCGAGGAGTGCGTCGAGCAGATCGCGCTGCTCCGCAACCGGCCGATCGACCTCTCCCGCATCCCGCTCGACGACCCTGACGTCTACAGGGAGATCCAGGATGCGGACACGGTCGGCCTCTTCCAGATCGAGAGCCGCGCGCAGATGCAGAGCCTCCTGCGCACGCGGCCCGAGAATCTCGACGACCTCACGATCCAGGTCGCGCTCGTGCGCCCCGGGCCGATCCAGGGCAAGGCGGTGCACCCCTTCATCGAGCGGCGGCAGCGCATGCGGGAGGACCCGTCCTACGAGCCTCCCTACGACCATCCCTCGCTCGCCGGGCCGCTCAAGGAGACGCTCGGCGCGATCATCTTCCAGGAGCAGGTGCTCGACGTTTCCATGGCGCTCGCCGGCTTCACGGTCGGGGAGGCCGAGGGGCTCCGGCGCGCGATGAGCCGCAAGCGGAGCCAGGACGCGATCGAGACGTACCACCGGCGCTTCGTGGACGGCGCGCTCGCAAACGGCGCCGACCTGGAGACCGCGGAGCTGGTCTTCACGAAGATCAACGGCTTCGCCTCCTTCGGCTTCCCGAAGTCGCACGCTGCCGCTTTCGCGCTGCTCGCCTACCAGTCGGCGTGGCTTCGCCATCACTATCCCGGCGAGTTCCTCTGCGCGCTCCTCAACGCGCAGCCGATGGGCTTCTATCCGCCCGCGAGCCTCGTCCGGGACGCGCAGCGGCGTGGGGTGGAGGTGCTGCCGCCCGACGTGAACCGCAGCGAAGCCAAGTGCCGGCTCGAGCAGGAGGCCGTGCGTGTGGGGATCGGCTACGTGAAGGGGCTCGGCTCGGCGCCGGCGACCGCGCTCGTGGAGGAGCGCGTTGCGAGAGGGCCGTTCGCGAGCGTGTCCGACCTCGCGCTGCGGGCGCCGCTGGACAGGCCCGGGCTCGAGGCGCTCGTCGCCAGCGGAAGCTGCGACTCCTTCGGCTGGCCCCGCCGGCAGCTCCTGTGGCGCCTCGGGCTCGCGCCGCGCTCTGTCAGCGCCGGCGACGGCGGGGAGAGCAGGCAGCTCGCGCTCCCGCTCGAGCCGACGAGCGAGATCCCCGAGTTGGCCGAGCAGACGCCCTGGGAGCGGATGCTCGCCGACTATCGCCTCACGAGCCTGTCGGTCGGCCTCCATCCGCTCGAGCTCCTGCGGCCGCACCTTCCGGGCGAGGTGCTCTCGAGCGCCGACCTGGAGGAGGCGACGCACGGCGCACAGGTGGCGGTGGCAGGGCTTGCCGTCGCGCGCCAGCGCCCGGCCACCGCGAGCGGCGTCGTCTTCATGCTGATCGAGGACGAGCACGGGCAGATGAACCTGATCGTCCCGCCGCCGGTGTACGACCGCTACCGCGCGCTCGTCCGCGGGGAGCCGCTGCTGCTCGCGCGCGGGCGCTTCGAGCGCGTCGAGCGGAACCGGAACGTGCTCGTCTCGGAGCTCTCCTCGCTCGCGCCCCTGGCCCGGCGGGTGGCCAACGACGCCGAGGTGCGCGGCGCCATGCCGGCCGCGCACCATTTTGGCGGTCGCTGAGCATCACTCCAGTTGTCAAGAATTCGGCCGCTACGCCGATGGAATGACTGGATGAGGACCGTCTCGACGTCTGTGTGGGGGAATGCCCGCCTGCCGCTGTTTTATGCGGTGCCGGGCCTCCTCGCGATCGCCGTCTATCTGACGCTGCCGTACAACCTGAAGAGCGCCGTCATGTACGACGTGATCGCGGGCTCGTCGGTCGTCGCCATCCTCGTCGGCGTCTGGATTCACCGTCCGGCGCGCCCTCTGCCCTGGCTCCTCCTCGCAGCCGGCTTCGCCTCTTTCGTCGCGGGCGAGATCACGTGGCACGTCTACTCGTACGGCCTCGGGCAGGACCCGTTCCCGTCCGTCGCCGACCTCTTCTACCTCGCGGGCTACCCGCTCCTCGCAACGGGGCTTCTGCTCCTCGCCCGCGACCGTGGAGCCCATCGCTGGCAGGAGCGTGCGGGCTTCCTCGACGCAGCCATCGTCACCGTTGGCGCGTTCGCCATCTGCTGGACGTTCCTGATGCTCCCGTACGCGGCCGACGACAGCCTGCCGGTGCTCGACCGGGTGCTCTCGACGGCGTACCCCCTCATGGACGTTCTCCTGCTGACCTTGCTCGTGCGCCTGCTCTTCGCGCCCGGCCGCCGCTCGCCCGCGATCTGGCTGCTTGCCCTCGGGATGACGTTCAACATCGCCGCGGACGTCACCTTTCTCGGCCTCGAGGTCGCCGGCAAGACCACGGGCACCTGGATCGACTGCATCTGGCTGCTCTGCTACGTCTCGGTCGGAGCGGCCGCGCTCCATCCGTCCATGGCCGCGCCGCCGGCGCCGGCTCCGCGGACGGAGCGGCTCACGATCTGGCGTCTTGGCGCGCTCGCGCTCGCAGCCTTGACCGGCCCGACCGTGCTGACGATCGAAGTGCTCTCCGGGGACAACGACGGCATCGTCGTCATCCTCGTCTGCTCCGCCATTCTCCCGCTGCTCGTCCTCCTGCGCCTCTACGGGCTCGTCCGCGCGCTCGAGAAAGCGAGTGAGGAGCGAGGGCGCCTGCACGAGAGCGAGCGGACTGCGCTCGCCGAAGCCGAAGCGGCCCAGCGGCTGCTCCTGGAGCAGAACGACCGGCTCCGCGAGCTCGACCGCCTGAAGGACGAGTTCGTCGCGCTCGTCTCCCACGAGCTCCGTACGCCGCTGACATCGATCACCGGCTACCTGGAGCTCGTCCTCGACGACTCCGAGCTGGTCCCCGAGCACCGGCGCTTCCTCGAGGTCGTCGACCGGAATGCGGACCGGCTCCTCCGGCTCGTGAGCGATCTGCTCCTGGTCGCGCAGATCGAGTCCGGGAAGCTCGTGCTCGAGCCCCAGGACGTCGACCTTGGCGATCTCGCGACCCAGTCGGTCGAGGTCCTCCGTCCGGCCGCGGACGCGCGCGGCATCGACCTGCGCCTCGACTCCCACCCGATTCCGACGATGACGGGCGACCCGGCCCGCCTGGGCCAGCTGCTCGACAACCTCGTCTCGAACGCCGTCAAGTTCACCGAGGACGACGGCCGCGTCGTCGTGGCGCTGGGCCTCTCCGGGGAGGACCTTGTTCTTGCCGTCTCGGACAACGGCATCGGCATCCCGGTGGCCGAGCAGCGCCGTCTCTTCGACCGCTTCTTCCGGGCGACGACCGCTCAGGAGCGGGCGATCGAGGGCACGGGCCTCGGACTGACGATCGTCCATGCGATCGTGCGTGCCCACGGCGGCACCATCGAGGTCACGAGCGACGCGGGTCAGGGGACGACGTTCCGGGTACGGCTTCCGGTCGCCGGGCCCACCGCCGAGCAGCAGGCCGGTTCACTCGACCGCTCGGCCCAGACCGTGATTTAGGCTAGCGCGGGTGCCCACCCGCTCTCTCTGGCTTCGCGAGGCGCTCGCCGCCGAGGACGGCATCGAGTCCTCGGAGCTCCTCGAAAGCATCCGCGCCGACGTCTGCATCGTCGGCGGCGGCTACACGGGCCTCTGGACGGCGCTCCGCATCAACGAGCTCGAGCCGGGGGCGACGATCGTCCTCCTCGAGGCCGACATCTGCGGCGGCGGCCCGTCGGGACGAAACGGCGGGTTCGCGCTCTCCTGGTGGCCGAAGATCGAGACGCTGATCAAGCGCACGGGCGAGGAGGAGGCCTTCCGCCTCGTGCGGATCTCCGCGCAGGCCGTGGACGAGCTCGGCGCATTCTGCGAGCGGGAAGGGATCGACGCCCACTACCGGCGCGGCGGCTGGCTCTGGACGGCGACGTCCCCGGCGCAGGTCGGCTCGTGGGAGGGCGCCGTCGCGGCCGCCGCCAGGGCTGGCGAGGAGCCGTTCGAGCTCCTCTCGGCGGAGGAGGTCCAGCGCCGCACGGGCTCGCCCGTCCATCTCGGCGCCGCGTTCGAGGCAGGTGCTGCCACCGTCCAGCCTGCGCTGCTCGCGCGCGGGCTGCGACGCGTCGCTCTCGAGCGGGGCATCCGGATCTTCGAGGGCTCGCCCATGGTCGACCTCGATCGCGACCGGGGCGTCGTCCGCACGCCCTCGGGCTCCGTCGAGGCAGGTGCGGTCGTGCTCGCGACGGGCGCCTGGCTCGCGTCCGTGCCCGAGCTCAAGCGGGCGGTCGTCGCCGTCTCGAGCGACATGGTCGCGACGGCGCCGATGCCCGAGCGGCTCGAAGAAGCAGGCTGGACGGGAGGCGAGGCGATCTCGAACTGCCGCCTGATGGTGCACTACTACCGCACCACGAGCGACGGCCGGATCGCCTTCGGCCAGGGCGGTCACCGGCACGCCTTCGGCGGCCGGGTGGAGGACGAGTTCTTCGCCCAGAGCAACGGCGCCGCGAGCGTCCTCCGCCGGGACCTGGTCCGTCTCGTCCCGTTCGCAGAGGGCGTCGAGGTGACGCACGCCTGGGGAGGTCCCATCGACCGGACCGCCGACGGAGCGCCGATCCTCGGCCGTCTGCCCGGTGGAGTCCCGATCGTCTACGGCGTCGGCTACTCGGGGAACGGGGTCGCGCCGAGCCTCACCGCGGGGAAGATCCTTGCCTCGAGCGCGCTCGGGCGCGACGACGAATGGTCGGGGAGCGGGCTGAACCGCGGGGTCGCCGGCAAGTTCCCGCCGGAGCCGGTGCGCTACCTGGGCGGGTTCGTCGTCCGGGGCGCGGTGAAGCGCAAGGAGCATCGAGAGGACGACGGGCGCGCCGTCGACCCGCTCACGCGGCGCGTGGCCGCGCTCGCCCCGCAGGGTTTCTTCCGCGTCAAGCGATAGAGGGCCTAGTTTCCGTCGATGTGGCGCACCTCGCAGCCGGTCCAGTCGTCGTTGAAGTCGACGTAGGCGACGTCTGCGCTCCCGGCGGAGCAATTGATGTTGTCGTACTTGCCGTTGTCGGCGCCGACGACGTCGTTCCCGTTGCCGCCGAAGATGACGTTCGACCCCGCGCTGCAGCCGCCGTTGGGGCAGCCGGCGTAGAGCCAGTCGGCTCCGTCGCCTCCGATGATCTCGTCGTTCCCGGCGCCGCCGAAGACCCGGTCGGCACCGGTCCCGGCGCGGACTTCGTCGGCGCCCGCGCGAGCATCGATCTGGTCGTTGCCGCCCCGCGCCTCGATGTAGTCCGCCGATTTCGAGCCGACGATGACGTTGGCGCTGTCGTTGCCGATGATCGTCGCGGCCGACGCGACCGCGGCGGTCGTCAGCGCCACCACTGACGTGACGACGAGCGCTCTCATGCGTCTCCCTTCCCGGTCGCGGCCGCCGTACGGTCGCGAACCGATCAGTACTGCCGCAGAGAACGAGCGATCGACGCTCTTGCTATGAAGGCGCGCACCGACAGGCGGGTGCACTTTTGTGCCACCAACGCCAGGCAGCCTGCCCGGTCGGCCCGTTGATCGCCTGCGAGACGTCATTCCTCGCGCGAACGATGATACCGACCTGTCGCCCCACCTGAGGCGTGAGCGGGGCCGAGCTCGTCGCCCGGCCCCGCTCGTCGCGGGCCTCTAGAAGTTGGTGAACAGAAGGTGGTTGTTCGTCGTCGACGACGACGTGACGATGCCCTTGGTCGTCAGGTTGAAGAGCGCGGTGCGGACACTCGACGCCGTCGCGGACGGATTGCTCTGCAGGTAGAGCGCCGCCACTCCGGCCGTGTGCGGCGTCGCCATCGAGGTGCCGCTGATCGTCCTCGTGGCGGTGTTGCTGTTGTACCAGGCCGATGTGATCGAGACGCCCGGTGCGAACCAGTCGACGCAGTTCCCGTAGTTGGCCCACGAGGCCTTGCGGTCGCTCGAGTCCGTCGCGCTGATCGTCATCGCCTCGGTGACGCGGGCCGGGGAGGAGTTGCACGCGTTCTGAGCGATGCCCAGCGCGTTGCCGTTCCCCGCGGCGACCGCGTAGCTGACGCCGTCGGCGATGGAGTTGCGCACGGCGGTGTCGAGCGCCGAGCTGGCCCCGCCGCCGAGGCTCATGTTCGCCACGGCGGGCTGGCCTGCCTGGTGGTTGCCCGTCACCCAGTTGACGCCGGCGATGACGCCCGAGTTCGTCCCGCTGCCGCTGCAGTTGAGGACGCGAACGCCGATGAGGCTGACGCCCTTGGCGACGCCGTAGGTCGAGCCCCCGACCGTCCCGGCCACATGCGTCCCGTGGCCGTGGCAGTCGTCGGCGCTTCCGCCGTCGACGGCGTCGAAGCCGCTGGAGGCGCGACCGCCGAACTGGGAGTGCGAGAAGCGGATTCCAGTGTCGATGATGTAGGCGCGCACTCCGGCGCCGGTGTTGAAGTACGTGTACGTCGTGCTGAGCGGCCGCGAGCGCTGGTCGATGCGGTCGAGGCCCCACGTCGCATTCGTCTGCGTCGTCGAGAGCGACACGGTGCGGTCCGCCTCGACGAAGGCGACCCGCGGGTCGGCGCGGACGGCCGCGAGCTGGGCGGGTGTCAGGCGGGCCGCATACCCTTTGAGCGCGGCGCCGTAGACCGCCAGGATGCGCGCTCCTGCGGAGCGCGCGTGCGCGTTGGCCACGACGGCCGAGCGCGTGTCTGACTTGAGGACGACGATGTACTGACCCGGGACGACACGGGCCTGAGCACCTCCGGCCACGGCGAGAGCGACGCCGAGCACGGTGGCGACGAGCAAGAGCCTGCGCATGGATCTCCTCCTGGGCGAAGGGACGAACGGCGCCAGAAAACGTACCCCGATCCGCTCGTGACGAATCGCGCTCAATCGAGCTCGAGCCCGAGGCTCGGCAGGCGCTTGCGGACGAGCTGGTTGAAGACCGCTTCGTACTCCTCCGCGGCGTCGGCGTCGAGCGTCCTCGCGTAGGTGTCGCGGTACTCGAGGAGGGCGTCCCGGGCCAGGTCCACGCGGTCGATGTAGTCGCCGTAGAGCTCCTCCGCCTCGTCGCGCGGAGCGGTGTTGTAGGCGTCGAGCGCGGTCTGGCAGTCGCGCAGGAGGTCCTCGTGCTCGGACGCGAAGAGGTCGATCTGTCGGGTCGCCAGTTCCACGAAACGCCCGGGCATGGCTCTCTAGACTAGAGCCGCGTGCGCCTCCTCGTCCGTACCTGGAACGTGTACCACGGGAGGACGCACCCGCCGACTTCCAAGCTCTACCTGGAGGAGATGGTGCGGCTCGTCACCGGTGACGCGCCAGATCTCGTCGCGCTCCAGGAGGTGCCGCTGTGGGCCGTGCGGCGCCTCGAGCACTGGAGCGGCATGCAGGCGTCCTGGGCGATGACCATGCCGGCCCTGCTCGGCCCGCTGGCCCGCCACGTGACGAACGCCGACCCGGAGCGGTTTCGCTCCAGCGTCACAGGCCAGGCGAACGCGCTGCTCGTGAACCCGCACTTCGAGACGGGGCGCCACCGCCGGATCGTCCTCAACCCGGAGCTCTCGCGCAGGGACCGTGTGCTGGGCGCGCACACCCGCGTCTGCCACTCGCTCGAGCTGGAGAGCGGCCGCGGGCGCGTGCTCGTCGCAAACCTGCACGCTTCCAACGACCCGGACCCGCTCCTGGTCGGCGCGGAGATCGACCGCGCAGCCTCGTTCCTCGCGGGTGACGAGCCCTGCGTCCTCTGCGGAGACTTCAACGTCAGGCGCCACGCCGTCCCCGGCTTCAGCGAACCGATCGACGGCGTCGACCAGGTGCTCGTGCGCGGCTTCGAGCTCGAGCGTGGGCCCGACACCTGGCCCGAGGAGCGGCACAGGACGAACGGGCTCGTCCTCTCGGACCACGCCCCGGTCGAGGCGGTGGTCGCATCGACCTCGTAGCCGTCCGAAGCGGCCTGCCCGTGCTCGATCGCTACGCCTATCTGAACGCAGGAACGTTCGGACCGCTCCCGCGCGCGACCGTGGAGGCGATGGAGGCCGTCCACCGGCGTGAGCTCGAGGAGGGGCGCTCCAACCGCCCGTACTTCGAGCAGGCCCTCGCCGACCGCGAACGGCTCCGCGAGGCGTTCGCCGGGCTCATCGGCGCGGGGAAGGGGTGCGTCGCGCTGACGACGTCGACGACGGAGGGGTGCAACATTGCGATCGGCGGGCTCGGGATCGGGCCTGGGGACGAGGTCGTCACGACCGACTCCGAGCATCCCGGGCTCTTCGGCGGCCTCGTCGCCTCGGGCGCGACGCTCCGCATCGCGGCCATCCGGGACCTTCCCGCCGCCGACCTCCTGCCTGCCCTCGAGGCTCAGATCACGCCGCAGACCCGACTAGTCGCGATCTCGCACGTGTCCTGGCTCACAGGCGTCGTGCTGCCGGTCGCCGAGCTCGCCGGGCGAGGGATCCCGCTCCTCGTCGACGGCGCACAGGCGGCCGGGACGATTCCCGTCGATGTCCGGGAGCTCGGGTGCGACTTCTACACGGTGTCCGCGCAGAAATGGCTTCTCGGCCCCGCGGCGACGGGCGCGCTCTATGTCCATCCTGACCGGGTCGAGAAGAGCCGAGTCGCGTTCCCGTCCTACTTCTCCTGGCAGCTTCCCGACTACGAGCTCGTCGAGGGTGCGGGCCGCTTCGAGGGCTCGTGGACCCCGGTCTCCTCTGTCGCGGGCATGCTCGCCTCCTTCGGCTTCATGACGGACGCGGGGGAGGAGCGCTTCGCCCGTGCGCGGGAGGCCGCAGAGCGGTGCCGGGCGCTGCTGCTCGAGCGGGGGGCCGACGTGGTGACGGAGCCCGCTCAGGCCACGCTCGTCGCCTGGCGCGCCGAGGACCCGCCGGCACTGGTCGCGAGCCTGGCCGAGGCAGGCGTCGTCGTGCGCGACCTCCCGGGCACGGGCCTCGTGCGCGCGTCCTGCGGGTTCTGGACGAGCGAGGACGATCTCGAACGACTCGTTCGGGGGCTTTAGCCCGGGCGCCCAGGCCGTCTAGTCCTCGAGCAGGAGCTCGACGACGACGACGTCGCGCCACACGCCGTCGAGTCGGGCGTGGCGTCTGTAGACGCCGACCTCGCGGAAGCCGAGCTTCCTGCAGAGGGCAAGGCTCGCCTCGTTCTCCGGGAAGATCCGGCCGACGAGCTTCCAGAAGCCGCGCGCGCGGGCCTCTGAGGCCAGCGCCTCCAGCGCGATGCGACCGGCGCCCCGCCCGCGCGCCTCACGCGCGACGTAGACCGAGAAGTCGCCCACGCCCCGGTAGGCATCGCGGTGAGCCCGGTACGGCGGGGCGGAGGCCCAGGCGAGGACGGCGCCCTCCTCGCCCTCCACGACCACGAGCGGGAAGCCTTCGCCGAGCCACGTTTCGATGTCCGCAGCCGTCCGCTCGCGTGTCTCGAAGGTGGCCAGCCGGTCGGCGATGCCCTCGTTGTAGATGCGTGCGATCGCCTCGGCATCCTCCGGCCGCGGGGAACGGGTTCGCACGGACACGGCGGCTAGGCGGCTTCGGTCCGCAGGCCGAGCTGCCCCGCGATCGGGCGCATCGCCGTGACGACGTTGCGGATGTGGTCGTCGAGCTCGAGGCCGACGAGCTCGGCGCCCGCGTAGACCTCGTCGCGGTGGACACCGGCAGCGAAGGAAGGCTGCTTGAGCTTCTTCTTCACCGACTTCGGCTCGAGCGTCTCGATCCCGTCCGGCCGCACCAGGCCGCAGGCGTGGACGAAGCCGGCCAGCTCGTCGCAGGCGAACAACGTCTTCTTCAGCGGCGTGTCGCGCGGGATCTCCAGGTGCTCGGCGTGCGAGAGCACCGCCTCGACGACCTCGTCGGGCCAGCCTTCCTCCCGGAGGATGGGCGCGCCGTCCTGCGGGTGCTGGTCGAGCGTGGGGTGCATCTCGTAGTCGAAGTCGTGCAGGAGCGCGACCGCGCGCCAAAGCTCTTCGTCCTCTCCCTGCTCGCGCGCGTAGAAGCCGACGCAGGCCTCGACCGCGAGCGCATGGCGGAGAAGCGCCTCGCTCTTCGTGTAAAGGGTGAGCGTCTCCCAGGCCCGGTCGCGGGTGACCTCCATAGGGCCGTTTAGGATAGCCTCCTCGGTCGCTTCGGACGTCCGAGCAACGCTGACTTCGTGCCCGAGACCCTTGTCGCAAACACACTGATGGAGTCCTTCGTCATTGAAGGTGGACGTCCGCTGCGCGGATCGGTCCGTGCCGCCGGGAACAAGAACGCCGCCCTGCCGATCGTCGCGGCCGCGCTCCTCACCGAGGAGCCCGTGACGCTGACGAACGTCCCGGCGATCAGGGACGTCGAGACGATGCTCGACCTGGTCGCCGACCTCGGAGTCGAGGTCGAGCGCCAGGGCGGGGGGCGCGTGCGGATCGTCGCCGAGGACGTGCGCAAGCACGAGCTCGACGCCGAGCTCTGCACGCGGATCCGTGCGTCGATCCTCCTGGCCGGACCGCTGCTCGCCCGCTGGGGCGAGGCGATCGTCCCGCCGCCGGGCGGCGATGTCATCGGGCGGCGTCGGCTGGACACGCACATCCACGCCTTCGCGCGCCTCGGCGCCGAGATCCAGGCCGACCGCCGGCTGCACATGAAGGCGAACGGGCTCGTCGGCGCGCGCATCTTCCTCGACGAGGCCTCGGTGACCGGCACGGAGAACGCCGTCACGGCGGCGGTGCTCGCCGCCGGCGAGACCACGATCACCAACGCCGCCTGCGAGCCGCACGTCCAGGACCTCTGCAACTTCCTCGTCGCGCTCGGGGCGCGCATCGAGGGCATCGGGTCGAACGTCCTTCACGTGCACGGCGTCGACCGCCTCGGCGGCGGCGAATGGCACATCTGCCCTGACCACATCGAGGTCGCGAGCTTCGTCGGCCTTGGCGCGGTGACCGACGGCGAGATCGTCATCGAGGACGTCGTGCACGAGCACCTCGCAGGTGTGTGGCACGGGTTCGAGCGTCTGGGGATCGAGTGCCACGCCGAGGGGACGTCCGTGCGCGTGCCCGGCGGTCAGGAGCTCGTGATCAAGGACGACCTTGGCGCGCAGATCCCGAAGATCGAGGACGGCCCGTGGCCGGCGTTCCCGGCCGACCTGACCTCCATCGCCCTCGCGGTCGCGACGCAGGCGAAGGGCACCGTGCTGATCTTCGAGAAGATGTTCGAGAACCGCCTCTTCTTCGTGGACAAGCTCGTGAACATGGGGGCGAGGATCATCCTGTGTGATCCCCATCGCGCCGTCGTCAGCGGGCCCGCCCGCCTCTACGGCGAGCGCATGGAGAGCCCCGACATCCGCGCGGGCATGGCGATGCTGATCGCGAGCCTGTGCGCGGAGGGGCGCTCGACGATCGGGAACATCGGGCAGATCGACAGGGGCTACGAGCGGATCGACGAGCGCCTGCGGGCGCTCGGTGCCAGCATCGAACGGGTGGAGGGATAGGCATGGAAAAGCAGGCCGTACGCACCGACCGGGCCCCGGCGCCCTTCCAGGGAGCGCCCTACTCGCAGGGCATCGTCGCGGGCGACCTCGTCTTCGTCTCCGGGCAGCTCGGCATCGACCCGGCGGCGGGCCAGGTGGTCGAGGGCGGCATCGTCGAGCAGACCCAGCAGGTGATGAAGAATCTCGCGGCGATCCTCGAGGAGGCCGGGTCGAGCCTCGACAAAGTGCTGATGACGTCGATCTTCCTGATCGAACTGGACGATTTCCAGCCGATGAACGAGGTCTACGCCAGCCACCTGAGCGAGCCGTACCCGGCACGCGCCACGGTGGAGATCGCGGCGCTGCCCTCGGGCTGCCGCGTCGAGATCGCCGTCGTCGCCGGTCGCTAGCTCTAGCCGAGCCGGACGGAGCGCGTGTAGGTCGCGGCGGTGAAGCCGAGCTTGGTGACCCGGAAGGACACGCGGCCCGGATAGCGCGTCGCGCGGAGGCGGAAGCTGACCTTGCCGCCGGTGCCGGTCTTCTTCGTCACGGCGCGGACGCCGGCGCCCGAGATGCGGACGCTCGCGCCGGCAACCAACTGGAAGGCGCCGTTGCGGACGGTCAGCGAGACGGTGCGGAACCTGTTCTTGACGGGATAGCCGGTGAACGAGCCGCGGAAGCGTTGCGTGGTCGGGGTGCCGCCTCCACCGCTCCCCATCGGGGGCAGCGTGAAGGGGCGCGCGACGCTGTAGTCACCGACGTTGTTGTCGGCGTCGACCATCGCGACCCGCCAGAAGAAGCTGCCGCCGTTCGTGTACGCGCCGGACGTGAGCACCGGCGCATGGGCGGTGGTCTGCGTCGTGGCGTTCTCGGTGATGGTGGCGAAGTCCGCACGCGTGGAGACCTGGACGCGGTAGTCGTCGGCGCGCGGCCGCGGATCCCACTGCAAGAGCAGGCGGCGGAGGCCGACCTCCTCGGTCGTCCCGCTCGGCTCGGGGATCGTGTGCGTGAACGTGCTGGGCAGCGAGTAGGGCCCGTCGACGGTCGAAAGGCCGTCGGTCGGGAAGTTCGCGCGCACCGTCCACGTGAACACGCCGACCCCGGTCATCTCGATGAACGTGCCCGCGGGCCCCGGGATGTTGCGGAAGTCCCGCGCCTGGCCGTCCGGCTCGACGACGTGAAGGTCGTAGGAGACGGCGCCCGGCACCGTCGACCACTTGATGGTGGGGAGGAACCCACCGGTCGTCGGGTTGTCCGGGTCCCAGACCGGCTTGGGCAGCTGCTTCGTGAACGTGCCGCTCTCCGACCAGGAGAGGCCGACGGCGCCGGAGCCGTCCTCGGCGTCGGCGCGCACGCGCCAGTAGAGGGTCGTGTCCGACGGGTAGGTCGTGTTGCTCGTGTACGAGCTCGCGTCGGTCTCGACGTCGTCGATCAGCGTCCCGAACGACGGGTCGACGGCCACCTGGAGCCGGTACCGGCGCGCGTCGTGCACGGAGTCCCACTGGAACACCGTTGCCGGCGTGTTGACGACTGCGCCGCCGATCGGCTCGACGAGGTCGGGAGGCGCCGACTGCTTCTCGAAGTTCTGCGGCCCGCTGGTGAGCGGATCTGCCGAGACGCCGCTGCCGTTCGCGTTGTCGGCGGGCAGGACGGCCCAGTAGTAGAGGGTCGTCTCATCCGCATACCCGACCGAGCCGGCCGAGGTGCGAGGTGCGTAGGCAGGGATGCGCGAGTAGGCGAAGTCGACGACGTTCGTGAAGCTCGGATCGCGCGCGACCAGGATGTAGTAGCTCTCCGCGCCGGAGATCGGATCCCAGGTGAAGAGCGGCATCGTGCCGACGCTCGTGCCGGTGATGGGGCCGTTGTAGTTGCCGGAGGACATCGTGCACGACGGCCCACACGCTGCGGCCGCCGGAGGCCCGTTCCACTTGAAGGCGGGCTGGTTGTTGGCGGGGAGATACGTCCAGTCGCCGTTGATGGGCGGCGCCGCGTTGATGGCCGGGCGGTCGTAGGCGCGCACGCGGACGCAGTACTCGGCATCCTCGGTCAGCGCTCTGTTCGAGTCGGTGGACGGGTTCCACGGCGGGTAGGGAGAGCCGGTCACCCTGCTCCAGCCGAGCGGCGTCCAGGCGTGCACGGACGTGTCGGTGTCCCAGACGCTGCTGGCCCAGTCGCAGACGCCGCCCGAGAACCCGGTCACGTTCACCGTGTAGCCGGAGGCGCCGATGACGGGATCCCACGCGATGACGGGCACGTCCGTATCGATCACGGCGGTTCCGGTGTCGGTGTCGACCGCCGGGTCGCCCGCGTTGTCGCGCATGTGGACGTTCTTGATGCTCGGGGTCGAGACCGGCGGCACGTTGTCGAACGTCTTCGTGAAGGACGGGCCGACGTTCCAGACACCCGCGTTGTCCTCGGAGTCGATCGCGCGCACGCGCCAGAAATACGTGTTGTTGTCGAGGACGACGGCCGGCGAGAGTGAGGTGCCGAGCGTGGAGGCCTGCGTGTGGAAGCTGATGGCGTCGCAGCAGACCTTCGAGCCGGCGGCCCAGTCCGAGGAGAAGTTGACCTCGACCTGGTAGCCGGCCGCTCCGAGGACCGGCGTCCACGAGAAGCGCGGGTCGACGAGCTCGGGCTCGGGGGCGAGGTCGCTGTACGTCGGCGTCGACGTCGACGGCCAGGACCAGGTGAAGGAGGCGACGATCGAGGGGTTCCCCTCGTGGCCCTGCGCGTTCAGGGGCGTGATGCCCCAGTAGTACGTCCCGGGCGGCATCGGGTCGTTGAGCGTGAACTGCGTGGATGCCGTCTCGATCGGCTCGCCGAAGACGAGCGTTCCGAGGCCGGGGTCGCTCGCGACCTTGACGAGGTACTTCGCAGCGCCCTGAACGGCGCCCCATCTGAGCTCGAGCGCGTGGTCCGGGTACGTGATCGTGGCGCCGTTCGACGGCGCGAGCAGCGCGGCCTGCGCCGTCCACGCCATGTCGAGGCTGCGCACGTCCGACCACTCGCCGACATCGCCGGCGCTCGTCACCCCGCGCACGCGCCAGTAATAGGTCCCGTTCGGGACGAGGAGCTTCAGCGCGGCACGCGTGTTCTTGGTGGTTACCTTGGTCGCAGGGTTGAAGCCCGTATCGGCGGCGAACTCGAACTCGTACTTGTCGGCGCCCGCGACGGGATCCCACTTGAACGGCGGCAGCTCGCTGACCGTCACGCCCTCGCCTGGCCCGGTCAAGATCGGCGCGACGAGCGCGCTTCCCGCGGGCACCGCGAGAACGAGCGTGAGCGCCAGGAGCGCGGTGAGAAATGTGCGCTGTTTCGTAAACACTTCGGCGGCGGACCCCACGCTCACCGTGTGTTCCGAGTGCACCGTGCGCATCCTCAGGAAGGGGGATACAGCGCGGCCGGGTCTAACCTTCCAGCCGTGGATGTCATCGTCTCCCACACGAACACGGACTTCGACGCGCTCGCGGCCATGCTCGCCGCGCGTCGCCTCTATCCGGGCGCGGTCATCGCGCTCTCCGGCTCACTCAACCGCAACGTGCGCGAGTTCTACCGCCTGCACGCGGACGAGCTCGAGATCGCGGAGCCCGGGCGGGTCGACCTCGACGCGGTCCGCCGCCTGATCGTCGTCGAGACCGTGCAGCCGGAGCGTCTCGGCGAGTTCGAGCGGGTCGCCCGCGATCCCGGGGTCGAGGTAGTGGTCTTCGACCACCATTCCGGCGAGTCGCCGGAGTGGGTCAAGCCCGAGAACCTCGTGCTCTCCGACGACGGCGCGCTGACGACGACGATGGTCGGGATCCTCGCCGAGCGCGAGCTGGAGGTGTCGCCGCTCGAGGCCACCGTCTTCGCCCTCGGGATCCACGAGGACACGGGCTCGCTCGGCTATCCGGGGGTCGCGCTCCGGGACGCCGAGGCCCTTGCGTGGTGCCTGCGCCACGGGGCGCGCCAGGACATGGTCGCGCAGTACCTGCGCGCGCCGCTCGCGGAGGAGGAGCGCGCGCTCCTCGACGCGCTCGTGGCAGCGCTCGAGAGCCACTCCGTCGGCGGGCTGGAGGTCCTCGTCGCGCCGGTCGCCTGGCCGACGTACGTCGACGGAATCTCGAACCTCGCGCACAAGATCGTCGACCTCACGGACGCCCAGGCGCTCGTCTGCCTCGTGGAGATGGACGGGCGGGTCTTCTGCGTCAGCCGCGCGCGCGTTCCGGAGCTGGACGCCGCCGCCGTCGCGGGGGCGCTCGGCGGCGGAGGGCACCCCCAGGCTGCCTCGGCGGTTCACCGCGGCACGCTGGCCGAGGCGCGGAAGCTCGTCCTCGACGCGCTGCCCGGCGCGGCGCGGCCGCTGCCGACCGCCGCGGAGATCATGTCGCGGCCGGCGCGCTTCGTCGCACCTGACGAGACCGTCTCCCAGGCGATGGTGCTGTGCCAGCGCCACCGCCAGAGCGGCATCCTGGTGGAGGAGGACGAGCGGCTCGTCGGGCTCGTCACCCGCGAGAACCTGGATCAGGCGATCGGCCACAACCTCTCGCACGCGCCGGTGAAGAGCGTCATGAGCTCGGATGTGGTCACCTGCGCCGAGAGCACGCCGCTGCCGGAGCTGACGCGTCTCCTGCGCACCTCTGACGCGGGTCGTGTCGCCGTGCTCCGGGACGACAAGGTGGTGGGGGTCGTCACCCGCAGCGACCTGCTCCGCGCGCTCGGCGAGCCGACCGCCGAGGAGGCCGCGCCCGCCGGCCCGGACCTGAGTGCGCAGCTCCTCGCGATCCCCGGGCTCGAGCCCGTCTTCGAGGCCGTCCAGGCGGTGGCCGAGGGCTTCGACGGCGTCTACCTCGTCGGCGGCGCCGTCCGCGACCTGCTGATGGACGAGCCGAGCTTCGACGTCGACATCGCCGTCGAGGGCGACGGGATCGCCTTCGGCCGCGCCCTCGCGCAGGCGCTCGGCGGTCGCGTCGTCCCGCACGACAAGTTCGGCACGGCAATCGTCCTCTACGAGGGCGGCCGGGTCGACGTCGCGACCTCGCGGACGGAGTTCTACGACTACCCCGGCGCGCTCCCTGCCGTCGAGCAGGCCTCGATCCGCCAGGACCTCTACCGGCGCGACTTCACCATCAACGCGATGGCGGTCTCGCTGAAGGGAGAGGACTTCGGGCGGCTGGTGGACTTCTTCGGCGGGCTCCAGGACCTCGAGGCGAAGGTCATCCGCGTTCTCCACAACCTGTCCTTCATCGACGACCCCACGCGGCTCTTCCGCGCGATCCGCTACGAGAACCGGTACGGCTTCCACATGGACGCGCACACCTACGGCCTCGCGCGCGCGTGCATCGAGATGGAGCTCGTGGGCGAGCTCTCCTCGGCGCGGCTGCGCGACGAGCTCCAGGCGCTCCTGTCGGAGGCCGAGATCGGCAATTCGCTGCGGCGGATGGCCGAGCTCCGGCTCGACCAGGCGATCCATCCCCATCTGGCCGCGGGTGACGAGGCGGTCGAGCTGGTCGCCGAGCTGGACGCCCTGCGGGAGCGCTACGCGCCGGACGCCCCTGCGTGGCGGCTGCGGCTGGCCGCCCTCGCGCGGCGCCTGCCGCCGGACGAGCTCTACGACTGGTTCGAGCGCCTCAAGCTCAGGCGCCGCGACGGCGAGCGCATCGCGGACGCGGTCACGGTGGCTGCGCGCCTGCGCGAGCGCGTCGCGGCCACGGACGAGCCCGCGAGGCTGCGCGCCGTGGCGGAGCCGCACGATCCCGACGGCGTCCTCATGGCCATGGCCGGGGCTGACGAGGCCGCCCGGACGCGGCTCGTCCGCTACCTCGAGGAGTTGCGGGACGTCCACCTGGAGATCTCCGGTGGCGACCTCGCCGAGCTCGGCCTGACGGAGTCGCCCCAGGTCGGGGCGATCCTCGAGGAGGTCCTGCGCCGGAAGGTGAACGGCGAGCTGGACGGCCGCGACGCGGAGCTCGCCGCCGCGCGGGAGCTGATCGAGGCCCCATGATCTTCGAAGCGGAGCTCGGTGACCCGTACCGGGTCGTGTTCTCGTCGCGCCTCGGCGGCGTCAGCGAGGGCCCCTACGAGTCGCTGAACCTCGGAATCCTCACGGAAGACGAGCCGGAGCGCGTGGTCGAGAACCGTCGGCTTCTCTGCGAGTCGGTCGGCATCGACCCGGAGACCGCCACCATGGCCTGGCAGGCCCACGGCGCCAGGGTCCTCCGCGCCGACGGGCGTGGGATCGTCCGGCCGGGGACGCCGCTCGAGCGCTGCGACGGGCTCTGGACCGACGAGCGCGATCGCGGTCTCATGCTCCTCACCGCCGACTGCCTGCCTGTCGCGCTTGCACGGGCGAACGGAAGGCCGGGCCTCGCCGTCCTCCACGTCGGCTGGCGCGGTCTCCTCGAGGGCATCGTGGAGGCCGGGGTGGAGGCGCTCGGCGGCGGCCCGCTCCGCGCCGCGGTCGGGCCCGGCATCGGCCCCTGCTGCTTCGAGGTCGGCGAGGAGGTCGCGGACCCGTTTCGGGCGCGCTTCGGGCCCGATGTCGTCGTAGGCAGGAACCTCGACCTGGTCGAGGCGACCGAGCGGGCGCTGCGCGCCGCGGGCTGCGAGTCGGTCGAGCGCGTCGACCTCTGCACCTCGTGCGAGGCGGAGCTGCTTTTCTCGCACCGCCGCGACCGGGGCGTCACCGGGCGTCAGGGGATCGTTGCCGCTCTCCGCTGACAGCGCGGCGATCGCGGAGACCTACGCCCGCATCCGCGAGGAGGTGGGGCCGACCGTGACCGTGGTCGCGGCGACGAAGTACGTCTCCGTCGACGAGCTGGCGCTGCTCGCCGAGGCAGGCGTCGAGGTCGTGGGGGAGAACCGCCTCCAGGACCTCGCGGCCAAGCACGAGCGGTACGGGGACACGTTTCGCTGGCACTTCATCGGCCACCTTCAGTCACGCAAGGCGCGCGACGTCTCCGACCTCTGTGAGCTCTGCCACTCGCTCGCGAGCGAGTCGGCGGCGAGGCGCCTGGCCGTCCCGGCGCTCGTCGAGGTGAACCTCTCGGGCGAGGAGTCGAAGTCGGGCGTCGCGCCCGAGTCCCTGGGGGCCTTCCTGGCCGAGGTGCGTGAGCTAGGCGTCGAGATCCGTGGCCTGATGACGATGCCGCCGCTCGCGGACGACCCGGAGGCGCTCGCGCCCGTATTTCCGCAGGCTCAGGGAGCTCGCGGCGGAGCACGACCTTCGCGAGCTTTCCATGGGGACGTCCCAGGACTACCGCGTCGCAGCGGAGGAAGGCGCGACCCTGGTTCGGGTGGGATCCGTGTTGTACGGGCGCTAGACTCCGTCGGCGTCCATGGGAGTTGGAGACGTCTGGAGCCGCGCGCTTGTCTACTTCGGCATCGTCGAGGAGGACGAGTACTGGGACGAGGAGGCCTACGCCGCCGAGGAGGAGCTCGAGCGGACGTACGACCGCGACCGCCAGAACGTGCGCCGGCTGAACCCGCGCGCACGCCAGCGCGAGGAGTTCGAGGACTGGTCGGAGCCCGACGCGGGGCAGCCCGGCGCGCAGACCGCGGTCATGCGTCCCTCCGGCGGAAGCCGGCGCGCGCAGCTCGAGGCGGTGGCCGCAGCCTCGGTGAAGGTGCACCTCGTCGTCCCGCGGAGCTTCAACGACGCGCAGTCGATCGCGGACAAGTTCAAGGACTCGGTCCCGGTGATCGTCAATCTTCAGAGCGCCGACGCGGAGCTCTCGAAGCGCCTGATCGACTTCTCGAGTGGGCTCACCTACGCGCTCAGCGGGAGCATGCAGCGGGTCGCGGACAAGGTCTTCCTCCTCACGCCGCGCAATGTCGAGGTCTCGGCGGAGGAACGCGCCCGCCTGATGGACCACGGCTTCTACAACCAGTCGTAGCGACTTCCGGCCGGGTCGGGCAGTAGGTTTCCCGCGAATGGTCTTCGCGGACGCGATCTCGACTGCCCGGGGTTTCGTCGAGGCCCTCTACCTCGTCTATCTGATCTGCATCATCGCGTACATCATCGCGTCCTGGATCCCGCTGCCCTACAACACGACCCTGAACCGGATCCAGCGCTTCCTCTACGACGTCGTCGACCCGTACCTGCGCCTCTTCCGCCGCTTCATCCCGCAGTTGAACCTGGGCGGCCTGGGCCTCGACCTCTCGCCGATCGTGGCCATCATCACGCTCACGATCGTCTACCGGCTGATCGACTCGGGCCTCGCCAGGCTCTGAGGCTGGCAGGGGTCCGGCTCCGCGCGGCGAAGTCTTCGGGCCATGTCGCTGACCCCTGTCGAAATTCGGCACGTCACCCTGCCTCGGCGTCCCCTGGGCTACGAGCGTTCCGGCGTCGACCGGCTCCTGGCGGACATCGCCACGAGCTTCGAGGATGTCTGGCGCGACCGCGCCGACCTGCGTGACGAGATGGAGCGGCTCGAGAGCGAGCTGGCGCGCCAGCGAGAGATCGAGGAGGCGCTCCGCAACACCCTGCTCTCCGCCGAGCGGATGGCGGACGAGCTGCGGGCGAGAGCCCACCGCGAGGCGGATCTGATCGTCGAGGAGGCTCGTGCGAAGGCCCGCGAGATCGCCGCCACCGCCGAGTCCGAGCAGGAGCGGACGCGCGAGGAGATCCGGCGTCTGCGCACGCTCGAGACCGACGTGCGGGCCGAGTTCCGGGCGTTTCTCGCCTCGGCGCTCGACCGCCTCGAGGGCGAGCGCGTGGGTACGCGCGGCGAGTCCGATCGGGACCGCCACCAGGCCGCCTGACCACCCTGGAAGGGCTCGGAGCCCTGGATATACTCGAAGCGTGGACACCGAGCGCTTCCGGAAGACGCTGCTCGACGAACGCGAGCGCCTGAGCTCGACGATCGAGCACCTGCACGTGGCGAACTCGAGCTCATTCGAGGATGAGACGGAAGAGGAGACGTTCGACAACCACCTCGCCGACTCGGCCACCGCCACGCTCGACCGGGAGATCGACTACACGCTCGAGGAGAACGCCGAGCACTTCCTCGAGGCGATCGACCACGCGCTCGAGCAAATCGAAAACGGGACCTACGGGAAATGCGAGCGCTGCGGGCGAGAGATCGCCGAAGAGCGGCTCGAGGCGATCCCGCACGCGACAAGGTGCATCGACTGCCAGCGTCTCGCCGAGAGGGGCTAGTCAATCCGTCTTCGAGGCTGATCGACGTTCGCGTCGGATCGGCCACGGACGGGCGCGTGCCGATCTCGATGGTCGAGCGGTCGCTCTCCGCGACCCCGTTCCACTGGCTCGGCCTGCTCGCGATCGCCTTCTCGGCCGTCGTCGCCGACCAGGTGACGAAGCAGATCGTCGTCAGCACGCTCGACCTCGGTGACTCCGTCCACGTGGCGGGGCCGCTGGAGATCCGCCATGTCACGAACCCCGGCATCGCCTTCGGGCTCTTCTCGAGCTGGGCGACCGCGGTCACGATCCTCACTGCCGTGGCGGTCGGGTGGATGCTCTTCTACTTCGCCCGGGCCGGCGCCCGCCATCCGGTGCTGCCGGTCGCGCTCGGCTTGCTGATCGGCGGGAGCATCGCCAACCTCATCGACCGGCTGCGTCTCGGCCACGTGACCGACTTCCTCGACCTGCGCTTCTGGCCGGCCTTCAACCTCGCCGACACGTTCATCGTCGTCGGCGTGACCATCCTGCTCGCGGCCCTCGTCGCCGCCGAGCGCGAGCCCCGACTCCGCCGCACCGCGCCCAAGACCAGCGGATGAAGCTCGTCGTGCCGCCGGAGGCGGCGGGCGAGCGGCTCGACCGCTTCCTGGCGACCTGCGAGGGCGTCGGATCCCGGGCGGTCGCGGAGCGTCTCGTCGAGACGGGCGCGGTCGCCGTGGACGGCGCCCGGCGCTCGAAGAGCCACCGGCTGGCCGGCGGGGAAGAGCTCGAGTTCGAGGTGCCCGAGCGGCGCCAGACGAAGCTCGAGCCCGAGCCGGTCGCGGGGCTGCGGGTCGCCTACGAGGACGAGCACCTGCTGGTGGTCGACAAGCCGGCCGGCGTCGTCGTGCACCCGTCCGCGGGCCATGCGACCGGCACCCTGGTCCATGGTCTCCTGGCGGAGGCGATCGAGGGCGGGGAGGAGCCGGAGCGGCCCGGAATCGTCCATCGGCTCGACCGGGACACGTCGGGGCTTCTCGTCGTCGCCCGCTCCGACGACGCTCACCGTCGGCTACAGGGGCTCCTGCGCCGGAGGAAGCTCGTCCGCGAGTACCTCGCGCTCGTGCGCGGGCGCCCGCGCTCGCGCGCCGGGCGGATCGAGGCGGCGATCGGGCGCGACCGCCGCGACGGGACACGCATCTCGCTCGACACGAACACGCCCAGGGACGCGGTGACCGAGTTCGAGCTGGCCGAGCTCCTGCCCGAGCACACGCTGCTCCGCGTGCGCCTCGAAACGGGGAGAACGCACCAGATCCGCGTTCACCTGGCGGCGATCGACCTGCCGGTCGCCGGCGACCCGGTCTACGGAGTCGAAGGCGACCTGGATCTCGAGCGCCAGTTCCTGCACGCGGCGAGGCTCGCGTTCACACATCCGCTGACCGGCGAGGACGTGGAGGTCGAGTCGCCGCTACCGGCGGATCTCGCCGGCGCGCTCGAACGGGCGCGCGGCTAGTCGCTCCACCAGCCGGGCTGCATCTCGGCGTCGCCCAGGCCGGTGTTCGGCGCCCCGAAGGCGAGGAACTCGGCGCCGTCGGGTCCTGCCTCCAGGTTCCGCGTCACCTCGGGCGACATGCGCACGGCGTCCCACTTGCGGAGCTCGTGTACCTCGCCGTCGAGATTGAGACGGGCGGTGCCGTCCACGACGACGTAGACCTCTTCCTGGCGCCCGTGGGCATGCCCGAACGGGATGCGGAAGTCGGGTGCGACCCGGAAGTAGCTGACGCCCGATTCTTCGCACTCGAGCGAGGAACCGGCGAAGTGAGCCTCGAGACCCGGCGCGAGCCCGCCGTCGGGTGCCGCGTCCTTCACGTCGTCCTTCAGGTTCTTGATCGTGTACGTAGGCATACAGTCGTCCTGCCCGCAGCACCGCGGCCCAAAACGGCGTGACTAGGCGGCTCGGGCGACTTTGTCGGTGTAGAGGCGGCGATCGGCCGCGACGACCAGCTGCTCGGGCGCCGTGCCCTCGTCCGGGAGCTGCGCGGAGCCGACGCTCACCGTCAGCTCGGCGGGAAGACAGGCGCGCAGCCGCTCGACGACCGCGTCCACGTCGCCCGGCCGCGCCTCGAGCAGGAGCGCCGCGAACTCGTCGCCTCCGACGCGCCCCGCGACGTCGGTTTCCCTGACGGCACCGGCCAGGGCCGAGGCGAAGGCCCGTAGCAGCCGGTCCCCTTCGTGGTGCCCCAGACGGTCGTTCGTCTCCTTGAAGTGGTCGAGGTCGAAGAGCACGAGCGCGAGCCGGCCGCGGTAACGGCGGGCCCGGGCGGTCTCGGCTATCAGCCGTGTGTGGAACGCGCCGTGGTTGAGGAGCCCGGTGAGCGGATCGCGCCGGGCGCAATCGGCGAGCTCCGCCGTCACGCGGTCGACGTAGGCGAGGATGCAGCGGTCGACGACGCTCCGCGCCTCGGTCTCGCCGTGGCGCTCCAGGACGCGTGCGACCGTCAGCAGCTCGGCGGTGACCTCGGCGGGCGCGAGCCCGAGGCTCTCCCGCTCGCGCGCGAAATCGGCGGCAAGCTCACCGGCGTCGTCGCCCTCCTCCAGGGCCGCGATGAACGACGGAAGGGAGCCGAGCTGGCCCAGTCTTCCCAGGCGTTCGAGGGACGGCACGACCCCGGCCGCGAGCGCCTCGTCGACGCATTCGACGGCGAGGTCCCACGCCGGCAGCCTCACGACCCCCTGCACGCGCTCCAGCGTACGGGAGGCGTCGGCTAGAATGGCCCGAGTTTCTGCACCCGACCCGGCGGAACACGCGGGTGGCGGTGCCGGGCTTCCTGCCCGGTTCCATCAGCTCCCGCCGGCTTCAGAGCAAAAAACCGAGGAGGAATTCACGTGACCGTTGTCTCCATGCGAGAGCTCCTGGAGGCCGGGGTTCACTTCGGCCACCAGACGCGCCGCTGGAACCCCAAGATGCGCCGCTTCATCTTCACGGAGCGGGGCGGCATCTACATCATCGACCTCCAGCAAACGCTGGCCCTGATCGAGGAGGCCCACGCGTTCGCGCGCAACATCGCCGAGCGCGGCGGGGCCGTCCTGTTCGTAGGGACGAAGAAGCAGTCCCAGGACTCCGTCGCCGAAGAGGCGGCGCGTGTCGGCATGCCCTACGTGAACCATCGCTGGCTCGGCGGGCTCCTGACCAACTGGCGCACGATCTCCGAGCGCATCAGCCGCCTGCACGACCTGCGGCGCCTGCGCGACGATGGCCAGCTCGAGCTCCTGCCGTCCAAGGAGCGCATCTCCATGATCGCCGAGCTCGAGAAGCTCGAGGTGAACCTCGGCGGCGTCGCCGACATGAAGTCGCTGCCCGACGCCGTGTTCGTCGTCGATCTGCGCAAGGAGCAGCTCGCGGTGCGCGAGGCGCGCAGGCTCGGCCTGCCGATCATCGCGCTCGTGGACACGAACTGCGATCCCGACGACGCCGACTTCATCATCCCCGGCAACGACGACGCGATCCGCTCGTGCAGCCTCGTCGTGCGGACGATCGCCAACGCGATCGAGGCCGGCAAGACGAAGGTGACCGCGGAGGAGATGGCTGCGCCCGCACCCGCCGACGAGGCTCCTGCAGCCGCCGAGGCCGTGGAGGAGCCGGCCGCGCCGGCCGAAGTCGAGGCCGAGGGTGGGGGCGAGACCGAGCCCGAGCCCGCCGCCGTCGCGGTCTCCGAGACGCCCGAGGCTGCCGAGCCTGCTCCCGAGGGCGGGGAGGAGGGCCAGTGACCGAGCAGACACAGATTCCGGCCACGCTGGTGAAGGAGCTCCGCGACCTCACGGGCGCGGGGATGATGGACGCGAAGCGCGCGCTCGTCGAGAAGGACGGCGACCTCGAGGCCGCCCGCCAGCTCCTGCGCGAGCAGGGGCTCGCCCAGGCCGGCAAGCGCGCCGGCCGCGAAACCTCCGAGGGCGTCGTCGTCGCCCGCGTGGACGGCTCGCGCGGCGCGATGGTGGCCGTCGGCTGCGAGACCGAGCCTGTCTCGGGCAACGAGGAGTTCCAGGACTTCGCGCAGCATCTGCTCGACCTCGTCTGGACCGAGGGGTCCGACGCGGCCGACTCCCTGGAGGAGGAGCGCGTGGAGCTCGTCGCCAAGCTGGGCGAGAACGTCGTCGTCGTCGGCGCCGAGCGCTACGAGGCCGCCGAGGACGAGGTCGTGGCCGACTACATCCACCCACCGGCACGCAAGATCGGCGTGCTCCTGCGGGCGAAGGCGACTCCCGAGCTGGCCCGGATGCTCGCGATGCACATTGCCGCCGCGCGGCCGCAGTACCTGACGCGCGACGAGATCCCGGAGCACGAGATCGCCGAGGAGCGGGCCGTCTACGAGAAGCTGCCCGAGGTCGAGTCCAAGCCGGAGGAGGTCCGGCCGAAGATCGTCGAAGGCATGCTCGCGAAGCGCTTCTTCGCGGCGACCGTTCTCCTCGACCAGGCGTGGGTGCACGACCCGAACCTCACGGTCGAGAAGGCGCTGGCCGAGCGCGACGCCGAGGTGCGAGCGTTCGTCCGCTACGACGTCGGCAGCGAGTGACCGCCCAGCCCGAGAGCGAGGTCGGCCCCCACGCGTCCGAGGGCGCTGCCTTCAAGCGCGTCCTCCTGAAGCTCTCCGGCGAGGCCCTGCTGGGCGACCTGCCCTACGGGACGAGCCCGGAGCGCGTCGAAGCGCTCGCCGCCGAGGTCAAGCGCGTGCACGACCTCGGCGTCGAGACGTCGCTCGTCCTCGGCGCCGGCAACATCTACCGCGGCATGCAGGGAGCCGCGGCGGGCATGGACCGGGCGACGGCGGACTACGCGGGCATGCTCGCCACGGTCCTCAACTCCCTCACGGTGCAGGACGCGCTCGAGCGCATCGGCGCGCACACGCGCGTTCTCTCGGCGATCACGGTGAGCGAGGTGGCCGAGCCCTACATCCGCCGCCGCGCGATCCGCCATCTGGAGAAGGGACGGATCATCATCTTCGCCGCCGGAACGGGGAATCCGTTCTTCACCACCGACACGGCTGCGGCCCTGCGCGCGCTCGAGGTCGGAGCGGACGCGATCCTCATGGGCAAGAACGGCGTCGACGGCGTCTACGACGGCGATCCTCATCTCGACGCGGGCGCCCAATTCCTCCCCGAGCTGACGCACCTCGAGGCGATCGAGCGCGGCCTCAAGGTGATGGACACGACCGCGCTCACGCTCTGCATGGACAACGGGCTGCCGATCTACGTCTTCGGCCTCGACGAACCCGGCACGATCGAGCGGGTGGTCGCGGGCGAGCGGATCGGCACGATCATCTCGACGCCCCGGAGGGACGCATGATCGAAAACCTGCTGGACGACGCCAAGCGTCGCATGGACAAGTCGGTCGAATCGACCGCGCACGAGTTCACGACGGTGCGGACCGGCCGCGCCTCGGCTGCCCTGCTCGACCGCGTGAAGGTCGACTACTACGGGACGGAGACCCCGCTCAACCAGCTCTCGACGATCAACGTCCCCGAGCCGCGGATGCTCACGATCCAGCCCTACGACCCGGGCTCGATCAAGTCGATCGAGCGCGCGATCCAGGAGTCCGAGCTCGGCCTGACGCCGTCGAACGACGGAAAGCTCATCCGGCTGCCCATCCCGCAGCTGACGGAGGAGCGGCGCAAGGAGCTCGTCAAGGTCGTCCGGCACCTCGCCGAGGAGGGCCGCGTGGCCGTCCGCAACGTGCGGCGGGACTGCATGCACCACCTCAAGGAGCTGGTCCACAACGGCGACGTGGGTGACGACGAGGAGCGGCGCGCCGAGGACCGCGCGCAGAAGCTCACCGACGAGCACGTGGCCAAGATCGACGAGCTCCTCAAGCGCAAGGAAGAGGAGATCATGGAGGTCTGAGGCCGCCCGGCGTCAGACTCTAAGCGCGTGAACCTGCTCACCAGACTGCGGACGCTCCGGGGCCTCAAGCCCGCGGGGGAGCGGGAGCTCCCCGATGTCGCGCGTTCGATCGCCATCATCATGGACGGGAACGGCCGCTGGGCCAGGCGGCGCCACCTTCCCGTTGCCTCGGGCCACCGCGCCGGGACGCGCGCGCTGCGCCGGACCGTGGAGGCGGCCATCGACCTCGGCGTGGAGTCGCTCTGCGTCTATGCGTTCTCGACCGAGAACTGGTCGCGCCCCCCGGACGAGGTCGACGCGCTCATGGAGATCTTCATCGAGACGATCGAGCGCGAGCTCCCCGAGCTCGCCCGCGAGGGTGTCCGCACGCGCTTCATCGGGAGGCGCGACCGGGCGACGCCCGCGCTGCGGGCGACCATCGAGCGGCTCGAGGAGGAGACAGCCTCGAACGAGCGGCTTCAGCTCTGGGTTGCCTTCGACTACGGCGGCCGGGCGGAGGTCGTCGAGGCCGTCCGCCGGCTGGTCGAGGAAGGCGTCGACCCGCGCGACATCGACGAGAACGCGATCGCGGCGCGCCTCTACGCGCCGGAGATGCCCGAGCCCGACCTTCTCATCCGCACGTCGGGGGAGCTGCGCATCTCGAACTTCCTCCTCTGGCAGCTCGCCTACACCGAGCTGGTCTTCGTCGACACCCTCTGGCCCGACTTCGGAGAGCGCCAGCTCCGGGAGGCGCTCGCCGAGTACGCGAGCCGCCGCCGGCGCTTCGGCGGCCGCTAGTGAGCCCGCTCCTCAGCCGGATCGCCGTGGCAGCGGCGGGTCTGCCACTTGTGCTCTTCGCGGCCTACTACGGCCGCTGGGCGCTCTTCGCGCTCGCGGCCTTCGCCGCGCTCCTGGCCCTCCACGAGCTGTACCAGATGGCCCGCTCGCTACGGCCGCTGGTGCTGGCCGGCTACGGGGGCGCGCTCGCGGCCGTGCTCGGCGCCTCGCTCGGAGGGCCCGAGTGGATGCTCGGCGGCTTCATGGTCACGATCCTGCTCGCGTTCGTCTTCGCCGCCGTGTCGGAGACGCGCCAGTCCACGACCGTGGCGGTCGCGACGACGGTCCTCGGCGCGGCCTGGATCGGCCTCGGCCTCGGCCACCTCATCCTCGTGCGCGACCTCGACCCCGACGGCCGACTGATCCTCATCACCGTGCTGATCACCGTCTTCGTGGCAGACACGCTCGCGTACGCGGGAGGTCGGCTCGCCGGCCGCCACAAGATGGCGCCCGCGATCTCGCCCGGCAAGACCTGGGAGGGCTTCGCGGTCGGTCTCGTGGGCGGCGTGCTCACGCCCTGGATCGCCTTCAACCAGGAGCCGATCCCGATCGACGGCTGGGAGGCGTTCGTCTTCGGAGGCGTCGTCGTGCTCGCCGCGGTCTCCGGCGATCTCTTCGAGTCGATGGTCAAGCGCGACCTCGGCGTCAAGGATTCCGGCCGCGTCCTCCTAGGCCACGGCGGGGTGCTCGACCGCGTCGACTCCCTCGTCTTCGCCGGCCCGGCCGCCTACTACGCCGTCCTCGCGCTCACGTAAGCGGCTTCTACACTGACCGCAATGAAGCGCATCGCTCTGCTCGGCGCGACCGGCTCCATCGGACGCCAGGCGCTCGAGATCATCGCGGAGCATCCGGGCCTCGAGCTCGTCGCGGCGGCGTCCGGATCACAGGAGATCGACGGCCTCGCGCCGCTGACCCAGGTCGGCGGTGACCTCACCGACCTGCTCGACCGCGCCGAGCCCGACGTGGTGCTCAACGCCGTCGTCGGCTTCGCGGGCCTGCCGGCGACCCTGTGGGCCCTCGAGCGCGGTGCCGACCTCGCCCTGGCGAACAAGGAGAGCCTCGTCTCGGGAGGCGACCTGGCGCTGGCCGCGTGGAAGCAGGGAGGAGGTCGCCTGCTCCCGGTCGACTCGGAGCACTCGGCCGCCTTCCAGCTCCTGGACGGCGCCGAGCCGGAGACGATCGACTCGCTCGTTCTCACCGCCTCGGGCGGCCCGTTCCGCGGGCGAGGACGCGGCGAGCTCGAGGAGGTCACCTCCTCCGAGGCGCTCGCGCATCCGACCTGGAGCATGGGGCCGAAGATCACCGTCGACTCGGCGACGCTCATGAACAAGGGCCTCGAGCTGATCGAGGCGCACTACCTCTTCGGGCTTCCCTACGACCAGATCGAGGTCGTCATCCACCCGACGTCCGTCGTGCACGCGCTCGTGCGCTTCCGAGACGGCGCCTCGCTCGCACACCTCGGCTACCCGGACATGCGGGTGCCGATCTCGTACGCGCTGACCTACCCCGACCGGGCGGCCACGCAGATCGAGCCGCTCGATTTCGCCGGCGGCCTGATCCTCGAGTTCCAGGCGCCGGACCTGGACGCGTTCCCCTGCCTGGCGCTGGCCCGCGCGGCCGGGGAGGCGGGGGACACGGCGCCGTGCGTGCTCAACGCCGCCAACGAGGTGGCCGTGGCGGCCTTCCTCGACGGCGACCTGCCCTTCCTGGGCATCGCGGGCGTCGTCGAGCGGACGCTCGCCCGGATCAACTGCGTACCGGCGGCTGACCTCGCCGAGCTGACTGCGATGGACGCCGAGGCCCGGCGCGTTGCGTCGGAAAGCACGCGGGAACTGGTTCACTAGACGCAGTCGTGAACGTCGCAGTCGCCATCGGGGGCCTCGCCTTCCTGATCCTCATCCACGAGGCCGGGCACTTCTTCACCGCGCTCGCCGTCAAGATGCGGCCGCGGAAGTTCTACATCTTCTTCCCGCCTGCGCTCGCGAAGTGGAAGCGCGGCGGAATCGAGTACGGCATCGGCGCGATCCCGCTCGGCGGCTACGTGAAGATCCCGGGGATGCACAAGCCGGCGGCGCGCGACCTCGACGTCCATCTCGGCCCCGCGAGAAAGGAGGTGCCGTCGCTGGCAGAGGTTTCCGAGCCGGTCGAGACGGCACTCGCGGAGGACCGCCTCGGAGACGCGCGCGACCGCCTGCCCGACCTCCAGGCCGCCGTCCAGGGAGCGGAGCTCTCCGAGCACGCGCGCAAGATGGCTGACCGCGGCCTGGCCGAGGCCGAGGATGGGCTCTCGGACGATGCCTACTGGCGCGCGCCGACGAGCAAGCGGGTCGCCGTCATCGCCGCCGGTCCGCTCACGAACCTGGTGTTCGCGATCCTCGCGCTCGCGGTCGTGTTCATGCTCGGCGTGCCCACGGGTGCGACGAGGACCGTCGAGGAAGTCGTGCCGGGCTCGCCGGCCGCCTCGGCCGGGCTCCAGCCGGGCGACGAGATCGTGGCCGTGAACAGCACGGAGGGCGAAGCCGAAGACCTGGCCGAGTCGATCCGCGAAGGCGACGGGGAGCCGGTCACCCTCACGGTCGACCGGGACGGCACCACGGTGACGCTCGAAGGCACGCCGCAGGCCCAGGAGGACGGCACCTACCGGCTCGGGTTCGCGTTCGGGCTCGAGTATGAGAGCTACGGGCCGCTCGAGGCCATCGGGCTCGCCTTCGAGACGACCTGGGAAGTCACGAAGGCGATCGGCGCCTCGCTCGGGCGCATCGTCACCGGCTCGGGCCGGGACGAGGTGGCGAGCGTGGTCGGCATCACAGCGGTGTCGAGCGAGTCCCTCGAGGCCGGGTTCCGCTACTACCTCCAGGTGCTGGCGTTCATCAGCCTGTCTCTAGCGCTCCTCAACCTGCTGCCGCTGCTCCCGCTCGACGGCGGCCACATCGCGTTCTCGATCGCGGAGCGGATCCGCGGCCGCGCGATCCCCCGCGAGGCCTACGAGCGCTTCTCGATGGTCGGCATCGCACTTGTGCTCCTCCTCTTCGTCATCGGGCTCTCGAACGACATCGACCGGCTCCGCGGTGGCTAGGGAGACAACGGCAGGCCGTTAGACTTTCGGCGATGGCGAGCGAGCGTCAGATCATGGTTGGAAACGTTGCCATCGGTGGCGGCGCGCCCGTCGTCGTGCAGTCGATGACGCTCACGAAGACGCACGACGTCGACGCGACGATGGCCCAGATCGGCGACCTCGTCTCGGCCGGCTGCGAGCTCGTACGCGTTGCCGTCCCGAAGACCGAGGACGCCGCGGCCCTGGCCAAGCTCGTCTACCTCTCGCCGATCCCGGTGATCGCGGACATCCACTTCAACGCCTCGCTGGCGCTGAAGGCCGTCGACGCTGGCGTCGCGGCGGTGCGCATCAACCCCGGCAACATCGGCGGCGCCGACAAGGTCGCCGAGGTCGTGAAGGCGGCCAAGTCCCGCGGGATCCCGATGCGCGTCGGCGCCAACTCGGGCTCGCTCCCCAAGCACCTCCTCGAGCTGGCCCAGGAGGACACGGCCGCGGCACTCGTCGAGGAGGCGCTGGAACAGGTCCGCCTGCTCGAGAGCCTCGACTACTACGACTTCAAGATCTCGGTGAAGTCGAGCTCCGTCCCGACGATGATCCGCGCCTACCGGATGCTCTCAGAGAAGGTGCCCTACCCGCTGCACCTGGGCGTGACCGAAGCGGGCACGCCCGCGAGCGGCTCGATCAAGAGCGCGATCGGCGTCGGCAGCCTGCTGATGGACGGGATCGGCGACACGATCCGGATCTCGCTCACGGCCGACCCGGTGGAGGAGGTCAAGGTCGCCTGGGAGATCCTCAAGGCGCTCGGCCTGCGCGAACGCGGTCCGATCATGATCGCCTGCCCCTCGTGCGGGCGCGACAACGTCGGCGTGTGGAATCTCGCCGAGGCCGTCGAGGAGCGTCTGCGCGAGTACCCGCAGGCCTTCGAGGTCGCCGTCATGGGCTGCGCGGTCAACGGGCCGGGCGAGGCCGGCGACGCGGACTTCGGCGTCGCGGGCGGCCGCGACACCGGCTTCATCTACGCGCACGGACGCGTGCTCAAGAAGGTCGAGTCCGACGCACTCGTCATCGAGCTTTTCGAGGAGATCGACCGGTGGATCGAGGGCGGCATGGTGAGGCCGAAGCGCCTGAAGCTGGCCAAGCCCGCCGCGCTCATGATGGCGGAAGCGGCCCAGCGGCCGTCATAGTCGACTGATGCCGAAGGCCTCCAAGCTCTTCATCCCGACCCTCCGGGAGGATCCGGGCGATGCCGACGCCGCGAGCCACCGGCTGCTCGTCCGCGGCGGCTTCATCCGCCAGGTGAGCGCCGGCCTGTGGTCGTTCCTGCCGTTGGGCTGGCGCGTCCACGAGAAGGCCGTCCAGATCGTCCGCGAGGAGATCAACGCCATCGGCGGCCAGGAGATGTTCATGCCGGTGATCGCGCCCGCCGAGCTGTGGCAGACGAGCGGCCGGTACCCGATCCCGGAGCTCTGGAAGACCGAGGACCGCATGGGGCGCCCGTTCGTGCTGGCGATGACGCACGAGGAGACGATCACGTTCCACGCGCGTGAGATCTCCTCGTACCGGCAGCTGCCGCAGATCCTCTACCACTTCCAGACGAAGGTGCGCGACGAGCCCCGTCCGCGCGCCGGGCTCATCCGCGTCCGCGAGTTCATCATGAAGGACTCGTACTCGTTCGACCGCGACGAGGAAGGGCTCGAGGTCAGCTTCCGCAAGCACGAGGGCGCCTACCACCGGATCTTCCAGCGCTGCGGGCTCGAGTACTACGCCGTGCAGGCGGAGTCCGGGATGATGGGCGGAAGCGAGTCCGTCGACTTCCTCGCCCCGTCGGAGTCTGGCGAGAACACGCTCGTCACCTGCGAGAACGGAGACTTCGCAGCCGACCTCGAGGTCGCGCGAGGGATCCCGCGCGCGCCCGAGTTCCCGGAGCGCCTCGACGGGCCCGACGAGGTGGAAACGCCCGGAGCCACGACCATCGAGGCCCTCGCCGAGCTTCTGGGCATCGACGACGCGGCGACGTCGAAGGCGATGCCGGTCGTGAAGGAGGACGGCACGGTCGTGCTCGCGCTCGTTCGCGGCGACGACCGTCTGGAGGAGGCGAAGACCGCGGCCGCCCTGGCCGCCGGCTTCCGCCCGGCCACGGAGGAGGAGATTCGCCAGGCGTTCGGCGCCGATCCCGGCTCGATCGGCCCCGTCGGGTTCGGCGGCGAGATCCTCGCCGACGAGGCGCTGCGTGAGGGCCAGTTCGTCGTGGGCGCCAACCGTACGGGTTTCCATCTGCGGGGCGTGGAGCACGGGCGCGATTTCGAGGCCCGCTTCGCCGACATCCGCGAGCCGCGGGAGGGGGACACGTGCCCGAAGTGCGGCGGGCGGCTCGCGTTCCAGACCGCGCTCGAGGTCGGCCACATCTTCAAGCTCGGCTCCCGCTACTCGGAGCCGCTCGGCGCGAGGTTCCTCGACGAGGACGGTGTCGAGCGCCCGATCGTCATGGGCTCCTACGGAATCGGGCCGGGCCGGATCATGGCCGCAGCCGTCGAGCAGAACCACGACGAGCACGGGATCGCCTGGCCGCGATCGCTCGCCCCGTACGAGGTCGAGGTCGTGGCCATCGGCGCCGCGGGCCCGGAGGCCGTCGAGATCGCCGAGCGGGTAACTGGGGACCTGGAGGGGGAGGGGCTCGAGGTGCTGCTCGACGACCGCGACATGCGCCCGGGCGAGAAGTTCGCCGATGCGGACCTGATCGGGTGCCCCGTGAGGGTCACGGTGGGGAAGAAGACGCTCGAGGACGGCCGCGTCGACCTGCTCGTGCGCGCCGGCCGGGCGGATGAGAGAGTGTCCGTGGACGAGCTCGTCGCTCAGGTGAAGGAGGTTCTGTGATGGCGAGGAAGCGCCGCTTCTCGACCGAGCCCTTCGGCGAGACGATCCAGTCCCTGATGGCCGAGCGGGGCGTCACCTACCGTGGCCTCGCGGCCAAGACCGGTCTCTCGGCCGGATATCTCAACCACCTCGTGCACGGGAACCGCCCGGTGCCCTCGAACGACGTCATCGAGGCGCTCGCGAAGGCACTGAAAGTGGAGCCGGCGCACTTCCGCGAGTACCGCATCCGTACGATCACGGAACGCCTCGAGCGGATGCCCGAGCTGGTCGATCGGCTCTACCGCAGGCTCGAAGCCTAAAGCTTAGGTCGAGGGTGCGGCTTGGGCCGCAAACCTAGCCGCCGAGCCGCAGGAGCAGGGCCACGAGCCCGATCGCGACCAGCGTGAGGGCGATCATGCTGACGAGCGGCTGCAGGAGCGAGCGCCCCGTCCTCATGCGTCGTTGTTCGCTCGCCGGCATGCCTTCCTGCTATCGGCGGGCCGATAAACCGCCTTGAACGGGAGCGGGGGCCGCTCTAGCGCCGCGCAGGCCGCTCGGACGAGAACCACTCGACCACGGCCACGAGCGTCCACGCAACCGCCATGGCCACGAAGATGGCTGGAGTCGGCAGCTCGGCCTGCCAAGCGATCACTGCGACAGCGACGATGAACAGCGCCTCGGCCACGAAGCGGATCGTGCGGGCAAACCGTCGGTTTCGGCGGACGACCGGGCGCGGAGCGGGCTGCGGCGCCGCAGGCCGGGCCGGGCCGGCAGGGCGTGGCTGCGCGGGCGCCTGCGCCTGCTGCGGCGATGCGGCCTGGGGAGGAAGCCAGATCTCGCGCTGGGACAGCTCCTCGACCTGCTTGGAGAGCTCGTGGACGCGGCGGCCCAGCTCGGTGGTCACAGAGGGCGGCTGAGGCCCCTGAGGCGGCGCGGGCTGCTGCTTCTGCGGCTCCTGCGGGGGCTGGCGCTCGAGCTCTGCCAGGCGCATGCGCAAATCGGCCAGCTCGTTCGTCAGGCGGAGGCTCTCGGCCTGGACCGTGAGCGCCCGAAACTGGGCGATCTCCTGCGACTGGCGCTCGAAGCGGTCGAGCACCTCCTTGAACAGCGCCGCGAGCATGTCCTCGGAGCCTCCGGTCTCAGCGAGCTCCATCCCGGCCCCGGGGCGGGGGAGGAGCGGGGCGGCGGGGCCGTTGACAGGGGGTCGCCGCTCGGTGTCCTCGAGGAGCCCATTGCGCACGAGCTCGGAGCGGGGGATGCGCCGGCGGCCGTTGCGGACGACCGAGCGGAGCGAGCCACGCTCCACCCGACGGGCGATCGCCTTCCGGCTGAGCCCCGTCAGATCGGCCGCTTCGGTGATCGTGTAAGTCCGCAATGTCGTCCCTGGAGTCGCGCGTTCCCGTCCCCGGCCCGGGATTCTGCCGGACCCCGCCCGCGGGCGGCAAGCAGGACGTGCCCCGGGGGTGCCACAGCGGGGTCTCCCGGCGGGGCAGACGGGGGCGATCCGGGTACCCCGCAGCGGGGAACCGCCCCGAACCGAGCGTTTTCGTCCCCGCCCGTCTTTCTAGGCCCCGCCGCGTCCAGGCCGGCGCGACCGGCGCTAGGATGGGGCAGTCACGGGGCGTGGCGCAGCCTGGTTAGCGCGCTTGTCTGGGGGACAAGAGGTCCCCGGTTCGAATCCGGGCGCCCCGACTGGAATCAAGCGGGCTCGGCCTCCGAGGCCGCCCCCAATCTGCCCCTAAACGTCCTGCCCTTCGGCCTCGAGTCGAACGTGGATGTCAGCGGCATCGGTGAGAAAACGCTCCCGCTGGTCGTAACAGAGCGCCTGGACGGCGTGAAGGTTCGCCACGTCGAACGCAAGCCAGCCGGTCTGGTATTCCATCGACACCACGTCGCCGCTCGTGCTCGTCGTCCGCATCGAGGCGCTCCTCCCGCTGGCCTTCTCGCTGTGGGCGTAGACCTTGTTCCGGAGGACGCGAAGCTCGTCGTGAAGGTCACGCTGAGGCGAACCCTTGAGGGGCGCGTACTTGCCCGGTAGCTGCCACTCGCCGGTCGTGAAGGGGCGCAGGTAGCAGACGGCCATCGCGGTCTCGAGTGATTGAGGCGTAGTTTCGCGCCTAGCCTTGTACCTGGTTCTCCGGAACCTTGCGCTTGGCGACCCACACTCGGTTCTCGATCAGCGCGTTGAAAAGAGAGGCGCGCAGCTCATCCTCGGTATCCACGTTACCCGGAGTGTCCGGCGTCACGGCCCAGTCACGCAACGCAGCTCTGGTGGAGAAAAACGGCGAGATCTCTCGGCTTCGCCACTGCCCGGCAGGGTTCTTGAACCGCTCAACGAAGGCCAGCGCGTCGACCATCTGCGGACCGGCCTCGAGGTCGTCCCAGCGCAGCGACCCCCAGTCCCAGTGGTCGTTCTCCGGGATCTCGACGTGCCCATACCACCCAGGCTTGTTCGGGAACTTTGAGTGTCGCCGGTGGTATCCCTCGACCGCGATGGTCCCGTCATCCTGTTTGTCCGGCCATACGTGATCTCGCGGAACGTCGAGTTTGTCGTGGGCTAGTTCCTTGATCGCCGCGAGTGCCTCCCGCTGGAACGACGAACTCGGCAGCCACGTGGCCTGGCTCGAGAGCCCGATTAGCTCAAACTGGATCCGGATAAACCGGTTCGTTTCCCGGATACCGCCGGGGTCGTTCTGCAACGTGCCGCACGATTTTCCGAGCCCTCGGTGCTGCCACACGTGCTCCCGGCCGATCGTGAACGTCGGCGCGTCGGCCTGACCCGGCCCGTAGGAGGGAAGTGATGTCGTCTCCGTCGTGTGCCCGCATCCTTTTGGTGGACTGTTCATGTCGACGTCGCCCCATTGCTTGTCCGCGGCTCGTTTGACAACCTCGATCCCGCCCGGCAGCTTCTTGATGAACCCAGTCGCCATGGGACACTCCTCCTCTGGCACAGCCTGCAGACACGTGGCGGCGAGTATCCCCTAACGCTGAGAACGTTGCAAATGTTTCAAATCGCTGTCGCGGTCTGCCAGCAAAGCCGACACTGCCGTGCCTTCTCGCGGTCGCCGCGCAGGTGTCCCGAACAGCCATCTAGGCAGCCGGGTCCGGAGTCGTAGCCTGACCTCGCCGGGGCGTGGGCAGGGGAGTCCTAGGGTCACCTTGCGGCCCGCGTCCCGGCCTTTGTCATCCTCATAGTCGTCCTGAACGGCCCTTTAGGGCTCGCAGTTGCTGACGTCTCGCCGCGCTCGCAGCGGTCGATGCCGTCCCACCGTCGAGGAAGTCGATCCCACTGCCACCGTCGAG
This sequence comes from uncultured Actinomycetes bacterium, assembly GCA_963784175.1. GTDB lineage: Bacteria > Actinomycetota > Thermoleophilia > Gaiellales > Gaiellaceae > JAIBJN01. The sequence goes on along the minus strand of CAWAQJ010000018.1, from coordinate 79,756 downwards.
CACCTCGTTTCCGGCGGGGCCTTCGATGTGGTCGTCGCCCTCGTGGCCGTTGAAGGTCTTGGCGGCCGCACTCCCGATCAGCGTGTCTGCCCCGTCCGAGCCACCCACCTCCTCGACGCTGCGGACTAGGTGCGCGTCCGCTCCGATGAGAAAGGATCCGATTCGCAAATCGCCACTCACCAGCCTCGGGCCTTGTCAACGGCGCGAATCGGCGACGACCTAGTCAAAGTCCGCCGGAGCGAACGCCGGGGGCGCGGCTACCACCACAGCATGTACATACAGACGCACGGGACTCCCAGAACATGCGCCGCGGCCGTCGGGGCGCAGGTCACGGACCCTACGTCCTTTCGGTCCTACGCCCCGGGTGCTCCGGCTTCGACCGCTTGAGCGAGAACCAGAGAACCGGGCGCCGCTGCCGCATGGCGGCGCCCGGTTCTATTGCGGTCTCCGCGCCTGGCATTCCACGACCGCAGAGGCATTGTTTTTCCCCGCCCCCCATGCCGGCCAAACGCGAGGTCTCCGGTGTGGAGACCGACGAGGCTGCGACACTCGACGCGGCGGGTGCCGACCTGGGAGAGCCTTCTGGTAGCCGCAACCAGCAGGCTCACATCCCTTCCGGCGCCCGCCAGCCAGCTGATGTGTGGATGCGGAGTTAGTGCAGTTCTGCGCAGGAATCTGCGTCGGCGAACGCGGTCACCAGCTCGCCGCTGACGTCGGCATCCTCGAGCGTTTGCACGGCACCGTCGACCTCGGTGCCCATATCCGTGACCGTGGCCGTGATTGTGTCGATGGCTGACGGAATGTCGGCGATACTCGCAACCCCTTCGACGGCGGTCTCGATCTCGTCCGCGCCGTTCTCGACGTCCGTCGCCAGATCCTGGACGGAGCTCCTGATCTGCTCTCCCGAACTGATGTCTGGGCGTCCGAGGCCGTTCAGGCTCTCGGAGAGCGTCTCGGTTGCCGTCTTTGCGTCGTCAGCCGCCTGCTGGAGGCTCTCCTCTGAGAGCGAGGACAGATCGGTGAGCGGCGCGGCGGCCTCCTCCAGATCGTTCTTCCACGTCGTCAACGCCGAACAGAAGCTGTCTGCCCACTCGTCGGTCGACGCCCCGGTCGACGCCTCGGTGGTTGTCTGACTCGAGGACTCGTCTTCTCCGCCGCAACCCGCCGCGAAGAGCACGAACGACGCGAAACACGCGGCGAGCGCAAACGTAAGTGTCTGGACTCCCGGGACCCACGGCCACTGCGGGTCCCGGGATGATTCGACCGGAAGGGCGGCCCAGTCCCTTCCCCTCATTGGCCCTAGGCGTCTCGTCCTTGTCTTCCCGGCAGGCTGGCCGCTCTTAGATGCCTCCGTAGTAGCCGCCCACCTGAGACCTATAGGCGTCTTCGTCATAGCTGCTCTCGTGGAGCTCGGGCGCGTTCTTGATCTCGTCCTTCGACCGGTCGACGTAGACAGTCTTAGCCTCCAGGTCGACCCTGTAGATGACTCCGGCCGGGAGCATCACCCTCTTGCCAAAGATCCACGGCCCCGTATCCACAACGATGTAGCTCCGCGACGTGTCGTACGTCGCCTCGTCGATCTTTCCGATCCCGCCATCTGTGGCCTCGACGCTGAAGCCCGTGAGGTCTACACCACGGGCGACGTCGATGCCAATCGTGCCCGCCTCGCGGTACGTCCACAGGTCGGTACTCGTCTGCGTTGTCCTTTCCATGACCCCTCCTCTGTAAGGGCCTTCCCCCCAACGGTCAACTACATGACGCCGCAGGAGTTGGCCGATTCAACTCCCGCTGGGATACCCAGCCCTTCGGCAACACAACCTGGGAGAGCCTGACAGCCCGCCTAGCCCGACTTGCCCGAGGGTGGACGGCGCCTCTCGCCAGAAACGTGGCGCTCACCACAAGCGCACCTTGCGAGTCTGGTCGACGAGACGGAGCTACAACCGACGAGACCTAGATCCTTGAGCGCGTCTCCTGAAAGACCGAAACCTCCTCTGAGCGGGGCTTTTGGGAGTGGATGACGGGACTCGAACCCACGACCATGGGATGTGTTTTGCGCATGCTCCGATCAGGTAAGGGAACGCACTACGAGCTTCGAGAGGGGGTCACTCATGCAAGGACGGGAGCGTACGAAGGAACAGCTCTACCGCGAGGCCAAGCGTCTCGGAGTCAAGGGTCGCTCGAAGATGAACAAGGGTCAGCTCAAGGCCGCCGTCGATCGGCGGCGCTAGTGCGCCCAGTTTGGGGGAGGGCGCTCAGTCCTCCCCCTACCTATGCCCGGATCGACTTGGTCGTGCGCCGCCGCCGGCCCGCTTAGCCTGGGTCCAGACCGGCCGCCCCGATCGACTTATCCGTCTCTCGGTCCGTCGGCTTCACATCGCCTCCGGGAGGTTCCGGCTCCCCGTCGAGGATCTCGAGCTCGCGGTCACATTCCTCCCACTCGAGATGCCCCCAAAGCTCGCTTGCCTCTTCACCCCACATCGTGACCCCCGTCCTCGGATGACTCGACATCGAGATACCGCAGGAAGCCGGCATCAAAACCGCTTGCAGCCAGTCGGGTTTAGCCGCGAGGCCAGCGCGGGAATCTGAGCGGTCAGACGGGCTGCAGGTAGGTGACCGTTGGAACGAAAAGCGGAAGCGGGGTCGAGGAACGGAGGAGGGGGCATGTACATCGGGATAGGAACGGTGGCTCTGATCCTCCTCACGTTCTGCTCATCTGGCTTCTCTGACAAAGGAGATGCACGTGACCAGCAGGGACATGTACACATATCGCGACGCCGGCGCTCTCGGGCTGAGCGCGGGCGTGGAAATCGCCGGCTATAGCGTCGAGGCGATCGACGGCGGCATTGGCAAGGTCGACGAGGCGACCTACGACGTCGGCTCGAGCTACATCGTCGTCGACACCGGCCCCTGGATCTTCGGCAAGAAGGTTCTGCTGCCGGCAGGGGTCGTCGACCGCGTCGACTCCGCCGACGAGACGGTCTACGTCAACCGCACGAAGGATCAGATCAAGGACTCACCGGAGTTCGACGAGTCGACGTACCGCGACGAGGAGTACCGCACCGAGGTCGGGGGCTACTACGGCCCCGAGGGTCGCGGCTACACCACGGACTAGCAGGTCGACCGAGGGAGACTGTGGCGATGGCGTTAGGGGATGTACATGTGCTTTACCGCATGGAGCAGAAGCGATGGGTCGTGAAGGTGGAAGGGTCAAACGTGAGCTCTTTGCACGAGACGAAGTGGGAGGCAGTGAGCGCCGGTCGCGCAAAGGCTTCTATCAGCGCCGGCGGCGTCGAACTCCTCGTTCATGCGCTTGGGCCGGGCGAGGCGCACGGACAGGTCGAACACAGCCCCGCTGCCGCCTATTAGGAGCGGGGCGGCATCGCGCCCCCGCCCCGCTCAGACTCAGTGCCCGTTCCGTGCGCGAACGACCTCAGCGGTTGGGTGTCGTGGACACGTTCCGGACACAAACGGCTGGATACGGCCTCACGGAGCCATGCGGACTCAGCTACCCATGGGTAGCCGCAACGCTAGGAGCCAAGCCACTTCGAGTCCCTTGGCGACCCTCGCCGCCCAAGGGCTGGATTAGCCTGGGGGACAAGAGGTCCTCGGTTCGAATCCGGGCGCCCCGACTGGAATCAAGCGGTATCGGCGCTCGAGGCGGTCCGCCCGGTTTCCGTTGGACGCGGGGAATCGCCCCCGATGACCGCTCCTTGACGAACCTGTGAGCGAGGAGGACGATTGGCTCAGAATGCGCGTTCGGTGGATGCGCCTTTCGTGGGCCATGTCCCGAACGGCCATCTAGGCAACCGCGTCGGTCGACTCGTAGCCTGACCTGGCCCGGGGCGTGGGCAGGAGTCCTGGGGTCACGGGCGGCCCGTGCCTCGGCCTTGCGGCGGGCGTGTGGAGCTGTCGCATTGCGCGAGTCCTGTTCGTCGTTAATGCGACGACGATTCGACAGTTAAGGGCCGGAAGGAGCGGACATGATCACAGGAGTGCATGCGATCATCTTCACCACGGACGCGGAGGGGGATCGCGCCTTCTTCCAAGACGTGTTGGAATTCCCGTCGGTGGATGCCGGTGGCGGCTGGTTGATCTTCGCGCTGCCACCCGCGGAACTGGCGGCCCATCCTGCCGAAGAGGGCGGCCGGCACGAGCTCTACCTCATGTGTGCTGACGTCCACGCCACCGTCGCTGAACTGAAAGCCAAGGGAGTCGACTTCGCCCGGCCCATCAGCGACGAGGCCTTCGGCCTCGAGACCGCGATCCGACTGCCCGGCGGCGGCGACCTCGGGCTCTATCAACCGAAGCATGCATCACCGCTCGAGTCCGCACCGAGGGACGAACGCGGCGCCTAGAGGTCGTCGCCCTCGATCACGATCCCGTCCGCCGGCTCCTCCCGCGCCGGTCGCTCATTCGACGCTCAGCCCTGAACCACCCGGGACACGACCGCCGAATAGGGAGCGTTCAATCGACTCGAGGAGGACAGACACCATGCAGCAAGCGGCAGCCATCAAGCGGCGAACTCGCTACACGTTGGTGGGGCTTGCTCTCGCCGCGTCCTTCGCCCTCACTGCTCCACGCCCCGCCGAAGCCATCCCGCCGATCAACTTCCCGACCTGTGCTTACATCGGGTACCAGATCCAGCAGGCCCAGTACTGGGGTGACACGGTCAGCGAGGCGTACTGGATTGAGGTCGCCTGGGACAACAACTGCGTGACCATGGAGCCTCCCGCGGAGTGACCTTCGACGTACCGATCGAAGAAAGCCCCGCCCGCACGCGGGGCTTTCGTCCTTTCGGGCGATGGCTTAACGCGACCTTCATCGAGGGCGGAGCCGCGGATGTCGAAGGAGAGGGCATGCGATACCGCTCGGAGGAACAGGCCGTGCACCACCGCCACCGCGCGGCCCATCACCGACGTGAGGCCAAGCGCTTCGCGGCGGCCGAGCTCCATGCGGACGCGCAGCTCTCGCGGTCAGCGGCCCACGTTCAGGAGCGGCTCGTCTATGCGCTCGAGACCGGCCGCCTGCCTCGCTAGGCGAGCGCCTCTAACCGTCTAGACCGCCGAGCCTCTAGCTCGGAGACCGGAAGCGCTCGGTCATCTGCTTTGCAGACTCCTCCTGCGCCTTCACGGCCTGCCGGAGGGCGTAGGCGATCTCGTCCTGCTCCTTCCGCGCTCTGGCGGCGGCCGTGTTCGTCTGGCGCATCATCCCGTCCAACCGGTTGCGGACGACCGCCTCCGTGCCGACCTCGATGCCGCCGACGGTGAGCTGGTCGAAGTCCGGGACGTTCGCCCACCAGGGCTCGGACTCGAGGCCGTCGGTCATGTGGCTGATGCGCGCGAACTCGTTCTTCCACACGCTGTCGGGCGCAGTGCTCAGACGCACCGCGAGCTCGAGGTAGCGCCCCCTGGGCTTCACCACGGCCGTCGCCCAGTCGATCATGACGGCGGTCACGCGCAGCATGGTAGCGAGGGCCGCGCGAGCCCTTGCCGAGGGCCCGGAGGCACTTGCGGTCCGTGGGATGCGGGCTATTCTCTTCGGCGTGGCGCGCGATTCGGCCGCAGATCGTGTGTCGCGCGGGACGCCAGAGTTTTCGAGCGTCCCACCCGGGTGAGCGGGCCTCCCTAGGCCAAGGGGGTAGGGCCCGCTTACCCCTCCCATTCACCCATCCGGGCGTAGAGCGAGCCCGGCCGCTCGGCCTCACTGAGGCCAGGCGGCCGCCTCTCGCTTGGCTGGGAGGTGGCCGCGGCTCTGGTCCGGCCGGACGGACGAAATCCGGGGAGGAGAACGCCGGAGGACCGCCAAGGACCCCGCCATGCGAACCGCCAGGGGCGTCGCGTTCGCATCTCTCCTCGCTGCTCTTGTCGCAGCGACGGCGATGCCCGCAGACGCCGGACGACAGACTCCAGGACTCCAGGTCGCGCTCAAGTCGCGGGGCCTGTACGCCGGCCCGATCGACGGCATTGCCGGCCCGATGACGAGGCGCGCGATCCGCGTGTTCCAGAAGCGCAACGGCCTGCTCGTGGACGGCGTGCCCGGGCCGCGGACGCGGGCCAAGCTTGGCCGTCTCGGGCGTCCGCTCTTCGGCACGCGGCTCATGCGGCGCGGGATGGTGGGCTGGGACGTCTCCGTCCTCCAGTACCTCCTCGCACGCCGAGGGGTGGCGGCCGGCGGGATCGACGGTGTCTTCGGCTGGGGGACGAAACGCGCAGTGCGCCGCTACCAGGCGCGCGCCGGCCTCTATCCGGACGGCATCGTGGGGCCCGTCACCCGGAAGGCACTGGTGAACGGTCCCGTGCGACGGGTCACCTCGCACCGCCGGAGCTCGGCAAGCGCGGCCGACGTCCGCTGGGCGCTCGGGTACTGGTCGAGCCGCTACGGGGTGAGCACGAGCCTCGTCCGCGCCGTCGCCTGGATGGAGTCCGGGAACCAGCCGAACGTCGTCTCCTCGGTGGGGGCGAGGGGCGTAATGCAGGTCATGCCGGCGACGCACCGCTTTGTCGAGCGCGTGCTCGTCGGAAACCGGATCCCGCGGAACGCGGGGGGCAATATCCGCGTCGGCGTGCTCTACCTCCGTCACATGCTGAGAACCTTCAACTGGAACAAGCGGCTTGCGCTCGCTGCCTACTACCAGGGGCCGAGAGCCGTGCGGCGCTACGGGCTCTTCGCGGAGTCCCGGGTCTACGTCCGCACGATCCTCGCCCTGGAGCGCAACATGTTCGCCTAGATTCGCTCGCGCGAGGGATGGTGGCAAGTTGCGCAACGGTCGATATCCAGGACTGTGCGTCTACGCGTTCTCGTCCTCGGGCTCAGCTTCTTCGCGGTGGCCGTCGCGGTCGCCGTCGAGCCCTATGTCGCGGCGGGCCACACCCCCAACCTGAACCGTCCGTGCACGATCGTGGGCACGTCGGGCGCCGACATGCTCGGCGGCACGTCCGTCTCGGACGTCATCTGCGGGCTGGGCGGCAACGACACGATCGCCGGCGGGAACGGCAACGACATCATCCGCGCGGGCCCGGGCAGCGACCGGATCCAGGGCGACGCGGGCAAGGACGTCCTCCAGGGCGGGGACGGCAACGACTGGATCTGGGCGCGCGACGGCACGCACGACCATGTGAACGGCGGCCGTGGCTACGACCGCTACCGCGTGGACGGCACGCTGGACCGCAAGGTTCACGTCGAAGCCATGATGTAGCGCCGATCGCGGGGCGGTAGGGTTCCAGCCCATGGCGGGAACCGATCGCACCCTGGCGGTGCTGGGCGCCGGCAAGGCAGGCGAGGCGCTGATCTCCGGCGTGCTCTCCTCGGGCTGGTGCGAGCCGGGTCAGATCGTGGCGACCGCGCGTCACACCGAGCGTCTCGAGGAGCTGGCGGGCCGGCACGGGATCCGTACGACCGCGTCCAACGCGGAGGCGGTGGACGGGGCCGGGATCGTCGTCATCGGCGTCAAGCCTCAGGACATCGAGTCGCTCCTCGGCGACATCTCCGGCGTGGTGACGGCCGAGCAGACGGTCGTCTCGATCGCGGCCGCGATCCCGACCGCGCTGATCGAGAAGCACCTGAGCGACCGGGTCCCAGTCGTGCGGGCGATGCCGAACACACCCATGACGGTCCACGAAGGCATGGCCGGCGTCTCCGCGGGCACCTATGCCGAGGAGGAGCACCTGGCGCTCGCCGAGGAGGTGCTCGGGAGCGTCGGGCGCACGGTGCGCGTCGACGAGGGCTACATGGACGCCATCACGGCCGTCTCCGGCTCGGGCCCCGCGTACTTCGCGCTGCTCGCCGAGTCGATGATCGAGGCCGGGATCCTGCTGGGTCTCTCACGCGAGGTCTCCACGGACCTCGTCGTCCAGACGATGTTGGGCACGGCGAAGCTCCTCCGCGACGAGAAGATGCACCCCGTCGAGCTGCGCGAGGCGGTCACGTCCCCGGGCGGGACGACGATCGCCGCCATCCGCGAGCTCGAGCAGGCCGGCGTGCGCGCTGCGTTCCTCAACGCCATCCAGGCGGCGATGGAGCGGTCGAAAGAGCTGGCGAAGGGTTAGACGAGCACGTCCGCGGCGCAGCCGTGGACGAGCGCCGCCGGCACGTCGTCGGGAGCGACGCCGCGCAGCGACTCGTGCTCCAGGTCGACCTCGACCGCGGGCCAGTCGTCGAGGCCGAGCGCGGCCGCTCCGCCGCCGGCCCCGATGTCCAGGAGTCGCTCGACGGCGATCACGTTGCGGCGGCGCTCCTGCCGGCGGGCGGTGCCCTCGATCTCCCGCAGCTCCTCGACTGGGTCGATCCGGACGTTCGAGTCGGAGCCGATGCACAGCGGAATCTCGCGCGCGAGCAGACCCTCGAGCGGCGGGAAGCCGTCGCCGAGGTTCGCCTCCGTGGTGGGGCAGAGGCAGACGCGGGCGCCGGACTCCGCGAGGAGGTCGAGCTCACGCTCGTCGGCGTGCGTCCCGTGGACGATCGTCGTGCGCGGCCCGAGGCAGCCGGTCTCCGCCAGCAGCTCGATCGGCCGTAGCCCATGCTCGGCGAGGCACTCCTCGATCTCGCGCGGCTGCTCGTCGGCGTGGACGTGGAGGACGAGCCCCTCGCTCCCGGCGAAGGCGCCGATCTCCTCGAGCCAGGCGCGCGGGCATGCGCGGACGGAGTGGGGCGCGAGGCCGACGCGGGCGCCGCCACTTGCGAGCTCCTCCACCTGGCCGAGGTACTCGGCGACCGAGCTCTGACGGAAGCGGTCGATCCCGCCGCGGCCGTAGGCGGAGAGGAGGAGGACGAGCTCGATCCCGGCCTCCCGCGCTGCCTCGACGGCGGCATGCGCCTCGGCGGCCCCGACGTAGTGGAACTCGCCGACGGCCGTATAGCCGGCCGCGAGCATCTCGCCGTAGGTCTCCACGTAGCTCTCGCGGACGTGTCCCGGGGTCAGACCCCCGGCCAGGTCCAGCATGGACTCGCGCCAGGCCCAGAAGTCGCCGCCCTCGGTCTTGCCACGGAGGGCGCGCTGGAACGCGTGGCTGTGCGCGTTGACGAAGCCGGGGAGCGAGAGCCGGGCGGGCACCGCGCGACGTTACCATTGCCTCGACGATGGCCACGCGAGTCGTTCCGGCCCCGCTCGCGCAGATCCCGAACGCCCTCACGGTCCTGCGCCTCGCCGCCATCCCCGTGTTCGTCGTCCTCATGCTCGAAACGGACGGCGAGGGGAGCTACGGGCTTGCGGCGCTCTTCGCGGCCGCGGCGTTCACCGACCAGATCGACGGCTTCCTCGCCCGGCGCTGGCACGTCGAGTCGGAGTTCGGGAAGTTCGCCGATCCGCTGGCCGACCGTCTCATGATCGACGCGGCCGTCTTCCTGCTGTGCCTCGACGACCGCCTCCCGTGGCTGGCGCTCGTGATCGTCCTCGGCCGAGACGCGCTCCTGATCGGCGGGTTTCGGCTGGTCAAGGACCGCGGCTACGAGTTTTCCGTCTCCATGCCTGGGAAGATCGCCACCTGGGTGGTGTACGCAGGCATCACGGGCGTGATCGCCTCCGACAAGGGGACCGACTGGCCACTCTGGCTGTTCTGGGCGGGCATCGCCCTCGCCGTGGCCGCGGCCGTGCTCTACGTCATCGGGGCAATACGTGAGGTGAAGCGATGAAGGCGGTCGTCATGGCCGGCGGCGAGGGCACGCGCCTGCGCCCGCTCACGTCGAACCAGCCCAAGCCGATGGTGCCCATCGTCGGCAAGCCGTGCATCGAGCACATCGTCGAGCTCCTGCGCGAGCACGGCTTCGACGACGTCATCGTCACGCTCGCCTTCATGCCGCAGGCCATCCGCGGCTACTTCGGTGATGGCGAGGCCTACGGCGTCGCCATCCGCTACTCGGTCGAGGAATCGCCCGCCGGCACCGCCGGCTCCGTGAAGCTCGCGGAGGAGGCGCTCAACGAGACGTTCCTCGTCATCTCCGGCGACGCGCTCTGTGACATCGACCTCGGCGACCTGATCCGCTTCCACCGGGAGAAGGAGGCGCTGGTCACGATCGGCCTCAAGAGCGTCCCGAACCCGCTCGAGTTCGGGATCGTGGTCACCGACGACGACGGCCGCATCGAGCGCTTCCTCGAGAAGCCGTCCTGGGGCCAGGTCTTCACGGACACGATCAACACGGGCATCTACGTGCTCGAACCCGAAGTCCTGCGCCATATCCCCGAAGACCGGCCGTACGACTTCTCCAAGGAGCTCTTCCCGCTCCTGCTCGAGATGGGCAGGCCGCTCTACGGCTACGTCGCCGAGGGCTACTGGCAGGACATCGGGAACCTCGACCAGTACAGGCAGGCGAACTTCGACGCGCTCGACGAGAGCGTGCGCCTGAACATTCCCGGCATCCGGCTCCGCGGCAACGTCTGGGTGGGGGAGGGGGTCGCCCTCGACGACCTCGAGACGATCGAGGGGCCGGCCTTCGTCGGCAACTACGCGCGCATCGCGCCGCAGGCCTCGGTCGGGCCGTACTCGGTGCTCATGAACAGCGTCACCGTCGGAGACCACGCGAAGACCTCACGCTCGGTGATCGACGCCTCCACGTCGATCGGCCGCAGCGTCCTCATCGAAGGCGCGATCGTCGGGAAGGCCTGCGATCTCCGTCCGCACGCGCGGCTGCACGAGGGCGTGGCCGTGGGCGACGACTGCACGATCGGCGAGGAGAGCGTCGTCATGCCGGGCGTGCGCATCTACCCGTTCAAGGAGGTGGAGTCGGGCGCCCTCGTCGACCGGCACCTCATCTGGGAGTCGCGCCTCTCGTCGCGGCTGATCGGGCTGGACGGGATCTCGGGGCGCATCAACGTCGAGCTGACGCCCGAGACCGCCCTCAGGCTGGGCATCGCCCTCGGGACCGCGCTCGAGCGCGGCGCGCGGCTCGTGACGAGCCGCGCAGCCTCCACCTCGTGCCGCCTCATCCGCCGCGCGCTCATCGCCGGCGTCAACTCGACGGGCGTGCACGCAGCCGACCTCCAGGTCATGCCCGCGGCCGTGAACCGGCACTTCCTGAAGACGGAGGGCTTCGACGCGGGCATCCACGTGCAGCCGAGCCCGAACGACCCCGAGGTGGTGCAGATCCGGATCTTCGAGCCGCCGGGAACGCCCGCGTCGCCTGCGCTCGTGAAGGAGATCGAGAAGCACTACTCCCGCCAGGAGTTCCGCCGCGCGGCCTGGAACGAGGTGGGGGAGATCACGTACTCCGCCCGCACGGCCGAGACCTACGTCCAGGACCTGCTCGCGACGCTGGACGTTGACGCGATCCGCGCGCGGGGCTTCCGAATCGTCGTCGACTACGCGTTCTCGGCGGCGTCGCTCGTCCTCCCGCAGGTGCTCGGCGCACTCGACGTCGAGTCGGTCGCCTCGCATGCGTACGTGAGCGAGCGGCGCCAGGCAACCGAGCGCGCGACCCTGGCGGAGTCGCTGGGGCAGACCAAGCGCCTCGTCCAGGCAGTCGGCGCCGACCTCGGCGCGGTGCTCGATCCCGCCGCCGAGCGCATCTTCCTCGTCGACGACCAGGCCCGCGAGGTACCGGTCGAGCAGGAGCTACTTCTCTTCCTGCGCCTGCTCGCCTCGGACGGCAAGAAGGGGCGTCTCGCCTTCCCGACCACGGTGACGAGTCTCGTCGAGGACCTCGTCAAGGGCACGGACCTCGAGATCCTGCGCACGCCGGCGTCGCTCTCGGCGCTCACCATGGCCGCCGCGGGCGACGGGGTCATCTTCGCCGGCTCGGTCGGCGGCGGCTTCGTCTTCCCGGACTTCGTGCCCGCCTACGACGGCATCGCGAGCCTCTGCAAGCTCCTCGAGCTGCTCGCACCGGTGCGCCGGCCGCTCTCCGAGATCGTTGGCGAGCTGCCGGAGTCCGCGGTCGTCCACCGCCAGGTGCGCTGCCCCTGGGCGCGCAAGGGCGCGGTCATGCGCATCCTGACCGAGCGCACGAAGGGCAAGAAGGTGGACGTGAGCGACGGGATCAAGGTCTTCGACGAGCGAGGCTGGGCCCAGGTGCTCCCGGACCCCGACGACCCGGTCGTGCACGTCTACGCCGAGGGCAAGACGCCGGAGGACGGCGCCGCCCTCGAGGCCGAGTTCCTGGGGCTGGTGGAGGAGATCGTGGCCTGGGAAGAAGAGGCCGAAGAGGTCTAGCGAAGCGGCTTCAGGCCTCAACCCTCAAGTCGAGGTTTACGGATGGCCGTCGGGATGGTTTACTGTAGGTCGCCCCTCGTCCCCGATCCTGGAGCGCTGCGTGGAAGCCCTGCCTGATCTTGCAACCTTGTCCGACCAGGAGCTGCGCGATCTGATTCGCGAGCTCATGCACGAGGAGCACGAGGTCTCCTACCGGCGCCGGATCCTGCACGGGAAGATCGACATCCTGCGCGCCGAGCTCCAGTCTCGCCTGCAGAAGCAGGTCGGAGAGGGGGAGAGCCCGCTCAAGGACATCGACGTGGACCGCCTGGCCGAGATCCTCGCCTCGAAGGCGCCGCCCCCGACGGACGAGGAGCTGGACGCCGGAAAGCAGTGACTTACGTCCACTGCCCGGAGTGTGGCTTCCAGAACCCTGAGGCCGCCAACTATTGCTCCAAGTGCGGCGCGCTGCTCATCCACGACGAGCCGGGCGCGCACACGACGATGACCTTCACACCCGAGGAAACGGCCGACGACGACGCGCTCTCCCTCGCTGACCTACGCATCGAGGGGCCGGCGCTCGTGGTCCGCGCGGGCGGCGGCAGGGCGGGTGAGACCTTCGCGCTCGAGCAGGACAGGACGTCTCTCGGTCGCGCTCCCGAATGCGAAGTGTTCCTGGACGACGTCACCGTCTCGCGGCGCCACGCCGTGGTCACCCGCGATCCCGACGGCTTCACCCTCCACGACGAGGGGAGCCTCAACGGGACGTACGTGAACCGCCGGCGGGTCGAGAGCGCCAAGCTCGAGGACGGCGACGAGGTCCAGATCGGCAAGTACAAGCTGACGTTCCTGGAGAGCTAGTGCTCATCCAGGTAATCCAGCCCAGGGTCTGCGTCGCGAGCACCAAGCCGGAGTTCGCACTCGCCTGCGGCCAAGGCTGGACGCCTTGGCAAGGGCGAGGGTGGGCTCCGGCGCCGCGTGATCGCGGGGCAGGGCCGGGCGTGTATTGCCTGGAGGGGCACTAGTTGGCGACGGCGCCGGCGGACATCGGGCGCGACCGTCCCCTCACGATCGGGGCGGTCTGCAACCGCCTGCAGGCCGAGTTTCCCGACATCTCGATCTCGAAGATCCGCTACCTCGAGGACCAGGGGCTCCTGGCCCCGCGACGCACCCAGGGCGGCTACCGCCTCTTCACCGAGGACGACGTCGAGCGCCTGCAGACGATCCTGCGCCTCCAGCGCGACGAGTTCCTGCCGCTCAGGGTGATCCGCCAGGAGCTGGCGGCAGGCGTGCCGCGCGTCCGCGAGAAGACCCGCTCGGCCGGCCTGCAGGTGCCCGATGACGAGGTCGACTTCGGCACGCTCTGCGAGCGCGCCGGGGTCGACGGCTCGTTCGTTCGCGAGCTGGAGGAGTACGGGCTCGTGGAGCCGCGCACGCTCGACGGGGAGAAGCGCTTCCCGGAGCGAGACGTGGACGTCGCCGCCGCCTGCGCCCGGCTCGCCCGCTACGGCGTCGCCCCGCGCAACCTCGCCACCTTCCGTCGCTGGGCGGACAACGAGGCCGATCTGCTCGAGCGGATCGTCGCCCCGGAGCTGCGCTCGGCGAACCCGGAGAAGCGCCATGCGGGCCTCGAGAACCTCGAGACGCTCGCTGCGCTCTCGCAGGAGCTCTCGAACCTCCTCTTCTGGCGGGCGTTGCGCGGTATCGTGCCGCGGTCGTGACCGTAGACCTCTCTTCGAAGATCCGGGACATCCCGGACTTCCCCAAGCGCGGCATCGTCTTCAAGGACATCATGCCGCTCCTCGCCGACGCGGAGGCGCTGCACGAGACCGTCGAGCGCCTGGGCGAGTTCGCCGAGCCGCGCGAGCCGGACGTCGTGCTCGGCGCCGAGGCGCGGGGCTTCATCCTCGGCGCGGCGCTCGCCTACCGGCTCGGGTGCGGCTTTGTCGCCGCGCGCAAGCCGGGGAAGCTTCCGTGGCGCACGATCAGCGCGAAGTACGCCCTCGAGTACGGTTTCGACGCCCTCGAGCTCCACGCCGACGCGATCAAGCAGGGCACGAAGGTCCTGATCCACGACGACCTCCTGGCCACCGGCGGCACCGCCCGGGCCAAGATCGACCTCGTGGAGCAGCTCGGCGGCACCGTCGTCGGCCTCGCGTTCGTGATCGAGCTCGAGTTCCTGAACGGCCGCGAGAAGCTCGGCGGCTACGACGTCTTTTCACTCATCCAATACTCGGACTAAACCATCGGTATGGAGGAGCGTCCTCCATGCCGATACATAATCCAGAGTCCAGATGTACGACCAGCTCACCGGGCGCTACACCTTCGCGTGCCCGGCGCGAGGCGAGGTCAGAGTCCCGCTCTCGCGCTTCCGCGTTCTCGAGCGCCTGCTCGGTGCGGAGAGGCCCGCCGTCTTCAAGGTCACGTTCGCATGCGACTGCGGCTCCGAGCACGACGGGCTCGTGACCCACGACGAGCTCGACTGGGCGCCGCTCGCGGGGGCGGATACGCCCTTCCTCAACCTGATGACCGCGCGCCTCGAGTCGGCCGCGCTGGAGCTGCTCGACCTCGCGGCCCGGCGGATCAAGGCAGGCCAGTGGCCGTGGAGCTTCTTCTGCTACCCGGAGGAGCGTCCGCGGCCCGTCACCCCGTCGGCGTTCCGCGTGCTCGGCGGCGGCGAGGAGGAGCTCGGGGTCGCCGTCGAATGCCCACTCTGCTCGCACACCTCCGTGAACGTGGTCAGCCGCGACCACGTCGACGTGCCCTTCTACAACGACCGCCAGGTCGGCGTCGTGGAGCACGTCTTCAGCCGGGATCGCGAGCTGGCGCTCTCGGCGTTCCGCGATCAGCTCGAGTCGAGCCTCTTCGACGCGAGCAGGCGCGACCTCGCCGCGTAACCACCCGGCGGTTACGGCCGTTGCAATCGGGGGACAACCCCCGAACAAACGCAACGAGGGGAGAGATTCAGCATGCTCTTGAGACGACGTGACGCGGTGGTCGAGGACGAGGCCGTCGTCGAGCGCGAGGAGCACGTCTGGGGCAGCCCTCCGATCGTGCGTGGCCTCACCACGCTGATCGGCGTGGCGGCCGCCGGCTTCCTCGTCTGGCTGGCAACGCAATTCGACCTCGGCACCACCGGGGAGTACTGGTCCGCGATGGCCATCCTGGCCGGCGCGGGCGCCTGCCTCGGGCTCTCGCAGCTGATCGGCGGCTGGACGAAGTGGGGGACCCCGACGATCAGCCCCGGCGTCTTCCTCCTGGCGTTCCTGCCGACGTTGATCGCCGTGGGCGGCATCCTCGTGGCCACGCGCCCGACCGGCACCGAGGAAGGCCAGGACGTGGCCGGGTGGATCCGCGACATCGGCCTCGGCAACATCGCCGAGGACCTCATCCTCTTCCAGGGCGTGCTGGCCTTCGGGGTCGGCATCGTCTTCGCGTTCATGTTCGATACCCGCGGCCCCCGCACGCGCGTCGTGGAGGAGCGCGAGACCGTCGTGCCCGACGAGGAGGTGCACGACTACCGCAGCGAGGACGAAATCGTGACCGACGAGGGAACGGTCGTCCGCGAGCCCGTGGCGACGGTGAGCGAGGAGCCCACGGTCGTCGAGAAGCGCGACACCTAGACGCTGCGCCAGGGGCACGGTGAGGGCGGATCGCAGCCCTCGCCGTGCCTCAACCCTCACGCCAGGGATCGTGCCGCTCGCTCGGCTGCGCCGATATCGAGAGCACGATGGACGGCCCACCGATCCAGAGGCTCCCGGGGCGGGGAGCTCCCGGTCTCCTGGCGGACTTCGCAGCCATGGAGCGGATGACGGAGGGCGAAGGCCCGAGCGGACGGGCCCGTCTCGAGCTCGAGGTCGGGTGCGAGCTGGCGGCCTTCCTGGTGAGCGCACTGGCCCGCTGCAGCGCGCCGCGTGCCTGCGCGGCCGCCTAGCGCCTGAGCTGGTCTTCGCCGTAGAGGCGGACGTAGAAGAAGATCAGCACCGCGCCGATCAGCCCGAAGAGGAAGGCTGTGCCGCCGCCGACGCCGATCGCGAGCCCGCCGATCCAGATGTAGGCGCCGAGCAGGACGCCCCACAGGAGCGCCTGGAACCCGGGACTGAAGGCTGGTGGGCGCGGAGGGAAGTCCATCGTCGCGGCCGGAGTGTAGATGCTGGTCCGGCCCGCAAGCGTTTTGGACCAAAAAAATTCGCCGAGCCGGTGACGCTTTCGTCCACCTCTCCGGCCAACTTTCGGCTTCCGCCTACAGTCGCCCGGTGGGGCTTCGACCTACTCGCGCTCCGTGCTCGGCGCAAGGGGGAATCTAGAGGCCCTCGGCAGGTCCCGCAAGGACTTGTCGAAACGGATCTGCGCTATTTGCGGAAAGTTTATTTTTCCACATTTTCCACAGCCGTTCACCACTCTTGTGGGAATGTCTGTGGGACCCGGCTCGGGGCCTAGGATCCCGCGAGCGCTGCGTGAGTGTAGACGCCCGAGGGGTTCCAGAGAAGGAACCCGCGCGCGTTGGCGTCGCGGGCCGCGAGGATCTGCGCGCGGACGTCCTCGAGGGTGTAGTCGCGGCCGAGGGAGAAGTCCTGGAGCCAGGGGACGATCTCCGTGTCGAGGCCGCGGAGCGCGCGGCGGAAGTCGCGAAGCGAGCGCGCCACCGTGATCCCGGGAACGGCGTTCGGGTCGTTGAGGTTGTATTCGCCGGCGCCGTAGTGGGAGGGATAGACCATGGGGTAGATGGCGTCGACGTGGCGCGCCAGCCGCCTCGGCCGCTGGCCGATGCCCATCTCGCGCGTGGCGGTGAGCCCGAAGATCGCAGCCGAAACGCGTGCGCCCATGGGCTCGAGCCGGCCTTTCGCGTACTCGAGGAAGTTCGCGATCGTGACGCTCTTGTGCTCGGGCCGCCTGCCCTTGAAGACGGCGCTCGCGACGTCGCCGTCGGTGGGGAAGCGGACGTAGTCGAACATGATCTCGTCGAAGCCGGCCTTGACCGCTGCCGCGGCGACGTCGACGTTGTACTTCCAGACCCGCTTGTCGTAGGGGTTCGTCCAGCCGAGGCCGGCGTCGTTCGTCCAGACCGTGCCGTCGCTCCGCTGGATCGCCATCCCCGGGCGGGCGCCCGAGAGCCTCGGGTCCTCGAAGACCACGACTCGTCCGATGAGATAGACGCCCTTTGCCTCGGCGTCGTTCGCTGCCTTGCTCGGGTCGTAGTACCGAAGCGCCGCGCCGATCTGCCGCGCGAGGCCGACGCCGCGTTGGAACCCGACCTCGCCGTTCTCGTCCTTGACGTCGAGCTCGAGCGTGTTGAGGCCTGCAGAGGTGAGCGCGAAGTACTCGTCGAGCTTCCCGTCGAGTGACGCGAGCGCCATCGTGACGTGAACTCCGCGGATCTCGTCCGGAAGCGGGACAGGGTCGGGCTCGGCCGGCGCCGCTCCTGTGCTCGCGCCTCCGGACGGGTTTTCCACAGCCCCCGCCTGCGGTGCCGCCGGATGGCTCCTGCCGTTGAGGAAGCTCGCGCCGAGCGCGACCACGGCTGCGGAAATCGCGAAGACCCCCAGAACAGCGACGCGCCTCCTGGCGCGCCGCCTACGCGATCGCCGCCGTCGTTCGCGGAATTCTTCGTTTGGATCGACGGGCTCGAGCAGCATCGTGGCTCCGGCACGGTATTTCCTTCCAGTCGTTGCCGCAAGCCAAACCACGGCGCGGCGCAACACTTTTCGTTGCGGTACGATCGGGCCGTGCCCGTCCCGGCCGCGGTCAAAGTGGAGGCGCTCGCGCGTGACTTCCGCTCCCAGCGCAGGGTCGCCGACGCGCTCGGCGTCAGCCCGGCACAGGTGAGCCGCTGGACGCGCGGGCAGGGCATCGACCCGGTCAATGCCGAGCGCCTCGACCTGCTCGAGCTCACGATGTCGTTCCTGCTGCGGGTGTACGAGCCGGAGACGGCCGAAAAGTGGCTCGTGGGGCCCAATCCGCGGCTCCGGAACCGTCGCCCGATCGACGTCATCAGGGCGGGGGAGACCCAGGAGCTCCTACCGGCGCTTCGGCAGGAACGGGCAGGCTCGTACGCGTGATCCTCTACCGCTGTTTCGCGTGGGATCTTGCGGGCGCGGGCGTGGAATGGGGCGGGCCCGCCTGGTTCCCGCGCCGGCTCCAGGGTGAGGGCCGCCACGACGCGCCGGAGCGCTACGGCTGCCTCTACGTCTCGGAGGAGCCCGTGTCCGCCGTGGTGGAGGAGCTCGCGGTGCTCTCCGGAGGGGAGCTCGTGGCAGGCGACCTCGTGCGCCGCCGGCTGCCGCTCGCGCTCGCCACGCTCCGGCTCCCCGACGACGTCCTCGTCGTCGACCTCGACGATCCGGCGCTGCTCGCGGCCGAGGCGCTGCGGCCGTCCGCCGTGGCCACCCGCGAGCGCGAGAAGACCCAGGCCGTGGCGGCGGCTCTCCACGAGCGCTACCCGGAGGCGGTCGGCCTGCGCTGGTGGTCGACGTTCGAGCCGGCCTGGGCGAACGTCACGCTCTTCGACAGAGCGGCGATCGCGCTCAAGGTGACCGACGTGCGCGAGCTGCGGCTCGACGACGACGTGGTAGGGGACGCCGCACGGTTCCTGGGCCTGCGTGTGGCGGCGTGACCAGGGCCGTGGGGAAGGGAGCCCGGCTCGGCTCCGGTTTCCTTCGACTTGACATAACACCCGTTATCGTGCGTGGGCCGAACGAGCCCTGATTCGGCCCAGGGTTTGACTTGACCGCTCCGGCGGGTAGGGTTTGCGCGGCAGGGCTACAGCTGCCGCATTCTCTTTCCCACTCGTATTGACGCCGCTTGAAAAATCCCCGAATGCCTGCTGACGAGGCCGCCAACAACGTCAGCCAGCACGAGGAGCTTCAGCCGCTGCTGGAGCGTGCTGACGCGTCCGGCGTGATCGAGGCGACCGAGCTTCGAGAGGCGCTCGAGATCCTCGACCTCGACCCTTCCGACGTCGAGACGCTCCAGAAGGAGCTCGAGGAGCGCGGCATCGAGGTCGTCGACCGGCAGAAGCAGGAGCCGGCGGCGCCCGTCCCGGGCACCGAGGTGCTCGAGACGACGACGGACGCCCTCCAGCTCTTCCTGCGCGAGATCGGGCGGCATCCGCTGCTCACGGCAGCAGACGAGGTCGAGCTCTCCAAGCGCATCGAGCGCGGCGACATGGAGGCGAAGAAGCGCATGATCGAGTGCAACCTGCGCCTCGTCGTCTCGATCGCGAAGAACTACCGCAACCAGGGCCTGCCCTTCCTCGACCTGATCCAGGAGGGCATGTTCGGGCTGATCCGCGCCGTGGAGAAGTTCGAGTGGCAGCGCGGCCTCAAGTTCTCGACCTACGCGACCTGGTGGATCCGCCAGGCCGTCGCCCGCGCGATCGCCGACAAGGCGCGCACGATCCGCGTTCCCGTCCACGTCGTCGAGCGGATGCAGAAGATGCACCGCGCCGAGCGGCACCTCTGGACGCAGCTCGCCCGCGAGCCGTCCCTCGAGGAGATCGCCGACGAGGCCGGGCTCCCGCTGCAGCAGGCGATCGAGGTCCGCGCGGCCGCGAGGGCCTCTACGAGCCTCGACCAGCCGATCGGCGAGCAGGAGGACGCGGTCTTCGGCGACCTCGTCGCCGGCGACGACCCGCTCCCGGACGAGGTGACCGAGAAGCGGCTGCAGAAGGAGGCGCTCGATCGGGCCCTCGAATCGCTCCCGGAGCGCGACAGGCGTGTCCTGGAGCTCCGCTACGGCCTGCGCGGCGAGGAGCCGCACACGCTCGAGCACATCGGCAGGCGGCTCGGCATCACGCGCGAGCGCGTCCGCCAGATCGAGATCGAGTCTCTCTCGCGCCTAGCCTCGCTGCGCGAGATCGACGCTGTCGCGACGCACTAGCGCCTCGAGCGCGGCGCCCGTGAAGAGCGTGTCGGCGCGCTCCTGCCCTACCCGGCTCACCGCCGCCTCGTAGGCCTCGTCCAGGAACGGCGGGCGGGCGCTGCGATGGCCGTCCGAGGCGACGAGGTCGGCGAGACCGTCCTCGACGAGGCGCCAGCCCTCCCCCGCCTGCTCCGGCCCGTGATATCCGAGCAGGCTCGTTGCGTTGACCTGGAGCAGCCAACCCCGTTCCCGGAAGGCGTCCGCTGCCTCGGGCCGCTCGCGAACGCTCTCCGCACGCTCTGGATGGGCCACGATCGGGGTCAGCCCGTGGGCCTCCACGTGCTCTGCGAGGCGCTCAGCGAGCGCGAGAGGGCCGTGGAACGGCACCTCCATGAGCACCGCGTGCAGGTCACCGAGCCGATAGCGGCCGGGATCCTCGTCCAGGAGCCGCTCCGCGGGCGTCAGCTCCCAGCCCAGGCGCAGGTCGACGCCGTGCGGCGCCAGCTCGGCCGCCATCTCGGCGTGCGCCGCGCGCACCGCGCGCTCGCGCTCGGGCGTCAGCGGCAGCGACGGCCAGACGTGCGGCGTCCCGTAGAGCGTGCTCGTTCCGTGCCGGCCCGCGTCGAGGCAGAGCGCCAGGCCGACCTCGACCGAGCGTGCCCCGTCGTCTCCGGAGGGTACGACGTGAGAGTGGATGTCGACGTAACCGGGCACTCCCCCACGCTACCCGTGGAGCGCGGCCCGCCGCGCAGCCCGCAAGCTACTCGGCGCGAAGATAGAGGCGAAGCTCGGGCGCGACGGCCTGAAGCTCGCGGAGGGCGCGCGACTCGAGCTGGCGGACGCGCTCGCGCGTGACGCCGAGCTCGTTCCCGACCTCCTCGAGGGTCTTCGGGATCTGGCCGTTGAGGCCGAAGCGCAGCTCGAGCACGTGGCGCATGCGCTCGTTCAGCGACGTGAGGGCCTCCTGGAGCTCGACAGCTCGGAGAAGCTCGGCCAGCACCGTGTCGGGCTGCTCGGAGTTCTCGTCTTCGAGCATGTCGCCGTACATCGAGTCGCCGTCGCCGACTGGCGTCTCGAGGCTGACCGGATCCTCGACGAGGTCGAACAACTCGCGGACGCGCTTGAGCTCGATGCCGCTCTCCTGCGCGATCTCCTCCGGGAGCGGGTCCCGGTTCAATTTCTGGGTCAGCACGCGCCTGGCCCGCATCACACGCCGGACCTGGTCGACGACGTGCACGGGCAGGCGGATGGTCCGGCCCTGGTCGGCGATCGCCCGCGTCACGGCCTGGCGAATCCACCAGGTCGCGTACGTGGAGAGCTTGAAGCCCATGCTGTAGTCGAACTTCTCCACCGCGCGGATCAAGCCGAGGTTGCCCTCCTGAATGAGGTCGAGCAGCGGGACGCCGGAATTCACGTAGTTCCTCGTGATGGACATCACGAGGCGCAGGTTGCACTCGATGAGGCGTCGCTTGGCCCACTCGTCGCCCTCGTCCTTGCGGCGCGCGAGCTCGCGCTCCTCGGCCGGGGTCAGAAGGGGGCCGTCGCCGATCTGGCGGACGTAAAGCTTGAGCGGATCCTGGGTCGGGGCGGCGACGGCGGCGACGGGCTTTTCGTCGGCGTCGTCGTCGTCCGTTTCCTCCTCGTCCTGCTCCTCGGCCTCCTCGGCGTCTTCGGGGTCAGGGACGAGCTCGAGCTTCGGCTCCTCGACTTCGAGAGGCTGGGGCTCGCTAGGGAGTTCCGCAGAAGAGTGCTCCACGCCCTCCCTATCGGCGGGCTATCCAACGGGCTTGAGCGCCATCGACCGATTATGGGGGATGAAAGCGGTTACGCCTCGCGTCGAGGTTGGTAGTGTCTTGTTCAGACGGACGCGTGGTGATCGATGCGGCCACTTGCGATCACAGTCGTCCGGAGATCTGCCTAGGATCGGAGTGCAGACGTCGTGTGCGGAATTGCGGGATATAGCCTGAGTGACGAGTCAGCGGTCGATCAGACCCTGGCGACTCAGACGCTCCTGGCCGCAATCTCCGAGCGCGGCTCCGACGCTGTCGGGTACGCCTACCGCGGCCGGGATGTCTCGGTCGCCGTGCACAAGCAGCGCGGCGGCGCCAGCGCGTTCCTCGACCATCTCTCCGTTCCGGCGGGCGCGCGGCAGGGGCTCGTCCACGTGCGCGACTACACCAAGGGCCACCCCAGCCTGACGGCCAACAACCATCCGATCCGGCACGGGTCGGTGGTCGGCATCCACAACGGCATCATCGTGAACGACGAGGAGATCCTCGCCTCGCATGGCTTCGAGCGAGCCGAGCCCGGGATGACCGTGGACTCCGAGGCCATCTTCGCGCTGGTCGAGGAGGCGTCCAGCCGGCCGACGGCGCTCGAGGAGCTGCACGGCTCTATGGCCTCTGCCTGGATGGACGAGCGGGAGCCTGACGTCCTGCATCTCGCACGCGGAATCGGCCGCCCGCTCTGGATCGGCGAGGGCAAGCAGGAGCTCTTCTTCGCCTCCACGCACCAGGCGCTCCAGCTCGTCGAGCGCTACACGAAGCTGCGGCTCCGCAAGCGCGAGCTGGGCGAGGGGACGCTCGTCGCCATCGTCGACGGGCGCGTCGCCCGCTCGGACTCGTTCGAGCCCGATCGAACCTTCGTGGAGGAATCGCCCCTCCCGCCCGTGAGGGCGCCCGAGGAGGCACGGTCGTGCCTCGCCCGCCTGGCGGCGATCACCGCTGCCGCCGCCGCGCGCTAGGGCTCTCCTCCACCCCGCTCCGCTCGAGGCGCGCTCCCAGTGCCGCGAGGAAGCTCGTCCATCCCCCACGCCCGCCGGCGAAGAGCCGGTAGACCTGCCACTCCGAGAGCATCGCCGGGTCGCTGCGGCGAGCCTGCGACCAGTCGGCGAAGCGCGGGAGGCGGCCGAGGCTCGCGGCGAGGCGCTCTCCCTGTGCCAGCGCACGCTCACGGCGCTCCTCGCGGCGCGGGACGTCGAAGCCCGCCGCCCGCAACGCGTTCGAGAGCGAGCCGAAGCTGTGCCAGTAGAGCGACTTCGACGGGAGCGCGGCCCGGCGTGCGTCCAGATCCCGGCCGGTCGGCGTGCGTCCCAGCTCGTCTCCGAGCCTGCGCAGCTGGAGCAGGAGCTCGTCCTTGGTGGCGAAGCGGCGCGGCACGAGCCCTGCGCGGCGCTTGGCGTCGTTCCAGGTGCCGAAGCGCTCGACGACGGTCTGCGGGTGCACGCCCGCCCGTGGGTCGTCGGAGAACTCGCGCATGGTCGGCGACCGCCGCAGCCGCCGTGCGCACGCGGTCAACTCGGCGAGGAGGTCCTCGTCGGAGTAGCGCCGCCGGGAACGGGCCTTACGTGCCACCGCTCGCCTCGGGGCACAGTGTAGGCGAGCAGGTTAGACGCGCTGCAAGTAGCCCAGCTCGTCCAGGAGCCCGCCCGCCTCGGCGAGGACGTCCGCGAGCTGTTCCTCGGAGAGGTCGCGCGCGTAGCGCCCGATCGACTCGCCGTGGGCCATACCGGAGCGCGGCGATCATGTGCGGCGCCGAGATGTCGAGCGCCTCGGCCAGCTCCGTCCCGACGCCTTCCGGGTCGGCGGCCAGGCGCTCGTAGCGCACCTCCGTCACCGGGACGCCGGACGTGCGCACTGCGGTCACGTAGCGCCGCCAGGCCCAGGCCGCCCTGCGGGCGTCGCTGACCTGGGGGAACTCGTCCCGGCGCTCCTCCTCCACCCAGAAGCGGGCACGGGGGCCGAACGGCGGGCCCGCGTAGTCGCGCCCGTCGTTCCCTGCGCGGAGCCAGCCGCGCTCGAGCAGCGAGCAGACGACGTCGCGACCGTCTCGGACGGAATGGACGACCCGCGCCTCGGGGAAGGCCTCGAGCGCTGCCGGGAGGACATGCGCCAGCTCCGGCGTCTGCTCGACCGGCCTGATGCCCCCCACGAGGCTGAGGCGCCGCGCTCGGGTGAGCAGCCGGCGGATCTGGGCGGCGGTCGCCGCCTGGTCGAGGTGCGCGATCCTGCGGATGGCGTCCTTCAGCGGCTCGACCTCACCGAGGTCGAGCAGGCCCGGAACCGAGCCGATCGACTCCCCCATGAACGTCGTTCCGGAACGCGGGCTGCCGACGACGAAGACGAAGCGGTCGTCGCGCCGTCCGAAGCGCTGTCGCGAGAGAGGCGCCTTGGGCAGGATGCGCTTCGTCGCGCGAAGCTGGAGCTCGGTCGAGCGGAACAGCTCGGTCACGGGCCGTATCGTCGCAGTTTCGGCGCCCGCGTCGCCCGGAGGTGTGTCGGACTAGGAGGCAGCTGCCAGCGGCGGCTTCGCCGGGAGCTCGCGCTCCTCCTTCTCGTTCCCGAGCAGCCGCTCGAGCGCGCCGACGGTGCGCGGGCAGAACTGGCTGCCACCGCCTCGCCGTAGTTCCTCGAGCGCCTCGTCCGCGGGGCGCGCCACCTTGTAGATGCGGTTGGTGAGCATGGAGTCCAGCGCGTCGGCGACGTGGATGATGCGCGCCCCGAGCGGGATCTCTTCGCCCGCGAGCCCGTCGGGGTAGCCGGCGCCGTCCCAGCGCTCGTGGTGGTGCCTGATGGCGGGCACCGCGTCCCCGAGGAAGCCGAGGCGGTCGATGATGCGCGCACCTTCCTCCGCGTGGCGCTGCATCAGCGCCCACTCGTCGCTCGAGAGCCGCGAGGGCTTGAGGAGGATCGCGTCCGGGATCGCGAGCTTGCCGATGTCGTGGAAGAGGGCAGCGTGGCCCAGGAGGTCGAGCTCGGCCTGGGAGAGCCCCAGCTCGCGGCCGATCGCGAGGGCGAGCTGCTGGACGCGCCGGGAATGGCCGGCCGTGTACGCGTCGCGCGCGTCGACGGTCGCCGAGAGGCTCTGCATGGCCGCCGTGGAGCGCTCCTTCAGCAGGCGGTTGGCCTGCTCGAGCGACACGTTCTGGTTGTGGATCGTCTCGGCCGCCTCGCGGAGCTTCTTCGTCGACTTCTCGGTGTGCCCGAGGTAGGCCGCCATCGTCTTGCGCATGAGCAGGAGCGGCAGGACGAACACGGCCAGGCCGAAGAGGCCGATGGCGTCGTAGGAGAGCGCGATCGCCCCGCCGACGGCGCCGAACGCGACGTAGTGGGGCAAGAGCCACGAGAAGCGCTCAGTCCACACTCGCCGCCAGCTGTCGTGCCCCTCGAGCGCCATCGCTCCCGCGAGAAGCCCCGTGTTGACGACGAAGTAGATTCCGCCCGCCGCGAGTCCGGCCGCCGCGGTGACGAACGTGTCCAGCGTGCCTCCGTCACCACCGCCGTGGAAGATCGCCGCGGCCGCGAGCGAGGCGAAGGAGAGCGCCCCGACGTTGAAGAGCAGCTGATAGGCGGGCGTGCGCCGTGCGCTCCAGTCGACGGCTGCGATGGCGAGCGCGAGCGGCAAGGCCGCCTGGTAGCCGAAGAGCGCGGCGCCGGCGAGGGCGCCGACCGCGCTGACCGAGATGGAGCCACCGTCGAGCTCCAGCGAGAGAGCTTGACCACCGGCCACGAGCGCGATCACGGCCAGCAGCCCGATCAGGTCCTCTGAGCCGCCGTAGGCAAAGCCGAAGACGCCCGCCATGAAACCGCCCAGGCTGACTGTGACCACGAGCAAGAGGAGCGCCGGTGACAGCGTCACGAAACGGGGCCCTGCGGGGGTATGCGGCCGTTTCTGCGACTGCTGCTCCGGGACGCGCATCGGCTCGGCGGCCGGCACGTCCACGTCGAGGAGCTCCGTCCCTCCGTAGCCGGACTCGTCGGGCACGGCGGCGAGGCGCGACTTGCGGTCCGGCGAGAGCATGACGGGCTCGGAGCTGGCAGGGAGCACGCGGTTGCGGCCCTGGAGCTTCGCGCGGTACACGGCGAGGTCGGCCTGGTGGATGATCTCGTTCGGGTCGGCGCCGTCGTCGGGATACACGGCCACGCCGATCGAGATGGTGGCGCGGATCGGCTCGCTCGAGGTCTCCACCTCGAAGCGCTGCTCGGCGACCGCGCGCCTGATGCGCTCGGCGATGTCGAGGGCCTGCTGCGTCGCGGTCTCCGGCAGGAGGATGGCGAACTCCTCCCCGCCGAAGCGCGCAGGGGTGTCCGCGTGGCGTAGATGGCCGTGGAAGACGTCGGCGATGCCCTTGAGGACGGCGTCGCCCGCGAGATGTCCGTACGCGTTGTTGATGTCGCGGAGCAGGTCGAGGTCGGCCATGATCACCGCGAGGGTCGAGCCGGAACGCTCCGCGCGCTCGAGCTCCTCGCGCAGCGCGCCGGTGAAGTGGCGGGCGTTGAAGAGGCCGGTCTTGGGGTCCACCCGGGCCTCCTGCTGGAGCGCCGGGACGCTCAGCGAGCGGTGGATCAGCAGCAACGGGGCGACGGCCGTCGGGAGCAGGAGCGGGTTCCAGTCCCACAGCGCGGCGAACGCCACGCCCAGCATGGCGAGGACGAAGTCCGTCGAGAGGCTCTCCACCGAGAAGAGGCCGGTGCCGCGCAGCGAGTGCCCGCGCGCCAGGTGGAGCATCGTTGCGAGCAGGAAGTGATTCATCCCGACGAAGACGACTGCGGCGACGAGGCCGGAGAGCGCGAACTCGAGCTCCGGCCCGAGGCCGGCGTTCCGCACCAGCTCGACCGCCCCCCACGCTGCCAGGCCGTTCAGCGTGTGGTTGGCGATGTTGAAGCCCTGGATGTACCAGGGGTAGCGAACCTTCAGCCACTCGGGGATCCCGTAGACGATCCCGAGCAGGGCGATGAGCTCCGGGGGCAGGAGCAGCACCCCGGGGATGAGGAAGACGAGCGTCGTGTGGTAGCTCTGGTCGCGGGGCGTGACGACGACGAAGAGCTGCGCCACCGCGGCCGAAACGGCGAGGACGAGGAACGTGAGCCAGCCGTCGGTGCCGGACGAGAGGTGCGAGAACGGCACCACTGCGGCCGCGACGGCCAGGATCCCTACCGCGTAGAGATACGCCTTCGCGCGCGGAGAGAGGGACGGCTCGCCGTGACCGTCCTCGAGAGGCGGTCTCGCGGCAGGCGGAGCGCTCGAGACAGCGCTCATCTGCCCGAATTCTGGTCGAGTTGCGCCGTCAGGGCTTTCGCCCACGCCGACGCGGGGTGCGGCCGCAGAGCCATAGCCGAAACGTAGGCTCCACACGCGTCGCGAGCCTCCCCCGTTCGAGGGACGGCCCGCCATTCATACGAAAGGCATGAGCCCCGGGCCGAAGCCCGGGGCTCAGGTGCTGTCAGTTACTGGCCGAGCTGGATGCCGAGCTCTGCGAGCTCTGCGTCGGCGATGACTTCGCCGGTGTCGCTCATCTCGCCCTCGGCGTTGTCCGCGTAGGCCACCGAGGCCCACGAGGCGTTCGCCCAGGAGGCGGAGGCCCAGGAGGCCTGTGCCCAGGACGCGCTCGCCCAGGAGGCCTGCGCCCAGGACGCCTGCGCCCAGGAGGCCTGCGCCCAGGACGCATTCGCCCAGGAGGCCTGCGCCCAGGAGGCCTGTGCCCAGGACGCGTTCGCCCAGGAGGCCTGCGCCCAGGAGGCCTGTGCCCAGGAGGCGTCGGCCATCGCGACGTTCGCCCAGCTCGCGGTGTCGAACACGAGGCCGGAGCCGTCGGAGGCCTGGCGGACGAACTGGTTCACGGCCGCGTTCGGGTTGGGCGGGCTCGAGACCCGCGACGCCGCGTACCCGTCGATCACGCCCACGCCCAGCGATCCGGGCGCCGCGTTCGGCGTGTGCCGAGCGGTCAGCATGAGCGCGCCCTTGACCTGGTCCGGCGTCCACTCGGGGTGGCGGGCCAGGATCTGGGCGGCCGCGCCGGCCACGACCGGAGCCGCGAACGAGGTCCCGGAGAGCTCCATGTAGCCAGGGGCTCTGAGGTTCGTCGGCCGCTCGCTCACGAGCGTGGAGCTGCCGGGCACCGGGCCGACGATGTAGCGGCCGGGGGCGCCGAGCTCGGGCTTGGAGAAGCCGTCGAGCGTGTAGCCGAAGGCCGACCAGGGGGCGGCCGTGTCATCGCGCGTCGACACCGTGCTGTGGAGGTCCTGCGCGCCGACGGTGATCACGAAGGGATCGTTGGCGGGTGCGAAGGTCACGCCGCTCGGGCGACCGTCGATGCCGTAGTTCCCCGCTGCCGCGACCACGACGACGCCGTTGAACCAGAGCCGCTCCACGGCCCGGTCGAGCGGGTCGTAGAAGACGCTCGCGGGACTCGCGCTGTGCAGCGAGAAGTTCGCGACGCGGATGTTGTACTTGTCCTTGTTCGCCAGGATCCAGTCGGCGGCGGCGATGACGTCGCGCGTCATGGCCATGCCCGTGTCGTCCATCACATCGATGGAAACGATCTTGGATCCGGGCGAGGCGCCGGCGTAGCGGCTCGCGTTGCCCGCTGCGATGCCCGCCACGAACGTGCCGTGACCGCGCCCGTCGCCCGCCGAGTTGCCCGGAAGGGACGAGAGGTTCACGTTCGCGGCGATGCGCGTGCCGAAGTCGGAGCGACCGGTCTGGATGCCGGAGTCGACGACGGCGATCGCCGGTGCGTTGGCAGCCGCCTGGGTGTTCCACAGCCAGTGGAGGTTGGCCGCGTAGGGCCAGCGCTGCAGGCTGTAGCTAGAGAGGACGACCGGTGCATCCCGCGTGATCGCGGCGATGTCGGTGCGCTTGGCGAGCTTGAGGATCTGCACGCCGGTGAGCTGCGCCGCCACGCCGTTCAGCGAGCGGAAGCTCTTGCGCAGACCCACGCCCTTGCCGGGGTCGCTCTGGCGGACGCTCTTGACGTCCGTCGCCACCTGGGCGGTCGTGTCGCCACGCTTCGCCTGGACGATGACGTCGTACGTCGCATTCGGGCGCGCCTTCACGGCGTCGAGAAGCCCGGGCGACAGGTATGCCTTGACCGAGGTGTCGTGCCTGTAGCTGGAGACGCCGGCAGCCGCCACGAGGGGCATCGCCATGGAGATGGCAATGACCAGCGCGACCATGAAGCCTCGGCCTCCCTTGCCCCACAGGGCACTCGAGCGCGTTTCGCCCTTGGAGGGTTTCCCCCAGAGCGCGCTCGACCGGGTGCTCCCGTTCGACGAGCCGTTGAGCCGCATATGTTCTCTCTCGTTCCTCTCTCCGCGCGCCAGGCGCGGGCCGCAGTTCATTCCCACACACGACGCTAGGGACGAAGCGAGGTTCGTACCTCCCCCCTTTGGGGATTCGACCGAGATTCACCCGTTCGAGGGACGAATAGACTGAGGTGCGTGCGCCTGGGGCTGGAGATCGCTGTCGCGCGCGCCGCCGGGCGTCTTTCGCAGCTTGCGGGACGGGGCGGCGGCACGACCCTGCCCGGCAAGATCCTGGCCACGATCGACCCCGGAGCGCTGGGAGACCTCGCAGACCGGCTCCCGCTCGGATCGGCGCTCGTCTCGGCCACGAACGGGAAGACGACGACGGCCGGAATGGTCGCGGAGATCCTCGGCCCGCGGGTCAGGCTCGCGCACAACCGTGCGGGCGCGAACCTCGTGTCGGGCGTCACGTCAGCGCTCCTGGCGCATCCCGAAGCCGAGCTGGGTCTCTTCGAGGTGGACGAGGGCGCGTTTCCCGACGTCGCGCGGCGCGTCGGGCCTCAGGCGGTTCTGCTCGGCAACCTCTTCCGCGACCAGCTCGACCGCTACGGCGAGCTCGAGCTGATCGCCGAGCGCTGGCGCGAGAGCGTCAAGGCGCTCCCCGGCGACGCCTGGGTCGTGGCGAACGGGGACGACCCGCTCGTGGCGGACATCGCGCGGGGACGGGAGACCGCCTTCCGCTTCGGGCTCGACGACGCGAGCGTCGCACGCGAACGCCTCCCCCACGCCGCGGACTCCAAGTACTGCGGTATCTGCGCCACTCCGTATGTCTACGAGGCGTCCTACGTGGGTCACCTCGGGGCCTGGTCGTGCCCCACGTGCGGACTCGCGCGGCCCACGCTCGACGTCGTCGCGCGCGCGATCGAGCTGGACGGGCTCGAGGGTGTGTCCTTCGACCTGGTGACGCCCCAGGGAACCAGGCGGATCGCCCTGGCTCTCCCCGGGCTCTACAACGTCTACAACGCGATCGCCGCCGCGTCGCTCTCGCTCGTGCTGGGCGCGACGCTCGACGACGTCGCGGACGGGATCGGGCGCTTTCGGCCGGCCTTCGGGCGTTTCGAGCGCATCCCGGTGGGCGACAAGACCGTCCTGCTCCTGCTGGTCAAGAACCCTGCGGGCGCCAACGAGGTCGTGCGCACGCTCACCGCCGGCGGGCCGCCGCGGCTCGTCGTGGTCGCGCTCAACGACGACATCGCAGACGGCAGGGACGTCTCGTGGATCTGGGACGTCGACTTCGAGCCACTGCTCGACGGCCTGGAGGGGCTCGTGGCCACCGGTTCCAGGGCCCAGGAGCTCGCGCTCCGCTTCAAGTACGGCGGGCTCGACCCGGACGCCATCGAGGTCGTCCCGCGCCTCGAGCGCGCGCTCGACCGTGGGCTGGAGCTGACTCCCGCCGGCGGCGAGCTGGTCGTTCTCCCCACGTACACGGCCATGCTTGCGCTCCGCCACATCGTCGCCGAGCGCGGGCTCGTGCGGCCCTACTGGGAAGGGGCTGCTGCGTGAAAGGCCTCGAGGTCGTCGTCGGCCACCTCTACCCCGACTACCTCAACATCTACGCCGATCGGGGCAACATCGCGGTCCTCGAGCGGCGTGCGACCTGGCGTGGGATCGCATTCGAGTACCGCGCGATCGACCTCGGGGAGCCGATCGTGCCCGGCGAGCACGACCTCCTGTACGTCGGCGGCGGCCAGGACCGGGAGCAGGCGCTCGTCGCCGCCGACCTGGTCGAGAAGGGCGAGGCGCTGCGCGAGGCGGCCGCCGCCGGGGCCACGGTCCTGGCCGTCTGCGGCGGGTACCAGCTTCTCGGACGCTCGTACCGGGGCCGCGGCGGCGAGGTGCTTCCCGGCGTGGGGCTCTTCCCGCACGAGACCGTGGCCGGGGAGCGGCGGATGATCGGCGACGTGCTGCTCGAATGCGAGCTCGAGCCCGGCGAGAAACGCCTTCTCGCAGGCTTCGAGAACCACGCAGGCCGCACCGTCCTCGACGCCGGCGCCGAGGCTCTCGGCCTCGTGGTCGCAGGGTTCGGGAACGACGGTGAGAGCGGCTTCGAAGGCTGCCGCATCGGCCGCGCCGTCGGCACGTACCTCCACGGGCCGCTCCTGCCGCGAAACCCGTGGTTCGCCGACTGGCTCCTGGCGCAGGCCCTCGCGCACCGGGGTGGCGACCCGCCGGCGCTAGCGCCCCTCGAGGACGATCTCGAAGCCGAGGCCCAGAAAGTCTCCGCGGGGCGCGCTCGGTCGCGCGGCGGCCGCTACTGAGCCGCATCGCCGGGGCCCCCCGATTTCGATCCTAGTGCGGAAATGCGCGCGTTTGGCGCGCGATTCGTGCCGCTAGGGCGCCCAGAGTGAGCCGAGATAGACGGTGGGGTCGCCCGGCTGCCAGCGCGCCAGAAAGCGCTGAATCGGCGGGTGCAGGGCGAGCCCGGCGAGCTCGTCGACGTCGAACAGGCGGTGGTTCCAGACCGCCTCGTCCTGTGAGGTCACGCGCTCGAGGGAGCGCTCGCCGAGATGGCCTGCGAAGACGATGTGGAGGACGTGCTTCCTCGGCCAGCCGGCCGGGGCGATCGACTCGGCGAGCGCGACGGGGCCTTCGAGCGGGAGATCGGAGTCGAGGCCGACCTCCTCCGCGAGCTCGCGCTTCATCGCCTCGAGGAGCGTCTCCCCCGCGCTCACCCCTCCGCCGGGCAGGAGCCAGTACTCGCGGCCGGCCTTCTCGTGGCGGACGAGAAGAATGCGGCTCTCGCGCCGCAGGATCGCGGAGACTCGGATGCGCGGCTCCATCGCGTCACGTCGTCCTTGACGATCCGAATCCCCGTACGCCGCGCTCCGTCGCGGGCAGCTCGTCGACCTCGAGGACCTCGAGCTCGGGAACGGGCAGCACAACGAGCTGCGCGATGCGGTCGCCCGGCTCGGCGACGAACGTGTTCTCCGCGTCCGTGTTCAGCAGCACGACGCGGATCTCCCCCCGGTAACCGGAGTCGATGAGGCCGGGCGAGTTGACGACGCTGATCCCATGGCGCGCGGCGAGGCCCGAGCGGGGCTGGACGAAGCCGGCGAAGCCCTCCGGGATGGCAACCGCGAGCCCGGTCGGGACGACGGCCCTCGCCCCCGGGGCGAGCTCCACGCGCTCGCAGGTCGCGAGGTCGAGGCCGGCGTCTCCGGAGTACGCACGCTCCGGAAGCCGAGCCTCCTCGTGGAGCCTCACGATCGGGAGGTAGATCACGCCTTGCGCGCCTGCGTGGCCGGCGGGGCTTCCGCCTCCGAGACGAGATAGGGCGCGAAGCGGACGAGGTCCCGCTCGGGAAGGCGGGCGTGAACGAGCACGCCGTCGGGGCGGTCGACACGCTTCTCGATCGGCGCGCCGAGGTCGTAGAGCTCGGTGAGGATCCGGCCGCTTCCGTGCGGGACGAGGAGCTTGACCGGCCGGAAGCGGTCGGCGAAGCACTCGGCGATGTACGCCCGGAGCTCCTCGAGACCTTCGCCGCCCGACGCGGAGATCTGGAGGGCGCCCGGGAAGCCGTTGCCCAGGCGCCGGCGGCGAAGCGGGTCGACGAGGTCGATCTTGTTGAGGACGAGCTCGACGGGCAGCTCGCGAGCACCGATCTCCGACAGGACGCCGTCCACGGCGGCGATCGTCTCCTCCATCCGGTCGTCGTCCTCGGAGGCGTCGACGACGTGGAGGACGAGGTCCGCCAGCAGCGTCTCCTCGAGCGTGGCGGCGAAGCCCTCGACCAGCTGGTGCGGGAGGCGCCTGATGAACCCGACCGTGTCGGTCACGAGGTAGCGGCGGCCGTCGTGCTCGAAGCCGCGCGTGGTCGGGTCGAGCGTCTCGAAGAGGCGGTCGTCGACCGAGGCCTCGGCGTCGGTGAGCGCGTTCAGGAGCGTGGACTTGCCTGCGTTGGTGTAGCCGGCAAGAGCGACCACCGGGACGACGCTCTCCTCGCGCGCCTTCCGCTGGAGTGCACGCCGCTTTTCGAGCTCGCGCAGCTTGCGCTTGAGGAGGCCGATGCGGCGACGGGCGATCCGGCGGTCGGTCTCGAGCTGGGACTCGCCCGGGCCGCGTGTCCCGATGCCGCCTCCGAGGCGCTCGAGGTGCTGCCACATGCCGCGCATGCGCGGAAGGTTGTACTCGAGCTGGGCGAGCTCCACCTGGAGCTTGCCCTCGGCGCTCCGCGCGTGCTGGGCGAAGATGTCGAGGATGAGCTGTGTCCGGTCGATGACGCGCGCGGTCAGTGCGTCCTCGAGCCGCCGCTGCTGCCCCGGGTCGAGCTCGTCGTCGACGATCAGCGACTCGGCGCCGGAGTTCTTGACGAGCTCCTTGAGCTCCTCGAGCTTCCCTTTGCCGACGTAGGTGCGCACGTCCGGGGCGGGCCGACGCTGGACGAGCTCGCCGATCGGCTCGACGCCAGCCGTGCGAAGCAGTTCGCGCAGCTCGCCGAGCTCCTGATCCTCGTCCACTCCGGGCGCCAACACGGCGACGACGAATCCGCGCTCGGGCTCCGCTCCGGGCGCGGGGTCCGGGTGGTGGTGACTCACAAGGCGATTATGCCCGTGATTCGACGCGGAGCGAAGACGCGATTCGGCCGGCGGCCTCTTCCAGCCGCTTGTCAGGGACCGTGAGGGAGATCCGGACGAATCCCTCGCCTGACGGGCCGAACGAGGGCCCCGGGGAGACGATCACCGCCGCCTGCGTGAGTACGA
The DNA here is from genome assembly GCA_963784175.1 of uncultured Actinomycetes bacterium. GTDB lineage: Bacteria > Actinomycetota > Thermoleophilia > Gaiellales > Gaiellaceae > JAIBJN01. The sequence continues at coordinate 45,994 of CAWAQJ010000018.1, read as the reverse complement.
GCTCGGTGAAGCTCGCGGAGTCGTGCCCTGTCGGCACACGCACCCAGATGTACGGCGTGGCGCGCGGCGGCTCCGCGGGGATCCCGATCGCACCGAGCGCGTCCACCATCAGATCGCGCCGTCGCCGGTAGACCTCCGACATCTCCTGCGGAAACGCCCGTGCCTCCGTGAGCGCCGCGACGCCGGCGTGCTGCAGGGCGTCGAACATGCCCGAGTCGAGGTTCGTCTTCAGCTGCCGGTAGCGCTCCACGACCTGGGCGTTCCCCGCGATCCAGCCGATCCTCCAGCCCGTCATGTTCCAGCCCTTGGAGAGCGAGAAGATCTCGGCGCCGACGTCCTTCGCGCCGGGGGTGGCGAGGAAGCTCGGCGGCCGGTAGCCGTCGAAGGCGATCTCGGTATACGACGAGTCGTGGACGGCGATCAGGTCGTGCTCGCGCGCAAACGTGACGGCCCGCTCGAAGAACCCGTCCGCGACGACGGCTCCGGTGGGGTTGTTCGGGTAGTTGAAGAAGAGGAGATTCGCGCGCGTGGCGACGTCACCCGGGATCGAGCCCAGGTCGGGCATGAAGGCGTTCTCCTCGGCCAGCGGGAGGTAGTGGACGTCCGCGCCCGCGAACACCGGCCCCGACGTGTACGGCGGGTAGCCCGGGTCGGGCGAGAGGCAGACGTCGCCCGGATCGAGGCACGCGAGCGCCACGTGCGCCACTCCTTCCTTGCCTCCGAGCACGGGAATGACCTCCGTTTCGGGGTCGATCTCCACGTCGAAGCGGTCGCGGTAGAAGCCCGAGACGGCCTGGCGAAAGGCCTCCAGCCCGCGGTTGGAGGGGTACTGATGAGTCTCGGGCGCGGCGACGGCGCGCTGGAGCGCCTCGATCACTGCCGGCGGGGTCGGGAGGTCCGGATCACCGATGCCGAGCGAGATCACGTCTGCGCCCTCGGCGCGCATGGCCTCGATCTTCCGCTCGATCTCGGCGAAGAGGTACGGCGGGACCTGGTCGAGACGCGCTGCGAACCTCATCCGCCGCGTACCTCCTCCAGGAGCTCGGGCGAGACCTCGCCCACGCAGATCTCCTGGGCGGCGCCTGTCAGGCGGGCGTTGAAGCCGGCGTCGAGCTCGACCTGCATGTCCCCTCCGGCCAGGTGGATGGTGACGGGGCTCTCGCACCAGCCGTTGGCGACGGAGGCTCCCGCGACGGCCACGGCGCTCGTCCCCGAGGACAGCGTCTCCCCCGCCCCGCGCTCCCACACGCCGACCGTCGCCTCGCGGCCGGAGTCGACGTGCACGAGCTGGACGTTCGTGCGCTCCGGAAAGCGCGGGTGGTTCTCCACGAGAGGGCCGAGCCGGAGGAGCTCCGTCCGCTCCGGGTCGCGGCGGATGACGGCGTGCGGGTTCCCGACAGAGACAGGCGTGAACTCGACCTCGGACCCGTTCACGGCCAGGAGCTCGGGCGTCCCGACCTCGACCGGCCCCATGTCGGTCTCCACCTCGAGCCCGTCGCGCATCCGCGCCGTGACCTCTCGGGGCCCGACGGCGACGACCACCTCGAGCTCGCCGCTGCGGCGGGCCAGCCAGCGGGCAGCGATTCTCGTGCCGTTCCCGGAGAGCTCCGCGGTCGAGCCGTCCGGATTCCAGATGACGATCTCCGCGCGCGGGCCCTCGGCGGACAGCACCTCGAGGATCCCGTCCGAGCCGATGCCGAGGTGGTAGTCGCAGAGACGTCGGACGAGGGCCGGCTCCAGCGGGAAGCCGAACTCAGCCCGCTCGACGAGCAGGTAGTCGTTGGCGAGCCCGTGCCACTTGGAGAATCTCATCGGCGACCGCGTCCGGAGGACGATCGGCCCGAACGCTAACAACGCCCGGGATGCGGCGGAGCCACTTGCGCTGGTAGGCGGCGTACTGCCGCGTGCGGCGGGCGACGGTCTCGATCGCCTCGGCGGCCGGGAGCGTGCCGAACTCCTCGAGCCCGATCACCTTGCGCGCGGTGGTGGACACCGGTCCGGCGAGCGCCTCTTGCGCCTCGTCCGCGGCGCCGCGCTCGGCCATCGCGCGCGTGCGCTCGTCGATACGGCGAGCAACCTCTTCGGGAGGCACGTCGAGCCCGACCACGAGCGTCGGGTGCCGCGTCTCGTCCGTCCACAGCCGGTCGGCGTCCGGGCGCAGCGAGGAGCCCGCCTCGGCCAGCTCGAGCGCGCGAACGATGCGGCGGCGGTCGTTCGGATGCACCGCTGCCGCGGCTTGCGGATCGATTGCGACCAGCGCCTCGTGCGCGGCCTCCGCCCCGTCCTCGTCGTACAGCCGCTCCCACCGCTCGCGGGCGCCCGGCCGCGGCGCCGGCGGAACGCCGAGCTCGGCGAGGGCCGCGCGCAGGTACAGGCCCGTGCCTCCCGCGACGACCGGCGTGCGCCCGGCTGCCAGGATCTCGTCGACGGCCGCGTGCGCCAGCTCGGCGTACTCGGCGACGGATCCCTCGTGGTCGAGCGGCCAGATGCCCACGAGCCGGGTCGGTCGCTCGGGCTGGTTCGTGAGGATCGGCAGGCCCCGGTAGGCCTGCATGGCGTCGGCGGAGACGATCTCGGCCGGCGTCCGATCGGCGATCGCCTCGGCGACGGCGCTCTTCCCGGAGGCCGTCGGACCGAAGATGGCCAGGACAAGGTTGCCCTTAGCGGCCATGGCTCAAGAGGCCAGGGGAGCCCCGGGGGACCCCCACTTCGAGCGTATCGCTCACGGGCGCACGCGTGGCTCACGCATTGCGACGAAAGTGTGACTACGCCGCGACGAGGGCCGTCTCCGTCCCTCGCAGCGTCGTCGACGTGGCGCCCTCGATCCGGACGGAGACGAGGTCGCCCGCCGCCGAGGCGCCGCTGAAGTTGACGGTCGTGTTGCGCCGGGTGCGTCCCCGCAGGACGCCGGGATCGGTCCGGCTGGGCCCCTCGACGAGGACCTCCTCGGTGCCGCCGACCCGCGTCTCGTTTCGCTCCCGGGCAATCCGTTGGACGACGTCGATGAGCCGCTCGATTCGTTCGCGCTTCGTCTCCTCGGGAACCTGGTCGGGCAGCGTCGCCGCCTCTGTCCCCCGCCGTGGGCTGAAGACGAACGTGTAGGCGCCGTCGTAGCGCACCTCCTCGACGACCTCGAGGGTCTCGCGGAAGTCGTCCTCCGTCTCGCCGGGGAACCCGACGATGATGTCCGTCGTGAGCGCGAGGTCGGGCACGGCCGCGCGCATCCGGTCGACGAGCTCCAGGTACCGCTCGCGCCCGTACGTGCGCCGCATGCGCTTCAGCACCCTGGTCGAGCCGGACTGGAGCGGCAGATGCGTGTGCTCGCAGACCCCGGCGCACTCGGCCATGGCCCGGATGACGGGCTCGCGGAAGTCCTTCGGGTGCGGGCTCGTGAAGCGGATCCGTTCGATGCCCGGCACCGCGTCCACGGCCCGGAGGAGCTCGCCGAAGTCGGTCTTCACGTCCGGCACGAGGTCGCGGCCCCAGGAGTTGACGTTCTGGCCGAGCAGCGTCACCTCGCGCACGCCGTCGGCGGCCAGGCGCGACACCTCCGCGACGATGTCGCCCGGCCTGCGGCTCTGCTCGCGGCCGCGAACGGCGGGGACGATGCAGTACGAGCAGACGGAGTTGCAGCCCATGGAGATCTGCACCCACGCCTGGAATTGCCGCTCGCGATGCGCGGGAAGATCGCCTGCGAACTGGTTCCACTCCGCGAAGCGCCCGCGCGGGACGCCCATGCCGCCGGCGCCGATCCAGTCGGCCAGATGCGGGATCGACCCGGGGCCGAACGCCACGTCCACGGCGGGATAGAGCTCGAAGATCCGCTCGCGCTGCGCCTCCGCGTAGCAGCCGCCCACCGCGATGACCCGCTCGGGGTCGGCCTTCTTGAGGGCGGCGGCTTGCGCGAGATGGGCCGCGAAGCGCTGATCGGGCTTTTCGCGGACGGTGCACGTGTTGAAGACGATGACGTCCGCCTCCTCGGCCGAGAGCGCCTCGCCGAGGCCGAGGGACTCGAGCATCCCCTTGATCCGCTCCGAGTCGTGCGCATTCATCTGACACCCGAATGTGGTGACGTGGTAGCGCCTCATCGCTCCAACTGTACCGGGGTCGTAAATGGTCTTGTTCCAAGCAGACACGGGGTTTACCATCGCCCAGTCCGCCTCAACCCTGGGGGTTTTCCGATGGCTACGAGTCGCACTGCGCCGAGAAGGCGTTTCCTTCCGGCTTTCCTGACGATCGCTCTGATCGTCCCGCTCGCCTTCTCACTCGGGAGCGCGCGAGCAGCACCAACCGAGCTGTTCTTCTCCGAGTACATCGAAGGCACGAGCAACAACAAGGCGCTGGAGATTTTCAACGGGACCGGCGCGCCCATCGATCTTGCGGCGAACGGCTACGCGATCCAGATGTTCTTCAACGGGAATCCGGCCGCCGGCCTGACCATCGGCCTCACGGGCACGGTGGCGTCCGGCGACGTCTACGTGGTGGCGCAGAGCGCCGCCAGCCCGGTGATCCTCGCCCAGGCCGACCAGACGAACGGCTCGGGCTGGTTCAACGGAGACGACGCAGTCCTGCTCCTCAAGGGCGCGACCGTGATCGACTCGATCGGTCAGCGCGGCTTCGACCCCGGGACGGAATGGGGCACCGGCCTCACCAGCACGGCGGACAACACGCTGCGCCGCAAGGCGGCCATCGAGGCCGGCGATCCGGATCCGAACGACGTTTTCGATCCAGCAGTCCAGTGGGACGGCTTCGCCACCGACGACTTCACCGGCCTCGGTTCGCACATCGTCTCGACGGACGCGGCCCCGCAGGTCTCCTCCACGACGCCGACCGCCGGCGCGACCGGTGTCGCCGTCAACGCGGACATCACCGTGACCTTCAGTGAGCCTGTGACCACGAGCGGTTCGTGGTTCTCGATCTCGTGCACGACGAGCGGCGCACACGCGGCCGCCGCGAGCGGAGGGCCGCTCACGTTCACGCTGAACCCGAGCTCGGACTTCGTCCAGGACGAGACGTGCACCGTCACGATCGTGGGCGCTCAGGTCTCCGACAACGACGTCGACGACCCGCCCGACACGATGTCCGGCAACGTGGTCTGGTCGTTCACGACCGTCGGGCCGCCGGCCAGGATCCACGACATCCAGGGCGCGGCGCACCGCTCGCCGCTCGAAGGGCACGCTGTCTCGAGTGTTCCGGGCATCGTGACCGCGAAGGTCTCGAACGGGTTCTTCTTCGAGGATCCCAACCCTGATTCCAATTCAGCGACTTCCGAAGGCATGTTCGTCTTCGGGACGCCTGCGGCCGACGCGGTCGCGGTCGGCGACGCCGTCGAGGTCGCAGGGTTCGTGACCGAGTTCCGCCCCGGTGGCGCAACCGGCAACAACCTCACGCAGACGGAGATCTCGTCACCGGAGGTCGACGTGCTCTCGAGCGGGAACGCCCTCCCCGGGCCCGGGCTGATCGGCAAGGGCGGGCGCATTCCGCCCGACGAGATCATCGACAACGACTCGACGGGCGACGCCGAAGTGAGCGGCGTCTTCGACCCGGCGCAGGACGGGCTCGACTTCTACGAGAGCTTCGAGAGCATGCGCGTCCGTGTGAACAAGGCCTGGGTCGTCGGCCCGACGACCGATTTCGGCGAGATCCCCATCGTGGGCGACACCGCCGATCGCGCCGGGATCATGACGAACCGCGGCGGAGTGGTCGTCCGCTCGAACGACTTCAACCCGGAGCGGATCCACCTCGACGACCGCCTGATGCCGGTGCCCGACCTGAACGTGGGCGACCGCTTCGGGACGCCGGTCGTCGGCATCCTCGACTACAGCTTCGGCAACTTCAAGCTCGACGTCTCGGAGCCGTTCACCACGATCTCCGAGGGCCTCGAGCAGGAGGTCGCGAGGGACGTTGCCGCCAACGAGCTCTCCGTGGCGACCTTCAACGTCGAGAACCTCGACCCCGGTGACGCCGATGCGAAGTTCGCCGAGCTGGCCGGGCTCATCGTCCACAACCTCAAGTCGCCCGACATCGTCGCGCTCGAGGAGATCCAGGACAACAACGGGCCGACCAACGACGGGACGACGGCCGCCGACCAGACCCTGGCCGAGCTCATCGCGGCGATCTCCGCCGCAGGCGGGCCGGCCTACGACTACCGGCAGATCAACCCGGTGAACAACGCCGACGGAGGCGAGCCGGGCGGAAACATCCGCGTCGGCTTCATCTTCCGCACCGATCGCGGCCTCTCGTTCGTCGACCGGCCCGGCGGAACCTCGACGGCCGCCACCGGCGTCGTCGCCGGCTCGGACGGCCCGCAGCTGACGTTCAGCCCGGGCCGGGTCGACCCGACCAACCCCGCATTCGCCAACAGCCGCAAGCCGCTGGCGGGCGAGTTCATCTGGCGGGGACAGACGATCTTCGCGATCGCCAACCACTTCAACTCGAAGGGCGGCGACGACCCGCTGTTCGGCCGGTTCCAGCCGCCGAGCCGCGTCACGGAGACGCAGCGGCACCAGCAGGCGCAGGTCGTGAACAGCTTCGTCGACAGCATCCTCGCGCTCGACGCCAACGCGAAGGTGATCGTGCTCGGCGACCTGAACGACTTCGAGTTCTCGGAGACGCTCGCCATCCTCGAGGGCGGCGTGCTCGACAACCTCGTGCTTTCGCTGAGGCGACCCGAGCGCTACACGTACGTGTTCGAGGGCAACTCGCAGGTGCTCGACCACATCCTCGCGAGCCGCAAGCTCTATCGGACGCTCACGGAGTACGACGTGGTACACGCGAACGCCGAGTTCGCCGACCAGGCGAGCGACCACGACCCGCAGGTCGCGCGCTTCAACCTGGGAGGCTGAGGAAAAGCGGCGGGAGCCGCGCCGTCGAGCTACTTCGCGAACTCGACGGCGCGGCTCTCGCGAATCACGGTCACCTTGATCTGGCCGGGATACTCGAGCTGTTCCTCGATCTCGCGCGCGATCTCGTGTGAGAGGAGGACGGCGGTGCCGTCGTCGATCTCGGTCGGCTTCACGATGACGCGCACCTCGCGGCCGGCCTGAAGCGCGTACACGCGCTCGACGCCCTTCTTGTCCGAGGCGATCTTCTCGAGCGTCTCGAGGCGCTTGATGTAGTGCTCGAGGCTCTCGCCGCGCGCGCCGGGGCGCGAAGCGGAGATCGCGTCGGCGGCGATCACGAGCACCGCCTCCACGGTCTGAGGCTGCACCTCGTAGTGGTGCGCCTCGATCGCGTGCACCACGTGCTGCGACTCGTCGTAGCGCTTTGCCAGCTGCGCGGAGATGGCGGCGTGCGAGCCCTCGACCTCGTGCGTCATCGCCTTCCCGATGTCGTGGAGGAGCGCGGCGCGCTTGGCCGTCTTGACGCTGGCTCCCAGCTCCGACGCCATGATCCCGGCGAGGTGCGAGCACTCGAGCGAGTGCCTGAGGATGTTCTGGCCGTAGCTCGTCCGGTAGCGGAGCCGCCCGAGCACCTTGACCAGCTCCTCGTGCATCTTCCCGCAGTTCGCCTCGAAGACGGCCTGCTCGCCCGCCTGGCGGATGTGGTCCTCGATCTCCGCCTTCGAGCGGTAGTACATCTCCTCGATGCGGGACGGGTGAATGCGCCCGTCCTCGACGAGCTTCGCCAGCGTCAGCTTCGCGACCTCGCGGCGGACGCCGTCGAACGACGAGAGCACGACGGCCTGCGGCGTGTCGTCGATGATGAAGTCCACGCCCGTGAGGTTCTCGAGGGCGCGGATGTTCCGGCCCTCGCGGCCGATGATGCGGCCCTTCATGTCGTCCGAGGGAAGCTCGACCAGTGACACGGTCGTCTCGGCCGCATGGCTCGCGGCCACCCGCTGGAGGGCGTCGGCGACGAGGTTGCGTGCACGCCGCTTCGCGTCGGTGCGCGCCTCCTCCTCCATCTGGCGGACCATGCGCCCGAGGTCGTGGCGCACGAGCTCCTCCGTTCGTTCGAGGACTTCGCGCTTCGCCTCGTCGACGGTGAGGCCGGAGATGCGCTCGAGCTCGCGCAGCTGCTCCTCCTTCGCGACCTTCGACTCCTCCTGGAGCTGCTTCAAGTGCGTTTCCCGGTCGAGGAGGCCCTGCTCCCGGCGCTCGAGCTCGGTGAGCCTCTGGTCGATGCCCCCCTCCTTCGCCGCCACGCGCTCCTCGATCTTGATGATCTCCGCACGCCGGTCCTTGAGCTCCTGCTCGAGGTCCGCGCGCAGCTTCAGAGCATGTTCGCGTGCCTCCACCTCCGCCTCGCGGCGGATCGCCGTTGCGGCCCGCTCGGCGTCAGCGTCGAGGCGTTTGCGCTCCTCTTCGGCGTCGGATGCGCGCCGTGAGACGAGTAGACGGGCGCCCACGAAGGCGCCTAAGAGCACGCCGAGGGCGATCCCGACGATCAGGAGGCCGATGGAAGTTCCCATTGCTCGCTCCTACGTGATCGAGCCCGTAGGAACGGCGATTTCGGTGAATCGGCGGCCCGCAGGCGCGCCTCGTCAGCGGACTAGGACTCCGCTCGAGGTCTCCCTCCCACCGGGGTTCTGCGTGCCGTTGCGTTGTTCGTCGTTGTGGTTCTCATCGTGTCCGATTCGGCCAAAGAGCCGTTCCGTGTGCAGGCAATTTTCTGCGTGAAAGTGTCGGTATGGTAACCGCTGTCAGAGAGGAGCGTCCAGCGGCCCGACGGCGTCCTCGATCGACTCCGGCGCGAAGCCGCGCCGCGCGAGGAGGCGCCACGCAGCCTGGCGGTCCGGAATCGCCGCCACGACGCCGGTCGCCCGCTCGCTCTCGGCCGGGAGCTCGGCGAGCGCGAGCTTGACCGCCTCGGACGGCAGGCCCTCCTGCTCGAGCCGTGCCGCGACCGCGGCGTCACCCCACCCGCGCTCGGTGAGCGAGCGGGCTCGCGCACGCGCCAGACGCCCGTCGTCGACAACGCCGGCCGAGGAAAGAGTGTCGACGGCAACCTGAGCCTCCTGTGATGCGATCCCGCGGGCGTCCAAGCGCTCCCTCAGGCGGCGGGTGGAGACGTCGCGACGGGAAACGGTCCTTACGGCCATATCGAGCGCCTCCGAGCGCCGCAGCTCGCGGCGGAGGTCGCGCAGCAACGGCCGCCCCAGCTCGAGGCCCGGCCTCAGCCCGCAGCGGACGACGACCTCGTCCGGGACGATCCGCCAGGGTCGTCCGTCGACTTCGAGCGCCACTCGGCCCGGCCGGCTACGGCGGACGGCGGTGAGCGTCGGCGCCGGGCCCTGCCCGCCCACGTCGGTTACCCGGAGGCGGCGGCTGCTGCGGCCTTGGCCGTCTCGCGTGCCTCGGCTGCGTCGGCCTTCGCTTCGGCGCTGACCGGGAGCAGGCGCGAGGAGACGACCGCGTCCGGCCCGAGCTCGGCCTGCACGGCGCGGAGGATCCCGTCGGTGACGTCGGGGTGCTCTCGCAGGAACGCGGTCGCGTTCTGGCGGCCCTGGCCGAGGCGCTCGTCGCCGAAGCTGAAGTACGAGCCCGACTTCTGGACGATCTTCCGCTCGAGGCCGACGTCGACGACGCTGCCCTCCCAGGAGATGCCCTCGCCGTAGATCACGTCGAACTCCGCCTGCTTGAACGGCGGCGCCACCTTGTTCTTCACGACCTTCACGCGAACGCGGTTCCCGATCGCCTCGACGCCCTCCTTGAGGGTCTCGATGCGGCGCATGTCGAGTCGTACGGAGGAGTAGAACTTGAGCGCGCGGCCGCCCGGAGTCGTTTCCGGGCTGCCGAACATGACGCCGATCTTCTCGCGGAGCTGGTTGGTGAAGAGCGCGACCGTCCCCGTGCGGTTGAGCGTCCCCGCCAGCTTGCGCAGCGCCTGGCTCATGAGGCGCGCCTGCAGGCCGACGTGACTGTCCCCCATCTCCCCCTCGATCTCAGCCCGAGGCGTGAGAGCGGCGACCGAGTCGATCGCGACGACGTCGAGCGCGCCGCTGCGAATCAGGAGCTCGGCGATCTCGAGCGCCTGCTCGCCGTTGTCCGGCTGCGAGACGAGCAGGTCGTCGATGTTCACGCCGATTCGCCTGGCATAGGCCGGGTCCATCGCGTGCTCGGCGTCGATGAAGGCGCAGATCCCGCCGCGACGCTGCGCCTCGGCGATGACGTGGTAGACGAGCGTCGTCTTGCCCGAGGACTCCGGGCCGAAGACCTCGACCACGCGGCCGCGCGGCAGGCCGCCGATGCCGAGGGCGACGTCCAGCGAGAGCGCGCCCGTGGAGATGGACGGGATGGAAACCTGCGCCTGGTCGTTCATCTTCATGACCGAGCCCTTTCCATAGGCTCGCTCGATCTGGCTCAGCGCGGCGTCGAGCGCCTGTTCGCGATTGGAGTCGGTCAAGGGTCTCAGCCTCCCAGCGGAATCGATTCGACGACCTCGTACTGCGCCCCGGTCGGTCGCAGCACCGAATGATAGAGAGCCACTTCGGACGGACTGAACCGCCCGAGGTCTGGCTGGGCCGGCGTGAGCCGGGGACGTTGCCGGAAGCGCAGAACGGTCACGTGCGGAAGCCAGGCTCGTCGTTCGCGCTCGTAGACGCCCAGTCCCTCGAGCCCCTCCCCCACGCTGCCGGCCAGCTCGGTCGCGTGCTCCCCCTCGTCCTCGAGGCGCACCATCCCGACGCTCCGGGTCTCGCGGTAGGGACCTGCCGTGAGCAGCGGCCGCCCCGCCCCGGGCACGAGCCAGCGGAGGACGTCGAGGATCCGCTCCAGGTCGGTAGACGGCCTCGAGCCGAGGAAGGCGAGCGTGACGTGGAGGTTTCCGGGCGGCACGAGGCGTGCGCCCGGAGCCCCGTCGAGCTCTGCCCGTTGCCAGACCGACAGGAGCCGGACGATCTCGTCGGGGAGCCGCAGCGCGACGAAGAGGCGAATGCGCTCATGTGCCTCCACGCTACGCGGAGGAAGCGCGCGTGTCTGTCACGGAAGGTGACAGAAGGCGCCGCAAGACGTGGAGCGCCAGTGCCGTCGCGCGCGCCCGCACCGCCTCGCGGTCGCCCGGGAGCACGACCTGCCGTTGCGAGCTGCCCGTCGGCCCCTCCGCGTGGATGTAGACGAGCCCGACAGGCTTCTCGGCGCTGCCGCCGCCCGGACCGGCCACGCCCGTCACGGCCAGCGCCACGTCGACCCCGAGCGCGGCCCGCGCACCCTGGGCCATCGCCGCGGCCGCTTCCTCCGAGACGGCCCCGTGGCGCTCCAGGACCTCCGCCGGCACGTCGAGGCGCCGCATCTTCACCTCGTTCGAGTACGCGACCACGCTGCCCATGAAGACGTCGCTCGATCCGGCCACGTCGGTCAGCCGCGCGGCGACCATGCCGCCGGTGCAGGACTCGGCCGTTGCCAGCGTGAGCCCGAGCTGCCTGCAGCGGTCGAGGACGAGCTCTGCGACCGTCCGCTCGTCCGCGGCGAACAGGTCGGCCGCGAAGCGCTCCTCGAGCGAGCGGTGGAGGCGTTCGGCGCGCCCGTCGCCGTCGGTCTCCGAGAACATGTCGACCCGGATCTCGAGGTCGTGTGCGCAGATCGTCACCTCGAGCCCGTCCCCCTCGCCCCCGACTTCCTCGAGCACGCGCGCGACGGCCGACTCGCTCGGCCCGAAGAAGCGAAGCAGCCGGTGCTCGGGGACCTCCACGCCCGCGAGCACGCGATGCAGCGCCGCCGACTCGAGGACGCGCGGCCACAGCCTGCGGAGCTCGCTGGGGGGCCCGGGCAGGGCGACGGCCACGCCTGCCTCGTGCTCCAGGAGAAGAGCGGGCGCGGTGCCTGCGAGCCCGAGCGCCGTCCCCCCGGCCGGGATGGAGGCCTGCTTCCGTACGCCGGGCACGAAGTCGGCGTACGGGCGGCCGATGCGCTCGGCGACACCCCGCGAGACCGCCTCGATCTCGCGCACGAGCTCCTCGTCGACGACCAGCTCGCGACCGGCGACGCGGGCGATCGTCTCCACGGTGCGATCGTCGTGGGTGGGCCCGAGCCCGCCCGAGAAGACCGCCACGTCGGCCCGCATGGCCTCCGCGACCGCCTGCTCGAGCTCGCCAGGGTCGTCGCCGACCACGAGCATGCGGGACGGCGCGAGACCGATTCGCGTCAGCTCGCGCGCGAGGAACGCGCCGTTGGCGTCGGCCTTGTCTCCCCGCACGAGCTCGCTGCCCGTGAGGACGACGACCGCTCGCGGCATCGGCTAGCCGGCCGTCGAGAGGGTGCGGACGCCCTGCGCGGCGGTGACGACGATGATCGAGGAGCGGGTCGGCCAGTCCTGGAGACGGCGGCCGTTCAACTTCGCGTTCAGGTTCCCGGGCGCGCCGAGCTCGAGCCACAGCCGCTTGTACTTGACGAACCGCTGCGTCTGTCCCTCTTCGACGGTGCCCTCGAAGAGCAGCTTGCCGTTGACCCCGCCGGCGCGCACCTGCATCCAGCAGTCGCCCCGCACCGCAGTGATGACGAGACGCGCGCGCCTGACCGGGGCCTGCGCAGCGGTCGACGGCCCGGCCGTCGTGCCTGTCGCAGTCGACTCGGTGGTCGTCTGACCCGTGGTCGCCGGAACGATCGGGGGCTCGTTCTGCGGATCGGAGCCCGCCTCCCGGAGGCCGACGACGACGAGCACGGTCACGGCCACGATCCCGGCGAGGGCGACGACGACGAAGTTCGACTCCACGGGGCGGCTACGCCGCTTGGGCGTCGTCGACTGGGCGACGGGAACCTCCTCCGCGGTGGTGAAGCGCGAGTTGTACTCGTCCAGGTAGAGCTGGCCCTCGAGGCCCAGATAATCCGCGTACGTGCGCAGGAAGCCCTTCACGTACGTTTCTCCGGGCAGCACTTCGAAGCGCTCTTCTTCGAGCGCTCGCAGATACTTCCCGCGGATCTTGGTCTGCTCTTCGATCCGGGGGAGGTCGAGACCCTGCCGCAAACGAGCCTCGCGCAGGCTGTTGCCGATCTCGAACACGAGGGCCGATTGTAGCGGGGAGTCCCCCGTCCTTCTGTTATTCCAGCACGAGAACGAGAACGGCGAAGACTGCGAGCGCAAGGGCCGCGGTCACGGCCAGCAGTAATGCCACCGTCGCGAGGAAGCGCGAGATCGCCACGAACGCGCCGCTTCCGCTCCGCCCAAGCGTCCGCCGATGCTCGTCCCGGGCCCCTCGGCCGAAGAAGACGGCGACCACGCCGAAGATCAACGCGATTGGCACGGCGATGACGGCGTCCACGAGGCGGACTTCGTCGTAATAGCGGGAGGCGTAGGCCGCGCCGCCGAGCGCGGCGAGCGACAGCAGCGCCGTGACGACGGCCCAGACGGCCTTCCTGTTCGTCATCCGGCGCGGAGCCTACCCCTTGACGTAAGGGCGGCCGACGGCCGCAGGCGGGATCGACCGGCCGATCAGACCGACGAGCGCGACGAGGGTGAGCACGTACGGAAGGGTGGAGACCAGGTTCTCCGAGATGCCCGCTTCGCGCTGGAGCGGAATGGCGAGCGCGAAGCCGAAGCCGAACAGGAGCGTTGCCGCGAAGGCCCACCCCGGCAGCCACTTGCCGAAGATCACCGCCGCGAGCGCGATGTAGCCGCGACCGGCCGTCATGTTCTCGGTGAAGGTGCCGACGAACCCGATCGACAGGAACGCGCCCCCGAGGGCGGCCAGCATCCCGGAAGTGACGACCGAGGCGTAGCGCACCTTGTAGACCGAGATCCCCACCGTGTCGGCGGCCTTCGGATGCTCGCCGACCGAGCGGATCCGCAGGCCGGTCGGCGTCTTGAAGAGCACGATGTAGGAGAGCAGCACGACGGCGAACATGATCCAGACGAGCAGGTTGAGCGAGCCGAAGACGCCGTAGAGGAAGTCGCCGACGACCGGGATGTCGGCGAGGAAGTTGAGCTCGACGTCCGGGACGCGGGAGACCTGCTGCTCGATCCCGCCGGGATAGATCGAGCTGTACAGGAAGCCCGTGAGGCCGAGCGCGAGGAAGTTGACCGCGAAGCCGCTCACGATCTGGTCTGCTTGGAGGTGGATGCAGAAGATGGCGTGGACGAGCGCGAGCAGCCCGCCAAACAGCATCGCCATCAGGAGGCCCACCACCCAGCTGCCGCTCCAGACCGAGCCCCAGACGGCGAAGAACGCGCCCATGAGCATCATCCCCTCGAGCCCGATGTTCACGATGCCGGAGCGCTCGGAGAAGATCCCGCCCATTGCGGCAAACGCGAGCGGGGTCGCGAAGCGCAGAGTCGCGGCGATCACGCCGGTCGTGAGGATGCTGTCGAGGGTGTCCGCGTCCTTCGTCTGCAGCCAGATGGCGCCGAGAGTCCCCGCGAGGCCCAGGCCGATTGCCCACCAGCCGAGCTTCCGCTCGCCGCGCGGGACAGCCCCGACTCCGCACGCAAGCGCGACGAACCCGGCCGCGACGGGCGCTCCAATCGAGCGGAACGTCCACGGGGGGAGCGCGAACCAGAACGCGAGGACCCCGCAGGCGATCCCGATGATCGCGATCGTCCGCGGTTCGGTGAGCTTGCGAACCCAATCGGTGACAGTCGCGCCTCGGGGCTCGGTGGTGCTCACGGAGCGGGCTCCGGCTGTGCGGCCGACCCACGGCGGACGAGCGTGCGCGCCCGCCAGATGTAGACGATCAGGAGCTCCGCGCCGACGAAGAAGATGACCAGCGCCTGGATCATCGTGGCGAGGTCGACCGCGAGCGCCGGCTCGAACACCTCGGGATCGAGCTGTCGCGTGGACGTGCCCACCTCGAGCGCTGCGAAGAGCAGCGCTGCGAAGAGGATGCCGACAGGCTTCGTCCGTCCCAGCAGGGCGACCGCGATGCCGGTGAAGGCGATGAAGTTCGTCCCGTAGTCGCCCACGTCGACGCTGAACTTGAAGCCGAGGAGGTCGACCGACCCGGCGAGGCCGGCGAACGCGCCCGCGATGGCCATGGCGAGGAAGTAGTTCTTCGCGACCGAGATGCCGCTGTACCTGGCGGCCTCGGGATTGAAGCCGACGGCTCGGACCTCGAATCCGAGCGTCGTCCTGTTGAGGATCACCGCGTAGACGACGAGCGCGAAGAGCGCGATGAAGAGCCCCGCGTGGAGCGAGGGCAGGCTTCCCCAGATCGGCCACAGCTCGGCCGACTCGAAGATCTGGTCGGACCGCGGGATCGACTCCTGCGGCCCCTGCAGCGGGCCGCCGATCTCGTACAGGTACGTCCCGCCGAAGATGGCGATCCAGTTGAGCATGATCGTCGTGATCACCTCGTGGGCGCCCACAGTGGCCTTGAGGAGGCCGGCGATCCCTCCCCAGATCGCCCCGGCAACGATCGACGCCGCGAGTGCGAGGAAAATGTGCAGCGGCCGCGACATCCCTTCAAGGTGCGCGCCGACGAAGAGCGCGGCACTGAACCCGACCCAGTACTGGCCCTGGCCGCCAATATTGAAGAGCCCGCAGCGGAAGGCGAAAGCCACCGCGAGCGCCGTCAGGATCAGCGGGGCCATGAGGATGAGCGTCTGCTGGAGATCGTTCGCGGCCGCCTCGCGGGTCTCGCCCGTGACCCAGGGGAAGAACCAGTTGAGCCCCGTGCCGGCGAAGATCGCCTTGTACGCGGTAACGGGGTTGTGCCCCGTGATCGCGACCACGAGGCCGCCGATGAGGAAGGCGAGAACGGTCGCCGCGATCGGGACGAGGATGCCTCCGATGCGGGACGAGAACCACTCCGAGACGACAATGCCTGTCGTCGGCTTGCGGATCGTCGACCATCAGGCCGCCTCGTCCTTCACCCCGCCCGTCATCGCGAAGCCGAGGTCCTCCTCCGAGACGTCGGGCGGGTATTCGCCCACGATCCGACCCTCGTAGACGACGAGGATCCGGTCGGAGAGCGAGAGGATCTCCTCCAGCTCGAACGACACGAGCATGATTGCACGGCCCTCGTCCCGCTCCGTGACGAGGCGGCGGTGGACGAACTCGATCGCGCCGACGTCAAGCCCGCGGGTCGGCTGCGCCGCCACGAGGACGCGGGGATCACGGGAGACCTCGCGGGCGACGACCACCTTCTGCTGGTTGCCGCCCGAGAGGGCCGCGGCCGGCGTCTGCGGCCCGCCGCCGCGCACGTCGAACTCTTTCAGCAGCCTGCGCGCCCGCTCGACCAGGCGGCGGGGGAACAACCAGCCGAAACGAGACTCCGGCGGCGTCCGGTAGTCGTGGAGGGCGAGGTTCTCGGCGAGCGAGAAGTCGAGAACGAGACCGCGGCGCTGTCTGTCCTCGGGGATGTGACCCATGCCGTTGTCCAGCACGTCGCGCGCACTGGCGTTCGTGACGTCCTTCCCGCCCACGACGATCCGTCCCGAGGCGGGCTGTCGCAGCCCCGTGAGCGCGTCGATGAGCTCGGACTGGCCGTTGCCGTCCACGCCGGCGATGCCGACGATCTCCCCCGCGCGAACCTCGAGCGAGACCCCACGGCAGGCCTCGAGGCCACGGTCGTCCACGACGACCAGGTTTTCTGCGGAGAGCAAGACCTCGCCCGGCTGCGCCGGCGGCTTCTCCACGCGGAGGACTACCTCCCGCCCGACCATCATCCGCGCGAGGCTCTCCTGAGTGGCCCCCGCCCGCGGAACGGTCCCCACCTGCTTCCCGAAGCGGAGGGTCGTGATCCGGTCCGCGATCTGGAGCACCTCGTTGAGCTTGTGGCTGATGAAGATGATCGACTTCCCCTCGGCCTGGAGCGAGCGGACGATCGCGAACAGCTCCTCCGCCTCCTGCGGCGTGAGGACGGCCGTGGGCTCGTCGAGGATGAGGATCTCCGCTCCCCGGTAGAGGGCCTTCAGGATCTCGACCCGCTGCTGCATCCCCACGGAGATGGAGTCGATCCGGGCCTCGGGACGGACGGCGAGGCCGAAACGCTCCGAGAGCTCCCGGACGCGCTCCTCCGCAGCATCGAGATCGAGGAACGGCCCGCGGTGCGGCTCGACGCCGAGCACGATGTTCTCGGCCACCGACATCACGGGGATGAGCATGAAGTGCTGGTGGACCATGCCGATGCCGTTGTCGATCGCCACGTGGGGCGAGTCGATGCGCAGGGGAGCCCCGTTCAGGCGGATCTCGCCCTCGTCCGGGTGGTAGAGGCCGTAGAGGATGCTCATCAGCGTCGACTTGCCCGCCCCGTTCTCGCCGAGGAGCGCGTGCACCTCGCCCTGGACGAGGTCGAAGTCGACGTGGTCGTTCGCGACGACGCCGGGGAACCGCTTCGTGATGCCGCTCAGCTCGAGAAGGGGCGCATCCGCCATGGCGAAGGGTTGAGGGGCGGGCCTGGGCCCGCCCCTCGTCGAGGTTGACTATTCGAAGGTCGACGGCGGGTCGATCTCGCCGCTGATCAGCTGCTCCGTGGCCGTCGCGACCGCGTCCTGAACCTCCTGCGGGACGTCGGCCGAGAAGGGTGCTAGCAGTGTTGCCTCGGGGAAGTCCTGAATGCCGAAGAACGCGTTCGTGCCACCCGCGAAGTTGCCTTCCTGAGCCGCCTTGATCGTCTCGAAGACTGCGAGCTCGAGCGGCTTCAGCGCGCTCGTGATCACGCAGTCGCCTGCGAACGACTGGTCGGCGTCCACGCCGATGGCGTAGGCGCCTTCCTGACAGGCGGCGTCGAGGGCGCCGAGACCACATTGCCCCGCGACCTGGAAGACGACGTCGGAGCCCTGGGAGATCTGGTCGAGCGCGATCTCCTTGCACTTCGCGGCGTCGACGAAGTCCTGCGAGTACGCGTTCAGGAGCTCGATGTCCGGGTTGGTATCCATGGCGCCCTGCCGGAAGCCGGCGATCCAGTTGTCGACCGGCGGGATCTTGATGCCGCCGACCGTGGAGATCGTCCCGGTCTTCGACATCATGGCCGCGACGATGCCGGCCAGGTAGCCCGCCTCCTCCGACGGGAACTGGAGGCCGACCACGTTCGGCAGAACGCACGGCGACTGGTTTTCTCCGCCGCAGTCCGGCTCCTCGCCATAGAACTGGTCGACGCCGGCGAAGTTGATGTCGGTCGCCTCGGTCGCCACCTCCACCACGGACGGCTGGATGAGGAAGCCGATCGCGATGACCAGGTCGTGCCCGTCGTCCACGGCTGCGGTCAGGTTCGGCAGGTAGTCGTCGCCCGACTCGGAGACGTACACGCGCCCGTCGACGCCGAGTTCCTCCTGCGCGCGCTCGAAGCCGGCGATCGAGAACTCGTTGAACCCGCGGTCGTCGAGACCGCCGGTGTCGCTGACCATGCCGACGCTGATTGTCTCCTCGGCCTCGGCCTCGGTGTCGGTCGCGCCCGTTGGCGTCGCAGCGTCGTCACCGTCGTCATCGTCGCCGCCGCAGCCGGCCGCGACAACGAGTGCGACGAGCAGCACCAGTAACCAGGAGAGCCTTCTTGTTGCGTTCACGGAACCTCCTCTTCGCCCATGCAAGTCGAGTGGAATCGGAGGATGCTATCCCTCCGGGGAGTCCATTTCTAGGACGTACGCCGGACGAGCTTCGTTAGCGAGGCTACGACGTGACGTCCGCGAGGACGCGGTCGAGCTCGGCTTCGCCCACGAGCACCTTGCGTGGCTTGGAGCCCTCGTAGCCGGAGATGATCCCGCGGCGCTCCAGCATGTCGATCAGGCGGCCGGCCCGGGTGTAGCCCACGCGCAGACGGCGCTGGATGAGGGAAACGGAGGCGGTCTGCGTCTGCACGACGATCTCGATGGCGCGGTCGAGGAGCGGATCCTCGTCCGGGTCGAAGTCCTCGTCGCCGTCGTCGCCGTGGCCGACGGGCTCCGGCGGCGCCAGCAGCGACTCGTCCAGCTCCTGCGGGCGCTGGCTGCGGCACTGCTCGACGACGAGCGCGATCTCCTCTTCGCTCACGTAGGCGCCCTGGACGCGCTGGAGGCGTGAGGTGCCGAGCGGCTTGAAGAGCATGTCGCCCTGGCCGAGCAGGCTCTCGGCGCCCGATGTGTCGAGAATGACGCGGCTGTCGGTCTGGCTCGAGACCGCGAAGGCGATCCGCGAGGGGACGTTCGCCTTGATCATGCCGGTGATGACGTCCACGGACGGGCGCTGGGTGGCGAGGACGAGGTGGATGCCGACGGCGCGCGACTTCTGGGCGAGGCGGATGACCGCGTCCTCGACCTCCTGCGGCGAGACCATCATCAGGTCGGCGAGCTCGTCGATGACGACGAGGAGGTACGGCAGCTGCGCCTCGCCGCGCTTGCGCAGGGCGCGGTTGAGCTCCGGGAGGTTGCGCGCGCGGGCGAGGCTCATGCGCTCGTAGCGGCGCTCCATCTCGGTGAGCACGTTCGTGAGCACCGCCGAGGCCTGCTTCGGGCTCGAGACGACGGGCGTGAGCAGGTGCGGGATCGACTCGTAGAGGCCCAGCTCGACGCGCTTCGGGTCGATCAGGATCATGCGGACGTCGTCCGGCGTCGCGCGCAGCAGGATGGAGCAGAGCATCGTGTTGATGCAGCCGGACTTCCCCGAGCCGGTCGTGCCGGCGATGAGGATGTGCGGCATGCGGGCGAGGTCGGCGTTCACGGAGGCGCCGGAGATGTCCTTGCCGAGCCAGACGGAGAGCGGGCTCGAGCTCGACGGGACCTCGTCGAAGATGTCGCCGAGCGTGACGATGTTCGGGGAGAGGTTGGGCACCTCGACGCCGACCGCCTGCTTGCCCGGGATGGGCGCGAGGATGCGGATCTCCGTGGTGGCGAGCGCATAGGCGAGGTCGTCCTTGAGCCCGGCGACCTTCCCCACCTTCGTCCCCGGGGCGAGCTGGAGCTCGTAGCGGGTGACGCGCGGCCCGACCACCTGGCCGACGAGCGTCGCGTCGATCCCGAAGTTGGCGAGCGCCTGGAGGAGCGCTTCGGCCGTCCGCTCCGCAGCCTTGCCCGGCTGGCCCTCGTGGGGCCGCGAGCGCCGGAGGACGGACGCGTCCGGAAGGCGGTAGTCGGCATGCTCGCTCGTGGCTGGGTCGAAGAGGGTCGGCGGCTCGGCCGCGGCAGGCACGAGGTCGAGCTCGGCGTCCAGCGGCTCGGCGAGCTGATCGACCAGGACGGGCGTGGCAAGCGGCGCGTCGCCGACCACATCGGGATAGGCCTGGGCGCCGTCGACCGGAGGCTCCTGCGAGAAGTGGCCGTTGGAGACGGGCGGCGGCGCCTCGACGGGCGCGTAGCGGACGGCGCCGACCGTGCGGCGCGCGGCGACCGCGGTCTCGCGTGCGACGTGCGCGGAGCGGTGCAGCATGGCGCCGAGCGAGGCGCCGGTGAGCAGAAGCGCGCCGGCCCAGCAGAGGAAGAGGCCGAGGATGAACGTCCCGGTCCCGCCGATCAGGCGTCCGAAGACGGCGTCGAACGCCGAGCCCAATGCCCCACCCCGCTCCTCGGCGAGGAGCACCATGGCGCCGACGCTCAGGAGGACGAGGCCGGTCCGGAACGGCTTGACGTCCACCAGCGAGGCGCGGGCGACCATGAGCGCGCCGAGCGCCACGAGGATGACCGGCACGCCGATGCGGGCGGTCCCGAGCACGGCGTCGAGCCAGTCGGCGATCGTCGTGCCGACGATGCCGCCGTTCCCCTCCAGCCAGGTGACGAACGCGAGGAAGAGCCCGGCGCAGAGCAGGCCGAGCCCGAGCAGCTCGTGATGGTGGTGTCCGCGTTGCTTGCGCGTGCGCTTCTTCTTGCGAATGCGCGCAGGCGACTTCGGGCGTACCCGAGACGGACGCTTCTTCTGCGCCATGTCCAGCCAGTTCGGGGGCGGCGGCGTCCCTCCTCCCCGCTCGGAGTGGCGGATTGCTACGAGTCCAGCGACTCGACGCGCTCGCAGAGCAGCTCGAGAAAGCCGTCCGCGTCGATGTCGACGCCCACGTCGGCGTTCGGCTCGTTGCCCGTCCGGTGCCAGAGGTCGACGACCGTGCGGCCGCGGCAGAGCTGCGACTCGCAATCCACGTCGACGTGGCGGTGGAGCGTCTCGACGATGCCGGGCCGGAGAACCTGCGCGACGGCGACGGCGTCATGGATCGGCGCTCCCTCGGTCCCGTACGTCTTCCGGTGGTACTCGATGAAGAAGTCGTGGAGCTCGGCGACGAACGTCCCGGCCGTGCCCGAGCCGCGGAGCCGCTCGACGTGCGACGGCATCATCAGCGCCTTGTGGGTGACGTCGAGGCCGATCATGGTCACCGGCACACCGCTGTGGAAGACGCGCCAGGCGGCCTCGGGATCGACGTAGATGTTGAACTCGGCGGCCGGGGTGACGTTTCCCTCGGCGATCGCGCCGCCCATGATCACGATCCGCTCCACGTTCCCGGCCGCCTCGGGGTGGTGAGCCAGGAGGAGCGCGATGTTCGTCAACGGGCCGACCGGGACGAGCGTGACCGGCCGCGAGGAGCCGAGGATCCGCTCGGCGAGGAAGTCGACCGCGTGCTGCTCGACCGGCGAGCGCTGCGGATCCGGGAGGGCCGGCCCGTCGAGCCCCGACTCGCCGTGGACGTACGCGGCGATGAAGAGCTCGCGGGCGAGCGGCTGTTCGGCGCCGGCAGCGACGTCCACGTCCCCGCGGCCGACGAGCTCGAGCACGCGAAGGGCGTTCGCCGTCGTCTTCTCGAGCGTCTGGTTCCCGGCAACTGTCGTGACGCCGAGGAGGTCGAGCTCCGGGCTCGCGAGCGCCAGCAGGAGCGCGATCGCGTCGTCGTGCCCCGGGTCGCAGTCGAGCAGGATCGGCGTCGGGTCGCTCACGCGGCGCACTATCTCGTCAACCTCCGCCGCCGTGGGCAGCGAGGGCTGTGCCCCGGGCCGGGAGGCGGCGATGGCCCCGGCGGCGCAGGCGCGGCGGAGCGCCTCCTCGCGGTCGCGGCCCTCCAGCAGCGAGACGACGAGGCAGGCCGTGAAGGCGTCTCCGGCTGCCGTGCCGTCGACGGCATCGACCTCGGGCGGCGCGGCGCGCGCGACCTCCTCCCCGTCCTCGAGCAGCACGGCGCCCTCTGCGCCGAGCGTCAGCGCGACGAGGTGCGGCATCTCGGCGAGCGCGTCGAGCTCGTGACGGTTGACGACGACGAGGTCGGCACGGCCCAGCACCTCGGCCGGTACGGGGCGCGCGGGCGCGGCGTTGAGGCAGAAGAAGCCCTTCGCCAGGCGGGCCGCCTCGGCGAGCGGCTCGTCCGGGACCTCGAGCTGACACAGGACGGCGTCGAAAGCACCGACGTCCGCGTTTTCGGGGTCATGTCGATCGAGGCTCGCGTTCGCACCGGGGATCACGACGATCTGGTTCTCGCCCGCATCGTCCACCACGATCAGCGCCAGGCCCGTGTCCGGCCAGCCGACATGCGTGACCCACTGGACATCGACGGCTGCGTCCCGCATGCCCTGTTGAGCCAGCGTCGCGAGGCGGTCGCTGCCCACGCAGCCGACCATCCGGACGGTGGCGCCGAGTCGAGCCGCCGCGACGGCCTGATTCGCGCCCTTGCCTCCCGGAACGTACTCGGCGTCCTCCGCGGAGATGGTCTCGCCCGGCTCGGGGAGCCGACGAGCAGCGTGCGACGAGATCGACGTTGATCGAGCCGACGACGGCGACGCTAGGCGGCAAGCGCGCGCAGGTCGTCGAGGCAGCCGTCGAGCAGGTTCTCGCGCAGGTCGAAGAGCCCGGCCCAGAGCGCGTCGCGCTCGGGCGCCGACTCGATGCGTGCGGAGTCGGCGAGGCCCTGGAGGGCGCGGACGAGGACCGCCAGCTCGAGGTAGGCGTGCGCGACGCGGTGCGGCGCGGCGACCACGCCGGCGCGCTTCAGCACGGCGTCCCATTCGACGACCTCCCCCGCTCCGGGCTCGCCGTACCAGGAACGCCCCTCGGCGCCGTCCGGCTCCAGCTCGAGGAGGAAGCGCCCGAGGGGCCCTTCGAGCCCCGTCAGGGCGGTCTCCGCGCGCTCGGCGGCGCGCCTGAACGCCGCCTGGCGACGCTCGGGCGTGCACGGATCGGGCTCACCGCGCTGCCAGCGCTCCAGCAGCCGGCAGAACGCGAGGCCGGCGACCTCGCTCGCGGCCAGCGAGCGGACGAGACGGGCCGTCGTGTTCTCCGACACGCCGTAGGTGCCCATGAGGCCGGCCCAGCCGCTATTCGTCTGCGTCATCACCTAACTAGTACACCAAGACCGGCAGAACGCGTACCGTTCCCGGCGCATGGCGACCTACGACCTCGTCCGCAATTTCCGCTGGAGATCGAGTCCTACGAGCTCGAGGGCCTCAAAGTCGAGGCTTCACCGGAGTTCGTGCGCCGTACGACCGTGATCCACCTGCACGGTGGCGGTCACGAAGGGGTCGGCGAGGACGTCACCTACTCGACCGACGACCAGGAGGCGCTGCAGGCCGAAGGCCCGACCCTTCCGCTTGCCGGGAGCCACACGCTCGACAGCTTCTCGCAGCTCCTCGACCGCATGGCGCTCTTCCCGAGCGGCCCGGGGATGGACGCCTTCCTCGATTACCGCCGTTGGGCGTACGAGAGCGCCGCGCTCGACCTCGCCCTCCGCCAGGCGGGCACCTCGCTGGCCGCGGCGGTCGAGCGCGAGCCGCAGCCGGTCACCTTCGTCGTCTCGCTGAGGATCGAGAACCCGCCGGCGCTCGACCCGATCCCCCTGCTGCTCGAGCGCTATCCCAAGCTGCGCTTCAAGCTCGACCCGACGGGAGAATGGGACGCGAAGCTGGTCAAGGCCCTCGCGGAGACGGGCGCGGTGGACACGGTCGACCTGAAGGGCGCCTACAAAGGCACGCCCGTCGACCAGGCAGGCGACCCGCTCCTCTACGGCCTCGTCGCGCAGGCGTTCCCGGACGCGTGGATCGAGGACCCTGATCTGAACGGTGAGACGGACGTGATCCTCGAGCCGCATCGTGACCGCGTCACCTGGGACGCCCCCATCCACTCCGTGCTCGACATCAAAGGCCTCCCCTTCGAGCCGCGGACGCTCAACTTCAAGCCGTCTCGCTTCGGCAGCATCCAGCGCCTCTTCGAGGGCTACGACTACTGCGCCGAGAACGGGATCGCGATCTACGGCGGCGGCCAGTGGGAGCTCGGCCCAGGGCGCGGGCACATCCAGTACCTCGCCTCGCTCTTCCACCCGTCGACGCCGAACGACGTTGCTCCGGCGGCCTTCAACATCCACCGCCACGACCCGCCCGCGGGCCTGCCGACAAGCCCGCTCCAGCCGCAGCCGAGCAAGACCGGCTTCCGCTGGGGCGAAGGCTAAACCTCGACGACGACCGGCAGGATCATCGGCCGGCGGCCGGTGCGCTCGGAGACGAGCTTCCCGATGTTGTCGTGCAGGTGCTCCTGGAAGAGCTTCAGCTCGAACACGTTCTGGCCCAGGAGCTCGGTGATCGTGCGCTGGGCCTCGAGGCGCGCTTCCTCGAGCAGCTCATCTGACTCGGCGAACCCGCGCGACACTACCTCCGGCGCTGCGACCTCCGCTCCATTCTGCGAGCCGATCGTGGCGACGATGATCAGCACGCCGTCCTCCGAGAGGTGACGGCGGTCGCGGAGCGCGACGTCCTTGACGTCTCCGACGCCGAGGCCGTCCACGAACGTGGCGCCGGTGTCGAGCTGGTCGACGATCCGCGCGATGCCGCCGCGGAGCTCGACGACCGACCCGTTCTCGGCGAGGACGATGCGGTCGGCCGGCACGCCGGCGTCCCTGGCGAGGCGCGCCTGGGCGGAGAGCATGCGGAACTCGCCGTGCACCGGCATGACGTTGCGGGGCCTGAGCAGGGCCAGGATCGTCCGGATCTCCTCGGCGTTCCCGTGGCCGGAGACGTGTACCTGCGCGATCTCCTGGTGGAGCACCTCCGCGCCCGACCTGGCGAGCCGGTTGATGGTGTCGTGCACGCGAAGCTCGTTTCCGGGCACGGGCTTCGCCGAGATGATGACCGTGTCGCCTTCCTCGATGGAGACGTGCGGGTGATCCCCGTAGGCCATGCGGGTGAGCGCTGACATCGGCTCGCCCTGGCTCCCGGTGCAGAGGATCATCGTCTGCTCAGGGCGCTGGAGGTCGATCTCGTCCGGCTTGATCAGCAGGTCGTCCCGCACGTCGAGATAGCCGAGGTTGCGGGAGATGTTGACGTTCTTCCGCAGCGAGCGGCCCACGAGCGCGACCTTGCGGCCGGTTTCGGCGGCGACGTCCATCGCCTGCTGGACTCGGTGGATGTTCGAGGCGAACGAGGCGACGAGCACGCGACCGTCGCATTGCGGGATCAGGTGGCGGAACGCCTCCCCCACCGTCCGCTCGGACTCGGTCACGCCCGGCCGCTCGGCGTTCGTGGAGTCTCCGAGGAGCAGGTCGACCCCGCGGTTCCCGAGCTCGGCCAGCTTGCCGAGGTCCGTGCGGAACCCGTCGACGGGTGTGTGGTCGATCTTGTAGTCCCCGGTCGCGACCACGAGGCCACCCGGGGTGTCGAAGGCGAGCGCGACCGCATCCGGGATGGAATGCGCCATGCGCACGAACTCGACCTGGAACGGGCCGATCTGCGCCGCCCCTTTGTCCGGCTCGATCTCGACGAGCTCGGCCGAGCGCATCAGCCCGTGCTCGTCGAGCTTGGACTTGATGAGCCCGAGCGTCAGCCTGGTTGCCCAGACCTCGGGAACGTCGATCTCCCGCATCAGGTACGGGAGCGCGCCGACATGATCCTCGTGCCCGTGGGTGAGGACGACCGCGCGCACGTCGGCACGGTGCTCGCGGAGGTATTCGAAGTCGGGCAGTACGAGATCGACGCCGAGGTGCTCGTCGCGGGGGAACGAGAGTCCCGCGTCGACGACGACGATGCCGTCGTCCGACTCGATCACGGTCAGGTTCTTGCCGACCTCGCCCAGGCCGCCGAGCGGAATGACTCGCGTGCTCTCGGGCATGAGGGAAGTGTATTCCGTCCCTTTCCGGCCCGTGCCTGCTCGGCTAACCTCATCGCCGATGGCGTCGACGACTGACAGGGCGGCAATGCTCGGCGCCATCGGGCACACGCCGGTCGTACGCCTCGCTCGCGTGGCCGGCCCCGACGTCGCCGAGGTCTGGATCAAGCTCGAGAACGCGAACCCGACCGGCTCCTACAAGGACCGGATGGCGCTCGCCATGATCGAGGGCGCGGAACGGAGCGGGCGCCTGCAGCCCGGCCAGACCGTGGTGGAGTACACGGGTGGCAGCACCGGCTCGTCTCTCGCATTCGTGTGTGCTGTGAAGGGCTACAAGCTCAGGATCGTCACCTCCGATGCGTTCGCCGCCGAGAAGCTGCGGACAATGCGGGCGTTCGGCGCCGAGCTCGAGGTGATCCCGAGCCCGGACGGGATCACCCCCGACCTCATCCCCAGCATGATGCGCCGCGCCGGCGAGATCGTGGGCGAAGTTGACGGTTTCGCCACAGATCAGTTCAACAACCGCGACATGGTCGCCGGCTACGCCGAGCTCGGGCGCGAGCTCCTCGACCAGCTCGAGGGCCGCGTCGACGCCTTCTGCGGCTACGTCGGCACCGCGGGCTGCTTCCTCGGCGTCACGGGCGCTCTGCGCGGCGCCCTGCCCGATGTGCTCCGGGTGATCGTCGAGCCGGCCGAGTCGCCGGTCATTTCCGGCGGCGAGCCGGGCACGCACCGCATCGAGGGCGGCGGAGTCGGCTTCTGGCCCCCGCTGCTCACGCGGGACGACTTCGACGAGGTCATCCCCGTCTCCACGGCAGACGCCATGGCGATGGCCAAGCGCGTCGCCGCCGAGGAGGGGCTCCTCTGCGGGCCGTCGACCGGGGCGAACATCGTCGTCGCGCTCGAGCTCGCGCGCCGCCTCGGGCCGCGTGCGCGAGTGGCGACGACGAACGTCGACTCGGGCCTCAAGTACCTCGCCGGTCACATGCACGCCGCCTGAGCGGCGCGCGCACGTTCAGACCCTGGCGTTCTCGAGGACGCCCGCGCGCTCGAGGGCGTCGCGGATGGCCGTGCGCTCCTCGTCGGTGGCCTCGAGGAGCGGGAGCCTGAGCCCGCCCACCTCGTGGCCGAGCAGCTGCAGCGCGGCCTTCACCGGGATCGGGTTCGTCGTCACGGCGAGCGCGTCGATGACCGGCCGAAGCTCGGCTTCGATCGCGCGCGCCTCGGCGATCTCGCCTTCCTTGAAGCGCGTGACCAGCTCGCGGACCCGCGGGCCGACGATGTGGGTGTAGACGAGCACGCCCCCCACGCCGCCGAGCTCGAGGAACGGGAGCAGGAGGTCGTCGTTGCCGGCGTAGAGCGCCAGGTCGGTCTCGGCGAGGATCCGGCGCGCCTGACCCGGGTCGGCCGTGGCCTGCTTGACCGCGGTGACGTTCGGGATCTCGGCGAGCTCCGCCAGCGTCTCGGGCTCGAGGTTGACGACGACGCGCTGCGGGATGTTGTAGATGAGGATCGGCCGGTCGGTCGCGTCCGCGATGGCCTTGAAGTGCGCAACGATCCCGCGGGCGGGCGGCTTGTTGTAGTACGGCGTCACGACGAGGAAGCCGTCGACGCCGAGCTCGTGCGCCTGGCCGGTCAGGTGGACCGAGTGCGCCGTCGAGTACGTCCCCGTGCCGGCGATCACCGTCGCCCGGTCGCCGACCGTCTCTACCGCGGCGGCGAAGAGCGAGAGCCGCTCGTCGTCGTGCAGCGTCGGGGACTCCCCGGTCGTCCCGGCGACGACGACGCCGTCGGAACCGGTCTCGATCAGGTGCGTGCAGAGCTTCCGGAAGGCGTCCAGGTCGACAGACCCGTCCTCGCGGAAGGGTGTGACGACGGCTGTCAGGACCTCGCCGAGCATCGATCGCATTGTAATCGCCGTCGCCGACGTGACGTTCGGGCTCAGGTGAGAAGCGAGTCGAGCCCCACCGTGAGTCCCGGATCGAGCGTCTGCAGGCGCTCGAGGGCCAGCAGGACGCCGGGGACGAACGCCTCGCGCGAAAACGTGTCGTGGCGGATCGTCAGGAGCTGTCCGTCGCCGCCGAACAGCACCTCCTGGTGGGCGACGAGGCCCGGGAGGCGCACCGAGTGGATCGGAACCTCGCCGGGGAGCCGCTTCGCCGTAGCCTTCGCCGTGCCCGAGGGCGCGTCGACCTTCGCCTCGTCGTGCAGCTCGATGATCTCGGCACGCGGCATGTGCTCGGCCGCCAGGGCGGCGAGGCGCATCATCAGCACCGCTCCGATCGCGAAGTTGGGCGCCACGAAGCAGGCTACGCCGTGCTCACGGGCCAGCAAGTCGAACGACGCGAGGTCCTCCTCCGCGAGCCCCGTGGTCCCCACCACCGTCGCCACGCCGGCCGCGAGGCAGCGCTCGACGCTCCCGCGCACGGCGTCCGGCCTGGTGAAGTCCACCGCGGCGTCGTGACCTGCAGGATCCCAGTCGTCCTGCTTGCCGACCGGCGTGACCGCGTGGCCGGCCTCGGCGAGCCGCGGTGCGAGCGCGGCGCCGACCTTCCCGCCCGCGCCGAGCAGTAGGACATTCACGCGGCGGCGCGCTCCACGAGACCGGGACAGACCGGCTCGACGGCTTCGAGGAAGCGCTCCTCGGTCGGCCCGATGGAGGCGACCGAGAAGGACTCGGGCGAGAGCAGCACCTCGGCGAGCTGGGCGACCCCGTCCGCGTCGACCGCCTCGATCTCCGCGAGGATCCGGTCGAGGTCGAGGAGCTCGCTGTCCGTGATCAGCGACTTCCCGAGCCGGCTCATCCGGTTCGACGTCATCTCCATGGCGAGCATGATCCGGCCCTTGAGGTTCTCCTTGGCGCGCGCGAGCTCGTCGGGCCGCGGGCCGTGCTCGGAGATGTCGCCGATCTGCTCGGCCACGATGCGCAGGCACTCGCCGAGGTTCTCCTCGCGGGTTCCCACGTAGACCCCGATCTGTCCCGTGTCCGCGTACTGCGACGAGAACGTGTAGACGGCGTAGGCGAGGCCGCGCTTCTCGCGGATCTCCTGGAAGAGGCGGGACGAGGCCGATCCACCCAGCACGCCGTCGAGGATGGACGCCGTGAAGCGGCGACGGTCCGAGCGAGCGATTCCCGGGGCGGCGAGGCAGACGTGGTACTGCTCCGTCGCCTTCTGCTGGAACACGAGCGCAGGCGGCGGTGGCGCGACGAGCGGTCTGCGCACGGACGATCGGCGGGCGGGCGGCTCCGCGGCCTTCTTCCGCATCCGGTCGACGGCCTCGACGAGACGGTCGTGGTCGACGCTGCCCGCCGTTGCGACGACGACGTTGTCGGGCCGGTAGCGCCGGCGGTGGAACGCGCCGAGCGAGCGGCGCGAGACCGTCGAGATGACGTCTGCCGAGCCGAGCACCGGCCGGCCGAGCGGATGGTCGCCGAAGACCGCCTTCGTGACGAGGTCGAAG
The DNA here is from genome assembly GCA_963784175.1 of uncultured Actinomycetes bacterium. Classification (GTDB taxonomy): domain Bacteria; phylum Actinomycetota; class Thermoleophilia; order Gaiellales; family Gaiellaceae; genus JAIBJN01. The sequence continues at coordinate 16,689 of CAWAQJ010000018.1, read as the reverse complement.
ATCAGCTCCTGGGGCGAGTCCTCGACCATGGCGATCTCCTCGAGCACGACCTCGCGCTCGGCGTCGAGGTCGGCGAGGCTCGGCGCGAAGACCATGTCGGTCATGACGTCGAGGGCCGTGTCGAGGTGCTCGTCGAGCACGCGCGCGTAGACCACCGTGTAGTCGCGCGCCGTCGCGGCGTTGAGCTCGCCGCCGAACGTGTCGAAGATCTCGGCGATCTCGAGCGCCGAGTAGGACGCGGTGCCCTTGAACAGCAGGTGCTCGAGGAAGTGGCTGACGCCGGCGTGTGCGTCGTCCTCGTCGCGCGAGCCGGCGCCGATCCAGAGGCCGATCGCGACCGAGCGAACGCTGCCGAGCGGCTCGGTGACGACGCGCGTCCCGCCGTCGAGTGTGGTCACAAGGTAGTTCTGCACGCTCGCATGGTAGGGCGTCACGCCCTGCGGAAGGCTCCGCCCGGGTCGCCGGACACGCGTGCGAGCGCCTCCAAAGCCTTCAGCGGCGGCCGGGCGAGCCCGCGCGCCCCACGGACGTCCTCGATGTCGCCGCGCACGAGCCGCTCGACCGTGCGCCACACGATTTGGGAACGCGCGATGCGGAAAGTCGCGCGCGGAAAGCGGTCGAGTGCGGCCTTCACGCCCCACGAGGCCCAGAGGTGCGTCCCGAGCATGCGGGTCAGCCGCTCCCCGTAAGGCTCGAGGCCCTCGGCGCGGCCGGCGAGCACGTCGAGCACCGCCTCGGAGGCAATCTTTCCGGAGAGAAAAGCCTCGAACATGCCGTCCCCGGAGACCGGGTCGACGAGCCCCGCCGCATCGCCGACGACCGCCGCACGCCCGCGGGCGAGCGAGGAGCTTGGCGAGCGCAGCGGGAGCCGGTAGCCGCGGAGCCCCTCGAGATCGTCGTAGGAGATCCCGTGCGCCGCGCAGAGGTCGCGCAGCCGCTCTCGGAGCTTCGGCCCCTCACGCTCCCAGCCGCCCAGGCCGACGTTGACGTGGTCGCCCTTGGGGAAGACCCATCCGTACCCCCCGGGGACGACGCCGAGCTCCAGCACGGCGCGCCCGCGATAGTCGTCTGTCCGGAGGCGGTCGTAGCCTACGTTGCCTTCTATGGCAACTCCGATCGCCTGGTTTCCGCCGAGCCCCAGCGCCCGGCCGCAGATTCCGTTGACGCCGTCGGCGCCCACGAGCGCCGCGGCGTGCAGTCGCTCCCCGCCCGCCGTCACCTCGACACCTTCGGGGCCCGCCTGGGCGTGCTCCACCTTCACGCCGTCGCGCACCTCGGCGCCTGCGCCCGCGGCCTGCTCCAGGAGGTAGGCGTCGAGCCGGCGTCGCTGGGTCATCAGCACCAACGGCTCCCCGTGACCGCGCTCGACCCAGCCGCCGAAGCGCAGTCGCATCCGCACGGATGTGACCACGTCCTCGACCACGGTGTCGATCGCGAACGGAAGCAGGCGCGCGGCGCGTCCGGTGACGCCGCCGCCGCACGGCTTGTCGCGCGGGAAGCGCGCGCGGTCCAGCACGAGGACGGAAGCGCCGGCCGAGGCGAGCCTGTGCGCACACGTCGAGCCGGCCGGGCCGGCACCGACGACGATCGCGTCGTAACGCGTCACCGCGCCATTATCGCCTGGGTGCGCGATCTCACGTAGAGCGGTTCCCGACGGTTACAACTCGTGGATGGACACCGCCCTCCCCCTCGCGCGCAGGACGGCCTCGGCGCACGTCGCGCTGGTGCTCGTGGTCGTCTTCTGGGCCGGCTCGTTCTCCGCGATCAAGGTGTTGCTCGACAGGGGTGTGGCAGCCCCGGACATCGCGATCCTCCGCTACGCGGTGGCCGCACCCGGCTTCGCGCTGCTGCTCTGGGCCGCGGGCGGCCTTCCGGGGCTGACCAGGCGCGACGCGGTGCGGCTCGGGCTGGCGGGCGTGGCCGTGGTCACCGGCTACCACATGTCCCTGAACATCGGCACGAAGTACACGACATCGGGGACGGCGGCGCTCGTGGTCGCCCTCTCCCCCGCGCTGACGCTCCTGCTCGCGGCCGCGCTCGGTCTCGAACGCGCCGGGCCTCGCAGGATCGCCGGGCTCGCTGTCGCCTTTGCCGGCGTTGCGGTTGTCGTCCTCCTCGGCGCGGGCGCCGAGCTCTCGTTCGCCAACGCGAAGGGGCCGCTGATCGTGATCGGCGCGCCGGTCGCGTTCGCGCTCTACAACGTCCTCCTCCAGCCGCTGCTCCAGCGGTACGGGCTGCTGGCGCTCACGGCCGCTTCGAGCCTCGTCGGCATGCTCGGGCTCGTCCCTTTCGTGCGGCCCTCCACCGTGGACGCGGTGGCGGAGATGTCCGCGAGCTCTGCCTCGCTGATTCTCTACCTCGGCGTCGTCTGCACCCTCTTCGGCTACGCGGCCTGGAACGTCGGGTTGCGCGGGCTCGGGCCCACGCGGGCCGTGTCCTACACCTACGCGATCCCCGCGCTCGCCGTGCTCATGGGCGCGCTCTTCCTCGACGAGCCGATCACCGTCTGGCTCGCGGTCGGCGGCGCGCTCATCCTCGGCGGCGTCGCGCTCGCCCAGCGCTCGCGGGCAGACTGATGCGTTAGCGCGGGACCGTCGCCCCTGCCCAGAGCAGGCGCCCCGAGCGGCGCAGGAGCTCGGCGACGGGCTGCGACGGGTCGGAGGGATGCGTCCGGGTGAGGCACTGGTTGAGCCACACGCCTTCGGTCAGGCTTGCGATCGCCGAGGCGAGATCGCGGAGGGTCGTCCCCTCGCGCAGCTTGAGGTGGAAGCGATCGAGGGCACTTCCGAGCACCTGCTCGAGGTGCTGGAGGTGCTGAAGCTGCTCTTCGAGGCCAGGCGCGCTTGCCCGTTCGCTCCACAGGCCGTAGGGAACCGTGCTCAGCCAGAGCGCCCAGAGCGAGGCGTAGGTCACCTCAGGGTCGGCGCGGTGCACTGGGCCCCTGGCTGATTCGCCGGCGAAGAAGGCGTCCACCCATTCGTCGACCGTCTCGAACGCGGCGGGGTCCGGATACTCGATCCGCTCGATGAACTCCCAGGTGTTGAGCGCCAGCGCCATCGTCTCTGCCTGGAACGCGGACTGACTTCCGAACAGGTTCGTGACGGCGCCTCGGGTCTTTCCTTCGCGCGCTGCGACCGCTCCGGCGTCGAGGCGGGCGAACGGGCCGACGGCGATCGACTCCTGGTCGAAGCGGCGCGCGTCGGTCCGAACTTGCTCGAGAACCACACGCTCTCCGATCTCGACATAGCGCCGGCGCGCCTCGTCCCGGGGAAGCGTCGAGCGTTTACGCGAACTCGAAGCCACGGTGTCCCTCCTTGACATTTGTAACAATCCGTTCTAGTTTACGTACGTACGGTACGTACGTAATTCGTCGTGGATCCTCCCTCCCCTTCAGCGCCCCGAAGCGAGTTCTCCCGGACGAAGCGCTGGGCAGTAACGCTCGCCGCGACCGTCGCCTCCACCTATCTGCTCGACGCCTTCGCCACCGCGGCCGGCGTTGCCCTGGCCGCCGCCCAACCGCTCCGCGGCGCCGATCACTGGCTCGTCGTGGCGTTCCTCGCCGCCACGTACGTCGTCTGGGGCGCCGGCCTCCGGGTCAACCTCGCCGCGAACTGGCGACTGCTCGAAGAGACGGGCACGAGTACGAGCGCGCTCTCGAAGGCCGCGTACGATCTGGCCGGCCTCGGCCGGAAGAGCGCGCGAGCGCGCCGGCTGGCGTCGCAGGCGGGGTACGTCGCCACCGAGTTGGTCAAGGAGATCCCCTACTACGCGGGCGCGTTCGGAGCCGCCGTCGTCAGCGATTCGGTCTCGTCCAACGACGCGCTCGTCTTCCTGGCCGGCACCAACCTCGGCGCCGCCGTCTACGAGTACGCGCTCGGGCGCCTCACACGCATGTTCCTGCGGCTCCGAAGCGAGCGGACCGTCCCCGAGGGACGGCCCGCGCAGCTTCGCGTTCCTACCAGCTAGGAGCTAGCCGTCGTCTCGCCGGCCGCGGCCGCGGCCACGGTCGCCGCCGCCGCGCCGTGGTCCGCGGTCGCCGTCGCGCTCGCGCCGCTCGCGCGGCGGAGCGTCCTTCGCCCGCTCGATGAGCTCCTCGGGCTGAACGACGGTGCCGTTCTCGTGCTTGCCGACGAGCTTGAGACCGATCCGGCCGCGGGCCTTGTCGACCTCTTGCACGACGACGTCCAGCACGTCTCCGCGGCTGATGACGTCCTCGATGTGACCCACGCGGCCCGGCCCCACGTTCGAGACGTGGAGGAGGCCGTCGGTGCCCTTCTTGAGCTCGACGAAGGCGCCGAAGTCGGTCGTCTTCACGACCTTGCCGGTGTACGTGTCCCCCACCTCGGGCTCCTTGGTCAGGCCCTGGATGGCCGCGATCGCGGCGTCGGCCTTCTCGCCCTCGGTGGCGTAGATGAGGATCGTCCCGTCCTCCTCGATGTCGATCTGCACCTCGTAGTCGGACTCGAGGCCGCGGATCGTCTCGCCGCCCTTGCCGATGATGAGGCCGATCTGCTCGGGGTCGATCGAGATCGACGTGATCCGCGGGGCGTGCGCCGCGAGCTCCTCGCGCGACTCGGACAGAGCCTCCGCCATCTTCTCGAGGATGGCCTCGCGCGCCTGCTTCGCCTGAGCGAGCGCGCTGCTCATGATCTCCTGCGTGACGCCGGTGATCTTGATGTCCATCTGAAGCGCGGTGATTCCCTCGCGTGTGCCGGCGACCTTGAAGTCCATGTCGCCGAGGTGGTCCTCGGCGCCCTGGATGTCGGTGAGGATGACGTAGTCGTCGCCCTCCTTGACGAGGCCCATCGCGATGCCGCTGACCGGCCGCTTGATCGGCACGCCTGCGTCCATCAGCGCGAGCGTCGAGCCGCAGACCGAGCCCATCGACGACGAGCCGTTCGACTCGAGCGTCTCCGAGACGAGACGGATCGTGTACGGGAACTCGTCAGTGGTCGGGATAACCGGCTCGAGCGCGCGCTGGGCAAGGGCGCCGTGGCCGATGTCGCGCCGCTTCGGGCCTCGCATGAAGCCCGTCTCCCCGACCGAGTAGGGCGGGAAGTTGTAGTGGTGCATGTAGCGGCGCTCCGACTCGAGGGAGAGGTCGTCGATGCGCTGCCCCTCCTTTGCGGTGCCCAGCGTGAGGAGCGTGAGGATCTGCGTCTCTCCGCGGATGAACAGCGCCGAGCCGTGCGTGCGCGGGCTGATGCCCGACCTCGCATGCGATCGGCCGGATCTCGTCCGTGCCGCGCCCGTCGGGGCGCCGCTTCTCGACGGCGATCTTCCGGCGGATCAGCTCCTTGTAGATGGCCTCGGCGGCCTTCTTGACGTAGTTGCGGGTGAGATTGTCCTTCACGGCCGGGGCTTCACCCTCGACCGTGGCGGGGCCGACCGGGAACGGCAGATCGACCGATTCGATGATGTTGTCGTAGAGCAGCGCGCGCTTGGCCGACTTGAGCTGCTTCGAGTCCTGCTCGGCCTCCGTGAGAGCGCGGAGCCCGTCCTCGAACTGCTCGCGCACTGCGCCGAGGACGGCCTCGAGGCGGCGCCGTTCGAGGATGGCGTCGAGGCTCGAGCGAACCTGCGTCTCGCGGACGATGTCCTCCTCGGTGGAGTCGATCGTGAGCGGCGGGCAGAGCTCCTCCACGAGCTCGACGACGGCGGCCGCGCCCTCGCGCAGACCGTCGCTCGAGATGCGCGACGCGATGCGCTCGCCATGGGCGCTGTCGAGCTCCTCGGTCAGGTCGACGTCGAGCCACTTCGGCTTGCCGACCTGACGCCGCAGGTCTTCCTGGGCCTCGCAGAGCTTGCGGATCTCGACGTGGGCGATGTCGAATGCCTCGAGCAGCTTCTCCTCGGGCACCTCCGCAGCGCCGGCCTCCACCATCGTCAGGCCTTCCTTCGTGCCGACGACGATCAGGTCGAGGTCGGAGTCCTCGACCTCGGGGAGCGACGGGTTGATGACGAGCTCGCCGTCGATCAGGGCGATGCGGACGGCGCCCACCGGGCCCTGGAACGGCAGCGGCGAGATCATCAGCGCCGCCGACGCGCCGTTGATGCAGAGGATGTCGTATGGCGTGACGAGATCGGCCGAAAGCGTGGTGCAGATGACCTGCACCTCGTTCCGGAAGCCCTTCGGCCAGAGCGGCCGGATCGGGCGGTCGATCATGCGGGCGGTGAGGATCGCCTTCTCGGTCGGGCGTCCCTCGCGCTTGAAGAAGCCGCCGGGGATCTTCCCGGCCGCGTACATGCGTTCCTCGACGTCGACGGTGAGCGGGAAGAAGTCCGCGCCCTCCCGTGCCTCGAGGCGACCCGTCGCCGTGGCGAGGATCATTGTGTCCCCGCTCCGCAGGACGACGGCGCCGTCGGCCTGCTTGGCAAGGTGGCCGGTCTCCATGGTGATCTCACTGCGCCCAGCGGTCACCGAGACCGAAGTCTTTTCTGGTGCGATCGTGCTCATGTTCCTCCTATCTCCTACGGGAGACGGAGGCGGAGGTTTGAGGCAGTCCCCGCCGGACGGAGCTCCCTCAAACTTCCACCCGGTCTCCCGGGGGTCGTTTGGCCCTTGGTGGGCGGCGGTGTGGGAGCTGCTTCCGCCTACCTCCTGAGGCCGAGCTCTTTGATGAGGGCTCGGTAGCCCTCGAGGTCGCGCTTCTGCAGGTAGTTGAGAAGCCGACGTCGCTGCCCGACGAGCTTGAGGAGCCCGCGGCGCGAGTGGTGGTCCTTCCGGTGTGTCCGCAGGTGCTCGGTGAGCTCTTCGATGCGCCTTGTGAGGAGCGCGATCTGTACCTGCGGGGACCCGGTGTCCGCCCCGTTGCTGCCGTGGCGGTCGAAAATCTCTTGCTTTGCGTCCTTCGTGAGGGTCACGACGGACGTAGGCTAGCAAAGGTGTCCGTACCCCCCGGCGTAGCCGCGGGCCACCCGGCTACGGCTGAGGCGGGCCTGGAGATCCTCGCGGACGGCGGCACGGCCGCCGACGCTGCCGTCGCGGCTGCGCTCGCTTCCTGCGTGGCGGAAACGGTCATGACCGGGATCCTCGGAGGCGGGTACGCGGCGTGGCTCGACGCGGGCAGCGACCGGGCTGAGATCCTCGACTTCTTCGTCGCCGTGCCCGGCCTCGGCCGCCCCCGGCAATCGCCCGAGCTCGAGGAGCTGGCGGTGCCTTTCGGCGAGGAGCTCGTGCACTACTTCGTCGGGGCAGCGACGTGCGCGGTTCCGGGAGTGCCTGCAGGGCTTGAGGAGCTCTGGCGCCGCGCGGGCGTGCTCCCCTGGGAGCGGCTCGTGGAGCCGGCGATCCGCCTGGCGCGGTCGGGAGTCTCCATGCCACTGGCGCACGCGAAGTGCCTGGCCATGCTCGCCCCGGTCATGACGATGCGGGAGGGCGGGCGGATCTACGCGCCGGGCGGCCGTCTGCTCGAGGAGGGCGACCGCCTGGAGCAGCCCGGGCTCGCGGCGGCGCTCGAGGTCATCGCCGATGAGGGCGCCCGAACGTTCTACGAAGGGACGATGGCGAAGGCGCTGCTCGCGCTGATGGAGGAGCGCGAGGGCCTCGTGACGCCGGACGACCTGGGCGCCTACGAGGTCGTCTGGCTCGAGCCCGTCGAGGCGCCCTACGCCGGCGTCCGGGTCCAGACGCGCGGCGGCCTCTCGCAGCTCGTCGACACGCTGGCGGCCCTGCCCCCGCTCCGCGACGCCTCTCCGGCCGACCGGGCGCTGACGTTCGCCCGTGTGCTCGCCGCGCCGCTCTACAGCGGCCGCACGTACGAGCACACGACGAACCTGACGGTCGTCGACCGGGACGGGAACGCCTGCGTGCTCACGACGAGCCTGGGGCTCGGGTCAGGGGACTTCCTGCCCGGCTACGACGTCCACCTGAACAGCATGCTCGGCGAATCCGATCTGCTCATCGGCCCGCTCGAGCCGGGCGGGCGCATGGCCAGCATGATGTCGCCCACGATCGCGCTCGACGCGGACGGCCTCGTCCTGGGGGCCGGCGCGGCGGGCGGGACGCGCCTCCGCCCCGCCCTGGCGCAGGTGCTCTCGGGAATCCTGGACCAGGATCTGTCCGCGCAGGAGGCGGTCGACCGTCCCCGGCTCCACTCGACGGGAACGATCGTTCATCTGGAGCCCGGGTTCGAGGAAGCGGCAATCGTCGCGCTCGAGGGCGAGGGATACGACGTGCGCCTGTGGAGCGAGCTCCACCACTACTTCGGCGGCGTCAGCGCGGTGGCGCGGGCGGGGGCGGCGGCGGATCCGCGGAGGAGCGGGTCGGCTCTGTCGCTCCCATGATCGTCTGCTCGATCGGCACCCAGCCGACGTAGCCGCAGAGCGGGCAGCCGCCGCTCAGCGTGCCGGTTCCCTCGCCCACGGGAGCGCGATAGACGGACCCGCATCCCAGGCAACGGACGGATAGCGCAGGGGCGCCCATACAAAGAGAGAGCCACGAAAGGGGCGAAAACTTGCAGCGAATGTCACGGGCGTGTCGCCGCCCGCGCGGCCGCGACGTCGTCGGCGATCTGAGCCACGAGTTCCTCCTCGCTCTCGAACGCCCGCTCGTCGCGCAGCTTTTCCCAGAGCTCGAGCCGGAAGTGCTCCCCGTAGAGGTCGCCCTCGAAGTCCAGCAGGAAGGCCTCGATTCGGCGCTCGTTCCCGCCGTAGTGCGGGTTGACGCCGATGGAGACCGCCGCGCGCGTGCCGAGGGCCTCGCCGACATAGATCCCGAAGGCCGGGATGAGCAGGTGCGCCTCGGGCGCGAGGTTCGCGGTCGGGAAGCCGAGCGTCCCGCCGCGCTGGTCGCCCGCGACCACCACGCCTTCGACCTCGAACGGCCGGCCGAGCAGCTCAGCGGCTCCGCGCAGGTCGCCGTCTGTGACGAGCTCGCGGATACGGCTCGAGGAGACGCCTTCCAGGAGCGGGACCGCGCGCACGTCCAGCCCGCAGCGGCGCAGGAGGTCGACGTCGCCCCTCCGCCCGGCGCCGAAGCGGAAGTCCTCGCCCGCGACGACGGCCCGCGCGCCGATCGCCGTCAGGTAGTCGGCGACGAACTCCTCGGGCTCACGGCGTGAGAGCTCCGGGGTGAACTCGACGACGAGGATCTCGTCCGGGCCGGCCTCCTGGAGGAGCTCCAGCCGCCGTTCGAAGGTCGTCAGCAGCTGGACGTCGTAGCCGAGGACGAGCCGCGGGTGCGGGTCGAAGGTGAGAACCGTCGAGCGCAGCCCGCTCTCCCGGAGCGCGTCGATCACCCGCAGGTGGCCGCGGTGCACGCCGTCGAAGGTCCCGATCGCGACCGCGCGCTCGGCGGGCTCGAGCTCGGCCGGCGAGCGCGCGACGGTCATACGGCCTCCTCCGGCAACTCGCGCAGCGCCGGCACGGGTGAGGGCAATAGCCACAGAACGCCGGCGATCGCGCCGATGCTGGAGATCCAGAGTGTTGTCCTCACGCCGATCCAGGCGCCGAGGGCGCCCCCGACGAGCGCTCCGATCGGCCGGATGCCCCAGTTGACGAAGTTGAACGCACCCTGGGAGCGCGAGCGGATCCTGTCGGGCGTGAGCGCGTAGATGATCGAGCCGCCGTTGATGTCGAGGATCATGACGCCCATCCCGGAGAGGAACTCCGCGGCGAAGAGCATCCCGATGATGACCGAGCGCGGCCCCTCCGCGAGCGGGATGAGGACCAATGGTGCCGGAAAGAGGATGCAGCCCAGCAGGAAAGCCCTCCCGACGCCGATCCTGCGCCCCAGACGTGCGGCAAACGTCGCGCCCAGGAGACCGCCGACCGCGCCTGCGCCCAGAATGAGCCCGAGCGTGCCCGCCTCGATGTCCAGCGTCCTGGTCGCGTAGAGGACGAAGAGCGCGCTGAAGGCGTAGTTGAAGAAGTTGAGCGTCGCCGTCGCGAGGAATGCCGGCCGGAAGATCTCGTTGCCCGCGATGAAGCGGATGCCCTCGGCGACGCGGCTACGGACGCTGCCCTCGACGTCTTCGACCGGCGCCTCGGCGGCCCGGACACGCCCGAGGAAGAGCGCCGAGAAGAGGTAGGAGACGGCGTCCGCCAGGATCGTGAACGGCGCGCTGAAGGCCTGGACGAGGAGTCCACCGAGGCTCGGGCCCGCGATGTACGAGAAGGAGCGGCTTCCGTTCATGAGCGAGCTCCCCTCGAGGAACTGCTCGCGGGGCGTGACCGCGACGAAGACGGTCGGGTAGGAGACGTCGAAGAAGACGGCGAAGCACCCTGCCAGGAACGCGACCGAGTAGAGCTGGCCGAGCGTGAGGGCGTCGAAGGCGTAGGCGATCGGCACTGTGGCCAGGACGGCCGCCCGCGCGAGGTCGCAGGCGATCAGGATCCGCCGCCGCCGTGCGACCCGGTCGAGCCACGCGCCGGCCGGCAGCGAGAGCAGGAGGTGCGGCATCAGGGCTGCGGCGCCGAGGTAGCCCATCTCGGCGGGGCCGGCATCGAGGACGAGCACCGCGACAAGCGGGAGGGCGATGTAGCTGATCTGGTCGCCGAGGAGCGAGATCGACTGTCCGACCCAGAGGTTGCGGAAGTCATGCCCCCGGAGGAGCCTCATGCGACGACCGTTTCCGGCCTGATCGTCCCTCCATCTCCGATGCCGACGCCCACGAGCTCGCCGTCGCCCGTCCAGAGCGCGACCGGGCCCTCCCCCGCCCCTTCGACGGGGCGGCCGGTGCGCACGAGCCCTGCCTCAACCTCGTCGAGCTGTCGCTCGGGGAGGTGGACCATCGCGGCGAGCAGCGGGAGGACGCGTGTGTCGTCTGCGTCCTCGACTCGGAAAGGCCCGACGGCCGTGCGTCGGAGCCAGCGGCAGTGCCCGCCGAGCGCGTCGGCGATCGCCCTCACGTACGTCCCGCTGGAGACGTGGAGCTCGAGCTCGACCAGCGGTGGCGCATAGCGGTGGATGCGCAGGTCGTGGATCTCGGAGCGGCGCATGGGCATCTCGACGGCGACGCCGCGACGGTGGAGCTTGTACGCGCGCTCGCCCTCGATCTTGACTGCGCTCGCCGCCGGCACGGCCAGCTCGACCTCGCCCTGGAGCGCCAGCATGTCCCGCTCGGTGGCAACCGCTGTCTCCTCGATCACCTCCCCTTCCCCGTCGCCCGTCGACGTGCGCAGCCCGAGCCGCACCTCGGTCACGTAGCGCTTGTCGAGCCCCACGAGGTAGCGGGCGAGCCGCGTTCCGCGTCCGAGCAGCACAAGGAGTAGCCCCGTAGCCAGTGGGTCGAGCGTTCCGGCGTGACCCGCCTTCGTCCCGAAGCCCCGGCGGAGCTGGTCGACGACCGCGAACGAGGAGGGCCCGGCAGGCTTGTCGACGAGCACGAGCCCCGATGTCGAGGATCCGGCCACGGCGAAGCAGTCTAGGCATCCGCGCGCGGGTGGCCGGTGAGGCTAGGAGGCCGGCTGGGAGTCGCCCGGGGCCTGGGCGAGGAACTCGCGGCGGATGAAGTCCACGATCTCGTCCGTCGAGGCCTCGCTCGAGAAGCCGGCGGCCTGGCGGTGGCCGCCGCCGCCGCTCTTGCGGGCGATCGCGGAGACGTCGATGCCCTCGGCACGCGTGCGCAGGCTGACGCGCCTGGTCGGGCCGTTCTGCGTGGGCGGCTCGCGGATGAGCGCGACGAGCTCGGTGCCCTCGACGGCGCGCAGGAAGTCGATGATCCCCTCGGCGAAGGGCTCCTCCGCCCCTGCCGCGTCGAAGTCGGTGCGCTCGAGGTCGGAGACGATCACGCGTCCCCCCTCGATCACCCGCGCCTTGGCGAGCGCGCGGGCGAGGAGCTTGATCTTGGCGAACGCGACGTTCTCGTAGACGTCCTGGAAGACGCGGTGGACGTTCGCGCCGGCCTCCACCAGCTCCGCGGCGAGCCGGAGCGCCCTCGGCGTCGTGTTCGCGTACTGGAAGCGGCCCGTGTCCGTGACGAGCGCGATGTAGAGCGCCTCCGCGATCTCGGGCGTCAGCTCGACCCCGAGCTCGGAGAGGAGGTCGCGGAGGATCTCGCCCGTCGAGGACGCGTCGGAGACCACGAAATTGACGTGCCCGAAGCGGTTGTTGTCGTGGTGGTGGTCGATGTTGACGACGAGCGGCGCCTGCTGGAGCAACGTCGGGTCGGGCCCGAGCCGGCGCTCGTTCGCGCAGTCGAGCGCGAGGACGACCCGCTCGGCCGCGTCGTCGGGCAGGGTCCGCGTGAGGCTTTCGAGCGGCATGAAGCCGTACTCGTGCGGGAGCGGGACGCTGCCGGACAGGTACATGATCCCGTCCTTCCCCAGCGCGTCCAGGGCAAGCTTCATGGCCAGGATGGAGCCGAGGGCGTCTCCGTCCGGGTTTTCATGGGTGGTGACGATGAAGCGGTCGTGCGATCGAATCGCATCTACGACCGCGGCCAAGTCAGCCGTCTGCGTTGTCCTCTGGGTTGAGCTCATCGATGAGCGCGGAGAGCCGCACTCCCCGCTCCACGGTCGGATCGTACTCGAAGGTCAGCTGAGGGGTTCTCTTCATCCGTAGTTCCTTCGCGAGGGTGGCCTGGAGGACGCCGTGCGAGGAGTTGAGGCCGGAGATGGTCGCGTCGCGCTTCTTGACGGAGCCGAGGACGCTGACGAAGACCTTGGCGTGACGGAGGTCGGGGCTCGTTTCCACGCCGGTGATCGTGACGAAGCCGATGCGGGGATCCTTGAGGTCGCCGAGCGACTCCGACAGCACCTGGCGGACGGACTCGTTGACGCGGCGCATGCGGTCAGTCGTCAAGCGTGACCACCTCCCGCTCGACCCGGGTGAGCTCGAACGCCTGCGAGGCGAGGAACCGCTCGGCGCCGTCGAGGAGCCCCAGCAGCTCCGCGTGCTCGCGCGCGACGCAGGAGAGGGTCAGCCGCGATCGCTGCCATACGTCGTGGTGGTCGACCTCGGCCACGGACGCGCCGAACCGCCGCTGGAGCTGCGCCTTGACGGACAGGAGCTCCTTGCGCTTCCCCTTGAGCGAGTGGTTGTCGGGGAAGTGAAGCTCGGCGGAGAGGATGCCGACGTAGCCGGTGCCCATGCGGGCGGCTACTCGGCGTCGTCGGGCTCTGGCTCCGTGTCGGCCGGCGCGCCGCCGTTCCCGGCCACCGAGAGGTCCGTGCGCTCGATCTCGCGCGTCTCGAAGGCCTCGAGGACGTCGCCTTCCTTCACGTCGTTGAAGTTCTCCAGGAGGATGCCGCACTCGAAGCTCTCCTGGACCTCGCGGACATCGTCCTTGAACCGCTTCAGGCTCGCGATCGTCGTCTCGTAGATCACGGTGCCCTCGCGGATGACGCGCACCTGCGCGTTGCGCCGGATGACGCCGCTCGTGACGTAGCAGCCGGCGATCACGCCCAGGCGCGAAGCGCGGAAGATTGCGCGCACCTCGGCCTCGCCGAGGATGTCCTCGCGCGTCTCGGGCGCGAGCATCCCGACGAGCGCCTGACGGATGTCGTCCGTGAGCTGGTAGATGACCCGGTACGTCCGCAGGTCGACGCCCTCGCGCTCGGCCAGTGAGCGCGCCTCGGCGTTCGGGCGGACGTTGAAGCCGATCACGACTGCGTTCGAGGCCGAGGCGAGCATGATGTCGCCCTCGGTGATCGCGCCGATGCCGGTGTGGATGACGTTGACGCCCACCTCGGGGTGGTCGATCTTCGAGAGCTCGCCGACGACGGCTTCGATCGAGCCCTGGACGTCCGCCTTCACGATGATGTTGAGCTCGCGGATCGCGCCCTCTTCCATCTGCGTGAAGAGGTCGTCGAGGGAGACGCCCTTCTTGGACCCGCGGGCAAGCTGCTCGGCCCGAACGCGCTGGCCGCGCAACTGCGCGAGATGGCGCGCCTGGCGGTCGTTCTCGACCACGTGGCCGTGCTCTCCGGCTGCCGGTGGCTTGTCGAAGCCGAGGATCTCGACCGGCGTGCCGGGGCCGGCCTCCTTGACCTTCTCGCCCCGGAAGTCGAGGAGCGCGCGCACCTTGCCCCAGGCGTCGCCGGCGACGATGGCGTCGCCGACCCTGAGCGTGCCGCGCATCACGAGCATCGTCGCGACCGGGCCGCGGCCGACGTCGAGGCGGCTCTCGATGATCGGCCCGGAGGCCTCCGCCTTGGCGTTCGCCTGCAGCTCCAGCTCGGCGTCGGAGACGAGCAGGATGCGCTCGACGAGGTCGTCGAGCCCCTCCCGGGTCTTCGCCGACACGTCCGCGAACTGCGTCGTGCCTCCCCACTCCTCCGGCTGGAGCCCGTGCGTGGTGAGATCCTGGCGCACGCGCTGCGGGTTCGCCTCCGGCTTGTCGATCTTGTTCACGGCGACGACGATCGGCACCTCGGCGGCGCGGGCGTGGTTGATCGACTCGACCGTCTGCGGCATGACGCTGTCGTCGGCCGCGACCACGAGCACGGCGATGTCAGTCACCTTGGCGCCGCGGGCGCGGAGCGCGGTGAACGCCTCGTGGCCCGGCGTGTCGAGGAACGTCACGCGCCGGCCGTTGTGGTCGACCTGGTAGGCGCCGATGTGCTGCGTGATGCCGCCGGCCTCCGTCTCCACGACGGCGCTTTCCCGGATGGCGTCGAGCAGCGTCGTCTTGCCGTGGTCGACGTGACCCATGATCGTGACGACCGTCGGACGTGCCGTGAGGTCGTCGGGGTCGTCCTCGTAGGTCTCCGGCTCGAGCTCCTCCTCGTCGGCGTGCTTGATCTCGACTTCCTTCTTGGACTCCGTCGCGATCAGCTCGATGGCGTCGTCCGAGAGCGTCTGCGTGATGGTGACCATCTCGCCGACGCCCATCATGATCTTGATGATCTCGGGGACGGACACGCCGAGCGCGGCGGACAGCTCCTTGACCGTCGCGCCCGAGTTGACCTTGACGGGCCCGGTCGGCGGCGTCGGCGCCGGCTGCGGCTCGCGCGGCGGCTGCTTGACGCCGTCGCGCTGCGGGCGGTCGGGGCGCGGGCGGGCGGCCTGCGTGTCGATGACCACGCGGCGCTTGCGGCGGCCTCCCGGCGCGCCGCCCCGCGGTCTCAATGGTCTCTGGCGATCAGCCACGGCGCGAGCCTAGTCCTCCTGTATAGACGCTTTCAATCCCGAAGGGATGGTGACGGTTCGTCGCAGCGTGCGGGCGAACGCCCGGTGCGCCGCCGCCTTCTCGAAGCACGACGGACGGGGACAGGTGTAGACGCCCCTGCCGGGGAGCCTCCGACCCGCGTCCGCCTCGAGCACTCCCTCCGGCGCCGCGAAGCGCACGAGCTCGGACTGCGGCGCCTTGCGACCGCACCCGACGCACGTCCTGATGGGCTCGCTCACGACGCAGGCTGCTCTTCCTCCTCGGGCGCGGCCTTGGCCGCCTCGTCCTGGGGCTCCGCGGTGTCGTCGCCGTCGGCCGGGACCTCGCCGTCGGCCTCGGCCTCGGGCGTCTCCTCGGGCATGCCGCCGATCGGCACGGCCTCGGAGGGGTCGAGCTCCTCCCCGGCCTCCTCGCGGGCTGCGAGCTCGCGGTGGGCGGGGATCCCGCAGTAGCGCGAGCCGGGCACCGAGGTGTTCGGGCAGCGCTTGCCGTTGGAGAGCACTGCGGCGCAGCGGCCCGAGAACTCCTCGTCGACGCCTCCGCCGAAGGCCGCCTCGGCCTCGGTGCGGGCGAACTCGGACTCGGACACGATGTCGATCTTCCAGCCCGTCAGCCGGGCGGCGAGGCGGGCGTTGAGGCCCTCCTTGCCGATGGCGAGCGAGAGCTGGTCGTCGGGGACGACGACCGTCGCCTCCATGGTCTCGTCGTCCACGAGCACCTCGCGGACGCGGGCCGGCGAGAGCGCCTTCGCGACGAACCTCGCGGGCTCCGGGTTCCACGGGATGATGTCGATCTTCTCGCCGCGGAGCTCCGACACGACCATGCGCACGCGCGACCCTCGCGGGCCGACGCAGGCGCCGACCGGGTCGACGCCCTGGACGTGGGACTCGACGGCGATCTTGGAGCGGTAGCCGGGCTCGCGGGCCACGCCGCGGATCTCGACGAGGCCGTCGGCGATCTCGGGGACCTCGAGCTCGAAGAGCGTCTTGATCAGCTCCGGGTCGCGGCGGGAGAGGATGACCTGTGGGCCCTTCGTCCCCGAGCGGACCTCGGTGATGACGGCCTTGATGCGGCTGCCCTGCTCGTAGCGCTCGCCGTCGACCTGCTCCGAGCGCGGCAGGAGCGCCTCGACCTTGCCGAGGTCGACGAGCACGTTGTTGCGGTCGCCGGCCTGCTGGACGATGCCGGTCACGACCTCGCTGACGCGGTCGACGTACTCGTCGTACATCATCTCGCGCTCGGCCTCGCGGATCCGCTGGAGGATCACCTGCTTGGCCGTCTGCGCGGCGATGCGGCCGAAGTTCTCCGGCGTGACGTCGGTGCGCTTCACCTGGTCCGGGGGCACGTCCGACCAGTCGATCGAGAGGTCGTCGTCCGAGAGCAGCGTGTGCGAGCGCTCGCCGTTCTCGGCCTCGGCGGCCTCGAGCTCGGTGAGCGCGCGCTCGCGGGCCTCATCCAGGAGGCGCTCCTCGACGTCGGCGGGCAGCTCGATCGACCACACGCGGAAGTCGCCGCTGACGCGGTCGAGCTCGACGTGTGCGTGCCGGGCGGCGCCCGGCGTCTTCTTGTACGCGGCGAGGAGAGCGTCCTCGAGAGCACGGACGAGCGTGTCGTCCTCGATGCCCTTCTCCTTCTC